>NZ_JBIUUC010000001.1:0-60734 GCF_044742205.1 Streptomyces sp. NPDC087901
GTTGATAGGCCAGATGTGGAAGCCCGGTAACGGGTGGAGCTGACTGGTACTAATAGGCCGAGGGCTTGTCCTCAGTTGCTCGCGTCCACTGTGTTAGTTCTGAAATAACGAACGGCCGTGTTTTGTTCCGGTGTTGGTTAATTTCATAGTGTTTCGGTGGTCATTGCGTTAGGGAAACGCCCGGTTACATTCCGAACCCGGAAGCTAAGCCTTTCAGCGCCGATGGTACTGCAGGGGGGACCCTGTGGGAGAGTAGGACGCCGCCGAACTCCTTTTGATAGTTAAGCCCCGTGCCCTTGTGGCACGGGGCTTTTCTGCGTTCCGGACCAGAACGAACCGGAACGGACGGATGTCAGCGGGCACGACCTGACACATCTTGGTGTGCCCGCTGATTCGTTTGGGGGCCGGCCTGCCGGTGACGCTACAGTCGCCCCGCTGCCTTGAGAGCCAAATAGGCATCCGCGAGGGCCGGCGCGAGGTTGTCGGGGGTGGCGTCCACGACGACCACGCCATGACGCTGGAGCTGATCCGCAGTCCGACGCCGACGAGCCTGAGCCTGGGCTCCGGCGGCGGCCTCGTAGATCGCGTCCACTGATCCTCTCGCGCCTGCCATGTCCTCGACGTGCGGGTCTCTCACGGCCGCCAGCAGCACGGTGTGTCGCTGAGTGAGACGCGGAAGGACGCGCAGCAGGCCCTCTTCGACAGGCGCTGCGTCAAGGCTGGTCAGGAGCACGATCAAAGAGCGTCGTGGAGCGTTGGCCAGTGCGGCGGCGCTCAGACCGCGTGCGTCGGTTTCCACCAGTTCCGGTTCCAGCGGCGCCATGGCGTCGACCATCGCCGACAGGATGTCTCCCGCGGCCCGGCCCCGGACCTGGGCACGTACACGACGGTCGTAGGCGAGGAGATCCACACGGTCGCCGGCGCGGGTGGCAAGGGCGGTGAGGAGCAGTGCCGCGTCCATCGACGCGTCGAGACGGGGGACATCGCCGACGCGGCCCGCCGACGTTCGGCCGGTATCGAGGACGATGAGGAGGTGACGGTCGCGCTCGGGGCGCCAGGTCCGTACAGCCACTGCGGACTGGCGTGCGGTGGCCCTCCAGTCGATCGAGCGGGTGTCATCTCCGGGAACGTAGGGGCGCAGGCTGTCGAATTCCGTGCCCTCGCCCCGGGTGAGGACACTTGTGCGGCCGTCGAGTTCGCGCAGCCTGGCGAGGCGGGACGGTAGGTGCTTGCGACTCGTGAAGGGTGGCAGGACACGTACTTTCCACGGGGCATGATGACTGCCCTGGCGTGCCGCGAGCCCCAGCGGGCCATAGGACCGGACGGTGATCTGCTCGGCCTGGCGGTCGCCGCGGCGGGTGGGGCGCAGAAGTGTGGTGACACGGCGACGCTCACCGGGCGGGACATCCAGTTTGTGGCGGGACGCGGTCTGGTCCGTGCCCGGGAGCCAGCTGCTGGGGGGCCATGCGTCACGGAGGTGTGCCCGCAGGCGACGGCGGGAAGGATTGACTACGGTGAGTTGCACCTCGGCGCCGTCACCGAGTCGAACGCTTGTATCGCCGGATCGAGTGAACTGAAGCGGACGCACTGGCGCTGCCAGGGCGTAGTCGCACAGAATGGCTAGAGAGAGCGGGGCGTTGACCGCGAGCATGCCCGTCCAGCTCGGGGCCAGAATGCCTACAGGGAGTGACCCCAGAGCGGCGAGCAGAGCAGTGCGTCCGGTAAGGGCCACCATCTACCGCCTCAACGGGGTACGGGGACGTGGGCGAGGACCGCGGTGATGACGGAGTCCGGGGTGACTCCCTCCATCTCCGCCTCGGGCCGCAGCTGGATGCGGTGCCGGAGCGTGGGGAGCGCGAGGGCTTTGACGTCATCGGGGGTGACGTAGTCGCGGCCGGTCAGCCAGGCCCAGGCCCGGGCAGTGGACAGAAGAGCTGTGGCACCTCGGGGCGAGACACCGAGGGCGAGCGAGGGGGATTCGCGCGTGGCACGACAGATATCTACGACGTAGCCAGCGATCTCAGGTGAGACGGTGGTCCGGGCGACAGCGGTGCGTGCCGCCTCCAGATCGGCCGGCCCTGCGACCGGGCGTATACCCGCCGCCTGCAGGTCGCGAGGGTTGAAGCCGTCGGCGTGCCGGGTCAGGACGTTGATCTCGTCGTCGCGGGTCGGCAGTGGGACGGTGAGTTTGAGTAGGAACCGGTCCAACTGGGCTTCAGGGAGAGGGTATGTGCCCTCGTACTCCACTGGGTTCTGGGTGGCCGCGACGAGGAACGGGTCCGGCAGGGGGCGCGGGATTCCGTCGACGGTGACCTGGCGTTCTTCCATGGCCTCCAGAAGGGAGGACTGCGTCTTGGGAGGGGTCCGGTTGATCTCGTCGGCGAGCAGGAGGTTGGTGAACACCGGCCCGGGCTGGAAGGAGAACTCGGCGGTGCGGGCGTCGTAGACGAGTGAGCCAGTGACGTCACTGGGCATCAGGTCGGGGGTGAACTGGACACGCTTGGTGCCGAGTTCGAGCGACGCTGCGAGCGCCCTGACCAGGAGGGTCTTGGCCACGCCAGGGACGCCTTCGAGCAGGACATGGCCACGGCAGAGCAGCGCGACGACGAGCCCGGTGACCGCCGCGTCCTGGCCGACCACGGCCTTGGCGATCTCGGAGCGCAGCGCTTCCAGGGAGGCACGGGCCGCGGCGTCGCTGCTGACGGTCCCGGTTGTCCCGGTTGTCCCGGCGGGAATGGAGGGCGGGGCGCTCATGAGGTACGGACCTCTCTTTCGAGGGTGTCGAGTTGGTCTGCCAGAAGGACGAGAGCACTGTCGTCGGAGGGGGCCGAACCGAAGAGCAGTTGGTGGAGGCCGGTGTCGCCAGGGTTGCGGCGCGCGGACACGGCGGGGAGGAGTGTCGCGGGGGAGTGCGCGTCGCGCGGGGAGACGCCGACAAGGGGAGCGATGCGGGTACGAGTGGCGCTGCGCAGCGCGTCGGCGGCCCGGTCGCGGGCGTTGGCTTTGCGCTGGAGGCGGGCGCGGCCCTCCGTGGATTCGGAGGCGCGGATGGCCACGGGCAGCTGTTCGGCGACTACGGGACCCAGGCGCCGGGCACGCCAGATGGCGGCAAGTACGGCGGCGAGGGCGAGTTGCAGGGCCCCCCAGAGCCAGCCCGAGGGGATGAGATCGATGAAGCTGCTTTCGCTTTCCGCGCTGTCGCGGTCCGTGCTGGTGTCCTTGCCCCCGTCTCTGTCCGCGGCGGAGGGATCACTGAGTGAGGGGAGGTACCAGATCAGATGCGGGCGCGAGCCGAGGAGTTGAAGGGCCAGAGAGGCGTTGCCCGCCTTGTCCAGACGGTCGTTGTAGAGGAGGTCGGGGGAGCCGAGCAGGGCGGTGTCACCCGATGCCGGTTGCTCCACCATGAGCAGAGTGGGAAGGCCGCCGGCCGGGTAGCAAGCGAGGGCTTCGAGGTCGTCCGATGTGTAGCGGAAGCCCCCTGTATCGGCGTCGCCGGCCTGGCGCGCGGCAGCCAGGGAACACTGCGGGGCCCGTGTGGAGACCGGTGCGGAGGACTCGACGTGGACACCGGGGGCCAACGTGCCGACCGATGCCGGGCCCGGGGCGAGGAGCACCGTCCGGCCGCCCGCATCTGTGGTCATCGCGTGGAGGGTGCTCCGCTGAGACTGTGTCAGAAGATTGGGGGCGGCAACGAGCAGCGTGGCGTCGGGGCCGGCGGCGGACGTGGCGGCCTGGAGCGTGGTGACGACGCGGACGGAAACGCCACGATCCTTGAGGAGTTCGGCCACGGCCCTGCTGCCGTATCGGTCTGCGGAACGGGGGTCGAGCCGGCCGTGCTGGTCTCCGGAGCGGGCGGCCGCCAGGGCGATGCCCGCGGCGGCGAGCACGAGGAGGGCGAGCAGGAGCCCGCGCGTGCGGATCCAGACCTGGCGCGGAGTGGGAGAGGTGGACGTGGGGCGAGTGGTGGCCGTGGTCATTCGGCAGCCCCCGGGAGCATGCCGGACAGTTGCGGTGTAGCGGACTCGAGGTCGAGGTCCAGGGCGAGCACGGTCAGATACGCCTGCCGGTCGGCAGAACGCCCGCCGTATGTGACGTCGTCGAACACCTGGGCTGCAGCCCGGAGCCGTGCGGCGTGGGCAGGAAGTGTGCTGCCCGCTTCGGCTGCGGCTTCGTCGGCGGTGCGTCCGGGGCGGGCGTCGAGCAGGGTGCGTTCCTCCAGGGAACGGACGATGGCGCGCATCCGCTCCTGGACGGCTTGGCTCCACCGGCCGGCGGCGGCGTTGGCCTCGGCCGTGGCGCGGTGTTCCGGAGAGCTGCGGGGGCCGCTCTCGAAGAGGGCTTCCGTGATGAGCGCGCTGCGCTGCGGGGTGCCCAGACGCCACAGGAGCGCGGCGGTCAGAGCGATGACGATCAGCACGAGTACGACCAGTCCCGCAGGCCCGCCCGGGGCGGCGTCGGAGGCGGACGAGAGGAGGTCGCCTACCCAGCTCCACAGGTGGTCCAGAGCGCGCTGGAGCGGGTTCGGATCGTTCTCGTGGTACATCGGTTCGGACAATTCGTGCCGTGCGGCCTCGCGGGCGGGCACCCGTGGAATGTCCACGGGTATGTCGCCGCTCGACCGGATCAGCAGCTCTGCCGCCGCTGCCGTTGTGCCACCCGCCCCCGACACGGTGTCAGCTCCTGTTGTCGTAACCCGGCAGGCCGGCTGCCCGGGCGAGGTCGAGGTCGAGTGCCTCGCGTCGGATGCGCTGGTCCACGTAGAGAAGGGCGGTGACGCCGGCGGACAGCGGATAGATGATCGTCGCGACGACCACGTCACCGATGGCGGAGACGATCAGGAACGGCCAGCCGAAACTGGTGGCTCCTTCGGTGAGGAAGGAGCTCAGGCCGCCGTCGTCCACGGCCATCGCGATGAGGCCGAACGGGATGCCGATCACCAACGTCACGATGAGCGTCAGCAGCGAGGTGAGCGCGAGGACGCCGAACGTTCGCCACCAGGCCCCGCGGACCAGTTTGGCGGAACGCCGCATGGATGCGGTGATCGACTGCCGTTCCAGCATCAGTGCCGGGGAGGCGAGCCAGAAACGGACCAGGAGCCAGAGGAGCACACCACCTGCGGCGAGCAGTCCGATGAAGGAGAGGCCGACCCCTGCTGTGCCGCCGATCAGGAAGCCCGGGAGGATTCCTACCGCCATGATGGCCGCGGCCATCAGGGTCAGCAGGAGGGTCAGGCCCAGGAGCGGGAACAGCCGGGGTCGGGCCTCTGCCCAGGCGTCGGAGAGCGTGACAGGGCGGCCCAGCACCGAGCGGCTGATCACCACGGTCAGTACCGCGGTGATGAAGATCGTGGCGAGCATCGAGATGAGCAGGGGCGGGGCGGTGTTCAGCAGGCTGGAGCGGAGCGAATCGGTGGCCTGGCGCAGGGCCTCCGAGCCCGTGGCGTTCCGGTCGATCGACGGGGGGTCGGGCAGCAGATACCGCTGCACGAGCAGGTCGGCGATCTGGGCGACCACGGAGACGGCGAGAGAGATGCCGAGGACCGTGCGCCAGTGCGCACGCATGGTGGATACGGCACCGTCCAGGATCTCGCCGATACCCAGAGGCCGGAGGGGGATGACGCCGGGCTTGGCCGCAGCCGGTGGGCGTCCCCACCCGGGGCCCTGCGGGGGAACGCCCCAACCAGGGTAGGGGGGCGGCGTGCCGGGGCCGGTGCCGGAAGTGCTCGGCGGGGACCACTGCCCTGCGGGCGGCTGCGTGGAAGACCAGTTTCCCGCAGACCCGCTGCCGTCGACGGGCTCGGAGGGGCGGGGGACGCCGGCCTCCTGGCCGTCCGAGGGGCGGGGGGCGCCTGCCTCCTGGCCGTCGGAGGGGGCAGATCCGGGCGAGGCCCAGCCCGGAGTGTCGTTCATTCTCGCTCCTTCACGGTCCTGTCCGCGCATCGGGGCGTCAGGTTGGCAGCCATCGTGCCACGCGTTTGCCCCGTCCGGGCCTGGCCCTGTATCTCCTTCGTTCCTTCATGCTCGGGCGGCTCACGGGGCAGACTGGACGGATGGCTGATCAGGACGCGCAATCGCCGGTGGGCTTTGAGCCTGCCGCGCTTCCCGTACTTCGCTGGGACGAGCCTCCGGAAGGTCCTGTGCTGGTGCTTCTCGACCAGACGAGGCTGCCGGCAGAGGAGGCCGAACTGGCGTGTACCGACGTTCCCGCGCTGGTGGAGGCGATCCGGACGCTGGCGGTGCGCGGAGCGCCCCTGCTGGGCATCGCTGGCGCCTACGGGGTGGCTCTCGCCGCCGTGCGGGGATACGACGTGGCGGAGGCCGCGGGCCTGCTGGAGCAGGCGCGGCCCACCGCGGTGAACCTCGGGTACGGCGTTCGGCGTGCCGCCGCGGCCTACTGGGCGGCCGTCGAGAAGGGCGCCGGTGCGGAGCAGGCGGCGGCGGTGGCCCTGGACGAGGCCCGGGCGCTGCACCGGGAGGACGCCGTGGCCAGCGGGCACATGGCCCGGTTCGGGCTTGCTCTCCTGAATGAGCTGCTTCCCGGTGGCGGTCACCGGTTGCTGACCCACTGCAACACCGGGGCCCTGGTCTCCGGGGGCGAGGGAACGGCTTTCGCGGTCGCGCTCGGGGCGCACCGGGCGGGCAGGCTCAGGCGGCTGTGGGTGGACGAGACCCGCCCGCTGCTGCAGGGCGCCCGGCTGACCGCGTACGAGGCGGCGCGCAACGGCATGCCGTACCGCTTGCTCACGGACAATGCCGCAGGATCGCTGTTCGCCGCGGGAGAGGTGGACGCCGTGCTCATCGGGGCGGACCGCATCTCTGCGGACGGATCGGTGGCCAACAAGGTGGGGAGCTATCCGCTCGCGGTGCTCGCGAAGTATCACCACGTACCGTTCATCGTGGTGGCACCGACCACGACCGTGGATCTGCACACCGCGGACGGGGCGTCCATCACGGTGGAGCAGCGGCCGGCGAGCGAAGTGACCGAGCTCACATCGCCGCAGCTGAGGGTCGACGGAAGAGGTGCCGGAGTGCTCGTGGCCCCGGTGGGAACACCGGCGTACAACCCCGCGTTCGACATCACACCGCCGGAGCTGGTCACGGCGATCGTCACGGAGGAGGGCGTAATCTCCCCGGTCACAGGGGTCGGACTGGCAGAGCTGTGTGCCAGGTCATCGCAGGTAACGATTAGCTAATGGGATGATGTCGATTATGAAGGGACGCGTCCTTGTCGTCGACGACGACACTGCACTGGCCGAGATGCTCGGGATTGTGCTGCGTGGTGAGGGGTTCGAGCCGTCGTTCGTAGCGGACGGCGACAAGGCACTTGCTGCATTTCGTGAGGCAAAGCCGGACCTGGTTCTGCTGGATCTCATGCTGCCCGGTAGGGACGGCATCGAGGTCTGCAGGTTGATCAGGGCCGAGTCCGGTGTGCCGATCGTCATGCTCACTGCCAAGAGCGACACGGTTGACGTGGTGGTGGGCCTGGAGTCCGGGGCCGACGACTACATCGTCAAGCCGTTCAAACCTAAGGAGTTGGTTGCCCGGATCAGGGCACGTTTGCGCAGGTCCGAGGAACCGGCACCGGAGCAGCTGACCATCGGGGACCTGGTCATAGATGTGGCCGGGCACTCGGTGAAGCGGGACGGGCAGTCCATTGCCCTGACCCCGCTTGAGTTCGACCTGCTGGTCGCGCTCGCCCGCAAGCCGTGGCAGGTCTTCACCCGTGAGGTACTCCTCGAGCAGGTCTGGGGATACCGCCACGCCGCTGACACCCGTCTGGTGAATGTGCACGTGCAGCGGCTCCGCTCCAAGGTCGAGAAGGACCCGGAGCGGCCGGAGATCGTCGTGACCGTCCGAGGTGTCGGTTACAAGGCCGGACCGAGCTGACATGTCCCTGGGTAGCACTGCTCCGAAGCCCGGGGAGCCGGGAGTCCGTACGGAGCGGGCTGCCGGTTCAGGGCACACGTCATCTCCGGTCGGGCGTTTCCTGCGGGGCGGCCGGTTGTTCCATGACCGGGCGCCCGGCGGGCCGGTGCCGCGGCTGCTGATGCGATGGGTGCGGGGTCCGCTTCTGCCCGCCGTGCGGCTGTGGCGGCGCAACCTCCAGCTGCGGGTCGTCGCAGGCACACTGCTGATGTCACTCGGTGTGGTGCTGCTGCTCGGCCTCGTCGTGATGGGGCAGGTGCGCAACGGCCTGCTGGACGCGAAGGGCAAGGCTGCCCAGACACAGGCCGCCGGCGGGTTCGCGGCCGCCCAGGAGAAGGCGAACGCTCCGCTCACCCCCGGTGGGCAGGGCGGGGACGCCGCAGATGGCACGACTGCCAACAACTCCTGGCGGACCGAGCTCGTCGATCAGCTCGCCAGTGGTGGGAAGAACGCGTTCAACGTGGTGGCGCTCAGCGCCGACGAAGGGTCCCGTGCGCCGCGCGGCTCGGGCAGTGTCGAGGCCGCGAGTATTCCGCAGAAGCTGCGCGAGTCGGTGAACAAGGGCCCGGGAGCGTTCCAGACGTACTCGCAGATCAAGTACGCGAACGGGCAGGAATCGCAGCCCGGGCTGGTCGTGGGCAAGCGGCTCTACGACATCGACCGCAATCCGTACCAGCTCTACTACGTCTTCCCGCTGACTCAGGAGGAGAAGTCCCTGACGCTGGTCAGGGGCACGCTGGCGACCGCGGGTCTGTTCGTGGTCGTGCTCCTCGGGGCCATCGCGTGGTTTGTGGTGCGCCAGGTCGTCACTCCCGTACGCATGGCGGCGGGGATCGCCGAACGGCTCTCGGCGGGCCGGCTCCAGGAGCGGATGAAGGTCACCGGCGAGGACGACATCGCCCGGCTCGGCGAGGCCTTCAACAAGATGGCGCAGAACCTTCAGCTGAAGATCCAGCAGCTGGAGGAGCTCTCCCGGATGCAGCGGCGCTTCGTCTCGGACGTCTCGCACGAGCTGCGGACGCCGCTGACGACTGTGCGGATGGCAGCCGATGTGATTCACGAGGCACGCGTCGACTTCGACCCGGTCACGGCGCGTTCCGCGGAACTGCTCGGGGACCAGCTCGACCGCTTCGAGTCACTGTTGTCCGATCTGCTGGAGATCAGCCGGTTCGACGCGGGAGCCGCGGCTCTGGAGGCGGAGCCGATCGATCTGCGGCAGGTCGTGCGACGGGTGATCGGTGGCGCCGAGCCGCTGGCCGAGCGCAAGGGAACTCTGATCCGGGTGGTCGGCGACGAGCAGCCGGTGATCGCCGAGGCCGACGCGCGCCGGGTCGAGAGGGTCCTGCGCAACCTGGTCGTCAACGCCGTCGAGCACGGCGAGGGACGCGATGTCGTGGTGCGGATGGGAGTGGCGGGCGGAGCGGTCGCCGTGGCCGTCCGGGACTACGGCGTGGGGCTGAAGCCCGGCGAGGCGACCCGGGTGTTCAACCGCTTCTGGCGGGCCGACCCGGCCCGCGCCCGTACGACGGGCGGCACCGGCCTCGGACTGTCCATCGCCGTCGAGGACGCGCGGCTGCACGGCGGCTGGCTGCAGGCCTGGGGCGAGCCCGGTGGGGGTTCGCAGTTCCGGCTGACGCTGCCGCGTACGGCGGACGAACCGCTGCGTGGTTCGCCGATACCGCTGGAGCCCGAGGACTCGCGGCGCAACCGTGAGAACCGGGAGCGGGCCGCGGCTGCTCCCGCGCAGGGCAGCGATCACCGGCTGGTGGCGGTGCCCTCGCAGCCGGCCGGTACGGACCGGGCAGCGCTGCCCGTACCGGCCCGCGCACCCATGCCGGCCCGGACCGCACCGGCTTCGGTGCATCCGGCGGCCCTGCCGGGCAACGGCGCGCGTGTGGTGCCGCGTCCCGCCGAGCCGCGGCCGGGCCGTCACAACGACTCTCCGGGGCAGGATCCGGGGCGGGAGGACACGACTCGTGGTCACTGACCGTCGTCAGGACGGCCGTGGACGTGCGGCGGGGGTGACCGTGCTGCTCGGGTGCGGCGTCCTGCTGCTGTCCGCATGCGGCTCGATGCCCGTCTCGGGGGACGTCAAGGCCGTGGACGCCTCGCAGCCCGGCGACTCCCAGGTGCAGGTGTACGCAGTCGCTCCGCGTGACGGCGCCACTCCGAACGAGGTGGTCGACGGCTTCCTGGAGTCGATGACCAGTGACGACTCCGATTTCAGGACCACGCGCCAGTACCTCACGAAGAAGGCGTCGAGCAGCTGGAAGCCGGGCGCGCTCACCACGGTGCTGGCCAAGGCGCCGAACCGGAGCGACCGGCCGGTCCACGAGAGCGACCGCAGTACCAACGAGGTCACCTACACCCTTACGGGTGAGGAGGTGGCAACGGTCGATGACCAGAACGCCTATCAGCCGCTCGCGCCGACCGACTACTCCCGCACCCTTCACCTGGTGCGGCAGAAGGGTCCGGACGGCAGCGAATGGCGCATCGGCAGCGTGCCGGACGGCCTGGTACTCGGGCAGTCCGACTTCAAGCGGCTCTACCGTTCCGTCAACAAGTTCTACTTCGCCACCGGGCGGACCGAGGCGCAGTCCACCCTGGTCGCCGACCCCGTCTACATCCGTAACCGGACCGATCCGGCCACCGGCATGGACACGGTGACGCAGGCCGTCCGCAGCCTCCTGAGGGGCCCCACCGACTGGCTGCGGCCCGTGGTCGCCTCCCGCTTTCCCGCTGGTACCGGGCTGCGGAAGGGCGTCACGTCCCTGACTCCCGACGACCGCAACGTGCTGAAGGTGCCGCTCGACAAGAAGGCCGACGGGGTCGGGCAGCGCTCCTGCCGGATGATGGCCTCGCAGGTGCTCTTCACTCTCCGGGACCTGACCTCCGCACGCGTCGAGCAGGTGGAGCTGCAGCGTTCCGACGGTTCGGCGCTCTGTGTGCTGGGGGCGGACCAGGCCGAGGAGTACGCCCCCGACGGTTCGTCGGGCGGGCCCGACAGCCAGTACTTCGTCAATGGCAAGGGACACGTGGAGCGCATTCCGGGGAGCACCCGGGGCAGCGGTGAGCCGGAGCCGGTGGCCGGCCCGTTCGGCAGTGGCTCGCTGCGGGTGAGCGCGGTCGGCGTGGCCCGGGACGAGCAGTCGGCGGCAGCGCTCTCGCAGCACGGGGACGCGCTCTACGTCTCCTCCATCGCCGCGGACGGCGAGCTTCCCGTCCCGGTGGTGACGAGCAAGGCCGGCAAGTCCAAGGACCGGCTGACGGCGCCCAGCTGGGACGGCCGGGGCGACCTCTGGGTCGCCGACCGCGACCCCCGCGACCCACGGCTGCTGCGGCTGGCCGGCGGCACGGGCAAGCCCCAGGAGGTCACCGTGCCGAGCTTGGGCGGCGGCCGGATCACGGCACTGCGCCTGTCCTCGGACGGGGTGCGTATCGCACTGCTGCTGACGCGGGACGACGGGACGACGACGCTGAAGATCGGCCGGATCGAGAGGCAGAGCACGCAGAGCCAGGAGCAGGTCTCGGTGGTGGATCTGCGGCAGGCCGCACCGCAGCTGGCCGATGTGACCGCGATGTCGTGGTCGGGCGGCAGCCGCCTCGTGGTGGTCGGCAAGGAGCAGGGAGGGGTGCAGCAGGTCCGCTATGTGCAGGCGGACGGTTCGACACCCTCCTCGGGCGTGCTGCCCGGAGTCAACCAGGTGCTGGCCATCGCCGCGGCGGACGACGAACAGCTGCCGCTGATGGCGGACACGGTCGGCGACGGGATAGTGAAACTGCTGCCCGGAGACAACTGGCAGACCGTCCTGAAGGCAGGTTCGGCACTCGTCTATCCGGGCTGACGCCCGCAGACGGGATGGTGGACGGGCGTTGTCCCGGGTTTGGCCGGGCGGTTGTCCACAGGGGTGGCCGGGCTGCCGCGACGCCTGCACAGTGGAGCCATGCGCGGGTGGTGGCGGGAGATCTCCGGACTGGTCCTGCCGGTCGACTGCGGAGGCTGTGGCAGGCCGCGGACCGAGCTGTGCGAGGAGTGTTGCGCGCAGTTGTACGGCGGGGTACCGCGCCGGGTGAGACCCGATCCCGAGCC
Organism: Streptomyces sp. NPDC087901; assembly: GCF_044742205.1. Lineage (NCBI taxonomy): Bacteria > Bacillati > Actinomycetota > Actinomycetes > Kitasatosporales > Streptomycetaceae > Streptomyces > Streptomyces sp. NPDC087901. The sequence goes on from NZ_JBIUUC010000001.1 coordinate 12,016, forward strand.
GGAGGGCCTGCCCGTGGTGCACGCGGCCGCCGGATACGAGAACGCGGTACGGGCGGTGCTGCTGGCCCACAAGGAGCGGGGTGCACTTGGCCTCGCAGGAGCCGCCGGCAGGGCGCTGGCGGGTGCCGTGAGGGCCGGGGCGGGATCATCGCCAGGCGCGGGGCCGCTGTTGCTGGTGCCCGTACCGTCGGCGCGGCGGGCCGTCGCCGCGCGCGGGCATGATCCTGCCCGTCGGATCGCGCTGGCGGCCGCGGCGGAACTGCGGCGTGCGGGCACGTCCGCCCGCGTGGCCGGGGTGTTGCGGCAGCGACGTCCGGTGGCCGACCAGTCGGGGCTCGGCGCCCGGGAGCGACGGGCGAATCTGGCGGGCGCGCTGGGGGTCGTGGCCGGTGGTGAGCGTCTGCTTGCCGCCGGTCGGGTGGTGCTGGTGGACGACCTGTTGACGACGGGTGCCTCACTGGCCGAAGCGGCGCGGGCGATCGACGGGGCCGACGGGTGGCAGAGCGCTGGTTCCGGGGTGCGTCACGCGGCCGTTGTGGCAGCATCTCCGTCCGCCTTCGAAATAAACCGGAACTGGAACTGAACTTGCATCGTTGCAGGTAGTGAGTGGGTAAAAGGACCTGAACGGAGGTACGCGCGAGTAGCGGGTGCCGACATCCGCCCGGGCAGGCTATGTTCGGTTGTGAGGAATGGTGAATGCCAGGCCTCGGCGAATGCATCACCAGGTTTCGGGCAGGTGACCCACCGGAGTTCGGAAACCGGGAATTCGGTGGGGTGGAGACCTCGCCGACGGGGGAGGAGGAGGTGGAAGTCACCGAGTCCGCGGCTCCGGCGATCACCGGAGCCTGGTGCAAAAGGGAGATGCTCCGCCGCTGAGCGGAGCGATCCGGGAACGGAGTTCTGCGTGGACATCGTCGTCAAGGGCCGCAAGACCGAGGTGCCCGAGCGGTTCCGCAAGCACGTGGCCGAGAAGCTGAAGCTGGACAAGATCCAGAAGTTCGACGGCAAGGTGATCAGCCTCGACGTGGAGGTGTCCAAGGAGCCGAATCCTCGTCAGGCAGACCGCTCCGACCGAGTGGAGATCACGCTCCGCTCGCGTGGACCGGTCATCAGGGCAGAAGCGGCCGCAGGCGACCCGTACGCAGCGCTGGACCTGGCCACAGGCAAGCTGGAGGCGCGGCTGCGCAAGCAGCACGACAAGCGCTACAGCCGCCGCGGCACGGGTCGCATCCCCGCTGCGGAGGTCGGTGAAATGGTGCCGGACGCGGCGTCGTTCAACGGCGACGGCGAGCTGGTCGCCGACGAAACGGCACAGCCGGTACCCACCACCAGGATCGGCTCGCTCGAGGTACAGGGCGAAGGACCGCTGGTGATGCGCGAGAAGACGCACGTCGCGGCACCCATGTCGCTGGACCAGGCGCTCTACGAGATGGAGCTGGTCGGTCACGACTTCTATCTGTTCGTCGACTCCGAAACGAAGGAACCCAGTGTCGTCTACCGGCGGCATGCCTACGACTACGGTGTCATCCATCTGAGGACCGACCCTCTGGCCGCCGACGAGGCGGGCGGCGCGGGCGGTGCGCTCGGCGGCTGACGCCACCATTTCGTGGTGCCCCTGGAGCGCCTGTGCGCCCCCAGGGGCACCCGCGTGCGACCTCAGGATCACCGCTCTGACGTCCAGGCATGAAATCATGGCCGTCCCAAGCCAATCGGTGCTCTGTGAACTGCCGTTGGCGGACATGTGTGAACTTCAGGCCGTGGCCTTCAGGGGGAGGAACGATGGCGGACACCTTCGGGCCCGTGCGCGATGCGAATGATGCCGACGACGCTGCCGGTGCCCATGCCGGCGCGGACGACGACAACGGTTCCCGCAAGGAGCCGATCCGAGTCCTTGTGGTCGATGACCACGCTCTGTTCCGACGAGGCCTGGAGATCGTCCTCGCGCAGGAGGAGGACATCCAGGTCGTCGGTGAGGCGGGCGACGGGGCGGAGGCGGTCGACAAGGCGGCCGACCTGCTGCCCGACATCGTCCTGATGGACGTACGCATGCCCAAGCGGGGCGGTATCGAGGCCTGCACCTCCATCAAGGAGGTGGCACCCAGCGCGAAGATCATCATGCTGACGATCAGCGACGAGGAAGCGGATCTCTACGAAGCCATCAAGGCGGGTGCCACCGGGTATCTCCTCAAGGAGATCTCCACGGACGAGGTCGCCACCGCGATTCGCGCGGTCGCCGACGGGCAGTCCCAGATCAGCCCGTCCATGGCGTCCAAGCTGCTCACCGAGTTCAAGTCGATGATCCAGCGGACCGACGAGCGCCGGCTGGTCCCGGCGCCCCGGCTCACGGAACGTGAGCTCGAAGTGCTCAAGCTGGTTGCTACGGGCATGAACAATCGGGATATCGCCAAGGAACTCTTCATTTCCGAGAACACCGTGAAGAACCACGTCCGCAACATTCTGGAGAAGCTCCAGCTGCACTCGCGGATGGAAGCCGTGGTCTATGCCATGCGGGAGAAGATCCTCGAGATCAGGTGACCGGGCCCTGGGGTAAAGCCCCGGGAATGTGCGGTCACGCCAGGACGCGGGCGATTTCCCGGGTGAGCGGCCCGCGCAGCTCCGGCGCGTCCACCCGTTCCACCCGGACCTCCGTGCAACCGACCCAGGAGGCGGCTTCCACCAACGCCTGCGCCATCGGCACCACGGCCTTCGCGTCCGCCAGGGACACCTGGCGGGCGACCAGCGTCGTGCCCTCGCGGGCCGGGTCGACCCGGCCCCGCAGCCTGCCGCCCGCCAGCAGTGGCATCGCGAAGTAGCCGTGGATCCGCTTGGGCTTGGGGACGTAGGCCTCCAGGCGGTGGGTGAAGCCGAAGATCCGCTCGGTCCGCGCGCGCTCCCAGACCAGCGAGTCGAACGGCGACAGCAGCGTCGTTCGGTGGCGTCCGCGCGGCTCGGAGGCCAGAGCGGCCGGATCCGCCCAGGCCGGCTTCGCCCAGCCCTGCACCGTGACCGGGACCAGTCCGGAGTCCGCCACCACGGCGTCGAACTGCTCGCCCTTGAGACGGTGGTAGTCGGCGATGTCCGCACGGGTACCGACGCCCAGCGACTGCCCCGCGAGTGCCACCAGCCGGCGCAGGCACTCGGCGTCGTCCAGATCGTCGTGGAGCACGGCATCGGGCAGGGCGCGCTCCGCGAGGTCGTAGACCCGCTTCCAGCCGCGCCGCTCGGTGCACACCACCTCGCCGTACATCAGAGCCCGCTCGACGGCCACCTTCGAGGCGGACCAGTCCCACCACTCCCCGCCGTTCTTGGCGCCGCCTAGTTCCGTCGCCGTCAGGGGGCCCTCGGCGCGCAGCTGCTTGATGACGGTGTCGTAGGCGCCGTCCGGCAGGTCGTGATGCCACTGCGGGCGCGCGCGGTAGGCGCGGCGGCGGAAGGCGAAGTGCGGCCACTCCTCGACCGGCAGGATGCAGGCCGCGTGCGACCAGTACTCGAAGGCGCGGCCACCCGACCAGTACGCCTCCTCGATCGTGCGCCGCCCGACCGCGCCCAGGCGTGCGTAAGGAATCAGTTCGTGCGACCGCGCGAGCACCGAGATCGTGTCGAGCTGTACGGCTCCGAGGTGCCGCAGGACCCCGGGCGCCCCGCCCCGGCGGTCCGGGGCGCCGAGGAAGCCCTGGGCGCGCAGGGCGATCCTGCGGGCCTGGTCGGCGGAGAGTTCGGCTGCGGGAGGCTGCACAGACGTCATACCTCGCACCCTAGAGGGCGACACTGACATCCAGACCGGGACCGTCCCTCATGGGCGGGCGGGGGCATCGGCCGGGAGATACGCGTCGGTGCCGGGCAGGCCGAGGTCGGACGGGAGCAGACCGCCGATCCACGCGTCGCGGCGCACACCCTTGTTGAGCACCCCGGAGCGCTGGTCGCCCTCCATCCGGAATCCGGCACGAAGCGCGACGGCCCGCGAGGCGAGGTTGCCGGTCTCGGCCCGCCACTCCAGCCGGTCCCCGCCGAGCGAGGCGAAGGTCCAGCGGGCCGCGCAGAGGACCGCCTCCGTCGTGTAGCCGAGTCCGCGGTGTTCCCTGGCGGTCCAGAACCCGACCTCGTACGTGCCCGGCACGGTGCGCCGGTTGATGCCGAGCGCACCGGCCAGGGCGCCGCCGTCGCGCACCACCACGGCGAAGTTGTACATGGAGTCGTCCTGCCAGCCGCCGGGCGAGAGCTGCCGGGCGAAGAACTCCGCGTCCGCGCGGCCGTACGGCGAGGGGACGACCGTCCAGCGCTGGATGTCGGGGTCCTGACAGGCCGCGTGCAGATCCTCCGCGTCGCCCGGGACGAAGGGGCGCAGCAGCAGGCGGTCGGTGGTGAGAGTGATCGGCTCCATGTACGGATTCTGCTGAGCCGGCGGCTGCGGGGCGAGCACTTTTCGGGCTTCCCGGCACCTTCCGCGCCCTTCGGCCGTTGACTCAAGAGGGTGCTGCGGGGTCAACGCAGTGGCAGCCCTCCCGGCGCGGCGGGGTCCTCGCTTACGATGGCCGTTGCGGTGGGGCCCACCTGCCGTGCCCGCGCCAGAGTCCATAACACGACCCAGTGCCAGGCCCGACCGGCAAGGAGACCAGCCTCAGTGTCCGTCTTCAACAAGCTCATGCGTGCAGGCGAAGGCAAGATCCTGCGCAAACTGCACCGCATCGCGGACCAGGTCAGCTCCATCGAAGAGGACTTCGTCAACCTCTCCGACGCCGAGCTGCGGGCGCTCACCGACGAGTACAAGGAACGGTACGCGGACGGCGAGAGCCTGGACGACCTGCTTCCCGAGGCATTCGCGACCGTCCGTGAGGCCGCGAAGCGGGTTCTCGGACAGCGCCACTACGACGTCCAGATGATGGGCGGCGCAGCCCTGCACCTCGGTTATGTGGCCGAGATGAAGACCGGCGAGGGCAAGACCCTCGTCGGCACCCTGCCCGCGTATCTCAACGCGCTCTCGGGCAAGGGTGTGCACCTGATCACGGTCAACGACTATCTGGCCGAGCGTGACTCGGAGATGATGGGCCGGGTCCACAAGTTCCTCGGCCTGAGCGTCGGCTGCATCATCGCCAACATGACTCCGGCCCAGCGCCGCGAGCAGTACGGCTGCGACATCACGTACGGAACGAACAACGAGTTCGGTTTCGACTACCTCCGCGACAACATGGCCTGGGCGCAGGACGAGCTCGTCCAGCGCGGCCACAACTTCGCGATCGTCGACGAGGTCGACTCGATCCTGGTCGACGAGGCCCGTACGCCGCTGATCATCTCCGGCCCGGCCGACCAGGCCACCAAGTGGTACGGCGACTTCGCCAAGCTGGTGACGCGCCTGGCCAAGGGTGAGGCGGGCAACCCGCTCAAGGGCATCGAGGAGACCGGCGACTACGAGGTCGACGAGAAGAAGCGGACCGTCGCGATCCACGAGCCCGGTGTCGCGAAGGTCGAGGACTGGCTCGGCATCGAGAACCTCTACGAGTCGGTGAACACCCCCCTCGTCGGGTACCTCAACAACGCCATCAAGGCCAAGGAACTCTTCAAGAAGGACAAGGACTACGTCGTCATCGACGGCGAAGTCATGATCGTCGACGAGCACACCGGCCGCATCCTCGCCGGCCGCCGCTACAACGAGGGCATGCACCAGGCGATCGAGGCGAAGGAAGGGGTGGACATCAAGGACGAGAACCAGACCCTTGCCACGATCACCCTGCAGAACTTCTTCCGCCTCTACGGCAAGCTCTCCGGCATGACCGGTACGGCGATGACCGAGGCCGCCGAGTTCCACCAGATCTACAAGCTCGGCGTGGTGCCGATCCCGACCAACCGGCCGATGGTCCGGGCCGACCAGTCGGACCTGATCTACCGCACCGAGGTCGCGAAGTTCGCCGCCGTCGTCGACGACATCGCCGAGAAGCACGAGAAGGGCCAGCCGATCCTGGTCGGCACCACCTCGGTCGAGAAGTCCGAGTACCTCTCGCAGCAGCTTTCCAAGCGCGGTGTGCAGCACGAGGTCCTCAACGCCAAGCAGCACGACCGGGAGGCGCCGATCATCGCGCAGGCCGGCCGTAAGGGCGCCGTCACGGTCGCGACGAACATGGCGGGCCGCGGTACGGACATCAAGCTGGGCGGTAACCCCGACGACCTGGCCGAGGCGGATCTGCGTCAGCGCGGACTCGACCCGGTCGAGCACGTCGAGGAGTGGGCGGCCGCGCTGCCCGCGGCGCTGGAGAAGGCCGAACAGGCCGTGAAGGCCGAGCACGACGAGGTCAAGGACCTCGGCGGGCTGTACGTCCTCGGTACCGAGCGGCACGAGTCGCGTCGTATCGACAACCAGCTGCGTGGCCGTTCCGGCCGTCAGGGCGACCCGGGCGAGTCCCGTTTCTACCTCTCCCTCGGCGACGACCTGATGCGTCTGTTCAAGGCGCAGATGGTCGAGCGCGTCATGTCGATGGCCAATGTGCCCGACGACGTGCCGATCGAGAACAAGATGGTGACGCGGGCGATCGCGTCGGCGCAGTCGCAGGTCGAGCAGCAGAACTTCGAGACGCGTAAGAACGTCCTGAAGTACGACGAGGTGCTCAACCGGCAGCGCGAGGTCATCTACGGAGAGAGGCGCCGGGTCCTGGAAGGTGAGGACCTGCAGGACCAGATCCGCCACTTCATGGACGACACGATCGACGACTACATCGGCCAGGAGACGGCGGAGGGGTTCGCCGAGGAGTGGGACCTGGACCGGCTGTGGGGCGCGTTCAAGCAGCTCTACCCGGTGAAGGTCACGGTCGCCGAGCTGGAGGAAGCCGCCGGGGATCTCGCCGGTGTCACCGCCGAGTTCATCGCCGAGTCCGTCAAGGGCGACATCCACGAGCAGTACGACGAGCGTGAGAAGACGCTCGGCTCCGACATCATGCGTGAGCTTGAGCGGCGTGTGGTGCTGTCCGTCCTGGACCGCAAGTGGCGTGAGCACCTCTACGAGATGGACTATCTCCAGGAGGGCATCGGCCTGCGGGCCATGGCGCAGAAGGACCCGCTGGTCGAGTACCAGCGCGAGGGCTTCGACATGTTCAACGCCATGATGGAGGGCATCAAGGAGGAGTCCGTCGGCTACCTGTTCAACCTGGAGGTCCAGGTGGAGCAGCAGGTCGAGGAGGTTCCTGTGCAGGACGCGGCGACGTCGCTGTCCAAGGAGGACGCCGTTCCGGCGGCGCGTCCGGAGATCCGGGCCAAGGGCCTCGACGCTCCGCAGCGTCCGGACCGGCTGCACTTCTCCGCTCCCACGGTGGACGGGGAGGGCGGTGTCGTCGAGGGCGACTTCTCCAACGGTGACGGTGCTGGTTCCGCTGAGTCCGACGGGCTCACCCGGGCGGAGCGGCGCAAGGCGCAGAAGAGCGGTGGCGGTGGTGGGCGGCGCCGCAAGAAGTAGCGTTCGCTGATTGCTGTTGTCGGCCGGGGCCGGGCACCGTTGGGTGTCCGGCCCCGGCCGTTGTGCGGGTGCGGGTGCGGGTGCGGGTGCGTGTGCGTGTGCGGGTGCGGGTGCGGGTGCTGCGTGTGGGTGGGTGCGGGGTGGGGTGCGCCTGCGGCGGGCCCTGTCCCCTACCCGCCCCTTCCCGTAACCGGGGCTCCGCCCCGGACCCCGCGCCTCAAACGCCGGCGAGGCTGGAAGTGGGCCTCGGGGGTGCGCCGCTGGCGTCGGCGAGGCCGGAGTGGGCCTCAGGGGTGAGTGGGCCTTAGGCGTTGGCGAGGCCGGAAGTGGGCCTCAGGGGTCGGCGAGGCTGGGAGTGGGCCTCGGGCGTCGGCGAGGCCGGGGGTGGGTGCCGCGAGACGCCGGTGGGGCTGTGGGGGTGCCTTGGGCGTCGGCGGGACCCGGTGGGCGCCGCAGACGCTTGCGAGCAGCTGTGGGGGCGCCTCAGGCGTCGTCGGGGCTGGATGTGCCGCAGGCGCCGTAGAGGGCCGGAGGTGCCGGGTGGTGGCCCGGCCGGGGGGCGGGCGCGTGCCCGCGCGGGTGGGGTGTCTGCCCGCGCGGATGGTGCGTGCCTGCGCGGGGAAGTGTCCCCCGCGCGGGGGAGTGTGCGCCCGCGCAGGTGGTGCGTGCCCGCGTGGGTGGGTCAGGGGTGGCGTACCGGGGTGTTGCCCAGTTCCACTGCGGCGCAGCGCCAGCGGAGGTCCGGGCCCTGTTCCAGGCGGAAGGCCATGGCGCGGACCTGTTCGCCCGCCGCGATGCTCGCGCAGGCCTCCACGACGCCCGGAGCCGGCTGGGCGCCTCGGCACATGCGGATGACCGGGCGGGCGCCGCGGCTCCTGAGCGGGGTGGTGGGGGCCAGTTCGGCGAGCTGGTCGTAGGCGTCGCCGATCGTGTGCCCGAGCATCCAGTGGACGGGGCGCTGGCCGCTGAGTACCGCCAGGAGGCGTTCCGCGAACCACTGGTGGGGCCGGATCCGCCGGGGCGTCCGGCGGCGTTGTGCGGGTACGGCTTCGGGCCTGCGTGCGTCGTGCCGGCCGGCAGGCCGGGTCCTGTTCGTGCTCATCGCTGTCGCCCCCGTGCTTCAGAGGCCCGGATCAATACCGGGCGGTAACTTCTGCTGGTGATCTTCTACGGGGACGGCGGAGGCGGCCGCAAGCGTCGGTAGGCCGGGGGTGGAGCGCCCGGGGTTCACCTATCCGGGTGGTGGGGCCGGTCCGGTGAGGGGGCCGGGGGCGGGCCGGGCAGGGTGAGGGCCGGTTGCCGGGTGGACGGGGCAGGGCCCGGACACGTAACCCCAAAGGGGGACGCCCCACGTATCCTGAGGGCGTTCCGACTACGAAAGCGACCTCAGCCATGCGCGTGTACGTCCCCCTGACCCTCTCCGGGCTCGCAGCGGCGCACCGGGCCGGCGAGGTCGGCCCCGGCCCGTTGACCGCCTACGCGGTGACCCCCGCGCTGCGGGAGTGGTACGTCTCGGACGACATCGAGGAGCTGGAGTACGCGGCGCTCAACCGGGCCGCGTCCGCTTCGCTGCGGTTGGTCGCAGGGGACCCCGCGGCCGCCCGCCGCCGGGTCGTCGTCGCCGTCGACGTGCCGGAGAAGGACGCGGTCGCCGACCCGGACCACATCCTGGACGCCTCCTCGCTCGGCGAGGTCACCATCGCCTCCGCGGTCGCGCTGGCCGCGGCCGCAGCCGTGCACGTCGACTCGGACGAGGCCGACAAGGACGTCACGGCGGCCGCGGCAGCCCTGGGAGCGGCGGACCTCGGTGACGACGACGCCCAGTTCACCGTCGACGGCGCCGAGGACCACGAGCTGCTGTGGTTCGGTATTCAGGAGATCCCGAATCTGATCGGGTGAGCGGGGCCCCGGGAGGGCCGTGCGAAGGGTTGTTCGTCCGGCTGTCGGTGGCAGCGGGTATTTTTCTTGCATGGGGACGCACGGGAAGCACCGCACGCATCTGGTCTGGGACTGGAACGGCACTCTGCTCGACGACAACACCGCGGTCGTCGGCGCGACGAACGCCGCGTTCGTCGAGATCGGCCTGGCACCGATCACCCTGGAGCAGTACCGGGAGATGTACTGCATCCCCATTCCCCGCTTCTACGAGCGCCTGATGGGCAGGCTGCCCACGGATGCCGAGTGGGAGCGGATGGACGGGGTCTTCCACCGCAGCTACACGGAGCAGCGTGAGGCCTGCGGGCTGACCGTGGGGGCCGCCGAGCTGCTCGCGGAGTGGCAGCTGGCCGGCCGGAGCCAGTCCCTGCTGAGCATGTACGGGCACGAGCACCTGGTCCCCGTCGTGCGGGGATACGGCATCGAGCGGCATTTCGTGCGCGTCGACGGGCGTACCGGGCCGTCCGGCGGCAGCAAGGCGCAGCACATGGAGCGCCACTTCGCGGCGCTGGACGGGATATCCCCCGAGCACACGGTGGTCATCGGTGACGCCGTGGACGACGCGGTGGCCGCGGCCCATGTCGGAGCGAAAGCGGTGCTCTTCACCGGCGGTTCGCACAGCCGGGCCAGCCTGGAGGCGGCAGGGGTGCCCGTCGTGGACACCTTGGCCGATGCCGCGGCCCTCGCCCAGCAGCTGGGCGAGTAGCCGGGCGAGCAGCCAACAGCCGGAGGACTGCGGTGACCGTCCCCCGTGGGACGCGCGCGTCTCAGGTGACCGTGCCGGCGACCGGGGCCTTGGTGCGGAGCACGGTCAGGAATTCACGCATCCAGGCCGAGTGGTCCGGCCAGGCGCGGGACGAGACCAGGGCGCCGTCCACCACGACCTCGGTGTCCTGGAAGTCGGCCCCGGCCGTCTCCATGTCCGGCTCCAGCGCGGGATAGGCCGTGACCCGGCGGTTCTTCAGCGCGCCGACCGCTGCCGTCATCAGCGGGCCGTGGCAGATCTGGGCCACCGGGCGGTCCGTGTCGAAGAACGCCGAGAGGATCTTCCGGAGCTCGGCGTCGTTGCGCAGGTACTCGGGAGCGCGCCCGCCCGGGACGACGAGGGCCACGTAGTCGTCGGGGTCGACCTCGGAGAAGGCCAGGTCGGCGGGCCAGGTGTAGCCGGGCTTCTCGGTGTAGGTGTCGAAGCCGGGCTCGAAGTCGTGGACCACGAAGCGGAGCGTCTTGCGGGAGGGGGCGGCGATGTGAACTTCGTAACCCTCCTCGCGCAAGCGCTGATACGGGTAGAGGACTTCGAGGGACTCGGCGGCGTCGCCGGTGACGATCAGGATCTTCGGTGTCATGGCAGGGCTCCCCACGGGGTGTCGGCCTGTTCCGTTTGCCGGTAACCAGAGTGCGACAGCGAGCGCCCGTGCGCTGTCCAGACTGTCAAAGTTCGCAGCCATCTTTTGTACACATGCGGCTCGTGACGGTTACGGGGGCGGGCGGGATAGCCTGGACCTCGTGATCAGCGCGATACGCCTCGGGGGCAGCGAAGCCCCCGGCCTGCGCCCGGAGTGCCACAGCACCCGGGCCATGACTGATCCCCTCAGCCCGGCCCGACTGCCAAAAATGGCCAATAAGGTCCCGGGCGTCTCTCATAGCGGCATAGCGTCGACTCAGACCGGAAACCCCGTGTCGTGGCGGTACGTCGTCTTTTTCACCTACGTCACGCAACGGCGCGCGACAGGAGCCAGAGGACATGCAGACCAAGCTGGACGAAGCCAAGGCCGAGCTGCTCGCACGGGCCGCCAAGGTAGCTGACAACAGCCAGGGCGGTGGTGTCGGTGGCCCGGGCGGTACCCCCCGGGTGCATGTCGTCGCGGCCACCGGGGCCGACGACGGCACCGGGGCCGGGCAGGAGCGTCCCCGTCAGGACGTACTGCTCGCCTATCTCCAGCGCTACTACCTCCACACCGCTCCGGAGGACATCGCCGGCCGGGACCCGGTCGACGTCTTCGGCGCCGCCTCCTCCCACTACCGGCTCGCCGAGAACCGCCCGCAGGGCACGGCCAACGTCCGGGTGCACACCCCGACCGTCGAGGAGAACGGCTGGACCTGCAGCCACTCCGTCGTCGAGGTCGTCACCGACGACATGCCGTTCCTGGTCGACTCCGTCACCAACGAGCTGTCCCGCCAGGGCCGCGGCATCCACGTCGTGATCCACCCGCAGGTCATCGTCCGGCGCGACGTGACCGGCAGACTGATCGAGGTCCTCACCGAGGGCGTCGGCATCTCGACGGACCCCCAGGCCGGCCGCAAGAACGCCAAGGGGGCGAAGGACGCCAAGGCCGAGCTGCCGCACGACGCCGTCGTCGAGTCCTGGATCCACGTCGAGATCGACCGCGAGACCGACCGCGCCGACCTCAAGCAGATCCAGACCGACCTGCTGCGGGTCCTGTCCGACGTACGGGAGACCGTCGAGGACTGGGAGAAGATGCGGGACGCCGCGCTGCGCATCGCCGACGACCTGCCCGGCGAGCCGCTCGACGACCTCGCGGACGACGAGGTGAACGAGGCCAGGGAGCTGCTGCGCTGGCTCGCCGCCGACCACTTCACCTTCCTCGGCTACCGCGAGTACGAGCTGACGGACACCGACGCGCTGGCCGCAGTGCCCGGCACCGGCCTCGGCATCCTGCGCTCCGACCCGCACCACAGCGAGGACGAGGCGCACCCGGTCAGCCCCTCCTTCGACCGGCTGCCGGCCGACGCCCGGGCCAAGGCCCGCGAGCACAAGCTCCTCATCCTGACCAAGGCCAACAGCCGGGCGACCGTGCACCGCCCCAGCTACCTCGACTACGTCGGCGTGAAGAAGTTCGACGCCGACGGCAACGTCACCGGTGAGCGCCGCTTCCTCGGCCTGTTCTCGTCCGCCGCGTACACCGAGTCCGTGCGCCGGGTGCCCGTCATCCGCCGCAAGGTCGCCGAGGTGCTGGAGGGCGCGGGCTTCTCGTACAACAGCCATGACGGCCGCGACCTGCTCCAGATCCTGGAGACGTACCCCCGCGACGAGCTGTTCCAGACGCCGCCGGACCAGCTGCGCTCCATCGTCACGTCGGTGCTCTACCTCCAGGAGCGGCGACGCCTCCGGCTCTACCTGCGTCAGGACGAGTACGGGCGCTACTACTCCGCGATCGTCTATCTGCCGCGCGACCGCTACACCACCGGTGTGCGCCTGCGGCTGATCGACATCCTCAAGGAGGAGCTGAACGGCACCAGCGTCGACTTCACCGCCTGGAACACCGAGTCGATCCTCTCCCGGCTGCACTTCGTCGTCCGGGTGGCCCCGGGCAGCGAACTGCCCAGCCTCACCGACGCCGAGGCCGACCGCATCGAGGCCCGGCTCGTCGAGGCGGCCCGTTCCTGGGCCGACGGCTTCCAGGAAGCGCTGGGTGCCGAGTGCGGTGAGGAACGCGCCGCCGAGCTGCTGCGTCACTACGGGCACTCGTTCCCCGAGGGCTACAAGGCCGACCACTCGCCGCGCTCCGCCGTGGCCGACCTGGTCCACCTCGAAGCCCTCAAGGAGCACGGTGAGGACTTCGCCCTCAGCCTGTACGAGCCGGTCGGCGCCGTCCCCGGCGAGCGCCGGTTCAAGATCTACCGGACCGGTGAGCAGGTCTCCCTGTCCGCCGTCCTCCCGGCGCTCCAGCGGCTCGGTGTCGAGGTCGTCGACGAGCGTCCGTACGAGCTGCGCTGCGCGGACCGTACGCACGCCTGGATCTACGACTTCGGGCTGCGGATGCCGCAGGCCACGGCCAACGGCGGCTACCTGGCCGACGACGCCCGCGAACGGTTCCAGGAGGCCTTCGCCGCCGTGTGGACCGGCGAGGCGGAGAACGACGGCTTCAACGCGCTGGTGCTGAGTGCCGGGCTGAACTGGCGGCAGGCCATGGTGCTGCGCGCCTACGCCAAGTACCTGCGCCAGGCCGGATCCACGTTCAGCCAGGACTACATGGAGAGCACCCTCCAGAACAACGTCCACACCACCCGGCTGCTGGTCTCGCTCTTCGAGGCCCGGATGTCGCCGGAGCGTCAGAGTGCCGGTACGGAGCTGACCGACGGGCTCCTCGAAGAGCTCGACGGTGCCCTGGACCAGGTCGCCTCGCTCGACGAGGACCGGATCCTGCGGTCCTTCCTCACCGTAATCAAGGCCACCCTGCGCACCAGCTTCTTCCAGCGCGCGGACAGCGGAAAGCCGCACGGCTACGTGTCGATGAAGTTCGACCCGCAGTCCATCCCGGATCTCCCGGCGCCCCGCCCGGCGTTCGAGATCTGGGTCTACTCGCCGCGTGTCGAGGGCGTCCACCTGCGCTTCGGCAAGGTCGCCCGCGGCGGTCTGCGCTGGTCCGACCGGCGCGAGGACTTCCGTACGGAGGTCCTCGGCCTGGTCAAGGCGCAGATGGTGAAGAACACCGTCATCGTGCCGGTCGGGGCCAAGGGCGGTTTCGTCGCCAAGCAGCTTCCCGACCCGGCCGTCGACCGTGACGCCTGGATGGCCGAGGGCATCGCCTCGTACCGCACCTTCATCTCGGCGCTGCTCGACATCACCGACAACATGGTCGCCGGCGAAATCGTGCCGCCCAAGGACGTCGTCCGGCACGACGAGGACGACACCTACCTGGTCGTCGCCGCCGACAAGGGCACCGCGAAGTTCTCCGACATCGCCAACGAGGTCGCCGTCGCGTACGGCTTCTGGCTCGGTGACGCGTTCGCCTCCGGCGGTTCGGCCGGCTACGACCACAAGGGCATGGGCATCACCGCCCGTGGCGCCTGGGAGTCCGTCAAGCGGCACTTCCGGGAGCTCGGCCACGACTCGCAGACCGAGGACTTCACCGTCGTCGGCGTCGGCGACATGTCGGGCGACGTCTTCGGCAACGGGATGCTGCTCTCCGAGCACATCCGGCTCGTCGCCGCCTTCGACCACCGGCACATCTTCATCGACCCGAAGCCGGACGCCGCGACCTCGTACGCCGAGCGGCGCCGCCTCTTCGACCTGCCGCGCAGCTCCTGGGCCGACTACGACAAGGGGCTGCTCTCCGCGGGCGGCGGCATCCACCCGCGCAGCGCCAAGTCGATTCCGGTCAACGCGCACATGCGCGAGGCGCTCGGCATCGAGGCCGGAGTCACCAAGATGACGCCCGCCGACCTGATGCAGACCATCCTCAAGGCCCCCGTCGACCTGGTGTGGAACGGCGGCATCGGTACGTACATCAAGTCCTCCGCCGAGTCGAACGTGGACGTCGGGGACAAGGCCAACGACGCGATCCGCGTCAACGGCGAGGACCTGCGGGCCAAGGTCGTCGGCGAAGGCGGCAACCTCGGCGCCACCCAGCTCGGCCGTATCGAGTTCGCCCGTACGGGCGGCCGGATCAACACCGACGCGATCGACAACAGCGCCGGTGTGGACACCTCCGACCACGAGGTGAACATCAAGATCCTGCTCAACGGCCTTGTCCGGGACGGCGACATGACGGTCAAGCAGCGCAACAAGCTGCTCGCCGAGATGACCGATCAGATCGGCCATCTGGTGCTGCGCAACAACTACGCGCAGAACACCGCACTCGCCAACTCGTCCGCCCAGGCGCCCTCCCTCCTCCACGCCCAACAGCGCTTCATGCGCCGGCTGGGCCGTGACGGGTACCTCGACCGGGCCCTGGAGTTCCTGCCCACCGACCGGCAGATCCGCGAACTGCTGAGCGCGGGCAAGGGGCTCAGCCAGCCCGAGCTGGCCGTGCTGCTCGCCTACACGAAGATCACGGCGGCGCAGGAGCTGATCGGGACGAGCCTGCCGGACGACCCGCATCTCCAGAAGCTGCTGTACGCCTACTTCCCGCAGCAGCTGCGCGAGCGGTACCCGGACGCGGTCGACGGGCACGCGCTGCGGCGCGAGATCATCACCACGGTCCTGGTGAACGACACGGTGAACACCGGTGGTTCGACCTTCCTGCACCGGCTGCGGGAAGAGACCGGTGCCTCGATCGGGGAGATCGTGCGGGCGCAGTTCGCGGCCCGGGAGATCTTCGGAATGGGCGAGGTGTGGGACGCCGTCGAGGCGCTCGACAACAAGGTCCCCGCCGATGTGCAGACCCGGATCCGGCTGCACTCGCGCCGGCTCGTCGAGCGCGGTGCGCGCTGGCTGCTCGGCAACCGGCCGCAGCCGCTGGAGATCGCCGGCACGATCGACTTCTTCCGTGACGGTGTCGCGCAGGTCTGGGCCGAGCTGCCCAAGATGCTGATGGGCGCCGACCAGGAGTGGTACCAGGGAATCCTGGACGAGCTCACCGAGGCGGGTGTCCCGGACGCGCTGGCGCAGCGCGTCGCCGGATTCTCGTCGGCCTTCCCGGCGCTCGACATCGTGGCGATCGCCGACCGCACGGGCAAGGCACCGCTGGCCGTCGCCGAGGTCTACTACGACCTCGCGGACCGGCTGGGCATCACCCAGCTGATGGACCGGATCATCGAGCTGCCGAGGGCCGACCGCTGGCAGTCGATGGCCCGTGCCTCGATCCGCGAGGACCTGTACGCCGCGCACGCGGCGCTCACGGGCGACGTGCTGAGCGTGGGCAACGGCACCTCGTCACCGCAGGAGCGGTTCGAGGCGTGGGAGGAGAAGAACGCGGCGATCCTGTCGCGGTCGCGGTCCACGCTGGAGGAGATCCAGGGGTCGGACGCGTTCGACCTGGCGAACCTGTCGGTGGCGATGCGGACGATGCGGACGCTGCTGCGTACGCACGCGTAGTCATTGAGGGTTGAGGGTTGAGGGGCGAGGCGGTGCCGGGTGTGTCCGGTGCCGCCTCGCCCCTCTTTGTCTCTGCCCTCAGTCGCCGGGCGGACTTGAGATGCCGGAATCTTCGGGCAGGCTTGAAACCCCGGACACGGGCCGGGGTGGGCGGGCGGACCCCGGTGCCGGTAGGGCGGCTACTTCTTGCCCGTGAACTTCTCGTAGGCCGCTACGACCTCCTGCGCCGGGCCGTCCATCCGCAGAGTGCCCGCCTCCAGCCAGATCGCCCGGTCGCAGGTCTCGGTGATCGACTTGTTGTGGTGGCTGACCAGGAAGACCGTGCCGGCCTGCTTGCGCAGTTCGACGATCCGTTCCTTGCTGCGCCGCTGGAACCTCGCGTCGCCGGTCGACAGGGCCTCGTCGATCAGCAGCACGTCGTGGTCCTTGGCGGCGGCGATGGAGAAGCGCAGCCGGGCACCCATGCCGGAGGAGTACGTGCGCATGGGAAGGGTGATGAAGTCGCCCTTCTCGTTGATGCCGGAGAAGTCGACGATGCCGTCGTAGCGTTCGCGGATCTGCTCGCGGCTCATGCCCATCGCGAGCCCGCCGAGCACGACGTTGCGCTCGCCGGTCAGATCGCTCATCAGTGCCGCGTTCACGCCGAGCAGTGAGGGCTGGCCCTGGGTGTGGACGCGGCCCTTCGTGGCGGGCAGCAGTCCGGCGATCGCCTTCAGCAACGTCGACTTGCCCGAGCCGTTGGATCCGATCAGGCCGATCGCCTCTCCCTTGTACGCGGCGAAGCTGACCCCCTTCACGGCGTGCACCTCGCGCACTCCGGGGGACTGCCGGCGCGAGGTGAGCCGGCTGAGGGCCGAGGTGGCGCTGCCCTTCCCGGTGCGGGCGCCGTTGACCCTGTACGTGATGTGGACGTCGTCGACGACGACGGTCGGGACCCGGAGGTCTGTGCGGTCAGCCACGTCCGTAACTCTCCTCGGCCTTCCAGAAGTAGATGAATCCGCCCACGCCGCACACCAGCGCCCAGCCGGCGGCGATGGCCCACACGTGCGGGGGCAGCTGATCGCTCCCGAAGCTGTCGATGAGGGCGAACCGCATCAGGTTGATGAAGACGGCGGCCGGATTGACCTCAAGTGCCAGCTTCACGAGGTGCGGGACCTGATTGCCCTGGAGCATCGTGCCGACGCTCCACATCACGCCCGACGCGTACATCCAGGTGCGCAGGATGAACGGCGTCAGCTGGGCGATGTCCGGGGTCCGTGCGGCCAGCCGGGCCATGACCATCGAGATGCCGGTGTTGAACACGGCCTGCAGGGCCAGGGCCGGCACCGCCAGCAGCCAGGCGGTCTGCGGGTACTGGCCGAACACCAGCAGGATCAGGACCAGCGCACCCAGCGAGAAGAGCAGCTGCTGGAGCTGTTGCAGGGCCAGTGCGATCGGCAGCGAGGCGCGTGGGAAGTGCAGGGCGCGTACGAGCCCGATGTTGCCGCTGATCGCACGGGTGCCCACGGTGATCGACGAGCTGGTGAAGGTCCAGATGAAGACGCCGGTGACCAGGAACGGGACGTAGTCCGGGACGCCGTGCTTCGTCTTCATCAGGACGCCGAAGATGAAGTAGTAGACCGTCGCGTTGAGCAGCGGGGTCATGATCTGCCAGATCTGGCCGAGCTTCGCCTGGCTGTACTGGGCGGTGAGCTTGGCGGTGGCGAACGCGGTGATGAAGTGCCGCCGCCCCCACAGTTGCCGGACGTACACCGGCAGGGTCGGACGGGCTCCACTCACGGTCAGCTCGTGGCGGGCCGCCAGGGCGGCGAGCTCGCCCGGGGCGTACACGGGCGGGGAGGTGGACGGCGGGGCGTCCACCGGGGCCTGGGCTGTTGTCTGGCTCACCACGATCGCTTTCGACGGAAGGCGGGAAGGCGGGAAGGCGGGAAGGCGGGAAGGCGGGAATGGATCACAGGAGCGACGGAACGGGACCGTATCGTCGCAACGCCGAGGGTAAGACGCACTGACGTCGCTACGCAACCGTTTCGTCGTCGCGGACTATGATTCGGCCATGACCACCGACCCGGGAAGCCGCCGCCGTGCCCCCGCCGGAGCCGCCGTGCTGCGCGAGGACGTGACCGATGCGATCCGCGCCGCGGTCTTCGAGGAGCTGGCCGCGGTCGGCTTCGCCCGGATGTCGATCGAGGGCATCGCGCGGCGGGCAGGCGTCGGCAAGACCGCCGTCTACCGCCGCTGGAAGTCCAAACTGCACCTGGTCCTGGACCTGGTCTCGGCCGTCGCGGTGCAGGGCATGCCGGCCCCGGCCACCGGTTCGCTGTACGGGGACGTCCGGGCCGTGCTCGAACTGGCCGCGTACGCCCTGCGCCACCCGCTCGCCTCCCAGGTCATCCCGGACCTGCTCGTCGAGGCGGCCCGCAGCCCGGAGATCTCCGACACCATCAAGGCCGCACTGCTCGACCCGCAGCAGGGCATCGCCGCGGTGGTCGTACGCGACGCCGTGGCGCGCGGGGAACTGCCGCAGGACAGCGATCCGGACCGCGCCCTCGACCTGATCGTCGGGCCCCTCTACTGGCGGCTCGCGGTCGTCAGGGGCGAGCTGCCCGCGGGCTATCTGGACGACCTGGCGGCTTCGGCCGTGGCCGCGCTCACCCGGTGACCGCGGGGCGGGGCCGTGGCGCCGGCGTCCGGCGTCAGCACGGATGAACGCGACGTCACTCGTTGGGGACCGTAACCGGTGACCCCCGGCCGTTCACGGGGTTGAGCCATACGGATAGCCAGGCCCCCGATGAACGGACGTGCTCACCATGCCGCCACGGCTCAGTGTCGTTGTCCCCGTCTACAACGTGGAACCCTTCCTGACCGACTGCCTGAAGTCCCTCGCGGAGCAGACCGTCACCGACCTCGAAGTGGTGATGGTCGACGACGGGTCCACCGACGGCAGCGCGGCCCTGGCCGCCGGGTTCGCCGCACAGGACGACCGCTTCCGCCTGGTCAGTCAGGAGAACGGCGGACTTGGGCACGCCCGGAACACCGGTGTCCGCAACTGCGACCCGGCCGCCCGCTACCTCGCCTTCGTCGACAGCGACGACGTCGTCCCGCCGCGCGCGTACGAGCTGCTGATCGGCGCCCTGGAGAAGACCGGCTCGGATCTGGCGTCCGGCAATGTGCTGCGGCTGCGGGCCGGCGGCAGGCTCCAGCAGTCGCCCATGTTCCGGGGGCCCATGGCGACGACGCGGCTGCGCACCCACATCTCCCGTGACCGGCAGCTCGCCGGTGACCGGATCGCCTGCAACAAGGTCTTCCGGCGCTCCTTCTGGGACGAGCACGCGTTCGCCTTCCCTGTCGGCGTGCTCTACGAGGACACTCCGGTCGTACTGCCCGCCCACTTCCTGGCCGGCTCCGTCGACATCGTGAAGGACCCCGTCTACCACTGGCGGGACCGCCCCGGCTCGATCACCGCCGACCGGGCCGTCGTCCGCGGCGTCCGCGACCGGGTCTCGCACGTGCAGGGCGTCTCCACCTTCCTGGCGGCGAACCGCACGGTCGCCGACAAGAAGCTCTACGAGGCGCATGTCCTCGCCGACGACCTCTGGTACTTCATGGAGGTCCTGCCCGAAGGCGACGAGGCGTACCGCGCCGCCTTCCTGACGCACACCAACGCATTCATGGACCAGGTCGACCCGGCGGTGCTCGACGGGCTCCCGTTGCGGCTGCGGCTGATGTGGCACCTCGTGCGCGAGCGCCGCATGGAGGAACTGCTGGCCCTGCTCGCCTTCGACAAGCAGGAGCCCGGTGCGTTCGCCGTACGGGGCGTGCGCCGTCGGCGGGCCGCCTACCCGGCGCTGACCCGGCCGGTGCCGGGCCGGGTGCTGCGCGTCGGCGACGCCGATCTGCCATTGGTCGCCCGGCTGCGAGAGGTGCGCTGGCAGGACGGCAAGCTGCACCTGAAGGGGTACGCGTACATCCGCAACCTGCCCGTCGCCTCGGGCCCCACCGAATTCCGGGCCGGCTGGCTGCGGGCGGGCGGACGGCAGGTGGTCCCGCTGCGGCTGCGCCGGACCGGCGAGCCGGAGGCCACCGCGCGCTCCCGGCAGAGCCTGCACGACTACGACCGGTCCGGCTTCGAGACGGTTCTCGACCCCGCCAGACTCCGCATCGCCGCGGACGGCCCGGCCGACCACGTCACCTGGCGCCTGGAGATCGGCGTCGCGAGGAACGGGCTGCTGCGGCGTTCCGCACCCTCCACCACCGAGGCCCCCGTAGCCCCGCCCGTGTACCGCCCGGACGGCGATCACCGGATCGTGCCGGTCTTCGACGCCGACCGGCTGGTCCTGCACGCCGAGCGGATCGACGCGCGCTTCGAGACGCACCGCGCGGGCGGGACGAGCGACGGGGCGCAGGTGGGCGGCGGGACGAACGACGGCACGCACCGCGCGGGCGGGACGGGCGACGGGGCGCAGGTGGGCGGCGGGACGAACGACGGCACGCACCGCGCGGGCGGGACGGGCGACGGGGCGGCCACCGTCGTCGTCGACGGCATGCTCCGGGACCGGCTCGGTGGCCAGGACCTGCGACTGGGCCTCACCCACCGCCCCTCCGGCACCGTCTTCGAGTGCCCGGTCACGGTGCACGAGGACGCCGCGCCCTCGGCAGCGGGCTGGCGGCGCTTCACTGCCGGGATTCCCCTCGCCGCACTCCTCGACGCCAGGCCGGCATCCACCGGGGCGCAGACAGGCATCTCGTACAGCGTCCATCTCATCGGCCCCGGCGGCCGCCGGACCCCCATCGATGTGCCGGGTCCCGTCGCGACGGGCCGCTACCCGCTCGCGCCGGCCGCCGGTGAACCCCGCGAGCTCGCCCTCACCGTGAGCGCGCGCGGCAATCTGCTGATCAGCGACCGCCCCGTGCAGCCCACCGTCGAACTGGCCGCCTGGACACAGGACGGGAAGCTGCTCCTGGAAGGCGGATTCCCGGATCCCGGGCGCCCGGTCGAGCTCGTGGCCCGGCACAGCGGCCATCACGAGGAGGCGGTCTTCCCGGTCGCGTTCACCGGACCGCAGGACGAAAGGCGGTTCACGGCCGAGCTGCGGCCGGACGCCGTCGAGATGTGCGGGGGCGGAGAGCTGCCGCTGGGGGAGGGCAACTGGTACTTCTTCCTGCGTGAGAAGGGCGCCGCCGACGAGACCCGCGATGCCGCCCTGCGCCTCCCGGCCGCCGCCCATCACACCCTGCCCGCGGCCCGCACCCTGGCGGGCCGTTCGTACGCCATCGAGCGGCGCTTCCACGACCAGCTGCTGCTGAGCTGCGCACCCCCGCTCGACGTTGCGGAGCGCGGCCTCCGCGCCAGGCGGCAGCTCAGCAGGGCCTACGCGGCACAGCGCACCGCGGCGCTGCGCGAGACGGTGCTGTTCAGCAGCTTCGACGGCCGTCAGTACTCGGATTCCCCGCGTGCCGTCCACGAGGAGCTGACCCGGCGGGGGACCGGTCTGGAACATCTGTGGGTGGTGAGCGACGGACAGGCGCGCATCCCGGCCGGGGCCACCGCCGTGGAGCACGGCTCGGCGGCCTGGCACGAGGCACTGGCCCGTAGCAGGCACATCGTCACCAACACCCAGCTGCCCGAGTGGTTCGAGCGGCGCGAGGGCCAGACCGTCGTCCAGACCTGGCACGGCACCCCGCTCAAGCGCATCGGACTCGATCTCGCCGGCACCGCCCAGGCGAACCCCGCCTACATCGCCACCCTCGAACAGCGCGCCCGGCAGTGGAGCTTCCTGGTCTCCCCGAACACGTACTCCACCCCCGTGCTCCGCCGCTCCTTCGGCTTCGAGGGCGAGGTCCTGGAATGCGGATATCCCCGCAGCGACCTCTTCCACGCCCCGGACCGGACCAAGATCGCCGCTGCGGTACGGGAGACCCTCGGGATTCCCGACGGCAAGCAGGTCGTGCTCTACGCGCCGACCTGGCGCGACGACCAGCCGAAGAACCGCGGCCGCTACACCATGGACCTGCGGCTCGACCTCGCCGCCGCCGAGCGCGAACTGGGTGCGGACACCGTCCTGCTGGTGCGCCGTCACTACCTGGTCGCCGACCGGCTCCCGGACAGCGGTACGGGATTCGTCCGCGACGTCTCGCGCTATCCGGAGGTCGGAGAGCTGATGCTGATCAGCGACGCGCTGGTGACCGACTACTCCTCGATGATGTTCGACTTCGCGCAGACCGGCCGCCCGATGCTGTTCCACACCTACGACCTGGAGCACTACCGCGACACGCTGCGCGGGTTCGCCTTCGACTTCGAGTCGCGGGCCCCCGGCCCGCTGATCCCGGACTCCGCGGATCTCGTCGAGGCGCTGCGTGACCCGGTCCGGGCGACCGCGGGACACGCGGGGGCGTACGAGGCGTTCCGGCGGGACTTCTGCGACCTCGACGACGGCCGGGCTGCCGCCCGGGTGGCCGACCGGATGCTGTAGTCCGCACCCCTGTGCCGCACCCGCACCCGCACCGCACCCGGACCGGTGCGGATGCGGGGTGAACTGCGCGGTGAAGTGTGGGTCGATGCGGTGGTGAACTTGAATTGACGCACGAACTGTCCGAACTGCATGAACCGTTCGAGTGATTCGGAGAATGTGGCGTTTGCGCGGACGTGCAGGGAATCCGAGCCGTGGTCCGGACAAATATGCTCATCGGTGCGTCACGCGGCGTCCTCGGGTTGCTACGTTTTGTTTTCATGGGTATCCGAATGTGGTGCGAAACCTTGGATGTGCGACGGGCCAGAGCTGCTGTACTCGTTGCTGCGGCGGCCGGCCTTCTCGTCCGCATGGTCATCGCGGCGAATTCCCCGGGACCCGCCGATGTGCGCTTCTTCCAGGGCTTCGCCAAGGCCGTCGCCGTGCACGGCCCCATTCGAATCTATGAGCAGTCACTGCCCGGACTGCCCGTCTACAACCATCCGCCGCTGGCCGGCTGGATGCTGCTCGGACTGAACAGCCTTTCGGAATTCGGAATGTCGTTCGCCACGCTGATCAGGTGGCCCGCCTCGATTGCCGATTTCCTCTGTGTCCTGCTCGTGTTCGAAATTGTCCGCAGGCGTACAGCGCTGCGTACGGCGGTGCTGTGCGCGGTCGGGGTGGCCCTCAGCCCGGTGCTGATCGCCACCTCCGGCTATCACGGCAACACCGACGCGGTCGCCGTCATGTTCGCCCTGGCCGCCGCCCACCTGCTGGCCGACCGCAGGTCCCCGCTCGCCGCGGGGGTGGCCGCGGCGCTCTCGATCAGCGTCAAGTTCGTCCCGGTCGTGGCGATCCCGGTGCTGTTCGTCGCCGCGCTGCGGGCGGGCCGGCCGGTGCTGGTCCGCTTCGCCGCGGGGTTCACCGCCGTGTCCGCGCTGGTCTGGGGGCCGGTCCTCGCGACCGTGCCGCAGGACCTCCAGCGGAACGTCCTGGAGTATGCGGGCGGCAGCTACCGCTTCTGGGGGCTGGTCCGGTTCGCCGACGTGTTCGGCCTGCCGGATTCCGTCATCACCTTCATGCAGGGCGGCGGCCATTTCCTCTTCGTCCTGCTGTGCGTGGCCGCAGGCGTCCGGCTCGCGTGGCTGCGGCCCGCGCAGTTGCCCGGCATCGTCGCCGTCACGCTCGGCCTGCTGCTCCTTCTGTCCACCGCCTCCGGACTGCAGTACCTGACCTGGGCGGCTGCCGGAATGTTCGCCCTCGGGTTCTGGGAGGGGTTCGCGTACAGCTGTGTGCTCGGACTGACCGCCGTTCTCGGCTACAGCGGACGCTCCGCCGTGCGCTGGAGCGAGCCGGTGCTGTACCTGGGCGCCGCCGGCTGGATCGTCCTCGCGGCCGGACTGGCCACCGGCGCCCACCGACTTCTCACCGCGCGGCCGGGCGCGGACCCGCCCGGCCGTTCCGGCCGGGCGGAGGTCTCCGCGCCCCGTACCTCCCAGCCCTCCGGTTCCGCCGTCACCTGACCGCCGCGCCGGAGCGCCGCGCCGGAGCGGCGCCCGTCACCGTCCCCTCCCTGATCACAGTCACGAGCACCGAGTGCAACTGGAGAACGCCCCGTGAAGGAAAGCCCGAGTCCCAGGATCGGCATCCTGGTGGTCGCGTACAACGCGGAGAACACGCTGGAGAAGACCCTCGACCGGATTCCGGAGGATTTCCGGTCCCGGGTCGACGAGATTCTCATTCTCGACGACGCGAGTCATGACGCGACGTTCACCGCCGGCTGCCGCTGGTCGCAGGCCGAGGGAATGCCGCGCACCGTGGTGATGCGGCACACCAAGAACCTCGGTTACGGGGGGAACCAGAAAGCCGGATACGCGCTGGCGGCCGCGCACGGACTCGACATCATCGTGCTGCTGCACGGCGACGGACAGTACGCCCCCGAACTGCTTCCCGAAATGGTCGCCCCGATCGAACGCGGTGAATGCGAAGCCGTGTTCGGGTCGCGGATGATGAAATCAGGCAGCGCCCTCAAGGGTGGCATGCCGATGTACAAGTGGCTGGGCAACCGTATTCTCACCCGGCTGGAGAACGGACTGCTCGGATCGAAGCTCACCGAATTCCACTCGGGGTACCGCGCCTACAGCGTCGAGGCGCTGAAGAAGCTGCCCATCGACCGGAACACGGACGCGTTCGACTTCGACACCCAGATCATCGTCCAGCTGCTGAACGCGGGAATGCGGATCAAGGAGATCCCGGTTCCCACGTACTACGGCGACGAGATCTGCTACGTCAACGGCATGAAGTACGCGAAGGACGTCGTCAAGGACGTCCTCGAATACCGCCTGGCCGTCAAGGGGTTCGGCACCTGTGCCTGGATCCCCAAGCCCGTCGAGTACGCCTTCAAGGAGGGCGACGGCTCCTCGCACGCGGTCATCCTGGAGAAGATGCGGAAGATGCCCCCCGGCCGGGTCCTGGACCTCGGCTGTTCCGGCGGGCTGTTCGCACAGCGCCTCGAAGCGCTCGGCCACGAGGTGACCGGGGTCGACTACGTCGAGGTGCCCGGTGTGCGTGAGAAGTGCACCCACTTCCATCTCGCCAACCTTGAGGAGGGGCTGCCGGACGGGATCGGCACCGGCTTCGACTACGTGGTGGCCGGGGACGTCATCGAGCACCTCTCCCGCCCCGAACGGGTGCTCGCCGAGGTCGCCACCGTGCTGCGGCCCGGCGGCGAGGTACTGCTCTCCGTGCCGAACTTCAGCCACTGGTACTCAAGGCTGCGGGTCGCCGTCGGGGCCTTCGACTACGACCGCCGCGGCATCCTCGACGAAACGCATCTGCGCTTCTTCACCCGGTCCAGCCTGCGCCGCACCGTACGGGCCGCGGGCTACGACGTCCTGGACATCGCCTCGACCGGGGCGCCGTTCTGGTCGCTCCTGGGCCGTGGGCCGCTCGCCGCCGTACTCGGCGGGGTGTCGAGGCTGCTGACCAGAATCCGGCCGACCTTGTTCGGCTATCAGCACGTCGCACTGCTCACCCCGCATGCGGCCGAGACGATCATCGCTGGAGAGCACGTCGATGTACAGGACATCCTCAACCGACAGTACGTCCCTGCCGACCGGGTCGGCGTCTGAGGCGACGATCCCCGAACCCACCCCCGCCCCGGCATCCGAGTCCCGGGCCGCCGCAGTCAGGAGCAAGGCCTTGACCCTCCCCAGTCTGATCCTGCTGCTGTTCGCCGTGTTCTCGTCGGCGGGTGGCCAGATCATGCTCAAGCACGGGATGAAGGGCGCCGTCGCCACCGCCGGGCGGGACGGCGGCTCGGTTGCGCTGCGCGCCGCCACCAGCCCATGGGTCGTACTCGGTCTGGTCGTCTTCGCGGTGTCCGCACTCGCCTGGATGTCGGCGCTGGCCAAGGTGCCGCTCTCCATCGCCTATCCGTTCAACGCTCTCGGCTACCTGCTGATCGTGGGGGCCGGGGCCACGGTGCTGCACGAGCGGACCTCGATGTGGACCTGGGGCGGTTCGCTGCTCGTGGTGGTGGGCCTCGCCACGGTCATGGCGGGCCAGCAACGCTGAGACCGGCCGGCATACGCCGAAGGGCCCGCCACCCGGTGGCGGGCCCTTCGGCGTATGCCGTCGGTCAGACCGTCGTGGCCGGGGCGGGTTCCTCGCCCAGCAGCACCCGGCGCACCACACGCTCGGCGGCCCGGCCGTCGTCGTACGGGCAGAAGCGGGCACGGAAGGCCGTCAGCAGTTCCTTGCTCGCCGGACCGTCCCAGCTGCCGTCGTTGAACAGCCGCGCCAGCTCGTCCGTGGTCGTGGCCACGGCGCCCGGGGTCTCGCCGGGCTTGCCGGACAGCAGGTCGAAGACGACGCCGCGGACCGTGCGGTACGTCTCCCAGTCCGGGGCGTGCACCACGATCGGGCGGTTCAGGTGCGCGTAGTCGAACATCACCGACGAGTAGTCCGTGATCAGCGCGTCGGCCGCCAGACAGAGGTCCTCGATCCGCGGGTGGTCGCTGACGTCGATGACCGACGGGTTCTCGGGCAGCCCCGCGCCCCCGTAGAAGTAGTGCGCACGCACCATGACCACGGTGTCCGGCCCGACCGCGGCGCAGAACCGCTCCAGGTCCAGGCGGCTGGTGAAGGCCGCCTCGTAGTCGCGGTGGGTGGGTGCGTACAGCAGGGCGCGCTGCCCGGGCCGGATACCGAGGCCCTCGCGGACCGCCAGGACCTGTTCGGCGGTCGCCGAGGTGAGGACGTCGTTGCGCGGGTATCCCGTCTCCAGGCTCCGTGCGGCGCCCGGGAAGGCGCGCGCCCACACCTCGGTGGAGTGCGGATTGGCGGAGACGCTCCAGTCCCACCGGTCGACACGCTTGAGCAACCGGTCGAAGTTCAGCCCCTGGGCCGCCGCCGGATAGTCCTGCTGGTCCAGGCCCATGATCTTCAGGGGGGTGCCGTGATGCGTCATCACATGCACCTGGCCGGGGCGCTTGACGACGTGGTCGGGGAAGTTGACGTTGTTGAAGAAGTACGTGGCGCGGGCCACGGTCGCCCAGTAGCGGCGGGTGCCGGGCACCACGTGGTCGATGCCCTCCGGCAGGGACTCCACCTGGTTCCTGGAGACCACCCACACCCCGCGCACCCCCGGTGCGAGCTCCCGGGCCTTGCGGAAGACGGCCTCCGGATTGCAGCTGACCCCGCGGTTCCAGTACGCGGCGTAGACGGCGAGCCCGCGGTCCAGCGGGAGCTTGCGCTGCCACCAGTAGTAGCGCTTGCTCAGACTGCGCTTGGCCCGGTCCCGCACCGCGTCCGGCGCTGCCCGCAGTCCGCGGCGCAGGGCCAGGACCGTGTCGAGGCCGCCGAGCACGGCGTACCGGCCGCCGCCGATCAGCCGGGGACGCAGCCCTCGCGCGCCGCCCGGGAAGCGGTGCCCGTCGGGCCGGTACGCGCGGTGGAAGGCGGCGACGGCGCGTACGTAGCGCCTGCGCCGGCGCGTCACCGTGGGGTAGCCGGACAGCAGCTCCTGGACGGCCCGTTCGAAGAGCATCGGCTGCACCGCGAGCAGCCGGGGGCGCTCGCGGACGAACTCCATCAGCCCGGCGTACGCGTCCACGAGCTCGGCGGGGGCCGCGTCCGGCGTCGCCTCGTCGTCGAGGCCGGGCAGGTAGCGCTGCTGGCGGTGCTCCACCAGGGCGGCGGGCAGGACGGCCACGGAATCGGCCGCGGCGAGCGTCTGGAGGGCGTACATCCGCTCCCCGTGCCGTCCGGGCCCGAAGGTCAGCTTCTCGCCCTCGTGGAGGGTGCGGCGCACCGCCCGGTTCCAGGACACCGGGGCGAGGTCGAGCAGCGCGGACTGTCCGGACGCGGCCAGCGGGCCGTCGGACAGCTCGCCCAGCAGCTCCAGGGACCTGCTGGGCCGGGAACGCCCGCGGAACGGCCGCTTGTGATGGCCGAACAGCAGCAGATCGGGGTCGCCGGCCGTCCCGATCCGGTCGGCCACGGCCGACAGCGCGTCCGGCAGGAGGACGAAGTGGGCCTCCAGGAACATCAGATAGTCCCCGACGGCCCGCTCGGCCCCGGCGTTGCGGCACCCGTCCGGACCCGCGCCGTCCGGGAGGTGGATGGCCTGCACCCTGCTGTCCCGGGCGGCGAACTCGTCGAGCAGCAGCCCCGAACCGTCCGGCGCCCCGTCGTCGACGCCGATCACCTCGATGTCCGTGAACGACTGGGAGAGCACCGACTCCAGGCATTCGCGCAGACTTCCCCGGGCGCGGCGGACGGGGACGATGACACTGAGGCGAGGCATACGGACTCTCTCTCGGACACGGGCGGGCGGAGCAGCAGGGGCCGGGGCGCTGCGCATCCGGATGCGCGCGCCGACAGTGGGGGCGGGTACTCCGTAAACGCCCGATGGAGTGACGGGGTTACGCCGGGCCCCTGCGGCCACGCGAAACGCCAAGCAGGGGCAGTCCTGTTGGAGTAAGCAGGACTGCCCCTGATTGACGTGCGTATGTGCGACTCGTGCGGTGGTGCGGTTACTTGACCGCGCCCGCCATCACGCCGGAGACGAACTGGCGCTGGAAGGCGAAGAACACCGCGAGCGGAATCACCATCGACATGAAGGCGCCGGGCGCCAGTACGTCGATGTTGTTGCCGAACTGCCGTACCTGCTGCTGGAGCGCCACGGTGATCGGCGGGGAACCGGAGTCCGCGAAGATCAGTGCGACCAGCATGTCGTTCCACACCCAGAGGAACTGGAAGATCCCGAGCGAGGCGATCGCCGGCCCGCCCAGCGGCATCACGACCCGGGTGAAGAGCCGGATCTCGCCCGCCCCGTCGAGCCGCGCGGCCTCCAGCAGCTCCCGCGGGATCTCCGCGAAGAAGTTGCGCAGCAGGAAGATCGCGAAGGGCAGACCGAAGGCCGTGTGGAAGATGATCACGCCGAAGGTCGTCTCGAAGATCCCGACCACGCCGAAGAGCTTGGAGACCGGGATCAGGGCGACCTGCACCGGGACCACCAGCAGCCCCACGACCAGCAGGAACCACCAGTCGCGGCCCGGGAACTCCATCCAGGCGAACGCGTATCCGGCGAGCGAACCGATCACCACGACCAGGACCGTCGAAGGGACGGTGATCAGGACCGTGCTGAGCAGCGAGTCGGTGAAGGTCGGATTGTCCAGCAGCCGGGAGTAGTTGTCGAAGGTCAGCTCGGACGGGACGGTGAAGATCTTCCACCACCCGGTCGCCGCGATCTTGTCCGCGCTGCGCAGCGAGGACAGGAACAGTCCGACGGTCGGCATCAGCCAGAACAAGGCCACCAGGATCAGGACGACCCGCATCACACCGCCGCCCGCCAGGGCCGCGATCCGTGTGCCGAGGGGCCGCCCGGCCTTCGCCGTGCCGGTGTCCGGGGCGTCGCCCGTACCGGCGGGCGCGGCCGTGGTCGAGGGTGTCGTCATCGGCGCCCCTCCTTCCGTATCCGCCTGATGTTGAAGAGCATCACCGGGACGACCAGCAGCAGGAGCAGTACGGCGATGGCGCTGCCGATCCCCAGATCCGCGTCCGTGCCGAACGACGACCGGTACAGCTGGAGCGCCAGCACGTTCGCGTCGTCCTGCGAGGAGCCCGGCGCGATGATGAAGACCAGGTCGAAGACCTTCAGGACGTTGATCATCAGCGTCACCAGCACCACCGCGAGGACCGGGGCGAGCATCGGTACGGTGATCCGGTGGAACACCTGCCACTCGTTGGCCCCGTCCACCCGGGCCGCTTCCAGGAGTTCGCGCGGCAGGCCCGCCAGGCCGGCCGCGATCAGCACCATGGCGAAGCCGGCCCACATCCAGACGTAACTCCCGATGATGCCGGGCGTCACGAACGACGGGCCGAGCCATTCCACCCCGTTGTACGGCTCCTTGAAGTTCGAGGCCGGGAGCCGGAGTTCGGCCCCGTCCGCGGAGGCGGGCAGGGTGAACACCCCGTCGGCGCCGGCCGTGGCGGAGGCGACCACCTTGCCGTCCTTGACGGCCTCCACCTTGATGCCCTTGAGCCCCAGCTCCTTGGCGTCGATGACATTGGGTTTGCCCCCGCCGCCCTTGGTGAAGTCCAGCCATGCGGTGCCGGTGATCTTCCCGTCCCCGCCGGTCTGCGGGGCGCGGGCCGGTTTCGCGTCGGTGGGCATCTTCGCGGGCAGCACCCCGACCAGCGGCAGCTGGACCGGCTCCCCGGCCCGTACCGGCACCTTCGTCACGAAGGAACCGCCGCCCGCCGCCTTCAGCGGATGGACGGGCAGCGGGTGGGCCTTGGGGAAGCCCGCCGACTCGGCGAACGTGTCGTGCACGCCCACCCATACGGCGTTGGCGACCCCGCGCTCCGGTGCCTGGTCGTACACCAGCCGGAAGATGATGCCGGCGGCGAGCATCGAGATCGCCATCGGCATGAAGACGATCAGCTTGAACGCCGTTCCCCAGCGGATCCGTTCCGTCAGTACCGCGAAGATCAGACCGAGTGCGGTGGCGACGGTCGGGGCGAAGACCACCCAGATCGCGTTGTTCTTGACCGCCGTACGGATGGTGTCGTCCGTGAACAGCGCCTTGTAGTTGTCGAACCCGGCGAATCCGGTGCCCGCCTGGTCGAAGAACGACCGGTAGACGGAGTACACGATCGGATACACCACGAGCGCGCCGAGCAGCACCAGCGCGGGCAGCAGGAAGAGCGCCGCGATGATCCTGCGGGTGCCGGTCACGCTCCTGCGGGTGGGCACCTTACGGAGGGGCGGCTGCCCGCGCACGGGCTCCCCGGGCACGGGCTCCCTGGGGGCGGGTACCGAGGTCCCGCCGGTCGGTTGCTTGCCGGCGGGTACCGAAGTCCCGCCGGGCGATTGCTTGTCGGCGGGGAGCGCCT
Organism: Streptomyces sp. NPDC087901; assembly: GCF_044742205.1. Classification (NCBI taxonomy): domain Bacteria; kingdom Bacillati; phylum Actinomycetota; class Actinomycetes; order Kitasatosporales; family Streptomycetaceae; genus Streptomyces; species Streptomyces sp. NPDC087901. The sequence continues at coordinate 43,019 of NZ_JBIUUC010000001.1, forward strand.
CGTCGGCGCCCCCCGCTGCGGCTGTCGTCATCGCGTCAGCTCTTGTACGCCTTGGCCGCGTCGGACTCCAGTTTCGCCTGGGTCCCCGCGATGTCCTTCGGGTTCTTCAGGAAGTCCTGGAGGGTCTTCCACTCGCCCTTTCCGGGCGTCCCGCCGAACGACTGCGGAGCCTGGTCGGACATGTCGAACCGGACGGCGTCACCGGCCGCGATCAGCGCCTTCGCCATCGTGCGCTGCACCTCGTTGGGGTACGAGGTGGCCTCCAGGGCCTTGTTCGGTGAGATGAACCCACCCTGCTCGGCCCAGATCTTCGCCGCGTCGGTGGAGGCCAGCCAGGTCAGCAGGGCCTGGGCGCCCTTGCTGTCCTTCAGGGCCACCGCCGCGTCGCCACCGGTCACCACGGGCGACTCGGCGCCGACCGCGGGGAACGGGAACACCTTGGCGTCCGTACCGATCTTGGCCTTCGTCTGCGCGATGTTGACGCCGACGAAGTCGCCCTCGAAGACCATGGCGCCCTTGGGCTGGTCACCGCCGGTGAAGGTCTGGGTGACCGAGGCCGGGAACTCCGTCTGCAGCGCGCCATCGGCGCCGCCCGCGATCAGGGCGGGCTTCCCGAAGAGCTGCGCCAGCGTGGTCAGCGCGTCCTTGACGGACGGATCCGTCCACTTGATCTTGTGCTGGGCCAGCTGGTCGTACTTCTCCGGGCCCGCCTGGGAGAGATAGATGTTCTCGAACCAGTCGGTGAGCGTCCAGCCGTCCGCGCCGGCGACCGAGACCGGGGTGATACCCGAGGCGGACACCGTCTCCGCGGTCGCCAGGAAGTCCTTCCAGGTCTTCGGCTCACTCGCGCCCGCGTTCTCGAACGCCTTGGCGTTGTACCAGATCAGGGACTTGTTGGCGGCCTTGAAGTACACGCCGTACTGGGTGCCGTCGACCGCGCCGAGGTCCTGCCAGACCTTGGAGTAGTTCTTGGCGAGCTGGGCCTTCGCCTCGGCTCCGACCGGCTTCGCCCACTTCTTCTCGGCGGCCTGCTTGATGGCGCCGACCTGCGGGATCATCGCGACGTCCGGCGGCTGGCCGCCCGCGATCTTCGTCCCGAGGAAGTTCACGATCGGGTCCTGCGCCGGGACGAAGGTCACCGTCGCGCCCGTGCGCTTCTCGAACTCCTTCAGAACCTTGACGAAGTTGGCCTGCTCGGGCCCGGTCCAGACCGCGGCGACCGAGATCTTCTCGCCGTCCAGTTTCGGTAAGGCGACGCTCGACGCGTTCTCCTTGCCCTTGGACGAGCTGTCCCCGTCCTTCGTGCCCTTCTTTCCGCCGTCACCGTCGTCGCCGCAGCCGGTGAGGGCCAGTGCGCCGATGGCGGTGAACACCATGGCGGCCCTGCGAATCCGAACCGTTGTGCGCATCCCTGCCCCGTCTCTTCTGTGCGCTTGCACGGACCGGCAACCGTCGGACTTCCGATGGTGCCGGTCATTTATCTCGTCGTCCTGTGCGCACAGTCCTACGCCCGGTACCCGGGCGCCGCAATACCGTCAGAGGGCCCAACTCCTTGATCGTGATGGGCTCGTGACGTGAGGTCAGGGCAGGTATGAGGGTATTGCGGACGGTGGGCCCCCCGGGTGGGCCCACCTCGGTGGGCCCACCGCCGTTCAGGAGTGTGCGGGCGGCAGCGGTGGCAGCGGCTCGGCGTTCACCGAACGGGCCGCCCGCTCCAGCGCACTGGCCAGCAGCGCCAGGTCCGTCGGCCCGTTGCCCAGCTCGCGGACCGGGCGACGGGTGGGCGGATCGCCCATCCGCTCCCACTCCAGCGGTACGACCGTGGGCCGCAGCGTCGCCGTGCGCGGGATACGGCCGGTCACCCGGCCGCCCTGGAACGGTGTCACCCGCCCGTCGGGATGGCCCAGCCGCCCACGGCCCGGCGCCGGCTCGTCCGGCGACGGCGGCAGCACGGGCGGATCGAGCACGACGCGCAACCGCGCCCCGCGGGCCAGATCCGTGTCCTCCGTGCGGTCCGGGCGGGCGGACGTGGCGACCAGGTGGATGCCGAGCCGGCCGCCTTCCCTGGCCACGGCCTCCAGCGCCCGTACGACCGAACCCGCGGCCGGCCGGCCCGGGCTGCCCAGCGCCGGGGCGATCAGCGCGTCGAAGTCGTCGACGAGCACCACGAGCCTGGGCAGCGGCGAGGGCCCCGGGTCCGTCGCCCGCGCCGAGGTGGTCCGCAGCCGCAAAGTGCCGCTCATCGCGGACTCGACGTCACCGCGCTGCTCGGACGGGCCGGACGGCCGCTGCCCGGCCATGCGCTGCGCCTCCTCGTGCCGACTGTGCCAGTCGGCGAAGTCGAGCCCGCCGAGGAGCTCGGCCCGCCTCTTCACCTCACCGCCGAGCGCCTGGGCGAACTCCCGCATCCGGACCGGATCGGAGGCCACCAAGTGCGTGAACGCGTGCGGGAGTTCGGTGCAGGGGCGCAGGCTCTCGCCGCGCTCGCCGCCCGCCCCGTCGACCAGCAGGATGCCGAGCCGGTCGGGCCGGTCGGCGGCGGCCAGCGAGGCGGCGACCGCCCTCAGCAGTTCGGTACGCCCGCTGCCGCCGGGCCCCTCGATGAGCAGGTGCGGCCCCTCGTCGGAGAGATCCACACTCACCGGTCCCCGGGGCCCGGCCCCGAGCACCACGACGGGTCGCCCGGCCGCCCCGGCCGGGACGCCCTCGGTGGCGGCGGCCCGGGGAGCGGGCGTGGGCGCCCGCCCCGACTCGGCACCGCGCGCGGCGACCTGGGGCGCGTCTCCCTGGCGCGGCCCGCTGACCCGGTTCGAGGAGCGACCTGATCCGGCGGTGCGCAGGCTGTCGGCGCCCGTCACGTCTCCGGCCCCGTCCCAGGAACGGGTGTCGGAGCCCGGCAGGGTGCGGGAACTCGGCTTGTCCCCGGCCCCCCCGTCGTAACGCTGCGCACCGACGCGGGGGTGAGGGGTGCGGCCGGATCCGGGGGAGTCGCCGGCGCCGGGGTAGGGCGTGCGGCCGGAGCCGGAGCCGGAGCTGCCGGGGTACGGGGTGCGGGCCGATCCCCTGCTGCCCGGGTAGGGCGTGCTCCCGGAGCCGGTGCTCCCGGAGCCGGTGCTCCCGGAGCCGGTGCTCCCGGAGCCGGTGCTCCCGGAGCCGGTGCTGCCGGGGTACGGGGTGCGGCCGGAGCTCGTGTCGTCGTACGCGTCGCCACGGGCGGAGGTGTGGCGCGGCACGCCCGCGTGGGTGTCGTTGCCGCCCGGGTACGGGGGGCGGCCGGAACCGGTGGCGGGCCCGCTGCCGGGGTAGAGCGTGCGGCCGGAGTCGCGGTTGTCCGTCGTGCCGGGGTACGGCGTGCGGCCGGACCCCGGGGCGTCTGCGCTGCCCGGGTACGGCGTGCGGCCGGAGTCGGGGGCGGCCGTCGTGCCGGGGTATGGAGTGCGGCCGGAGCCCCGGGCGCGGCTGTCGTCGTCCGAGTCGCGTGGTGCGCCCGTGTGCGGCGGGTCGGTGGGGGTGCGCTGGGCGCCCACGCGGGGGCCTGTGGCGCCCGGGTGGGGGGTGCGGGCCGAGCCGCGGGTGTCGTCGGCCGCCGCTCCCGTACCGCCCGTCCAGGTGCCCGCGCCGCGGACCGTCGCCCCCGGCTGGTCGTCAGCTGCCGAGGCCCAGCGGGCCATCAGTGAGGCCGGGGTGGCGCGGGCCAGGCCCAGCTCGTCCAGGAGGCGGGCGGACGGCGGGAGTGCCACCGCGGCGCGGTGGCCCGGCAGCGCGGTCGAACCCTCGGCGCGCAGCGGGGCCAGGGCCCGCGCGAACCGCTCGGCCCAGTGCGCCGACACCGCGTCCACCGCGGCCATCGTGCCGTGACCGGCCGCCTGGCCGCCCGCGGTGCGCAGCAACCGTATGGCCGTCGCCACATCACCACTGAGTATGGCCACGGCCCCGCATTCGCGGAAGGCGATCGAGGCATGACAGGCCGCTTCGTACGTCGCGGCGACCGGCGAGGTGGGGGTGGCGGCCGGGGTCTCCGCCAGACAGATCAGATGGATGCCCGCCGCCGCACCCGCCGCTGCCAGCCTGGCGGTGTTCTCGCGCAGCACCGCGGAACCGGGGTCGCCGTCGACGATCACCACGGTGAACGGGCCCTCGTAGTGCCGGGCGGCCTCGGCGACCGTACCGGGATCGAGGCTCGCCCAGCCGGGTCCGAGCGGGCCCTCGTCCAGGCGGCGCACCAGCTCCGTCGTCCGGACGACCGCCTGCTCACGGTCGTACGCCAGCAGCAGCCGGCAGTCCTGACCGTGCATCGGCCGCAGATGAGGCAGCCAGCCGAGCCAGGCCCACTCACGCCGCCGCTCATCCGTGCCGCGCGCCCGGTCCGTGCTGATCAGCACGATCTCCAGATCGGCTGGGGAGTGCAGCGCGGCCAGCTGGGCCACGGCGGAGCGGGCGAGCCCCGCCAGCCGCTCCCTAGGCCCGGCGAGCCCCAGCGAACCGGCCTCCCGCAGCCCCACCGTCACCGGCACGGCGGGCAGGTCGGCCCGGTCGGTCGTGCCCAGCCGGACCACCAGCGCCTCCGGGTGCGCGGTGTCGCGCTCCCACAGCCGGGGGCCCGGGCCGAGCGCGGTCAGCAGGACGGCGGCCGGATCCGGCCAGGTGCCCTCGGGAGCGGTGGGCAGCGCGGTGAACGTCGCGGCGGGAGCCGGGGGACCGGCCTCGTCGGGCACGCTCTCGTGCACCGGGTCTCCCTTGCCGCCCGTGAGCCGACGGGCCCAGGCGCCTATGCCGCCGCGACGGGGCGCCCCGTCGTCCGGCACCCGGCCGGCACGCGGCCGCGCCGGGGACCGTCCGTCGGGGCCGGCCGAGCGCTCGTGTTCATGTGCGGCGTCCGGCCCGTCGTGTTCCTCCGGTTCGCCGTACGCCGGGCCGTAGCCGTGGTCCGGGGGCTGGGGGGTGGTGGCCGGCGCCGAGGCCACCCGCAGATGGCCCTCGCCGTCCGGTGCCGTCCCCAGCGTCGGTGTCCGCGCACCGGAGGTGAGCCGGAGCGTGGATTCGCCGAGCCGGAGCAGCGCGCCGGGGTTCAGCCGGACGGGACGGTCGCGGACGTCCGTGCCGTCCAGCGAGGTGCCGTTGGTGGATCCGAGGTCAGCGACGGAGACCCGGCCGTCCGCGGAGACGGTCACCGCGCAGTGCAGCCGGGACACATCGGGGTCGTCGAGCGGGACGTCGGCGTCGGCCGAGCGGCCGATCCGGATCTGCCCGCCGTGCAGCAGGTGGACCCCGCCCGCGTCCGGCCCCGCGATCACGTGCAGCTGGGCCGGGACGGCGTCATCCGCCGTCTCGTCCTCGCCCGGGACCTGGAGCGAGAGCACCGCCCCGTCGACCAGGGGCGGCTCGCCGAGCGCGCACCGCTGCGCGTCGAGCCGCTCCCGCCCGGCGAACAGCACGACCGCGCCGCTGCCGAGGGAGCCGTCGGGTCCGGAAACGGACGCGGCCAGGTTGGATGCCACGGTGGCCAGCGCCGTCCCCGCGGGGGCGGTGACCAGCACATCGCAGGCGCGCGCCGGGGTCTGGCCGCTGCGCGGCGCGAGGACGGTCAGCCGGATCTGCATCGCCGTCAGCGGTCCCTTCTGCGCGCAGTACCGGCAGGGGAGACGCTCTGTGATTCCCCCCACCCGGCACGGACGCGTCGTCCGGTACAGGTTCGTCACGTACCGCAGGGCTCCCGACCCCACAGTTCCGTGCTGGAGGCATCCTCGCACCTGCCACTGACAACACGCCCGGGGGTCACCGCTAAGTGATCTTGAAACGTCGGCTGTGCGCCCAAAAGTGCCTGCTTTGCCGGTTCCTCTGGCAGCTCGCAAGAGACCCGGGCTGCACTCGGCGTGATCCGGACCGCGGTCCGGACGGTGATCCAGACGTTGATCCGGACCGTGGTCCGGAGCCGTTCCGGCGGACTTTCCCACGGCAACCATCGGCCCGGGACGAGCGTCTTCCTCCGTAGCCGGTGCGCCGGGGCGGCGGGCAGACCGCACTCCTCAGGGGAACTGCGGGGGACTACCGGGAACTCCGGGGGACTCCGGGGATTACGGGGAATGCGGACAAAAAGGTAACCTTCCCGACCCGGCCGTCCACTCCGGCCGCCCCACTAGAGTGGGCCGGAACTCCGGACGGATCCGGGGGACCGCAAGCACCACGATCAGCAGGGAGCGCATGACGTGCGGCCGGTAGGCAGCAAGTACCTGCTCGAGGAGCCGCTGGGACGCGGCGCCACGGGCACCGTCTGGCGCGCCCGCCAGCGTGAGACCGCGGGCGCCGAGGCGGCCGTCGCAGGCCAGCCCGGCGAGACCGTGGCGATCAAGGTCCTCAAGGAGGAGCTCGCCAACGACGCGGATGTCGTGATGCGGTTCCTGCGCGAGCGCTCCGTGCTGCTGCGGCTGAGGCACGAGAACATCGTGCGCACCCGCGACCTGGTCGTCGAGGGCGATCTCCTCGCCCTCGTCATGGACCTGATCGACGGCCCCGACCTGCACCGCTACCTCCGCGACAACGGCCCGCTCACCCCGGTCGCCGCCTCGCTGCTCACCGCGCAGATCGCGGACGCGCTCGCCGCCAGCCATGCCGACGGCGTCGTCCACCGCGACCTGAAGCCCGCCAACGTGCTGCTCGACGAGCGCGACGGCCAGATGCATCCGATGCTCACCGACTTCGGCATCGCCCGCCTCGCCGACTCCCCGGGCCTGACCCGGACCCATGAGTTCGTCGGGACGCCGGCCTATGTGGCGCCCGAGTCGGCCGAGGGCCGCCCGCAGACCTCCGCCGTCGACATCTACGGCGCCGGAATCCTGCTGTACGAGCTGGTCACCGGCCGTCCGCCGTTCGCGGGAGGCACCGCGCTGGAGGTCCTGCACCGGCACCTCAGCGAGGAGCCCCGCCGCCCCAGCACCGTCCCCGCCCCGCTGTGGACGGTGATAGAGCGCTGCCTGAGCAAGGACCCGGACCGCAGGCCCAGCGCCGAGAACCTCGCCCGTGCGCTGCGTACCGTCGCCGCCGGCATCGGCGTGCACGCGAACTCCGCGCAGATCGCGGCAGCCGACGGGGTGGGCGCCCTGCTCGCGCCCGACCCGGCGCCCACCGCCGTCCCGGAGATGCCGGGAGTGGCCGACCCCACGCAGGTACTGCCGAGCAACGCCGGCTCGTACGACCCGAACGCCTACGACCCCAACGGGGCTACCAGCGTCATGCAGCAGAACGCCGGGCCGGGCGGCGGTCACGCCGACCCGACGGCGGTCATGCCGCCCGTCCCGCCGCGCCCCGAGGGGACCCCGCAGCCCGACGGACCGCACCCGTGGCAGTCCCAGCTCCAGGCCGCCCGCGACCGCAACGAGCAGACGCAGGTCCAGTACCTCGACCCGAGCCAGGACCCGCTGCGCCGCCGCCCCCAGCGCCAGCAGCCGCAGCAACAGCCGCACCAGCAGCAACAGCCGCGCCAGCAGCAGCAATACCCCCAGCAGCAGCAGCAACAGCAGCAGTACCGCCAGCAACCCCAGCAGCAGTACCAGCCACAGCCTCAGCAGCAGCAGTACCAGCCGCAGCAACAGCGCCAGCAGTACGCGCCGCCGCAGCAGCCCCAGCAGCCGCAGCAGCCGGCCCAGCGCGCGCCCCGCGAGCCGAGGCAGCGCAACGCCAACCCGATGAAGATCCCCGGCCTCGGCTGCCTGAAGGGCTGCCTGTTCACGCTGGTGCTGCTCTTCGTCGCGAGCTGGCTGATCTGGGAGCTCACCCCGCTGAAGGACTGGATCGGCCAGGGGCAGAGCTACTGGCACGCGATCACCGACGCCTTCGACACCGTCACCGGCTGGATCTCGAAGCTCGGCGGCGACAGTGGCGACAGCGGCGGCAGCGCAACCTGACGGGCCCCCGGACAACCGGGCACCCGACCGGACTCTGTAGCTATATCGACTTCTGCGGACCAATTCCGAGGCAATTCGCCCGCAGAAGTGAAGGTTGGCGCCATCCAGGGCACGCAACCCCCCGATCGCCGCGTAACTTTGTCGACCGGGGGTTGTTGTGCGAGGGTCCATCGCCAGCCGCTGAGGGAGCAGTCTTGGCACGGAATATCGGCAGCCGGTACACCGCCCACCAGATTCTGGGGCGCGGCAGCGCCGGCACGGTGTGGCTCGGCGACGGCCCCGAGGGGCCCGTCGCCATCAAGCTGCTCCGCGAGGACCTCGCGTCCGACCAGGAACTCGTGGGCCGCTTCGTCCAGGAGCGCACCGCGTTGCTCAAGCTCGACCATCCGCACGTCGTCGCGGTCCGCGACCTCGTGGTGGACGGCAACGACCTGGCCCTGGTCATGGACCTGGTCCGCGGCACGGATCTGCGCACCCGGCTCGACCGCGAGCGCCGGCTGGCCCCCGAGGCCGCCGTCGCGATCGTCGCCGACGTCGCCGACGGCCTCGCGGCGGCGCACGCCGCCGGGGTGGTCCACCGCGACGTCAAGCCGGAGAACATCCTGCTCGACATGGAGGGCCCGCTCGGCCCCGGCAACTCCCACCCCGCGCTGCTCACCGACTTCGGTGTGGCCAAGCTGATCGACACCCCGCGCCGCACCAAGGCCACCAAGATCATCGGCACGCCGGACTACCTGGCCCCCGAGATCGTGGAGGGCCTCCCGCCACGCGCCGCCGTCGACATCTACGCCCTGGCAACTGTGCTGTACGAGCTCCTCGCGGGCTTCACGCCCTTCGGCGGCGGTCACCCCGGCGCCGTCCTGCGCCGCCACGTCACCGAGACCGTCGTCCCGCTGCCCGGCATCCCCGACGAGCTCTGGCAACTGCTGGTCCAGTGCCTCGCCAAGGCTCCGGCCTCCCGGCTGCGCGCCTCCGAACTGGCGGCCCGGCTGCGCGAGCAGCTCCCGCACCTGGCCGGGATACCGCCCCTGGACGTGGACGAACCGGACGACGAGTCCGAGTCCGACGCACACGGCCAGGCCTACGACGAGCAGCAGTACACCCCCACCACCGAGGAGCCGCGCCGCCGCGGCGCGGTCCCGCTGGTCCCCGGATCGTCCCCCGACTCCAACCGGGACACCCACACGAGCATGCGCGTCCCGGCCCCCGACGAACTCTCCGGCGGCCCCCGCGGCACCGCCCGAGCCCCCCGCGCCCCGGGCAAACCCCGCCCCGGCTCGGCCCGCAACAAGTCGGCAGCCATCCGCAAACGCCGCCTCACCCTGAGCGCAGCGGCCCTGGTGCTGGTCGCGGCGGTGGGGGTGGGCGGCTACGTGGCCTTGAGCGGCCACGACGCGGGGTCCCAGTCCCCCCAGGACACGAAGAACTCGGCGCCGGCGGCGCCGTAGGGGGCGTGGCGAGAGGTGTGTGACCCGCCGTTTTCCACGCCCTGATCCGTTGACGCGGTTTCAGCCGCTGCTGCAACCCCCGTACTCCTCGGTCTTGAGGATGAGTTCGACGAAGTGCTTGTCGTCCCCGGTGACGATAGTGCCGGCGACTGCGCGGACCCTGGTCTTTCCGGTCTCGGGGTCGGCGACGACGACGGACGGCAACGGCGGCCGACACCAGGTGTCCGCCGCCGTTGCCGTCAACTACTGCCGTCAAGCGCCTCTGAAGCCCCATCAGCCACAATGATGCGGCTTCAAATTTGCGAACCTACACGTCAGGAGCTTGATCCACAGAAGGTGGGCCCCCTGGCGATGCAAGAGAGTAACCTACGCCTACTCTCCGAAGAATACCCTGATCGGCGAAATCCTCACACGCAGCCCTCACGTCAGAATTCCCATAGCGCGCGCCACCGGAACTCTCCAAGAGGAAGGAGATGTCATACGAGGTGAAGAAGTCGCCCTCCGGATCGCCATCAATATGCACTTGCCCGCCCGAAGGCAGCACAACCGTATATCCGGCACCATGGACAAAATACTCGCACCCGTTGACACATACACCTTTTCGGGGAATTTCGTCACGGCGCACGGCCGACACTATTTCGAGTGCAGTTTCCCTCGAAAAGGTACGCCTCATGGCGTCTCGAGCCTCGGAGAAGTGCACCAAGGCCCCCTGAAGGAGAGTCGCGCTGAGCTCGATCACAACTTTCTCCTGTTCAGTCGATTCCCCAAGAACGTCGATGCCGACTCGACCACATCATCCATATCCTTGTAGCCGAGAAATCCGCCATCGTTCAATTGGCCGGTTACATCCCGGATGCCTACGGCATCGACATTCGCCATGCGGGCAGCCGCAAGCCTGTGATGGCCATCCACGACGTACTGTGTCCCATCTTCGTGCGTCACGACCGAGATCGGACTCTGCTCCCAGTCGAAGTCACCATTACGCATGGCATCACGATAGGTCTTGACCTTCTTGGTTGATGCATTCCCCTCGATCTCATGAGTGGGCTTCAATGAGTGCGGGTCGGCGGTATTGCAATTGTGAACAAGTGCCGGCGTATCCCCCGTCAGCACATAGTACGTATGCACAACCCCGACCGTCAGGTCGTAAGTGACCCCCGACGCCCGGTAATTCCGCACCGCCGACACCGCCGACACCGCCGACGTTGCCCCGTTCGCCCCGCCCGGCCGTCGGAGTTCCGTGCCAGGCTTCAGGTTCCTGGCGTCGGTCCAGCGGTGGTGGGTGGCGTCCCAGAACGGGTGGTGCCACGTGGTCGTGAGCTTGACGGGGCGAGGGGTGGCGGCGCCGGCAGTGGGAGCCGCTACCGGCCCGACTGCGTGCGAGGCGGCCGGTCCTGGTGTCAGGACGAGGTCCGTGAACTCCTTGTCGTCCTTCGTGACGATGTGGCGTTCGACCTTCTCGGCAGCCGTGACCTCCGTCTGCGGGTCCGTCGAGGTGACCTCGTCGCCCGGTCTCAGATCCGCGATGGGTTTCGTCGTGCCGTCTGCCAGCAGGACGGGCGTATCGCCCCTGAAGCTGTGCTTCGTGCAGGCGGCCGCAGCCGATTCCATGGCCTTGACCTGGGAGCTGGCCACCTTCGCCGAGGCTTCGGCCGCCCGGACCAGGTCCTCGGCCTCCTTGACCAGCTTGTCGGCCTTCTTTACGGCCCGCCAGATCTTGAACGCCTTCCAGCCGGCCTTGATCGCTTTCGCGATCTTGCCCCAGGGCACGGCGTTCAAGGCCGTGTTGACGCAGCCCATCACGTCGCCCTTGGTGAAGCAGTTCACCGCGTCCGTGAGGCCGATGACGTCAGCGACCAGGCTGATGACCTTCTGGGTCAGGCCCTCCCGCTGCTTCTTGGCCGCCGCGGCGACGGCGCTCGCCGTCTTCACCTCCTGGGCTGCCTTGGCCGCCTCCGCCTGCACGTTCTGCGTCGTGTTGCCGATGTGGCCCCGGCCGCCGTTGTCGTCGCCGACCGCGAGGCCGTCGGAGCACCGACCCTTGTGGCAGGTGGTGCGGTTGGGGCCGCCGGGATCGACCGGCCCGTCCGTGATGATCCGGCCGGAGCCGTCGCCGTACGGTGTGCCGATGCCGCACAGGTCCGCCGGGCACAGGCCCGACGGGTCGCTCAGGGTGACGGGGCTGTTGTTGGCGTACGCGTACGCGTTCCAGCTCTCCGGGTCGCCCGCGCTGATCAGCGGGTCCGGGTTCAGGAAGCGGCCCACCGACGGGTCGTACTCCCGTGCTCCCAGGTTCGTCAGACCCGTCGCGTCGTCCTGCTGACCGCCGACGTACCCTTTCGTGCCCTGCCAGTCGGCCGCCGCTGTCCGTACCTCGCCGAACGGCTTGTACTGGCGACGCGTGACGGCCTGCGTGCCCGCGTCGATCTGCAACTGGCCGGTGTTCTGGCGGTCGGAGACGACGTAGTCGACCGGTCGCCCTTGGCGTCCGCCGTGTGGACGGCGATCTGCTGCCCGCCCAGCGCGACGTACCGGCTGCCCTCCGCCTGGTCCGCGCCCGCCTTGAGCGTCAGCTCCTGGTCACCGGTGAACAGGACCGTCGCCCCCGCGTCCCGCCGGATCAGCAGGTTCCCCGAGGCGTCGTAGACGTACTTCGTGGGATCGGCCGTGCCGGTGGTGGCCAGTTGGGTCAGCTTGCCCTCGGAGTCGTACGTGAAGTCGTCCGTACCGTTGCGCGAGGTGCGGGTGTCGACGTTGCCGGAGGCGTCGTAGGTGTAGTCGGTCGTCGTGTCCGTGTCGGCGCCGCCCGGCGCGTCCTTCACGACGCTCGCCAGCGCGTGGGCCGGGCCCTGGGCCGCCGCGGGGGTGCTGTACGTGGAGACCGTGTCGCCCGCCGCGACGCCCGCCAGGTCGTGGTCGGTCTGCGTCCTGCGGTTGCCCGTCGCGTCGTACGTCCACGACTGCCAGTACGCGGCCGGACCGCCGACCGTCGACGCCGCACCGGCCGTCGGCCGGGCCGAGCAGTCGTCCGTCGCGGTCCACGCCGTGCTCAGATGCTGCGCCCAGTCGTAGCCGAAGCACTGGGTGTCGGTCTGTCCGTCGCCCAACAGGTCAGCGACCTCGGTGACGTTGCCCGCAGGCTCGTACGCGTACGAGGTGCGGTCGGTGACCTTCGCGCCCGACGCGGTGACCGTGAAGGACGACTTCAGGCGGTGCGTCTGCTCCTCGTACACGAGGGTCTGCTGCGCGAAGTTGCCGGACGTGCCGTACGTGAACTGCTGCGGCTCGTCGAACTGCGTGTATGTGAGCCCCGCCAGCAGCGACCCGGAACCGACGCTCTTCTGGCGGCCGAACTTGTCGTAGTCGTAGGTGAAGGTCTCCTGCGGCAGGTACCCCGCCGCGGTGTCCGTGTACGAGTGCAGGGTGCCCGTCGAGTTGTACTGGTTCTGCGTGAGGTATGTGCCCTGGAGCTTGCCCTCATCGGCCGGGATGACCAGCGCGGACGCCTGCGGCCAGCCGTGCGAGTCGTAGCCCAGCACCTTGCTGACGTACGCGGCACCTCCCGAGTAGCTCGTCGACGAGGTCGGCAGCCCCTTCTTCAGCGAGTCGTACGCCCACGACGCCCTGACGTCGCGTCCCTGCCCCCAATGACCGTAACGGCACAGTCCGTGGGGGTAAGGGGTTGGCGTCCGACTTCTCCACGCCGCCGGTGGTGTCGTACTTCGCGGTCTGCCGGCCGAGTTCGTCGTAGGAGTAGGAGAGGGTCCTCTTGCGGGCGTCGGTCGCGGAGGTCACACGGCCGGCGGCGTCGAACTCGGAGTGCGACGCCCCGGTGTCCGGGTCCACCTGGTCGGTCTTGCGCCCCAGCAGGTCGTAGGTGCTGGTCCAGATGTGGCCCTGGCCGTCGTCCTGACGGATCTGCCGGCCCTCGGCGTCATAGCCGTACGAGACGGAGTCGGAGGCGCCCGACGCGGTGCTGCCGTGGTAACGGATCAGCTGGGTCGTGTTGCCCCGGGCGTCGGTGACCGTGCTCGTCGGGGTCGCACCGGCGGGCGGGACCACGTCCGTACGGTCCACACCGGCGTACACGGTCCTGGTCCGCCAGGTCTCGGTCGCCCGGGTGTACGCCACCGCGTCGGTGACCCGGCCGCCGCCGTCGTAGAACGTGCCGGTCTGCGTCGGCACCTGGTTGTCAGGGGCGTAGACCAGCGTGCCGTTCGGCGTGCCCGTGTTGTAGTACGGGCCGGCCGACTTCACCGGCCAGCCGTGTGAGTCGTACACGGCGTCGGCGACGACCCGGCCCCCGTCGGCCGTCTCCGCCTGCGTCTCGCGCTCGCGGAGCATGGCGTCGTACAGGGTGATCGAGGTGCGGTAGCCGCCGTCGTCGTTCAGGGTCTGCGTGGTGACGGTCGACGGGACGGTCCGCGACAGGCTGTAGGCGTACTTGGTGTTCGGGCCGTTGGTGGTGGGGAAGCCCGGGTTCCAGACCGAGCCGAGGCGGCCGAGCGCGTCGTACGAGCTGGTCGTCGAGTAGCCGGCGGCGTCCGTCGTCTTCAACGGCATGCCGCGCGGATCCGACGTCGTCGTGGTGGCGAAGCCCGCGGTCTGGCCGGTGACCTTCGGCTGGGTGACCTTGGTGCTGGCCGGCGTGGTCGCGGTGGCGGCCGTGTACGTCGTGCTCGTGACGTCGGAGACGCTGACTCGCTGTAATGGGGTGCACCCCGTTACGACAGTCGTGGACGCCAACCGTGTGAACGTCAACGGCTGGATTTCGGAGCAGCAGGGCTTCACCGCTCCGTATGTCGACACCGTGGATATGGAGTCGGCAGTCGCAGTACCGGATGCGACGAGTCCGCTGGATCCGCCTCCCCTGCTTCTCGGCAACGGCGCAGCGCCGGCCGACTTCGACGCCGGCGATCACGTGAACCTCACCCGAAACGGATATGGCGCGGCGACCACCGCCTTCGGGCCTTCGGTCCTGGTGCCGGACGTCCTCCCGGGCGGCTAGTGCCGGGAGGGGCGGTCGTCCCGGACTAGCTGTCCCGTCCCTCCCGGCCCCCGTTCGACGGGGTCCGGGAGGGGCACTGCCCGCCCGTACGCGATCGTGATCATGCAGTCCGAGGAACGCCCGCGCCGACAGCCGTTACGCTGGACCCGTGGCAGTCGTCGATATTTCCGAAGAGCTGAAGTCCCTCTCCTCGACCATGGGGTCGATCGAGGCCGTCCTGGACCTGGATGCGCTGAGGGGTGACATCGCCGTGCTCGAGGAGCAGGCTGCCGCTCCGTCCCTGTGGGACGACCCGGAGGCGGCGCAGAAGATCACCAGCAAGCTTTCGCACCTCCAGGCCGAGGTCCGCAAGACCGAGAACCTGCGCGGCCGGATCGACGACCTCGAAGTGCTCTTCGAGCTCGCCGAGGACGAGGGCGACGCCGACGCGCTCGCCGAGGCCGAGTCCGAGCTGGAGTCCGTCCGCAAGGCGCTGGACGAGATGGAGGTCCGCACGCTCCTCTCCGGCGAGTACGACGCGCGCGAGGCCCTGGTCACCATCCGGGCCGAGGCCGGCGGCGTCGACGCCGCGGACTTCGCCGAGAAGCTCCAGCGCATGTACCTCCGCTGGGCCGAGCGGCACAACTACAAGACCGAGGTCTACGAGACGGCATACGCCGAAGAGGCCGGCATCAAGTCGACCACCTTCGCCGTCGAGGTCCCGTACGCCTACGGCACGCTCTCCGTCGAGCAGGGCACGCACCGGCTCGTCCGGATCTCCCCGTTCGACAACCAGGGCCGCCGCCAGACGTCCTTCGCGGGCGTCGAGGTGCTGCCCGTGGTCGAGCAGACCGACCACATCGAGATCGACGAGTCCGAGCTCCGCGTCGACGTGTACCGCTCCTCGGGCCCCGGCGGCCAGGGCGTCAACACCACGGACTCCGCGGTGCGCCTGACCCACCTGGCGACCGGCATCGTCGTCTCCTGCCAGAACGAGCGCTCGCAGATCCAGAACAAGGCGTCCGCGATGAACGTCCTCCAGGCGAAGCTCCTCGAGCGCCGCCGCCAGGAGGAGCAGGCGAAGATGAACGCGCTCAAGGGCGACGGCGGCAACTCCTGGGGCAACCAGATGCGTTCGTACGTCCTGCACCCGTACCAGATGGTCAAGGACCTGCGTACGGAGTTCGAGATGGGCAACCCGGAAGCGGTCTTCAACGGCGAGATCGACGGCTTCATCGAGGCGGGCATCCGCTGGCGCAAGCAGAGCGAGAAGCAGTGAGCTAGTCCCGCCGGGCGGGACCAGCGCGACGACGGGCGTGTGAGCCGAGGCTCCCACGCCCGTCGTCGCGTATGCGCTCGGAGTGGTCAGGAAGCGGTGCGGCCGAGGCACTGCTTCAGTTCGTCGACCTCATAGAAGTAGCTGCCCTTCGCCATCGGCTCGCAGCCCTTCTTGAACGCGGTCTGCTTCTCGTTGTAGAGCATTCGCACGAGGTACTTGTTCCCCTTCCGGTACAGGTCCCACTGGATGTTCGTCGCCATGGACGCCACCGACTCGCCACGCCACGGGTTGTCGGCGTACGTGTACGGCCGGGCCACCGACACGGCCTTCGTGCTGCCGGGCAGGCCCATCAGGGCGGCCAGCGGGATGATCTCCTCCGCGTGTGTGAAGCGCAGCTCCGCGCCTGCGTTGCTGGTTCCGTTCCGCTTGGCGTCGATCTTCTTGAAGAAGTCGTCGAGCAGGACGTTCGCCATCTTGTATGTGATGTCGCTGTCGTTGAAGCCCGGCCCCTTCTCGTAGAAGTCCTCGGCGTCGCTGAGGTACGCGAACCACTTCGCGTCACGGGGGGCGATGTAGCGCTTCATGTTCCAGTCGCCCTCGTCGGCCATGGCCGGAGCGATGCTGTAGAGGGCGTAGACGGCCTGCGCGAGCTCCACCTCGGTGCCGATCGAGTCGAACTCGCCCGCCGAGATCCGCTTGACGAACGCCGGTTTGAAGATCTTCTTCAGTACGTTGCGGGCCGCGGTGTGCGAGGCCGGCTGGTCGGTGATCCCGTCGAGGGTGGCGGCGAGCCGCTCGTCGTTGTCGACGTAGTCCCGGTACTCCGCGCCGCCGGCCGACTTGTGGAAGTAGAGCAGGTCGGCGTCGGTCCTGGCCGGCGTGATGAGCGGCGCCAGGGCCGGGTCGTTCTCGGCGAGGGCCTCGGCGAACAGGGCGCCGCTGTCGACAGCGCGGTCCTTGCCGGAGTTGGTCACGTTGATCTGCTCGGAGTCCGCGGCGATCTGCTTGAAGAGCCCGGGAAGGCGCCTCTCCAGCCGCGCGGCGGTGTCCTGGATCTCGCGCACGCCGCGCCCGCTGAGCTGCCCGTAGCCGATCTTGTCCATGGCGGCGAGCAGCGCCTTCGTCTCCCCGCCGAACCGCTCGCCGGCGGCGGTGAGCTGTCCCTCGCCCCGTGCCTTGTCCCACAGCGCCAGGATCAGGTCGCCGTCCTCGCTGTCGGAGGCTGCGCGGGAGCCGTGGCGGGAGACGTTCTCGGTGAACACGGGGACGAAGCCCTTGGGGGCGTGCTGGTACGACCGCAGGTTCTGCTGCGGCGCGTACGGGGTCTTGGTGGCGTAGTAGCCGGAGGAGTCCGACTGGGCCTGCGCCGGCAGCGTCGCCGGTATCAGAGCGGAGACAGCGAGCGTCAGGGAGAGTGCGGCGGTTCGCTTCTGCATGGGTTCACCGGGTTCGGGACGAGTCGGTTCGGTCGGATGCCCAGATCATGATCCTTTCGAATGAACCGGACATGGCCGCAGGGCGGCCTGCGGGCGTCCGAAACGGGCCCGGGGCGAAGGTGAGTTGGCGTGGCGAGTTGCATGGGTGGCGTGGTGAGTGCGTCACAGTCGTGGTGCTGAACGAGGATCAACTCTGCCTAAAACGGTTCACATTGCACAGAACGGCCTTGACGTAGTCCTTAACTCTGGACAGGGTGCTAGGGCAGCATGCGTATGTCTGGGACAGGTGTGATCGGGGGCGGGCGGCATGGCCACGGCACGACATCGGCCGGCGTTCGGAGCAAACCCCGCTGGGCCATGCCCCGCATATGGCTGCTCCATTGACGAGAACAGCTACTGGGGGTAGCAGCACATGACGAAGAAGACGCGAGTCCGCGTTGCGCGGATAGCCGCGGGTGCGGTCATCGCCGCAGGCGCCTCGCTCACTGTCGCGGGTGCGGCACAGGCCGCCGGATACATCGGTGGCGGAGTCGAGGTCAGTGACAACGGTCTGCAGGCCGGCGAAGGTGACAACGGCGGCCTGATCGGCGGCATCGACGCCGGTGCCGACGCTGGCGCTGACGCGGGTGCCGACGCTGGCGCTGACGCGGGTGCCGACGCTGGCG
>NZ_JBIUUC010000001.1:60832-1262673 GCF_044742205.1 Streptomyces sp. NPDC087901
CGCTGACGCCGGTGCGGATGCTGGTGCTGACGCGGGCGCGGATGCTGGTGCTGACGCCGGTGCCGACGCTGGCGCTGACGCCGGTGCGGATGCTGGTGCTGACGCGGGCGCGGATGCTGGTGCTGACGCCGGTGCCGACGCTGGCGCTGACGCCGGTGCGGATGCTGGCGCTGACGCCGGCGCTGACGCGGGTGCGGACGCCGGCGCCAACGCCGGTGGCAACGGTGGCAACGCCGGTGGCAACGGTGGCAACGGTGGCAACGGTGGCAACGCCGGTGGCAACGGTGGCAACGGTGGCAACGCGGGCGCCAACGCGGGTGCGAACGGCGGCACCGACGGTGGCAGCTCCACCACCGGTTCCACCGGCTCCACCACCGGTGAAACCGACACCTGCACCGTCTCCCTCGACGGTGCCGAGTGCGCGGACAACACCGACACCGACTCGGTCGGCAACCAGCCGGTCGAGCAGGGCAAGGGCAAGGACGAGCTCGCCGAGACCGGTGCCGCCGAGACCACGTTCCTCCTGGTCGGCGCCGCGACGATGATCGCCGGAGGCGTCGGCTTCCGGATCCTCCCGCGCCTGATGAACGGCCGCACCGCCGCCTGACGGGCAGCAGCGGTACGTACGCGTACGTGAGCAGGGGCCCCGGATACCGATCGGTATCCGGGGCCCCTGTGCGTCTGTCAGCGCGTTCGAGGACGAACGTTTTGCCGGCCCGGCAAAAGGGCGGGCGGGCGGACAGCAGGTGCGCTACACGGTCTGGTGCGCCAGCAACGCCAGCGCGGCCAGCAGCACCACCATCAGGGCGATCAGCATCGCCGGGCTGATGCCGGCGAACGGCCCCTGCTCCTGTTCCTGCTGCATACGGGCACGGCTGGCCCGGCATACGGGGCAGCGCCCCTCGTTCACGGGCGCCGCGCAGTTCGCGCACACCAATCGGTCATAGGTCATGCGCTTTCCTCCTCCCGCGCGGCGGAGCCGCACAAGCCTTCTCTCCGCACAACGCTCACGGAAACGCAACCGTTCCCCCTACCACTGTGCCAGCTCGCAGGGATTTCGGCGCGGCCCGCCGGATACCTCCCGCTCCGTTCCCGGTCCGGTCCCCTGCCGGGGGAGCCCGACCGCTGCCGTTTCACCGTAAATCACCCATCCCGGTACGCGCGCCTGCACGCCTGAGCCCGGTTCGCGTATGGTCACGCTCACCTACTCCCGGCCGACCGTGGTGCATCCGTGATCCGATTCGACAACGTCTCCAAGACCTACCCGAAGCAGAGCCGTCCCGCTCTACGGGATGTGTCTCTCGATATCGAGAAGGGTGAGTTCGTCTTCCTGGTGGGCTCCTCCGGCTCCGGCAAGTCCACCTTC
Source organism: Streptomyces sp. NPDC087901 (assembly GCF_044742205.1). Lineage (NCBI taxonomy): Bacteria > Bacillati > Actinomycetota > Actinomycetes > Kitasatosporales > Streptomycetaceae > Streptomyces > Streptomyces sp. NPDC087901. The sequence goes on from NZ_JBIUUC010000001.1 coordinate 62,199, forward strand.
ATGCGTCTCATCCTCCGCGAGGAGCGCGCCAGCCAGGGCATGGTCCACGTCCTCGGCAAGGACCTCGCGCGCATGTCCAACTGGAAGGTGCCGCACATGCGCCGCCAGCTGGGCACGGTGTTCCAGGACTTCCGCCTCCTTCCCAACAAGACCGTCGCGGAGAACGTGGCGTTCGCCCAGGAAGTGATCGGCAAGCCGCGCGGTGAGATCCGCAAGGCGGTCCCGCAGGTCCTCGACCTCGTCGGTCTCGGCGGCAAGGAGGACCGGATGCCCGGTGAGCTCTCCGGTGGTGAGCAGCAGCGCGTGGCGATCGCGCGGGCCTTCGTCAACCGGCCCATGCTGCTGATCGCGGACGAGCCGACCGGCAACCTCGACCCGCAGACCTCGGTCGGGATCATGAAGCTGCTGGACCGGATCAACCGGACCGGCACCACCGTGATCATGGCGACCCACGACCAGAACATCGTCGACCAGATGCGCAAACGCGTCATCGAGCTCGAGCAGGGCCGTCTCGTACGCGACCAGGCGCGCGGCGTCTACGGCTACCAGCACTGAGCACCCAGCACTGAAAGGACGCCATGCGCGCCCAGTTCGTCCTGTCGGAGATCGGCGTCGGCCTCCGTCGCAACCTCACGATGACCTTCGCCGTCGTCGTCTCCGTCGCCCTCTCGCTTGCCCTGTTCGGTGGCGCGCTGCTCATGCGCGAGCAGGTCAGCACGATGAAGGACTACTGGTACGACAAGGTCAACGTCTCCATCTACCTCTGCGGCAAGGGGGATGCGGAGACGGTGGTCCAGTGCGCCAAGGGTGCGGTCACCGACCCGCAGAAGAAGGAGATCCTGGCCGATCTCAGGAAGATGGACGTCGTCGACACGGTGATCTACGAGTCGTCCGACCAGGCGTACAAGCACTACCAGGAGGAGTTTGGCGACTCCCCGATGGCGGGCAACATCACGCCGGACCAGATGCCGGAGTCCTACCGCGTCAAGCTGCACGACCCCACGAAGTACAAGGTCGTCGCCACGGCCTTCGCGGGGCGTGACGGGGTGCAGTCGGTCCAGGACCAGAGAAGCATCCTGGACAACCTCTTCGGTCTGATGAACGGTATGAACGTCGCCGCGCTCTTCGTGATGGCGCTGATGCTCGTCATCGCCCTGATGCTGATCGTCAACACCGTCCGGGTGTCCGCGTTCAGCCGAAGGCGGGAGACGGGCATCATGCGGCTCGTCGGTGCCTCCGGCTTCTACATCCAGATGCCGTTCATCATGGAGGCCGCGTTCGCCGGCCTGATCGGCGGCGTACTGGCCTGCGTCATGCTGCTGGCCGGGCGCTACTTCCTGATCGACGGCGGTCTCGCCCTCCAGGACAAGCTGAATCTGATCGACTTCATCGGCTGGGAGGCCGTCCTCACCAAGCTCCCGCTGGTCCTGGCGATCGGGCTGCTGATGCCCGCAGTTGCCGCTCTCTTCGCACTGCGCAAGTACCTCAAGGTGTGACAAGCGCCCTGTGCGGCGCGCGGCCAACGGGCCGTGCGCCCACAGGGCGTTGTCCTAGACTCGGCGCCATGCCGGGCCCCGAGTGTCGTGTCGGGCCCCGCGGTCTTCGCCGCGGGGCGGCCCTGACATTGGTCTTCGCGAGTGTGCTCGCCACGGCCGCCGCGACCGGGGCGCTGCCGCGCGGGGACGGGCGGGGCGCCGAGGTGGAGACCCGGTCCGTCGCCGCGGCCGCCGACCGCGACGCGGTGGCCGACGCCGCAGCCGAGGCCGTGGCCGACGGCAAGTCGGGCACGGAGGCGGCCGAGGAGGCCGTCAGCCGTAGCGGGGACCGCTGGGGCGCGGTCTACGACGAGCGGGAGTACCAGGAGTTCGAGCAGGCCCTCGACGGCTCGTACACGGGCGTCGGGATCGCCGCCAGACGCTCCGCCGACGGGCTGGTCGCGGTCGCCCGGGTCCAGCCGGGCAGTCCCGCCGAAGGAGCCGGAATCCGTGCGGGCGATGTGCTGCGCACGGTCGACGGCAGCCGGGTCGACCGGCGCCCGGTCTCCGACGTCGTGGCGCTGCTGCGGGGTGACCGCACCGGCGCGGCCGCCGGGACCACCGTCGTGCTGGGCGTCCAGCGGGGCTCCGTCACCCGGACCGAGACGCTGCGGCGGGCCCGTCTCGCCACCGAGACCGTCTCCGTGCAGCGGCTCGGACCGGACCGGACCGATTCCTCCGCAGCTGTACTGATCGAGGTCGACTCGTTCACCAAGGGATCCGGCGACGCGGTCCGCGACGCGGTCCTGGGGGCGCCTGCGGGCGCCGGTGTGCTGCTGGATCTGCGCGGCAACTCCGGCGGACTCGTCACCGAGGCCGTCACGGCCGCCTCCGCGTTCCTGGACGGCGGCCTGGTCGCCACGTACGACGTGCACGGCGAGCAGCGTGCCCTGTACGCCGAGGCGGGCGGTGACACCGAGCGGCCCGTCGTCGTCCTCGTCGACGGCGGGACCATGAGCGCGGCCGAGCTCCTGACCGGCGCGCTGCAGGACCGGGGCCGGGCGGTCACGGTCGGTTCGCGGACCTTCGGCAAGGGGTCGGTCCAGATGCCGAGCAGGCTCGCGGGGGGCTCCGTGGCCGAGCTGACCGTGGGGCACTACCGCACTCCGGCGGGCCGGAGCGTCGACGGCCACGGCATCACCCCGGACCTCGCGGTGAGCGCACGGGCCCAGCAGCGGGCCGAGACGGTATTGAGTGGCCTCGGGGGTGGGTCGTAGTGCGAAAATGGCCGCACTATGGCTAAGGAAAAAGACACCGGGCGCAAGATGGTCGCGCAGAACAAGAAGGCGCGCCACGACTACACCATCCTCGACACCTATGAGTGCGGCCTCGTGCTGATGGGCACCGAGGTCAAGTCTCTGCGCATGGGCCGGGCCTCCCTGGTGGACGGCTTCGTGCAGATCGAAGGCGGCGAGGCGTGGCTGCACAACATCCACGTCCCCGAGTACGTCCAGGGGACCTGGACCAACCACTCGGCCAAGCGCAAGCGCAAGCTGCTGATGCACCGGGCCGAGATCGACAAGCTGGAGTCGAAGTCGCAGGAGACCGGGCACACGATCGTGCCGCTCGCCCTGTACTTCACCAACGGCCGGGTCAAGGTCGAGATCGCGCTGGCGAAGGGCAAGAAGGAGTACGACAAGCGGCAGACACTGCGCGAGAAGCAGGACACGAGGGAGACGAACCGGGCGATCTCGGCGGCCCGCCGCCGCCAGCGGAGCGCCTGAGCGCACCCCGCGCCAGTGGCTGCCGGCCGGTGCGGCAGGAATAGGCTGGCATCGTCGTGCGTTGGTCACGTACGATGGCACTGCACCCCACGGGGTGTGTACCACCTTTGAAAAATCAACATGGGGATGATCGGTTTCGACAGCGGATGTCGAGGCAGGGGAAGCGAGTCGAGGAAGCGACAATGATCTCGTAAACCATATGTCGCAAACAATAATCGCCACTTCAAAGCGCGATTCCTCCGCCTTCGCCCTCGCTGCCTAATTAGCAGCTAAGCGAAGACTCTGCGGAGTGTCAGCCCGGGATTGATCCCGACCCGGATCCTGGCATCACTTAGGGATCTAAACTTCTAAGCCCGGTCACGGGGCCTAGAAGGAAATCAAACAGTGACTGGGCCTGTCGGAGGCTTGTTCGCGTGACCTCCGGGGCCGAGAAAAGCGTAGCGAACTGCACTCGGAGAAGCCCTGGTTCCGCACCGTTGGACGCGGGTTCGATTCCCGCCATCTCCACAATTCCCATGTGAACGAGGACCCCGCTGCCACCGGCAGCGGGGTCCTCGTTTTTGTTGCCGCGGCCTTGCGGCCTTGCGGCACCGCGACCGGCGCGTAGGGGCGTGCGCCCCGGCGTGCACTCCCACGTCGTGCTCCCGCGACCGAACCACCCGGGGCAGTGCCCGCACCACGGTTCGAAAACAGATGTATCTCTCATGAGGAACAACGCCCGCCTGCGGGCCGGAGCGGCGTCGGCGTGCGCTACATTCATGGCCCGGGTGCACTGTGGTGGGGGGCGCACGCGGACAGGGTGGGGGCCCGGTCCGGCGGCACAGATCCGGTCAGTTGCGCGCACCCGGTCCTGAGTGGGGAAAGTGCGTACAACTGTGGAAACTTGGCGTGAAGGTGCCCGTACGGGGCACACCCATGAGCCGAACGAAGTCACCATCCAGCTCGACGGACTGGGACGGCAGCTCTCCGAGCTGATCCCGGAACCCAGCGCTCCGGAAGGCTCCGACGGTCCGGTCTTCGTCGATGAGAGCGGCCGGCGCAGCAAGACGCTCCGACGGCTCGGCTGGGTCCTGGCCGCGATCTGTGTCGGTTACGCGGTGACGCTCGTCGTCGCCCTGCTCGGAGGCAACTCCAGCGCGCCCGTCCTGCCGCTTTCCGGCCAGGAGGAGCAGCAGCAGGCGGAAGAGGTGCGGACGCCGGCCACGCTCGCGGAGACCCCGGGGGCCCTGGTCTCACCTGGTGCGACTCACGACGTCCTGCCGTTCGCCACTCCGGAGACCGAGGGGAGCGCGACCGGCACCGGTGGCGCCGTCGCACGGAATTCCTCGGCCACGGGGACCGGAACCTCCGCCTCGGCCGGCGTCTCACCGTCCGCGCAGCACACCGGCGCGGCATCGAGCACCGGTGCCGGGGGGCCGGCCGGCGAGACGTCCGCGTCCGCACCGGCCGCCGGCTCGGGGACGCCGAGCGCCGATCCGACGATCGCGTCCCCGGACCCCGTGACCTCGCCGGCCACCACACCCGATCCTCCTGTGCAAGAGCGAGAAGGCGCCAGCTAGATGACCACCCCCGCCCCGCGGGTCGGGCACCGCCGCAGGAAGCAGATCCGGCGGCGCAGACTCCCCATGCGCTACATGCTGCCGTTCCTCTTCCTCGTTGCCCTGCTCGCCATGTTGATGCTGCGCGGTTACGTGCACAGTGAGATCCACGCCGACCACCGGATCCAGCCACCGGCGGCCACCGACCGGGTGCCCGAGCAGGTGCTGGACGGCGGCCCGGTCATCGACGCGCGCAGCGCCACCGAGCCCGCCAAGACGCTGCGGATTCCCGACCGCCGGATCGTGCTGACCTTCGACGACGGCCCCGACCCGGTGTGGACCCCCCGGGTGCTGGACGAGCTGAAGAAGTACCACGCGCACGGCGTCTTCTTCGTCACCGGCACCATGGCCTCGCGCTACCCCGATCTGGTCGAGCGCATGGTCGAGGAGGGTCATGAGGTCGGGCTGCACACCTTCAACCACCCCGACCTCTCCTACCAGTCCACCAGCCGCATCGACTGGGAGCTGTCCCAGAACCAGCTGGTGCTGGCGGGCGCGGCCGGCATCCGTACGTCCCTGTTCCGGCCGCCGTACTCCTCGTTCGCCGACGCCATGGACGACAAGTCCTGGCCGGTCACCCAGTACGTCGGCAGCCGCGGCTACCTCACCGTCGTCAACAACACGGACAGCGAGGACTGGAAGCGGCCCGGCGTCGAGGCGATCATCGACCGTGCCACTCCCGAGCACGGCGAGGGCGCCGTCATCCTCATGCACGACTCCGGCGGTGACCGGTCCCAGACCGTCACCGCCCTGGGGAAGTTCCTGCCGAAGATGCAGGAGCGCGGCTACGAGTTCACCAATCTCACCGACGCCCTCGGCGCCCCCAGCGCCCACACCCCGGTCACCGGGTACGCGCTCTGGAAGGGCAAGGCGTTCGTCTCCGCCGTGGAGGTCTCGGAGCACATCACCGATGTGCTGGTGGTGGGTCTCGCCGTCATCGGAGTGCTGGTCCTGGCCCGTTTCGGCCTGATGCTGCTGCTGTCCTTCGCGCACGCCCGCCGGGTCCGCAAACCGGACTTCAGCTGGGGCGAGCCGCTCACCCGCCCGGTGTCCGTCCTGGTGCCCGCGTACAACGAGAGCAAGTGCATCGCCAACACGGTCCGCTCGCTGGTGGCGAGCGACTATCCGCTCGAGGTCATCGTCATCGACGACGGTTCCACGGACGGCACCGCGGACCTGGTCGACCGGATGCGGCTGCGCCACGTCCGGGTGGTGCGCCAGCGCAACGCCGGGAAGCCCGCCGCCCTGAACAACGGCATCGCGCACGCCCGTCACGACATCATCGTGATGATGGACGGCGACACGGTCTTCGAACCGTCCACCGTCCGCGAGCTCGTGCAGCCCTTCGCCGACCCGCGGGTCGGGGCCGTCGCGGGCAACGCCAAGGTCGGCAACCGCGACACACTGATCGGCGCCTGGCAGCACATCGAGTACGTGATGGGCTTCAACCTCGACCGCCGGATGTACGACATGCTGCGCTGCATGCCCACCATCCCCGGCGCGGTGGGGGCGTTCCGCCGCGAAGCTCTGAAGCGGATCGGCGGCATGAGCGAGGACACCCTCGCCGAGGACACCGACGTCACGATGGCCCTGCACCGGGACGGCTGGCGCGTCGTGTACGCGGAGAACGCCCGCGCCTGGACCGAGGCGCCGGAGTCCGTGCAGCAGCTCTGGTCGCAGCGCTACCGGTGGTCGTACGGCACGATGCAGGCGATCTGGAAGCACCGCCGCGCGGTGATCGAGCGCGGCCCGTCCGGCCGCTTCGGACGCGTCGGGCTGCCGTTCGTCGCCCTGTTCATGGTCGTCGCCCCGCTGCTCGCCCCGCTCATCGACGTCTTCCTGCTGTACGGGCTCGTCTTCGGCCCCACCGAGCAGACGATCGTCGCCTGGCTCGGTGTCCTCGCGGTACAGGCGGTCTGCGCCGCGTACGCCTTCCGGCTCGACCGGGAGCGCATGACCCACCTGCTTTCGCTGCCCCTCCAGCAGATTCTCTACCGGCAGCTCATGTACGTGGTGTTGCTCCAGTCCTGGATCACCGCTCTCACCGGCGGGCGGCTCCGCTGGCAGAAGCTGCGCCGCACGGGGGCCGTGGAAGCGCCGCGGTCCATGCCGAGCCAGGGGACCGGACGCAGCAACGACCGGAGGCCCGTCGCGTGACATATCCCAGCCCCACCCCGCCCGAATCGGCCCCGCGCGAGAACCAGGGACCGTACGACGCGTACGAGCCGTACAAGCCGTACGACGCGTACAAGCCGTACAACGCGTACGACCCCTACAGCCCGCGGACCCAGCCGTTGCCGCAGCCGTTGCCGCAGCAGGTGCCGCCGGCCCGGGACATGCCGGCGCGGACCCCGGACGTACCGGCCTCCGCCACACCGGGGGCGGAACCCGTGCCCGGGCCGAGGAAGCCCGGCCGCGACCGCTACTTCGACCTGCTCCGGGCCCTCGCGCTGTTCCGCGTCGTCCTCTACCACCTCACCGGCTGGGCGTGGCTGCCGATCGTCTTCCCGTCGATGGGCGTCATGTTCGCCCTGGCCGGCAACCTCATGGCCCGCTCGCTGAAACGGCCCGCCGCGCAGGTGATCCGCAGCCGCGTCCGCCGTCTGCTGCCGCCGCTCTGGCTGCTCGGCGCGATCGGGGTCACCGGCATGGTGCTCCAGGGCTGGGCGCCGGACAGCGACGGGCACCCCGGCTGGTGGTGGACCCATCTGCTGTTCTGGATCCTTCCGCTCAGCGATCCGCCGTTCGCCGAAGAACTGCCGGGCATCCACGGCTTCCTGGGCGAGACCTGGGGAAGCGACCTCGCCGGGCCCCTCTGGTACATCCGCGCGTACCTCTGGTACGTCCTGATGTCGCCGCTGATCCTGCGGGGGCTGCGCAAGATGCCCTGGCCGACCCTGCTCGCCCCTCTGGTGCTGGCCTTCGTCATGTCCAGGGAGATGATCTCCACCCCGGAGCGCATCGACTCGGCGATCACCGACTTCAGTACGTTCGGTGCCTGCTGGGTGCTCGGGATGGCCCACCAGGAGGGGATCCTGAAGCGGCTGCCGTCGTACATCGTGCCGTCCCTCGCCCCGGTCGTAGCCGCGCTGGGGCTCTGGTGGGCCTCGCACGAGGGGTTCCGGGCCGGTTTCGACCTGGACTCCATTCCGCTGGCGCAGGCCCTGTGGTCGGTCGGCTGCGTCATGCTCCTGCTGCACTACAGCCCGTCCTGGACCCAGTGGCCCAAGCGGCTGCAGGCCTGGGACACCACGATCACGCTGCTCAACTCACGCGCGGTCACGATCTACCTCTGGCACAACGTCTGCATCCTCGTCGCCGCGACGATGTACGACCGGCTGTGGGCCGTCGACTTCCTCGGCGAGCACGTGCCCTGGCTGCTGGAGAGCTGGGTACCGGTCCTGATCTTCGCCTGGGCGCTGATCGCGGTGTGCATCCTGGCGTTCGGCTGGACCGAGGACGTGGCGGCGAAGCGCCGGCCGCAGCTGTGGCCCAACGGCGCCCCGAAAAGGATCCGGCGGCCGGGCGCGGCAGAGAACCGGCCCGAGCGGCAGTCGGCCCACAGCCGCTGAAACGCGGTCGTCGGCCACCGTCTCACCGGGCCGCCCCAGGCCCGGTGAGAGCAAGGTTGCGCACCGGTCACCTCGCGGCACCACACCGAAACGCGCGCTCTCTAGCGTCGGGGACAACACCCCGACCACCCGTGGAGGCGCGTGATGGCTGGCCGTTGGATCGAGCATTGGGAGCCGGAGGACGAGACGTTCTGGCAGGAGAAGGGCGAGCGGATCGCCCGCCGGAACCTCTGGTTCTCCGTACTCTCCGAGCACATCGGGTTCTCGATCTGGACCCTGTGGTCGGTGATGGTCCTCTTCATGGGCCCGGAGTACGGAGTGGACCCGGCCGGGAAGTTCTTCCTGATCTCCACCGCGACGCTGGTCGGTGCCCTGGTGCGGGTGCCGTACACCTTCGCCGTCGCCAGGTTCGGCGGCCGGAACTGGACCGTGTTCAGCGCGTTCACCCTGCTGGTGCCGACGGTCACCGCCTTCATGGTGATGGAGCCGGGGACCTCGTACACCACCTTCGTGGCCGTGGCCGCGCTGACCGGCATCGGCGGCGGCAACTTCGCCTCCTCGATGACGAACATCAACGCGTTCTTCCCGCTGCGCAAGAAGGGCTGGGCGCTCGGGCTGAACGCGGGCGGCGGCAACATCGGCGTGCCCGTCGTGCAGCTCATCGGACTCCTCGTGATCGGGACCGCGGGCGCCATGCACCCGCGGATCGTGCTCGGCGTGTACATCCCGCTGATCGTCGTCGCCGGGCTGTGCGCCGCGAGGTTCATGGACAACCTGGCGCCCGTGCAGAACGACACCGGGGCCGCGAAGGACGCCGCGCGCGATCCGCACACGTGGATCATGGCGGTGCTCTACATCGGCACCTTCGGCTCCTTCATCGGCTACAGCTTCGCCTTCGGGCTCGTCCTGCAGACCCAGTTCGGCCGGACCCCGCTGCAGGCCGCCTCGCTCACCTTCGTCGGCCCGCTGCTGGGCTCGCTCATCAGGCCGGTCGGCGGCTGGCTGGCCGACCGGTACGGCGGCGCCCGGATCACCCTGGCGAACTACGCCGCGATGGCTGTGGCGACCGGTGTCGTCGTCTACGCCTCCGGCATCGAATCGCTCACCGTGTTCCTGATCGGCTTCACCGCGCTGTTCGTCCTCACGGGGCTCGGCAACGGATCGACGTTCAAGATGATCCCGGGCATCTTCCACGCCAAGGCGATCGCCCAGGGGCTGCGCGGCGAGGAGGCGGCGGCCCAGGGACGGCGGCTGTCCGGGGCGGCGATGGGACTCATCGGCGCGGTCGGGGCGCTCGGCGGGCTCGCCATCAACCTCGCCTTCCGGCAGTCCTTCCAGACCTCGGGCACCGGAACGGCGGCCTTCTGGTCCTTCCTGGCCTTCTACGGGGTGTGTTTCGCACTCACCTGGGCGGTATACCTTCGCCGCACCGCGGCCGTCCCGGCGAAGCCCCAGCTCAGCTACGCCGAGGTGTGATGATGACCTTGCGATGTCGGGTGACGTAACGGGCGGGAAATATGGGTGAACCGAGCCTGTCATGGTTCGTTGGCAGGCTCGGCCCTCCGCACCATTGAGCAGCAGCGGGACGAGAGCCGGGTAGACCATATGCACGACGACGAACAGCACGGGCCCCTCGCGGGTTTCACGGTCGGTGTCACCGCCGCGCGCCGGGCGGACGAGCTCGGCACGCTGCTGCGGCGGCGGGGCGCCACCGTGGTGCACGCGCCCGCTCTGCGCATCGTGCCGCTCGCCGACGACAGCGAACTGCTCGCCGCCACCAAGGAACTCATCGACGTCGTCCCGGATGTGGTCCTCGCGACCACGGCGATCGGCTTCCGCGGCTGGATCGAGGCCGCCGACGGCTGGGGCATCGGGGAACAACTGCTGGACACTCTGCGCGGGGTCGAACTGCTGGCCCGCGGCCCCAAGGTCAAGGGGGCGGTACGCGCCGCCGGGCTGACCGAGACCTGGTCACCGGCGTCCGAATCCATGGCGGAGGTCCTGGAGCGGCTCCTGGAGGAGGGCGTCGAGGGCCGCCGCATCGCCCTCCAGCTGCACGGCGAACCCCTCCCCGGATTCGTGGAGTCGCTGCGCGCGGCCGGCGGCGAGGTCATCGGCGTCCCCGTCTACCGCTGGATGCCGCCCGAGGACATCGCCCCCCTCGACCGGCTGATCGACATCACGGTCGCCCGCGGTCTGGACGCGCTCACCTTCACCAGCGCCCCGGCAGCGGTCTCCCTGCTGCGCCGGGCCGAGGAACGCGGGCTGCTGACCGAACTGATGGGCGCCCTGCAGGGCGACGTCCTCTCGGCCTGCGTCGGACCGGTCACCGCACTGCCCTTGCAGGACCGCGGCATCGACACCGCCCAGCCGGAACGCTTCCGGCTCGGCCCGCTCGTTCAGCTGGTCTGCCGCGAACTGCCCTCCCGCGCAAGGACGTTGCCCGTCGCCGGTCACCGGGTCGAGATCCGCGGCCACGCGGTCCTGGTCGACGACGAACTGCGTGCGGTGCCGCCCGCAGGCATGGCCCTGCTGCACACTCTGGCCCGCCGGCCGGGCTGGGTGGTGGCCCGCGCCGATCTGCTGCGCGCCCTGCCCGGCAGCGGTACGGACGAGCACGCGGTGGAGACGGCGATGGCCCGGCTGCGCACGGCGCTCGGGGTGCCCCGGCTGATCCAGACGGTGGTCAAACGCGGTTACCGGCTGGCCCTGGACCCGGCATCGGACGCCAAGTACGCCGACTCCTGAGCGCTGCCAAATCCATAGGCGGACCGCTGCGACCTGCGGTTACGGTGGACGGATGAGTAGTGACACCCATCGCGTCGACGCCGGGGTGCGGCTGCGCCCCGCGGCCCTTGCCGACGCAGGCTCCCTCGCCGGATCACTGACCCGCAGCCGTACGTACATGCGGCCCTGGGAGCCCGTGCGGCCCGATGCCTTCTACACCGAGGAGGGGCAGCGCGAGCGGCTGGCGGGTGCGCTGGCGGACCGTGACGCGGGGCGTGCCATGCCCTGGGTGCTCTGCGACGCGCAGGACCGGGCGATCGGCGCGTTCAGCCTCAACGGCGTGGTGCTCGGGCCGTTTCGCAGCGCCACCCTCGGCTACTGGGTCGACGTGGACTTCGCGGGGCGCGGGCTGGCCACCGCCGCGGTGCGGCTGATCTGCGAACTCGCCCGGGACGAGCTGCGGTTGCACCGGGTCGAGGCCGGTACGGTGCTGGACAACGCGGCGTCGCAGCGGGTGCTCGCCAAGTGCGGTTTCGAGGAGTTCGGCGTGGCCCCGCGCTATCTCCACATCAACGGGGAGTGGCGCGACCACCGGCTCTTCCAGCGCATCCTGCACGACGGCCCGGTGACCGGGAACCCGGCGGGGTCCGGAGCCTGAGGCGGCTGTCGCGTCAGTCCGCCCGGTGCGCGTGGCGGTGGATCTCCCGCGGCCACGGCGGGCGCGCGGGCAGCACTTCCACGAAGCCGTATCCGGCCTTCTCCGCCACCCGGCACGATGCCTCGTTGTCCACCTCGTGCAGCAGGTCGAGCGTGACGAGTCCGTCCCCGGCGAACGCCGTGAACGCCCAGCCGGTGAGCGCTTCGAGGGCCTGCGGGGCGATGGAGCGGCCGCGGGCGTGCGCCGCCGTCCAGTAGCCGACCTCGGCCGGACCGGACCCCGGCGCGGGGTGCACGAGGACGACGTTGCCGACCGGCCCGTCCCCGAGCGCCGTGTCCACCACGGCGAAGCTGTGGCGCAGCCCGGAAGCCCGGCCCTCCTCCTGGTCATGCAGCCAGCGGGCCGCCGCCTCCTCGTCCGCCACCGGCGCGCGCGACCCCGCCTGGATCGCCGGGTCGCGGTACGCGTCGAGCAGGACCGTGAGGTCGCCCGGGAGCCAGGGGCGGAGCACGAGGGAGCCGGCTCGGAGGCGCTCGTTGCGCAGGTGATCATCCATCAGGTCATCGTAGGAGGGCAGTTGTCGCGGGTCCGCGCGGCAGGGGTTACGGCCGGCGGCCGCGCGGGGCACTCTGGTGGGGACGGCGACCGGACCCGAGGCGGTGGCATGCGCATGGCGGCGCGCAAGGGCTCGTACGACTGGCGGTTCGACTCCGGGCGGCTCTGCCTGGACCTGGTCGTGACGGCGGCCGGGAGCCCGGCCGCCGCCGACCCGCTGGACCGGTCCGAGGGGCTCGCCGACTGGCTGGTGGCCGCCGGGGCCGTACCGCGCGGCACCCGGCTCGACGGCGTCGACGAGCACTGGCTCGTGCGGTTCCGGCAGCTGAGAAGCGCCGTGGACCGGCTGCTGACCGCGCAGCTCGGCGGGCGGGCAGCGGACGGCGCCCTGGAGTGCGTCAACGCGCTCGCCGCCGCCGCCCCGCCCGGCCTGTGCGCCGTGCGCGCCGGGAACGGCGCCCTGGTACGCGGCCTGAGCACCGAACCCGGCTGCGGGGCGCTGCTCGCCGCCGTGGCGCGGGACGCGGTGGACCTCCTCACCGACCCCGTCGCCCTGGCCGGGCTGCGCCGCTGCGAGGCGGACCACTGCCGCCGCGTCTACTTGGACACCTCACGCGGCCGGCGCCGGCGCTGGTGCTCCAGCGAGGTCTGCGGCAACCGCGAACGCGTCGCCCGGCACCGCCGGCGCCACACGGACCCGGCGGGCGCCCTCCCGCAACGGGAGACCCCGGAGCCGTAAAGAATCTTGGACGCGCATTGAATGGATCGCCCCGCATCCCCGTATCGAAGGCCAAGGAGCTCGACAGGGTCTCGACCGGGAGGTTCGTGTGCGCAAGGATGCGGCCGTGGCCGATGACCGTCCGCACAGGGCCCGGCATCGCAGTGGGCCGCCCCCGTCACCCTCCGCCGTCCCCGACGAGGAGCTGATGCGGGCGCTCTACCGCGAACATGCCGGACCTCTGCTCGCGTACGTGCTCCGCCTCGTCGCCGGCGACCGACAGCGCGCCGAGGACGTGGTGCAGGAAACGCTCATCCGTGCCTGGAAGAACGCCGGTTCGCTCAACAGGGCCACCGGTTCCGTCCGGCCCTGGCTGGTGACGGTCGCCCGGCGCATCGTCATCGATGGCCACCGCAGCCGGCAGGCCCGGCCGCACGAGGTCGACCCGTCGCCACTGGAGGTCATTCCCGCGGAGGACGAGATCGACAAGGCGCTGTGGCTGATGACGCTCTCGGACGCACTCGACGATTTGACCCCGGCCCACCGGGAAGCATTGGTCGAGACCTACTTCAAGGGCCGTACGGTCAACGAGGCGGCGGAGGTGCTCGGTATCCCCAGTGGCACGGTGCGGTCCCGGGTCTTCTACGCACTGCGCTCGATGAAGCTCGCACTCGAAGAGAGGGGGATCACGGCATGAGCGACCAGGAATGGGAGCCCTTCGGACCCCGGCCGGCCGGTCCCCCCGACCCCTTTGCCGCAGCCCCCGCCCCCGCCGCCACCGGCGGCCACGGCGGCCCCGTGGACGACTCCGGGCACGACGTGGCGGGCGCGTACGTCCTGGGCATCCTGGACCCGGCCGAGGCCGCCGCCTTCGAGGCGCACCTGGCCCGCTGCGCCCGCTGCGCCGCCCACCTCGACGAGTTCGCCGGGATGGAGCCGATGCTTGCGATGCTCGCCGAGTCCCCGGCCTCCGTGCCGGGCGCCCGCCCGGTCCCGCACGTTCCGACGCCGCCCGCGCCCCGGGTGCTCGACACCCTGGTCGACGAAGTGGCGGCCAAGCGCGCCCGGCGCACCCGGCGCGGGAGATATCTGATGGCGGCGGCAGCGGCGCTGATCATCGGCGGCCCGGTGGTCGCGGTGATGGCCACCGGCGGCGGCACGAGCAGCGTGGAGGCGGCCGACCCGCACCCCACCAGCCCCGCCGAGGACGCCTTCTTCCACCACATGAAGGAGAAGGCGCAGGCGACCGACCCGGTCACCGCGGTCGACGCCACGGTCGGTATGGAGCCGAAGGCCTGGGGCACGCACACCGTGCTGGAGCTGAAGAACGTGAAGGGCCCGCAGAAGTGCAGGCTGATCGCCGTCTCGAAGACCGGTGAGGAGGAGGTCGTCACCTCCTGGTCCGTTCCGAAATGGGGATACGGCATCACGGACTCCACCCACCCCACCGCCAGGTACCCGCTCTACGTCCACGGCGGCGCGGCCATGGCGCGGGCGGACATCGACCACTTCGAGGTCCGTACGTTCGACGGTGAACGGCTGGTGAGCGTCGGCGTCTGAGGGGGCCCGCATGTTCCCCGACACGCAATCGATATCCCGGAGCGCAAGATCGATGCCTGCGGCAGGTGCGCGACGGCCCCCCTTCGCATAGGGTTGACGGCTGCCCAATGCACGTCAGAAAGGGGCCTCGGTGGCCGCGCAGGATGCCGCTGTCGATTCGTTGCGGGACCGGGAAATCGGTGTCGAGCAGGAACATCTCGACCGTGTTTACCACCGCCTCGAGGAGAAGATCCACGAGGCGGAATTTCTCATGAATGACGCCGTCAAGCGGGGCCAGGTGGGTACACCGGGTGCGCTCGCCGAACGTGACGCCCAGGTGTTCCGCGCCGGAATCCACCTCAACCGGCTGAACAGCGAGTTCGAGGACTTCCTCTTCGGAAGGATCGACCTGCTGCTCGGCAAGGACGGTGAGCGCGGCCCGGACGGCGCGTTCACCTCCGTCGAACCCGCCGACGACGTCGTACGGGAGGACAGCACCGCCGATATCGCCGAGACGCTGCACATCGGCCGGATCGGGGTCCTCGACGCCGACTACGCGCCGCTGGTCATCGACTGGCGGGCCCCGGCGGCCGCACCGTTCTACCGCTCGACGCCGAAGGAACCGGGCCGGGTGGTACGCCGCCGGGTCATCCGCTCCAAGGGCCGCCGGGTCCTCGGGGTCGAGGACGACCTGATGCGGCCCGAGC
This sequence comes from Streptomyces sp. NPDC087901, assembly GCF_044742205.1. Classification (NCBI taxonomy): domain Bacteria; kingdom Bacillati; phylum Actinomycetota; class Actinomycetes; order Kitasatosporales; family Streptomycetaceae; genus Streptomyces; species Streptomyces sp. NPDC087901. Next base: position 77,532 of record NZ_JBIUUC010000001.1, read on the forward strand.
TGACCGCGTTCCTGGGGGGCGAGAAGCTCCCGGTCATCGGGGACGGCGCGCTGATGGCGGCGCTCGGACAGGCCCGCAGCCACACCATGCGGGACATCGTCTCCTCCATCCAGGCCGAGCAGGACCTGGTGATCCGGGCGCCCGCCGCCTCGGTCACCGAGGTCTCGGGCGGTCCCGGCACCGGCAAGACCGCGGTCGCCCTGCACCGTGCCGCGTACCTGCTCTACCAGGACCGGCGGCGGTACGCGGGCGGCATCCTCGTCGTCTCGCCGACGCCGCTGCTGGTCGCGTACACCGAGGGCGTGCTGCCCTCGCTCGGCGAGGAGGGCCAGGTCGCGATCCGTGCGGTCGGCTCCCTGTCCGACGAGGCGGCCGGCACCGAGGGCGCCACCACCTACGACGAACCGGCCGTCGCGCGGATCAAGGGCTCCTCACGGATGCTCCACGTGCTGCGCAAGGCGGCCCGCGGGGCGCTGGAACAGCCCGTGCCGCGCCCGGCGGCCCAGGAGGGCCAGCTGGCGTTCGGAGAGGCCGACGAGGCCCCTCAGGAGGCCGGGACGCCCACCCGGCTCAGGGTGGTGGCCTTCGGCGCCCGCGTCGAGCTGCACGAGGACGAGCTCCGGCGCATCCGCAACAACGTGCTCAGCGGCACGGCACCGGTCAACCTGCTGCGCCCGCGCGCCCGCAAACTGCTGCTCGACGCGTTGTGGAGCAGGTCGTCGGGCCGGGGCCGCTACACCGATCAGGAGCTCGCGGCCGAACTGCGCTCGTCGTTCGACGAGGACGTCTCGACCGAGACTCCCTTCATCGAGTTCCTGAACGCCTGGTGGCCCGAGCTCACCCCGCGCGGGGTGCTCGCGGCGATGGCCGACGAGAAGCGGCTGGGCCGCTGGGCACGCCGGACCCTCAATCAGGGCGAGGTGCGCCGGTTCGCGCGCTCCCTGAAGCGGCTGGACGCGGAGGGCCGCGGGCCGCTCTCCGTCCACGACGTGGCCATCCTCGACGAGCTCCAGACGCTGCTCGGCACGCCGAACCGGCCCAAGCGCAAGCGCGAGTTCGATCCGCTGGACCAGCTCACGGGGCTGGAGGAGCTGATGCCGCAGCGCGAGGAGACCCAGTGGGAGCGGGCCGAGCGGCTCGCGGCGGAGCGCACGGAGTACGCGCACGTCATCGTCGACGAGGCGCAGGACCTCACGCCCATGCAGTGGCGGATGGTCGGCCGCCGCGGCCGGCACGCCACCTGGACGATCGTCGGGGACCCGGCGCAGTCCTCCTGGTCCGATCCGGACGAGGCGTCGGCGGCCCGTGACGAGGCGCTGGGCAGCCGCCCGCGCCGGAACTTCACGCTGACCGTCAACTACCGCAACCCGGCGGAGATCGCCGAGCTCGCAGCCAAGGTCCTGGCGCTCGCGATGCCGGGCATGGAGTCACCGGCCGCGGTCCGCTCCACGGGCGTGAAGCCGCGCTTCGCGACCGTGCGGGACGGCGATCTGGCCGGCGCCGTGCGCGAGGAGGCGCGGCGGCTGCTCGGCGAGGTGGACGGCACGGTCGGTGTCGTCGTCGCGATGAACCGGCGGGCGCAGGCCCGTGGGTGGCTCGCGGAGCTCGGCGAGCGCGTGGTGGCGCTGGGCAGCCTGGAGGCGAAGGGCCTGGAGTACGACGCGACGGTGGTCGTCTCGCCCGCGGAGATCGCGGACGAGTCCCCGGCGGGGCTGCGGGTGCTGTACGTGGCGCTGACACGAGCGACCCAGCAGCTGACGGTCGTCTCGGGGGAGCGGGACCTGCCCGACGAGGACGGGGTGCCGGACCTGCTCAGGGACTGACGGGCCCCGGGCGGCGGGGGCGCGGAGCCTTTTCACGGTCAGCCTGCGCTGGGGGAATCACTTCTCCGGGGTGTTTGTTAGCCTGGAGTCGGCACCGGCTCGATCCAAGCCCCCGGGCCCAACCTTAGTCGCTTCGAGCGACCACTTGCCGCGAGGCGAGCATGGCGGGTCGGTGCCGTTCAACTGAAGAAGACAGACCCGCGTCACCCTCCGGTGACGCGGGTCTGTTTCTGTTTACGGGTCCGACGGGGGTTCCGCCGGACCCGCCATGTCTCGTATGGTGGAAAACTCTTTCCGAAGAGCGGCAGTCATTACCGGCTACTCGTCGGTAGGTGCGAATATCGGAAGGCGTGTCCGGCAGCGACAGATCCGGCCACGTATAGCAATGAAGCTAAGGAAAGCGAAGGACTCGGCCATGGCAACGGCGCCCAGCGTCTCGTACTCGATGACGGTCAGGCTGGAGGTGCCCGCGAGCGGCACAGCGGTCTCCCAGCTCACCACGGCCGTGGAGTCCTCCGGCGGCTCGGTCACCGGCCTCGATGTGACCGCTTCCGGCCACGACAAGCTGCGGATCGACGTCACGATCGCCGCCTCCTCCACGTCGCACGCCGACGAGATCGTCGAAGGCCTGCGCGACATCGAGGGCGTCATCCTCGGCAAGGTGTCCGACCGTACGTTCCTGATGCACCTCGGCGGCAAGATCGAGATGCAGTCGAAGCACCCCATCCGTAACCGTGACGACCTCTCGATGATCTACACCCCGGGTGTGGCCCGGGTCTGCATGGCGATCGCCGAGAACCCCGAGGACGCCCGGCGCCTCACGATCAAGCGCAACTCCGTCGCAGTCGTGACGGACGGCTCCGCGGTGCTCGGTCTCGGCAACATCGGCCCGATGGCCGCCCTCCCCGTGATGGAGGGCAAGGCGGCCCTCTTCAAGCGCTTCGCCGGCATCGACGCCTGGCCGATCTGCCTGGACACCCAGGACACCGACGCGATCGTCGAGATCGTCAAGGCGATCGCCCCCGGCTTCGCGGGCATCAACCTGGAGGACATCTCCGCGCCGCGCTGCTTCGAGATCGAGGCCCGGCTGCGCGAGGCCCTCGACATCCCCGTCTTCCACGACGACCAGCACGGCACCGCCATCGTCGTCCTGGCCGCCCTGACCAACGCCCTGCGCGTGGTGGGCAAGGGGATCGGGGACGTACGGGTCGTCATGTCCGGTGCCGGAGCGGCCGGTACGGCCATTCTGAAGCTGCTCATCGCCGCAGGCGTCAAGCACGCGGTCGTCGCCGACATCCACGGTGTGGTGCACGCCGGCCGCGAGGACCTGGTCTCCGCCGACGCCGACTCGCCGCTGCGCTGGATCGCCGACAACACCAACCCCGAGTCCGTCACCGGCACCCTCAAGCAGGCCGTCGTGGGCGCCGACGTCTTCATCGGCGTGTCGGCCCCGAACGTGCTGGACGGCGACGATGTCGCGGCCATGGCCGACGGTGCGATCGTGTTCGCGCTTGCGAACCCGGACCCCGAGGTCGACCCGGCAATCGCACGTCAGACGGCGGCGGTTGTGGCCACCGGCCGCTCGGACTTCCCCAACCAGATCAACAACGTCCTGGTCTTCCCCGGCGTCTTCCGCGGCCTGCTGGACGCCCAGTCCCGCACCGTCAACACGGAGATGATGCTCGCCGCCGCGCGCGCCCTCGCCGACGTCGTCGCCGAGGACGAGGTGAACGCGAACTACATCATCCCGTCGGTCTTCAACGACAAGGTCGCCGGAGCGGTCGCGGGAGCCGTCCGGGAGGCCGCGAAGGCGGCCGGCGCGGCTGTGACGGGCCCCACGTCCGTCTGATATCCGGCGCGTCGCGGGTCGCGGCGCCCCAAACGCCCCTTTAGGGTGGGCGGGCGACGCGTCCCACAGAGCCCCGCATCCGCTGCGGACCGCTTTCGGGGAGTCGACGGAACGTCACCACGACGAGGCAGTGGTGCCTTTCGTGTGACTCCGGAGGGTGCCGGATTGGCTTTCCCGCCGCAGGTGGGGGCAGGATGCTTCCTCAGGACTACGTCCAGGGGAGACCCCACAGGGCGCGAGGTTAAGAGGGTCCGGTTACGGATCCTCTTAGGACAGACCCGGGTCCGGGAACTGTCCGAGGGCCCTGGCAGCATCGGCTTCGATCTCACGCCTCACAGGCAAGAAGAACACGGGAGTAACAACATGAACCGCAGTGAGCTGGTGGCCGCCCTGGCCGACCGCGCCGAGGTGACTCGCAAGGACGCCGACGCCGTGCTGGCCGCGCTCGCCGAGACCGTCGGTGAGATCGTCGCCAAGGGCGACGAGAAGGTCACCATCCCCGGTTTCCTGACCTTCGAGCGCACCCACCGTGCCGCTCGCACCGCTCGTAACCCGCAGACCGGCGACCCGATCAACATCCCGGCCGGCTACAGCGTGAAGGTCTCCGCGGGCTCGAAGCTCAAGGAAGCCGCCAAGGGCAAGTAACACCCCTGGGTACGACGAAGGGCGGTCACCCCGACCAGGGTGGCCGCCCTTTGGCGTACGGGCCGCAGAACGCCGTTCCGGGCCTTCAGAGGCACAGTCCCGGGGGCGCGGGCCCCCGGGACGTGTCCTCAGACCAGTGAACCGCCCGGCAGCTCCACCTTCGCGCCGAGCTTCTCCAGCTTGTCCATGAAGTTCTCGTAGCCGCGGTTGATCAGGTCGATCCCGTGCACCCGGGACGTCCCCTGGGCCGCCAGGGCGGCGATCAGGTACGAGAAACCGCCGCGCAGGTCCGGGATGACCAGATCGGCGCCCTGCAGCTTCGTCGGCCCGGAGACGACCGCGGAGTGCAGGAAGTTGCGCTGGCCGAAGCGGCAGTCGCTGCCGCCCAGGCACTCACGGTAGAGCTGGATGTGCGCGCCCATCTGGTTGAGCGCCGAGGTGAAGCCGAGCCGCGACTCGTACACCGTCTCGTGCACGATCGACAGACCGGCGGCCTGCGTCAGGGCCACGACCAGCGGCTGCTGCCAGTCGGTCTGGAAGCCGGGGTGCACGTCCGTCTCCAGCGCGATGGCGTTGAGAGCGCCGCCCGGGTGCCAGAAGCGGATGCCCTCGTCGTCGATCTCGAAGGCACCGCCGACCCGGCGGAAGGTGTTCAGGAACGTCATCATCGAACGCTGCTGAGCGCCGCGGACGTAGATGTTGCCCTCGGTCGCCAGCGCCGCGGACGCCCAGGAGGCGGCCTCCAGACGGTCCGGGATCGCCCGGTGCGTGTAGCCGTCGAGACGGTCGACACCGGTGATCCGGATGGTCCGGTCGGTGTCCATGGAGATGATCGCGCCCATCTTCTGCAGCACGCAGATGAGGTCCTCGATCTCCGGCTCCACGGCCGCGTTGGACAGCTCGGTGACACCCTCGGCGAGCACCGCGGTCAGCAGCACCTGCTCGGTGGAGCCGACCGACGGGTACGGCAGCCGGATCTTGGTGCCGCGCAGCCGCTGCGGGGCCTCCAGGTACTGGCCGTCCGCCCGCTTCTCGATCGTCGCGCCGAACTGGCGCAGCACGTCGAAGTGGAAGTCGATAGGCCGGCCGCCGATGTCGCAGCCGCCGAGCCCCGGGATGAACGCGTGGCCCAGCCGGTGCAGCAGCGGGCCGCAGAAGAGGATCGGGATGCGCGACGAGCCCGCGTGGGCATCGATGTCGGCGACGTTCGCACTCTCGACATGGGTGGGGTCGAGGATCAGCTCACCCGGTTCGTCACCCGGACGGACCGTCACACCGTGCAGCTGCAGCAGCCCGCGCACCACCCGCACATCGCGGATGTCGGGCACGTTGCGCAGTCGGCTGGGCCCGCTGCCGAGCAGCGCGGCGACCATTGCCTTCGGCACCAGGTTCTTGGCGCCTCGGACGCGGATCTCGCCCTCCAGCGGGGTTCCGCCGTGGACAAGCAGGACATCGTCTGTGCCGGTCATGAATCTCGCGTTCCGGAGTGGTCGGGCAGGGGGCCAACCGAAAGGGTAATGGCCAGGCACCCCCCTTCCATAAGAGAGCGGGGGGTGCGCGAACGTCATGAATCCGCCACAACACGCTGTGCTCCTCAGATCTTGCGGAGGGTTACCGTCCGGATCGGCCGTCAGGCCGTGCGCTCCTTGTGCACCCGTGCGCCCTGAGCTGCGCTCGGGCACCCTGGGCGACGAGGAGGTCACTTGGCCCCCGCGAACGCCGAAGATGCGGGATCATTTCTGCCATGACGGAGGTGTCCTCGCTCACAGGGCGACTGCTCGTGGCCGCACCCGCCCTCGCCGACCCGAATTTCGACCGCGCGGTGGTGCTGCTCCTCGACCACGACGAGGAGGGCTCGCTCGGTGTGGTCCTGAACCGCCCGACCCCGGTCGGCGTCGGGGACATCCTCGCGTCCTGGGCCGAGCTGACCGGCGAGCCGGACGTCGTCTTCCAGGGCGGCCCCGTCTCGCTGGACTCGGCGCTCGGTGTGGCGGTGATCCCCGGCGACGAGGGCCCCCTGGGCTGGCGCCGGGTGTACGGGGCGATCGGCCTGGTGGACCTGGAGACGCCCCCGGAACTGCTGGCCGCGGCCCTCGGCTCACTGCGGATCTTCGCCGGTTACGCGGGCTGGGGCCCCGGCCAGCTGGAGGCGGAGCTGGCCGAGGGCGCCTGGTTCGTCGTCGAGTCGGAACCGGGTGACGTCTCCTCGCCGCGCCCGGAAAGCCTCTGGCGGGCGGTCCTGCGCCGTCAGCGCAGCGAACTGGCCATGATCGCCACGTATCCGGACGACCCTTCGCTGAACTGATGCCCGGTCTTTCAGTACGCTTGGCGGTTATGAGCACTCTTGAGCCCGAGCGCGGGTCAGGCACCGGAACCCTCGTGGAGCCGACACCACAGGTGTCGAACGGCGACGGCGACCACGAGCGCTACGCCCATTACGTCCAGAAGGACAAGATCATGGCGAGTGCCCTGGAGGGCACCCCCGTGGTCGCACTGTGCGGCAAGGTCTGGGTACCGGGGCGCGACCCCAAGAAGTACCCGGTCTGCCCCATGTGCAAGGAGATCTACGAGTCCATGGGCGCCGGCGGCGACAAGGACAAGGGCAAGGGCGGCAAGGACAAGCAGTAGTCCCACCCGCACCACCGAACAGCCCGGGAGAACCCCCGGGGCACGCAGGTGCGTGCCCCGGGGGTTTTTCGTTGTGCGGCCCCGGCGGCGTCGCGCGGGCTGCGTCCGTCGGTCACAGAGTGGTTGAGACCACTTGTCGGCAGCATGGTCCGGACCTACCCTCCTGCAAGTTGTGCAGAACGAAACGAGCGTTGCATATGCTGCAACGCCTACCGGTAGGGGTTCCCGGATGAAGCTTTCTGCCCGAATTGCCGCCCCGGCCGCGGCCCTTGTGCTGGCCGGCCTGACCGCCACCGCCTGCGGTGCGCCGCAGACCTCCGACACCGGCGCCAAGGGGGACGAGAAGACCGGCACGCTGCGCGTCTGGCTGTTCCAGGAGGTCGGCAACAAGCCCAAGGAGAAAGTCGTCGACGCCGCCGTCGCCGGCTTCGCGAAGGCCCACAAGGACGCGAAGGTCGAGATCGAGTACATCCCGGTCGAGACCCGAGCCCAGCGCGTCAAGGCCGCGTTCAACGACCCCAAGAGCGCCCCGGACCTCATCGAGTACGGCAACACGGACACCGCCGGCTACGTCAAGGACGGCGGACTGGCCGACGTGAGCGCGGAGTTCGCCGCCTGGGACGAGGCCAAGGACACAGACCCGACCGCAAGGCAGTCCGTGACGGTCGGCGGCAAGGTCTACGGGGCGCCGCTCTTCGTCGGCGTACGGGCGCTGTACTACCGCACCGACGTCTTCGCGGAGCTGGGGATCAAGGCCCCCAAGTCCCAGGCCGAGCTGATATCCACGGCGAAGAAGATCCACAAGGAGAAGCCGGACCTGTACGGGCTCGCGGTCGGCGGCGCCTACACCTACGGCGCGATGCCGTTCCTCTGGGCCAACGGCGGCGAACTGGCCGACGGGAGCGGTTCCTCGTACAAGGCCGCCATCAACAGCGACAAGGCGCGCAAGGGCATCGAGGCCTACACCTCGCTCTTCGGTGACACCAACTGCCCGGCCGCCAAGTGCGCCGCCATGGGCGGCAACGCGACCGTCACCGCCTTCGCCGCAGGCAAGGCCGCCATGGCCATCGGCGGCGACTTCAGCCACACGGCGGTCGAGGCGGGCACGGTGAAGGGGAAGTACGCCGTGGTGCCGCTGCCGGGAGTGGCCGAGGGCTCCGTCGCCCCGGCGTTCGCGGGCGGCAACAACATCGGCGTACTGAAGAGCAGCACGCACCGCACCCTGGCCGTCGACCTGATGAAGGCGCTCACCGGCAAGGCGACCCAGGCGAAGATGTTCGACGCGATGGGATTCCTGCCGACTTACACGGACGTGCGGGCCGATGCCGCGAAGCGGGAGCCGTTCGTCGAACCGTTCGTCAGGACGCTCGGCGCCGGCGCCAGGTTCGTCCCCGCCTCGCCGGCGTGGGGGCAGATCGACTCCTCGCTGATCCTGCCGACGATGTTCCAGGAGATCGTCAGCGGTCGTAAGGACGTGGCGAAGGCCTCGGACGACGCGGCGAAGAAGATGGACGCGGCGTTCGCCGACGCGGGCTGACGATGACGGCGAACAGCACGGCGTACAAAGCGCCCCCCGTACCCGGAACGGACGGTCCCCCTCCCCGCCCGCTCCGGCGCCGCGCCCGCCCGGCCTCACCCGCCGGGCGGCCGGGCTGGACCCCCTGGCTCTATCTGCTGCCCGCACTCGTGACGATCGGCGGGCTGCTGGTCTACCCGATCTACCAACTGGGCCTGATCTCCTTCCTGGAGTACACCCAGGCCCAGGTCAGCGGGGGCGAACCGGCCACCTTCCAGGGCTTCGGCAACTACGCGACGCTCTTCCACGACAGCCAGTTCTGGCAGGTGCTCCTGGCCACCGTGGTCTTCGCCGCGGCCTGCGTCCTGGCCACCCTGCTGACCGGCTGCGCGCTGGCCGTCCTGCTGACCCGGGTGCGGGCCGTGCCCAGGCTCGCGCTGATGATGGCCGCGCTCGGTGCCTGGGCCACCCCGGCGATCACCGGCTCGACCGTCTGGGTCTTCCTCTTCGACGCCGACTTCGGGCCGGTCAACCGGGTGCTGGGGCTCGGCGACCACTCCTGGACGTACGGGCGCTACAGCGCCTTCGCGCTGGTGCTCCTCGAAGTTCTGTGGTGCTCGTTCCCGTTCGTGATGGTGACCGTGTACGCGGGCATCCGGGCGATCCCGGCCGAGGTGCTGGAGGCGGCCGCGCTGGACGGGGCCTCGCAGTGGCGGATCTGGCGGTCGGTCATGGCGCCGATGCTGCGGCCGATCCTGGTCGTCGTCACCATCCAGTCGGTCATCTGGGACTTCAAGGTCTTCACCCAGATCTACGTCATGACCAACGGCGGAGGCATCGCAGGCCAGAACCTGGTGCTCAACGTGTACGCGTACCAGAAGGCGTTCGCGTCCTCGCAGTACAGCCTCGGTTCGGCGATCGGCGTCGTGATGCTGGTGATCCTGCTGGCCGTCACGCTGGTCTATCTGCGCCTCGTGCGGCGCCAGGGGGAGGAACTGTGAGCGTGCCGTCCCTGTTGCGCGTCCGCCGGCCGGGCCGGCTCGCCGCCGAGGCCGCGGCCCTGCTGATCGCCGCCGCGGTCGCCTTCCCGCTGTACTGGATGGTGCTCTCCGCCCTCAAGCCGGCGGGCGAGATCCAGTCCGCGCACCCGCGGCCCTGGACGCTGTCGCCGTCCCTGGACTCCTTCCGCCGGGTCTTCCAGCAGCAGGACTTCGGGCGCTACTTCCTGAACAGCCTGCTCGTCGCCGGCACGGTCGTCGTGCTCTCCGCGCTGATCGCCTTCCTGGCGGCCACGGCGGTGACCCGGTTCAGGTTCCGCTTCCGGACCACTCTGCTGATCATGTTCCTGGTCGCGCAGATGGTGCCGGTCGAGGCGCTGACGATCCCGCTGTTCTTCCTGATGCGGGACTTCGGCCAGCTGAACACGCTCGGCTCGCTGATCCTGCCGCACCTGGCCTTCTCGCTGCCGTTCGCGATCTGGATGCTGCGCGGCTTCGTCAAGGCCGTCCCCGACGCCCTGGAGGAGGCGGCGTACATCGACGGGGCGAGCCGTACGCGGTTCCTGTGGCAGATCCTCTTCCCGCTGGTCTTCCCGGGGCTGGTGGCGACCAGCGTCTTCTCGTTCATCTCGACCTGGAACGACTTCCTGTTCGCGAAGTCCTTCCTCATCAGCGACACCTCCCAGTCGACGCTCCCGATGGCGCTGCTGGTCTTCTTCAAACCCGACGAAAACGACTGGGGAGGGATCATGGCAGCCTCGACGGTGATGACCGTGCCCGTGCTGGTCTTCTTCGTACTCGTACAGCGACGCCTGGTCTCGGGACTGGGCGGAGCGGTTAAGGACTGACGTCATGGACATGGAACTGATCCCGGCGCCCGTGAGCGTCGGTGACCAACGGCGGTGCGGATTCCTCCTGGATCCGTCCACCACCATCGCGGCGGCACCCGGCACCGAGGGCACCGAACGGTGGCTGCGTGCCACGCTCGGCGCGGCCTTCGGTCTGCCGCTCGCACCGGGCGGCGAGGACACCGCGCGAGCGATCCGGCTGCGCATCGACCCGGCGCTGGCGTCAGAGGGCTACCGGCTGACCACCCAGCTCGACGAGAGCGTCGTGATCACGGGCGGCAGCCCCGCCGGCGTCTTCTGGGGCGCCCAGACGCTGCGTCAGCTGCTGGGGCCGGAGGCCTTCCGCCGGGCACCCGTCGACGGCCGTACCGAGACCGCCCTCGCGTTCAGGGACATCGAGGACCGCCCCCGCTTCGGCTGGCGCGGGCTGATGCTCGACGTGGCACGGCACTTCCTGCCGAAGGACGACGTCCTGCGCTACCTCGACCTCCTCGCCGCACACAAGCTGAACGTCTTCCACTTCCACCTCACCGACGACCAGGGCTGGCGCGTCGAGATCAAGCGCTACCCGCGCCTGACCGAGGTGGGCGCGTGGCGTTCGCGCACGAAGTACGGCCATCGGGCGTCCGAGCTCTGGGACGAGACGCCGCACGGCGGCTACTACACGCAGGACGACATCCGCGAGATCGTGGCGTACGCCGCCGAGCGCCACATCCGGGTCGTCCCCGAGATCGACATCCCGGGCCACTCGCAGGCCGCCATCAGCGCCTATCCGGAGCTGGGCAACACCGACGTCGTCGACACCGCCGCACTGACCGTCTGGGACAACTGGGGCGTCAACCCGAACGTGCTCGCCCCCTCCGACCACACCCTGCGCTTCTTCGAGGGCGTCTTCGAGGAGCTGCTGGAGCTCTTCCCCGCGGCCACCTCGCCGTTCATCCACGTCGGCGGCGACGAATGCCCCAAGGACCAGTGGAAGCAGTCACCGGCCGCGCAGGCCCGCATCAAGGAACTCGGCCTCGCCGACGAGGACGAGCTGCAGTCCTGGTTCATCCGCCACTTCGACACCTGGCTCACCGCACGGGGCCGCCGGCTCATCGGCTGGGACGAGATCCTGGAGGGCGGACTGGCCGAGGGCGCGGCCGTCTCCTCGTGGCGTGGGTACGCCGGCGGCATCGCGGCAGCCGAGGCCGGGCACGACGTCGTGATGTGCCCGGAGCAGCAGGTGTATCTGGACCACCGTCAGCACGGCGGCCCCGACGAGCCGATGCCCATCGGATACGTCCGCACCCTGGAGGACGTGTACCGCTTCGAGCCCGTACCGCCGGCGCTCTCCCCGGACGCGGCCCGTCACGTCCTCGGCGCCCAGGCCAACGTCTGGACCGAGGTCATGCAGAACCGGTCCCGCGTCGACTACCAGGTCTTTCCCCGCCTCGCGGCCTTCGCCGAGGTCGCCTGGTCGGCCCTGCCCGCCCCCGCGGACCGGGACTTCGCGGACTTCGAGCGGCGAATGTCCACGCATTACGCGCGACTTGACGCCCTCGGTGTCGACTACCGGCCGCCGGGCGGCCCGTTGCCGTGGCAGCAGCGCCCCGGCGTCCTCGGACGCCCGATCGAGGGGACACCCCCGAACGTGTGAGTGCCGGACGCTGCCCGGTTGCCGCCACCACGGTCCCAGGGACCGTGGTGGCGGTGCCCGTTCGGTCGGGGAGTCTGCCCGGGGGAGCCCTCATCCACCGGAACGGATATGTCGTACAAGCACGTGTAAGCACGGCAATTCGCACTCTGTACCGAAGAGGTGCGAAACGGGATCATTCCCCTGGTCGGGGACGGATACTCCCTTCGTGGACCCTCGCGTCGGGCCGGTCCGAAGATGTGCCAGAGTTGCCACGTCCGGGCCTTGAGCACGTACCGTACGGCGGAACAGGCGGGACAGCCGGGACACCGGGAAGGGGCAGCTGGGTTGACCACGCACGCACCGCAGGCGACGCAGTCCGTCACGCTGCCTGCCTCGCTGGACGAGGCCGTGGCGGCACTCGGGGCCATGCCCGCCGCCGTCCCCGTGGCAGGCGGCACGGACCTGATGGCGGCTGTCAACAAGGGGCTCCTGCGCCCCTCCGGGCTGGTCGGCCTCGGCCGGATCAGTGAGCTCCGCGGCTGGCACTACCAGGACGGCCACGCCCTGCTGGGCGCCGGTCTCACCCACGCACGCATGGGGCGGCCCGACTTCGCCGCCCTCATCCCCGCGCTCGCCGCCTCCGCGCGCGCGGCCGGCCCGCCCCAGATCCGTAACGCCGGAACGCTCGGCGGCAACATCGCCACCGCCGCACCGACCGGCGACGCCCTGCCCGTGCTCGCCGCCCTGGAGGCCGAGCTCGTCATCGCGGGCCCCGGCGGCGCGCGCCGCGAGATCCCCGTCTCGCACCTGCTGGCGGGCCGCGAGATGCTCGAGCCCGCCGAGCTGATCGGCTTCGTCCGCGTCCCGCTGCTGCACGCCCCGCAGGTCTTCCTCAAGGCGACCGGACGCACCGGCCCCGGCCGTGCCACCGCCTCCGTCGCGATCGTGCTCGACCCGGCCCGGCGGGGAGTGCGCTGCGCGGTCGGCGCCATCGCGCCGATGCCGCTGCGGCCGCTGGAGGCCGAGCGCTGGATCGCCTCACTGATCGACTGGGACGGCGAACGAGGCCTGGCCCCCGACGCGCTGGCCGCCTTCGGCGAGTACGTCGCCGCCGCCTGCATCCCGGACCAGGCACCACCGGCCGACGGGGGAGAGGCACCACCGCTGCCTCCCGCCGTACTGCACCTGCGGCGCACCGTCGCCGCGCTGGCCCGACGCGCGCTGGGGAGGGCACTGTCGTGAGCAACGAGGACCACACCGATCAGCACGGGGGCTGGGAGCCCACCCCCCAGGGCGGCGAGTACGACGCGGAGGCGACCGCCTTCGTGCACCTGCCGCCGGAGGACCTGGCGAACATCCCGCTGGCCGCACCCGGCCAGGGATACGTGCCGCCGATGATCCTTCCGCTGACCCCCGCGGCCGGCCTCGACCCGGCAGCCACCGGCAGCTGGATCGTCCCGACGCCGGACCATCAGGACCAGCACGGCCGGCCGGGCCCGCAGGGCCCCGGTGCGGAGTCCGCACCCGCCGCGGTGCACTGGCCGGACCCCAACCAGCAGCAGACACCGTACGGATACCCGCAGCCCGGTCCGCAGGCCTCTCCGGAGTACCCGGACCGGTACCCCGTGGACCCGGCCGCCACCGGCCAGTGGAACTTCGCCGAGTCCGGCGGCCCCGCCGAGCCGGCCGGCCACACCGGACAGTGGACGATCCCGGTCGCCGACGGCGAGCTCCCGGAGGAGTCCGGCGAGTTCTCGGCCTCCGCGCTGGCGGCCGGCCTGTACGCGGACCGCATCCCGCCGGCCACGCTGCCGGGCGGCGCGCCCGCGCCGTGGGCGACGCAGGAGCCGCAGCCCGGCGTCAGGGACACCCCGGTGCTGGGTACGGACCTGGGCCACCTGCCGGAGCCCGCCTCCGACGCGCCGGCCGACGCCCCCGCGGACGAGCCCGGCCCGGACCCGGTCGCCGGCCCCGAGGCGGAAGCCGCCCCGGGCACATCCGAGGACCCCGCGCACCGGACCCCGGCGGACGAGGCCGCGCCGGACGCCACCCCCGAGGACGCGGAGCAGCCCGACGCGGCGGCCCCGGACAACGCGGCCCCGGACAACGCGGCCCCGGACGAAGCGGCGCCGGCCGACGCGGCCCCCGACGACGCCGTCGCGGACGCCGTGCCCGCCGCCCCGCTCGACCTGCCCAGCGAGCATCCCGCCGCCTCCTACGTGCTCCATGTGAACGGCGCCGACCGGCCCGTCACCGATGCCTGGATCGGCGAGTCGCTGCTCTACGTGCTGCGCGAGCGCCTCGGACTCGCCGGCGCCAAGGACGGCTGCTCGCAGGGCGAGTGCGGTGCCTGCAACGTCCAGGTGGACGGCCGTCTCGTCGCCTCCTGCCTGGTCCCCGCGGCCACGGCGGCGGGCAGCGAGGTCCGTACGGTCGAGGGCCTGGCCGTCGACGGCGAGCCGTCCGACGTCCAGCGGGCCCTGGCGGACTGCGGTGCCGTCCAGTGCGGCTTCTGCATCCCGGGCATGGCGATGACCATCCACGACCTGCTGGAGGGCAACCACGCCCCCAGCGAGCTGGAAACCCGTCAGGCGCTCTGCGGCAACCTCTGCCGCTGTTCCGGTTACCGCGGTGTGCTCGACGCGGTGAACGAGGTCGTCGCGGGCCGCGAGGCCGCCTCCGAGGCGGCCTCGCGGCCCGCGCAGGAGACCACGGAGCCGGACGAAGCCCGCATCCCGCACCAGGCAGCGCCGGGCGCGGGTAGTGTGCAGGCCCATCTGCAGGACGGAGGGATGGCGTGAGCAACGACGCGGCCACCGCTGCGGGCGCGACCCACACGGCGATCAGCATCCCGTCACTGGACGGCCCGAGCGGCCCCGACACCGAGCAGCCGCTGCTCGGCCTCGGCGCCTCCCTGCCGCCCGCCGACGCCCGCGCGAAGACCGAGGGCACCTTCCCGTACGCCGCCGACCTGTGGGCCGAGGGACTGCTCTGGGCGGCCGTGCTCCGCTCCCCGCACCCGCATGCCCGCATCCTGTCCATCGACACCTCGGCCGCCGCCGAGATGCCGGGCGTCCGCGCGGTCGTCACCCACGAGGACGTCCCCGGCGAGAGCGACTACGGCCGCCTCGTCGTCGACCGCCCCGTCTTCGCGTCCGACCTGGTCCGCCACCACGGCGAGCCGATCGCCGCGGTCGCCGCCGACCACCCGGACACCGCCCGGCTGGCCGCTGCCGCGATCGCCGTCGAGTACGAGGTGCTGGAACCGGTCACCGACCCGGAGAAGGCGTTCGCCGCCGAGCCGCTGCACCCCGACGGCAACCTGATCCGCCACATCCCGCTGCGCTACGGCGACCCCGAGATCGTCGGCGAGGTCGTCGTCGAGGGCCTGTACCGCATCGGCCGTCAGGACCCGGCCCCGATCGGCGCCGAGGCCGGACTCGCCGTGCCCCGCCCCGACGGCGGCGTGGAGATCTACACCGCGTCCACCGATCCGCACACCGACCGGGACCTCGCCGCCGCGTGCTTCGGCCTCGAACCGGACCGGGTGAAGCTCGTCGTCACCGGCGTGCCCGGCGCGACCGGCGACCGCGAGGACCCCGGCTTCCAGCTCCCGCTCGGCCTGCTCGCGCTGCGTACCGGCTGCCCGGTCAAGCTGGCCGCCACCCGCGAGGAGTCCTTCCTCGGTCACGCGCACCGCCACCCGACGCTGCTCCGCTACCGCCACCACGCGGACGCCGAGGGCCGCCTGGTCAAGGTCGAGGCCCAGATCCTCCTGGACGCGGGCGCGTATGCCGACTCCTCGTCCGAGTCCCTGGCCGCCGCCGTCGCCTTTGCCTGTGGTCCGTACGTCGTCCCGCACGCCTTCATCGAGGGCTGGGCGGTCCGTACGAACAACCCGCCGTCCGGCCATGTCCGGGGCGAGGGCGCGATGCAGGTCT
Organism: Streptomyces sp. NPDC087901; assembly: GCF_044742205.1. Lineage (NCBI taxonomy): Bacteria > Bacillati > Actinomycetota > Actinomycetes > Kitasatosporales > Streptomycetaceae > Streptomyces > Streptomyces sp. NPDC087901. Next base: position 93,398 of record NZ_JBIUUC010000001.1, read on the forward strand.
GTGCCGCGTACGAGGGACAGATGGACAAGCTGGCGGCCAAGCTCGGCATCGAACCCGCCGAACTGCGGCTGCGCAACGCCCTGTCCACCGGCGACATCCTGCCCACCGGGCAGACGGTGACCTGCCCCGCCCCGGTCGCGGAACTCCTGCGCGCGGTACGCGACTTCCCGCTGCCCTCGCTGCCCAAGGACACCCCGGAGGACGACTGGCTGCTGCCCGGCGGCCCCGAGGGTGCGGGTGAACCCGGCGCCGTGCGGCGCGGGGTCGGGTACGCGCTCGGCATGGTCCACATGCTCGGCGCCGAGGGTGCCGACGAGGTCTCCACGGCCACGGTCCGGGTCCACGACGGTGTCGCCACCGTCATCTGTGCCGCGGTCGAGACGGGGCAGGGCTTCTCGACGCTGGCCCGTCAGGTCGTGCAGGAGACGCTGGGCATCGAAGAGGTGCACGTCGCGTCCGTCGACACCGACCAGCCTCCGGCGGGTCCGGCGACGCACGGCCGCCACACCTGGGTCTCCGCCGGAGCGGTCGAACGCGCGGCGAAGATGGTCCGCACCCAGCTGCTCCAGCCACTGGCCCACAAGTTCGGCATGTCCACCGAGCTGCTCCAGATCGCCGACGGCAAGATCACCTCGTACGACGGGGTGCTCTCCACGACCGTCGCGGAGGCGATGGACGGCAAGGAGCTCTGGGCCACCGCCCAGTGCCGCCCCCACCCCACCGAGCCGCTCGACGAGTCGGGTCAGGGCGACGCCTTCGTCGGCCTTGCGTTCTGCGCGATCCGCGCGGTGGTGGACGTCGACATCGAGCTCGGCTCGATCCGTGTCGTGGAGATGGCGATCGCCCAGGACGTCGGCCGGGTCCTGAACCCCTCCCAGCTGGCGACCCGGATCGAAGCGGGCATCACGCAGGGCATCGGCACCGCCCTGACGGAGAACCTCCGCACCGCCCGCGGTCTCATCCGCCACCCCGACCTCACGGGTTACGCCCTGCCGACGGCGCTGGACGCACCGGACATCCGCATCGTCAAGCTCGTCGAGGAACGCGATGTGGTGGCCCCCTTCGGCGCCAAGCCCGCCTCGGCGATCCCGGTCGTGACCTCACCGGCCGCCGTGGCCGCGGCAGTCCGCTCGGCCACCGGGCGCCCGGTCAACCGCCTCCCGATCAGGCCCCAGGCGGCCGTGGCCACCGCCAAGTCCTGAACGTCGCACAGCCGCTGTTCTCCGGGTTGCCCCGCAGCCCGGAGAATGCCGGGCTGTCCCCGGCCGGCAGCGTACTCAGCGATCAGGACCGGAAACCTCGTGGGCGACCCGCGGGACCGTTCGGGTGTCCAAAATGTCATACATTCCTGGGATGGGGCGGCGCCGGTCGCCTCCTGGCATCCTGCGGCTCGTACATGCCACCGCCCGCCCCTCTGTGTGAGGGGCGGGCGGTGGTGTGTGGAGACCGTGACCGGATTCGAACCGGTGTAACTCGAGTTGCAGTCGAGCCCCTGAACCTCTCGGGCACACGGTCGTGCGTTGTTCTGTGCTCGACCGTAGGCCCGGGGCGGCCGGCCGTTCAAGAGTGCGGGCCGCCGTGCAATGCGACTGCCATACGGCGTTCACGTTTCCCCGGAGCGGTCTTACGACCAAGGGACGAGAACGGGGGCGACCCGAGACAGGGTTCATGACGGATTATGCCCCTTACCCTTGGGCTCATGACCGCCCTGGAACCGCGCGACGCCGATGTCTCGCCCCGCACCGAAGACACCGTCGAAGCCCTCGGGGCAGCGGTGGCCGCAGCGCCCGACGGTGTCCTCGGACGGACCTACCGGGCGCTCAGCATCGGCATCGTCTCCGTCGTGTTCCTGATCGCTTTCGAGGCGACCGCCGTGGGGACCGCGATGCCGGTCGCCGCCCGTGAGCTGCACGGCATCCCGCTGTACGCCTTCGCGTTCTCCGCGTACTTCACCACGAGCCTCTTCGCCATGGTGCTGTCCGGCCAGTGGGCCGACCGGCGCGGCCCGCTCGCGCCGCTCGCCGCCGGGATCAGTGCCTTCGGTGCGGGGCTGCTGCTGTCCGGGACCGCCGGCGGCATGTGGATGTTCATCGGGGGCCGGGCGGTGCAGGGGCTCGGCGGCGGGCTGGTGATCGTCGCGCTGTACGTGGTGATCAGCCGGGCCTACCCGGAGCGTCTGCGGCCGGCGATCCTGGCCGCGTTCGCCGCGAGCTGGGTGATCCCGTCCGTCGTGGGGCCACTGGCCGCCGGGAGTGTGACCGAGCACCTGGGGTGGCGCTGGGTCTTCGTCGGCATCCCCGTGCTGGTCGTCTTCCCGCTGGTGCTCGCGCTGCCTGCGATCCGGCGGATGGCGTCCGGGCCCGCGGACCCGGCGGCGCCCGTCGAGCCGTACGACCGCCGGCGCATCGCGCTCGCGCTGGGCATCTCGCTGGGCGCCGGTCTGCTCCAGTACGCCGGGCAGGAGCGGAACTGGTTCTCGCTGCTGCCGGCCGCCGCCGGCGTCGCCCTGCTCGTCCCTGCCGTCCGCGGCCTGCTGCCCCCGGGCACCGGCCGCGCGGCACGCGGGCTGCCCGCAGTGGTGCTGCTGCGCGGGGTGGCGGCCGGATCGTTCATCGCCGCCGAGTCGTTCGTCCCGCTGATGCTGGTCACCCAGCGCGGGATGTCCCCGACGATGGCCGGACTCTCGCTCGCCGCCGGCGGCGGGACGTGGGCGCTGGGCTCGTACGTACAGTCCCGGCCGCGCGCGGAACCGCACCGCGAGCGGCTGATGGTGGGCGGCATGGTGCTGGTCGCCGCGGCGATCGCGGCCGCGCCCGCCGTGCTGATCGACGGGGTGCCGGTCTGGACGGTCGCCGTGGCCTGGGCCTTCGGCTGCTTCGGCATGGGCATGGTGATCGCCTCGACCAGTGTGCTGCTGCTCAAGCTGTCCGCGCCCGAGGAGGCGGGGGCGAACTCCGCGGCCCTGCAGATCTCCGACGGTCTCTCGAACGTCCTGCTGCTCGCGGCGGGCGGCGCGGCGTTCGCGGCACTCGGCGGGGGAGCGGTGGGAGCCGTGCACGAGGCGGTGGAGGCGGGCGGCTCCGGCTCGCACCCGGGGGCGTTCGCGGTGGTGTTCCTGCCGATGGCGGGGGTGGCGCTGGTGGGGGCGTGGGTGGCTACGCGGGTGCGGGTGAACGCGTAGTACTGCGTAGTACCGCGTAGTACCATCGGTTCATGGCTGGTTTGAATCTGCGGTTCACCGAAGAAGAGCTGGACGCTTTGCGTGCGCGTGCCGAGGCGGAGGGGCGGAGCATGCAGTCCTTCGCCCACGATGCGGTGATCACCGCCATAAACGAACACTCACGCCTTTTCAACGAGGCGGCGGAGCACGTGTTGAAGGCGAGTGAGGAGCTCAACCGGAGGCTCGCCTGATGCAGTACCTGACCATGCCCGAGCTGCTCAACCTGGCGGAGCGCCTCAGTACGGCAGAGGTACGTGACTACGGGCTGCTCGACTCGGCACTGGCCCGCCCGCAGTCGAGCGTGTTCGGCCAGGACGCCTACCCGGACGTCTGGCAGAAGGCTGCCGCACTGATGGAGTCACTGGCGCGCAACCACGCGCTGGTCGACGGAAACAAGCGCATCGCCTGGTACGCGACCTGGGTTTTCCTGCATATGAACGGTCATCCGCTGAACGCGGGCTTCGATGTGGACGAGGCCGAGCAGTTCGTGCTGGACGTCTGTCAGGGAGTGCTGGACATGCCCAAGATCGCGGAGCAGCTGCCCAGGTTTGCCAAGTAGGGAGTCCCCCTGTGAAGAGGGTCTCAGAGGTGCCGAACCACGGCTGGTTCGTACGGGGTTCCACCCCGCCCCCCGGTAGGGTGGCCCGGTTGTCGTATCGCGTACGGGCCCGTCCCGGTCCGTGCGGACAGCACCACACGCACCCGAGAGACCCGAACCGGAGACCGTGACTACTACCGCCTCCCACCACCTCTCACCCGCCTTTCCCGGCCGCGCCCCCTGGGGCACGGCCGGAAAGCTGCGAGCCTGGCAGCAGGGCGCCCTCGAGAGGTACATCCAGGAGCAGCCGCGCGACTTCCTCGCGGTCGCGACCCCCGGCGCCGGGAAGACCACCTTCGCGCTGACCCTCGCCTCATGGCTGCTTCACCATCACGTCGTGCAGCAGATCACCGTCGTCGCTCCCACCGAGCACCTGAAGAAGCAGTGGGCGGAGGCGGCCGCCCGGATAGGGATCAAGCTCGACCCCGAGTACAGCGCGGGCCCCGTGAGCAAGGAGTACCACGGGGTCGCGGTCACGTACGCGGGCGTCGGCGTCCGCCCGATGCTGCACCGCAACCGGTGCGAGCAGCGCAAGACCCTGGTGATCCTCGACGAGATCCACCACGCCGGCGACTCGAAGTCCTGGGGCGAGGCCTGCCAGGAGGCGTTCGACCCGGCGACCCGTCGGCTCGCCCTCACCGGCACGCCGTTCCGCTCGGACACCAACCCGATCCCCTTCGTCGCGTACGAGGAGGGGAACGACGGGATCCGGCGGTCCTCGGCCGACTACACCTACGGCTACGGCAACGCGCTCGCCGACGGCGTCGTCCGCCCCGTCATCTTCCTCAGCTACAGCGGCAACATGCGCTGGCGCACCAAGGCCGGTGACGAGATCGCCGCGCGGCTCGGCGAGCCGATGACCAAGGACGCCATCGGGCAGGCCTGGCGCACCGCGCTCGCGCCCACCGGCGACTGGATCCCCAACGTCCTCAGCGCCGCCGACAAGCGGCTCACCGAGGTCCGCAAGGGCATCCCTGACGCGGGTGGGCTCGTCATCGCCACCGACCAGGAGTCGGCGCGCGAGTACGCCAAGATCCTCAAGAAGGTGACTGGCGAGAAGCCCACCGTCGTCCTCTCCGACGAGAAGGCCGCGTCGAAGAAGATCGACACGTTCACCGAGGACGGATCGCGCTGGATGGTCGCCGTCCGCATGGTGTCGGAGGGCGTCGACGTGCCGCGCCTGGCCGTCGGCGTGTACGCCACCACCATCTCGACGCCCCTCTTCTTCGCCCAGGCCGTCGGCCGCTTCGTGCGCTCCCGCAGACGCGGCGAGACCGCCTCCGTCTTCGTGCCGACGATCCCGATGCTCCTCGACTTCGCCAACGAGATGGAGGTCGAACGGGACCACGTCCTCGACAAGCCCAAGAAGGGCAGCGACGAGGAGAACCCGTTCGCCGAGGAGGACAAGCTCCTCGCCGACGCCGAGAAGCTGGAGGACGAGGAGACCGAGGAGCAGCTGCCGTTCGAGGCGCTGGAGTCCGACGCGGTCTTCGACCGGGTGCTGTACGACGGTGCCGAGTTCGGCATGCAGGCACACCCGGGCAGCGAGGAGGAGCAGGACTACCTCGGCATCCCCGGGCTGCTCGAACCCGACCAGGTGCAACTGCTGCTCCAGAAGCGGCAGACCCGGCAGATCGCGCACAGCCGGCAGAGGCCGGCCTCGGAGGCGGACCTGCTGGAGAAACCGGCCGAGGACCGGCCGGTGGTCACGCACAAGCAGCTGCTGGGGCTGCGCAAGCAGCTGAACACCATGGTGTCGGCCTACACGCATCAGAGCGGCAAGCCGCACGGAGTCATCCACACCGAGCTGCGCCGGGTGTGCGGCGGGCCGCCGAGCGCGGAGGCCACGGCCGGGCAGATCGAGCAGCGGATCAAGAAGGTCCAGGAGTGGGCCACCCGCATGACGTGAGCCGGCATCGGCGCGCACGCACCGGCCCGGAGCGGGGACAGCTGTCCTCGCCCCGGGCCGGCGTCATGCGCGGGCCGCTACCAGACGAACGGCGCGGACTGGACGGACGTCGCCACACACGGCACGGTGGCGGACGTCGGGGACGAGGTCACGATCTGCAGTGACCAGTTGGTGGCGGTCGCGGGAGCGGAAAGCACCACGGAGTTGGTGCTGTTGCTGGCCGCCAGTGTGCCGGAGCTGAGCTTCAGCGGCCCCAGGGTGATCGGATTGGGGTAGGTCATTCCCGGGTTGGCCTTGGCGGAGAACTGGATCTGGCTGGTGACGCCGCCCACGGTCTTGGAGACCTTGAGCGTCGTCGTGATGCTGTTCGGATCGGCACTTGAGCCGGCCGGCATCGTGATCGCCGAGGAAGTGAGCTTGATGGACTTGGTCGTGCCGTTGTCGGCGGCGGTCAGGGTCGCGGAGCCACTGCCCCAGGAGCCGCAGTCGAAGGTGGCCGTCGCGACGAGCGGGGTCACCGCGGAGGCCGTCGGGGCGTAGAGGGCGAGCAGTCCGGCTGTCGAACACGCCGCCGCCAGGATCAGCGGTAGGCGTCTTCGGCCGGACGCGCGGGTTGAAGAGATCGACATGACGGGTGGAACTCCTTCCGGTTTGAATTTCGCGGATCCGCCGTCTCGCTGCACTCGGTGCATTCGCTGTACGTGCGGATCTGCGTGCCGGGCCCGGCATGTCGGGTGCAGTGAAACGGTGATCTTCGAAGAAGTCAACAGGTATGCGAAAAACGTCTGCCAAAATCCGTTTAGGGCATTTCAGAAAAGGATCAATCAGCTCTCTCTTGACTTCTCTGCACGTGACCTCCTCAATGTGCGCAATCAATGGTCCATGAAAGGGTGTCAGGTGATCCGACGACGAAGACCCGGTGTGACCGGTCTGCTCGCGGCCTGCTTCGTACTGTCACTGGGCTGCGTCGGGGCGACGGCCGCACCGTCCCCGTCCGCCGGTACGGCGGCCGCGGCCGGGACGGTGACCCCGACCGTCCACTGCGTCCTGCCCGCGGGTCAGGGAGAGGCGACCGGACCGCAGGAGATGACCGTCGATCTGTCGCCGGCCGTCGTCGAACCGGGCGGAAAGGTGCACGCGACGGTGACGCTGGGCCCGTCCCCGGCCACCAGTGCCATCGCCCTGGAGGACGTACCGACCATCCCCAGTCTCGACCTCGCGATGTCCGGCGGGGCCACCGGCACCGTCACCGTGCGCGGCGCCGAGTTCTCGATGGACGTGCCGGTCGGGACGAACATCGAGATCCCCACGTACGAAGGCGACTTCCTGGTTCCGGCTGACGCCTCGGGCGAGATCTCGTTCGCTCCGATCCGCACACTGACGCAGACCAAGGTGTTCGGATCGGTCTTCGAGACCCCCTGCGACATCGTCGACGGCGGCGGTTCCATCGGCACCGTCACCGCGGAGGGCTCCGCGGCCGAGCCCGCCACGCTGACCGCTCCCGCCGACCCCGCGCGTCCGAACACCGCGGTGAAGCTGGGCGGTTCGGGGTGGACCCCGGACGCCGCCCCCGTGCCGTCGCTGTGTGCGGAGGGCGGTGGAGGCTGCGATCCGCTGAAGTTCACCTCGCACACCCTGAGGATCGACTCGTACGGCACACTCACCGGCACCGCGACCCTCGGCGAGGCCGGAGCGGTGCCCGACGGCCGCTACGTGGTGAAGGTCAACGACGGCACCAAGGAGGCCACCGCCCCCCTCACCGTCGAAGCCGTCGCAGCCGGCAACCGGGAGATAGAGCTGTCGTCCGACAGCGGCCCGGTCGGCAGCGTGATCACCGTCAGTGGCCGGAACTACAACCCGGACCGCTGGATCAACGTCATCGGCCTCGACGCCTCGGGTACCACGCTCGACGACAGCGCGGTCTATGTGAAGAGCGGCGCGGACGGCACCTTCGCCGTCGAGTTCACCGTCATCTCCGACGCCGTCGCCGCCGTCCAGGCCGACGAGGGCAACGACCCGGCGACCGTACGCACCGCCCCGTTCACCGTCACCACCGGTGGCGGCGGGGGCGGCAGCACGGCCGAGCAGCAGGTGAGCACCCAGGTCAGGGCGGGAACGCTCTCCATGACCCAGGACGGTGACACCGTCGACTTCGGTACGACGGTCCTGGGCGCGGACAGCGGTGTGCAGAGGGCCCACCTGAACCGGGTGGAGGTGCAGGATGCCCGCGGCGTCAACAGCGGCTGGTCCCTGACCGCCACCCTCACCGGCTTCACGAGCGCCGACGGGAGCACCATCCCGGCCGGTGCGGTGCGGTGGGCGCCGGCCTGCGCGGCACAGGACGGGAGCGTGGGGACGCCGGTGGCCGGATCGCCCACCGTGCTCGGGAGCGAGGCGGCGAGCCTCTGCCGGATGAATCCGGACGGATCACGTCCGTTCACCGGCGGGAAGTTCGACGCCGAGGCGGGTCTCGCCCTCACGGTTCCCGAATTCACCCGGCCCGGAGATTACAGCGCCACCCTGACCCTGACCCTGCTGTGAGTTCCTAAAGGCCATCAAGGCCACAGGGGTCATCAAGGCCACAGGGGCCATCAGGGAAAGCACCGAGGACGCCCGTCTGTTCCGTACAGCAATGGAACAGGCGGGCGTCGTCCATTCCGCATTCGGATCAGTCGCATTCCGTTTCCTTTGGAGGAGCCGCATGTTCGCGCATCGCAGACTCACCGGAAAACAGGGCCGCCCGGCATGGCGCCGCGCCGTCGCCCTCGGCGCCGGAGCCGTACTCGCGTGGACCGGGGGAACCGTCGCGCTCGCCCCCCTCGCCCACGCCGGCACCATCACCCCGACCGTCCACTGCACCCTGCCCGCCGGTCAGGGCGAGGCGACCGGGCCCCAGGAGTTCAGCATCGAGCTGACGCCCGATGTCGTCGACCCGGGTGGCAAGGTCCACGCGAAGGTGTCGCTCGGCCCGTCCCCCGCCACCAGCGGGCTCAGCCTCAACGACGTGCCCACCACCCCGAGCGTCGACCTCGCCATGTCGGGCGGCGCCACCGGCACGGTCACCGTCACCGGGCCCGAGGTCTCCCTCGACGTCCCGTCCGGCCAGCCGATCGAGATCCCGCCGTACGAGGGGGACTTCCTCATCCCCGCCAACGCGAGCGGCCCGATCACCTTCACCCCGCTGCGAAACGTCACCCGCACGAAGGTCCTCGGCTCCACCTACACGACGACCTGTGAGGTCACCGCGGGCGGCGGCTCCATCGGCACCGTGACCGCGGAGGGCAGCGCCGGCCAGCCGGCCACCCTCATCGCCCCCATCGCGCCGGCCCGGCCGTCCACCTCCGTCGCCCTGTCGGGCAGCCGCTGGACCGTGGGTGGCACCCCCGTACCGTCGCTCTGCGCGACGGACGGCGGCGGCTGCGACGCCGGGAAGTTCGCCGAGAGCTCCCTCGCCGTCAACGGCTCCGGACAGCTGACCGGCAGCGCCGTGCTCGCCGCGGCCGGCGCGGTGCCGGACGGCTCGTACCTCGTGAAGGTCGGCGACGGTACGAAGGAGGCGACCGCACCCCTGACCGTCAAGGCCTTCGTCCCCGACGGGCCCCGCGCGATCGCCCTGTCCCGCGGCAGCGGACCGGTGGGCAGTGTCATCACCGTCAGCGGCAGCGACTACTACCAGGACCGGTGGATCAACACCGTCGGCCTCGACGCGGCCGGATCGACGCTCGACGACACGGCCGTCTACGTGAAGAGCCGCCCCGACGGCACGTTCGCCGTGGACTTCACCGTCTCGGACCCGGCGATCGCCTCGATCCAGGTCGACGAGGGCAACGATCCGGCCACCGTACTGACCACGCCGTTCACCGTGACCGAGGCCACCGCGACGCTCTCCGCGGGCGTGGCCAAGGTCAAGCCGGGCGGCACGATCAGTGTGTCCGGTGACGGCTGGCCCTCGGGCGTCACCCCCGCCGCCGCCCTGTGCGCGGCCGACGGCAGCGGCTGCGCCGCGGCCGGGATCAGCGGCTCCACCCTGCGGATCGCAGCCGACGGCACGCTCACCGGTACGGTCACCGCCGCCGGATCCACCGCCCGCGGCGTCTACGCCCTCCAGGTGACCGCCGGCAGCGCGCAGGCCCTCACCCAGCTGACCGTCGCCCCGACCTTCGTCGTCCTCACCCCGGCCGCCGGACCCAAGGGCACCGCGGTCACCGTTCTCGGGCAGGGCTTCGCGAAGGTGGCGACCGTGTCGATCGTCGGGCTGCGGGCGAACGGCTCGCAGACCTCCGACCCGGTGCGCACCAAGGTGGTAGGCCTCGACGGGGCGTTCTCGCAGACCTTCACCGTCAACGCGGCCGACACCGTTGCCCTGAGGGTTCGCGAGGTCCTCGTCAACCCGCGCACCGAGACGGCCGCCTTCACCGTCCAGGACGGCACCGTCCCCGCCGGGGCCTCCTTCGCGCTCTCGCCGCCCGAAGGGCCACCCGGCACGGTCGTCCAGGTGACCGGCCGGGGCTTCGCCCCCGTCGCCACGGTCTCCGTCACCGGACGCACCGCTGACGGCAAGCAGACCGCCGATTCCTATGTCACCCGGGTCATCGGACTCGACGGCACCTTCGCGCTCAACTTCACCGTCCGGGACCCGGCGACGAAGGCGATCAGGGCCTGCGAGGTACTCGTGAACGGAAAAACTGTCCAGAAATTGTTCACAGTGAGTTAACGCCGGTTCACATCCGGTGTACGGAGCGTCGCGAGGGAGTCGGCCGACATGGACGCGCGTAGATGCGCGCCGATCGGCCGGCGCCCCGCTGACCGGCACTTATGTTCTTCCGGCCCAACCGCGGTTTCACGAGCGCCCGGATTCTGGACGAGGTCTTCCGCTGAGCGGACTGGCTCGCTACTGTCCCAAAAATGTGAACGCCCCGTGGCAACGCCGCCGCGGAGCGCAGCCGGTGCCTGGCCAGACCGGCGGCCTCTCCGTGCGTCGCCGCTGGGACCGGTGACGCACAATCCGTGGGAACAGCCGCCGCCGCTCACCAAAGAGGGAGAGGGCGTCGTGACCGCGGAGACCTCCCAGACGCTCGACCGAGGACTGCGCGTCCTCAAGCTGCTCGCCGACACCGACCACGGCCTGACGGTCACCGAGTTGTCCAACAAACTCGGCGTCAACCGCACCGTGGTCTACCGTCTGCTCGCCACGCTGGAACAACACACCCTGATCCGAAGAGACTTGGGCGGCCGGGCGAGAGTCGGCCTGGGCGTGCTGCGCCTGGGCCGCCAGGTGCATCCGCTCGTACGGGAGGCCGCGCTGCCCGCGCTGCGTTCCCTGGCCGAGGACATCGGGGCCACGGCCCACCTCACGCTGGTCGACGGCTCGGACGCGCTTGCCGTCGCGGTCGTCGAACCGACCTGGACGGACTACCACGTGGCCTACCGGGCCGGCTTCCGTCACCCCCTCGACCGGGGCGCCGCAGGCCGGGCGATCCTTGCCGCACGGCTGAAGCCGGTGGGTGAGACGGCCTTCACCCTCACCCACGGGGAGCTCGAAGCGGGGGCCAGCGGGGCCGCGGCCGCGCTGATGGGAGTGACAGGGGTCGAGGGCAGCGTCGGTGTGGTGATGCTCGCGGACGCCGTCCCGGAGCGGGTGGGGCCCCGAGTGGTGGACGCCGCGCGCGAGGTCGCGGACGCGCTTCGCTAGCGCGTAGCCCTTGGGCGGGCGGCAGTGGGGGGCCTTGGGCTCGGGTCCCTTGTTCGTTGCGCCTGTCCGGGGCGCGGGTCTTTGTCCTCAATCGCCGGACGGGCTTGTTTGTGCGGGTGCCCCGTGGGGTGCGCGGTGTGCCGGTGGTGGGGGTCCGGGGCCCCTCCGGGGTGTCTCCTCGGACGACGAACGTTCGGCGGGTACGCAGCCGGAGCCGGGTATCTGTTCGTCGTCCTGCGGGGACTCCCCTGCGCGGCCCCGGACCCGGCCGTCTGGCGTCTGCGGGCGTTGTGTCGCCGGTGTGCAGACGCGGGTGAGGTCGGGTGGGGGCGTGCAGGGGGCCCCGCAGGAAATGGCGTACGACCCGGGTCCGCGGCGTTGCCGGGTGCACACGCCATTTCTGAGGAGACGCCTCGGAGGGGCCACACCCCCACCCACCGGGCACGGCGAACCCGTACCACGCGGAGCACCCGTGGTGGGGCCGCGGACCACAGGCTCGCGGACCGTTAGATTGGGTGGGTGTTCACACGTCGCTCGCGCCCCCGCACCCTCGCCCTGTGCGCCCTCCCGGTCGTCGCCCTCTTCGGCGTCGCCGCCTTCGCGCCGCTGCCGTTCACGCTGGCGCAGCCTGGTACGACGACGAATGTGCTCGGCGACGACCACGGCACTCCCGTGATCAGCATCGAGGGCACTCCGACCCGGCCCACCAAGGGCCAGCTGCGGATGACGACGATCGTGGCCACCGGGCCCGACGCCGATGTCGGGTTCGGCGATGTGATCGACAGCTGGTTCCGTACGGACCGGGCGGTCATGCCGCGCGACTCCGTCTACCCGTCCGGCGGCTCCGAGAAGGAGATCGAGAAGCACAACCTCGACGACATGGTGAAGTCGCAGGACTCCGCGGTCGACGCCGCTCTGAACTACCTCGGCGAGAAGCCCGGCTCGGTCGACGTGACCCTCCACCTCGCCGACGTGGGCGGCCCCAGCGCCGGCCTGTTCTTCGCGCTCGGCATCGTCGACAAGCTCGACGGCGACGGCTCCGGCGGTGATCTCACCGGCGGCCGCACCGTCGCCGGCACGGGCACCATCCAGGCGGACGGCGAGGTCGGCGCGGTCGGCGGTGTCTCGCTCAAGACGCAGGCGGCCCGGCGGGACGGGGCGACCGTCTTCCTCGTACCGAAGGCCGAGTGCAAGGAGGCGAAGTCCGAACTGCCGAAGGGGCTTCGGCTGATTCCGGTCACGACTCTGAAGGGTGCGGTGTCTTCGCTGAGGGCGCTGGACCACGGGGGGAAGATCCCGAGCTGCTGACCGCGGGCGGGCGGCCCGCAGGGCCGCCGGGAGCGCTACGGCTACGCGGTGCGCGGTGCGCGCGGCGACAGGGCGGTCCGGTCCGGCAGGACGCGCAGGCCCAGTTCGACCATGGTCCAGCCGAGCCGCGTGCGCAGGTCCTTGCGCGGGGCGGCGGGGCGCTGTGCGAGGCGGAAGGTGTCTGCCCGGTCGCGGAGTTCGGCGGAGCGGATGCGGTGGAGCTGAAGGTGCGTCTCGGGATGCATGGCGGGTGGTCCCTTCAGTCGGTGAGGCGTCAGTCGGTGGGGCGCGGGAAGACGTGCAGGTGGGTGCGGACGACGGCGGATCCCTCGGTGTCCTCGGGGACGCGTCCGCGGTAGCTGTTGACCAGTTCGTGGACCTTGTCGGCGAGTTCCCTGGAGAGCTCAGGAGTGAGCCGCACCTTGAAGTCGCTGAGGTCCGAGCCCTCGTACCACTCCCGGGGCCACTCGTGCATCGTGCCGAGCCAGGTGCTCAGCTCCTGTGCGTGCATCGTCGCGACCTCGTGGAGTACGACGCCCATGGCGCCGCGCACCTCGGGATCGGGGTCGTACAGGAACTCCGGGTCGAAGGAGGCGCCGGCGTGCACGGCCCGCCACCAGCGCTCGCGTCCCTTGCCGAGCGCCGGGTCGTCCTCGACGAAGCCGTACGAGGCCAGTTGCCGCAGGTGGTAGCTGGTGGCGCCGCTGGACTCGCCCAGCCGCTCGGCGAGGCCCGAGGCGGTCGCGGGTCCGAACTCGCGCAGCGAGCTGAGCAGCCGCAGACGCAGCGGATGGGCGAGGCCCCGCAGGGAGCGGGCGTCGATGCTGAGGACCTTCGGGTCCGGTGCGGTGGCGGTGTTGTCGTCGCCGTCTGTCGTTGGCATGCCCCAACCATAGAGTTACAAAGACAGCTTTGCAACATGTCTTTGCAACATCTTCTTTGGAAGTCCTCCTCGGGCTGCCCTCCCCGGAACCGGCCCTCCCGTCACCCCTCCTCGATGAACCCCTCCTCGATCAGCCACGCCTTCGCCACCTCGTGCGGGTCCTCCCCGTCGACGTCCACCCTGGCGTTCAGCACCTGTGCGACCTCCGTGGTCAGCCGTGCGCTGAGCGGGTCCAACAGGTCTGCGATCACCGGGTACTTGTCGAAGGTCGCGGTGTGGATGACGGGCGCCGCGTTGTAGTTGGGGAAGAAGTGCTTGTTGTCCACCAGCACGTCCAGGTCCATCGCCTTGATGCGGCCGTCCGTGGTGAACACCTCGCCCAGCAGGCAGGAGTCGGACTTGGACACCTGGGTGTAGACGATGCCCGCGTCCATCTTCTTGATGTTGCCGGCCGGGATCGACATCCCGTACGCCTTCTCCATCCCGGGCAGTCCGTCGTTGCGCGAGGCGAACTCGTTCTCCACGCAGACCGTCACCGCCGAGGGGTTCTTCTTCGACAGTGCGGCGACGTCGGAGAGCGTCTTCAGGTGGTACTTCGCATTGTTCTTCTTGCTGATGGCGAGCGCGTAGGTGTTGTTCAGGGTGGACTGCGGCAGCCATGTCACCCCGTTCTTCCGGTCCGCGTCGCGCACCGCCTCCCACTGCTCCAGCGGGTCGGTGATGGGCTTGGCGTGGCCCAGATACGTGATCCAGCCGGTGCCCGTGTACTCGTACATCGCGTCGGCGTCGCCCTGGGCGATCGCCTCGCGGGCGCTGATGGAGCCGGGCAGGTTCGTCCGGTCCAGGACCTCGGCCCCCGCGGCCTTGAAGATCAGGCCGATCATCTGGCCCAGGATGATGTTCTCGCTGAAGTTCTTCGAGGTGACGGTCAGTGAGGCACCGTCCAGCGGCTGCCCCTCCACGGACGGCCCCGGCACCACATCGTCCACCATCGGCGAGCCGCTCTTCAGCCCGCACCCCGCCAGCGCGAGGGCCAGCGCGGCCGCACCCGCCAGGACCGTGCGCACGCGTCGCGTCCTCATTGCCCCACCTCCAGTCCGCGCGGTGTCAGCGCCACCTCGACCAGTGAGGCCAGCCAGTCCACCAACAGCGCCAGCACCACCGTCAGCACGGAACCGAGCACCAGCACCGGCATGCGCTGCGTCTGGATGCCGGACGTGATCAGGTCCCCGAGCCCGCCGCCCCCGCCGAACGTCGCCAGGGTCGCCGTGCCCACGTTGAGCACCAGCGCGGTCCGCACACCTGCCAGGATCAGCGGCACGGCCAGCGGGAGTTCGACCTTCCTGAGCGTCCCCATCGCCGACATCCCGATGCCGCGCGAGGCCTCCACCAGCGTCGGTTCGATCGCCTTCAGACCGGCCACCGTGTTGGAGAGCACCGGCAGCACGGCGTAGATCACCATGCCGGTGATCGCCGTCGACGGGCCGATGCCCAGCCAGATCACCAGCAGTGCCAGCAGACCGATCGCCGGGGTCGCCTGCCCGATGTTGGCGATCGCGGTGACCACCGGAGCGGCCTTGCTCAGACCGCGCCGGGTCAGTGCGATGCCCAGCGGAATGGCGATGATCAGCACCCAGAACGTCGAGATGGCCGTCAGCCGGACGTGCTGCCACCACCGCAGCTGGACCGTGTCACCCGCCAGGGAGTTCTCCGCGATCGAGTCGAGGTCGACGTTGGTGATCCATACGTACGTGATGACCAGCACCACCGCGAGCGCGGCAGGGACCACCACCAGCTTCTGCCAGGTGAGGCGGCGCGGGGGGCCGGCCGGTGGAGGGGCGGGCTCCTCCTCCTCGTCATGGAAGGCGAGCCCCTTGACGTCGTGCTCGCCCGGTGGGCGGTCCCGGTCGGAGGCGGGGGCCTTCCGGGGGGAGCGGGGGCCGGACGGGGAGTCGGTACTCATGCGCCCGTGCCCCCCTCCAGCTCCTGGACGGTCTGGTGGGTGCGCAGCTCCTCCAGGTCGTGCTGGTGCTCGATGGCGGTGAGCCGGTCGGCCTCCAGGAGCTCGTGCACGGAGTTCATCAGGGTGTGCATGTCCACGACGCCGATGAACTCCCCGCGCCGCCCGGTCACCGCGACCCGCCCGCCGCTGTCGGTCAGCACCGCCTCCAGCGCGTCGTGCAGCGTCGCGTCCCTGGTCACCGTGTCGTGCACGAGCTGCCCGGCCCGTGCCAGCGAACCGCGGGCCCGCATCAGGTCGCCGCGCCGCAGCCACTTGTACGGACGGTTCCTGCGGTCCAGCATCAGCAGCTCGTTGTGCGGGCCGCTGCGCAGCTTGTTGAAGATGGACTGGAGCGGGTCGTCGACCGTGACCGTCGGGAACTCGGCGATCTCCACATCCCGTACGCGGGTGAGGTTGAGCCGCTTCAGTGCCGCACCGGCCCCGACGAATCCGGAGACGAAGTCGTCCGTCGGATTGGTGAGGATGGCTTCCGGGGTGTCGAACTGCGCGATGTGCGAGTGCTCGCGCAGCACGGCGATCCGGTCGCCCAGCTTGATCGCCTCGTCGAAGTCGTGGGTGACGAAGACGATCGTCTTGTGGAGCTCGTGCTGGAGCCGGATCAGTTCGTCCTGGAGGTGGTCACGGGTGATCGGGTCGACCGCTCCGAACGGTTCGTCCATCAGCAGTACCGGCGGATCCGCGGCCAGCGCCCGTGCCACGCCCACGCGTTGCTGCTGACCCCCGGAGAGCCCGCGCGGATAGCGGTCATGGAACTCGCGCGGGTCCAGACCGACCAGATCGAGCATCTCCTCGATCCGGTCCTTCACCTTCGACTTCGACCAGCCCACCATCTTCGGTACGAGGGCGATGTTCTCGGCGACCGTCATGTGCGGGAAGAGCCCGGACGACTGGATCGCGTAACCGATCTTCCGGCGCAGCTTCACCGGGTCGATGTCGGTGACGTCCTCGTCGCCGATCCTGATGCGTCCGGAGGACGGCTCGATCAGCCTGTTGATCATCTTGAGGGTGGTCGACTTCCCGCAGCCGGACGGGCCCACGAAGATGACCGTCTCGCCGGCCTTGATGTCCATCGACACGTTGTCCACGGCCGGGCTCGGGTTCCCCGGATAGTGCTTGGTCAGGTCCTCCAGTTGGATGGTGGCGCCGGAGGTGGCGTTGGCGGCCGGCTTCGGTTCGGCCTCTGCCGCGGTCTCAGACACGGATCCCCCTCGGGATGGTGAGCCGCCCCAGCAGGACGTAGGCGGCGTCGAAGAGCAGGGCGAGGACGACGATGCCGAGCGTGCCCGCGAGCACCGAATTGATCGCGTTGGCACTGCCCAGCGAGGCGATGCCGCGGAAGATCTCGTTGCCGAGACCGGGCCCGGAGGCGTACGCGGCGATGGCGGCGATCCCCATCAGCATCTGGGTGGAGACCCGGATGCCGGTGAGGATCGGCGGCCAGGCGAGCGGCAGTTCCACTTTGGTGAGCCGGGCGATCCGCGACATCCCGATGCCCTTCGCCGCGTCCACGAGCGCCGGGTCGACGCCGCGCAGCCCGACGATGGCGTTACGGACGATGGGCAGCAGCCCGTACAGCGTCAGGGTGATCACCGTCGGCGCCACCCCGAGCCCCACCAGCGGGATCAGCAGACCGATCGCGGCGAGCGACGGAATGGTCAGGACGGTCGCCGTCGAGGTGATCGCCACCGAGGAGCCCCAGCCGCTGCGATAGCTGACCACCCCGATCAGGACGCCGAGCGCGGTGGCGATGACCATGCACTGAAAGACCGCGCTGGCGTGCTGGAACGCGTCGGTGAGCAACTGCTGGTGACGATTTCCCAGGTACTCCCAGAAGCTCACACGTCACTCCTCGGCTCAGTCGGTGTCCTGCGCCGCCTGCTCGACGAGCGGGATGATGCGCAGGGGTACGGGGTTCTCCATGACGATGGCCGTGGAGGCCCGGACAATGCCATCAAATCCGACAACCCGGTCGATCACTCGCTGGAGATCGGCGTTGGAACGGGCCACCAGCCGGCACAGCATGTCGCCGTGCCCGGTGGTGGTGTGCAGTTCCAGCACCTCCGGTACGCCGCCCAAGTGGGCCCGCACGTCGGCGCCTTGGCCCTGCTTGATCTCCAGCGTCGCGAAGGCGGTGACGGGATAGCCGAGTGCGGCCGGGTCGACGTCCGGACCGAAGCCGCGGATGACGCCATTCGACTGAAGACGGTCCAGGCGCGCCTGCACCGTCCCGCGCGCCACGCCGAGCCGGCGCGAGGCCTCCAGGACGCCGATCCGGGGCTCACGTGCCAGCAGCACGATGAGCCGCCCGTCCAGGTGATCGATCGCCACGGCCGGCCTCCGAAGGGTCACTGTGATGGTCATCGTGTACAGATAGCCCGCCCATCATGGCGAGGCGCTGGGCAGATTGCCCAGCGAATTCACGAACTGTTGCGCACCTTGCGAAGCGGCGGGAACCTTCGGACATGACTGAGACGATGCACAGCACCCCCAGGACAGCGCGGCAGGCCGATCCCTTCCCGGTCAAGGGAATGGACGCGGTCGTCTTCGCCGTCGGCAACGCCAAGCAGGCCGCCCACTACTACTCGACGGCCTTCGGCATGAAGCTGGTCGCCTACTCCGGACCGGAGAACGGCAGCCGCGAGACCGCCAGTTACGTCCTCACCAACGGCTCCGCCCGCTTCGTCTTCACCTCCGTCATCAGGGCGTCCACGGACCACGGCCGCTTCCTCGCCGACCACGTGGCCGAGCACGGCGACGGCGTCGTCGACCTGGCCATCGAGGTCCCCGACGCCCGGGCCGCGTACGCCTACGCCGTCGAGCACGGCGCGCTCGGCCTCGCCGAGCCGCACGAGGTGAAGGACGAGCACGGCACCGTCGTCCTGGCCGCCATCGCCACGTACGGCAAGACCCGCCACACCCTCGTCGACCGCAGCGGCTACGACGGCCCCTACCTCCCCGGCTTCGCCGCCGCCGCCCCGATCGTCGAGCCGCCGGCCAAGCGCACCTTCCAGGCCGTCGACCACTGCGTCGGCAACGTCGAGCTCGGCCGGATGAACGAGTGGGTCGGCTTCTACAACAAGGTCATGGGCTTCACCAACATGAAGGAGTTCGTGGGCGACGACATCGCCACCGAGTACTCCGCGCTCATGTCCAAGGTCGTCGCCGACGGCACGCTCAAGGTCAAGTTCCCGATCAACGAGCCGGCCGTCGCGAAGAAGAAGTCCCAGATCGACGAGTACCTGGAGTTCTACGGGGGCGCCGGCGTCCAGCACATCGCGCTCGCCACCAACGACATCGTCGCCTCCGTGCGGGCGATGCGCGCGGCCGGCGTGCAGTTCCTCGACACCCCGGACTCGTACTACGACACCCTCGGCGAGTGGGCGGGCGAGACCCGGGTGCCCGTCGAGACCCTGCGCGAGCTGAAGATCCTCGTCGACCGCGACGAGGACGGCTATCTGCTGCAGATCTTCACCAAGCCGGTCCAGGACCGGCCGACGGTCTTCTTCGAGATGATCGAGCGCCACGGCTCGATGGGCTTCGGCAAGGGCAACTTCAAGGCCCTGTTCGAGGCGATCGAGCGCGAGCAGGAGAAGCGCGGCAACCTCTGAGCGTTCCAACGGTGACGACTGCGGGATGACCGCGACGGGCGGACCGGATCTCTCCGGTCCGCCCGTCGCGTTCCATGGATGAGGGCGGTTCAGGGACACCGCACATCCGCCTGCCGGAGACACGTTCCGCAGGCCGCCGGCCCGCCTGCGGAACGTCCCGGCGCGCCCTACTTCTTCACGGGGTCCAGGCAGAGAACGAACTTCTCGGCGTCCCACTCCTGCGCGAGCGCGGCCTCGCCGACCGTGCAGGAGTTGGTGTCGAAGGTGTCCTCGATGACCTTGACGACCTTGTAGTTGGCGTCGCTGTCCTCGCAGCCCTTGGTCTCGACGTCGGGGCTGTTCTCGGCGCCGGTGACCTTGACGCAGTCGCCGACCTCGGCGTGCACCGGCGAGTCGGAGGAGATGTAACCGATGCCGAGCTTCACCACCACCGCGACGACGATCATGACGACGACGCCGAGAAGCTTCCTCATCCTGTTGTTCTTGGGGGGTGCGGTAGCGGG
Source organism: Streptomyces sp. NPDC087901 (assembly GCF_044742205.1). Lineage (NCBI taxonomy): Bacteria > Bacillati > Actinomycetota > Actinomycetes > Kitasatosporales > Streptomycetaceae > Streptomyces > Streptomyces sp. NPDC087901. The sequence goes on from NZ_JBIUUC010000001.1 coordinate 113,142, forward strand.
CGCAGGTCCAGCCCCGTGAGTGGGCTGCCCCTGCGGGAACTGCGGGGCGGCGGGGGGTGTGGGAGCGCTCATCGGCGGTCTTCCTTGAGGTCGCATGGAGGTCGAACGCACGCACGATATACGAAATATAAGAACCAGGTAAACGCGGTGGCGGCTGCGGACACTCGTGGCAGCGGTTCCCGCATCGCGACGGGCTGGGGAGCTGCCCCGGCGGGGTTCCCGCAGTCGCGGACGGGTGGGCCGGATCCCCGGCCCACCCGTCGTGCTGTGCGGTAGGCGGCGTCAGTGACCCGCCGGTGAATGCGCGGCCGACGGCTTCGCCCGGGCGTGCGCGGCGCCGCCGGTCTTCGCGGCTGCCGCGGCGGCCTTCGGCGCGCCCGGCTTCGCCCGGTGCCCCGGCGGCCCGGCCGCCGGGGCCGGGGCCTCACCGGGAGCCGGCGCCTCCCCGGCGGGAGCCTCGGGCTCCACCGGGCCGGGCTCCGGCTCGGCAGCCGGCGACGGCTCCTGCGACGGCTCCGGAGCCTGCGGGGCGGCCGGAACGGCCGGCTGCATGTCCTTCGGACCACCCGCCGGGGGCAGCCCCAGCGTGTCCAGCGCCTCCTGGGCCCGGGGCGCGTCCAGCGGCGAGAACTGCGGGTTGGTGCGCAGGGCCTCCTCCAGATGGCGGCGGGCCGGACCGAAGTCCTTCAACGCCCTCTGGACCATGCCCAGGTGATACGCGTACGACGCGTTCTGACCACCCGAGTCGACCGCCTGCTCCGCGTACTCCAGTGCCGAGTCCGAATCGCCCGAGCGGTGCAGCGCCCAGCCCAGCGCATCGGCCACCGCCACGCTGTGGTGGCCGCGGCCCCACGCCGCCCGCAGCAGCTCCACCGCAGCGGCCGCGTCGCCGTGGGCGGCCTCGAACCGGCCCAGGAGCAGGGAGTCGTCCACACCCCGCGCCTTCGTCCGGGCCAGCGCCCTGCGCAGCTGCGTGTACTGGTTCACCGAATCGCCGTCCAGGCCGAGCGACTCGTACAGCTCGCCCAGCTCCAGCATGTACGCCGGGCGCGGCGACTTCGTCAGCGCCGCCTGGTAGTCGCGCTGGGCCTCGTCGGTGCGCCCGAGGGCCGCCAGTGCGCGCGCCCGGCCGGCGAGCGACGGATGATGGGCGGGATCGGTGCGCAGAGCGGCCCCGTACTGCGCCACCGCCTCCTCCGGCTCACCCCGCTCCCAGGCCAGCTCGCCCAGCCGGGACAGGCAGGCCGCCTTCTCCGCGGGCGTCTTCGCCCGGTTCGCCGCGTCCTGCGCGGTCGCCAGCGCGTCCTCCCGCCAGCCACGGTCCCGGTACATCTGTGCCGTCAGCCCCAGCGCCGGGACACCGGACCGCAGCGCGGCGTACTTCTCCACGGCCCTGGTCGCCGACTTGTAGTCACCGAGGCCGTTGTACGCGTCGACCAGCTCCGGGTAAACGGTCCACTGCTTGGGCTGCCGGGACCGTACAGTCTCGCCCCACTTCTTCGCCGTCACGTAGTCGTGCCGGGCGTTGGCGAGCGAGGCGAGACCCACCCAGGCCGCCTCGTTCCCCCGCTCTCCCGGCTGCACGTCCAGGGACCGCTTCAGCGCCTGCTCGGCCCGGGCGTAGTACGCCGCGTCCGACGCCCGCTGCCCCCACTGCACGTACGCCGACCCGAGCACCGCCCACGACCGCGCGTCCGACGGATGCGTCCCCACCCACTTCTGCCGGTCACCGATGAGCGCCGTCAGATCGGAGAGCGAGGCGGGGGAGCCCGCGGCCGTCGCGCTCATCGCCCGCGCGACCGGACCCGGCAGGGGCGGCGCCGCGTCCTGGTCGTCGTGGGGCACCGCGACCACCGCACCCGTCACCAGCACCGCCCCCGCCACCACACCGAACGCGGCCCTGCGCAGGGTCGTGCGCAGCGAGGCGGGCGGCGGCTCGGCCAGGGACGCGGGGTCGGGCGGGGACTCGTAGGGCGCGGTGCGGGGAGTCTCGAGGTCTTGGTCCGGCCCGTGGGCCGTCGGGGTCTGCTCTGGCGTGACGTCCATGCCGATCACTCTGCGTCAGTACGAAGAACACACCGCGCCTTGCGAACGCTGCCGCAGACGGGTTCACACCAATGGGCCCGGGTGCGAGTCTTGGATCATGGACGATCTTCTCGAACTACTGCGTGCGGGTCTGCCGGCCGAGGCCGTGGTCACCGATCCGGACATCACCGCCGCCTACTCCAACGACATGGCCAGCTTCTGCGACGCGGGCACCCCCGCCGTCGTCACGCTCCCCCGCACCGTCGAGCAGGTCCAGCACATCATGCGCACCGCCACCGCGCTGCGCGTCCCGGTCGTCCCCCAGGGCGCCCGCACGGGCCTGTCCGGCGCGGCCAACGCCTCGGACGGCTGCATCGTGCTCTCCCTGGTGAAGATGGACCGGATCCTGGAGATCAGCCCCGTCGACCGCATCGCCGTCGTCGAACCGGGCGTCATCAACGCCGTCCTCTCCCGGGCGGTCAACGAACACGGGCTGTACTACCCGCCGGACCCCTCCAGCTGGGAGATGTGCACCATCGGCGGCAACATCGGCACCGCGTCCGGCGGCCTGTGCTGCGTGAAGTACGGGGTCACCGCCGAATACGTCCTGGGACTCGATGTCGTCCTCGCGGACGGACGCCTGCTCACCACCGGCCGCCGCACCGCCAAGGGCGTCGCCGGATACGACCTCACCCGGCTCTTCGTCGGCTCCGAGGGCAGCCTCGGCATCGTCGTCAAGGCCGTGCTCGCGCTCAAGCCGCAGCCGCCGCAGCAGCTCGTCCTGGCCGCGGAGTTCCCCAGCGCGGCGACCGCGTGCGACGCCGTCTGCCGCATCATGGAGCGCGGTCACACACCGTCACTCCTCGAACTGATGGACCGTACAACAGTCCGTGCCGTCAACAAGATGGCGAACATGGGCCTCCCCGACACCACCGAGGCACTCCTGCTCGCCGCCTTCGACACCCCGGACCCCTCCGCCGACCTCGCGGCCGTCGCCGAACTCTGCACCGCGGCCGGAGCCACCGAAGTCGTCCCCGCCGAGGACGCGGCCGAGTCCGAAATGCTGCTCCAGGCCCGGCGGATGTCGCTCACCGCGCTGGAGACCGTCAAGTCGGCGACCATGATCGACGACGTCTGCGTACCGCGCTCGCAGCTCGGCGCCATGCTCGAAGGCACGGCGGCCGTCGCCGAGAAGTACGACCTCACCATCGGCGTCTGCGCGCACGCGGGCGACGGCAACACCCACCCCGTCGTCTGCTTCGACCACACCGACGCCGACGAGTCCCGGCGGGCCCGCGAGTCCTTCGACGAGATCATGGCGCTCGGCCTCGAACTCGGTGGCACCATCACCGGCGAACACGGCGTGGGCGTGCTCAAGAAGGAGTGGCTCGCCCGGGAACTCGGCGACGTGAGCGTGGAACTGCACCGGGGCATCAAACAGGCTTTCGACCCACTCGGCCTGCTCAACCCGGGCAAGGTCTTCTGACGCACCGGCCCAGGGTCCCGCCCGGCTCTCAACTCTCCCCGTCCTGCGACTCGTCCGACGGCCACGGGTCGCTCATCCACAGGTCGTCGGCCGGCAGCGGCGCGAGCAGCTCGGCCAGCGCCTCGTCGATGCCGAGCCGCCCGGACTCCGTACCCGGCGGAACGAGGCCCAGCGTCCGCTCCACCCAGGTGGCCACCGCGGCCGACGGCACCTCCAGCAGGGCGTTGCCGTCGGGCGAGGTCAGCGCCACACAGATGACACTGCGCCCGTCGACCTTCGTGGGCCAGATCCGCACGTCCCCGTGCCCGCACGGCCGGAACACCCCTTCGACCAGCAGATCGCGGGCGAACGTCCAGTGAACGGGGGCGTCCGAGCCGATGTGGAAGGTGATGTGCACGGCGTAGGGATCCTCGGTGCGATACGTCAGCCGGGCGGGCACGGGAATGCTGCGCTCGGGCGACAGGACCAGCTTGAGCTCGAGCTCTCGTTCCACGACGGTGTTCATGAGGTGCGTCCTTTCGATGCCTGTGGGCCGGTCGCACGACCGCCCGCACAGGGAGAGAGCACCCTCCCCGTCATCCATTACGCGACTTCGGGAAAAATATTTCGGGGGGACCGGAAAGTGGCCCAAACGCCAGGACCGGCCCGTTGGCGGGCGGGCGTCTGATAGATGTGGACCCTTGTATTGGGACCGACCCGCAATTGGGGGGTGGGCGACGCCGCCCCCAGTCGCCGGTCGGTCCAAGGCCTCGAAGAGATACGGGACCACGGTGATGAGCGCCCCAACCCCGGCACCCGGTGACGACAGCCCCCGCGAGGGGTACTACCCCGACCCGTCCATTCCCGGATACGTCCGGTACTGGAACGGCGCTTCGTGGGTGCCAGGCACCAGCCGGCCCGCCCCGCAGCAGGGTGAGCCCCTGCCCACCGCACCCGCCGGGGAGGAGGCCGCACCGCACGCCGCCGCACCCGGCCCCGCCGCGGTGGAGGAGACCGGACCGGTCTTCTTCGACGAGCAGCCGTACGAGGGGAACCGCCCCGAACCCGCCACCGCCTGGCAGGCCGACGCCTCCCGGCAGACCGGCTTCGGCGGCGAGCGCGACCGGCGGGTCTCCTGGGGCGGCGAGCCCGGACCCCAGGGCGGGCCCGCCGAGGCCGGTCCGCGGACGCCCGCGGGCGGCACCCCGGACACCGGCGCCCCCGGACCCGTGGACCGGGCCCCCGCCGACCCGCGCCGCCCCGCACCCGCGGACCCCACCCGCGGTGCACTGCCGGGCATGCGCGACGGCAGCGGCCCGGCCCCCGAGAACACCGTCGCCATCCGGGTCGACCGTCCGGGCCGCCCCGCCCGCCCCGGCGGCGGAACCGGTGACACGCCGCGCCCTCCCGCCGACGGCACCGTCACGATGCGCGCCGTGGGACCGGGCGGCAGGACGCCGGGCCCGCGCGGTGCGCAGCAGCCGCCCGAGGACGGCACGCTGACGATCCGTGCGATCACCCCGGGCACCGCACCGCCCGCGCCCGCCGCCCCGCAGCCCGCCGCCCGGCAATCCGCCGCGCAGCCCTCCATGCCCGCTCCGCAGGCCCCTGAGCCCGCCCCCGCCCCGGCCCGGCAGTCCGCGCCCGCCCCGGCCCCCGCGGCGCTCAACAGCCCGCTGACGCCCGGCCCCGGCGGCGGCTCCGCCTCCTGGGCGCAGCAGGCCCATCAGCTGGCCCGGCCCGAACAGAACGCCAGGCCGCAGCCGCCCGTACAGCAGCAACGGCCCGCGTTCCCGCAGCAGTCCCAGCAGGCGCCGCACCCCGACCAGCCCGTCGTGCCCTGGAAGCCCCCGGTCGACGACCACTTCCAGCAGCTCGCCGCGGCCCGGACGGCGGCCCGCCCGGCGGCGCTCGGCAAGCGGTTCGCCGCCCGGCTCATCGACACGGTCGTGCTCGGCGCGCTTGTCGGCGCCGCCGCCGTGCCGCTCGCGGCCCGGGCGGCGGACCACGTCGACGAGAAGATCGACGCGGCCAAGCTGTCCGGCGAGACGGTCACCGTCTGGCTGCTGGACTCCACCACAGCCTCGCTGGGCGGTGCGGTTCTCGGTCTCTTCCTGGTGCTGGGCGTCCTCCTGGAGGCGCTGCCGACCGCGAAGTGGGGCCGTACGCTCGGCAAGAAGCTCTGCGGACTCGACGTACGGGACATCGAGTCCCACGACGCGCCCGGCTTCGGTGCCGCCCTGCGCCGCTGGCTGGTCTACGGGGTGCTGGGCCTGCTGGCCATCGGCGTGGTCAATGTGCTCTGGTGCCTGATCGACCGGCCGTGGCGCCAGTGCTGGCACGACAAGGCGGCTCGCACCTTCGTCGCGGGCTGAGAAGAGGCCGGGGGAGCGACCCGCACGGCTGACGGCCCTTCGGGTGAGGGCCGTCGGACGGATTCCGTTCCCCCGAACGCACCTGAGCCGTTGCGGGCACCCGTGGGGCGGGGTGCACTGCCCGCATGAGCAACGATCAGCCGACGTCCGGTCAGCCGCCCGAGGACGACCCGTTCTCCAAGAAGCCGGACGCGTCCCAGCAGCCGCCGTCATCGGGCTCGCCCTACGGCAGCGCGCCGCCGCCCCCGCCGCCGTACGATCCCGGTCCGTACGGCGGCGGCCGGTACGGCGGAACGGATCCGCTTGCGGGCATGCCACCGCTCGCCGAGCCCGGCAAGCGGATCCTGGCCCGGCTGATCGACTTCCTGATCATCTCGATCCCGCTGTACCTGATCTCGCTGCCCTGGGGCGGCGCGGTCGAGATGTCGGACAACAACAACAACGACGACAACGTGAGTGACGTCTTCGCCCAGACCTACAGCGGGCATCAGCTGCTCTGGTCGCTGATCGCTCTGGTGATCTACGTCGCGTACGACACGTACTTCACGCACAAGGACGGCCGCACCCTGGGCAAGCGGCTGCTGAAGCTGCGCGTCGCGATGCTGAACGACGGCCGGGTGCCGGACACCGGCAGTGCCTTCCTGCGGGCCGTGGTGCTGTGGTTGCCGGCGCTGCTGTGCTGCCCGTGCCTGTGGTGGCTGATCAACATCGTGCTGATGTTCACGGACAAGCCCTACAAGCAGGGGCTCCAGGACAAGGCGGCCAAGACGGTGGTGGTGGTCACCAACTGACGGCCGGCCGGGAGGGCGTCGGCACCCTCCCGGCGGTGACGGTCAGCGTCGCAGCGAGTGCTCGCCCACCCGCTCCGACGCGGCGCGTGCGGCGGGGATCCTGCTCTGTACGGGGTCGAGGGTGCGGCCCTCGGGTCCGGCAGCGGCGGGGACGACGTCGCGGTGTACGGACACCGCGGCCCTTGTCCTCGCCGCTTTCGCTGTCTTCCTGCGCGCCGGCAGGGGAACGGTGACGGCCACCAGCAGACCGAGCGCGAGCGCGGCCGTACCGATGACGGCGATGCCGATGCCCGATTCGGTCCGGGACAGCAGCAGCATGGCGAGGGTCGAGAAGACGACGGTCACCGAACCGTAGGAGAGCTGTGCAGCAGTGGGACGCGGCATGGCGGTATCCGTCCTCGGGACGTCGGATGGGCAGTCTCTCGACACGGTCTCGCTGTCAAGTGACTCTACGACGGTGAATGCCCGAGCGGAACGGGTAGTAAGCGTCACCTAACCCACGGTACCGTTGCACGGGGGGCGCACGGAGTCATCTCGCGCGCCGCTGAAGGGCTTTGGCGCGCCGGTCGGGCGTGGGGCGGTCGTCCGGATAGCGGAAACGCGCTCCTGCATAGTGCACTTGGTCTGTTCAAGTCAAGGTCTGTCTTTTCTTCCGTAACTCCGGTCGAATGTCGTCACTTGTGACGCGTAACCGCGCACGGCCCCTTTACACCTCCAAGGCCGTAGCCGCGGGCGCCGGGGAGGACTGCATCACGTGATCATTAAAAGACGGGCGCTTCGCACCGGGGCGGTTGTCGTGGCCATGGCTGCGACCGCCGCCACCGCATCCGCCTTCGCCACCGCTCAGGCAGATGACCAGGCGTCAGGAACCGCTGCCACCGCCATAGACCGCCGGGACCCGGGGTCGGCCAAGGGTGACGCGCACGACCTGGAAGGCCCGTTCAGCAAGCAGCAGGACGCCCAGCGTCAGGCCGCCCTGGAACAGGTCATATCCGGCGACAAGAAGGTGTCGACGCGCGGCGGCTCCAAGGTCGTCAAGCTCGACGACAAGAAGTACGTCGAGCTCGGCCGCCAGAAGACCGACAAGATCTTCACCGTCCTGGTGGAGTTCGGCGACCAGGTCGACAACACGACCATGTTCGACCCGGACGGCGACGGCCCCAAGCCCGCCGTTCCGAAGTACGGCGGCACGACGGGACCGGCGCACAACAAGATAGCCAAGCCGGACCCCAAGAAGGACAACAGCACCGCCTGGCAGGCCGATTACAACCAGGCCCACTTCCAGGACCTGTACTTCGGCGAGGGTGCCGGCAAGAACTCGCTCAAGACGTACTACGAGAAGACGTCCTCCGGGCGCTACTCGGTCGAGGGCGAGGTCTCCGACTGGGTCAAGGTCCCGTACAACGAGGCCCGCTACGGCTCGAACTACTGCGGTTCGACCAACTGCGCCAACGCCTGGGACATGATCAAGGACGGCGTGAACGCCTGGGCCGCCGATCAGAAGGCCAAGGGCCGTACGCCCGAGCAGATCAAGGCGGACCTGGCTCAGTACGACCAGTGGGACCGTTACGACTTCGACGGTGACGGCGAGTTCAACGAGCCCGACGGCTACATCGACCACTTCCAGATCGTGCACGCCGGCGAGGACGAGTCCGCGGGCGGCGGCGCCGAGGGCACGAACGCCATCTGGGCGCACCGCTGGTACGCCTACGGCACCAACGCCGGCGCGACCGGTCCGGGCGAGAACAAGGCCGGCGGCACGCAGATCGGTGACACCGGCATCTGGGTCGGCGACTACACCGCACAGCCCGAGAACGGCGGCCTGGGCGTCTTCGCCCACGAGTACGGCCACGACCTCGGCCTGCCGGACCTGTACGACACGACCAACACCGCCGAGAACTCGGTCGGCTTCTGGTCGCTGATGTCGGCCGGTTCCTGGCTCGGCACCGGTAAGAACAGCATCGGTGACCTGCCCGGCGACATGACCGCCTGGGACAAGTTCCAGCTGGGATGGCTGGACTACGACGTGGCCAAGGCCGCGACGAAGTCCACCCACAAGCTGGGTGTGTCCGAGTACAACACCAAGAACAAGCAGGCACTCGTCGTCGAGCTGCCCGACAAGGCCGTCACCACCGATGTCACGACGCCCGCCGAGGGCGCCAAGCAGTGGTGGAGCGACATGGGCGACAACCTCAGCAACACGCTGTCGCGTCCGGTCGACCTGACCGGCAAGTCCAAGGCGTCCCTGGACCTTTCGGGCTGGTGGGACATCGAGGCCGACTACGACTACCTCTACACCGAGGTGTCGGACAACGGTGGCGCCAGCTGGGCCGCGATCGACGGCACCGCCGACGGCAAGGCCATCCCGCGCGACGCCAGCGACAAGCCGGCCCTGACCGACGTCTCCGGCAAGTACCAGAAGCTCTCGTACTCGCTGGACGCCTACGCCGGCAAGAAGATCGACATCCGCTTCCGCTACGCCACCGACGGCGGCGCGGGCGGCATCGGCTTCGCCGCCGACACCATCTCGGTCAACGCCGACGGTGCCGCGCTCTTCACGGACAATGCCGAGGGCGACGACAACGGCTGGACCGCGAAGGGCTTCTCGCGGGTGGGCTCGTCCTTCACCAAGGACTACCCGCAGCGCTACATCGCGGAGAACCGCCAGTACGTCTCGTACGACCAGACCCTCAAGGTCGGCCCGTACAACTTCGGTTTCGCCAACACCCGTCCGGACTGGGTCGAGCACTACCCGTACCAGAACGGCCTGCTCATCTGGCTGTGGGACAGCTCGCAGAAGGACAACAACGTCTCGACCCACCCGGGTCACGGCCTGATCCTGCCGATCGACGCGCACGCCAAGCCGCTGAAGTGGGCGAACGGCACGGTCATCCGCAACAAGATCCAGCCGTTCGACGCCCCGTTCAGCTGGTACCCCACCGACGGCTTCACGCTGCACAACGGTGACGTGGCCACGAAGATCAAGCCGCAGCTCGGCGTTCCGGTCTTCGACGACCACAAGGGCACCTACTGGTACGAGGAGAACAAGACCGGCAGCGTGCAGGTAACTGACACCAACACCCGGATCTCGATCATCAACGAGCCGTTCAGCGGCTCCACGGTGACCGTCCGCGTCGGTCCCTCGCACAAGTAATCTCGTAAAACTGCAGGTCAAAGCATGATCGGCCGTCGCCCTCTAGCGGGCGGCGGCCGATCGTGTTTAGGTGCCTCTTGTTCGGATTCTTATTGACACGACGTCTCACGGGGGAGCGCGGAGCATGGCAGGCGGAGGATTCAGCAAATTGCCGAACGGCAGTGTGGTCGTCGCGATCACACTGCCGAGTCCGACGGGAGGCGTGGGGCCGGACACCCCGGTGCGCGTCCTGGTGCACGCGGTCAACCGGGCCCGCGCGCTGACCCGGCTGCGCAATCTGGGCCTGCGCGCCGTCTACCTCCGCGGCAACGCCGAGCCGCCCACCCCGGACGAGATCACCGCCGTCCTGCACCACCCCGACGGCCTCCTGTGGCGCGCGAGACCCGAGCGGGCCCAGGAGCTCTGGCACCCGATACGAGCCCTGCTGAGGCCCGCCCTGCCGGCCCGGCAGAGCTAGTGCCGCGTCAGCCGGGGTCCCCCCCCGTCGCGGGCGGACCCCGACTGACGCGGCACTGGCTGAGGGCTGTCCCGCCGTTCCTGGCGGGACAGCCCTCAGGGCCTCGCTTCCGGGCCTGCCGCCGCTCAGACCACCGGCTTGCCGGACAGCACCACGCCCGCGTCCCGCAGCTCGGCCAGTGCCCGGTCCGTCGTCGCCTCGGCGACGCCCGCGGTCAGATCCAGCAGTACGTGCGTGGCGAAGCCCTCACGGACGGCGTCGAGCGCGGTGGCCCGGACACAGTGGTCGGTCGCGATGCCGACCACGTCGACCTCGGTGACCCCGCGGTCGCGCAGCCACTCGGCCAGTCCCGCACCGTTCTCGTCCTGACCCTCGAAGCCGCTGTACGCGGCTGCGTACGCACCCTTGTCGAAGACGGTGTCGATCGCCCCGGAGGCGACCGCGGGGGCGAAATTGGGGTGGAAGCCCACCCCTTCCGTGCCGGCGACGCAGTGCACGGGCCAGGAGTGCTCGAAGTCCGGCGCCTGCGAGAAGTGGTCACCCGGGTCGATGTGGTGGTCGCGGGTGGCCACCACGTGCCGGTAGCCCGGCTGGGCCTCACCGATCAGGTCGGTGATGGCGGCGGCGACATCGGCGCCCCCGGCCACCGCGAGGCTCCCGCCCTCGCAGAAGTCGTTCTGGACGTCCACGACGATCAAGGCGCGGTGCATGGCGGGTGTCCTTCGGTGGGGGAGGGGTGCGGGGTTACGGGGGTGACATCGAGCCTAGGGAATCAGGCCCGGCTTAGGGAGGGGGCGCTCGCGCAAATCAAGCCCGTCCGGCCAAAATCAAGCCCGTCCGTGCGAAATCGGCCCGTCCGCGCAGATTCTGCCCGTCCGGGCAGAACCAAGCCTGGCCGTGCAATATCGAGCCCGTCCGGCGATTGAGGACAAAGCGACCACCGTGCCCCCCCGGTCGCCACGCCCGCCCCGCACCACGCACCCTCACACGTACTCGGTGGGCAGCACCGGCTCGCCCCGCGACAACTGCATCGCCGACATCGGCAACCCCGCCCGCGAAGCGATATGCCGCTCCCGCGCAGCGTCCAGCGGCTCGCGTGCGACCACCTCGCCGCCCCTGACCAGCTCCACCAGCAGCTGGCGGCCGGCCAGCTCCGGCGGCACCGGACCGGTGCCGATCACCTCGGCCTCGGCCACCCCGTCCTCGTCCAGCCGGCGGGCCGCCCACTTGCGACCGCCCTTCGAGGACTTCGCGCCCAGCGACTTCTTCGCCACCGGCCGCAGCTCGTCCGCCGGGTCGGCCGAGGAGGCTCGGGCGACCAGCTTGTAGACCATCGAGCAGGTGGGGTGCCCGCTGCCGGTCACCAGCTGCGTGCCCACCCCGTACGCGTCCACCGGCGCCGCGGCCAGCGACGCGATGGCGTACTCGTCCAGGTCCGACGTCACCACGATCTTCGTGCCCGTCGCGCCCAGCTCGTCCAGCTGCTGGCGCACCCGGTGCGCGACCAGCAGCAGGTCACCCGAGTCGATCCGAACCGCACCCAGCTCCGTCCCGGCCACCTCGACCGCCGTGCGGACCGCCGCGGTGACGTCGTACGTGTCGACGAGCAACGTCGTGTCACGCCCCAGCGAGTCGACCTGGGCCCGGAACGCGTCGCGCTCGGAGTCGTGCAGCAGAGTGAACGCGTGGGCGCTCGTGCCGACGGTCGGGATGTTGTAGCGGAAGCCCGCGGCCAGGTCGGACGTCGTGTCGAAGCCGCCGATGTACGCGGCACGGGCCGAGGCCACCGCAGACAGCTCGTGGGTGCGCCGGGCACCCATCTCGATCAGCCCGCGCCCGCCCGCCGCCGCCGACATCCGCGAGGCCGCCGCGGCGATCGCCGAATCGTGGTTGAGGATCGACAGGATCACCGTCTCCAGCAGCACGCACTCGGCGAAGGAACCCTCGACCCGCAGGATCGGCGAGCCCGGGAAGTACACCTCGCCCTCCGGGTAGCCCCAGACGTCGCCGCTGAAGCGGTAATCGGCCAGATAGGCGAGCGTGGGCCCGTCGACGACGTTCTGGTCGCGCAGGAAGGTGAGCATCTCGTCGTCGAAGTGGAAGTTCTCCACCGCGTCCAGGACCCGCCCGATGCCCGCGACGACGCCGTAGCGCCGACCCTCGGGCAGCCGGCGGGTGAACGCCTCGAAGACCGAGCGCCGGTCGGCGGTGCCGGCCTTCAGTGCGGCCTGCACCATCGTGAGCTCGTACTGGTCGGTGAAGAGTGCGGTCGACGGCACACCGACCCGTCGCCCAAGGTCCGCTGAGTTCATGCCGGGGATGCTACCCCTATTTCGTCAAAGTGACGAGATGGGGGTGCCGGGCCCGCCGCGCCACCGGCCCCGTTTGTGCGATGCGCCCTCCCGGGTGGCAGCATGGGGTAGGTGAGCGTCGCCCCCGTAGAGATCGAACGTCCCGAATCGGCCGAGGGGAACCTCGTTGTCCCCGAGCCCGACGTCCCCTGGGTGACGCTGGTCCACAACGACCCGGTCAACCTCATGAGCTACGTGACCTATGTCTTCCAGGCCTATTTCGGCTATTCCAAGGACAAGGCGCACAAGCTGATGCTCGACGTCCACCAGAAGGGCCGCGCCGTCGTCTCCAGCGGCAGCCGCGAAGAGATGGAACGCGACGTCCAGGCCATGCACGGCTACGGACTGTGGGCCACCCTCACCCAGGACCGCAACTAACCCTCTCGGCACCCCCAGCCCCCGCCCCGCCCGACCACCATCGGAGAGAACCCATGGCCGGCCACTTCGAGGCCACCCCCGGCGGCGGCGCGGCCGTCGCGCTCGACGAGGTGGAGATCGCGATCCTGCGCTCCCTCGCCGTCCAGCTGCTCGAACTCATCGGCCCCGGCGACGAACCCGCCGAGGGCGAGGACCCGCTCGCCGCCCTCTTCGCCGAGGGCCCCAGCGAACCGCCCTCCGACCCCGCCCTGGCCCGCCTCTTCCCCGAGGCCTACGGCGACGACGACACCGAACTGCGCGCCGCGTCCGCCGAGTTCCGCCGCTTCACCGAGAACGACCTGCGCACCCGCAAGCGCGACGACGCCCTCGTCGTCATCCGCACCCTCGACGCGCTCACACCCGTCGGGGACGACGCAGCCGTACTCACCCTCACCGCCGACGAATGCCGCAGCTGGCTGGGCTCCCTCAACGACCTCCGGCTCACCATCGGCACCCGCCTGGAGGTCTCCGACGAGGACGGCGGCGAGGACGGCTCCCTCTACCGGCTGCCCGACAGCGACCCCCGCAAGCCGATGGTCATGGCCTACCTCTGGCTGGGCGCGCTCCAGGAAACGCTTATCGAAACGCTGATGCCGTAACGCGAGGCACTTGCGGGACTGCGTGGCGTTCGCTCAACGGACGCTCAAATCCGAATAACGATCGCGTCACCTGATCGGTCTTTTTTGCAGCGCCAGGACACCGTTGTCCGCTTTTTCCTGTGGCGTGCGCCACATAATGTCCGGTGGATCTCCGTTGTGGTCGTGATAAATCTTCACGACCACTCGGGGACGCCACCCCTGTTCCCGGGTAGGCGCTACGAGCCGGCAACCACCGGCGGCACTCCATCCATATCCGGGGGGATCAGGACCTGATCCGCAGCCGAAAGGCGCGGATCGGCGTGGAGAAAGGCGCACCACATGACATCGGCGCAGGTCGACGACAAGGGACAAGAAGGCCCGCACGCCGCAGCCGCGGATGCCACCACTTCCGCCGAGGGCTACCAGAGAGCGCTCGGTGCCCGCCAGATCCAGATGATCGCGATCGGCGGGGCCATCGGCACCGGCCTCTTCCTCGGCGCGGGCAAGGCCATCGCCAAGGCCGGCCCCAGCCTCATCCTGGCGTACGCCGTCGCAGGCCTGGTGATCTTCTTCATCATGCGGGCCCTGGGCGAACTCCTCATGTACCGCCCGGTCTCCGGCTCCTTCTCGGAGTACGCCCGCGAATTCATCGGCCCCTTCGCAGGCTTCGTCACCGGCTGGACCTACTGGCTGTTCTGGGTCGTCACCGGAATCACCGAAGTCACCGCAGCAGCCCAGTACATGACGTTCTGGTTCGACATTCCTCAATGGGTGTCCGCACTGATCTTCACGATCATCCTGTACGGCGTGAACCTGATCTCCGTGAAGCTGTTCGGTGAACTCGAATTCTGGTTCTCCATGGTCAAGGTCACCGCCATCGTCGGCATGATCCTCATCTGTGCCGGAATTCTCACCCTCGGCTTCTCCGACGCCGGCGACACCGCATCCGTCACCCACCTGTGGTCCGACGGCGGATTCTTCCCGCACGGCATCAAGGGCACCCTGATGACGCTGCAGATCGTGATGTTCGCCTTCCTCGCCGTCGAACTCGTCGGCGTCACCGCAGGCGAGTCCAAGGACCCCAAGACCGTCCTGCCCAAGGCCATCAACACCGTGCCGTGGCGCATCGCCGTCTTCTACGTCGGCGCCCTCATCATGATCCTCTCGGTCGTCCCCTGGACCGAGTTCTCACCGGACGTCTCCCCGTTCGTCGAAGCCTTCGAGAAGATGGGCCTCGGCCTCGGCGCGGGCATCGTCAACTTCGTCGTCCTGACCGCCGCGCTCTCCTCCTGCAACTCCGGCATGTACTCCACCGGCCGCATGCTGCGCGACCTCGCACTCAACGGACAGGGCCCCAAGGTCTTCACCCGGCTGACGAGGAGCGGCACACCCCTCGTCGGCACCACCGTCTCCGCCGCACTCATGCTCGTCGGCGTCTGGATCAACTACCAGTGGCCCGGTGACGCCTTCACCTACGTCGTCTCCTTCGCCACCATCTCCGGCATGTGGGCCTGGATCATGATCCTGATCAGCCAGCTCCGCTACCGCCGCCTCGCCGACCGCGGAGCCCTCCCGCAGTCCACCTTCCGGGCACCCGGAGCCCCGTACACCAGCGTCTTCGCCCTCGCGTTCATCGGCGTGGTCATCGTCATGATGGGCATCGACAAGGACACCAGGATCTCGCTCTACTGCGCCCCGCTGTGGGCCCTGATCCTCGGCGTCTCGTACCTGGTCCTCAAGGCCCGCAACCCCGAGAACAAGGCCTTCGCGGGCCGCTGAACCACGGGCCCCCGACGGGCCGGTCCCATGATGCGGGCCCCTGCGTACCACTCCTCGGTACGCAGGGGCCCGTCGTCCTATCCTGGGCGCCATGCTGACCATCACCCAGGCGCTGTACGACCAGATCGTCGCGCACTCCCGCGCCGACCACCCCGACGAGGCGTGCGGCGTGGTCGCCGGGCCCGCCGGAACCGGCCGCCCCGAACGCTTCATCCCCATGCTCAACGCGGCCCGCTCGCCCACGTTCTACGAATTCGACTCGGCCGACCTCCTCAAGCTCTACCGCGACATGGACGACCGGGACGAGGAGCCGGTGATCGTCTACCACTCGCACACCGCGACCGAGGCCTACCCCTCCCGCACCGACGTCACGTACGCCAACGAGCCCGGCGCCCACTATGTCCTCGTGTCGACCGCCGACGCCGACGAGGCAGGACCCTTCCAGTTCCGCTCGTACCGCATCGTGGACGGCGAGATCACCGAGGAGGACGTCGAGGTCGTCGACGCCCACCCCGCGCCCTGACCTCGGCACCAGCACCACCCACGACAGACCGGACAGGGCCACGCACCCGGCCCTGTCCACCTGTCGAACATGAACCATCCACCAGCTGAGATCACATACCGGAATCCGGACCGGGAATCGATACGATGAGCCCATGGTTCCCCATGACGTGAGCGACAAGACGCCGGGCACACTGCTCGTGGCGCGCCTGCACGTCGACCTGTGCCGACTCGCCAGCGCGATCTGTACGAACCACCGCACCGCCGGCCGCGAGGCCTGAGCCGGGGCGAGGCCCGGCACCGCCCCACCGGACGCCGCCCTTCACGTACCACTCCCTGCGCGGGGGCAGAGCCGCGCGCCGCACGCCGACCGCCACCACTCCGCTTCGACAGGAGCCCACGCCATGGCCATCGAGGTCCGCATCCCGACCATCCTCCGCACCTACACCGACGGCGCCAAGGCCGTCGAGGGCAACGGGGACACCCTCGCCGACCTCTTCACGGACCTGGAAAGCCGCCACACCGGCATCCGTGAGCGCATCGTCGACGGCGAACAGCTCCGCCGCTTCGTGAACGTCTACCTCAACGACGAGGACGTCCGCTTCCTCGACGGCATCTCCACCAAACTCAGCGACGGCGACAACATCACCATCCTCCCGGCCGTCGCCGGCGGCATGAACTGATGCGCTATGACAGCCCGCTCGCCGCAGTGGGCAACACCCCGCTCGTCCGCCTGCCGCGGCTGTCACCGGCGGACGACGTCCGCATCTGGGCCAAGCTGGAGGACCGCAACCCCACCGGCTCGATCAAGGACCGCCCCGCGCTCCACATGGTCGAGCAGGCCGAGAAGGACGGCCGGCTCACCCCCGGCTGCACCATCCTCGAACCCACCAGCGGCAACACCGGCATCTCCCTCGCCATGGCGGCCAAGCTCAAGGGCTACAGCATCGTCTGCGTGATGCCGGAGAACACCTCCCAGGAACGACGCGACCTGCTCACCATGTGGGGCGCCGAGATCATCCCCTCCCCGGCAGCGGGCGGCTCCAACACCGCCGTCCGCGTCGCCAAGGAACTCGCGGCCGAGCACCCCGACTGGGTGATGCTCTACCAGTACGGCAACCCCGACAACGCGGGCGCCCACTACGCCACCACCGGCCCCGAGATCCTCGCCGACCTCCCGTCGATCACCCACTTCGTCGCAGGCCTCGGCACCACCGGCACCCTCATGGGCGTCGGCCGCTACCTGCGCGAACACGTCGACGGAATCAAGATCGTCGCCGCCGAACCGCGCTACGACGACCTCGTCTACGGCCTCCGCAACCTCGACGAGGGCTTCGTCCCCGAGCTCTACGACGCCTCCGTCCTCACCACCCGCTTCTCCGTCGGATCCGCCGACGCCGTCACCCGCACCCGCGAACTCCTCCAGCAGGAGGGCATCTTCGCGGGCGTCTCCACCGGTGCCGCACTCCACGCGGCGATCGGCGTCGGCAACAAGGCGGTCAAGGCCGGCGAGAGCGCCGACATCGTCTTCGTCGTCGCGGACGGCGGCTGGAAGTACCTGTCGACGGGCGTCTACACCGCCCCCACGACAGAGGCGGCCATCGAAACACTGCAGGGCCAGCTCTGGGCGTAGCCACCCACGCCTTCACCTCCCGAACGCCGGGGGTCCCGGACCACACAGGTCCGGGACCCCCGGCGTTCGCCGTTCCCGGGCTCCACACCCGGCCCCCCGCCCCTCGATCGCCGCAGGGGCCCGGTTCGCGTCACCTTCCATCGAACCGGTGACAGCACAGGTGAGTTCCCCCACAACGACACGCCCCAGAGGAGCGACCAGCTCTTTCGCGCCTTACGCTCAACAAACCGCTCCACGAACCGCACGAACCCTCCCCGTTCCCACGTCTCGGAGGTTCACGCTCCATGAAGCTCACCGTCGTCGGCTGCTCCGGCTCGTTCCCGTCCGCGGGATCGGCATGCTCGAGCTACCTCGTAGAGGCCGACGGCTTCAGGCTGCTCCTCGACATGGGCAACGGCGCCCTCGGCGAGCTGCAGCGCCACGTCGGTCTCTACGACCTCGACGCCATCTTCCTCAGTCACCTCCATGCCGATCACTGCATCGACATGTGCGCGTACTTCGTCGTCCGGTACTACCCGCACGGCGGCGGACGCCCGGCCCGCATCCCGGTCTACGGCCCCGACGGCACGGAGCAGCGGCTCACCACCGCGCACGCCGACACCCCTTCCGAGCACGCGATGAGCGAGGTCTTCGACTTCCACACCCTGAAGCCGGGCTCGTTCGAGATCGGCCCCTTCTCGGTCCGTACGGAGAAGCTCTGCCACCCCGTCGACACGTTCGGCATCCGCATCGAGCACGGCGGCAGCTCGCTCACGTACTCCGGCGACACCGGCATCTGCGAGGCCCTCGACGAGCTGGCGGAGGGCGCCGACCTCTTCCTCTGCGAGGCGTCGTTCGTCCACGGCAAGGAGGACATCCCGGACCTCCACCTCAACGGCCGCGAGGCGGGAGAACTCGCCGCCCGCGCGGAGGTGGGCCGCCTGGTCCTCACACACATCCCGCCGTGGACCGACGCCGCCCGCAACCTCACCGACGCCCAGGAGGTCTTCGACGGCCCGACGGAGCTGGCGGTGCCGGGCGCGGTGTACGAGATCTAGCCCTCGGTCCGCCCCACGCACGACGAAGCCCTCACCTTCCGCCGGGAAGGTGAGGGCTTCGAGCTGGGGCCGTACGGGTTACTTGGCCTCGGCCTTGAGGAGCTCCGCCAGCTCCTCGTCGGACTCACGGCCCGGCGTCGGCAGGTTGAACCTGGTGATCGCGAAGCGGAAGACCACGTAGTAGATCGCCGCGAAACAGAGGCCGACCAGTACCAGCAGCCACGGCTTCGACGCGATGCCCAGGTTCAGCAGGAAGTCGACGAGACCAGCGGAGAAGCCGAAGCCGTCCTTCATGCCGAGTGCCCAGGTCAAGGCCATCGAGACACCGGTCAGGACCGCGTGGATCGCGTACAGCACCGGGGCGATGAACATGAACGTGAACTCGATCGGCTCGGTCACACCGGTGACGAACGAGGTGGCGGCGAGCGAGAACATCATGCCGCCGACGACCTTGCGGCGCTCCGGACGGGCACAGTGCACGATCGCGAGGCAGGCCGCAGGGAGGGCGAACATCATGATCGGGAAGAAGCCGGTCATGAACTGTCCGGCCTGCGGGTCGCCCGCCAGGAAGCGGGCGATGTCGCCGTGCGCGCCGTTGTAGTCGCCGGCCTGGAACCACGGGAAGGAGTTCAGCAGGTGGTGCATGCCGACCGGGATCAGCGCACGGTTGGCGATACCGAAGATGCCCGCGCCGACCGCTCCGGAATCGACCAGCTTCTCACCGAAGGTGTGCAGACCCGAGCCGAGGACGGGCCAGATCAGACCGAAGACTATGCCGATGAGCAGGCCCGCGAAGGCGGAGAGGATCGGGACGAGGCGGCGGCCGCTGAAGAAGCCCGCCCAGTCGGGCAGCTTCGTCCGGTAGAACTTCTGGTACAGCAGGGCCACGACCACGCCCATCACGACGCCGCCGAGCACGCCGGCGTTGACCGGGGCGTCACTCATGACGATCTTGCCGTCCACGACGCTCGCGACCTGCGGCAGGTTGCTGTCGGTGAAGGTGGCGAGCACCTTCTGGAAGACGAGGTAGCCGGTGACCGCGGCGAGCGCGGTCGAGCCGTCCGACTTCTTGGCGAAGCCGATCGCGATGCCCACGGCGAACAGCAGCGCCATGTTGTCGAGGAGCGCGCCACCACCCGCGGCCATGTAGCCCGCGAGCTTCGTGACGACGGTCGGGAACGACTCGCGGCCGAGCATGTCGGCGTTGCCGAGCCGGACCAGCAGCGCGGCTGCGGGCAGCACCGCGACCGGCAGCATGAGGCTGCGGCCGATGCGCTGCATGACCGCCATCACGCCGGCGCCCTTCGATTTGGTGACCGCGGGAGCGGTGCCAGCCGTGGACATCAACTTCCTCCATTGGGCAAGGCGCCGCCAGGGACAGGGTGTTTGGGTGGGCGACGACTCGAGAAACGCGCCGCAGAAACGGCACGTGGTCTGGACCACTGAGTGGTGTAGACCAGTTGTAGCACGGTGAGGGTTAGATAAGGAACCTGCAAATTCCGACTACTTCGCAGTAGCCACCACGCACGCACAGTGACATGCGGAAGGCCCCCGGACCGGAGGTCCGAGGGCCTTGGCCGGCCAGGGCGTAAGCCCCGGCCGGAGCAGCTACTTCGTGAGGTCCTTCTCGATTTCCTCCTCCAGTTCATCGGGCTCACGGCCCGGCGTCTGGAGGTTGAACTTGGTGATCGCGAACCGGAAGATGACGTAATACACGACGGCGAACGCCAGCCCGATCGGGATGATCAGCCAGGGTTTCGTCGCCAGACTCCAGTTGATGACGTAGTCGATCAGACCCGCCGAGAAGCTGAAGCCGTCCTTCGCTCCGAGCGCCCACGTCACCGCCATCGACACACCGGTGAGCACCGCGTGGATCGCGTACAGCAGCGGCGCGACGAAGAGGAACGAGTACTCGATCGGCTCCGTGATTCCCGTCACGAACGACGTGAGACCGACCGAGACCATCAGGCCGCCGACCGCCTTGCGGCGGTGCGGCTTGGCACAGTGGTAGATCGCCAGCGCCGCCGCAGGAAGCGCGAACATCATGATCGGGAAGAAGCCCGTGGTGAACTGGCCGGCCGTCGGGTCCCCCGCCAGGAACCGGTTGATGTCACCGTGCACGACCGTGCCGTCCGGTTTCGTGAAGTCACCGAACTGGAACCAGACGAAGGTGTTCAGGAACTGGTGCAGGCCGAAGACGAGCAGGGCGCGGTTGGCCAGACCGAAGATGCCGGAGCCCAGCCAGTTCAGGTCCACCAGCCACTCGGAGAAGCTGGTCAGGGCGTCACCGACCGGCTGCCACAGCCAGGCGCAGAGCGCCGCGAAGAGCAGGGCGACGAAGGCCATGATGATCGGGACGAGGCGGCGGCCATTGAAGAATCCCAGCCAGTCCACCAGCTTGACCCGGTGGTACCGCTGCCAGAACCAGGCCGTCATCAGGCCCATCACGATGCCACCGAACACCCCGGGGTTCTGGTACTCGGCCGCGGTCACCTGGGCGTCGTCCGTGACACAGGTCCCGAACCAGGTGCCGCCGGTGACGAACGTCGAGCCGGCGTCGCAGTCCACCGGGAACGCGTGCAGCACCGCGTAATAGACGAGGAAGCCCGTCA
Organism: Streptomyces sp. NPDC087901; assembly: GCF_044742205.1. Classification (NCBI taxonomy): domain Bacteria; kingdom Bacillati; phylum Actinomycetota; class Actinomycetes; order Kitasatosporales; family Streptomycetaceae; genus Streptomyces; species Streptomyces sp. NPDC087901. The sequence goes on from NZ_JBIUUC010000001.1 coordinate 134,317, forward strand.
CGGCCGCCAGTGCCGTCGACCCGTCCGACTTCTTCGCCATGCCGATCGCGACGCCCACGCAGAACAGCAGCGGAAGACCGAGCCCCGAGTCCAGCAAGGCGCCACCGGCCGCCGCGAACACCTTGGCGATGTTGTCCCAGCCCAGGCCCTCGTCGCCGAACACATCCGGCTGGCCGAGCCGGTTGAGAATTCCTGCCGCCGGCAGGACGGCGATCGGGAGCTGAAGACTCCGCCCCATCTTCTGCAGGCCCTGGAAGAGGCCGTTCCACCACTTCTTCTGTGGGATCGCTGCGCTGCTTGAGCTCATCGGCGTCCTCCCGGAACAGGCCACGTTTGGCGGGTGTTGCAGACTGGTGTAGACCAGTTGCGGTACGGTGCGGAGCCCGCCCGGAAGACAGGGCACCGGTGATCGTCATCTTTGGTGATGGTTCGGCTACCCGCTCGCGAAGTTGGGCCAACCGTGCGTTACCGTGACGAAACGGACCCATGGTGGGCCGTCACATGTACGTGAAGAACCAGGGAGAAGGCCATGGCCAGCAAGGCTGAGAAGATCGTCGCCGGGCTCGGCGGAATCGAGAACATCGAAGAGGTCGAAGGCTGCATCACCCGCCTCCGCACCGAGGTCATCGACCCGAGCAAGGTCGACGAAGCCGCGCTCAAGGCCGCCGGCGCCCACGGCGTCGTCAAGATGGGCACCGCGATCCAGGTCGTCATCGGCACCGACGCGGACCCCATCGCCGCCGACATCGAAGACATGATGTGACCCACCGCTGAACCCGCACCCCCAAACCCCTCGGGCCACCGGCCCGAACCCCGCAGGCCCCGCCCCACCAGGACGGGGCCTGCGGCGTACACCCCGCCCCGCACCGCAACGGCCCACACCCCGCACCCGATAAAGTCGACGCCATGTCTCGTATCGACGGCCGCACCCCCGACCAGCTCCGCCCCGTCACCATCGAACGCGGATGGAGCAAGCACGCCGAAGGATCCGTACTCATCTCCTTCGGCGACACCAAAGTCTTCTGCACCGCCTCCGTCACCGAAGGCGTCCCCCGCTGGCGCAAGGGCAGCGGCGAAGGCTGGGTCACCGCCGAATACTCCATGCTGCCCCGCTCCACCAACACCCGCGGCGACCGCGAATCCGTACGCGGCAAGATCGGCGGCCGCACCCACGAGATCAGCCGCCTCATCGGCCGCTCGCTCCGCGCCGTCATCGACTACAAGGCCCTCGGCGAGAACACCATCGTCCTGGACTGCGACGTCCTCCAAGCCGACGGCGGCACCCGCACCGCCGCCATCACCGGCGCCTACGTCGCCCTCGCCGACGCCATCACCTGGGCCCAGGGCAAGAAGATCATCAAGCACGGCCGCAAGCCGCTGACCGGCACCGTCTCCGCCATCAGCGTCGGCATCGTCGACGGCACCCCCCTCCTCGACCTCTGCTACGAGGAAGACGTCCGCGCCGAGACCGACATGAACGTCGTCTGCACCGGCGACGGCCGCTTCGTCGAGGTCCAGGGCACCGCCGAGGCCGAGCCCTTCGACCGCAAGGAACTCAACGCCCTCCTCGACCTCGCCACCGCCGGCTGCGTCGACCTCACCGCCTTCCAGAACGACGCCCTCACCCGCACCCTCGGCGAGTAGCCGAACAGGAACGCAGCCAGGTAAAGAAGCAACCAAGAACCCCCCACACAGCGTCGATACGCATACGGGCGCACGGGTCGAACCGTGCGCCCGTCCACGTGTCCGCACCAGGGGAGGGACCCACCATGGCCACGCGCCACCGCCACCACCGCACCGCACTGGCCATCACCGCCGCGCTGCTCACCGTCACCGCAGCGGCCGGCTGCGGCGCCCTCGACAAGACCCTCGACTGCGTCCGCACCGCCGACGCCATCGCCACCAGCGTCGACAACCTCCAGCAGGCCGTCGCCAACGCCTCCAGCGACCCCACCCAGGCCTCCGAAGCACTCGACGAGATCCAGAAGGAACTCAACAACCTGGGCGACAAGACCGACGACGCCGACCTCAGCAAAGCCGTCGATGACCTCCAGGCCGGCGTCGGCAACGTCCGCAACTCGATCGACAAGGGCGACGCCACCCCCGACATCACCCCGGTCACCGACGCGGCGACGGAGATCGGCAAGGTCTGCACCCCGTAATCCAGCGGGGCGGGGACGGCGATAATCGACCCATGACCCGCCTCATCCTCGCCACCCGCAACGCCGGGAAGATCACCGAACTCCACGCGATCCTCGCCGACGCAGGCCTCACCCACGAACTCGTCGGCGCGGACGCGTACCCGGAGATCCCCGACGTCAAGGAAACCGGCGTCACCTTCGCCGAGAACGCCCTCCTCAAGGCCCACGCCCTCGCCCAGGCCACCGGCCACCCCGCCATCGCCGACGACTCCGGCCTCTGCGTCGACGTGCTCGGCGGTGCCCCCGGCATCTTCTCGGCCCGCTGGTCCGGCACCCACGGCAACGACCGGGCCAACCTGGACCTGCTCCTGGCCCAGCTCTCCGACATCGACGACACCCACCGCGCGGCCCACTTCGCCTGCGCTGCCGCGCTCGCCCTCCCCGACGGCACGGAACGCGTGGTCGAGGGCCGCCTCCTCGGTACCCTGCGCCACGTCCCCGCCGGTGCTCACGGCTTCGGCTACGACCCGATCCTCCAGCCGGAGGGCGAGACCCGGACGTGCGCGGAGCTGACCCCGGCGGAGAAGAACGCGATCAGCCACCGGGGGAAGGCGTTCCGGGCGCTGGTGCGGGTGGTGCGGGAGTTGGTGGGGTGACGCAGCCCGGAACGCACTAACGGCCTGTCCGTCGATGATTCGACGGACAGGCCGTTTCGGTGCGGCGGAAGGGATTCGAACCCTCAAGCCGTTTCACGGGCCACAGATCCTAAGTCTGCTGTGTCACCTCTGCACCACCGCCGCTAGCCGCCTGACATGGTACCGGGCGGGCCACCGAGCTGGTAGGCACCTCACTCTGCCGCTGTTCGGCGCGCGCCCCCGCGGCACCACGTGGACGTGATGGCATGGCAGTTCGGGCAGAGGAGCCGAAGGTTCTCGGCGCGGTCATCAACCCAGTCGCCGTTGATGTGGTCCACCTCGAGAGTCAGACGCCTGCCTTGCCAGCTCGGGCCGGTTCCACACCCCGCACACCGCTCAGGCACGCCGATTTCCGCGAGCGCTCGCCGTAGCAACGTGGCCTTCGTGCGACCTTTGCGTTCGTGTTTGACCAAGATTTCGGCAGCGGGCTTGAGGGGCGTGGTGCCGGGTAGACCGCGTTGGTGCGCCTGGCCGAGAAAGTGTGAGGTCGGCAGCCCCATTTCGATGATCCACTCGTGCAGCAGGGCCCGCTGGCGCCGGTTGTCCGGAAGGCCGAGTCTCCGGAGCAGCTCAGCAACGGATCGAGAGGCCTCCACTGCGTCCTGCACAACGGATATCGCAGGACGCGTCGCGTGGGTGTCGGGGTCGCAGCGCTGGAAGTGGGAGATGTCGATGCCGAAGTGGGCAAAGCGGTTGAGCAGGTACCTCTTCAGCCTGTTGTAGGGAGTTGTCCCGAAGAACGCTACGACCGCGTCGACATTGGCGCATTGCTCGGCCGCCTCGACCAGTCGCTCGCGGGTGTACGCGCGCCTCTCGCTCATAGTCCAGCACCTGCTCGGCGCCCCTTGCCGCGGCCGCGGTAGGTGTCCGTCGTCGAGTGGCAGTTGGGACAGAGCAATCGCAGGTTCTCCAGTCGGTTGTCGCGCCACCTGCCGTTGATGTGGTCCACCTCCAAGGTCAGCGGATGGCCACACCACATCGGTTCCGTCCCGCAGTCGGCGCACCGCTCCGCAACGCCGAGCGCTGTCATCGCGACTTTGAGCCGGGCGCCGGGAACGCGGCGTGCGTGAGGTGAATTGTCCTCGACCAGTAGTTCCTGAGGAGTGCGGCGACGCTGCTTGACACCTGCTCGTGAGGGCTTGACGAAGTGGGAGGTGTCGAGACCGTACGACTTGATCCGGCGGCTGATGTTGGTGTGGTGTCCGCCAACCATCTCGAGACCGAGACGCTGTACTACCTCATGCACGCTTCTCGATGCGGCGACCACGGGCTCAAGGACGTCTTTGGTCCAGCGAGCCCCCTCACGCTCGAGATGCCCGGTACTCACCCCCATTTTCCTCATCCGTTCCCGGAGGTAGCCCCGGGTGCGGCTCTTCGGGTCGACCCCCAGTTTCGTCAATGCCTCAGACAACGTCCGTGACGATGAGACGGCCTCCGAGAGCCGCTCGGGGGTGTAAGGGCTGGCTGGCACGTTCCCCTCCGCATCCGGCCGCCCGTTCGCGGCCTCGTACGGAGTAACGAACCGTTTATCGGAGAGTCACGTCCGATATCCGACAAGATGCGGAATGGCCCGCCCCGCTTCGGTGACAACCGAAGCGGGGCGGGCCATTCCCATGCAGGACAGGACGGGTCAGAACTTCGGGTCCGGCGTCTGTGCCGCCACCAGTTCCTCCGCCTCCGCGCTCGTCTCCACCGACGGGGGCGAGCCCGCCAGCGGCTTGTTCGCGGTCTCCTTCATGCAGGCCACCGCGATCACGCCCACCAGCGCCGCCGCCATCGCGTAGTACGCCGGCATCAGGTTGCTGCCCGACCAGCTGATCAGGGCCGTGATGACCAGCGGGGTCGTACCACCGAAGATCGACGCCGACAGGTTGTAGCCCACCGACAGGGACCCGTAGCGGACGTTCGTCGGGAACAGGGCCGGGAGGGCGGCGGACATCGTGCCGAGCATGCAGACCAGGGAGAGTCCCAGCATCAGCATGCCGATCGTGATGGCCGGGATGCCGCCCTGGCGGATCAGGAGGAAGGCGGGGAGGGAGAGGACCAGGAAGCCGACCATGCCCGTCATGAGGAGTGGTTTGCGGCCGAAGCGGTCGGAGAGCTTGCCGACCTGGCTGATGATCAGCATCAGGAACACCATGACGGCGAGCAGGATCAGCAGACCGTGGGTCTCGCTGTAGCCGAGTTCGTCGGAGAGGTACGTCGGCATGTACGACAGCAGCATGTAGTCGGTGATGTTGTACGCGCCGACCAGGCAGATGCAGAGGATCAGCGTCGGCCAGTAGTTGCGGAAGATCTTGGCGAGGTCGCCCTTGGCGGTGGTCTCGACGCCGTCCGCGGCCTCGGTCGCGTGGGCCGTGCCGCCCTCCAGTTTCTGGAAGGCGGGGGTCTCGTCGAGGCGCAGTCGCAGGTAGAGGCCGACGAGGCCGAGGGGTCCGGCGACGAGGAAGGGGATGCGCCAGCCCCAGGCTTCCATCTGGGTGTCGGTGAGGAGTGCGTAGAGCGCGGTGACGAGGCCGGCCGCGCCGACGTATCCGGCGAGGGTGCCGAATTCGAGGAAGCTGCCGAAGTAGCCGCGTCGTTTGTCGGGGGCGTACTCCGCGATGAACGTGGAGGCGCCGCCGTACTCGCCGCCGGTGGAGAAGCCCTGGAGCATCCGGAAGAGGATGAGGAGGACGGGGGCCCCGACGCCGATGGTGTCGTGGGAGGGGATGACGCCGATCGCGAAGGTGCCGACCGCCATGAGGATCATGGTGAGGGCGAGGACCTTCTTGCGGCCGATCTTGTCGCCCATGGGGCCGAAGAACATGCCGCCGAGCGGTCGTACGAGGAAGGCGACGGCGAAGGTGGCGAAGGAGGAGAGGAGCTGGGTGGTGTCGTTCCCGGACGGGAAGAAGACGTGGCCCAGGGTGGCGGCCAGGTAGGAGTAGATGCCGAAGTCGAACCACTCCATGGCGTTACCGAGCGATGCGGCCTTGACCGCGCGCTTGACCGCTTGGTCGTCCGTGATGGTGATGTCCGTCCGGCGCAGCTTCGGGTTCTGGCGTTTTCGGATGGCACGGAAGAGGGCGGGGTGGCGTTTGACCGCTTCGGGGTCGGCCGCCTGGTGGGGGTCGGAGGCCGCCATGGCCGGGTCCTTTCCTCGGTGGGTGTTCCAGGAAAGGCTTCTGCGCGGTCATGGCGGTTGCAAACCGATTCGCCCGTGGATTGGGATGTCCATCACATGTTTCGGCCGTTCGGCTCAATCCGTGGGGGGTTCCGGGCGGTTTTGTGTCCGGTCAGATGCCGAGGTCCTTGATGATCTTGGCGACGTGGCCGGTGGCTCGCACGTTGTAGAAGGCGTGCTCTACCTTGCCGTTTTCGTCGACGACGATGGTGGAGCGGATGACGCCCATCACCGTTTTGCCGTAGTTCTTCTTCTCGCCGAAGGCGCCGTAGGCCTCCAGGGTCTCCTTGGCGGGGTCGCCGACCAGGGTGACCTTGAGGTTTTCCTCGTCGCGGAACTTTGCGAGCTTCTCCGGCTTGTCGGGGGAGACGCCGATGACGTCGTAACCGGCGGCGGTCAGGAGGTCGAGGTTGTCGGTGAAGTCGCAGGCCTGCTTGGTGCAGCCGGGGGTGAGGGCGCGCGGGTAGAAGTAGACGATGACCTTGCGGCCCTTGTGGTCCGCGAGCGAGACGTTGTTCCCGTCGGCGTCGGGAAGGGTGAAGGCGGGGGCGGTGTCGCCGGTCGTGAGTCGCTCGCTCATGGTTCTCCTCGTTGGTACGTGGGGTGTACGGGTCCGAGGGTAATAGGGGTGCCGCCGGGTGCGGGGGCGGTCGAGCTGACAGACTGTCGATGAAGGTTTACCGGACGAGGACCACGGAGGCGGCGCAGTGTCGGATGCCAGGAGCCCTGCGCAGATCGAGGCGGACATCATCAGCAGGCGCGAGCAGCTCGCGGTGGTGCTCGATGAGATCGGGGTGCGGGTGCACCCGAAGACGATCGTTGGTGACGCGAAGGCCAAGGCGGCCGAGGTGGTGGACCGGACGGCCGGGCGGGCGTTCGTCGCGGTGAATCGGACGGTGTCGGATGTGAAGGCGCAGTTCGTGTCGGAGGAGGGTGCGCCGCGTTTGGAGCGGGTGATTCCGGCGGCGTTGCTCGTGGTCGGTGTGGTGGGTCTGGTCGTCGTGTCGGGGCGGCGGAAGAAGCGTTGACCCCCGAGGGCGTGTGCGCGCCTCGCGGCCAGGTAGGTTGCGGGGCGTGAGCGAGAACACCGACGACAAGTTGCCCATCCGGATGTTGCACGACCGTGTGCTGGTCCGGTCCGATTCGCCCGAGGGTGAGCGGCGTTCCGGCGGCGGGATCCTGATTCCGGCGACGGCTGCGGTCGGGCGTCGGCTGGGTTGGGCCGTGGTGGTCGCGGTGGGGCAGAACGTGCGGACGGTGGAGCCGGGTGACCGGGTGCTGTACGACCCTGAGGACCGTGCCGAGGTGGAGGTGCGGGGCGTGGCGTATGTGCTGATGCGGGAGCGGGACCTGCATGCGGTGGCTGCGGACCGGTTCGAGGGTTCGGTGGATTCGACGGGTCTGTATTTGTAGCCCGATTTGTAGCCCGGATTGTGGCGTGTAAGGCCTGGTGACCGTTGTCACCAGGCCTTTTGCCTGTTCTTTGCTACGGTGGTGTGACCCCGACGAGACGCGCCGTACCGGGTTTCCGTAAAGACGACGCACCCGTGTTGTTCGTGTGTTCTGTGTCGTCGGAGGTGCTGTCGTGGCGTGGGTTCTGTTGTTGGTCGCGGGTCTGCTGGAAGTGGCCTGGTCGATCGGGATGAAGTACACCGAGGGGTTCACCCGGTTGTGGCCGAGTGTGTTCACCGGGCTGGGGATTGTCGCGAGCATGCTGTTGCTGTCGCATGCGGCGCGGACTCTGCCGATCGGTACGGCGTACGGGGTGTGGGTCGGTATCGGTGCGGCGGGTGCGGCGGTGCTGGGCATGGTGGTGCTGCATGAGCCGGTGACTGCGGCGCGGATCTTCTTCGTGTGTCTGCTGTTGGTGGCCGTGGTGGGGCTGAAGGCGACTTCGGGTCACTGACGGCCGGTGGCGGTGGGGGCTCGGGTGCCGCGGGCGCCTTCGAGGAGGCCTCCGCCGCCTCCGTTGTCGCCTCCGCCGTTGTTTCCGCCTCCGTTGTTCCCTCCGCCGGTGAATCCTCCGCCGGTGCTGGTTCCGCCGGCCGTTGTTCCGCCGGCGCCGGTGCCGCCGGCTGGGCTGTCGGTGGTGCCGGGGGTGGTCTGTGGGGTGGAGGGGGTGGTGGGCGGTGTGCTGGACGGGGTGGTCGGGGGTGTGCTGGAGGGGGTCCGGGAGGGCTGTCCGGTGTTGCCGGGTGCGGTGCTCTCCTCGGTGGGCAGCTCGGTCTCGTCGGTGCCGCTCTCCAGGTCGAGGTGGAAGTTCTCGACGGGGGTGCCGCGCAGGGCGGTCCTCGTGTACTGGGCCCAGGTCTGGGCGGGGGCGCCGCCGCCGTTGATGCGGGGGAGGCCGAGTGCTCCGTAGAGCGGCTTCTGGGCGCCGGTGTCGGGGTCCTGGCCCATGACGGCGATGACGGTGGCGAGGTCGGGGGTGTAGCCGGCGAACCAGGCGGCCTTGTCCTCTTCGGCGGTGCCGGTCTTTCCGGCGGAGGGGCGGCCGGAGCCCTGGGCTGCGGTGCCGGTGCCTCCGTCGACGACGCTCTGGAGGATCGAGGTGGTGGTGTCGGCGGCTTCGCGGGTGACGGCCTGTTTGGTGGTGCGGTCGGGGAGCTTGATGCTCTCGCCGTCCTTGGTGACCTTGTCGACGAGGGCGTGGGCGCCGTGCTTGCCGTGGTTGGCGAGGGTGGCGTAGGCCTCGGTCATGTCGAGGACGCTGGCGGTGGCGGGGCCGAGGGCGATCGACGGGGAGGCGGTGAGGTCGGGGGTGTCCTTGGGGATGCCGAGGTCGACGGCGGTCTGGCGGACCTTGTCCGGGCCGACGTCCTCGGCCATTTGCGCGTAGACGGCGTTGACGGACTTGTCGGTGGCGGTGCGGACGGTGATGGGTCCGTAGCTGACGTCGTCCTCGTTGGCGGGGGCGTATCCGGTGGGTCCGCCGGGTCCTTGGACCATGCGTTTGTTGGTGCCGTCGTAGATGGTGCTGGGGGTGATGCGGCGGCCGTCCTGGGTGGTGGAGCGGTTGGCGACGGCGGAGGTGAAGACGAACGGCTTGAAGGTGGAGCCGACCTGGTAGTCGCGGCGGGTGGCGTTGTTGACGTACTGCTCGGTGTAGTCGATGCCGCCGTACATGGCGAGGACGCGGCCGGTGGCGGGGTCGATGGAGGCGCCGCCGACGCGGACGTTGCGGTCGGTCTTGTTCTTCTTGCTGGTCTTGGACATGACGTTGTCGTCGACGGCTTCGACGAGGGCGTCCTGTTTCTTCTTCTCCAGCGTGGTGGTGATGCGGTAGCCGCGGGTGGCGAGGGTCTTCTCGTCGAGGATGTCGTTCTGGACGAGGTAGTCCTCGACGGCCTGGACGATGTAGCCGCGTTGTGCGGAGAGGCTGTTGGCGGGCTTGACGGGGCCGGGTTCGGGGAAGGTGAGTGCGGCGCGTTCGTCGGCGCCGAGCCATTCCTCCTTGACCATGCCGTCGAGTACGTAGTTCCAGCGGGCGACGGCGGCGGGTTTGTTCTCGGGGTGGGTGACGACGTCGTAGGCGCTGGGGGCGTTGAGCAGGGAGGCGAGGTAGGCGCCTTCGGCGGTGGTGATGTCGCCGATGTCCTTGCTGTAGTAGGCCTGGGCGGCGGCCTGGATGCCGTATGCGTTGCGGCCGAAGTAGCTGGTGTTGAGGTAGCCCTCGAAGATCTGGTTCTTGGACTCTTCGCGGTTGAGCTTGATCGCGATGAAGAATTCCTTGACCTTGCGGACGACGGTCTGCTCCTGGCCCAGGTAGTAGTTCTTGACGTACTGCTGGGTGATGGTCGAGCCGCCCTGCTTGCCCTTGCCGGTGAGGGTGTTCCAGCCGGCGCGGACCATTGCCTTGATGTCGACGGCGCGTTCGGAGTAGAAGTCGCGGTCCTCTGCGGCGAGGACGGCGTGCTGGACGTTGAGGGGGACCTGGGCGAGTTTGATGTTCTCCCGGTTCACCTCGCCGTCGCGTGCGATGACGCTGCCGTCCTCGTAGAGGTAGACATTGGACTGGGCGGTGGCGCTGGCGTTGGCGGGTGGGATGTCGACGAGTTGGTAGCCGGCGATGAAGCCGCCGATCAGGACCAGTGCGATGAGGAGGAGGCCGCCGAGGACCACGCGCCAGGTGGGGATGGCGCGGCGCCAGCCGGTGCGTTTGGGGCGCTTGGGCTTCTTCTGCCTCTTCTGCTTCTTCGTACCGGTGTCGCCGGTGTCGCCGGTGCCGGTGCCGGTGCCGGCCGGGGAGCCCTGTTCCGCGCGGGCGGCAGCGTCGGCAGACAGGTCCCTGGGGGTCCAGCCTCGGTCGCCCGGGTCCCCGTTCTGCTGCTGTGGCTCGTCGCTCATGTCGGTGCAGACTCCTCGGCCGCGGTCAGTTCCCCCATAGTGCACTTTTATGCGGAATATCTATCGGATCGACCTTCGTAAAGCGGTCGCGGCGGTTGCCCCGGCTGGACTAGGCTCCTGCGCTTTGGTGCCCGCGCGCGGCGGGGCACCCGATCGCGGGGGGTGATTGCTGTGCGGCTCTATGCCGTGGTGGCGGCGGGCGGGTTCCGGCGCTATGCCACGTACCGGATCGAGACGGTCGCGGGAGTGTTCACCAACACGGTCTTCGGGTTCATCCTGGCTTACACGTACGTGGCGCTGTGGGACGAGCGTCCGCAGCTCGGCGGTTACGACATGTCGCAGGCGCTCACGTACGTGTGGCTGGGTCAGGCGCTGCTGATGACGTGCGTGATGATGGGCGGCGGTTTCGAGGACGAGCTGATCGAGCGGATCCGTACGGGTGATATCGCGGTGGATCTCTACCGGCCCGTCGATCTTCAACTGTGGTGGTTGGCGGGTGACTTGGGCCGGGCGGCGTTTCAGCTGCTGGGGCGCGGCATCGTGCCGATGGTTTTCGGCTCGCTCGCCTTCGATCTGGTGATGCCCGCGTCGCCGGGGACCTGGGTGGCGTTTCTGGTCGCGGTGATGCTGGGTGTGGTGGTGAGTTTCGCGATCCGCTATCTGGTGGCGCTGTCGGCGTTCTGGCTGATGGACGGGGCGGGGGCGGCGCAGATGGCGTTCCTGGCGGGGATGTTCTTCTCGGGGTTGCTGCTGCCGCTGAATCTGTTCCCGGGGCTGTTGGGCGAGGTGGCGCGGGCGCTGCCGTGGTCGGCGCTGCTCCAGGTGCCGGCTGATGTGTTCCTCGGCAAGCACACGGGCTGGGGGCTGGTGCGGGTGTACGTGTTCCAGGCGGGCTGGGCGCTGGTGCTGCTGCTGGCGGGGCGGTTGCTGCAGTCGGTGGCGACACGGAGGGTGGTGGTCCAGGGTGGCTGAGGCAGTGGACACGGTGGATGTGGTGGACGCGGCGGTGGGGGAGGCGCCCGGGGCGGTGTTCGTCCCGCGGTCGCGTGCGGTCGAGGGGGTCCGGGCGTACGGGCTGATCGTCGCGATGTGGCTGCGCTCGACGATGGCGTACCGGGCGTCGTTCGTGATGACGACGTTCGGGAACTTTCTGGCGACGGCGTTCGACTTCGTCACGATTCTGCTGATGTTCTCTCACGTCGACGCGCTGGGCGGTTACACGCTGTCGGAGATCGCCCTGCTGTACGGGGCGGCGGGTACGTCGTTCGGTCTGGCGGATCTGCTGATGGGGTCGATGGACCGGCTGGGTCGCCGGGTGCGGGACGGGACGCTGGACACGCTGCTGGTGCGGCCGGTTCCGGTGCTCGCGCAGGTGGCGGCGGACCGGTTCGCGCTGCGCAGGCTGGGGCGGGTGACGCAGGGTCTGCTGGTGCTCGGCTATGCGCTGGTGACGCTGGACATCGACTGGACGGTGGCGAAGGTGCTGCTGGTGCCGTTGATGGTGCTGAGCGGGGCAGCGATCTTCGGGGCGGTGTTCGTGGCTGGGGCGGCGTTCCAGTTCGTGGCGCAGGATGCCTCGCAGGTGCAGAACTCCTTCACGTACGGAGGCGCCACGCTGCTCCAGTACCCGCCGACGGTCTTCGCGACGGACCTGGTGCGCGGGGTGACGTTCGTGGTGCCGCTGGCCTTCGTGAACTGGCTGCCGTCGTTGTATGTGCTGGGCCGGGAGTACCCGCTGGGGCTGCCCGACTGGGTGGCGTTTCTGCCGCCGCTGGTGGCGGGCGCGTGCGGGGCGGTCGCGGGCCTGGCGTGGCGGGCGGGGCTGCGGGCGTACCGGAGCACGGGAAGTTGACGGAGTTCGAGCGAGGAGGGGCAACGGGCATGGACACGGAAACAGACACGGAACCAGGCGCGGGCACGGGCACGAGTACAAGCACGGGCACGAGTACAGGCACGGGTACGAGTACAGGCACGGCTACGAGTACAGGCACGAGTACAGGCACGAGTACAGGTCCGGGTGCGGGCACGGACGCGGACTTCATCGAGCTCGACGGCGTCGAGAAGGTCTTCGACGTCCGCCGCAGGACGGGCTTCCTGCGCAGCGAACGGCGTGAGGTGCGGGCCGTCGACGGGATCAGCTTCCGCGTGGCGCGCGGTGAGATGGTCGGCTACATCGGTCCGAACGGGGCGGGGAAGTCGACGACGATCAAGATGCTGACGGGGATCCTCACTCCGAGCGCCGGTACGTTGCGGGTGGCGGGCATCGATCCCTCCCGGGAGCGCACGAGGCTGGCGCAGCGGATCGGTGTGGTCTTCGGGCAGCGCACCACGCTGTGGTGGGACCTGCCACTGCGTGACTCGTACCGGCTGGTCCACCGGATGTACCGGATTCCCGACGCCCGCTTCCGCGCCAACATGGACCGCTGTATCGAACTCCTGGATCTGGCAGAGCTGTTGGACGTGCCGGTGCGGCAGCTTTCGCTGGGGCAGCGGATGCGCGGCGACATCGCGGCGGCGCTGCTGCACGATCCGGAGGTGCTGTACCTGGACGAGCCGACGATCGGCCTCGATGTGGTGTCGAAGTCCAAGGTCCGTGGTTTTCTACGGGACTTGAACGCGGAGCGCGGTACGACGGTCCTGCTCACCACGCACGACCTGACCGACATCGAGCAACTGTGCAAGCGGGTCATGGTGATCGACCACGGTCGTCTGATGTACGACGGTGCGCTTGCCGGGCTGCACGAGGTGGGCGAGAGCGAGCGGATGCTCGTGGTGGACCTGGAGCGTGAATTCCCGCCGATCCGGCTGGAGTCGGAGCCTTCGGTGCGCACGGTGAAGGTGGAGGGGGTGCGGCAGTGGCTGGCGTTCCCGGCGTCGGCTTCGGCGGCGCCGCTGGTGGCGCGGATCGCCGCGGACTACCCGTTGATGGACCTGTCGGTGCGGGAGCCGGACATCGAGGCCGTGATCGCGAAGATGTACGCGTCGGCCGGCGGCCTGTAGGCCGGTGACGGGAGCGTACGGGGCGGTGAGCGGCCTGTCGGCCGGTGACGGGAGCGTAGGCGTTCAATAGGCTGCGGGCATGACAAGCGAACTTCCGGATATGCGCGCCTCCGACAGCGAACGTGAACGGATTGCCGAGATTCTGCGCGAGGCGGTGGCCGAGGGCCGGTTGCAGATGGAGGAGTTCGAGCATCGGCTCGACGCCGCCTACAAGGCCCGTACGCATGGTGAGCTGGAACCGCTCGTCCGTGATCTTCCCGCTCCCGGTGGAGCGGTGGCGCCGGTGGTCGCGGGGCAGCCCCGGACGGGTTCGATGGCCCGCTGGTCCGACCGGGTCGGCAAGCCGGCGACGTCCAACGGGGGCTTCGCGCTCTGGGGCGGGTTCCGGCGGCAGGGTAACTGGACCGTCGGCCGGGTGTTCACCGCGTTCGCGATGTGGGGCGGCGGAAACATCGATCTGCGTGAGGCGAATTTCGAGGCCCGTGAGGTGGTCATCCGCTGCTTCACGATCATGGGTGGCATCCATGTGACGGTTCCCCCGGACCTGGACGTGGATGTCCGCGGCATCGGCATCATGGGCGGTTTCGGGGAGCACTCGCGGGACGCCGAAATCCCCGCGCCGGACGCACCCAAGGTGCGGGTCACCGGCTTCGCGCTGATGGGCGGGGTGGGCGTGGAGCGCAAGCGGAGCAAGGCGGAGAAGCAGCGCCTGAGGGACGCCGGGCAGCAGCGTCTGCGGGACGCGGAGCGCCCGCGGTTGGTGAAGGGCGACGACGGCCCGTAGGGCCGGCCCGCTCCCTGGGAACCGCCGACAGGCCGGGGGCCGTTTCTCGGCCCCCGCGGGGCTGGGCTCTCCTGCCGCATCCCTGCCGGGCCACGCCTGCCCCGTCTGCCCCGCCGCGTTCCCTGCCGGACCCCTCCGGGTCTCCGCCGTTTCCTACAGCGCGCCCGAAGGCGGCTGTACGCGCAGCAGGCCGGCCACGTCGGCCAGGGAGCCCAGGCGCTGGTAGCCCGCGTCGTTCAGGTGGACGTGGTCGCCGGAGTCGTAGGCGGGCAGCAGCCGGTCCGGTTGCGCCGGGTCGCGCACCGCGTTCTCGAAGTCGAGCACCTGGTCGAAGACCCCGCCGGCCCGGATCGTCTCGTTGACCCGGGCGTGCACGGCGTTCTGGGCGGGGGTCCAGTTGCGGTAGCCCTCGTACGGCATCAGGGTCGTGCCGATGACCCTCAGGCCGCGGGTGTGCGCGCGCTGGGTCAGGGCGCGCAGGGCGTCCGTGATCCGTGCGGGGTCCGTCTCCTGGGGGAAGGCCTGGATGTCGTTGATGCCGAGGGCGATGACGACGGTCTTCGCCCCGGTGACGCTCAGGACGTCGCGCTCGAAGCGGTCGAGGGCGCGTGGCCCGGTGCCGTTGCGCAGGATGCGGTTGCCGGCGATGCCCTGGTTGACCACCGCGTACCGGCCGTGCAGCCGGTCGGCGAGGACGTCGGGCCAGCGGTTGTTCGCGTCGGTGGTGGAGCCGCTGCCCGCGGTGAGCGAGTCGCCGAACGCCACGAGGGTCCCGGCGGCGCTCTTGCCCCGTACGTCGACGGCGGTGAGGTAGCGCCAGTCCGTGGTCCTCCGCGTGCCCTGCGGGTCGTCGGTGAAGGACGTCTGGTGGCTGTTGGGGTGGACGGTGACCGGGCCCCGGGCGGTGGGGGTGCGCAGGGTGACGACGAGATCGGTGTCGGCGGCGACCGGGACGACGACGGGGTCGCTGACGATCTGCCCGCCGACGGCGACCGTCACGGAGGGTGCGCTGCGGAACGTGACCGGGACGGAGTTCACGGTGACGCGGTCGATGAACAGCGGATGCGTACCGAAGAGGTTGGAGAGGGTGATGCGGGCCCCGTTGCCGCCGATGCTGGTGTGCACGACGTTACGGATGGTGCGCAGGGCCGGGTGTGTGCCCTGGTCCGGTTCGATCTCCCCGCGTACGGGGGCCGCGGCCCAGGTGGCGAGCCAGCGGCCGGTGGAGTGGGCTGGTGCGGCGGGGGTCCGGGCCACGCCCTGCGGGCCGGGGGCTGCGGCCGTTTTCACCCGGGGCGGCCCGGAGAACAGCAGGGAGCCGGCGAACGCGACGACGGCGGCGAGCGCAGCGGTGCCCACCATGAGGGCTATGAGCAGGGCGTACTCGTGGCGCCTGGGCATGGACGGTGTGTCTCCTCGTCTGGTGGTGGGCCGGAACCATGATGCGGCAGGGCGCGGGGAACTCGACGTGCGGCCCGGGAGTAGGTCAGGTATGGACAATGCGTACGGGGCGCCGGGGGCGACGGTTACGCGGACGGGTGGAGCGGATGGAACGGATCGAAGACACGGCCGAGGAAGCGGCGGACACCGGCGCGGGCGGCCCTGGGCAGGGGCAAGGGCCGGGGCGGCGGGCGGCCACCCGTCCGTCGGCGTCCCTCGCGTCGTTCGCGTACACGGCGGCGGATGAGGAGAAGCGTCGTGGCGTACGCCGTATGAAGACCACGGCCACCGGCCTCCTTCTGCTGGTCGCGCTGGTGTACGTCCTCGCCACCTGGGCGAAGAACGAGGGGGTGGGCGGCTGGCCGGGCTTCGTCGCAGCGGCCGCCGAGGCGGGAATGGTGGGTGCGTTGGCTGACTGGTTCGCCGTCACGGCCCTCTTCAAGCGTCCGCTCGGACTGCCGATTCCGCACACCGCCATCATTCCCACGAAGAAGGACCAGCTCGGGGCCTCACTCGGTTCCTTCGTCGGCGAGAACTTTCTGTCGGGCGGGGTCGTCCGTGACCGGATCCACTCGCTCGCCATCGGTGGCCGGCTGGGTGCCTGGCTCGCGGAGCCGGAGCACGCGGACCGGGTCACGGCAGAACTGTCGACCGCGCTGCGGGGGGCGCTGACCGTGCTGCGCGACTCGGACGTGCAGGCGGTCGTCGGTGAGGCGATCACCCGGCGGGCGAACGCGGCGGAGGTCGGCCCCGGCCTCGGGAAGATGCTGGAGAAGGTCGTCGCGGACGGCGGCCACCGCAAGGTGGTGGACCTGGTCTGCGTGCGGGCGCACGACTGGCTGGTGGAGCACAACGACTCGGTGATGGACGCGGTGCAGGGCGGGGCGCCGGGCTGGACCCCGCGGTTCGTCGACAAGCGCGTGGGGGAGCGGGTCTACAAGGAACTGCTGCGGTTCATCACCGAGATGCGTGACATGCCGGGGCATCCGGCGCGCGGCTCGATCGACACGTTCCTGACGGACTTCGCGGCGGATCTCCAGACGGATTCGGAGACCAGGGCACGGGTGGAGCGGCTGAAGTCGGAGATCCTGGGGCGCGGCGAGGTCCAGGACGTCATCGCCTCGGCCTGGTCGTCCGTCCGCACGATGGTGATCGCGGCTGCGGAGGACGAGCGGAGCGAGCTGCGGCTGCGGGCCCGTGCCTCGCTGATGGCGCTGGGTGCCAGGCTGGCGACGGACGGGCGGCTCCAGGCGAAGCTGGAGGGCTGGGTGGAGGACGCGGCGGTGTATGTCGTGACGACGTACCGGGCGGAGATCACGTCGTTGATCAGTGACACGGTGGCCGGCTGGGACGCGGAGCAGACGTCGAAGAAGATCGAGGCCCACATCGGCCGTGACCTGCAGTTCATCCGGATCAACGGCACGGTGGTGGGCGCGCTGGCGGGGCTGGTGATCTATTCGGTGTCGCGAGCGCTGGGGGCGTGACGCACGCGGTACGGCCGGTACGGCGTACGGCTGGTTCGGCGCACCGGGCACCCGGGGGCCGGGGCCTCTGTGAGCCCTCCGCAGGCCCTCTGTAGGCCTGCTGCCGCCTTCTGCGGGCCTTCTGAGACTTGCCCCGAACGTGGACATCCCCTGAACAGTGTCTGCCCGTGACCGAAGGGCGCCTGCCGGCGGCTGAAGAGCGTCTGCCGGCGGCTGAAGGGCGTCTGCCGGTGGCGGAGGCCGGGTGCGTGTCCGTCCTGTCGATGGGTTCGGACACGCACCCGGGTTACGCGGGGGAGTACCCCTCAGTACGCACCCCGCCCCGTCGGCGTTCAACCCGGCGGAAGGAACTTCTCCTCAGGCCGCGCGCCGGGTGACCGCCCAGGACGCGGCGGCCACCGTGCCCGCCACGGTGAAGACCGCGGGCCAGGCGCCGATCTTCTTGGCGAGCGGGTGCGAACCCGCGAAGGCGGCGACATAGGCGGTGGTCAGACCGACGGCGGCACGCGGCCCGGCCTGCCGGTTCCACTGGTATGCCGCGACCGTGCCCGCAGCGGCGAGCGCGACCCCGCCCAGCGGACGCTTCCTGGTCCACCGGGCCGTGGCGTAACCGCCGACCAGTCCGCCCGCTGCCACTGCCGCTGCCGGAACCTTCGCCATCGCAGCCACCTCCGTCTGTTCGTCGTCCGTCGTCCGGTACTGCTTCTCGGCTCCGAGGCTAACGCCGCCTTCGGCCGTCCCGTCGCCGAGGGGGTGCACAAGCGTTTACCCTGGGGGTGAACAGGCGTGCACCCCTGCGCTTCCTTGCCGCCGAGCACCGTACGGAGACACATGTCCGCGGACATACCGGTCCCAGCCGCCCCCGCGACCCCCGACGTCCGGCCCCCGCACCCCCGCTTCGCCGTCGGCGTGCTGGCCTTCTGCGGAGTCGTCGTCGCGGTCATGCAGACGATCGTCGTTCCGCTGCTCCCGCACATCCCCGAGCTGACCGGCGCCACCCCCGCCGCCGCGAGCTGGCTGGTCACCGTCACCCTCCTCGCCGGCGCGGTCTTCACCCCGGTCCTCGGCCGGGTCGGTGACATGTACGGCAAGCGCCGGGTGCTGGTGGCCTCGCTCGGGGTGCTGGTCGTGGGCTCGGTGCTGTGCGCGGTCAGCTCCCACATCGGGGTACTGATCACCGGCCGCGCCCTGCAGGGCGCCGCGATCGCCGTCGTACCGCTGGGCATCAGCATCCTGCGCGACGAACTGCCGCCTGAGCGGGTCCTGTCCGCCGTCGCGCTGATGAGCTCGACGCTCGGGATCGGCGCGGCCGTCGGCCTGCCCGTCGCCGCCCTCGTCGTGGAGAACTTCGACTGGCACACCATGTTCTGGGTCTCCGGCGTGATCGGTCTCATCGACATCGCGCTGGTGCTGCGCTGCGTACCGGAATCCCCCCTGCGCAGCCGTGGCCGTTTCGACGCGCTCGGTGCGCTGGGCCTGACCGCCGCCCTCGTCTGCCTGCTGCTCGCCGTCACCCAGGGCGCCGACTGGGGCTGGGGATCGACCCGGACGGTCGGCCTGCTCGTGACGGCCGTGGTGGTGGCTCTGCTCTGGGGCGCGTACGAGCTCCGCGTGCCGACGCCCATGGTCGACCTGCGGGTCTCGGCGCGTCCGGCCGTCCTGCTCACCAACATCGCCGCGCTGCTGATCGGCTTCGCGTTCTACGCGAACTCGCTGGTCACCGCCCAGATGGTGCAGGAGCCGAAGGCCACGGGCTACGGGCTCGGCGCCTCGCTCGTCGTCAGCGGCCTGTGCCTGCTGCCGGGCGGGGTGGCGATGGTGGCACTGTCGCCCCTCTCGGCCCGGATTTCCGCCAAGCACGGCCCGAAGGTCAGCCTCGCCCTCGCCGCCGGGATCATCGCCGTCGGCTATGGGGTGCGGTACTTCACGAGCCACAGCCTCTGGCTGATCATCGCCGGCGCCACCGTCGTCGCCTCGGGCACGGCCATCGCCTACTCGGCCCTGCCCGCCCTCGTGATGCGCGGGGTCCCGGTCAGTGAGACCGGCGCGGCCAACGGCCTGAACACCCTCATGCGGTCCATCGGGCAGGCCTTCTGCAGCGCGACCGTCGCCGCCGTACTGGCAGGCATCACCTTCAGGGCGGGCGGCAGGACCGCCCCGACGCTCCACGCGTACCAGCTGGTCTTCGTCATCGCGGCGGGCGCGGCACTCGCGGCTCTGACCGTCACGCTGTTCCTGCCCGGCAGGAAGCCGGCCAGGCCGGGTACGGTCGAGGAGAGCAGCAAAGCGCCGGGCACCCGCAAGGAGGGTGTGCGGACGGCGGAATTCCAGGAGGGCGCATGACCGGCGGCCAGGCCATCGCGACGGCCCCCGTCCCCGCGGACGCGGGCAGTGGCCGGGACGCGATCCTGCGCGCCGCGCGACGGGCGTTCACCCAGCGCCCGTACGCCGAGGTGACAATCCGTCAGATTGCTGCGGATGCCGGTGTGAGCCCGTCCCTCGTGGTCAAGCACTTCGGCCGCAAGGAGGAACTCTTCAACACCGTGGCCGACTTCGGCCCGGCGGCAGCGGAGCTCTTCGACGCCCCGCTGGACGTGCTGGGCCGCCACATGGTCGTCACGCTGGTGACCCACCGCCGCGCACTCAAGTCCGACCCTCTCCTGCGCGTCGTGTTCTCCCTCGGCAACCAGGACGAACGCTCCCTGCTGCGCGACCGTTTCCACGAACAGGTCACCGACGCCCTGACCGCCCGGCTCCCCGGCCATGACCGCGCCCTGCGCGCCGAACTCCTGGCCGGGCACCTCCTGGGCCTCGGCGCGACGCTCGGCCTCCACCGCGAGGGCGCGGGCGCGCGCGCCACCCCGGAACGCATCGCCGACCTCTACGCGCCCGCGCTCCAAAAGCTGATCACCGGCTGAGGAGCGACTGAGGAGCGGCTGAACACCGGCTGGGAGCGGCTGATCACCGGCTGAGCAGCGGCACGGCGCGGTATGGTCTGGCGCGGTATGGTCTGGGCCAACCGACGAGGGGGGCCTCACGTGTCTGTTCGCATCCGCGTCCGCATGTCCACCGCCGCACTGGCCATGACGGTCGCCCTGGTGGGTGCCCTGGCGGGCTGCACCGAGGCGAATACGTCACAGGGTCCCGGCGGCGATGTCCCGTACGTGGCACCGTCGGTGAACGCCGCGGCGGCGAGCAAGGGGATCGAGCGGAGCGAGGCCGACGCGGAGGCCGCCGCGTCGGCGGAGGCGTACGCCGAGCTGCAGGCGGCGGTCGAAGGGGCCGCGAAAAGGCCTGCGGACGTACGCGACGCCTTCGCCGGCCTCCAGGCCACGTACCAGGACGGCTGCGCCCCCGGGGGCGCCAACTGCGCTTACTTCCTCGGCCGGGTCAACGACGAACTGACCAGCCTGGAACGGTCGATGAAGGCCGACAACGACGGGCCGAACCACTTCAAGGAGCCGATGGGCTGGATCAGCGGGCTGCGCACCACGCTGGCCGGTGACACCTCCACGGACAACCTGGAGAAGCACCGCAAGCAGCTGATCGGCACGCGCGACCGCATCAACGTCTGGATGCAGGGCCATCCGGAGGACTACCGCTGACCGACCGGCCCGCGGCCCCTGCCCCGTCCCGCCCTGCGCGGGGCGGGGCAGGGCAGGGCGGTCACCGGCCGAAGGACGCCAGCAGCGCGAGCACCTCCGCGATCCGTTCACGCGCCCCGGCCTCCGTGATCACTCCGTCGGCTCCGACCAGCTGCCGGTCCACCGCGACCCGCACACAGGCCGGTTCGACGACCACCGCACCGGTGTAGCCGAGCACCGTCCGCAGCGTCGCCTCGGCCCCCTGCCCGCGACCCGGCGCTGCGGCGCTCACGGAGGCCACCGGCTTGTCGCAGATCTCGGTCCCGCCGACTGTCCAGTCCAGCAGGTTCTTGAACGCCCCCGGCAAGGTCCCGGCGTACTCCGGTGTACAGACCAGCAGGGCGTCGGCCGCGTCGATCGCCGCGCGCAGAGCCGCCACCGGCTCCGGCAGCGGCTCGGCGTCGTCGTCGGGGTTGAAATGCGGGAGGGCCGCCAGACCGTCGTAGAACACGGTCCGGACACCTTCGGGTGCCACGGCCTGCGCGGTACGCAGCACCGTC
The DNA here is from genome assembly GCF_044742205.1 of Streptomyces sp. NPDC087901. NCBI lineage: Bacteria > Bacillati > Actinomycetota > Actinomycetes > Kitasatosporales > Streptomycetaceae > Streptomyces > Streptomyces sp. NPDC087901. The sequence goes on from NZ_JBIUUC010000001.1 coordinate 155,518, forward strand.
TCGTTGGAGGAGCCCACCCGCAGGCTGCCGGACAGGAGAAGGATCACGCGTGGTGTCGACATGTCCGGCCAACCCGGGAGACCGGGTCCTCATTCCCGGCGGACCCGGGCCCACTTACCGGTGAATGAGGACCCGGCCCCCGTTCCCCGGGGCGTGGGCCGGTTCGGCGTGCGGACCGGAGCCCTGAGCCACGCGCCTGAGCTCCGCGCCTACTTCGGCCCCGGCTCCAGCTCCAGCTCCGCGACCACCTGGTCGCCGCTCAGCTCGCCGGTCGGACGGAAGCCGAGCCTGCGGTAGAACTCCTCGGGGCCGTGTGCGCCGGGCACGTAGGTCACGGTCGTCCGTGTCTTCCCTCGCCGGCGCAGCTCGTCGTTGACGGCCTCGACGGCGAACCGGCCGTATCCGCGGCCCTGTTGTGCGGCGGCGATGTTCAGCCGCCAGAGTCCGGAACGAAAGGCGTCAGCGGGCTTCTCGGGGGCGAACCGCACATCGAGAAAGGCCATGACGAAGCCCACGAGCGTCTTGCCGTCGGCGATCAGCCGCGGCCACGCGATCTCCGGGGTGGCATAGGCCTGGGCCAGCGACCAGGCGACGGGCTTCACGAGTCCGTCCTGGTCGGGCCGGACAGTCAGTGCGCAGGCTGCTTCGACGTTGTCGGATGTGACCGGCACGAGCCGGAGCGATGAGGACATCCCCGCAACCTATATTCCCCGGATGGGCGGGGCGGCAGCCGGGCGTTCACCCCGGCTGCCGCCCCGCACAACACCCATGTCAGCCGACCGCGTTGCGCCAGACGGTCACGTCGATCGTCATGTAGTCACTGGCCGAGTCCTCGGGGGAGTGGCTCTGGTACGTCAGGAGTGCCAGGTGTCCCGTGCCCGTGGTGATGCAGATCTGGCGTCCCTTGGAGAGCTTGTCCACGTAGATGTTGCTGGTGAACCGGGTCTCCGAACGGCAGGTCGCCAGTGACCCCTCCTGCCCCGGGTCGAGCAGGGCCAGGCGCCCGCCCTCCTCCTCGGCGTCGAGGTATCCGCCGGTGTCGTAGGAGAGTTCGTACCCGCCGTCCTCGCCGTCCTGGGGGCGGACATCCTCGTCCCCGAGCGTCAGGTGGTACCCGGCGGTGAGGTTGATGCCCGGGAAGTCGCGGGGCTCGGGGTCCGCCACGGCGGAGGGCTTCGGGTCGGTCGTGGTGTCCCCGCTCCCCTCCTCCGTGCTCGGAGACGAACTGCCCTGCTTCGGTGTGCTGTTGTCCTTGGGCGCCTCGTTGCTCTGCGACTTCTTCCCGTCGTCCTTGAGGAGGAAGTACGCCGTTCCGCCGCCCGCGACGCCGACGACGAGCGCGACGGCGATGGCGATGGCGGCGACCCGGCCGCCGCGCCGCTTCGCGGGCTGGGGAGCCGCCGGTCCCTGGGGCGGGAGGTGCCCCGGGTGCGTCTGAGCCTGCGCCGGGTACGCGGTGGGGTACTGGCCCGAGGCGTGCGTCTGCGACGGAGAGCCCGGCTGGTAGGGCTGCGCGGGCTGGGTGGGAGCGGAGTGCCCCTGAACCGGATACGGGGTCTGCGAGGGCTGCTGCGGGTTCTGGGGATACGGGGTCTGGGGCGCCTGCGGCGACTGGCCGGGCGGCGGAGTGACCGGCGGGCCGTACCCCGGGGGAGGGGTGCTCGGCGCCACCGGAGTCGTGGGCGAGTAGGCGACGGCCGGGGCGGCGGCCGGAGGCGGCGGGGTCTGGGCGGGTGCGGGCGCTGCCGCCCGTACGGTGATGTCGGCGGCCACCGGGCTCGGCAGCCAGTCCTCGGGGCGCCGCAGCACCGTTTCCGCGTTCGCGGTCTGGCAGAGCGCGATGACCTCGGCGACCGAGGGCCTGGCCTCCGCGTCCTTGGCCAGGCAGCGGCTGACGAGCTCCATCAGCCGTTCCGGGACACCGGTGAGGTCCGGCTCCTCGTGGACGATCCGGTAGAGCACTCCGTGCGAGGTCCCCTCACCGAAGGCCGGCGACCCCGTGGCCGCGTACGCCGCGACCTGGCCGAGCGCGAAGATGTCGGTGGCCGGAGTGACCCGGCGCCCCGCGGCCTGCTCCGGGGCCATGAACGACGGGGTGCCGATGGTGACGCCGCTGCCGGTGAGCGAGGTCGCGTCGGCCGCGTACGCGATACCGAAGTCGATGACGCGCGGCCCGTCGGCGGCGAGCAGCACGTTCGACGGCTTGAGGTCGCGGTGCACGATGCCCGCGCCGTGAATGACGTGCAGCGCCTCCGCCATGCCGGCGATCAGCAGCAGCACGGCGTCGACCGGCAGCGCGCCGTGCGCGACGACCGCGTCGGCGAGCGAGGGACCCGGCACGTACGCGGTGGCGAGCCACGGCTGCGCACCCTTGGTGTCGGCGTCGATGACGGGCGCGGTGAACAGCCCCTGCACACGCTGCGCGGACTGTACCTCCTGCGCGAACCGCCGCCGGAATTCGGGGTCTTCGCCGAACTCGGGCCGGATCACCTTGATGGCGACGGGCCGCCCGCCGGGCGTGTACGACAGGTACACCTTGCCCATGCCGCCCGCGCCGAGCTTGGCGGCGAGACGGTATCCGGCGATGGTGGCCGGGTCGTCGCCCGCCAGTGGCTGGAAGATCTGGGAGGCGCTGCCCCGGTGTGGCTGCTGACCGCTCATGAACTCGTAACTCCCCCGAAGAACGCTGTTGTCGACAGGGCACCTTACCCAAATCCGGGCGTCCTGCCGCCGCTCACGAGGTCTCTTCCCGGTTCCGTGCGGCTGTGTCGTACGGATGGCCGTCCGGGCCGTGTGGCGGGCGGTGGGTTCAGGCTGATGCGGAGAACGCGAACCGCACGCCCGTGGCCTCCTCCGACAGCTCCCACAGCCGCTGCCCGGTCCCGGCGTCGGCCGCCCCGGCGGACAGTTCCACCCGCGTCGGTGCGCCGCGCAGTTCCGCCATGCCGTCCGGCGGACACCGGGTGGCTGAAGTCGCCGGCGGCTGCGCTCCGTTCGAACCCGCGGCCAGGACGGGCACCGGCCCGGCCGTGCCCCCTGCCCGCCGGGAAGAGGCATGTCCACCACCCCGCGCGCGGAAGCGACGATTCCCGTTGCATGGCGGGAACGCCTGCTTGATCATGATCCGACGGCCGCCGGCGCAGCGGCGGCCTGTCAACGGACGGAAGGCCCTTCGTGCGCAAGCTCGTGTACTACATCGCCTCCAGCCTCGACGGCTTCATCGCCGGGCCGGACGGTGCCGACCCCACGGGACCGGACGGATTCTGGCCGATCCCCGAGGACTACATCGGGCACCTGATCGCCGAGTACCCGGAGACCCTGCCGGGCGCGGCCCGGGCCGCGCTCTCGATCACGGCGGAGGGCACGCACTTCGACACGGTCCTCGAAGGCCGGCGGTCCTACGAGATCGGCATCGCGGCCGGTGTCACCGACGCCTACCCGCACCTGCGGCACCTCGTGTTCTCCCGCACGCTGGGCGAGAGCCCCGACCCCGCCGTGGAGATCGTCGCCACCGATCCGGTCGCGCGGGTGCGGGAGCTGAAGCAGGAGGAGGGCAAGGACATCTGGCTGGTCGGCGGCGGCGAGCTGGCCGGTTCCCTGTACTCCGAGATCGACACCCTGATCGTGAAGCTCAGCCCGATGACCATCGGCGCGGGCATCCCGCTCTTCTCCCACAAGGCCACGTTCGACCCGACCGCCTGGACGCTGGCGGATCACACCGTCCTCGGCAGCGGGGCGGCGTTCCTCACGTACGAGCGCGCGACGACGGCCGTCACCCTCACTGACTGACTGACCGGCCCCCCCGCACCTCGCACCCCTGCACACCCGTACACACCCGCACGCCGGCCGACCGAGGCGATGGCCCCGGCCGGCCGGCGCTGCACGCTGCGGCGTTGCAGTGTCCGTGCTACGGCACAGCGTCAGGCCGCGGCGCAGGTGGCGCCGCTGAGGGTGAACGCGGCCGGGGCCGCGTTCGTACCGCTCCGGCTGCCGGTGAAGCCGACGGTGACCGAGCCGTTCGCGGCGATCGTGGAGGTGTACGACGCGGGGGCGACGCTCACCGAACCGCCGGTCTGCGTGGGGGTTCCGCCCCACATGTTGGTGACGGTCTGGCCGTTGGCGAAGGCGAAGCCCAGTGTCCAGCCGTCGATGGTGGTGGTGCCGGTGTTACGGATGGTGATCTCACCCTGGAAGCCGCCCGACCACTCGTTGACGACGCGGTAGCCGACGGAGCAGCCGACGCCCGGCGTGGTGCCGCCCTCCTCCGTGGTGACGCTCACCGTTGCCGAGCGTGCCGAACGGTTTCCTGCCGCGTCGCGGGCGTACACGGCGAACGTGTACGCGGTGTCGGCGGTGAGACCGGTGACGGCGACGCTGTTGGTGGTCGAGGCGGCGACGGTCGTCTCCGTGCTGCCGTTGACGCGGACGACGTCGTAGCCGGCCACGGCAACGTTGTCGGAGGCCGCGGCCCAGGTCAGCGAGGCGGAGGTGGCGGTCACCGTGGAGGCGGCCGGGGTGCCGGGTGCGGTCGGGGACTCGGTGTCCTCGGAGGTGCCGCCGCCGTAGACGGTGGCCTCGTGTGACGTCTGGGCGATGCCGTTGGCGCCGTGGAAGATGCGCTCACCCCACGAACTGAGCTGTGTGGGGTCGAAGCCGATCGTCAGGTCGAGGATCGGGTCGGTGTTGCCGCTCCAGGACCAGGCGATGTAGCCGAGCTTCAGCTCCTCGGCGGTGGCCATCATGGTGTCCTCGTCCGGGTCGCCGTACTGGTCGGCCGGACCACCGAACTCGCCGATCAGCAGGGGCAGTCCGGCGTCCACGAAGGCGTGGAGGTAGTCGGTGACCTTCTGGGCGGTGTTGTAGACGCTGTACATGTGGATCGAGAAGATCAGGTTGCCGGTGGTGTCGGCGTCGTAGACGGCCTGGGCGTTGTCCCGCATGACGCCCTGCCAGTCCTGGCCCCAGTTGGGCGCGTCCACCATGATCGTGTGAGCGAACCCGGCGCTGCGCAGCTTCTGGATCGCGGCGGTCGTGGGCGCGGTCCAGCCGGCCGGGTCGGTGTTGCCCCAGGGCTCGTTGCCGATGTTGATGATGACGTAGTCCTCCTGGCCGGCGAGGACGTCCTTCAGGCTGATCCAGTAGTCGGCGGCGTGATCCAGCGTGCCGGCGGCGGAGTCCTCTCCGTAACCCGTGGTGTCGTGGACCTCGAGTACGCAGATGAGCCGGTTGGCCCTGCACTGGGCGATGACGGCGGCCACGTCGGCGGGGCTGTTCTTGCTCCAGCGGAAGCCGTCGGAGAGAACGACGCGGACGGTGTTGGCGCCCGTCGCCTTGATGTCGGCCAGCGACTGGGTCTCGCCGGGGTACCAGGTGTGGGCATGGTTGACCCCGCGCATGACGAAGTCGTTGCCGTTGCCCTCGACCAGGCGGCCGTCGCTGATGTGCAGCCCGGTCGCGGCGACGCCGGCCGCCTGCGCCGGGGCGAGGCCGCCGAGGGCGAGGAGCCCGAGGAGGGTGGCCAGGACGGTCAGGAGGACGGTGACGGGACTCTTGTGCCTTGCGCTTCTCGCTGCGGTTATCGCTGTGCTCCGTGCTGTTCTCACTGCGGCTCCAGGGGGTGGAGGGATCAGGAACTGAGCATCGACAGACGTTCCTCGGCTTCATGGGAGCGCTCCCACGTTTGCGCGCTCCCATGAAGCCATCCAGTCAGGGGCACGTCAAGACATCGGACAGGTTCGGATGCGGGGGAGCGCGACTGCGTGTCTTCGATTCCGCAGTACGGTGCGGAAGTTGCGGGCGGTACGCCGGTGCCGTCAAGCCCGCCCGGGTGGGCGGCTCACCGCCCGGCGGACCTGATCCGCTCGGTGGCCGCCGCTTCCCCCGCCGCCCCGCCGTGCCGACGTCACGCGTTCACGTTCAGCGGCAGGAGCGCGACAACCGCCGTGGACGGACCTGCGGCGGCGGCCTCGTCCGGCGCGCACCCTCGACCGCCCCGGCCCTCCCCGCCGTGCCCTGGCGTGCTCAGCCCTGCTCTCAGATGTGGAGGTCGGGCGGAAACGCGGCCGAGCGGAGTTCTGCGGGCAGATGCCCGGTGTCGTTGTAGAGGAGCACGACGGCGGGCCGGCCGGGTTCGTACTTGATGACGGTCAGCGCGGCGTTGGCGTGGTAGAGCCCCATCCAGCGCCACTTCGGAGCGTCGAGGGCGGCTCGGACGAGCCAGCCGACGAGGAAGTTGTGCGTCACGAGCAGCTCATGGCGAGGCTCATCACCGTCCACGGGGCCCGTGAACCGGGCGAGGGCCGCCCGGGCCAGCTCCGGTCCCTGTTCGCGTTCTCCGGCCGGGAACTGGGCCAGGCGGTCGAGCATGGAGTCGGCCGGCTCCGGGGGAAGCTCGTGTCGTTGCGGCAGGTAGGGGATGTAGTCCCCTGCCGGTTCGGACATCTGAAGGGGTACGCCGTCGAGCTGCTCGCGGATCAGCTGAGCGGTCTGGGCCGCCCGGGGGAGCGGCCCGTGGTGGATGACCGTGAGCGGGCTGCGACGGAGCCGCTCACCCAGCAGGACGGCTTGCCGGCGGCCGATGCCGGTCAGCTCGCTCTCGTCCGGTGAAGCCTCTCCGTGCCGGGTGAGGTAGAGATAGCGGGTGGCTGTTCCGGTCATCGGGGCGAGATCCTCTGTCTGCATCGGTGATCCTGCGAGTGTCTGGACGGACGCGGACATACGCCGCGTGGTTCCCGCCGGGGACGAACGCAGCGCGCAGAGCCACCCGCCGCGCACGGTCGCCCGGAGACCCCGCACGACAGGGCTTGACGTTGCCCCCGGGGGAAGGGTCTACGTTCATCGCACCATGAGGATCAGTGAAGTCGCGCGGCGCGCGGGTGTGACGACGAAGACGGTTCGCTACTACGAGACGTTGGGGCTGATAGCCCCTGCCCGGCTCGCCAACGGCTACCGGGACTACTCCGAACACGACGCCCGCCTGGTGCGCGAGGCACGGGAGCTGAACCGCCTGGGGATTCCGGTCGAGCGAACGCGCCCCTTCCTCGAATGCCTGACCAACGGCCGGGACCACGCCGACGACTGTCCGTCCTCCCTGGCCGGCTACCGCGACGCCATCGACGACCTGACCCTGCGGATCGAGGAACTCACCGCCCGCCGGGCCGTACTGGCCCGGCACCTGCACGAGGCCGCCCACCGCAACAGCCGTGCCGCCGACGGATCCGGCGCCGAAGGGAACACCGTGAACCACCTGACCGATCTCCCCCCGGACCTCCCCGTCCCCGAGGACGACGGGGCGGCCGCGCACCTCCCGGGCCGGGCGGTGCCCGACATCGAGCTGCCCGACACCGCAGGGGGCACCGTCTCGCTGCACGCACTGGGGGAGGGCCGGTCGATCGTCTACTGCTACCCGCTCACCGGACGCCCCGACACCGACCTTCCCGAAGGCTGGAACAACATCCCCGGAGCCCGGGGCTGCACCAGCGAGGCATGCGACTTCCGCGACCACCACGACGACCTCGAGGCCGCCGGCGCGACCCACGTGTTCGGCCTGTCCAGCCAGAGCACCGCCTACCAGAAGGAGGTCGTGGACCGGCTGCGACTGCCGTTCCCGATGGTCTCCGACACCGGCTTCCGCCTGTCCGCCGTGCTCGGGCTGCCGACGTTCGACCTCGGCGGGACGCCCCTCTACAAGCGCATCACCCTCGTCATCCGTGACGGCCGGATCGAGCACGTCTTCTATCCGGTCTTCCCACCGAACACCCACGCCCGACAGGTACTTGGATGGCTGCGGGACAATCCGCTGTAGCCAGGTACACATGGACGTCGAGCGCCTCCTGAGGTGTCGTACGGCGACGTTAGGCTGTGGATCATGCCGGATGACTCCCCTCTCATACAGAGTCTGCGTACCGCGGTCGCCGCCGCGCCCGCCGATGTACCCCTGCGGCTCCACCTGGCCGAGCTCCTGCTGGATGCGGACCGGTCCGAGGCGGCTGTCGCCGAGGCGGCCGTGGCTCTTCAGCACGCGCCGGGCGACGTCCAGGCACGGGCCCTGATGGCCCGGGCGATGGGCGCACCGGCACCGGCACCGGCACCGGAGCAACCTCCGTCCCCGTCCCCGTCCCCGGAGCAACCCCCGCAACGTCCGCGCACGCGCCCCGGGTTCGACTGGAAGGCCGCCGAGGACCAGGTCGGGGACGCCGTGCCCCCGCGGTTCGCCGAGACGCCGGTCCGTGCGGACGGCCAGGACGATTCCGCGGACGCCGACGCGTGGGACGTGGAGGGGCCCGGCACCGTACGGCTGGCCGACGTCGGCGGCATGCAGGACGTGAAGGACCGCATGGACGCCGCCTTCCTCGCCCCGCTGCGCAACCCCGAGCTGCGCAAGCTGTACGGCAAGAGTCTTCGCGGCGGCCTGTTGCTGTACGGCCCGCCCGGCTGCGGCAAGACGTTCATCGCGCGGGCGGTGGCCGGTGAGCTCGGTGCCGCGTTCCTGTCCGTGTCCGTGAACGACGTGCTCGACATGTGGATCGGCAACTCCGAGCGCAACATGCACCAGGTCTTCGAGACCGCTCGCCGCCAGGCGCCCTGTGTGGTCTTCCTGGACGAGCTGGACGCCCTCGGCGCCAAGCGCAGCCGTACCGCGCACGGCGGCATGCGTAACGTGGTCAACCAGCTGCTCAGCGAGTTGGACGGCATCGACTCGGCGGCGAACGAGGGCGTGTTCGTGCTGGCCGCCACCAACGTGCCCTGGGACGTGGACAACGCGCTGCGCCGGCCCGGCCGCCTGGACAGGACGATCCTCGTCCTCCCGCCCGACGTGCCCGCCCGGGAGGCGATCCTCCGCTACCACCTGCGGGACCGGCCCATCGAGAACGTCGACCTGGGCAAGCTGGTCAAGATCACCGACGGTCTGTCCGGCGCGGACCTGGCCCACGTCTGTGAGTCGGCGGCCGAGCGGGCACTGCTGGACTCGGTGCGCACCGGAACCGTACGGATGATCGGAATGAAGGACCTGCTGGCCGCCGCGAACGAGGCCGTACCGTCCGCCGAACCGTGGTTCGCCTCCGCGCGCAATGTGGCGATGTTCGCCAATGAAGGCGGCATGTACGACGACCTGGTGGCGTACCTGAAGAAGAGGCGCAAGCTGTGACCACGACCCTGCACCCCGCCGTGGAGCGGGCCGATCTGCTCAACGATCTCAAGCGGTACGAGGAGGCCAGGGAGCTGCTGGCCCGGCGGCTCGCGGAGGACCCGGAGGACATCCGGGCCTGGGTCGAGCTCGCCCGGAGCCATGTCGAGGACAAGGAGGACGGCGCGAAGGCGCTGGAGGCGACCGAGCAGGCTCTCGCCCTGAACGCCGAGGACATCGGGGCGCTTCTCATGCATGCGCGCGCCCTGCGTGTGGGGGGCCGCTTCCCGGAGACCGAGGGGGTGCTGCGCGAGGTGATCCGCCTGGCCCCCGACTACTGGTTCGGATATGCGCGGCTAGCCGACTGGCTGTGGCGGATCAGGATGATCGGCTCCGGACAGGCCAACGGCGGCACCGCCAGGCGCGAGGACCTTGTGGCCGCCCTGCGGGAGGCCGACCTCATGGCCCAGGAGGCCATCCGGCTGGGGCCCGAGAAGGTGTACGCCTACGAGGTGGCGTGGCTCATCGCCGACATGTCGGCGAACCGGGGCGTCGCCGACCGGATGGACGAGGCCATCCTCCGGCTCGACCCGCAGCACGAGCTCGCCCTGGCCCGGTGGACGAAGAAGGCGGCGACCGCCCCCGGCGTCAGGGCGAAGGAGGCCGCCACCCTCTACTCCGACGCGCTGGCATCCGCTCCCGGTTCCGCTTCGATGCAGCGAGGCCTGGACGCGGCCTCGTACCGCCTCCTGCGCGGCGTCCGCTGGCTGGCCCTGCTCTGTCTGGCCCTCGCCGCCGTGGGCATCGACCTGTTCGCGACGGACGGGGAGACCCAGCGGGAGCTGCCACTGGTTCTCGGCCAGCGGCTGTGGGATCTCGTCCCCATGGCTGCCATCTGGGCCCTGGGCGCGCTGCTGCGGTACCGCCGCCTGCGCGCCGGTATCCGGGTCAACCTGTACTCGCTCATCCGGCGCCTGGCCTGGTCCCGTGTCGTCCTGGGGCAAGCCGCGTGGGCCATGCTCTGTGCGCTGCTGATCACCCAGATCCCCTGGACGGAACGCACGGTCCCGATGGTGTTGTTCTGGGCCGGTCTGGTGCCGGCACTGGCGACGATGTGGTTCGACCGGCCGAGGAACAGCTGAGCCGGGCAGGCATGAGGGAGTTGGAATGACAGTGACCGAGGCGTGCGTCATCTTCGATATCGGCGGCGTACTGGAGCTCACACCGCAGACGGGGTGGGTGCAACGCTGGGAGGAACGGCTGCAGTTGCCGCCCGGTACGGTGCACGAGCGGATGAGTGACGTATGGCAGGCCGGGAGCATCGGGACCATCGGTGAACGAGAGGTGCACCAGCAACTGTCGGCCCGCCTGCGACTCGACGCCGCCCAGGTCGACGCCTTCATGGCAGACCTCTGGACGGAGTACCTGGGCACGCCCAACGAGGAACTCATCGCCTATGCGCGAGGGCTCCGGGGAACGTGCGGACTGGGCATCCTGAGCAACAGCTTCGTCGGCGCCCGGGAGCGGGAGACGGCACTGTACGGGTTCGACGAGCTGGTCGAACAGATCGTCTACTCGCACGAGTTGGGCATCGAGAAGCCGGACCCACGCGCCTTCGAGGCCACCTGCGCCGCCCTGGGCGTGCAGCCGGAGAGCTGTCTCTTCATCGATGACGTCGCGGTCAACGTGGAAGCAGCCGAGGCAACGGGGATGCAGGCGCACCTGTTCGAGGACAACGCCCGGACGATCGCGCGGATCGCGGCCCACGTGACCGCGGCACGGAGGGGCGCGGGGCGTACGCCGGCCGGGTGACATCTGCCTGAACGGCATCAGCGAGGTGACCTCGCGGCATCCCGGCCCGTGCACGTGACGGGCCGGGCCGGCACTCCAGTTGACGAACCCGAGCAGGCAACAGCGCTGGGATCCGTCCCAGCAGCGCTGCCGGTTACGGAACCGCGCTGTCGAGCACGAGCTCAATCGGACGGAGCGGCCGGGGAGCGTATGCCGAGCCACTGCTCGGCGCCCCAGGCCTCGAACCGCTCCACCTCGGTGAACCCCAGCTTCGCCGCGAGACGCATCGAGCCGACGTTGGCGGTCTGGGTGGCGAGCACCACCGGCTCGCCGGGAAGCGCGCCGCCGAGCCAGCCGAGTGCCGCCGCGCACGCCTCGGCGGCGTACCCGAATCCCCATGCCCGCGGCAGGAACAGGTAGCCGAGTTCTGCCTTCCCCGCAGCAGCCCGGCGACCGTGCCCCGTTGCTCTCCTGAGCAGCACCTGGCCGATCATCGAGCCGTCGAGATCGACGACGAAGCTCCCGGGCCACCGCTCGGGCGCCTCGGGCATCTTGCGCTCAAGCTCGTCACGCGTCCGGGGGCCGCCGAGGTAGGTGTGCACTTCTGGCGAGGCGAGCAGTTCGATGAACGTCGCACGGTCCCGGGCCTCGGGCTCACGGAGCACGAGCCTCTCGGTCCTGATCGGGGCGGGTGGCCATGCAATGGGTCCGAGCTCAGTCATGCCGACCAGCCAATCAGCAGCCGCGGCAGCGATCAAGACGTGCGGAGGTGAGCAAGTGGCATGGCTCTGTCCACGAGAAGAACGAGCAGCAGACGTTCACCACTTCGGACTTCGGGAGGCGCCACTGTCCTGCGGTGTCCTATCTGCGGCCGCTCCGGAGCGTGAACACCAGCGCTCCTGACAGCTGGCTGAAAGAGGCCGACGCGTGGTGCGCGAGGTCCCCGAGGATCTCGCGCTCCACGCGCTACGGACGGCCGGCAACCGGACCACCGTGTGCCGGTAGGTGGCCACCTCGAAGATCATTCCGGTAGGAGCGCTCTAAGGAGTCACGAGCTCGGAGATTACTTCCGGGCTGAAGATCGGGACAAGCTGGCCGTCAGGGAACACGCACCACCTGCCGACCGTCGCGTCGAGCGCGGAGATTCCTCCCTGCTCCAAGCATTGCGTCTCGGTAATGGCTACGTTCGGATCCGGCGCTGCCGAAGCGGTGGCTGCGCCGAAGGCGCTCGCGCCCGCGAGAGTTGCTGTGGCAGCTGCGAGGCCCAGTATTCTGCGCATGCGCATGGCTCATTCCCTTCGAATCCCCGGGTCAGACCCTCCGGCTCCTTCAGGAGGGCTCCTTCTCTTCAGAATGGGTGGCAGCCAGCAGTTCCGCGAACGGTGACGGACAGGGACGCTGCGGCTTTCGGACGCGATTCGGAGACGCCGGGTTGGGTTCAGGTTGGGTTCAGCGGCCCTTCCTCATGTCCGGGGGCGCTCCGCCCCTCATTCTGCTCGGCATCACCGCAGACGAGCGCTGGGCGACGCAGCAGCGCCCGTCGGTGCGGTGATCCGCGCTGCACCAGTCCCCGCGCGAGGTCCATCCACAGCGCGGGGCCGGGGTGTTGTCCGTCGGAAGAGCGCCCTCGGCAGGAATCTCTCATCGCCGAATTCGGCGCGTTACGCAGGCAGTTCGCCCGAGCGGAAGGGCGAAGTGGCCTGCCGCTGTTCGCCCAGGCGGGCCGCGATCTGTGCCGCCCTGCCGGCGTCCAGCGGATAGGGAGCCCCGTACAGCATCTCGCCGGTGACCACGGCGGGGCCGGTGACCGGAGGCGAACCGTGCTCGGCTGCGAGTCGGCTCGCGTCGGGGTTGGGTGCACCCGGGTGGGCCCGGCCGGGTGCGATCTCGGAGTGCCAGAGGGTCAGGTCGTCACTGATCTTGGTCGACCGTATGTGCTCGGACCCCAGGAGGCGGCTCACCTCCTGGACGAGCTCCATCCCGAACAGGGAGGTCGGCACGTTCCTCACGTGTCCGTCTTTCATCAGCAGCAGGCGGTGCGTCCCGCTGCTGCTTTCCTTGCGGCGGCTGAAGAGTCCCATCCGGCGACCCTAGTGGCGTGAGCACGCCAAGCGGGAGGAGTCGGGTCGGCTGCCGCGTACGGACGCGGGCACGGGGCGGTCTCCGTTCCGTGACCGTATCGGTCGTCATTCGTGCCCCCGCGAGAGGTGCGCCGGTACATGGTGGTGAAGGGGTTTCATGCGTCGCAGACTGCTTCTTGTCCTTCTGCTCCTTCTTCCGTTGCTCGCCGGTTGCTTCGCGCCCGGCCCGCCGCGCATCGCGGCCTACCAGGATCCCGAAGACGCGTTTCGGGTGCCGTTGCCCGTGCCGACGGACGCCTCGGGCGGCTGGGCTCTGGTGAACCGCCGCTTGGGGATCATCGGGCAGGGCAGAGCGGTGGCGAGGATCAATGAGAACGGGAAGGTTCTCTGGCGTACGACACTGCCGGCGCAGTTCGCGCTCACCGGAAGGCCGGGGCAGACGCGCGCCGTCGCCAACCCGTCCGAGAGCGCGGTCACGCTCGTCGGCGCGGCCGCGTCCGGCCGGTTGCCGCTCATCGCGACACTCGATCCCATGACCGGCCGCTTCGTAGAGCTCGCCCGCCCCCCGGCCCGCACTCCTGGGGAACTGCGGCTCGTCACCGTCACGTGGACATCGGGAACGCGTCTGGCGGTGGCCGCTACGTGCCTGCCCGCATCCTCCTGCACGTTGACAGCCTGGGACACTGCCACCGGCAAGGTCCGGTGGAAGCACCGAACCCGCGGCCCGGCCGTCTTCGCCACGCCGTGCGGCCAGGACAGGACGGCGGAGGGAGGCGCGAACTACTACCGGCAGAGATGCGATCCGCTGGTCTTCGTCGCCGACGGCCGCCTCGTGACCCTCTGGGCCGGTGAGGACCGGCTCCGGTCAAGGCCCGTCGAGCTGTCCGGAGGCGACGTCGCGCAGGTGATCCCCACCCTTTACCGCATCCTCGTGGTGACAGCCCCGCACGGACCCGGCTGCCGTGCGCAGGCAGCGGCGTACGACCTCACGGCCGAGGCGGCCGCCCCGGTCTGGCAGCGCACCTTCACCTGGGACCAGCCCCAGGCCGCCGTCCACGGAGGCTGCCGCAGGGATGCGTCGATCCCGCTCCTCGTGGGCTATCGCCTGACCCTGCCGGACTCGGCGGGCGCCCTGGTCGGGGACGCTTTCCACGGCACGTTTCCCCTGCGCCTGAAGCCCGGCGAGTACCCCGTCGCCTACGGCGTCAGCGTGCTCGCCTATCGCGCGGACGGCAGTCACCGCGACCCGCAGCCCGCCCCGTCCACCACCCCCAGACGCCGCCCCGCAGAGCTCAACCCCACCGCGCAGGACCTGCGGCAGGGCGCCTGGTACGTCCCGGGGAAGGGCCGAAGGGGCGAGCTCATCGCGGTCGACGTCTACGGAAAGATCACCTGGCGACGCACCACCAGCGGGCCCCCGTTCTTCCTCACGGCCAACCGCCTCGTATACGCCCAGGGTTCGAGCCTCGCCGCGATCCGCACCTCGGACTGAGCGCCCGTGCGGGACCTGCCGCTCGCCTTCGCGCCGCTGTGGCCCGGCGCAGGGAGCACTGCCTACGCGCCGAGGCGGCAGATGACGAATCCGGGGAAGGCGTACCGTCCGAGCCGGTCGCCGTTCGCGCCGGTCTCGCCGTTTGCGCCGGTCTTGCCGATCTCGTCGATCGCTGCGCGGATGTCGTGCAGCTGGCCTGTGGTCATCTGCAACGGTGGCTCGTCCGGCTGGTAGGTGGTCAGGACCGGATAGTCCACACCGGGCTCGTTGGTCATCTCGATGTGGCAGCCGAGGATATGGGTCACCGGTCGGGTACCGGCGAAGGCGATCAAGCGGTCGACGGTTCTGCCGAAGGCGGCCCAGTCCACTACGTACAGCCGCCCGGGATACACCGTGTCGCCGGTGAGCAGAAAACCGGTGTGCGGGTCGTAGTACGTGACGGCCGCCTCGTGGTGGCCGGGCGTGGCGAGGCACTCCAGCACCCGTCCGCCGAGGTCGACCCGGGCCACCCGGTCGGGGGCGTCGTCGAATCCGAAGTACTCCCAGGCGCTGTCCAAGTCCGCCCGCACCACGGTCGTGTGGGGGCGGTCTGCGAACTGGGCGTCGCCCGCGATGTGGTCGCCGTGGGCGTGGGTGTGCAGGACGAGCAGCGTGTAGTCGTCCCGGGGGTGCTCGGCCAGCCACCGTCCGATCACTTCGTCGACGACCCGGCGCAGCGGAAAGAACTCGGCGGACTCGGTGGCTCCGGTGTCGATGAGCACGGCTCGGGCATTCCCGAAGATCAGGAACAGGAACGGCGCCTCATAATTGACCGCCATGTTCTGGCGCAGGATGAACGTGTGCTCGTCGTATGCGTGCACCTGGATGTCGGGATCGTTGTTGTGCTTTGCCGACGGCGATCCGTGGATCCAGTTGACGTCCAGTACGCCGGGCTCGGGCGCCGCGGACCCGAAATCGACGAGGTGCGTACTTCGGGCCATGACGTCTCCTGAGAGCGTCGTCTTGGCAGGCCGGGTACGGCGCACATCTCGTCCGGGGCAGGCGCTGACGCGCAACCGAGCGGAACCTACTACGCACAGAACCGGCTGATCAACCGTTCAGCGATCAGACAACCCTTACTCGGGCGGCCGCGGAACTCGGTCGAATGCACTGCAAGTCCCTTTCATAGACGTCTCCCAGAACATCTACGACCTGAATTCTGATGTCCAATACGGAGAGCTTCTCAAGAGCCTTGGGGCCGAGGGCCAGCAGCTCCGTACCTTCCTTCCTGACATTGGTCATCGGCACGGCCGCACCCGAACCGAGGTGCAGCATGAAGTAGTCGTCGCCCCCGTTGAGTCCCAGCGAGGCCAGCGATGCGATGGCTGTGGGCCGGGAAACCCAGCCGGAGGGGATGACGGCACTGTCCGAACACGCCGAGGATGCCTGGATCCGGTAGGCGATGGATCGCACCACGGCTCTGCCCCCGCCCGCATTGACCACGGAGACCGTCCTCAGCGAATCGGCCAGTTCGCCACTGCGCCCTCTGACCCCGGACCAACTCAGCACGGGCTGCATGGTCTGGGAGAGCTGAGCCCGCGTCACAACGATGCCGGCCAGGAGAGCTACTACGGCTGCGCATGTCGAGGCGTCCAGCACGGTGAGCCGCCACGGCCAGTCGTCACGGACGCCTGCGTTCAGGTTGGCTTTGACGATCTCCCAGGCCAGATCGACAAGGGCGAATACGAGTAACGCTCTGGGCCATCGCAGAGTCCTGCCGCTGGTCGAGATCCGCCGCTGGTCCCACTGTGACTCTTCCACGTGCCCTCCCGCATCCGCGTCACCCCACCATGCGGTGAGCTGCTTCCGGGGGCAACAGTGTCTGATCGGGAGGGTTTGGGAGCCTCGGCGGAGGAGGATGCCGTCGTGGTTTTGGAGCGGATGCCGACCGCGACCGGCTTACCCCACCACCCGAGCAGTGACCGGCAGCCCATGCAAAAGGCCCCGTTCCTGCCGCGGCAGGAACGGGGCCTTTCACATGGAGCGCTGGGCAGGCCTTGCACCTGCATCTCCCCGCAGGAAGCGGGGCATCTTTCCTTGGACGACCAACGCACAGGCAACCGCACCGCCGAAACGGTCCGCGCCCTCAAGATCAAATATAGCCCACGTTCCCGATGAAGGACCCTGCG
This sequence comes from Streptomyces sp. NPDC087901, assembly GCF_044742205.1. Lineage (NCBI taxonomy): Bacteria > Bacillati > Actinomycetota > Actinomycetes > Kitasatosporales > Streptomycetaceae > Streptomyces > Streptomyces sp. NPDC087901. Next base: position 172,177 of record NZ_JBIUUC010000001.1, read on the forward strand.
GGCAAGGCGAGGTCACCACGACCGCAGGCGGCGGAGCAGCCGCCATCGCCCGTACGAGAGCAGCAAGTTCCCGTCCCCGAAGCGCACGGGAAGGGCGCCTGGAGCGCTACGGGCTGAAGATTCCTCGGCTTGCTCCGCTTGCCGGGGGAGCAGCGAACTCCAGCTTCCGCATCACCAGCGCCGCCGACGAGTTCGTCCTCACCATTCTCGACAACCACGACACGGCCAGCGCCGAGCGCCTCGCTGCTCATACGCACGCGCTGTTCCTCCTGGGCGTACCGACTGTCGCGGTCGTGCCTGCACTGACGGATCGGCTATCACCCACTTCGGCGATCACCCGGTGATCTTGAAGGCGTGGGCCGACGGCACGGTGGAACAGCCACTGCCTGTGGCGCTGCTTCCCGAAGCCGGCCGAATCCTCGCCGCACTTCACGCACTCCCGCCTCAGTCACCCGGCCTGACCGACATCCCTGTCGGCACCCGGCGCCTCTCCGCCGACCACGAGGCTCTCAACACGGGTTTCGCGGACCGGCGCTTCGCCGACTGGCTCGTTGATCAGCTCGCCCGTGTCTACCGCGTCGAAGCGGTGAGCCACCGGCCAAGGACGATCACGCATGGCGACCTTTTCGACGACAACATCATCGTGGGGGCCGATGGAAGCCTCACCGTTCTCGACTGGGAGACCGTGTCCCTGGATGACCCGCTGCTGGACCTCGGGATGGCAGCAGTGGGCCTTGCGCAGGAGGACGGTGTACTCGCGGCGCCACGCCTGGAGGCACTGGTCGAGGGCTACGAGCGGGCCTGCCCTCTTGCAGAGGAAGACAGGCGTGCCCTTCCTGCTGAGATCATCCATGCGGCGCTGATCATCGCGTTCCACCGCTACTACCGTCACAACGTTCGCTTCCCTGACGCGGCGAAGAGCGACTACCACTTGGAGATGATCAGGTTCGTCGAGTCCGTGACGGGAGCAGTTGAAGTGCTCGGCTGACGGCGCAACCAAGCCGCCGATGCAACGGCTCGGTTTGCCGACGCGTACTGATCCGACGAAGTCGGTCCATGCAGCCTTGAAGTCGAGCCTGCAAGACCGACCGGGAGCCGGTGTGGTGTCACCACGCATCTGTTTCACCGCCTCGCTCAACCTCCTGCAGCGCGTTTGACCGCATAGCCGCACAGGCGGGTGCCGTAGAGGTCCAGGGCGTCGTCGGGGTTCGTGGCGTAGTGGTTAGCGATCTCCGCCCATTGGTCCCAGCCGTAGAGGCGGGCGTGGCGGCGGTCGTCGTCGGTGCGCTGCGGTTCGTGGAACGCCGTTGCCGTGGCGCGTTGTCGAAGCCATGCCTGCCATGCGGGGTTTCCGGTGGGCTCGGCGGTGTGCGGGTGGGCAGTTTCGGCCGGCTGGTCTTCGTCCGGAGCGACAGCAATCCGGTCACGGAGTTGCGCGGTGATGTACGCGGCGGGGCGCGCAGGACGCCAGGCGAGCCACCAGGACGTCAGCTCGGCGGCGATGTCGTGGGCGTCGAGGCCCTGGTCGATCAATGGCCGCAGCGCGTGAGCGAGTCGACGTAACCCCTCGCTTTGGGTCCAAGGGACGTGCGGCCGGACCTGAGCGGCGATCCGGATGTCGGCGGCGACTTGTAGCGGGCTCCTCGGCGTCGAGGTTCTGGGGCGAGAGGTGGCTCGTGGCCTCGCGCGCCTGCGCGGGGTGTCTTTACACCTCTCGTCTGCCTCAGCTACGGGTTTGCGGGGGCGGGCGGCGAGAGATTGGGGCTCACGCACCCGGCTGCCGGGACCGTCTGCCGCGGGGGTGTGCACGGGCGGCACCGGCACCGCGACCACCCGGGCCTCGAACCCCTGACCGTCGACTCGGTTGCCGTGCGTCCGGTCGTAGGCGTACGGGATGGTGGCCGCGTAGATCGTCGCCGTACCCGCGTACGGACGACCGGCAAGCCGCAGATTGCGTCGCGACCCGTGGCGTACCCAGACCAGCGCCCCCGACTCCCGCAGATATCCGACGTGACGCTTGACCGTCGCCCTGGACAGACCGCAGCGCGCGGCCGTTCCGTCGAGGTCGTACAGGACAGTCCCCGCGATGTAGTCCATCCGCCCGGCCAGGTCCCGGGCGATACGTAACGTCGCCTCACCGGCCCTCGGATGGAGCCCGGCCTCCTCGACCAGCCACACCACGGCACGTAACCACGCCCGCGGCTGTGCATGCCGGGAGGCGGTCGTGGAGATCTCCTGGAACGGGCCAGGGACGGGTTGCCAATCAGGGGCCGGGCATGGCTGAGGGACGCGGCACGGGGCCGCGCCGAGAACACGGCGCATCACTGTCCAGGGGAGGGAGGGAGGGAGGGCAGGCCAGGGTGTAAGCACCAGGCGCATGACGGGAGGTACGGCAGAAGGCCGGGGTACGGGCGACTTCCGAAACGAGAATGATCCCGTGGAGGGGGCAAGTACGAAGCGAATCAGCGAGGTATGACAGGGGCGCCGCCGCCGGCCGCCAACCGCTCGGTATCTTCGCCTCCACTCCGCGGAGACAGAGGAGAGGCACGGACAGCCCACCCGAGCGACTGCGCGACACCGGGGGTGTCGCGCAGAGCGCGGGGATCACGGCAGCCGCCGTCCGCCTGTATCTCAAGCGCACACGCGTGACCGACGAACTCCGCCTCAGGCCAACGGACTTACCTCACCCCGACGATCAGTTCGGCCGCTCGCCCGCCTGGCGGGAGAGCACCATCAGGGCTTGGCTCGCTGTTCGGCCGGGGCGGGGGCGCGCGACTCCGGGGGTGTAGGGGATCTGCGGCGGGCTACCGCTCGGCCGCTTCGCCGGTCGGGCCGTACGGCCGAGTGCTACGCCCACGACGACTCACGCCGCCCCTTCCGCCTCGGATTCAACCTCGAAGAGGAATTGCGCACGGTCAAGCGCCTCGTCAGCATCGTAGCCATGCGCCCTCAGCCAGAGTAGAAGGTCCGTGATCAAGCCGGTGGCTGCCTCCGCGGCTTCCTTCACACTCATGCGCCTGAGCTGGGAAGGCTCCCGGCGCTCCCCCAACCCGCAGAGGCCCAGAAGTGCTTCCGCCTTGGCCACCTGTTCATCAGCGACATGGCCGTCGGCCGACTGCAAACCTGTGGCGAGTTCACACCATGTCGTCTTGGAGACGCCACGCACGATCACTCCCCACCGGGCAGCCACTCCCTCCACCAACTGCATGCCCCGCCCTAGCTCGTCCAGGCTGGCCGTCCTGATCAATGTCGGAAGTCGCTGCCCGTCGGAGTCGTGCACCTCAATACGCAGGCAACCCCCGTTCATGCTTACCGCCAGGCAGGCCGAGGTCCCCGCGCCCACGTGCTTGATCACGTTGCTCGTGAGCTCAGTTACGCAGACCTGAGCCGCGTAGGCCATCGACGAGAGCCCCCATAGCTCAAGGTGGAGACGCATCACTCGGCGCAGGCCGGCAAGCTCCTCCGCCTCAGCCAGGAACGGCAGTTCCCACCTCTTACGCTCGACACCAAAGCGGCACCCACTCATTCCGGTCACCCTTCGCGCTGCCCGACGGTCGCCCAGTGCACCCGCCACACTCCATACGGTGACAGTGAAACTCTCAAAATGGAACTCTCACTCTGCCTTTTCGGGGGCGCGCCTCGTTGGCACACGCCCCCGGCGTGCGCCACCTTGCCTGCAAGACTCATCCCCGTGCACCCTCTCGGAGACCGACTTGAAGGGCCGAAGACATGCCAGCTGGACCGACAACGCGCAGGCGCCAACTGGGAGCCGATCTGCGTCGACTCCGCGAGGCGAAGGGCCTCACTTTGGAGGATGCAGGCGCCCGCGTAGGCATCTCAAAAGCCACTCTGAGCCGGTATGAGACGAAGGAGGGAACGGTTAAGTGGCCGGCTGTAGACGCCCTTTGCCGAGAGTACGGCGCCTCTGACCAGGAGCGAGATTCACTGGTCGGCCTGGCCAAGGGGGCTCGCATCCAGGGCTGGTGGCGCTCCCTCGCTGATCCCATCCCCGAGTCCATGAACCTCATGCTCACCCTCGAGGACGAGGTGGTGAGCGAGGGGCACTACGCCTGCATGTACGTTCCCGGGTTGCTTCAGACGCGAGCGTACGCAGAGGCAGTTCACCGCGCTTCAGAGATGAGATGCACTGACCAAGAGATCAATCACATGGTCGATATCCGGATGAAGCGCCAGGAACTTCTTACGCGCGACGAGCCTCCGCACCTCTGGGCAGTGATCGATGAGGCCGTCATCAGACGAATGGTCGGAGGCCCCTCGGTCATGCGCGACCAGTTGCAACACCTACTCACCGCCTCGACCGAGCCCAACGTCACGATTCAGATCCTGCCGTTCGCGGCAGGTGCACATGCCGCGGCGGTTGGCAGCTTCGTCATCCTGGGTGGTTCAACGCCTGAACTCGATGTGGTCTACGTGGACATCATCGGTGGCGGGCTGTTCATGGAGAAGCCGCAGGAACTCGAACGCTATAAGTTGGCGTTCGAGTACTTGCGGGCGCAGGCACTGGACCTCGAGTCCTCTGCCGCGCTCCTGAACCACGTTTGCGAGGAGCTGTGATGGATCACGAAGATGCCCAGTGGTTCAAGTCGTCTTACAGCGGTGGTAGCGGCACGGAGTGCGTTGAGGCTGCTTTCACCACCGTCGACACCCTCGTGCGTGACAGTAAGCGTCCGAGCGACGGCCACTTCCACGTCGGCACCGGGGCTTGGGCGTACTTTGTCGGATCGGTGCGCGAAGGCGAGTTGCACTGAAGCAGAGCTGAGGTCGGCGGGGCGGCCGGGTCGCCAAGGGAAAGGCGTGTCCGCGGACCAGCAAAGGCTGGAAGTCAACGCGGTGCCCCGCCCACGCCGTAGGCGTGAGGGGGCACTATGTCCGTTGGGCTACTCGAAGATGTTCGGGAGCGGGATGCGGTTAACGCGACGATTAGCGTTCCATGCGGAGGCAACGGCCAAGTGAGCGGCCTTGAGGCGGCCCTTGGTGCCGTCGGCGCGGGTGTTGTTGTTGGTAGCGATGGTCTGAATCTTCGCCTTGAACGCAGTCGGGTCACCCTGGCGCTTGAGCTTCTCCGCCAACTCCGCGGGCTTCAACTCAGGGTGCTTGGACATCACCGTGGCGATGCCCCCGATGGTGACAGCGTGCCACGTGTCTGAGGTGCGGCCCCAAGCGTCCTCGGCGATGGTGAGCGACTGGTCCAGGATCTCAGGGCCCTGGTCCATGACGATGCTGAGGATTCCCTTGATGCCGCGCACGCCATGAGCGGAGCTACTGCCAACCTTGAGCTGGTGCTTTTCCAGGACGTTGTTGGTGTCCACGAAGAGGGGATGCCCCGCCATCACGCCAATCCTGAATTCGTCGTTCGGTCCGACCTTCGAGGATTCCTTGTTCTTGATGATGAACAGGGACGCCTCGTTGGCCATCGAGAGGTCAGAGTGGACCTCACAGGTGATGGTTTGGACAGCCTCGCGAACCGCCTCCGAGACCGAGACCTTCCCGGCCAGAATGAGCTGGCACGCATAGACGCGATGCATGCCGTCCACTGCGTACAGACCGTCCTCGCGCTGCGAGAGAATCGGCGTCCCGAGAGCAGTGGGGACCAGCTTCTCAGCGATGGCCTGCGCACGAGTCTTGTTGAGGTTGCGCTGCGCGCGGGGGTCGAACCTGATAGCCGTCGGGTCCACCTTGATGTACTCAATCGGGTGGTCCGGGATGTCGTACGTGTAGTCCTTGCTGGACAAGGCTTCTCCTCTTGTGTCAGCACCCCGATGGGGGCGACGACGACACATGTCAGCTCCCGAATGCGGGAGACGGCGACTTAGCGGCGCCCAAAGTACCGCACAACTAAGTTCATTGGCGCGTGAGTTCGGGGATTACCGCAGAACGCCGCACAGGCCATGCACGAGCGCCAGGTACCGCGCACCTCAGGAACTGGCGTCCCCTGGCCGGACGGCTCGGCCATCGAGAGCACGGGAGCGACACCGTCCAGGCGACCGCTAGCCTGTTGACCCACTAGCGAAGCGTGAGACTCGGAGTTCGAACGTGCTCCTCGAAGTCTCACCCCTCACTGTGTAGGAGCTCGTAGGCCAGGGGTCACCCCGCGGCGATTGCTGAGTACGTCCAGACGTCCGCTGTCATTTCGTGACGCAGCTTCCAAGTGATTGCCATGGGCTTGCTGCCCTGGTGCGTGACGTAATCGGCTGGCCCAAGCAGCATCCAGGGCTGAGGGCCTCCGATGTCTGTCTTCTTGTAGCGGCGGACGAAGAGGAGCACCTGAGTGCTCTTCTCTCTGTGTGTCTGGTAGCGAAGGCCTGTCGGGGACGTGTCTGACGTTTGGTTCTGGGACTCCCAATGGAACTCGGACTCGTTCAGCGCGTAGTCCTTGTACCGGGTTTCGGGCGAGAAATCTTTCTCGTCCTTTTCCAGCGTGATGAGAAGAGCATCCGTCTCGATGTTCTCGCACCACTTCACGCCCTCGCGGAAGTGCCCGGGCATGAAGCCGTCCACTGTGGACTGGCCGAGGGCAGGGAGGATCTCTTCGCGGCTGTACGAGGCGTGTACTGCCAAGGGGAGATCGGCATGGGTGCCGAGCAGCGGAAGCGGCAGGTGATCGGCTAGGTCGAGGACGTGGGCCAGTACCTGGCGGAGCTCGTCTCGAAAGGCACCCTGGACGCGCAGAGTGTCGAAGCCCTCTTGGTAGCTCGTGAAATCGCCGCCCAATGGCCAGAGGGAGAAGAAAAACATGCGCGCGTAAGCCTGTTCCTGAGCTGTGAGCTGGTCATACGCGGAGGCGTCGTCGACGAGGAGCTTCGTGTACGCAGAGACGCGTGCCCGGTCGTCGACATGGAGGAACGCTGATACGCGCTTCAGGAGCGCTGCCTCGCCGTCGGGGGCGGTCGTATCGAGGAGCTTGGCGCGGCGGAGAAGGCCGGTCCAGGAGTTTCCGTTGCCCCGGTAGAGCTCTTTGAGCTCTCGGCCGCTCTCCTTGAGGTAGTCCGCGAGCCGAGGCTCGGCGTAGGCGGCAACCTCGCGAGCGAGCTGGGTGACGTTGACACCGATCTGGTTGCGGATGTTGTCGAGGATCAGCGCCTTGGCCTTGGTCTCAAGGATGATCTGGCAGCCAGATGGCAGCTGGGGGAAGTCGTCCTCGATGTTGGAGAGCAGACGGTTTCGCGTCAGGTTGGTCAGGGCGCGGAACTGCTCCTCGAACCTGAACTCCTTGCGGTGCTGACCGATGAAGTCGAGGACGGTGAGTACAGCCTTGCTCTCGGTACGGCGCAGCCCACGTCCCAGCTGCTGAAGGAACACCGTGGCGCTTGAGGTCGGTCGCAGGAGAAGGAGGGTGTCGACATCGGGAATGTCGAGTCCCTCGTTGAACAGGTCTACAGAGAAGATGACTTGCAGCGTCCCGGCGCGGAGTTCTTCGAGCGCCGCTTTGCGCTCGTGCTTGGGGGTGTCGCCGGAGAGCGCGACGGCGTTGAGGCCGGCGCGTCTGAAGACCTCAGCCATGAACTGGGCATGTGTTACCGAGACGCAGAAGCCCAGAGCCCGCATAGTCCCGGGGTCGGCGACCTTGTCCTTCACAGCCTTGACGACGAGCCTGGCCCGGGCGTCGTTACCTGTGAAGAGGTTACTGAGAGCCCTCGAGTCGTACGCTCCCCGCTTCCACGCGAGGGTGCTGAGATCGGTGCTGTCGGTGACACCGAAGTAGTGGAACGGACTCAGCAGCTCGTTCTCAAGTGCTTCCCACAGCCGCATCTCGGCTGCGATTCGGCCGTCAAAGAACTCATCTTGGACGTTCAGTCCGTCCATCCGCTCTGGGGTGGCGGTGAGACCGAGCAGCTCTTGTGGGGCGAAGTGGTCCACGATTCTTCGGTAGGTCGGCGAAGTGCCGTGGTGGAACTCGTCGATCACGATGACGTCGAAGTGATCTGGAGCGAGGCGTTCCAGGGCGCGTGCGTTGAGTGACTGAACACTCGCGAAGACGTGGTTCCAGTCCTCGGGCACCTCGCCACCGAAGAAGAGCTCACCGAAGTTCGCATCGACCAGCACGTTCTGGTACACCCGCAGGGACTGCTCCAGGATCTCCTTTCGATGCGCCACGAAGAGCAGACGGAGATCCCGGCCAAGCTTGTGTCGCAGGTGCTTGTAGTCCAGGGCCGCCATCACAGTCTTGCCCGTACCGGTTGCTGCGACGAGGAGGTTGTGGTTCCGCCCGTGAACGGTGCGCTCGACCTCCAGGCGTTCCAGCATGTCGCGTTGGTGAGGGTACGGACGTACTTCCAGCCCAGAGAGCGTGATGATATTGCTGCCCTGCTGGCCGCCAGGGCCACCCGCGTGAGAGAGCGCCTCGTCCAATCTCTGTGCGTCGCGATCGGGGTCGTACGACTCAAAGGAGCGCTCGCTCCAGTAGGCGTCGAAGGTTGCCTCGAACTTGCGCAGAACCGACGGGGTGGCGATCGATGACAGCCGTACGTTCCATTCGAGGCCATCGAGGAGTGCAGCCTTGGAAAGGTTGGAGCTCCCGACGTACGCGGTGTCGAAGCCACTTTCTCGCCGGAACAGCCACGCCTTCGCGTGGAGGCGAGTCGAGCGGAGTTCGTAGTTCACTTTCACTTTGGCGCCGAACTCGCGAACCAGCCGGTCGAGGGCGCGACGCTCCGTTGCCCCGATGTACGTCGTCGTGAGAACCCTGATGGGGACGCCACGATCGCGCGCGGATGTCAGCGCTTGCTCAAGAACCCGCAGACCATGCCACTTCACGAAAGCGCAGAGCAGATCTACACGGTCCGCCGTGGCCAGTTCCGCCCGGAGTTCAAAGCCCAAACTTGGGTCGTCGGGTGAGTTGGTGATCAGAGCAGTGTCGGACAGGGGAGTGTGCGGTCGTATCGCGTAGACGCCCGGAGCTTCTTGCTCTGCTACGGCGAGAAGCTGCCGGGGGCCCTCGATGACCAGGTCGACCCACTCAGTGGCGCCCTCAATGGTGTTGAGTGATTCGAGGATGTGGTTCGCCGCAACGACCTGCTCTGCTGGTTGGAGGCCCTGAAGCACCCGACGAACAGTGCTCGCGATGTGTCGGGACAAGACGTGAGGCGCGGACTCGACTCCCACCACAGCATCGATAGCACGCCAACCCGCGGCATCGAGCTGCTTCATTCGCTCTTGGAGCCGCCGGGTGATCAGCGTCTCGTAAAGTCCGGCAACGGGCGCCGCTTCCTCCTGAGCATGGCTGGCCATGGCCGCGTCCCCCTCATTGCGATACGTATGTATGCAGTTGTATCAAGGGGGACTGACATTGATGGCTGATGCGACGTTCTGAGCGGGGGAGAGATGGACGCCGGGGTCATAGCGCTGCTGGTGGCGGCAGTCGGTGTGGCGGGCACGCTGTTGGCCCCGATCACCACCACGTGGGTGGGTTCGCGAGCCCGGCTCCAGGAGTTCGAACTTCAGCAACGAGCCGAGCAGGGCAAGCGCCACTTCGAAGAGGCTCAGCAGAACCTGGAACGGCGACGGGAGACGTACGTCGTTCTGAACTCCGCCGTCCGCCGGTATCGGATTCTGATGATGGAAGACGTCCACGCTCTGCGGAGCGGGGGTCCGCTGGATGAGGACGGGGCCATCGAAGCCGCCCGGCTTGAGTTCCAGGACGTCTATGCACAGGCGCAGATGCTGATCCCCGACTCCGTCCTGGGGCCGTGCCATGAGGTCCGCGTGGCACTCGCCGACGCCCGTAAGGGGATAGCTGCTCTTCACGAGGAATCCGAACTGGATCAGGAGAAGTGGCAGGGGGTGCACGCCGAGGTGATGCAGGTGTGGGATCTCATCGGCGTGATGCAGGAGGCCATGCGTCAAGATCTCGGCATCACGGCGTCAGGCATGTCCGGACGGCCCGGCGGCCAACTCCCGTACGTACCCGACCCCCCGCTCCCCGACCAGCACCAGCTCCTCTCCCGTGAGGACGAACCCCGTCCGCGTCAGGACCGACCGTGACGCGGTGTTCGTGACGGTGGCCCCCGCGCGCAGCGTCGTCAGGGCGTAGGCCGTGGTGCAGAGCGTGAGCAACTGGCGGACCGTGTCCGTCGCCAGGCCCCGGCCCGTGGCCTTCTCGGCCAGGCGGAAGCCCAGTTCGGCCGAACCGTCCGCCACGTCCACCACGTTGAACCGACCCAGCACCTCGCCGTCCTCCGTCACCAGCACGTGGAAGTGGCAGGCGCCCGTGGCCTGTTCGGCGAGGCGTTCCGCGAGGTGGGCGGCGAAGTGGGTGAAGAAGTCGTCGCCGCGGTCCGGCACCGAGGCTGCGAAGAAGGCGCGGTTCTCCCGCTCGAACGCGAGGAGGGCCGGGGCGTGGTCGGGGCGCAGGCGCTGGAGTTCGGGCATGGCGGCAGGGTACGCAGGCCGGGCGGGCAGGGACACGGGTTGATCGGGGCGGGCGCGGCCGGCCCCCGCCCCGCCCCGTACGACGACTAAGCGCCCCCGTGGCAGTCCCGATAAGACCGCCCCGAGCCGCACCAGCACGCCGCGCTCCTCGCCGGGGGCCACGGGACCGCGCGCCCGCGGGCCGCCAGGGTCGTCGCGTACTGGGGGAGCAGGTCCGGGTCGGACGGGGAGGCGGCCTCGGAGGCGGCGAACGCCTCGTACGACGGGACCGTGCCCGTCACGATGCCGAGGTTCGGGGTCCCGGCCGCATGGAGGTCGCGCAGGGCCGCCTCCAGGCGGGCCAGGTGGTCCGGGTGGGATGCGTACTCGCTGCCGAGGCCCGGGTACGCGGTGAGGAGCTCGCGCAGTTCGGGCTCCGGCCAGTGGAGCACCGCCACCGGGAACGGGCGGGACAGGGCCGTGCGATACGTGCCCAGTTCGGCGCGGAGGCGGGTGATCTCGGCCCGGAGCTCGCCCGGGTCCGAGGAGCCGAGCGCCCACAGCCGTTTCGGGTCGTGGAGTTCGTCCAGCGGGACCGCCGCGGTGTGGAGGGCGTCGGCCAGCTCGTCCCAGGCGTCGTGCGTGACGCCCATCAGGCGGCGTACCCGGTGGCGGCCGGTCAGCAGCGACTGGGTGGCGTACGGGACCTCCTCGCCCGGGGCGATGAGCAGGGTGAGGGCCGTGGAGAAGTAGTCGTGGGCCGACTCCAGCTCGTCGTGGGCCTCCAGGGTCTCGGCCGCGATCTCCCAGGGGGCCGCCTCCAGCGGGCCGGCCGCACGGATTCCGTCGATGATCGCGCGAGCTTCGGCCTCGTGGCCGTACTCCCACAGGTTGGCGGCGTTGAGCGCCTTCACCAAGTGGGGGTGTTCGGTGTCGGGGTCGCTGAGCAGGGCGTCGTAGAGCGTGGTGGCGCGGGCGCGGTCCCCGGCGAGTTCCAGATGGGCCGCCGCCTGGAGGAGCAGCGGTTCGTGGTCCTCGGGGTACTGCGCCGCGGTGCGCAGCAGGCGCTCGGCTTCGGTGGTGTGGTCGGCAGGCGTGTCGGGGCGCATGAACCACACGGTACTGCCGTCGAGGTGTTGTACGGAGGGGTGCTGTACGGAGGCCTGTTCCGGGCCTGGTGAGTTACGGGCCTTGCGCCTATCGTGCGGGCCGTGCGTCAGCGGATACGTGAGCGGATACCGGTGGTGGTGCAGCGGGACAGGCGCGGGAGGCGGCTGGCCGCGCGCGGGCTGTGGACGGGCGCGGAGCTGGTGGTGACCCTCGGCGTCGTCCTGTTGCTGCTCGTCGCCCATCAGCTGTGGTGGACCAACCGGCAGGCCCGCGCCGAGGCCGCCGACACCGTGCAGGCCCTCCAGCGGGACTGGGACGAGCCCGAGGAGGCCGGGGCGTCGGATCCGCCGGCGGCGGAGGTGTCCCAGGAGCCGGCGGACGACAGCCCTGCCGTGGGGGCGGCGGACGGCGACGCTCCCGCCGCCGCGTCCGCGCCCCGGCGGTCCCAGGCGTACGCCGTCATCCGTATCCCGCGCATCGGGCTGACCGCGCCCGTTGCCCAGGGCATCAGCAAGCGCGGCGTCCTCGACAAGGGGTACGTCGGTCATTACCCAGGCACCGCGCAGCCCGGCGGTCCCGGGAACCTCGCGCTCGCCGGGCACCGCAATACCCATGGCGAGCCCTTCCGCTACATCAACCGCCTGCGGTCCGGCGACCGGATCACCGTCGAGACCCGGGGCGCCGTCTACACGTACACCGTCGACAAGACCCTCGCCCGGACCCAGCCGGGCGACGGAGGGGTCGTCGCCGCCGTGCCGCGCAGCAATGTGAAGCCGTACGTGGGCTACCGGGCGGCCGGGTCCTATCTGACGCTGACGACGTGCACGCCCGAATTCACCTCCCGGTACCGGCTGGTGGTGTGGGGGAAGCTGACGGATGTGCGGGGGCGCTGACCGCCGCGGGTGTGGTCGTGGGGCGGCGAGGGTCGTGTGGGTGTGGTCGTGGGGTGGCGAGGTCGTGCGGGTGAGGTCGTGGGGCGGCGAGGTCGTGCGGGTGAGGTCGTAAAATTCTCCGACGTGCTCAGACGACGTCCGCAGTTGTTGTGGTTGCTGGTTCCCTACGTGCTCTACCTGGGGGCGCTGCCGTTCGTGAACCGGGTCGATCCCGTCGTTCTCGGACTGCCGTTCCTCTTCTTCTGGCTGCTCGGGGCGACCCTGCTGACCCCCGTCGCCGTATGGCTGACCCGGCGGGGTGACCGCCGGTGAACGCCGCCGTCGCGACCTCCGTCTTCGGGGTCTTCATGGTCGCCACCGTCGCTCTCGGGCTGCTCGCCGTGCGCGGCCGTCGCGGGCCCGAGCGCGGCGGGCTCGCCGAATGGTCGGTGGGCGGGCGCAGCCTCGGGACCGTCTTCATCTGGGTGCTGATGGCCGGTGAGGGCTACACCAGCTTCAGCTATCTCGGCGCCGCCGGCTGGGGCTACAACTACGGGGCGCCCGTCCTGTACGTGGTCGCGTACATGTCCTGCGGTTACGCCGTCGGCTACGTCGTCGGGCCCATGCTCTGGGCATACGCGCGCAAGCACGGACTCGTCGGGATCACCGACATGGTGGCCCACCGCTTCGGCCGGCCCTGGCTCGGCGCGCTCGTCGCCGTCCTCGCGACCGTCTTCCTGCTCCCGTACATCCAGCTCCAGATCACCGGCATGGGCGTCGTCGTCTCGACGATCTCCTACGGTGCCATCAGCCTGAACTGGGCCTACTTCATCGCCTTCGCCGTCACCACCGGTTTCGTCGTGGTGAGCGGGCTGCGCGGCAGCGCGTGGGTGTCCGTGCTGAAGGACGTGATGGTCATCGCCACGCTCGGCTTCCTGGCGATCTACGTACCACTGCACTACTTCGACGGCTACGGGCCCTTCCTCGACCGGCTCGTCACCGAGAAGAGCGAGTGGCTGACCTTCCCCGGGCACGGGGACAGCGGCCTCGGGCAGGCCTGGTTCATCACCACCTCCTTCCTCAACTCCCTCACCGTCGTGATCTTCCCGACCACCGTGGCCGGCTACCTCGGTGCGAAGAACGCCGACGTGCTCCGGCGCAACGCGATGTGGCTGCCCGCCTACAACATCCTGCTCTTCGTCCCGATGCTGCTCGGCATGGCGGCGCTCTTCGTCGTTCCCGGGCTCGTCGGGGCCGAGTCGAACCTGGCGCTCTTCAAGCTGGTCGTGGACTCGCTGCCGGCCTGGTCGGTCGGGATCATCGGCGTCGCCGCCGCGCTCTCCTCGATCGTGCCGATGGCCGTCTTCATGCTGGTCATCGGGACGATGTGGGGGCGCAGTGTGCTCTCGCTCGTACCGCGGTGGGAGCAGCGGCAGAAGGGTGCGGCTCAGCTGGTCGTCGTGGTCGCGGGAGGCCTGGCCCTGCTGCTCACGTACACCGCGCCGAACACCCTCGTGCGGCTCTCGCTGATCTCGTACGAGGGCATGGCGCAGCTGCTCCCCATGGTGCTGCTGGGGCTGATGTGGCGGCGGCTGACCCTGCTCGGGGCGATGAGCGGGCTGGTCGTCGGGGTGGGTGTGGTGTGCGGGTTCGTGTTCACGGAGAACGACCCGGTGTGGGGTGTGAACGCCGGCATCGTCGCGCTGGGCGCCAATCTGGCGGTCGCGCTCGCGGTGACGTACGCGGGGCCGCGCGAGCACGACGAGCGGCCGGACGACGAGGTGCTCGCGCGGGACGAGATCGATGGGGACGAGATCGATGGGGAACAGCTCGTTCCCGCGGGATGAGGGCGCGTGGTCAGGTCCGGTCCCGCAGCAGCAGCACGCTGACCGTCGCCACCAGGGCCAGCCCCACCGACAGCAGCATCGCGCCGTCCGCGCCCGAGCCCGTCGTCGCGACGGCGATCGTCACGGCGACGCCCGCCGACGAGCCGATGTAGCGGGCGGTGTTGTTCGCGCCCGAACCCATCGCCGCCCGCTCCTGCGGCACCGATTCGATCGCCAGCCGGGGGAGCGCGGCATTCAGCAGACCGCTGCCGGCGCCGGACACGACCAGGGCCGGAATCAGCCGGAGCCACACCGCCGCGTCCGGACGCCCTCCGGCGTCCAGCGTGCCCAGCAGGGACACCACCCCTACCGCGTGCAGGACGAAGCCCGCGGCCAGTTGGTGGCGGGCCGGCACCCGGCCGGCCAGCCGGCGCGACTGGAGGGCCACGACGAACGCGGTGCCCGACCAGAGCAGGAACAGCCATGCCGCGTCGATCGTCGAAAGCCCGAGCGCCCGCTGGAGCAGCGTCGGCAGGAAGCTGAACAGGCCGATCACCGCGAGGCCCGTGAACAGCCCGCCGGCCGACGAGGCCAGGAAGGGGCGGCTGCGCAGCAGCGCCGGATCGATCAGCGGGGCCGCCGCCCGGCGCTCCACCGCGAGGAACACCAGGGCCAGTGCGACGGCGGCGAGCAGCAGCAGCGCGACGGGGGCGCGCAGCCAGCCGTCCCGGCCGAGCGTCAGCGCGGTCAGCAGCGCCGTCATCGACAGGCCCAGCACCGCCGCGCCCGCCAGGTCCGGGCGGCCGCCGCGCGGGGCCCGGGACTCGTCGAGCGTACGGAAGGCGAAGGCGGCCGTGAGGAGGGCGGCGAGGCCCAGCACGACGTACGTCAGCCGCCAGTCGACGGAGCCGAGCGACCCCGCCAGCAGCGGGCCGAGCGCGATCCCCGCGCTCACGAACGCGCCCCAGATCCCCGTCGCCCTGATCCTGGCCGCGCCGGCCGGGAACGCCCCGACCAGCAGTCCCAGGCTGGTGGCCAGGATCGCGGCGCTCGCCGCGCCCTGGGCGACCCGGGCCAGGGTGAACGTGAGGGTGTCGGTCGCCAGGGCCCCGAGTGCGGTGGTGAGGCCGAGGGCGAGCGTGCCGATCAGGAACAGTCTGCGCCTGCCGTAGTCGTCGGCGAGGCTGCCCGCGACCAGCAGGACGACGGCGAGACCGAGCGGGGTGCCGTTGAGCAGCCAGGCCTGGCCGGAGGGCGGGGTGGCCAGGGCGGCCGAGATGCCGGGGAGTGTCGTCATCGGCGCGGTGTAGTTCATCAGCGCCACGGCGGTGGCGACGGAGGTGATCGCGAGGGTCGGTCCGGGGCGCGGGCGAGCGGGCGGAAGGGGTGGGGAGACGGCCGGTTGCGCGGGGCGGCGGCGTACGGGCTGGGCGGGCTGGGACATGGCATCGCTCCGGGGTTCGCACGGTCGTTGCGCGAGCGGGTCGCGGCACTTCCCGTAGTGGGTTCGATGAATGAACTCGTGTCGACGGCGCTGACGCTAGCACGCTGGGTTCATTCATCGAACCGTGAAGGAGTAAAGTGATCCCATGGCACTCGGCAAGGACTACGCGAACCAGCAGTGCTCCATGGCCCGCGCACTCGAAGTGGTCGGCGAGCGCTGGACGCTCCTGGTGGTGCGCGACGCCTTCTACGGCGTACGCCGGTACAACGACTTCCTCGTCCACCTCGGCATCCCGCGCGCCGTCCTCGCCACCCGGCTCCAGTCCCTCACCGAGGCCGGGGTCCTGGAGAAGCGCCGCTACCAGGAGTCGCCGCCGCGCGAGGAGTACGTCCTGACCGATAGCGGCAAGGCGCTCTGGCCCGTCCTCGGCACCCTCGGGATGTGGGGGCGCGACCACCTCCCCGGCACCCTCCCGATGCGTGTCTTCGTCCACGCCGACTGCGGTACGGAACTGGGCGCGTACGGCACATGCCCGGCCTGCTCCGTCCCCGTACCGCCCGAGGACATCGAGATGAGGCCCGGCGACGGGCTCGACAGGGACACCGGCAATCCGGTCAGCCGCGCGCTGCTCGCGCCCCGCCGACTCCTCATGCCCCTGGAAGCCGATCGTGTATAACGGTTAACGGTTGAAGTGCCGCGCGACCACGCGGCCACCGGAGACGCGGAAGGGGGAGGGACCATGGACGCACGCGCCACGAAGCGCATGCGCGGCGCCCTCGCCCGGGTCCTGCGGCCCGCCGGACTCCTCCTCTTCTTCCTCACCGAGGTCCTGCTCGCCGAGGGCGGCAGCCTCTCCGCCGCCGTCGCGCTCGCCGCCACCGCGGCCGCCGGCACGGCGCTCGTCGCCTGCTCGGTCATCAGCGCGCGCTGCGCCGCCCCGGTGCCCCGCACCCGGGTCCGTACCGCCATGCGCGACCGGGAGAAACGCACCGCGTTCCTGCCGCAACGCGACCCCGACGCCAAGGGGCGCCGCCGCCCCCGAGCCCCCGGCCATGTCCTCCTGACGGCCGCGTAGGGCTCCCTCTCTTCCCTCTTTTCGTCCGGTAGGTACGCCGTGTGCGCGTACGTACGGGCGCCCCGCGCGGATCGTCATGCCGAAGCTGATCCACTTCCCGGCACGACGAGACCCCCGGAGGGCTCATCCATGTCCGCCTTCATGTCCGCATTCGCCAGCCTGGTCGGCGCCCTCGCCGACGTGCTGCACCCGCTCTTCCAGAACGCGTCCACCGCCGCCGCGATCGTCCTGTTCACCGCACTCGTACGACTCGCCGTGCACCCCCTGTCCCGGGCCGCGGCGCGCGGACAGAAGGCGCAGCGCCGACTCCAGCCGCAGATCGCCGCACTGCGCAAGAAGCACGCCAAGAGCCCTGAGCGGATGCAGAAGGCGCTCATGGAGCTGCACAAGGAGGAGAAGGTCTCCCCGCTCTCCGGCTGCCTGCCGAGCCTCCTGCAGATGCCGGCCTTCTTCCTGCTCTACCACCTCTTCTCCAGTACGAAGATCGGCGACGAGGCCAACGAACTCCTCGGCCACCAGCTCTTCGGCGCCCCGCTCGGCGAGCGCTGGCGCGACGCGCTCGCGGACGGCGGGATGTTCGGCGCGCAGGGCCTCGTGTACGTGGGGCTGTTCGTGATCGTCGCCGCCGTCGCCACGTTCAACTACGGGCGGACCAAGCGCCAGATGGCCGCCAACCCCGTCACCCCGGCCGCAGGCCCCGACGGACAGCCGGTCCCGGGCATGGGCGCGATGACGAAGGTGATGCCGCTGATGTCCTTCTTCACGCTCTTCACCGTCGCCTTCGTGCCGCTGGCCGCCGCGCTGTACGTCGTCACGAGCACCACCTGGACCGCGATCGAGCGGGCCTACCTGTACCGCGACATGCCGGCCACCGGTGCCGCCATGGCCACGGCGGCGTAGTCCGGGACGCGAGTGCGCCGGTCCAGTGTGTGAACAGGGTCTTGCGGAGTGATCGGATCTCTTGGAGGATCGGACAGGCCTGCGATGGCCGTAACCCATCCGACGGGCCTGAACGCGACCAAGGAGAGAAAGACCGTTGAAGCTGCTTCGTGTGGGTACTCCAGGCGCGGAACGACCGGCGCTGCTGGACGAGGACGGAACCCTGCGTGACCTGTCGGGGATCGTCACCGACATCGACAGCGCGCTGCTCGCCGACGAGGACGCGGTCGCCCGGGTGCGGGCCGCCGCGGCTGCGCCCGGGGAGCTGCCCGCGCTCGACGCCGAGGGGCTGCGGGTGGGCCCGCCGCTCGCCCGGATCGGCAAGATCGTGTGCATCGGGCTGAACTACCACGACCACGCCACGGAGACGGGCGCCCAGATCCCGACCGAGCCGATCCTGTTCTTCAAGGCGCCGGACACGGTAGTCGGGCCCGAGGACACCGTGCTCGTGCCGCGCGGCAGCGAGAAGACCGACTGGGAGGTCGAGCTCGCCGTCGTCATCGGCCGCACCGCCCGCTACCTGGACTCCGCGGAGGAGGGGCTCGCGCACGTCGCCGGATACGCGGTGGCGCACGACGTCTCCGAGCGCGAGTTCCAGATCGAGCGCGGCGGCACGTGGGACAAGGGCAAGAACTGCGAGACGTTCAACCCGCTGGGGCCCTGGCTGGTGACGGCCGACGAGATCGCCGACCCGCAGGCCCTGCCGATGAAGCTCTGGGTCAACGGCGAGCTGAAGCAGGACGGCACGACGGCCGACCAGATCTTCCCGGTCGGAGAGGTCGTGCGCTATCTGAGCCACTTCATGACGCTCTACCCGGGCGACGTGATCAACACCGGCACGCCGGCGGGTGTCGCGATGGGGCAGCCCGAGCCGAAGCCGTATCTGCGGGCGGGGGATGTCGTGGAGCTCGAGATCGCGGGGCTGGGGCGGCAGCGGCAGGAGCTGAAGGGGGCGTAGGGGGCGGGGGCGGTCCTTCCCGGGTGCGCCCGGGGGCCGCTTCGTCCTCAAGCGCCGGACGGACTCGACTGTGCCGCGCTGGACTGGGCCGGGCTGGACTGTGTCGCGCTTGGCTGTGCCGGGCTGGACTGTGCCGGACTTGGCTTGATGGGGCCGGGCTTCATTTGATTCGCGAGGGTGCGGGCTCGGCTTGATTCGCGCATTGGCCGGGCTGGTGGATGCGCGCGGCGCACTCGCTGGACGCACGCGGCGCACACGCTGGACGCGTAAAGATCGGATGGGTGGGTGCTGCCGGTGGCGGCACCCACCCATCCGTGCGTGTCGGAGGGGGTCGGCCCCGATCAGCTGCTGATCTTCGTCGCGAACTGTTCCAGCGCCTCGACCACCAGCGCGTGGTCCTCCGCCTGCGGCAGCCCCGACACCGTGACCGAGCCGATGACGCCCGCGCCCTCGACCGCGATCGGGAACGAGCCGCCGTGCGCGGCGTATGTGTCCGGGTCCAGGCGCGAGGCCTCGTCGAACGTCGTCCCCTTGGCCCGGAACCGCGTCCCGACCAGGTACGAGCTCTCGCCGTAGCGCTCGACGACCTTGCGCTTGCGGTCGATCCACGCGTCGTTGTCCGCGCTCGAACCCGGCAGCGCGGCGTGGAACAGCTGCTGGGCCCCGCGCCGGATGTCGATCGCGACCGGGGCGTGCCGTTCCCGGGCCAGGGCGACGAGCAGGCCGCCGAGCGCGTACGCGTCGTCGTAGCCGAAGTGCGGCAGCGTCAGCCGGCGCTCCTGGGCGATCAGCTCGGAGATGGTCGGAGCGGTGGGGTTCATGCGGACTGCTCCTCGTCGGCGGGTGCGGAGGTGTGACCGGTGACGGGTGCGGAGACCCTGGGCAGGGTGACCGTGACACCGTCTCGGGCCGAGCGGCGGGCCGCCTCCAGGACGTCCAGCGCGGCAGCGGCCTGGAGGGCGGTGACCGGATTCTCGCCCTTTCCGCGCAGCGCGTCGGTGACCGCCGCGTAGTACGCGGGGTAGTCGCCCGGCAGCGTACGGACCGGGGTGCCGCCGCCCGTGAGCGGGGACTCGCCCGAACCGAGCCGGCCCCACAGGGCCTCGTCCTCCACGCCCCACGGACCGTCCGCCGACGGGCGCGCACCCTCGCGCAGGGCGGCCTCCTGGGGGTCGAGGCCGTACTTCACATAGCCGGCCCTCGATCCGAGCACCCGGAAGCGCGGGCCGAGCTGGGCCGTCGTCGCGCTGACGTACAGATGCGAGCGGACCCCGTTCGTGTGGGTGATCGCCAGGAACGTGTCGTCGTCGGCCGCCGCACCCGGGCGGCGTACGTCCGACTCCGCGTACACCTGGACCGCCGGACCGAACAGGGCCAGGGCCTGGTCGACGACATGGCTGCCCAGGTCGTACAGCAGCCCCCCGATCTCCTCGGGGTCGCCCGACTCGCGCCAGCCGCCCTTCGGCTGCGGGCGCCACCGCTCGAAACGCGACTCGAAGCGCTGCACGTCGCCCAGCTCACCGTCCGCGATCAGTGCGCGCAGGGTGAGGAAGTCGTTGTCCCAGCGGCGGTTCTGGAAGACCGAGAGCAGCAGCCCGCGCTCCTCGGCCAGTGCCGCCAGCTCCCGGGCCTCGGCGGCCGTGCCGGCGATCGGCTTGTCCACGACCACCGGCAGACCGGCCTTCAGCGCGGCCGTCGCGATCGGGACATGGGTCTTGTTCGGCGACGCGATCACGATCAGGTCGAGCTCGTCCGCGCGCTGCCACAGCTCGTCCGGCGAGGCGGCGAACCGCACACCGGGGGACTCGGCGCGGGCCTGATCGCGGCGCTCCTCGTTCGACGTGACGACCGTGTCCAGGACGAGGCCCTCGGTCGCGGCGATCAGCGGGGCGTGGAAGACGGAACCCGCCAGGCCGTAGCCGACGAGTCCGACGCGCAGGGGGGTCCCGGACGATCCGGAGGTCTCGTGAGTCGCGTGGTCAGTCATGCGTTCCACTTTGGCAACGCTGTTGCCAAAGTGCAAGCGCGGGAGACAATGGGTCAGTGAACAGGAGTAACAGCGGCGCGAACCTGCCGGCACTGCGCAGCCACAACGCGGCGCTCGTGCTGGACCTGCTGCGGGCGGCGGGCGAGCGCGGCATCAGCCGGCTCGAACTCGCCGGCCGTACCGGGCTCACCCCGCAGGCCGTCAGCAAGATCACCGCCCGGCTGCGCGCCGAGGGCCTGGCCGGCGAGGCGGGCCGCCGTGCCTCGACGGGCGGCAAGCCGCGGACCGTGCTGAGGCTGGTTCCGGACGCCGGTCACGCGGTGGGGCTGCACCTGGACCGCGACGAGCTGACCGTCGTGCTCGTCGACCTCGCGGGCGCGGTGGCCGCGAGCCGTACGGCTCCGCTGGACTTCGGCGCCCCGGCGGACGAGGTGCTCGGGGCGGCGGCCGGGGCGGTCGCCGCGGTGCGGGGCGACGGTGCGCTGCCGGTGCTCGGGGTGGGGGTCGCCGTGCCGGGACCCCTCGACCACCGGGGCGGGGTCCTGCACCGCGTCACCGGCTTCCCGCAGTGGGACGGCTATCCGCTCCGCGACGCCCTTGCCGAGCGGACCGGTCTGCCCGCCGTCATCGACAAGGACACCAACGCCGCCGCCCTCGGCCTAGCCCTCCAGGAGCCGGGCCCCGCCGACTTCGCCTATCTCCACCTCGGTACCGGCCTCGGCTCCGGACTGGTGCTGGGCGGGGCGGTGCACCGCGGGGTCCGTACCGGAGCGGGGGAGTTCGGCCACCAGACCGTCCAGCTGGACGGGGTGCTGTGCAGCTGCGGCGGGCGCGGCTGCATCGAGGCGCTCTGCCTGGCCGCCGTCGAGCGGGGCGACATCGCCGAGGCCTCGCGGGTGCTCGGGACCGGCGCCGCCAACCTGGTCGGGCTGCTCGACATCGACCGGGTGGTGCTGGGCGGGCGCACTGTCGCCGCCGACCCCGACGCGTACGTCCGAGGGGTACGCGCGGTGCTCGACGAACGGGCCCGGCGTGACGGGGCCGACGGGATGCCGGTACCGGTCTTCGCCGCCGGCGGAGGGGACCAGCCGGTCGCCGAAGGGGCGGCGCAGCTGATCCTCGCCCCGCTGTTCGGCCGCGTCGGCGGAGCGGACCCGCAGGCCGGAGCGGACCCGCAGGCCGAAGCGGACCCGGACAGCGGTGGAAGCGCATGCGGAGGCCGGGTGGCCGACCACGCCGGGACGCTCCCCGGCCGTACGGAATCGAGCTGATCGAGGGCGTGCTCCCCGGCCGTACGGAATCGAGCTGATCGAGGACAGGCTCCCGGCCGTACGGAGCATCCGGGACCATACGGAACTGGGCTGATCGAGCGGTTCGGTGCGGGCGGGCGGGCGGCCCGTCGGCATGTCTGCGGTGGGCGGCCCCACCCCGTGTGGCAGCGTCGCCCATCAAACCGGTGAACTCCGGGGCCCGGGGCGAGCCGACCGATTCCGCGAGAAGTCGAGAAGTGAAGGCTGCCCCACGATGCCCCCCACACCGCCCCCGGCGAACCCTTCCCCCGAACCCTCCGTCCCGGCGCGCCCGCCGTCGCCGCCCCCTGCGGGCAGCCGGCCCCGGCACGGGCTCGTGCTCGGGCTGGCCGCGGCGAGCGTCATGCCCGCCGTCGTGCTCGGCGGCCCCGCGGCCGCGTCCACCGCCCCGCAGCGCAACACGGCCGCCACCCCGGCCTCCGGCCTCACCTCCGCCTCCGTGCCGGGCTCCGTCGCCGCCGACCAGCGGCCCGCCTGCGGTGACCCGGGGGCCGTCGACTTCCCGATCGACACCCGTATCCACGGCGGTCCGGACACCTACGCCTCGGGCGGCGGGTACGGCACCTGGTTCCTGGACCTGACCAACACCACCGCCGAGCCCTGCCGCGCCATCCACCCGGTCCTGGTCCTCACCGACGAGGACCGCACACTGACCTCCGACCAGATCCAGCTGGAGTTCTCCGAACGCGCCCACCCCGGCGTCGAACACCGCGTCAGCTGGGAGACGACCGACCGCGACGAGCACATCGGCGTCTTCGGCGGCGAGGGCGACGACGCCTTCGCCGGCTTCACCGTGCCGGCCGGCCGGACCGTCACCGTCCAGGTCAGGCTGGCGTTCACCTCCGACACCAGCCCCGGCCGGATCACCGCGAACGCCGCGATCGTCCAGCGGCAGCGCGGCGAGGACAGCCGGGACGACGGCGGCACCGCGAGCAGGAGTCTCGACGGGGAGTGGGTCGGTGAGTCCGAGGACTACCCGTTCACCGTGGTCGAGGACGACGGCAGCGGGACCGGGGCGGACGACGGCACGAGCGACCTGCCCGATGAGACCGGTGAGGTGGGCAGGGAGCAGGAGGGCGACGGCCGCGTCCCCGGCAGACCCGATTCCAACCCCACGACCGGAACCACCGGCACCCCGCGCCCGCTCGTGCCCGGCCGGGACCCGGCCGGAGTCCCGGAACTCGCCAGGACCGGGATCTCCGTACCGGTCCCGCTGTCCGCCCTCACCATCTCCGGCCTCCTGATCGGCGGCGGAGCCGTCGTCATCAGGGCCCGCAGGACGCGCCGCGCCCCACGCTGACCCGGTCAGGGCCTCTCACCGGCGGCTTCCGGCCGTCGGGTACCGCCGCGACCACCGGCGTTCACGTCCGTCTGCCACCATCGGTCCGTGGACTACCCGCACGACCAGACACCTGGCGCACCCATCCGCTCCGGCATCCCGGAGCACGGCCGCATCCCCAAGTACTACGCGGTCAAGGCCCATGTCTCCGCCCTCATCGACGAGCTGGGCGAGGGCGGCTCGCTGCCGCCGGAACGCGATCTCGCCGTGCGCTACGCGGTGTCGCGCGAGACCGTGCGCCAGGCGTTGCGCGAACTGCTCCTGGAAGGACGGCTGGCCCGGCAGGGCCGCGGCACGGTGGTCGCCGGACCCAAGCTGGAACAGCCGCTCTCCCTCGCGAGCTACACGGAGGGCGTCCGCCGTCAGGGCCGCACCCCGGGCCGCCGTCTCATCGGCCTGGAACGGTTCCCGTGCCCCGAGGCGCTCGCCCCCGAGATCGGGACGGAGCGCGGGGAGCCGGTCTGGCACCTGGAGCGGGTGCTGCTCGCCGATGACGACCGGGTCGGCCTGGAGAGCACGTACGTCAGCGTCGCCCGGGTACCGGACCTGGAGGAGAAGTTCGACCCGGACTCCTCGTTCTACGCCTATCTGCACGACCGGCTCGGGATCTCCTTCGGTGACGCGGACGAGCGGATCGAGACCGTGCTCGCCACCCCGCGCGAGGCGCTGCTCATCGGGACTCCGCCCGCCCTGCCCATGCTGCTGATCCACCGGATCTCCCGGGACGCGGGCGGACAGCCGCTGGAGCGCGTGCGGACGCTGTTCCGCGGCGACCGGTTCTCCTTCACCGCCCACCTCAGCGGACGCGGCTGAGCGGTCGGGCCCACCCGCCTGCTCCACGGGAGCGGGCGGGACACCTGCCGCCCATGCATACCGCTCTCATGCATACCGTCCTGCGCGGACCCACATCACGCATCACGAGAAGGTAACGGGTCTGGGCCAAACTTGAGGTCCGGTTCACCCTCCCGTTGCCCTCCCGATCCTTCCGGGCCACTCGCGCCGAGGAGCGTGGCCGTCGTGAGAGTCATCGTCGTAGGAGCCGGCGTGGTGGGAACCATGCACGCCTGGCACGCAGTGAACCGCGGCCACGAGGTCGTACAGATCGAGCGCGAGAGCGAGGCACGCGGGGCATCGCTCCGCAATTTCGGACAGATATGGGTCAGCGGCCGGGCCGGCGGTGAGGAGCTGGAGACCGCGCTCCGCGCCCGTGAGCTGTGGCAGTCCATCGGCGAGCGGGTGCCGGGTCTCGGCTTCCGGGCCTGCGGCTCGCTCACCCCGGTGCGCACCGCGAGGGAGAGCGCCGTCGCCGAAGCGGCCGTCGCCCGCCCCGACGCGGCGGCCCGTGGCTACAAGCTGCTCACCGCAGGCGAGGCCCGCGCGGTCAACCCCGCCCTGCGGGGCGACTTCGCCGCCGCCCTGTGGTGCGAGCGGGACGCGGCCGTCGAACCGCGCACTGCCCAACTCGCCCTGAAGCAGAAGCTGCTGGCCTCCGGTCGGTACACCTACCTCGGCGGCCGAGAGGTGCGTGAGGTCGTCGGTACGGCGTCCGTCCGCGACGACCACGGCGATGTGCACACCGGCGACGCCGTCGTCCTCGCCACCGGCGCCTGGCTCGGCGGCCTCGTCCGCGAACTGGCCGGCCCCGACCTCCCCGTGCGACGCGTCCGCCTCCAGATGATGCAGACCGACCCGCTCGGAGAGCCGCTCACCACCTCCGTCGCCGACGCCGACAGCTTCCGCTACTACCCCGCCTACCGCGGCGAGGCGCTCGACGCCCTCAACGCCGGACAGGCCCAGGCCCCCACCGCCGCCGAGCACCGGATGCAACTCCTGATGGTGCAGCGCCGCGACGGCGGACTGACCATCGGCGACACCCACGAGTACGAGCACCCCTTCTCCTTCGACACCGTCGAGGAGCCCTACGAACACCTCGCCGCGGTCGTCGAGTCCTTCCTCGGGCGCCCGCTGCCGAGAATCCGCCACCGCTGGGCCGGGGTCTACGCCCAGTGCACCGACGCCGGCCGAGTCGTCCTCCGCCGGCAGGTGCGGGACGGCGTCTGGCTCGTCACCGGGCCCGGGGGGCGCGGCATGACCTGCTCGCCCGCCATCGCCGAAACGACCGCCAACGAACTGGGCTGGTGAAGATGGAGAACCACGACCCGTCGACCCGACACGACAAGCTGAATCTGATCGTCCTCGACATGGCCGGCACCACCGTCGCCGACGGCGGCCTCGTCGAGCAGGCCTTCGCCGCCGCGGCCGCACGCCTCGGTGTGGAGCCCGGCTCCGCCGGCCATGCGGAGAAACTCGCCTACGTACGCGCCACCATGGGCGAATCCAAGATCACCGTCTTCCGCCACCTGTTCGGCGAGGAGACCCTGGCCCAGCGGGCCAACGCCGCCTTCGAGGAGGCGTACGGCGAACTCGTCGACGGCGGCCGCATCGCCCCCGTCCCCGGCGCCCGCGAGGCCGTCGAACAGCTCACGTCCGAGGGACGCACCGTGGTCCTGTCCACCGGCTTCGCCCGCACCACCCAGGACGCGATCCTCGCCGCACTCGGCTGGCAGGACCTCGTCGAGCTGACCCTCTGCCCCGCCGACGCGGGCGGCCGCGGCCGCCCCCACCCGGACATGGTCCTCACCGCGTTGCTGCGCACCGGCGCCGTGGACGGCGTCCAGCAGATCGTCGTCGCGGGCGACACCTCGTACGACATGCTGAGCGGCGTACGCGCCGGTGCCGGCATCGTCGCGGGCGTCCTCACCGGAGCCCACGGCAAGGACCTGCTGACCCGCAGTGGAGCCACCCACGTCCTCGGCTCCGTCGCCGAACTGCCCGGCCTGATCACGCGGGCCGAGGCATGACGAGCGGGGCCGGCGCCGCCCGCAGCGGCATCAAATTCGACCAGGTCAGCGTCGCCTACGGCGGCAACGTCGTCCTTGACCGGTTCGACCTCACCGTCGAACCCGGCGAAGTCATGGCCCTGCTCGGGCCCTCCGGCTCCGGCAAGACGACCGCCCTGCGCGCCGTCGCCGGATTCGTCCGGCCCGCCTCCGGGCGGGTGTACATCGGCGGCCGCGACGTCACCGCCCTGCCGCCGCACAAGCGCGGCATCGGCATGGTCGTCCAGCAGTACGCCCTCTTCCCGCACCTGCGGGTCCACGACAACGTCGCCTTCGGCCTGAAGGCGCAGAAGGCCGGCAAGGCCGGGATCCCGGGGCGGGTCGCCGAGGCGCTCGAACTCGTCGGCATGGGCACGTACGCCAAGCGCTACCCGCGCGAACTCTCCGGCGGCCAGCAACAGCGTGTCGCCATCGCCCGCGCCCTCGCCATCCGCCCCGGCGTCCTCCTGCTCGACGAACCGCTCTCCGCGCTCGACGCCCGGCTGCGCTCCGGAATGCTCACCGAACTGGCCCGGCTGCACCGTGAGTTGCCGGACGTCTCCATCCTGTACGTCACCCACGACCAGGTCGAAGCACTGACCCTCGCCGACCGGATCGCCGTCATGGACAAGGCCCGCCTGCAGGACTGCGACACCCCCCACGAGCTGTACCGCCGTCCCCGCACGGAGTTCACCGCCTCGTTCGTCGGCAACGCGAACCTGCTGCCGGTCACCGTCGCCGAGCCCGCCGACACGGTGGACTTCGCCGGCCACGCCCTGTCCGTGCCCACCGGCGAGGTGGCCGGCGGCGTCACCGCCACCCTCTGCGTCCGCCCGCACCTGGTCGGGCTCGGGGACGGGCCCAACGCACTGGCCGGGACCATCACCGAAGTCCAGTGGCGCGGCTCCACGCACCGGCTGTATGCCGACGTCGACGGGCACCGGATCAAGGCGGACCTGCGCGAACTGCGGGAGACGCCCGCGCTGGGGGACAGGGTGACGCTGCACTTCGCGGCCCAGGACGCGGTGCTGCTGCCCGCGGGAGCGGCGGTCTCCCATGGCTAGCGTCGTGACCGGGGGAGACGTGCGCCGGGCCGGATCCGCGGACAGTCCCGTATCCGTGCCCAGGGCGGCCTGGCGGGGGCCGGCCCGGGCGCTGCCGCCCGTGGCCGTGCTCGCGGTCGTGTTCCTCTATCCCCTCCTCCTCGTCGTCCGGCAGTCCTTCAGCCCCGACGAGGGCGGTACCTCGCTCGCGCCGTACGCCGACGTCTTCGCCTCCGCGTCGTTCCGGTCCGCGCTCATCACCACCGTGTGGCTCGCCGCCGGTTCGACCGTGGGATGCCTCGTCCTCGGGTTCGTCCTCGCCCTGGTCATCGCCTTCGTCCCGTTCCCCGGCGCCAGGGCCGTCGCCCGGTTCGCCGACGTCTTCCTCTCCTTCCCCTCCTTCCTGATCACGCTCGCCCTGCTGTTCATCTACGGCAACGCGGGTATGGCCAACGGCGTCTGGACCGGTGTCACCGGAGTCGCAGACGGGCCCTTCCACTTCCTCACCACGCCCTGGGGCGTACTCCTCGCCGAGATCACCTACTTCACCCCGTTCGTGATGCGCCCCCTGCTCGCCGCGTTCTCCCAGCTCGACACCGCACAGCTGGAGGTGGCCTCCTCACTCGGCGCCGGACCGGCCCGGATCGTGCGGCAGGTGATCCTCCCCGAGGTGCTGCCGGCACTCCTCGCGGGCGGCAGCCTCGTCCTCGTGATGTGCCTCAACGAGTTCGGCATCGTGCTGTTCACCGGGGCGAAAGGGGTCACCACGCTGCCGATGCTCGTCTACAGCAAGGCGATCCTGGAGTCCGACTACCCGGCTGCCTGTGTCGTAGCCGTCGTCAACATCGCGATCTCCGTGGGTCTCTACGGCCTGTACCGGGCGGTGAGCCGCCGTGCTGGTGCATAGCCGCACCGGGAGGTGGGCCATCTGGGCCGTCTTCCTGCTGCTCTTCGTCCCGCTGTTCGCCCTGCCGCTGCTGGTCGTCCTCGCTGCCTCGTTCGCCACGAACTGGTCCGGCGCCTTCCCCTCCGGACCGACCCTCGACCACTACGACGCGGCCACCGCAGGCGACTCCCTCCAGGCCCTCACCACCAGCCTGGTCACCGCAGTCACCGCCAGTCTGGCCGCCCTCGTCATCGGCACCTGGGCCGCGCTCGCCGCCGCCTCGCTGGGGCGCCGCGGCAAACGGCTCCTCGACGCGCTGTTCATGCTGCCGGTCGCCGTGCCGTCCGTCGTCGTCGGACTCGCCGTACTCGTCGCGTTCAGCCAGCCGCCGGTGCTGCTCAACGGGACGCGCTGGATCGTGATCCTCGCGCACACCGTTCTTGTCACGGCGTTCGCCTACTCGTCGGTTTCGGCCGCGACAGTACGTCTTGACCCGATGTACGAACAAGCGGCCGCCAGCCTCGGCGCCCGGCCCGCGTACGTGCTGTGGCGCGTCAGGCTGCCTCTCCTGCTGCCGTCCCTCACGGCGGCGGCAGGGCTCTGCTTCGCCCTGTCGATGGGCGAGTTGAGCGCCACGATGATGCTCTACCCGCCGGACTGGACACCCCTTCCGGTACAGATCTTCGCGGCCACCGACCGCGGTTCGCTCTTCACCGGAGCGGCCGTCGCGGTGGTCCTGATGGCGGCGACGCTGCTCGTGCTGTTCGCGGTCTCCCGCATCCGCACCAGGGCCTCCTACCGCTGACCTCCCCCGCAATGACACGTCTTCCAGGAGATACGACTGCCATGCGCAAGAACCACCTCAAGCCCATAGCCGCCGTCACCGGCGCGCTCGCCCTCGCCACCACCCTCACCGCCTGCGGCGGCTCGTCGGCCGCGTCCGACGAGAAGGTCGTCACCGTCTACAGCGCCGACGGCCTCAAGGGCGAGAACGGCGACGGCTGGTACGACAAGGTCTTCGAGGACTTCGAGAAGAAGACCGGCATCAGGGTCGAGTACGTGGAAGGCGGCTCCGGCGAGATGGTGCAGCGCGCCGTCCGCGAGAAGTCCAACACCCAGGCCGATGTGCTGGTCACCCTCCCGCCGTTCATCCAGCAGGCCGACTCCAAGGGACTCCTCCAGACGTACGAGCCGGCCGGCTCCGACCAGGTGGAGAGCGCCGGCAAGGCACCCGACGGGAAGTGGACCTCGGTCGTCAACAACTACTTCGGCTTCGTCTACAACAAGAAGGAGCTGAGCACGCCGCCCGCCACCTGGGAGGAGCTCCTCGACGGGAAGTACGACGAGAAGATCCAGTACTCCACCCCGGGCGTCGCAGGTGACGGCACGGCCGTGCTCATCAAGGCCGTGCACGACTTCGGCGGCAAGGAGCCGGCGATGGCGTACCTGAAGAAGCTCCAGGCCAACAACGTCGGCCCGTCCGCCTCCACCGGCAAGCTCGCCCCCAAGGTCGACAAGGGCGAACTCCTCGCCGCCAACGGCGACGTCCAGATGAACTACGCCCAGTCCAAGGACATGCCGAACCTCGGCATCTGGTTCCCCGCCAGGTCCGGCGGCAAGCCCACCACCTTCGCGCTGCCGTACGCCGCCGGGCTGGTGAGCAAGGCCCCGCACAGCGCCAACGGCAAGAAGCTGCTCGACTTCATGCTCGCCGAGCAGGCCCAGAAGGACGTCAGTGCGGTCGGCGGCGGATTCGCCGCCCGCAAGGACATCGAGGCGACAGACGCCAACGCCGCCGCCCTGGTGAAGCTGATGACCGGCGTCGAGGTCTTCGAGCCGGACTGGTCGGACATCGGGACCAGCCTGGACACGTACGTGGACGCCTGGAAGGCGGCCACGGGAAGCTGACTCCGCGCGTGCGTAACGAATGGGTAACGGGTACGGGCCGTAGGGTGCGGCGGCCCCTTTCGCGTGATCAGGCAGTACCTTCCGGTCGAACGGACAGCCTAAAATCGGGTACGTCGGCGCTGCACAACGCGGTGCCGCCGGCGTCCCCGCACCTGGCGTACGGCAACTGGAGTCCCACATGGCAGAGCGCAAGCCGATCTCGTCCTGGCTCACCGACATGGACGGAGTCCTCATTCACGAGGGGACGCCGATCCCCGGCGCCGATGCCTTCATCAAGCGGCTGCGGGAGTCGGGGCTGCCCTTCCTGGTCCTCACGAACAACTCGATCTACACCGCGCGCGACCTCCATGCCCGGCTGAAGCGCATGGGCCTCGACGTCCCCGTCGAGAACATCTGGACCTCCGCCCTCGCCACCGCCCAGTTCCTGGACGACCAGCGGCCCGGCGGCACGGCGTACGTCATCGGCGAGGCGGGGCTCACCACCGCGCTCCACGACATCGGCTACGTCCTCACCGACCACGAGCCCGACTACGTGGTCCTCGGCGAGACACGGACGTACTCCTTCGAGGCGCTCACCAAGGCGATCCGGCTGATCAACGGCGGCGCCCGCTTCATCTGCACCAACCCGGACGAGACCGGCCCGTCCGCCGAGGGCCCGCTGCCCGCGACGGGTTCCGTCGCCGCCCTCATCACCAAGGCGACCGGCAAGGCCCCGTACTTCGCGGGCAAGCCCAACCCGCTGATGATGCGCACCGGGCTCAACGCGATCGGCGCCCACTCGGAGTCCAGCGCCATGATCGGTGACCGGATGGACACCGACGTGCTGGCCGGTCTGGAGGCGGGCATGCAGACCTTCCTGGTGCTGACCGGGCTCACCACGGTGGCGGACATCGACAAGTACCCGTTCCGGCCGTCCACGGTCGTCGACTCCATCGCCGACCTGGTCGGACTGGTCGAGCCGGCCGAGGCGACCGAGGCGGGCTGACCCGGTTCGGGGCGGGGGAGCGGGCCGGTGTGGCCGCGCCCCCGCACTCCACCGGCCCAGCGTCCGGCCCCCTGCGGATGCGGAAAGCCGCGGCGCGCGTGAACCTGCCATAAGGAGGTTCACGATGCGTTCAATACCCCTCACGTTCTGTGCCGCCGCGGTGGTCGCGGCGACCCTGATCCCCGCTTCCGCCGCACTGGCCGATTCCGAATCCGACCACGAGGACTCACGGTCCCGGGTCACGCTCACCGTCTCCCCTTCCTCCGCCCCCCCGGGCGGCGAGGTCGACCTGGAGGTCGACGGCTGCAAGGGCAAGGAGGCCAAGGGGAGCTCCGACGCCTTCGTCTCCGAGGCGCGCTTCTCGCCCGGTGACGACCGGACGCTCTTCGCGGAGGCCCGGGTCCGGTCCGACGCCGAACCCGGCGACTACGACGTCCAGGTGGTCTGCAAGGGCGACAAGCACGCCAAGGCGTCCACCGTCCTGACCGTCGTCCACCGCAGCCGGCCCATGCCCGTCGCCCCGGTCCGTGCGGGTGGCGGAGGCACCGCGGTGCTCGCCGACCAGGCCGCCCAGCAGGAAGGCCCCGGCACCGTTCACGCGGTGGTGGGCCTCGCTCTGGCCGCCGTCGCGGCCGTCGCCGTAGCCTTCCGCAGCGTGCGACGCCGCCGCCCGGCCGCCGACTGACGTGTCCGCCTCGGACCGCCCGGCAGGGCACGGCAGGCTGCTCACCGGAGTGGCCTGGGCCGTGCTGCTGCTGGGCCTGTGGCTCTGGGGCCGCGGTATCACCGGCGGCTCCGGCGCCAGTTCCGCCCCGACCACCGGCGACGTCGCCGCGGTCGGGCGACCCCTCGGCGTGCCACTGCCCCCGGCCCACGACCCGATCGAGGGGGTCGCGCCGCGGAGCGTCGAGGTCCCGTCGATCGGGATCCGTGCCCCCGTCGTCCCGCGGGGGCTGGACAAGGAGGGGGCGATCGAGCCGCCGTCCTTCGACACGCCCCAGACGGTCGGCTGGTACGGCAGCGGCACCGAGCCCGGTGCCAAGGGGCCGGCCCTCTTCGTCGGCCACGTCGACACCGAGACCAAGCCGGCCGTCTTCTACGGGCTCAGCGCGGCCCGCCCCGGCGCCAAGGTCGAGGTGACCCGGACCGACGGCACCGTCGCCGAGTTCACCATCGACGACGTCCAGGTCTTCACCCGTGAACGCTTCAACGCCCGGAAGGCGTACGGCCCCCGCAAGGACGGCCGGGCCGAACTCCGGCTGATCACCTGCGGCGGCACGTACGACCGCGCGTCGAAGTCGTACACGGCGAACGTCGTCGTCTCGGCCTATCTCACGGGCGAGAAGTCACGCGAGAAGGTGCAGGAGGAGGCGCGGGAGAACACTCAGGAGCAGGTGAGCGGGAAAGCCGGCGCACCGAACGGCGGCTGACCTCTTCGGTATCCGGCCCGGCCGGCTGCCCGGTTCTCCGGGCGCCGGCCGGGCCGTCCTCGACCGCGGGGCGCGGGCCGCGGGAGTGGCCCGGCGCGGACACGGGAGGTCGGTGGCGTCCGGGTCCGCCGCACGCCCCACTGTAGGGGCGCGAACTCCCGGCGCACAGCGCGTTTCTGACGTTACGTCGATAACCGGTCACCCTCCGCACGCGATCGGGCCGGGCAAAGTGTGGTGAACCCGGTGTAACGGCTCTTCGACGAAGTCGTGAGGGGCCGGGCCGGAGCCGGGCCCTGTGCCAGGATGGACGGCGATGCGGCAGCCCACAGCCGTCGCACCCGAGGGGGAGTGGATGTACGGCAGCCACAACGGCCGGTTCGGCATGCGGGGGGTGTGCGCGGCCGCGGCCGGCGCCGCGCTCCTGCTCGCGGGATGCAGCTCTTCCGGCGACGGCGACGGCGAAGGCGAAGGCTCGTCCGGGGGCACGGGGAAGAACCCGGCGGCCGTCGGGCAGCAGCCCAGGGGCAGCGATCCGTACTGGGTCAACCCCGACGGGAACGCCGCCCGGCAGGTTGCCCGCTACATTGAGGACGGCAACGAGAAGGACGCCGCCCTGATCCGCCGGATCGCGCGGCAGCCGGTCGGCGAGTGGGTCGGCCCGGACAGTCCGGAGGCCGAGACGAAGGGCTTCACGGAGGCGGCCGAGAAGGCCGGCCGGGAGGCGCTGCTGGTGCTGTACAACATCCCGCACCGCGACTGCGGGCAGTTCTCCAAGGGCGGTGCCGCCGACGGCGACGCGTACCGGGCCTGGCTGGAGGGTGTCGCCAAGGGCATCGGCGACCGGGGCGCGACCGTGATCCTGGAGCCGGACGCGGTGCTGCACCTGGTTGACGGGTGCACCCCGCAGGAGTTCCACGAGGAGCGCTACGACCTGCTCAGGGGTGCGGTGGAGCGGCTCAGGAAGGTGCCGGACACCCGTGTCTACCTGGACGCGGGCAACGCGGGCTGGCACACCCCGGACGCGCTGTTCCAGCCCCTGCAGCAGGCGGGCATCGGCGCGGCCGACGGGTTCGCGGTCAACGTCTCCAACTTCCAGACCACCGCGGTCAGCCGGGAGTTCGGCAAGCAGTTGTCGGCGAAGGTCGGCGACAAGCCGTTCGTGATCGACACCAGCCGCAACGGCAACGGCCCGTACACCGGCGGCGCCCCCGAGGAGACCTGGTGCAACCCGCCGGGACGGGCCCTCGGTGAGACACCGACGACGGACACGGGCGACGAGCTGGTCGACGCGTATCTCTGGATCAAGCGGCCGGGCGAGTCCGACGGCGACTGCCGGGGCGGCCCGAAGGCCGGCGCGTGGTGGCCCGCATACGCACTCGGGCTGGCCCGCGGCACCGCATAGGAGAGGTCCTGTCCGGTGCCGCGGGACGCGCCTACGGCACCTCCACCCACATCCCCTCGGACGGCGTGCCCCTGTCGTCGGTGACGAACAGCATGTACCAGCCCGACGGCACCAGGGCCCGGTTCTCCGGCACCGTCACCGAGATCCCGCCGTCCGTCCGCTTCAGGCCCAGGGCCACCGAGCGCTGGTCGGTGTCCGTGACATGGGTGACCGCGCTCGGCCGCATCAGCTTCGCCGACCTGACGGACGAGGCCCGGTTGGCCGTGAACACCGCCGTGCCGCCGCGCTCGATCCTCTTCGGTCCGGCGGTGAGCTCCGGCCGTGAACCGCGGTACAGATAAGGCGGGGTGTAGATCTCGATGCGCTGCTCGAAGACGCCTGGCCGGGTGTTGGCCTTGTCGGAGTAGAGCGAGTCGGAGCCGAAGATCATGACCCGGCCGTCGGGCAGGAGCACGGACCCCGAGTGGTAGTTGCGGCCCACCGCGGGGTCGGCGACCCGCGTGTACGTGTCCGACTTTCCGTCGTACAGCCGGGCCTGGAGCACGTCGGACCCGCCGCGGCCGCGGTAGTCGTCCGAACCGCCGGTGACCAGCAGGGAGTCGTCGGGCAGCAGCGACGCGCTCGGGTAGCGGGTGCCCTCGTCGAGGGATGCGCCGTCCTTGAACTCCGGTTCGGCGTCCGACAGATCGACCAGCCGGGACTTCGCGCTGGACCTGTCGGACTCACCGACGCCGCCCCCGCCGATCACCATGAACCTCTCGTCCTGAGCCGGGGGCAGCCGCACGGTCGCCGAGGTCTCCATCTTGTCCGGGTCGCTCAGGCCGGGGATCCTGGTGAACCTGTTCGTCGCCAGGTCCCAGACGCCGGGGGCGCGGCCCACCGTGGCGGGGCCGTAGCCCGCGTTCGAGCCGGAGTAGAAGAGCTTGCCGTCGTTCAGCAGGAAGACCGCCGGATACGTGGGGAACTTCCGGACGATGCCGGTGTACTCCCACTTCCTGGTGGCCGGGTCGTAGATCTCGTCCTTGCCGGGGACGATCTGCCCGAGCTCGTCCAGGCCGGACAGAGCGAGGACCCTGCCGTCCTTCAGCGTGGTGAGCGTCGGGTACCAGCGGGCCTCGTTCATCGGGTCGACGGTGATGTACTTCTCCGCCACCGGGTCGAACTCGTAGGCTTCACGGATGCCCTGGAAGTCCTTCTTGTCGAGGGCCAGCTTCTGGGCGATCCCGTAGACGTTGCGGGTGTCGGAGCCGGACAGACCCGCTATGCGGTAGTTGTCCTCGGTGCCCGTCTCGTACTTCGCGCCGGACTGCCGCGCCTCGACGTAGATCCGGCCCAGCCCGGGGTCGTTGCGGAGGAAGGCGCCGGTGTTCCTGTCGAAGACCTTGGTCGCCTTCTCCACCAGCACGGGGTCCTTGGAGACGAAGGTCCTGCCGTTCTCCTTGCCGGTGAACCGGGTGCCCGCCGGCAGGGTGACCGGCTTGTCCGGGTCCTCGTTGTGCACGATCATCAGGCCGCCGGCCTTGGTGACGTCACCCTGGAGCTTCTCGTACCGCCTGGTACCGCCGGCTATGAGCAGTCTGCCGTCGGGCAGTTGGGTGTGACCGGCGCAGAACATGTCCTTGGGCGTCGGGATGTTCCGGTACGCGTCGGTCTCCGGGTCCCACAGCACCGACCGGAAGCTCTTCGCGTCGAAGTTCTTCTGGTTGTTGCCCGAGCCCGCGACGAGCAGCACCTTGCCGGTGTGCAGCAGCGCCGCGTGGATCGTGTTGATCCGGAACTCGGAGGGGACGTCCAGGAAGTCCCAGTGGCCGTTGGCCGCCTTGTACTCCGGCTGGTTGATCTTGTACGCGTGGTAGCGCTCGGTGCTGAAGCGGTACAGCCACGGCCCGTTCGCCCCCGCGAGCGCGAGAACCACCGCCGTACTGATCGCCATGCGGCGGGTACGGCGGCTCGGACGGTACTTCATGGTTTACGTCCCCCAAGGGCGATCTGCATGGTCTGTTCGTTGCCGGCCCAGTGGGGCTCGGTCTGCTGGGCGTGGGCCGGTGGCCCGCTCGCCGGCGGCGGGCCCGCACGCCGCTTCTTCCTCTCGGCGCGCACGGTGTACTGCCAGCCGAAGACCGGCGCCGCGGTGATCAGCAGGGCCAGCGCGGCCCAGGTGAGCATCGCCGGATGGCTGTGACCGAGGACGAAGGAGGCCGCGATGGAGCCGCCGAAGACGAGGATGAAGAAGAGGTGGATGCGGAAGGTCCCGAAGAGGGTGTCCGGGCTGGAGGAGTCACCCTTGGGCGTCACGACGAACGAGCTCTTGCGGCGCAGCACGGCGTCCATCAGCGAGCGTGCGTAGACCGGCGCGGAGAGCGCGGACATCATCATGCCGGCGAGACCACCGGAACCCTCGGGCTCGTGCGGCGAGACGTTGTGCCGGCGGTTCCAGATGTACAGGCCGATCTGGAGCGCCGAGGCGTTCCCGTACAGCATCATCCAGACGGTCGGGTCGATCTGCACACCCGAGGCGCCCATCCCCAGGAACAGCGCGCAACTGAGCGCCGCGAGGATCCAGTTCATGGCGGACATCGGGTAGAAGATGATCATCATCGTGTAGTTGAAGAGCTTGCCCACGGGCAGTGAGAAGAAGCCCTTCCAGTACTGCTTGAGGATCGTCTCGTACGTCCCGCGCGACCAGCGCAGCTGCTGGGTGAAGAAGTCCGTCCACGCGGTCGGGCCCTCGCCGACGGCCAGCACGTCCGGGGTGTAGACCGAGCGCCACTTGCGGCCGGTGTGCGGGTTGCGGGCGCGGTGCATCTCGAAGCCGGTCGCCATGTCCTCGGTGATCGAGTCGTACAGACCGCCGATCTGCTTGAGGGCCGAGATCCGCACCGCGTTGCTGGTGCCGACGAACATCGGGGCGCCGTAGCGGTTGCCCGCGCGCTGGATCAGCGCGTGGAAGA
This sequence comes from Streptomyces sp. NPDC087901, assembly GCF_044742205.1. NCBI lineage: Bacteria > Bacillati > Actinomycetota > Actinomycetes > Kitasatosporales > Streptomycetaceae > Streptomyces > Streptomyces sp. NPDC087901. The sequence continues at coordinate 208,889 of NZ_JBIUUC010000001.1, forward strand.
GGAACTGCTGCGACTCGGCGGCCTTGGTGACGAAGGTGTCGTAGTTGCCGTAGACCTGCGGGCCGATGACGAAGCCGACGTCCGGGTCGCGGAAGTAGCCGAGCATCCGCTCCAGGTAGTTGGGCATCGGGACGTGGTCGGTGTCGACCGAGGCGAAGAAGTCGTACGTGTCACCGTGGGCGTCGAGCCAGGCGTTGTAGTTGCCGTGCTTGGTCCTCGCCCGGTGCGGGCCCTTGGCCTGGTTCCAGTGCGCCACGCCCTTGCGGGAGAAGTGGTGCACGCCGAGCCGCAGGCAGACCTCCTTCACCGCCGGGTCGTCGCCCTCGTCGAGGAGCCAGACGTGCATCAGCCCGCGGTGGCGGATGCGGACGGCGGCCTCCAGGGTCTTCGTCACCATCTCCAGGGGCTCCTTGCCCGGAACGAAGGAGGTGAGGAAGGCGACCCGGGTACCGGTCTCCGGCACGACCGGGACCGGGTCGCGCGCCACCAGCGTGGCGTGCGCGTTGGAGAGGACGTTCAGGGTGCGGAAGAGCTCGATCAGACCGATCGAGACCAGCATCACGATGTCGAGGACCAACAGCGTGCCGTTTTTGAGGTTCGGGTCGCGCTGGGTCCAGTGCCCGGGCTGCATCAGCCAGGCGAAGAGTCCGAGCGAGACGAGCGGGGCGGCCCCCAGCAGGAGAGCCGCCCGGATCCGGTGGGGCTCCTGGGAGAGGAGCGAGCGGTACTTCACGGTGTACGGCCTGGCAGGGTCGGGCTGGGTCAGAGGCCCGGCGAGCCGGCTGTAGTGCTCGTAGTCGTACCGAGGCAGCGCCTTCTTCTGTCGCCGCCGCTGGCCCTCGGTCCCCAGCTGCGGGGGTATCCGAAGCTGTGTGGTCCGGGAAGGGTCGTGGTCCTGCCGGGCGCCTGGCGGCGTCGACGTCATGGGTCATCCCCCTGCACGCAGGCGGGGCTGCGTGGTCGGTCGGTCGTTTCGTCTGCCGCATGTCCCCCTGGACGCGACCGACGGTTCAGTGGCGGGTCACTTCCCTGAGACAGGCAAGGCCGTCCGTCCGGTTGCATGATGCCTGTTCGGCGTTTGCTTGTGCATGACGCCTTCCCCTCGCATCGAACACAACCGGAATAATCCCCTCCGTTTCCCCCCAACTATGGGTCTCACCGGCGTGGTTGGCGCCGATGGCCCTCAGACAGACTGGCCGACCCCGGCCGCGATCGCAAGGGTGAAAGGGGTTAGTACCCGCTCAAATGCGCGATTTGTGCGGCTCTTGTGGAGGGGTGGTGTGGAGGCGTATGAGGGGGTGCGCGGGGAGTCATGCGCCGCCGGCCGGCCGGCGGGCGCTTGCCTGTCAGGCGCATGCGAGGTGAGCGCGATGCGGGCGTGAGGTGTGCGTGAGCAAATCGCTCAACGAGTGACGCCTGCGCGGGGCGGTGAAGTGCGCGGGAACGAGCAAGGCCCCCTCACGCGTGGTGAGGGGGCCTTGACTCTGCGTGCGCCGCCAGGGACTCGAACCCCGGACCCGCTGATTAAGAGTCAGCTGCTCTAACCAACTGAGCTAGCGGCGCCTGCTGACCTGGAGAACTCTACCCGATCTCCGGCCGTGCTCCTGACCATTTCCCCTCCGCCACGGCCTGTCGGATGGTCGTTTTTTCTCTTCTGTCCGTCAAAATGCGATATGTCAGGAGAGTTGAGACACTGACGCCCGTGCAGATGCGCCCAAAGATCTTGACGAGTGCGGAGGGAATCGCATGACTGTGCCGGCCTTCGAGGAGTACGTACCTGCCATCGACTGCACCTGTGCGGGATGCGCCGTTCAACGGCGCACCGCAGCCGGGGGACTGCCGACGCGCTATGGAGGACATCCCGCCGCGCACGGCGCGCGGCGGGCGATGGTGCTGGTCACCGCTGCCGGGGTGGTGCTCAGCGCCGGTCTCGCGGAGGCGGCGGGCGCGGCGGCCGACCCGGGCCCGGTGACGGACCCGGGCCAGGCGGCCGACCCGGTCGCGGTGACCGGCGCGGCGGCCGGGCCGGTCGAACCGGGGCCGGACAGCCCGCAGGGCGGACCGGGGCCGTTGCAGGGTGCGGGGGCCTCGGGACCACCGGCGTCCCAGGCGGGCGCGCCCACGCTGCGCACGACCACTCGGGCCGACATCATCAACCGCGCGAAGAAGTGGGTCACCGCACAGGTCCCGTACAGCATGGAGAAGTACTGGTCGGACGGGTACCGCCAGGACTGCTCCGGCTATGTGTCGATGGCCTGGAACCTGCCCGGCAACGAATGGACCGGCAGCCTCTCCACCTACGGGACGCGCATCGCCAGGGAGGAACTCCAGCCCGGCGACATCCTGCTCTTCCACAACCCGGCCGACCCCGGGAAGGGCTCGCACGTCACGCTCTTCGGCGGCTGGACCGACTACACACACACCCATTACACGGCGTACGAGCAGACCAAGCCGCACACCCGTAAGCAGACGACGCCCATGGCGTACTGGACCAACTCGGGCAGCTATGTCGCCTACCGGTACAAGGGGCTGACGACCGGGTCCGGTGGCAGCGACTCGACCAAGACGCTGTTCCCGGGTGCCGGGAAGTTCGGCGCCGGCGCGAACAACGCCTACGTCACCCGGCTCGGCAAGCTGCTCGTCGACCGGGGCGGCAAGCGCTTCTACAAGGTCGGGCCCGGCCCCGCCTGGAGCAGCGCCGACCGGCTGGCGACCCAGGCGTTCCAGAAGGCCCAGGGCTGGAGGGGCAAGGAGGCCGACGGCATCCCCGGCCCCGACACCTGGCGCCTGCTGGCCAACGGAACCGGCCACGACATCCCCGCCGCGGGCGGCAAGGCCGCGGACGGCGGCTCCGCTGCGGTCCCGGCCTTCCCCGGGCGGGGCTATTTCAGGCCGGGTCAGTTCAACAGCCATGTCGAGAAGCTCGGCAAACAGTTGGTGAAGAAGGGATACGGCAAGTACTACCTGTCGGGCCCCGGCTCTCGGTGGACCGAGGCGGACCGACGCAATGTCGAGGCCTTCCAGAAGGCCCAGGGCTGGCGAGGCACGGAGGCCGACGGCTATCCGGGGCCGGAGACCTGGCGGCGACTCTTCGCGTGACACGACGGACATGACGGAGGCGGTAATGCGATCCACGGTGTCGGACAGCTCCGGTAACCCGGAGAACCGGGAGGACCCGGAGTACGGGGAGGAGAGGTACGGGGCGGTCCCGGTACGGGAGTGGGTGGGGCCGGACGGACCGGGCCGGGTCACGGACGCCTGGGCCGCGGCGGGGGAGCGGGCCGGGTCGGGCGGCTGGGCGGCGGAGTACGGGCAGACGGGTCCGGGCGTGGGCTCGGACACGGGTCCGGGCGTGGGCCTGGATGCGGGGCAGGGCCTGGGCCTGGATGCGGGTCCGGGCATGGGCCGGGATGCGGGTCCGCACGCCGGCTCCGGCTTGCCCGCTGCCGGCCCGGCCGAGGTGCCAGGTGTGGCTGGGGTGTACGACGCGCCCGGTGTGGCCGGGGTGCCGGGTGCGGCTGGGGTGTACGGCGTGGTCGACGCGCCCGGTGTGGCTGGGGTGCCGGGTGCGGCCGGGGCGTACGACGCGCCCGGTGTGGCCGGGGTGCCGGGTGCGGCCGAGGTGACAGATGTGGCTGGGGTGTACGGCGTGTTCGACGCGCCCGGCGTGGTCGACATGCTCGGTGCGCCCGTGCCGGGGCCGGACTCCGTCGTCGACCTCGTGCTCGACCTGGTGCCGGGCGAAGGTGAACGCGCGGGCTCCTCCTTCGGAGCGACCTCGGCCTCGGTGTCGGTCCCGGCGGCGGACCCGGGTCCGAGCCCTGCGCCGACGGCCGTCCTGGCGGCGGTCCCGGCGGTGGATGCGGTGCTGGATACGGCGGAGATCGACCCGGTGCCGACCGCGCCGACGACGTCGACAGCGCCGACGATGCCAGAGGCACTGAAGATCCCAGAGGCGCCGAGGACGCCAGAGGTACCGAGGACGCCAGAGGTACCGAAGATGGCGGAGGTACCGAGGACGCCAGAGGTACCGAGGACGCTAGAGGTACCGAGGACGCTAGAGGTACCGAGGACGCTAGAGGTACCGAGGACGCTAGAGGTACCGAAGATGGCGGAGGTATCGGAGGTATCGGCGGCCTCCGGCCTCGGCCCGGTGTACCGGCCCACCGCCGGCGCACCCGTCGGCGGTGGGCCGTCGCTGCGCGACGCCCGGCCGAACGCCTCGGACCTGGTGCCCGCTCCCGCGCCGGAGGCCGATGCGCCGTCAGGCGGCGATCCGCAGGACGTGGCACCAGCCGATGCTGCCGAAACCGCTGTGCTCGTCATGGCGGGGGCCGGATCCGGAACGTACGGGTCGGAAGCCTCCGCGCCCGAGGCCCGCGACGTCTCCGTGTCCGCTCCCGTCCGGGTCGACGTGCCGGACACCGACGTGCCGGATATCGACGTGCCGGACACCGCGTCCGTGCCCACGCCGGGGTCCGCCCCCGCCTCCCTCTCCCTGATGTTGAGCGGCGAGGACACCGGCGAGTTCCCTGCCGACGCCCGTGTGGACACCGGCCGGCACCAGGCGGTCATCGCCAACGAGCGCACCGCCTCCATCCCGGTGCACCTGCTCTTCCGCGAGGAGGCCGAGGCCGGGGAGGACGCCACGGCGATGCCGGTCACCGTCGCACGAAGGGCACCCGTCGGCGAGCAGCCGGCCGGTGTCCGGCGGCCGCCGGTGCCGAGGACTCCGCAGGTGCGGCCCCCGACCCGGCCCGCACCGGTCGCCGACCCCCGGCTCCACGAGCGGCCCGGACCTGCGCTGCCCGGCTGGGTCGCGGTGCTCACCGGAGCCGGCGGGATCGCCGCCATCGGTGGAGTCCTGTGGTGGGCCGGGGCATTGCCGGCCCGGGTGCTGTCGCGGATCGGGGTCGTTCCGCGACCGTACGACGGACTCGGGATCGGCGCCTGGGCGGCGCTCGCGCTGCTGGTGACCTTGGTGCTCTTCGCGTTCGGCGGTCTGAGCCGCGGGCGCGTCGGGTACACGTGGGTGCTCACGCTCTTCGGCCGGTACCGGGGCACCGTGCGGCGGACCGGGCTGATGTGGGTCAGCCCGCTGCTCCTGCGGCGCCGGGTCGACGTACGGCTGCGGCACTGGCGCAGTGAGCCGCTGCCAGCGATGGACGCCAACGGGACCGCCCTGCGGGTCGTCGTCCTCGTCGTGTGGCGGGTCGGGGACACCGTGCGGGCGACGTTGGGGGTCGAGGATCACGAGGAGTATCTGCGTGAGCAGGTCGAGGCGGCCATGGCCCGGGTCCTGTCCCAGCTGCCCGCCGACGCCTTCCACGAGGACGCGCACACTCTGCGCAACGCGGAGGCGGTCGGTGACGCGTTGACCCGGATGCTGAAGGCGGACTGCGAACCGGTCGGCATCGAGCTGTACTCGGCGCAGCCGACCGGAATCGAGTACGCACCGGAGGTGGCGGCGGCCATGCAGCGGCGCCGGATCGCCGCCATCGACGCCAAGCACCGGGACAGCGTGCTGACTTCGGTGGTGGACGCCGTGGACGACACCGTCAACCGGCTGACCGCCCGGGGCCTCGTGGAGCTTGACGCCTACGAACGGAAGTCCCTGGTCAAGGACTTGACGGTGGCCTTCTACACCGGTCGCAGTGGTGGGGACAGCGCCTGAGACGTTCTGCCCGGCACCTCGGAGACAACCGGAATCCAGCTCTCATTGGTCTGGACATGTTCATGATGCGTCAATAATCTAGGCCTTGGTCTAGACCGCACGACACGCGCGTAGCAGTGCTCATGGAACCTCCCCCACGTCTCCGAGGAGCGGCAGCAATGCGTAAGAAGACAGGCGCGGCCCTGGTCGGCCTTGCGGTAGCGGGCGTCTCGATGTTCGCGACCAGCAGTGCCAGCAGCCACGGCTACACCGACAACCCCATCAGCCGTCAGAAGCTCTGCGCCAACGGCACGGTGACGGGCTGCGGCAACATCCAGTGGGAGCCGCAGAGCGTCGAGGGCCCCAAGGGCTTCCCGGCGGCCGGCCCCGCCGACGGTGCGATCTGCTCCGCCGGTCACGGCGAGTTCGCCCAGCTCGACGACCCGCGCGGCGGCAACTGGCCCGCCACCAAGGTCACCGCGGGCCAGGGCTTCAGCTTCCGCTGGCAGTTCACCGCCCGGCACGCCACGACGGACTTCCGCTACTACATCACCAAGAACGGCTGGGACCCCACCAAGCCGCTCAAGCGCTCCGACCTGGAGTCGCAGCCCTTCATGACGGTGCCGTACGGCAATCAGCAGCCGCCGTCGACCCTGACCCAGCAGGGCACCATCCCCACCCAGAAGACCGGGAAGCACATCATCCTGAGCGTCTGGAACATCGCCGACACGGCCAACGCGTTCTACTCGTGCTCGGATGTTCAGTTCTGACGCCTGGTCGGTTACCGTGCGGCGCCATGGGGAGCGCAGGCACCGTCGCGGAGCTCGTACAGCGCCAATGGGGCGACCACCGGCCCGGGTTGAGACATGAGGGCACCGTCCTCAGTCACCACCAGGTCGCCTCGGGTGCTGCCGCACGGGCCGCGCTCCTGGCGGATCTGCTGCCGGCGGGCAGTGAACCGCACCTCGGAGTGCTGCTGGACAACACTCCCGAATTCCCGCTGTGGTTGAGCGCGGCGGCCCTGGCCGGGGCCGCCGTCGCGGGCATCAACCCCACCCGCCGCGGCGCCGAGCTGGCCCGCGACATCCTGCACACCGAATGCCGGGTGCTGATCACCGAGCGCGCCCATCTGCCGCTGCTCGACGGCCTCGCGCTGCCGGGCGTACGGGTGCTGGTCACCGACACCGACGCGTACGCCGCGCTTCTCGCCCCCTACGCCGGGGCGCGGCCGGGTGACACGGTCCTGAACCGGCCCGCTCCCGCGACCCGGATGCTGCTGTACTTCACCTCGGGGTCCACCGGTGCGCCCAAGGCCGCGATCTGCACGCAGGGGCGGCTGGCGGCGGCCGGACGGTCCCTCGTCGACCAGTTCGGGATCCGGGGCGAGGACGTTCACTACATCTGCATGCCGATGTTCCACGGCAACGCGGTGATCGCCGACTGGGGCCCCGCTCTGTCCGCCGGGGCCGCCGTCGCGCTGCGCCGCCGCTTCTCGGCGTCCGGCTTCCTGGCCGACGTACGCGCGCACGGCGCCACGTACTTCACCTATGTCGGCCGTGCCGTGCAGTATCTGCTGGCAACCCCCGAGCGCCCCGACGACCGCGAGCACCCGTTGCGGCTCGGCTTCGGCACCGAGGCGGGCGCCGTGGACGCGGCCCGCTTCCGGGAGCGGTTCGGCGTGCGGCTGGTCGAGGGGTACGGCTCCTCGGAGGGCGGGGCGGCGATCCAGCGGACGCCGGACACCCCGCCGGGTGCGATCGGCCGGGCGTCGGACCGCGACGACCTCGCGGTCGTCGATCCTTCGAGCGGCCGGGAGCGGGTCGCCGCGGTCTTCGACGCCGGCGGCACCCTCACCAACGGAGGCGCCGCGATAGGTGAGTTGGTGAACCGGGGCCGGACCCCCTTCGAGGGGTACTGGCGCAACGAGGCGGCGGACGCCGCCCGGGTGCGCGACGGCTGGTACTGGACCGGAGACCTCTTCTTCCGGGACGCCGACGGTTTCCTGTACTTCGCGGGCCGTACGGAGGACCGGCTGCGGGTCGACAGCGAGAACCTGGCCGCCGCGATGATCGAGAACATCCTGGCCCGCTGGACCGACGCGGCGGCCGTGGCCGTCTACGGGGTGCCCGACCCGGTCGCGGGGGACCAGGTCATGGCGACGCTGGCGCTGCGCGACGGGGTGCGGTTCGATCCGGAGGCGTTCGCCGCCTTCCTCCGGGACCAGCCCGACCTGGGGACGAAGATGGCCCCCCGGTTCGTGCGCGTCGTCCGGTCGATGCCGGTGACGGCGACGAACAAGGTGCACCGGGTCGGGCTGCGGCGCGAGGGATTCTGGTCCGGGGGACCGCTGTGGTGGAACGGGGCCGGCGGGGCGTACGTACCGTTCGGCGACGGACAACTGGGCTCGCTGGTAAGGGAGTACGAGGAGCACGGGCGCCATGACCTGCTCTCCTCACACGGCGGAGGACTCTGAGACGGCGGGTTCCGAGACGGCGGGCCCCGAGACGGCGGCGGGTTCCGAGATGGCCGGCCGCCGCAGGTGCGTCACGGCCAGCACGGCGCCCACCAGCAGGAGCAGTCCGCCGGCCACCGAGGCGTACTGCATGCTGTGCACGAACGCGTCCCGCCCGACCGCGATCAGTGAGCCGTCACCGGTGGACAACGCCCCCGGCAGCGTCTTGCGGGCCACCTCGGGCGCCGATTCCGGCATGTCCGCGGCGTAGACCGCGGTCGCCACCGCACCCAGCAGTGCCATCCCCATCGCCCCGCCGAACTCCTGCCCGGTCTCCAGCAGCGAGGCCGCCGAACCCGCCTTCTCCGGCGGGCTGGTGGACATGGCCAGGTCCGAGACGAGTGCCATGACGGTGACGATCCCGCAGCTCATCACGGCCGAGCCGATGAGCAGGACGGCGAGCGAGTCCGTACCCGACCGGGCGAGGACACCGAATCCGGCGGCCGCGATGACGAAGCCGGCGCAGATCACCCGGGCGCGCTCGGTCCGCTGGGCGATCGCGGTGGCCGCCGGTGCGGCAGCGCCCACCGCCAGCGACGGGGCCAGGCTCCACAGCGAGGCCTCCATCGTGCTCATCCCGAGCACCGACTGCAGGTACTGCGTGGTGAAGAAGGACGCTCCCATCATGGCGAACGCGGCCAGCGCGTTCAGCCCGATTCCCGCGGCGAAGTTCCGGTCGCGGAACAGCTCCCTGCTGATCATCGCGTCGTTGCGGGTGCGCTGGCGCCGGACGAAGACCCAGCCGACGGCCAGCCCGGCGGCGGTGATCAGGCCGTTGCTCAGGTCCATCCCCTCGGCGGCGGTCTCCTTGACCCCGTAGACGACCGGGAGCACGGCTGCCATGGACAGGGGAACGCTCAGGAAGTCGAAGCGTCCCGGGTTCGGGTCCTTGAACTCCGGTACCAGCACCGGCACCAGGACGAGCAGCAGCACCATCGCCGGCACGTTGACCAGGAAGACCGAACCCCACCAGAAGTGTTCCAGCATGATGCCGCTGAGCACCGATCCGAGCGCGATGCCTCCCGCCATGGCACCGGACCAGATGCCGATGGCCCGGCCGCGCTGCTGTTCGTTGCGGAACATGTTCCGCACCAGGCCCATGGTCGACGGCATCAGCGTCGCACCGCCGATCCCGAGCAGGGCCCGGGCCGCGATGAGCATTTCGGGGCTGGAGGCGTAGGCGGCGCCGACCGATGCCGCGCTGAAGGCGACCGCGCCGAACATCAGGAGCTTGCGGCGCCCGATCCGGTCACCGAGTGAGCCCATCGTGATGAGGAGGCCGGCCAGCGCGAAGGCGTACACATCGAAGATCCAGAGCTGCTGGGTGGCGCTGGGTGCGAGGTCCCGGTCGATGGACGGGATCGCGAAGAAGAGGACGGACACGTCCATGGAGACCAGGAGGAGAGGGAGGAGCAGGACCACGAAAGCGGTCCACTCCCGACGGCCGGCGAGATCTCCGGCAGCGGCGGTGGTGCGCGAGGAGGTTGGCATGCCTGGAAATATACGAGCGTGTAAAACAGTTGTCTAGTACGGACGTGTAAAACATCCGTACATCATCGCGGGCAGCACAAAACACACGAGGCGGTCTCCGTTGAACGGAGACCGCCTCGTGTGGTGTCTGTGCGCCGCCAGGGACTCGAACCCCGGACCCGCTGATTAAGAGTCAGCTGCTCTAACCAACTGAGCTAGCGGCGCTTGCTGACTCGAAAATAATACCTGCTCTCCAGGGGTGCTGACGACACGCGTCCGCCACCCTTCTGACCTGCGCATTCGTGGTCGTCGCGGTGCAGTGGCGCCAGGGCGGATGCGGGTGGTGCCACATTGGACTCGCAATGGTGTCATTGATGTGCCACTATGGCGCCACGGGGAACGAGTCCTCGGTCTCGCGGAGCGCAGGGCTCGCGCCGGATGCGGTGGGCGATCGAGGGGGACGGGTCATGGAAGCGATACCGCGGCAGCAACAGTCGGCGGCACCTGCCACCTTCACCGCCTTCGCCCGCTTCGCGCTCTGCGGCGGCGGAGTGGGGATCGCCGCCGGCTTCGCCGTGGCGGCCTTGGCCTCCTGGATCCCCTGGGTTCTGGCCAACGCCCTGATCACCGTGGTCTCCACGCTCCTCGCCACCGAGCTGCACGCCCGCTTCACCTTCGGCACGGGCGGGCGCGCGACCTGGCGTCAGCACGGCCAGTCGGCCGGTTCGGCGGCGGCGGCGTATGTGGTGACCTGTGTGGCGATGTTCGCCCTGCCGCACATGGTGGAGGCGCCGGGGGCCGTGCTGGAACAGGCCGTCTACCTGTCCGCCTCCGCGCTCGCCGGCGTCGCACGGTTCGTGGTGCTGCGCCTCGTCGTCTTCGCACGGAACCGCTCGGTGGCCGCGGTCACCGCCCGTCCCGCGCACGCGGTCGTGGCCGCCCGCGACTTGGTGCCGGCCGATGCCGCGGAGCTCTGCCGCGCCGCCTGATCCGGCGGCGGGTGAGTCTCCGGGGCCGCGGTGGCTACAGGGCCAGCGACAGCAGCACCGGCGCAGCCCGCCGGTTCAGCGCGTCCGCGGCCGCGCGCAGGCGGTGTGCGTGTTCGACCGGCAGGGACAGTGCCAGGCATCCCGCCGACGACCCCGCCGTCAGCGGCACCGCTGCGCACACCGTGCCGACCGCGTACTCCTGGAGGTCGAGCACCGGCACCGTCGCCGGCTGGCTGTCCAGCTTGGAGAAGAGGATCTTCTCGCTCGTGATCGTCCGCGACGTCAGCCGGGCGATCTTGTGCCGCGAGAGGTGATCGCGCCGCCCGTTCTGGTCGAGCTGGGTCAGCAGGCACTTGCCGATCGCCGAGGCGTGCGCCGCCGATCGGAAGTCCACCCACTCGTTGACCGCGGGTGTCCGCGGACCGTCGGCGTACTGCGTGACCCGGATCTCGCCGTCCACGTACCGACTGATGTAGACGGCGGCGCCCACCGAGTCCCGCAACTGGGCCAGGGTCTGCTGGAGCTTGGCCTCCAGGGCCTGTCTGCGGGCCGCGCCGGAGCCGAGGAGCAGCAGCGAGGCGCCGGTGACGTACGCGCCATCGGTGATCTGCTCGACGTACCCCTCGCGGCGCAGCGTCAGCAGCAGGGAGGTGAGATGCCCGACGGGCAGTCCCGTCTCCCGGGCGATCTGGGTGCTCGTCACACCGTTTCCGTGCTTGGAGACCGTCTCGAGGACACGAAGGGCGTACTGCACCGAATGGAACGGCGCGGTCGGTTCCGGCTTCAACGCCACGGTTTCCCCCTACCAGGTTGTGACCGCAAGCTCTGCCCTCACGATAGCCGCCAAGAGGCCGTACAGGGGCGGCTGTTGACTACTCATTGGGGCGCCCCGGCCCCGTCAGCTGGGGCGCACCCGTCTGGCATATGCCAGAGTCAAAGACGATCGACGGATGTCGAGGTCACAGCACCGCGTTGAGGAATTCGCGAGTACGTTCGTGTTCGGGATCGGAGAAGATTTTTTCCGGCGAACCCGACTCCACGACCCTCCCGGCGTCGAACATCAGTACCTTCTCCGACACGTCCCGGGCGAAATTCATCTCGTGGGTCACACACAGCATGGTGATGTCGGTGTTCCTGGCGATGTCGCCCAGCAGCTCCAGTACGCCCGCCACCAGCTCCGGGTCGAGCGCGGACGTCACCTCGTCCAGGAGCAGGATCTCCGGCTCCATCGCCAGCGCCCGCGCGATCGCGACCCGCTGCTGCTGACCGCCGGACAGCTGCGAGGGGTGGGCGTCGATCTTCGCGGACAGCCCGACGAGGTCGAGCAGCTCCCGGGCCCGGGTCTCCGCCTTGTCGCGGTCCATGCCCAGGACGTTGACGGGGGCCTCGGTGATGTTCTGCAGCACCTTCATGTTCGGGAAGAGGTTGAACTGCTGGAAGACCATCCCGATCCGCTTCCGCGCCTCGCGCAGGTGCTTCTCGGAGGCGGGCTTCAGTGAGCCGTCCGCCGCCTGCATGTGCGACAGCGGGTCGCCGTTGATCCGGATCACGCCGTCGCTGACCTTCTCCAGCGTCATCAGCAGCCGCAGGATCGTGGTCTTGCCCGAGCCGCTGGGCCCGATCAGGGTGACGTGCTCGCCGCGCTCGACCTCGAAGTCCAGCTGGTCGAGGACGACATGGTCGCCGTACCGCTTGACGACCTTGTCGAACCGGACCAGCGGATGCGCGGTGCTTTGGGGGGCGGGGATCGCGACGACGTCCTCGGGGGCCGTGGCCGCGGTCTTCTGCAGGGGGAGAGGTTCAGTGGCCAAGGCGCTTCTCCAGTTTCCTCATCAGGAGGGACGTGGGATAGCTCGCGACCAGGAAGATCAGGCCGGCGAGCGTGAACACCTCGGTGTAGACGAAGTGCTTGGTTCCGTAGTCCCGGGCCTCGAAGACCATCTCGTGCACGGTGATCACGGCGAGGAACGGGGTTTCCTTGAACATCGAGATCGCGTAGTTGCCCAGCGCGGGTACGACGTTGCGCACCGCCTGCGGCAGGATCACTGCCTGCCAGGTCCGCCGGGGCGACAGCGACAGCGCCCGGCAGGCCTCCCACTGACCCTTCGGCACGCCGTCGATCCCGGCGCGGTACACCTCCGAGGTGTACGTCGCGTAGTGGATGCCCAGCACCACGATGCCGATGGTCAGCGGCTCCACCGAGCTGAACACGGCGGCGGCGCCGACAAGTTGGACGAGCAGTGGTGTCGAGCGGACGAACTCCATCACGACACGTACGGGTACGGTCACGAACCGGCTCGGGGCCCGTCCGGCGACCGCGATCGCCAGCCCGAGCACCGCGGCGACGAGCGTCCCGAGCACCGTGGCCAGCAGGGTGGTCCTGAACCCCTGCAGCAGCAGGGGCAGCGCCTCGTCGACGGCGTTCCAGTCGAATCCGTTGCTCACCGGACACCTCCGGCAGTCGGGGCGGGCACGGAGCTGCGGGACTTCAGCAGGCTCCGCCCGCCGTCCGCCAGGCCGAGCCGCCGTTTGGCGGACCGCTCCAGCAGGTTCATCAGCAGGGTCAGCGCGTAGGCCAGCACGAAGTAGCAGACCAGCAGGGTCACATACGCGGCGAGGGTCTCACCCGTACGGCTGCGCAGTTTCTCGATCACGGTCATCAGATCGGCCGCCGAGATGAGCCACAGCAGCGGAGTGCACTTCAGCAGCTGGATCAGCAGGTTGGTGAAGGGCGGGATCATCTGCACCCAGGCCTGCGGAAGGATCACCTTGCGCATCCGGTGCAGGGGCGTCATGTTCAGCGCGACCGCCGCCTCGTACTGGGCCCGCGGTACGGAGTTGATGGCACCGCGCACCACCTCGGCGCCGTAGGCCCCGTAGTTGAGCCCGAAGGCGACGACACCGCAGAGCAGCGGCGTCAGCTCGTACCCCGTCAGCGGCGGCATCGCGTAGTAGAGCCAGAACAGCTGGACGTACAGCGAGGTGCCGCGGAAGAACTCCACGACCACGCGTGAGACGCCCCGCGAGACCAGCAGCCGGCTGATCGACATCAGGCCGAGGACGAACGACAGGAACAGCGCCAGCAGCGCGCCCAGGACGGTGGCCTCCAGGGTCACCCACAGGCCCGAGCGCAGCTGTGGCAGATCGTCGGCGAAGGCCGAGAAGAAATCACTCATGCGGTGGGTCCCGTCCCTGTCAGCCCTTGCACAGATCGGCCGTCTTCAGCGTGGCCGGCGGGAGCTCGGTGGCTCCGAAGCCGTAGTCCCGGAGCAGCTCCACGTAGCGCGATTTGTCGGAGACGATCTTCTTCAGCTCGCGGTTGAAGGCGTCCCGCAGTTCCTCGTTGCCCTTGCGGAAGACGGCGCCGCCGGGGCTGTACTGCTTCACGCCGCCGAGCTCCGGCAGGAAGGCCTCGGTCACCTCGGTCTCCGGGTTGGTCTTCGCCAGCCAGCGCAGCGAGATGCCGGTGAGCAGGAACGCGTCGACCCGGCCGCCCTTGACCGCGTCCGCGCCGTCCTGCGGCTTCTGCAGCGACTTGATCTTGTCCTTGGCTATCCCCGCACCCTCGGCGTACGAGCCCTCGACCGCGCCCGCCATCACGCCGACGGTGATTCCGGCGGCCTTCGCGGACGCCAGGTCGGTGATCTTCTTCGGGTTGCCCTTCTTCACCATCAGCGCGGTCGGCGAGATGAACTCCGGCTCCGAGAAAAGGGCGTTGGCGCAACGCTCGGGCGTGATCGCCATACCGGCGCTGACCACGTCGTACTTGCTGGCCTGCAGACCCGGGATCAGCCCGTCCCACTCGGAGAGGGTCGGGCGCAGTTCGTCCACGCCGAGCGCCTTGAAGATCTCCCGGTGCAGGGTGGGTGCCTCGCCCTTGAGGACCTTGCCCTCCATGTAGCCGTACGGGGCCTCGTCGGCGTACGCGACCCGGACGAAGCCCTGCTTGCGGAGCTTGTCGAGCGCCCCCTCGCCGTCGGCGGAGTCGGCGCCGGTCTTGCTGCACGCGGCGAGCAGGCCGGGGACGACGAGCAGACCGCCCACGGCTGCCGATCGGTTGAGAAAGCCCCGGCGGGACAGGTTCGGGAAGTCAGCCATGGTTCGCAGTCTCCTGGGGGTCGAACAGTCCGGACAGGGTTGGCGCCTGCCCGATCCCGTACGTCTATGCAGGAAGAGGTCGCATGTAACCGAACAGTGGCCGGAGGGTGACCTTCCCGTGTCCGGGCATGGGCGGAGTGCGACGGGCTGTGTGCGGGGCGTATGCCGTTGCGCGGCGCGGTGGATGACGGGGTGTTATCCGCAGATGTCCGTCATGGGGTGGTGAAGTGGGGCGTGGACGACCTGAGTTGGGATCACCCCTCCTTGTCCGTGCCGGGAATGTAGCCGAGCCGCTTGTCCACAACGTTCGGCAACGGCTCCCCGGCCGCCCACCGTTCGTACATCGCGACGAACTGCTCGCCCAGCCGGTCCCGCCAGCCCGCCGCGGCACCGCTCATGTGCGGCGACACGATCAGGCCGGGCACGTCCCACAGCGGGCTGTCCGGGCCGAGCGGCTCCCGCGCGAAGACATCGAGCGCCGCCCCCGCGATCCACCGCTTGCGCAGAGCGCCGACGAGATCGTCCTCGACCACCATCGGGCCCTGCCCCACGTTGATGAACCGGGCCGAGGGCTGCATCAGCCCGAAGAACCGGCTGTCGAACATGCCGTACGTCTGCGGGGTCAGCGGTGCCGCGCAGATCACCCAGTCGGCGCGGGCGGCCAGCCGGTCCAGATCGCCGGCCCCGTGGATCGTGCGCCGGGCCGTGCGTCCCACCAGGGCCACGTCGACGCCGAGCGCCATCAGCAGCCGGGTGATCTCGCGCCCGACCGGACCGGCTCCGACGACCACCGCACGGGACCCGGCGACCCGGGCGGTCTCGCGGGGGCGCCACCGCCGGCGCCCCCGGAGCTCCAGGGTGCCGGGGAGGTCCTTGGCGAACGCGAGCACGAGGCCCGCCACGTACTCGGACATCGGCTGCTCGAAGATGCCCCGCGCGTTGGTCACCACGGTGTCGCCGGCCACGAGCTCCGGGCAGAGCAGCCGGTCCACGCCCGCACTCGCCGTGTGCACCCAGGCGGGGCGCGGTCCGCCGCCGGGCCAGGCGGCCCGTACCGCGTCCGAGGTGAAGTCCCACACCAGCAGGACGTCCGCCAGGGGAAGGGCGCTCGCCAGACCGGCCCCGTCGGTGTGCCGCACCTGCACCCGCCCGGTCAGCGCGCCGAGGCGGGGCGGCGGATCGGCGTCCAGGACGAGCAGGACGGGCTCCGGCATGGTTCCTCCGCGTCGGCTGAGGCTGCGGACGCACCACGCTCGCAGCCGCACCCCACCCCGTCAACAGGCCGGAGCGGTGGCCGGGGCGGATGGGGGAATACTGGAACAAGGGCGGGGAAAACGGCCAGTGCGGTCGCCCGCTCCGTGGCGGCCGGTTCGCCGCACCGGACAGGAAGGGTGACATGACGACCGTCGGATTCCTCTACCCGGGCCACTTCGCGGAAGACGACTACCCGCGCATGGAGATCCTGCTCGACAGCACCATCAGACTCGTCGTCCGGCACACGGAGAGCCCCGACGACGCCTACCGCGAGGACGCCCTGCGCGAGCTGGGCGCCCCGGGCCGGCTCGCCGCCGGTGTCGAGGAGCTCCAGCGCTCCGGGGTCCAGTCCGTCGTCTGGGCCTGCGACGCCGGCAGTTTCCTGTACGGCCCGCAAGGCGCCCACGACCAGGCCATGGCCGTGGCGCGGGCGGCGGGCGTCCCCGCCTCCAGCACCTCCGTCGGCTTCGTCCACGCCGTACGGAAGCTGGGTGCCAACCGGGTCGCGGTCGCCGCGACCTACCCCGAGGGCATCGCCGCGCACTTCACCGCGTTCCTCCGGGCCGCGGGCATGGAAGTGGTCGCCACCCACGCGGCGGGCGTGGCCGGCGCGGCCGAGGCCGCGGCCTGGGGGTTCGACCAGGTGAAGGAGCTGGCCGTCGCGGCGGACCGCCCCGAGGCGGACGCCGTCCTGCTGCCGGACACGGCCCTGCACACCGTCGCCCACCTCGCCGAACTGGAGGAGTTCCTCGGCAAACCCGTCCTCACCGCGAACCAGGTGGCCGCCCGGGAGGCCCTGCGGCTGGCCGACCGCCCCGCCTGGGCGCCCCGGCTCGGCACCCTCTTCGAGGCCCGCGAATCACCTCCGGCCCCGGTGGAGTGGGGGAGTGGACGGTCCTACGCGCACGGCAACCGGTCGTGACGGAGGGCCCGCCCGGGAATAAGCGGAGTCAACCTCCTGTTGGGGTGCTGCGGACCGAAGGACAGTTGAGCACCACCGGAGAGGCCAGGACGTGGACGAGATTCGAGGCGACGAGATCCGTGGCAAGGCGGAGGGAACGGCACCCGTGCCCCTCTCCGTCCTTGATCTCGTGACCGTGGGCCAGGGCCGCACCGCGACCCAGGCCCTGCGTACCGGTGTCGAGATCGCACAGCTCGCCGAGCGCCGCGGCTTCCACCGCTACTGGGTCGCCGAGCACCACTCCATGCCCGGCGTCGCCTCCTCGTCGCCGGCCGTGATCCTGGCTCACACCGCCGCCCATACCGAGCGCATCCGCCTCGGCTCCGGCGGCGTCATGCTGCCCAACCACGCCCCGCTCGTCATCGCCGAACAGTTCGGCACCCTGGAGGCCATGGCCCCGGGCCGCGTCGACCTCGGCCTCGGCCGCGCCCCCGGCACGGACGGCGCCACCGCCGCAGCCCTGCGCCGCACCGAGCGGCTGAACGAGGGTGCCGACGACTTCCCGCAGCAGCTCATGGAGCTCACCCGCTTCCTGGACGACGACTTCCCCGACGGCCACCCGTACGCCCGCATCCACGCTGTCCCCGGACCCGTCCAGGCCACCTCCGAAGGCGGCGTCCAGTCCCCGGGCCGCCCGCCGCTGTGGCTGCTCGGCTCCTCCGGTTTCAGCGCCCGGCTGGCCGGCATGCTCGGCCTGCCCTTCGCGTTCGCCCACCACTTCTCGGCCCAGAACACCATTCCGGCCCTGGAGCTGTACCGGGAGTCCTTCAAGCCGTCCGCGGTGCTGGACGCCCCGTACGCCCTGATCGGCGTCGCCGCCCTGGCCGCCGACGACGAGCGCGAGGCTCGCCGTCAGGTCCTGACCGGAGCCCTGTCGATGCTCCGCCTGCGCTCCGGCCGCCCCGGCCTGGTCCCGACGCCCGAGGAGGCGGAGGCCTACGCCTTCAGCCCGATGGAGCGGGAGTTCGTCGACAGCTGGCTCGTCAACATCGTCCACGGCACCGCGGACGAGGTCCGCACCGGCCTCGACGACCTGGCCAAGCGCACCGGCGCCGACGAACTGATGATCACCGCCAATGCCCATGGCGGCGAGGCGCGCCTGCGCAGCTACGGCCTCATCGCGGACGCGTACGGCCTGCCGGGGGCCTGATCATGGTCGTCACGTCGCCGAAGCCGGTCCGCTGCTCGGCGCTCAGGCCTTAAGGGCCCGGGCGCCGAGCAGCTCCGTGATGCGTTCCGGGGCGACCGCGCGGGAGTAGAGCCAGCCCTGTCCGGTGTCGCAGCCGATCCGCCGCAGCCGCTCCGCCTGTCCGGCCGTCTCCACGCACTCCGCGGTGACGGTCAGGCCCAGCCGGTGGGCCAGCTGGACCATGGCCTCGACGATGGTCTCGTCGGCGGGGCTGGGATGCGTGCCGTCCTCGTACCGGAAACTGCGGACGAAGGCGCCGTCCAGCTTCAGTACGGAGACCGGCAGGCGGCTCAGATAGGCGAGGTTGGAATAGCCGGTTCCGAAGTCGTCGATGGCGATCCGTACCCCCATGTCGCTGAGCGACTGCAGGGCCTGCAACGGCCGGCCCGCCGATCCCATCACCGCGGACTCGGTCAGCTCCAGTTGCAGCAGCGCCGGGTCCAGACCGGTCTCCGCGAGGATCTCCGCGACATCGGTGACCAGGTCGGAGTCCCAGACCTGACGGACGGCGACGTTGACGCTGATGAACAGCGGCGGCTCGTCCGGGTGGTCGAGCTGCCACTGCCTGGCCTGTCGGCAGGCCGCCCGCAGCACCCACCGGCCGAGTTGCACGATCGAGCCGTCCTCCTCGGCGATCGCGACGAACCGATTCGGGGAGAGCAGGCCGAACTGCGGGTGGTTCCAGCGCACCAGCGCCTCCACACCCCGTACGACACCGTCGGCCAGGCAGACCAGTGGCTGGTACTCGATGGTGAACTCACCGCGTTCGACCGCCGGGCGGAGATTGGACGACAGGGCCTGGCGAGTCATCCGGTGGGCGTTGCGTTCGGGGTCGAAGAGGGTCCAGCGGGCCTTGCCGTCCGCCTTCGCCCAGTACAGCGTCGTGTCCGCCGCCTGCATCAGACCCGTGGCCGAGGTACCCGCGACGGGCCGTTCCACCACGCCGATCGACGCCGAGACCGAAAGCCGCTGACCTGCCAGGTCGAAGGGCTGCTGCAACGCGGCGAGCACCGTCCGGGCGAGTTCGGTCAGCTGCTGCGTACCGGTGGACTCCTCGACCAGGATCGCGAACTCGTCCCCGCCCAGACGCGCCACCAGATGGGCGCCGGTGGAGTGCGGGCCCTCCTGCTCGGCGCAGTCCGTGAGCCGGGCGGCCACGGCAGCCAGCAGCCGGTCCCCGATCCGGTGGCCCAGGGTGTCGTTGACGGCCTTGAAGCCGTCCAGGTCGAGGTAGCACAGCCCGATCCGGCCCCGCCCGGGCATGCTGTCGTCCTGGTACGGCGCCGTCTCCAGGACCGCCGAGAGCCGCTCGAAGAACAGCGTCCGGTTGGGCAGCCGGGTCACCGGGTCGTGCATCTGGAGGTGGCGCAGCCGCTTCTGGAGCTCGAGCCGGTCGCTGACGTCTGCGATGGAGAGCAGGACCTGGCCGGGTGCGGCCCCGTCCCCCTGCTCCGTCGCCGCGGCCATCGGCACGACGGTGATCTCCGCCCACAGCGAGCGCCCGTCGCGGTGCTTGAGCCGCCGCGTGCAGCGGAAGCGGGAGCGCCGGCCGTGCAGCACCTCGCGGTACGCGTGCCAGGTGCGGCCGTCCGCGGCGAGGTCGACCAGATCCGATGCGGACTGCGCGGTCAGCGCCGCCGCTCCGACACCCGTCAGTGCGGCCAGGGCCTCGTTGGCGGTGACGATCAGGCCCTCGTGGTCGACGACGGCCATCGGGAGCGTGGCGGCCCGGAACGCGGCCCGGTAGTCGTGCGGTTCGGAGAGGGCTCCGGCGGACGGCCACGCCTCGTCACGTTCCGTGACGGATGGAGGTGGGGAAGAGAGTGCTGTGCCCGCCGCGGGCCTGGGCCCTTCGGGGGTTCCGCTCACCGTTCGCTCCCGCCGTGCAGTTCTGTCCCGGACACCTCTGGTCGGACTGGCCCGCCGCGTGGAGCGCCGTCGTCAGAGGCGGAAACCGCGCAGGAAAGCGAGGTGAAGCATAGAGGCTGGCACCTCGGCCGTTCCAGCGCCCCGACGGTTACGGGTCCCGCGTCCGCTGCACTTGAGCCATTCGCGGGGTGATCCGGTTTGCCTGTGCCTGATTGTTTCTGCACGGCTTCGTTCCCTCCCGTCGCGTCAGTGATCGATTGTGACTGAGTGTGAGGGATGCGCGGGGTTCGGCCGCTGACCCGACTGGGGCAGCTCAACAGGACGTACCTCCCGAAACGCCAGAAGGTGGTCAGGAGGGTCCTGGAGCCCACACCCCGTACCCGGAGGTAGATGTGCCGCGTCAGCAAGGGCCCGGAGGGATGGAGAGGCCGAGTCCGCGCGCGGTGGCGGCCGGGCTGATCTCCCTCCTGGCGCTCGCCGCCACCTCTCTCGTCGCAGGACCCGCCGTGGCCGCCACCGGAGAGGCGACCCCCTGCGCGCTGCCCCGGACCGAGGCCCACCACTCGCTCGGCCTGGACGAATGGAATGGCGCCTATCCGCGCCCCGACCACACCCTCGACGCCGTCATGGTCTTCCTCTCGTTCCCCGACGCCCGGCCCGCCACCACCCCCGCCGAACTCGCCGCCGACCACTTCCCCGCCACCACCGACTTCTTCCGGCGCGCCTCGTACGGAAAGTTCAGCCTGCGCCCGCACCCCTTGCAGCACTGGATCCAGATGCCCAAGCCGTCCGTCTGGTACGGGATACAGCGCGACTGGGACGACGACCGGCGCAGCGCCTACCTGCGCGACGCGATCGACGCGGCCGACCCCGAGGTCGACTTCTCGGCATACGGCATCGTCTACCTCGTCGCCGACCCGGACGCCCCGGGCGTCGACTCCGACGCCACCAAGGTCGTCAACTTCGACCGGCCGCTGCACGCCGACGGTACGGACATCAGGCGTGTGGTCACCGTCTTCGAACAGCACCCGCCCGACCACAACGTCCTCGCCCACGAGACCGGACATGTCTTCGACCTGCCCGACCTCTACCACCGGCCCTCGGACGGCAAGGGGGACTGGGACACCTACGTCGGGGACTGGGACGTCATGGGCAGCCAGTTCGGCCTCGCACCGGACCTCTTCGGCTGGCACAAGTGGAAGCTGGGCTGGCTCGACGACCGGCAGGTCACCTGCATCCAGAGCAGCCGTGTCGTCACCCTGGAGCCGATGGCGGCCGTACCCGTGCCCGGTGAGTCCCTCGGGACCCGGCTCGCCGTGATCAGGACCGGCGAGGGCAGCGCCGTGGCGATCGAGGCCCGCAGCGCCACCGGCAACGACAGTGCGACGTGCACCGAAGGGGTGCTGCTCTACCGGATTCGCAACCGGACGCCGTCGGGCGGCGGACCGGTCGACGTCCTCGACACCCACCCCGAAACCGACGCCTGCTGGGACCGCTCGGTCTACCCACCGCTCGCGGACGCCCCGCTGAGGGTCGGCGAGACGTACTCCGTCCCCGGCGGACATGCCACGGTCGAGGTCGCCGACCGGACGCCGTCGGGCGCGTGGACGGTCCGGATCACCACGGGAACCTGAAGCGGTGGACCGCAACGAAGAAGCCCCCTCGCTCTCGCGAGGGGGCTTCTTCCGTCTGTGCGCCGCCAGGGACTCGAACCCCGGACCCGCTGATTAAGAGTCAGCTGCTCTAACCAACTGAGCTAGCGGCGCCTGCTGACGTCGTAGACATTAGCACCCTGATCCGGGGGAGGAAAAATCGAAATCCGGGGCGCCGGAGCGGGCACCGACCGCGCCACCCGGACACAGGCCCAGAGCAGGACGTCCGGCCCCGGGAGCCAGGGATTGCGCGTGTCGGGGGCGACCAGCCAACGGGGCCCGGCGAAGGCCGTCCCGCAGGTCAGGGGCGGGACCGTCACCGCGTCCCCGGCACCGTGACAGAGCAGCGGGGGCACCTTCGGGCCGCCGTCGTCCGGACCCGCCAGGTCCCGCCCGGACCGGTTACCAGGTCCGGATCCCCACTCCTCCCAGTCCAGCAACGACGGCAGTCGCTGGGCGGTGCCGGGGGAGGCGAACAGCAGCATCCGGCCGCGGTGCGTGGCGACGGGACCGGAGCCCGGGCCGTCGGCCCACAGATGCTCCAGCATCCGGCGCCCGAACAGCGTCGGCACGTTGACCACGTCGAACGCGGAACCGCACGGCAGGACCCCGGGCGCGGAGGGGTGCGACTCCCACTGGGCCAGGGTGCTGCGCGGATACGCCGCGGCTCCGGCCAGCCAGGCGGCGCCGGCCGCGGTCACCTGAGCCGTCTGGTTTCCGGCCTGCTTGCGCAGGACGGCGAAGATGTCGGCGTCTTCACCGGCGCGGTGGTGGGGCCCGTCGCCGTGATGCAGGGTCGTTTCGTCAGGCAGCCATGCGGTCATATGCACAGGTCTACCCGGAGTGATCACTCGGATTCCGAGAGTTGCCGGAAATCAGGACAGGTTGGGGTAGTGAGGAGTATCTTGCGCACCTGGCATATGCCAACGGTTGCACCCGGAGTCACCGCGGGGCCCGTCGCGTAGGCCGCCGCGGGCGGCAGGCCCTCGGCCGGTTCGGGCGGTAGGCCTTCGGCCGGTTCGGGCGGCAGATCCTCGGCCGGTTCGGGCGGCAGGCCTTCGGCCCGTCAGGAAGGCAGCCTCCTCGGCTCGTTCGAGCTTCAGGGCCGCGGGTCGTTCAGCAGGCTGCGGCCGAACTCGACCATCTTCGTCGCATAGTCCTCGGTCCACTCCGCCCGCTGCGCGATGTCCGCGGTCGTCAGCCGGTCGAACCGGCGGGGATCCGCCAACTGTGCCGCCGCGATCGCCTGGAACTCGACCGCCCGGTCCGTCGCGGCGCGGAAGGCCAGTGTCAGCTCGGTGGCGCGGCTCAGCAGCTCCTTCGGATCGTCCATCGACTCCAGGTCGAAGAAGTGCTCGGGATCGGCGACCGCCGCCGACGGCTCGAAGAGCAGGGGTGCGGGGCGCAGCCGCTGCTGCTCGTTCCGCTCGGGTTGTGCCATGTGGTTCTTCCTCCTCCGGTGGGCCCGACGGCCACCCTCCATTGTCCAGCCCGCCGCAAGGGCGCCCGGGGCGTGTTGCGGAAGTCCCGTTCGCCTCCACGCGCCCCCGCCGTCAACGTCCCGGGCGCACCCGGTGTTCCGTCGGCGCCGCATGACGTGGTCGGCATGTCCGGAGTGGATGCTTCCGGCCCGCTCTCACGCGAAATGGGGCGGGCCGGGGCGGTAGCGCTACGGGACGAAGACGAGGCGCTCACTGCTCTGCTCGCCCCATGCCTGTGCGATGTCGGCCAGCGGCACGGCCCGGGCTCGGATGTCGAGGGCGCCCTCGGTGACCGCCTCGGCCAGTTCCGGCAGCTCCGCGATGAAGTCGCGGGGCGAGACCGAGCCGATGCCGCTGCCCAGGATCTGCAGCTGCGCCGCACGCAGCGCCGTGGAGGGGACGGGGGCGGTCGGGCCGGCCATGGATCCGATCTGGATCCAGGTCAGGGGGGCGGAGCGATCGGCGCGGGCGGTGAGCATGGGGAGCATGGCGCCGGCGGCGGGCTCGCCCCACACGAAGTCGAGGACGACGTCCACGTCGGCAGCGACCCGGGCCTCGTCGAAGGTGATGGTCCGGTCCGCGCCGAGGGCCTCCAAGTCCTTGAAGCGGGTGGTGTCACGGCCTGCGGCGATGACCTGCGCGGCGCCGAACCGCTTCGCGATCTGGATCGCCATGCTTCCGGCGCTGCCGGTGGCGCCGAGGATGAGCACGCGCCCGCCTTCGCGGAACGCGATGCGCCGGCGCATCGCCACCCAGGAGGCCATGCCCGGATTCATCGCGGCGGCGATGCGGACCGGGTCGATGGTGTCCGGCAGCAGCACGCTGCGGCGGACGTCGATCACGGTGCGCTCCGCGAATGTGCCGAGATCCGTGTCGTCCAGGACCGCGTAGCGAAGGCGTCCCGAACCGTCGCGCACGACACCGTCGACGCCGGGCACGCGCGGGAAGGCGCCGGTGCTGGAGTAGTGCGTGCCGTTCGCCTTCGCCCGGGTGAGGTGGTGCAGGCCCGCGGCGAGCACCTCCACGACCATGTCGTGCTCGCCGGTGGCGACGGGATCGGGGTACTCGCCGTAGGCGGGCGGGGCGTCGAACGAGGTGATGACCGCAGCATGCATGAGGGGCTCCCACTCGGATTCGTTTGCATTGCCAAGTAAATCCAGAGTTGTTGGTAATGCAAACAATGTCAAGTAGGGTGGTGTGCATGACCACCGACGACTCCGCGGACGCCATGGTCGACGGACTCGTGCGCAGCGCGTTCCAGATCATGGGCGTGCTCACCCGTATCGGCGCCGAGCAGGACCTGTCCCTCACGCAGTTGCGGGTCCTCGGCATCGTCAGGGACCGGCGCCCTCGCATGAGCGACCTGGCGGCCTTCCTCGGGCTGGACAAGTCGACCCTCTCCGGCCTCATCGACCGCGCCGAGCGGCGAGGTCTCCTGACGCGCGCCGCCAACCCGGACGACAAACGGGTCGTCGACGTCGTCATCACCGACGCGGGCCGTGAACTCAGCGGGCGGGTGTATCAGGAGGTCAGGGATGCCCTGGCTCCGGCGACGGGCCGACTCGACGCGTCGCAGCGACGGCAGTTCGCCCAGCTGCTGGAATCCGTTCTGACCCCGCCTCTGCCGTCCGCCCTGCCTCGCCCCACCGGTCAGCGCTGAGCGGTCTTCGAGCCTGTCCGGCCGTCCTCCGTATGGACCTGGCACCGCGGACCTGGCACCGCGGGCTGCGGCGTGCGCACCCGGCGGCCACCCGTGCGCGCCGGCCACCGGCCCACGCGGGCGGCCGGCGCGGGTTTACGTGGTGGGTTTACGTGGTGGGCGGGTGGAGGGTGGTGATGCCCGTGAGGACCAGGTTGATGCCGGTGAGGAACTGTTCGCGGTCGTCGTGCTGGCGCATCTGGTCGGCGATGGCCCGGACGAACGGGTAGTCCTCGGGGTCGAGGTCCAGCCATGCCCGGGATGTGGTGTCGAGGAACTCGGCGCGGTCCGTTTCCGAGCCGGGGGCGTCGTCGTCGCCCGTGTCCAGGCGGCTCTGGGTGGTGGCGCCGAGGATGTAGTGGGCCAGCGTCGAAGTCGTGGCGAACCAGTCGCCTCGCGGTACACCCAGCGCGCGGACCTGCCGGCCGATGCTCTCGAAGATCCTCAGCGTGACCGGTCCCCGGGCCTTGCGGGTGAGCTGGGTGGCGAGCTGGCCTGCGAGCCAGGGGTGCTCGGTGACCGAGTCGAACAGGCCGAGCGCGATGCCGCGGATCTCGTCCTGGGGTGAGCCTGCCGGCCTGCCGGTCCCGCCGGCTTCGGCTTCGTCGGGCCGTGCGGCCAGGGCGGCGGCGACGACTGTGCCGGTCGCGGCGTCCAGGAGGTCGTCCATGGTGCCGATGTGCCAGTAGATCGCACCGGGTCCGGTGGCCAGGCGCTCGGTCAGTGCCCGGACCGTCAGAGCACCCGCTCCCGCCGCGTCCAGCAGTTCGACGGAGGTCCGGACGATCTGCTCCAGGGTGAGCGCCTGCCTGCGTCGCGGTGACTGACGTGTCCGTGTGGCCATCCACCCATTCTGTCATGTTGGAGCATCGATCCATTATGGAGCGCTGATCCATGATGGAGTACCGTTCCAGTATTGGAGCGACGCTCCAGACAGGGTGCCCGGGTCTCGTACGGCAGTCCTGCTTCGAGAAAGGTTCAACATGTTTGACGTGATGATCGTGGGTGCCGGACCGGTTGGGCTGTTCCTTGCCGGGGAGCTTGCGCTGGCGGACTGCTCGGTCCTGGTCCTGGAGCGGGACCCGGATCCGAGCTCACCGCTCAAGGCGCTCCCGCTGGGGTTGCGGGGCCTGAACGCCGGATCGGTCGAGGCGTTCCACCGCCGCGGGATGCTGGACGCACTGATGAAAGCCTCGGGCGCCGATCCCCGGGCGGTCGGTGCGGACCCCGGCGCGCAGGAAGCTCCGGCTCCTCGCGACGTGAGCCATTTCGCCGGCATAGGGCTCGACCCGGCCGACATCGATGCCGGCGCCGTCCCGTCCCGTCTGCCGGGCCCGGCGGTGGAGGGCTTCATGACGAGTCTCGAAGCCGTCGAGACGGTGCTGGCCGAGCGGGCGGCCGGGCTCGGCGTGCAGGTGGTGCGGGGCGTACCCGTCCAGGCCGTGACGCAGGACCGCGACACCGTCGTCGCACGAGCCGGCGGCCGTGACTACCGGGCGCGCTGGCTGGTGGGATGCGACGGCGGACGCAGCGCGGTGCGTGCGGCGGCGGGCTTCGACTTCGTCGGGACCGAGCCGCTGTTCACCGGCTACGTCGCCCGCGTCACCTTCGCCGACTCCCAGAAGCTGGACCTGGGCTTCAACCTGACGCCGACCGGCATGTACCTGCGCACGCCCTTCGAAGGGCACCTGGGAATGATGGACTTCGACGGGGGGACCTTCGACCGCTCGCAGCCACTGACCCGTGACCATCTCCAGAAGGTCCTGCGCCGCGTCTCCGGCACCGACGCGACACTGACCGAGGTCCATCTCGCCTCCAGTTTCACCGACCGCGCGATGCAGGCCACGACCTACCGGCAGGGCCGCACTCTGCTTGCCGGGGACGCGGCCCACATCCATTCGCCGCTCGGGGGCCAGGGACTCAACCTCGGCATCGGCGACGTCATGAACCTCGGCTGGAAACTCTCGGCCACCGTCCGCGGCGACGCCCCCGATGGCCTGCTCGACACCTACACCGCCGAACGCCACCCCGTCGGTGCGGCGATCCTCGACTGGTCGCGCGCCCAGGTGGCCACCATGAATCCGAGTCCCCACGCCCCGGCGCTGCGGCACATGGTCCGCGATCTGCTCGGCACCCGAGACGGGACCACCCATGTCTTCCGGAACACCGCAGGGCTGTCCCACCGTTACGACCTGGGCAGCGACGAGCCGCTGGTGGGCCGGACCGCCCCTGACTTCCGCTTCGACGACGGCAGCCACCTCGGCGACCTGCTGAGGGAAGGCCACGGCGTCGCGCTCGACTTCACCACCGACCACCGTCTGCACGACGCGGTGACGGACTGGAAGGGCCGGATCCGTTACGCGGCCGGGCCGGTCAGCAACGACCTGGGACTCGCTGCCCTGCTGATCCGGCCCGACGGCATCGTCGCCTGGGCCGAAGCCCACGACCCCGCCCCCGCACCTGCCCCCGCCCCCGAAGCATTCCGGCATGCCGCGACCCGCTGGTTCGGCAACCCGGCCACCTGATACGCGGAGTCCGATGACACACAGCGGGCGGACCAGCCTCCACCGCCCCGGGCCCACACCGGTTCCGGGGCACCTTCCACAGAACGGGAGCGCCATGACGAGCGACAGCCCGACCCGGGCCGACCTGAACAAGGAGGTGGTCCGCCGCTTCTACCGAGCCGTTCTCCGAACGCCCGGCGGACCGGACTTCGCCACGATCGAAGAGCTGACCGACGAGCAGGAGGTCGAGCTCAACTGGGGACACCCCGACAGCGGGGTCCACAAGGGTGCTCAGATC
The DNA here is from genome assembly GCF_044742205.1 of Streptomyces sp. NPDC087901. Taxonomy (NCBI): domain Bacteria; kingdom Bacillati; phylum Actinomycetota; class Actinomycetes; order Kitasatosporales; family Streptomycetaceae; genus Streptomyces; species Streptomyces sp. NPDC087901. The sequence goes on from NZ_JBIUUC010000001.1 coordinate 236,518, forward strand.
GGACCGGCGCGGCGCAGGATGCACGAGCTGACCGGCCTGGACCTCACGACCATCACCATCGACGAACTCACCGCCGACGGCCCTACGCGCGTGGTGGTCGTGGCCACGAACACCGGCAGCGACATCCACGGCAACCCGTGGAGGATGACCGTTCTCGAACTGGTCGACGTCGTGAACGGCAAGATCACCAAGAAGCGATCTTTCTACCAGGACACTGCGCTGCTACGTGACATCTCACTCGAACGCGAGGCCGCGGGCCTGCTCGTCGACGGAGACACCCCCTAAGGCCGCCACGACACCCGATGGTTGGACAGGTGGTCGTACGTGGCCATCATGGCCTCCCAGCCGTCCGGGAACTTCACGGTCACGCCCAGCTGGACCGGCTCCGTCGACGGGTGCTCGTCCAGCAGGTCCGTGACCCCCTCGCGGCACACCACGATGCAGGCGTGCCGGTGGCGGGAGGCCAGCACGCACAGCCGGCCCGTCTCCAGGTGGAACGCGGTGGCGTCCGGACGGCCGGACAGTGGATGCAGGACCACCGTCACATCGAACTCTCGGCCCTGGAGCCGGTTCGCCGTGTCCACCGCCACCCCCGTGACCCCGAGCTCGGCGAGCGCCGCCCGTACCGCGGCCGCCTGGTCGCGATGCGCCGTGCCGACCGCGACCCGGTCCGCCGTCACCGGCGCCGGGTCCGGGGAGCGCTCACTGGTCGCCGCCCCGCCCCGGTCGAGCAGCCGGCGTACCACCTGGGCCACGGCCCGTACGGCCTCCGGGTCGGTGCGCGGGGTGTGCCGGGCGGGGAGCTCCAGCAGACCCCAGCCGGACTCCGCCGCCTCGTCCAGCACCCGGTCCGCCGCCGAGCCGTCGGAAGCCACCCCGAACGACAGCAGCCGGTCGCCGTGGTCCGTACCGCTGCGGAACGGGGTGTACGGGTAGAACGCGTCCGACACCAGCGGCGCCGCCGAGGCCGGCAGCCGCCAGGAGACCGGCAGCCGGTGCTGCGGCAGCTCAGGGTTGTGCGCGAGCAGCGTGGAGACCGCGCTGGCCGACGGGTCGTAGCTCAGCCCCGCCCACTGGTCCGCGCCGACGATCGAGAACGGGTCCAGCTGGCCCGGATCACCGACGAACAGCGCCCGCTCGAAGAGCCCGGCGACCGCCAGCAGCGCGTCCGAGCGCATCTGGTACGCCTCGTCGACGATCGCGTGGCCCCACGGCTCGACGTTCTTCACATGGGCCCACTTCGCGGCCGTCGAGACGACGACGTCGAGACCGGCCAGATCCGCCGCCTTCGCCGACTTCCGTACGTTGGCCAGGCCGTCCAGCACCTTGTCGTACGGATCGGAGTCGTTGCTGTGCAGCCGGCCGACCGGCAGGCCGGGGTCCTTCTCGGCGAGCCGCACCACCAGGTCGTCGACCTGGGCGTTCGTCTGCGCGACCACCATCAGCGGGCGCCCGGCCGCGGCGAGTTCGAGCGCGGCGCGCACCACCAGGGTCGACTTGCCCGCACCCGGCGGGGAGTCCACCACGATGCCGCGGGCCGTGCCGTTCAGAGTGTCGTCCAGGATCCGGGCGGTGGCCAGGCCCGCCGCCGCGCCCGGGTCGAATACGGCCGTCACAGCAGGTCCTCCGTGGTCACGGGATCAGGGCGCTCGGCAGCCGCCGCGCCGCCCGGCGGGCCGCCGTGGGTCCACGGGGTCTCCTCCGGATCCGGCAGCTGCGGGCCGCCGCGCTGGTCGTGCTCGAAGAGCGTCCAGGCGATGACGTCACCTGGCTCCGGCACCGAGCCAGGGGCGGGCTCCTTGCCACGGCCCATCCGGTCGGTGATGCGCAGCACCAGCGACGGGACGCCCCCGTCGCCGCTCTCCTCCGGCGCCCCGTAGCCCGCGAACTCGGCGGTCTGCGGCTTGCCGTCCAGCGAGCGGTAGACCTTCACACGCTCGCCCAGATGCGGCTGCTCGGCCGTGCGCACGGTGACCAGCGGGCGCGGCGAGGGGCGCTTGGACTCGCTGTACGCCATCTCCACCGCGGTCACCTCGCCGAGGAACGCCTCGCCCGCCAGCCGCCGGCCGGCCAGCACCAGCGGATCGTCCAGCGCCTCCTGGGCCTCCAGCTGGGCCTGCGCCGTCTCCCGCGCGGCCAGCTTGCGCGCCGCCGTCACCGCGTCGTCCCGGCGCGGCTGCGGCGGCTCGCCGGCCCGCACCCGGTCGCGGTGGCCGGTGAACGACCAGCGGTCGCGGGTCCAGCGATCCTCGGCCCTGGACCCCTCGGGCAGTTCCCGCAGCAGGTCCAGGCCCTGCCACACCGCGTCCCAGGTCGGCCGCAGGACACCGGCCAGCAGTCCTCGGATCTCCCGCTCGGCCGCGGTCAGTTCCGCGAGCCGGGCATCGGCCGCCAGACCGTCCTCCGCGGCGGCCAGCGACGTGCGCGCCCGGTCGTACTTCTCGATCGCGGGGGCCAGCAGCCGGTTGTCGAAGTCCGGGTCGGTGGCCGGTCCGGCCGGCGGGCACAGCAGCTGACCCCCGGCGTCCCTGCCCAGCTCGGCGCGGAGCGCGGCCTCGGCCCCGGACTCGCCCACCGGCGGGTCGATCCAGGCGAGCAGGGCGCCCAGATGCTGGTCCTCCAGGGAGGACTGGCCACTCGCCCAGTGCCGGTTGAGGAGATCGGTGCCGGCCAGCAGCAGCGAGGAGCCGGGCACCCGGGCCCGCTCGCCGTAGTGCGTCAGCCAGCGGCCCAGCAGCGGGACCCGGGCGGGCGCCGGATACGGGGTGTCGGGATCATCCTCGGCGGTGCGCCGGAACCGCATGGAGCGGCCGAGCAGCCGGACGAACTCGATACCCGCCCGGCTCGGCACGATCAGCTGCGCCGCGTCCGTGCACAGCTCGGTCTCCACCTTGACCTTCTTGCCGGTCGAGGGGTCGGTCTCGCTGCGCTCGGCCGCCTCGATGACATCGGCGTACGACTCGATGTACGGCAGGACCGTCTCGGCCAGCTCCGCGAGGAACGCGAACCGCAGGTCCCGGTCGCGCGGCTGGGCCACGACCAGCAGCCGGGGCGCGTCCCGGTCCGTGCCGACGAGCGCGCCGAGCGGGGCGCCGGCCTCACCCGCGGTGGTGAGCGGCACCAGCACGAGCGGCCGGTCGCCGAGGTGGCGGTGGCGGACGGTGGCCATCGGCTGGGCGCGGCCGCTCTCCACGGCCTCCAGCCGGGCCAGGGTGCCGATCAGCGACATGCGGTGCTGCCCTCCAGAGCCTCGGCGCGCAGCGCTGCCGCGCGGAGCAGTGCGGCGACCGTCGGGTCCGCCGGGTCGCCCTCCTTGCCCGCGGCCGCGGCCAGTACCCCCGCGACCGTGGTCAGTCCGCCCAGCTCACCCCGCACGCTCCGCCCGAGCGCCTCGACCGCGCCGGCGGCCCGGGCCCTGGCCCGGCAGTGGAAGGCGAGCTCGCAGGCGGCCAGGCACTCCGGTGCGTACGCCGCGGTGACGGACTCGACCGCGGTGTCCAGCTCATCGGGGGAGCACTCCGGGTCGAAGGTGGTTCCCTCGGGCAGCGCCGCCGCGATGTCCTCGATCCGGGTGAGCCGGGTCAGCTGCCTGCGGGTGACCGCGCGCTGCTTGCGCACGTCCACGACGGACGCGGTCGGCAGGTTGGAGAAGTCCTTGGGGCAGACCAGCAGTACCCGGTGGCCGACCTCCGCGCCGTCGGTCACCGCGGCGACCCGCTCCAGCGCCAGTACGTACACGGCGGACTGGCGGGCGGCCGCGCCGACCTTCGCCGCGTCGGCGGAGCCGTCGATCATGGGGAAGGACTTGATCTCGACGACGGTCCAGGTGCCGTCGGGGTGGACCACCACCGCGTCCGGCTCCAGATAGGCGGGTGAGCCCGCCACCTCCAGGGCCAGCATCGGGTGGTCGAGCAGCGCCCAGCCGCCGGACGCGGTGGCCTCGCGCAGGGCGAGCGCGGTGCGGGCGGCGCGGCCCTCGGGGCCGGCTGCCGTGAGATCGGGCACAGGGACGTCAACCGGCGGTTCGCCGGGCTCACCGAACCCCTCGTGCAGCAGGCGCATCAGCTCCGTACCCCCGTCGGCCTTGACCTTGGCCTCGAAGGCGTTGCCCCGCATGAAGGCGAACTGGGACTGGCCGAAGGCGGCCGGTGACCCGAGTGCGGTGGCGAGTGCGCCCTTGTCGACACCGGCCCCGTCGAGCAGGGCGCGCCGCTTGCAGCCGGGGTTGGCGGCCAGGGCGGCCAGGGCGCGTGCGTCCAGCGGCCGGGGCGCGACGGCCGGGCCCCTCAGCTCAGCGAGCCGCCTTCGCAGCGTCACCGCCTGCGGCTCTTCCTGCGGAGGCCGGGACATCGGCCGGGGCAGGTGGGCCGGTCGGTGCTGCTGCATCGGTGGGATCTGCGGAGGTGGTCCGCTGGCCGGGGATTCGCTCACCCGCGGAAGTCTTGCATCCGGCACTGACATCCGGGGACTTCATGGCGGGGGACACCCGTGCGAAGCGGGTCAGCACGGCGTCCTTGATCCGGTCGGCCAGACGCGACACGGGCCGGGCGAGCAGCGCCCCGGCGCCCATGACGGCGGCGCCGGCGACGGCGTCGAGGAAGTAGTGGTTGGCCGTGCCCATCACCACGATGACGGTGATCAGCGGGTAGGCGATGCCGGCGGCCCGCAGGAGGGGGTGCTTGCAGTGGCGCCAGATGAGGATGCCGCACCAGAGCGCCCAGCCGACGTGCAGGCTCGGCATCGCCGCGTACTGGTTCGTCATGCCGCCCATGCCGCGCGGTGCGCTCGCCTCGGTGCCCCACCAGCCGTACGAGCTGTACTGGGCCATCGTGTCGACGAAACCGTGCCCGGCGGCGAGCAGCCGCGGCGGGCAGGTCGGCATCAGCGTGAAGCCTATGAGGCCGAGCATCGTGGAGGTCATCAGCCAGGTCCTGGCCCGGCGGTAGGCGGCCGAGTGGCGGCGGAACATCCAGATGAGGACGGCCGGGGTGACGAGGTAGTGCAGGGAGGCGTACGCGAAGTCGGCGGGTATGCCTATGGAAGGGTGCGCGGTGAACAGCCGGTTGAGCGGGTGCTCGGCATTGAGGAAGAGGGCCTTCTCCAGATGCAGGATGCGCAGCCCGTGGTCGACGGCGGTGGACACGTCCCCGCGGACCAGGAGCCTGCCACCCGAGTACGCTGCGTACACCAGGGCCAGGAGCGGGAGCTCGGTCCACCAGCGGGGCCGGGGGCGCGGCACGGGCGCGGTGGTGGCATGCGGCATCCGGAAGTTCTCCATCATGTGTTCATGCGGCCGACGGCGGGCGTTCAACCGTACGGTGCAGGTTGGCCGCGGTTCGCCCGGGGTGTCCTATGAGGGCACCTCAGCTGCTCGGATTCGTCTGTGGTCATTGGGACGCCGGTACGGCCCCCCAGGTTGCCTCTCGCGAAGGTACGCGATGATGGAAATCCGGACGATCCGTTTCCCCGCTCCGCCCGTTGTATCCGTTCCATCCCGGACGGATTCGTCCCCATCGATGTCCAAGATCTCAGATACCGCATCTCAGGTCCCAGTTTTTCAGGGAGAGCTGTCACATGGCACCGCGCATCCTGCTGGCCCGGCACGGCCGGACGGAATGGTCCGTCAAGGGCAATCACACCGGCAGGACGGACATTCCGTTGCTCGACTCGGGGCGCGAGGGGGCCAGGTTGCTCGGTGAGCGGCTGCACCTCGGGCCGTGGGCGGACCTGCCCGGTCTGGAGGTCCGCACCAGTCCGCTCGTGCGGGCGTCCGAGACATGCGGGATCGCGGGGTTCGGCGACCGGGCCGAGCCGTGGGACGCGCTGATGGAGTGGGACTACGGGGCGTACGAGGGGATGACGCCGGCCGAGATCAAGGCGGCCCGCCCGGGCTGGTTCATCTGGCGCGACGGGGTGCCGGAGGGAGAGACCCTGGCCCAGGTGTCGGCCCGCGCCGACGAGGTCGTCGAGTGGGCGCGCTCGTCCGACCGCGACGTCCTGGTCTTCGGCCACGGCCACATCCTGCGGGTGCTGGGGGCGCGGTGGCTGGGCGAGGACGCGTCGTTCGCGGCACGTCTGCGGCTGGAGCCGACGTCGCTGTCGGTCCTGGGATGGGCGTACGGGGCGCCGGCGCTGGAGTGCTGGAACGATACGGGGCATCTGGAGCGGTAGCGCGCGGGGTGCGGGTGCGGGGTGCGGGGTGTTTGGGGGTTCGGCACGTTTCGGCCTGTCCGGCGTACGGGGACGGAACCGTTGCGCCGGTCGTGGCGCGGGTCTTTGCCCTCAAGCGCCGGGCGGGCTGGGTTGTGCGCCCCGGTCCTGGGCTGAGGGTTCCGTCCTCAATCGCCGGACGGGCTTGGGTGGGCCTGGGTGGGTTGGGTTGTGCGCCCCGGTCCTGGGCTGAGGGTTCCGTCCTCAATCGCCGGACGGGCTTGGGTGGGCCCGGGCGGGTTGGGTTGTGTGCCCCGGTCCTGGGTTGAGGGTTCCGTCCTCAATCGCCGGACGGGCTTGAAGTGGGCCGGTGTATTCGTTCTGTGCGTGCCCGTCAGCTGCCCGCTGCGGTCATTGCGTGGCGGTCCAGGAAGTCCTTGACGTCCACCGAATCCCGGCCCCGGGGGCGCAGGACCGTGACCGCGTCCGCCAGCATCGACCGGATGCGGGAGGACTGGACCTGGTCCAGCAGGTCCAGCACCCGGTGACCCGTCGCGGCGGCCTCCTCCGTGAGGCCGGCCAGGGCCAGGTCCGTGGTCAGCTCCGCGCGGTACAGCGCCAGGTTCCGGGTGAAGTGCGGTTCCTGGAGTCGCGTCGCCCGCCGCGCATGACGTGCGGCCCGCGACCAGTCGCCCAGCGCCGACCAGCACTGCGCCTCCAGCATCTCCAGCTCCGCCTCCCGGAAGAAGGTCATCCACTCCGGGTCCGCCGCGGACGGCCCCCGTCCGAACGCGGTGTGCGCCCGGCCGAGTGCCCGCTCGCAGCCGGTACGGTCCCCGAGTCCGGCCCGGCCCCCCGCCTCCCGCAGCGCGAGGAGCGCCAGGAGCCGCGGCGAGCCCAGGGGCTGTGCGGCCCGCTGGCCCGCCTCCGCCGCGCGTACGGACTCGCGCGGCCGGCCCGTGTCGCGGGCCAGGAACGACGCGTTGCAGAACGCGTGCGCCTCCAGCGCCGGGTCCCCGGCCACCCGCGCGGTGGCGAGCGCCTCCGCGTAGTGGGAGCGGGCGTCGTCGAACCGGCCCGAGTCATGGGCCAGCCAGCCCACCGAGATGGCCAGCTCACCGGCGCCCGCGTGCAGCCGGTCCGCCGTGGAACGCCGGGCCGCGGTGCCGGAGTCGAGCAGCGCGTACGCCGCCCGCAGCGGCTGCGAGGCCCGCCGGTAGAGGCCGTCGCCACCGTGCCGGTCGTCGAGCAGGCGGATCTGTCGCACCGCCTTCTCGACGGCGCTCACCTCCGCCTCGCCGACCCGGCGCTGCGCGGGCACGGACGCGGCGGCCGGGCCGCCGAGCCCCAGGCCCAGGGAGACGGCCGCCACCGCGGTGGTGCCGCTCGTCATGAATGCGCGACGCAGCACGTCGCTCTCCTCGTCGGTGTCGCTGCCGGGCACCAGCAGCGGGGAAGTCGGGGGTGGCGGGGCGTCCGCCGCGGACCGGGCCCCTCGGCCGCGTACCGATTCGCGCGGTGAGAAGCCCAGGTCCGCCAGGGTCGCCCCGGGGAACATGTGCAGGAAGACCCGCTCGTACGCGTAGTTGGGACAGCGGATCTCGCCGGACTCCACGCGTCCGATGTACCGGGCGTCGCACGCGACCTGCTCGCCGATCTCGCGAGCCGACCTGCGTACCGCGGCAGCGAACTCTCCGGCGGAGCGCTGTCCGCGCAGCCGCCGGAAGACGACGTTGGGAACTGCCGGTGTCGTCACCATGGCGGGGCCCTCTCTGGTGCGAGCCGGGCGCCTGTTTCCGGTGTCCCGGCGGAGCAAGAACGTACCTGCTGTGACGAGTCACACACGCTGCGTTTACCAACAAATCGGACATCTCGTCCACGATCCGCCATGAACTGCCACCCTTTGCGGGGGTGCTGCACCGTAGCCCTTGACGCGGTCGGCGCGTTGGTTCATGCGGAGACGGAGTCCGGCTCCGCCCGGCGATGAGAGGAGAGGTCCCTTGTTGCACCTCGGCATGGCGACCGGATCGCGATCGACCGCGACGACCGGGACGACGGCGCCCACCACGGCGACGGCAGGCACCACGGCGACGACAGGCGCCACGGCATCCGCCGAGGGGCCCGGTGCCCCCGGCGTACACCCCGGGCCCGAACCCTGCGATCTCGTGACCGTCCCCGCCCGCCAGGGGCTGGAGGCCGTCGACATCCTGCGGCGCGGCGCCGACCAGGAGGCGGTCGGACCGGTCCTCCACGACGGGGCCTGCGCCACCCTCGGCTTCCTGGTGCCTCCCGGCACCGCGCAGGCCTGGGACGTACCGGGCAGCGCCTGTACGCAGACCGACGGCCGCGGGCTGCGCATCCCCGCCGAGCCGCCGGCCCCGGGCAGCGGCTGGCTGCTGCCGCCCGCCGACGACACCCCGGTCACCGACCCGGCCGTGCTGCGGGCCGCGCTCGACCAGGCGGCCCGGCTGATCGAGGCGGCCGACAACCGCCGCTGAGAAGGTGCCGGGTGGTCCCTGAGCTCATAATGGCCGGGTGGCGGGTGCCTTGATCAGCCCGCCGCGGCCGTTCCGGCCGCGCCCGGACACGATGAGCAGTGAAGCAGGGACGAGTAGCAGTGGCACGTCGAGGAGCGGCCGGCGGTGCGGGCGACCGCAAGCAGCGCGCGGACCGAAGGACCGACCGCAAGGCGGCACGCGGCTCCGAGGGTCCCGGGGGCAACGTCACCGAGCCGGTGGACGGCGGCCTGGCCGAGCTCGTACCCGACCGGGAACGCCGGCGCGCCTGGACCCTGACGATCGACGGTGCCCCGCAGTCCCATGTGGACCTGGACGATCCGACGTACCTCTCGTTCGAGTACCAGCGCCGGATCGGCCACATCGCCGACCTGGTCGCGCCCGCCGGACAGCCGCTGCACGTCGTGCATCTGGGCGGTGGCGCGTTCACCCTCGCCCGCTACATCGCCGCGACCCGCCCCCGCTCCACCCAGCAGATCGTCGAGGTGGACGCCGCCCTCGTCCAGCTGGTGCGCCGGGAACTGCCGCTGGACCCGCAGGCCAGGATCCGGGTCCGCGCCACCGACGCCCGCGCCGGGCTCGGCAAAATCCAGGACGGCTGGGCCGACCTCGTCATCGCCGACGTCTTCAGCGGGGCCCGGACCCCTGCCCACCTCACCAGTACCGAGTTCCTCGCCGAGGTGCGCCGGGTCCTGAAGCCCGGCGGGAGTTACGTGGCCAACCTCGCCGACGGGCCGCCGCTGGCCCACCTGCGCGGCCAGATCGCCACCGCCGCGACCGTCTTTCCCGAACTGGCGCTCGCCGCCGATCCGACCGTGTTCCGCGGCCGCCGCTTCGGCAACGCCGTACTGCTCGCCTCGGACGTGGCGCCGAAGATCGCGGAGCTGACCCGCAGGGTGGCGACGGACCCGCACCCGGGGCGCGTCGAACACGGGCGGGCGCTCGCCGACTTCACCGGCGGCGCGGCCGCGGTGCACGACGCCGACGCCAGGCCGTCACCCGCACCACCCGCGTCCGTCTTCGACTGAACTCCGTTACGACTTCACGATCTCGACCTGCGGCGGATGGTCGTTCCAGGTGCAGAAGACCGACACCGTCGTGCCGTCGTCCTTGGTGAAGTTCACCCGGATCCAGGTCGTGTTCGTCCAGACCTGCACCGACCAGCCCTGCTCCGGAGTCGCCGAGACCAGCTTCGCCGAGTCCGTGCCGAGCTCGAAGACGATCCGGCCGCCGTCCGTCGCGTAACTCCTCGCCGTACCCGACGCCGTGGCCGTGGCCGTCGCCGTCGGCCGCGGAGTGCCCGCAGGGGAGTGCGACGGTGTCCGGGACGGGGTCGGGGACGGCTTCGGGGCGGTCCGGGGTGTGGCCCGGGGCGTCTTCGACGGGGACGGTTCCGGGCGATGGGTCGAGGACGACAGGGTCTCGGCGCCGGCCCGGCCGTCCCGGGGTCCCGCCGCGATCGGCACCGCGCGCGGCGGGTCGTACGCCGTACCCGTCATCACGGTGTGCACACCCCACCACGACAGCGTGACCGCGGCGCCGGTGGCGAGCGACCACGCGAGCACGTGTACGAGACCTCGTTGCATCCGGCACATCCTGCCCCACGGCCGCGCCTCTGTCCCACTACCGCCACCGGGCGGACCGCGCGGGGCCCGATGGCGTACGGTGCCGCCCATGCCAAGTGTGCTCGTGGTCGAGGACGACCAGTTCGTACGTTCCGCCCTCATCCGGCACCTGACCGAGGCCTCCCACACGGTACGGAGTGTCGGCACCGCGCTCGAAGCGCTGCGCGAGGTCGCCCACTTCCGGTTCGACGTGGTCATCCTCGACCTCGGGCTGCCCGATCTCGACGGGGCCGAGGCGCTGAAGATGCTGCGCGGCATCACCGACGTTCCGGTCATCATCGCGACCGCGCGCGACGACGAGAGCGAGATCGTCCGGCTGCTCAACGACGGCGCCGACGACTATCTGACCAAGCCGTTCTCCGTGGAACACCTCTCGGCCCGGATGGCGGCCGTGCTGCGCCGCTCGCGGGCGGCCGGCGGCGGGGCCCCGCCGCCACGCGTCATCCAGGTCGGCGGGCTCTCCATCGACCCGCTGCGACGCCTCGCCGAACTCGACGGAGCGGAACTCGACCTCACCCGGCGCGAGTTCGACCTGCTCACCTTCCTGGCCGGCCGGCCGGGCGTCGTCGTCCCACGCAAGGAACTCCTCGCGGAGGTCTGGCAGCAGTCCTACGGGGACGACCAGACCATCGACGTCCACCTCTCCTGGCTGCGCCGGAAACTGGGCGAGACCGCCGCCCGGCCCCGCTATCTGCACACCCTGCGCGGCGTCGGCGTGAAGCTCCAGCCGCCCGCCGCACCCCCGGAGCAGCCCGCATGAGATGGGCCCTGGTCAAGGTCTGCCTGGCCGTCACCGCGATGGTCGTCGTCGCCTTCGCCGTCCCCCTCGGCCTCGTCATCAAGGAGATGGCGCGCGACCGTGCCTTCTCCGACGCCGAACGCCAGGCCGCGACGATCGGCCCCACGCTCTCCATCACCACCGACCGCACCGAGCTGGAGACGGCCGTCCTCACCACCGAACCGGGAGCCGCGGGCCGGATGGCCGTCCACGTGCCCGCGTCCGGCGAGGCCGACAGCGTGGCGGTGGAGATCGGCACCCGGCGCGCCACCCGCAAGGACCTGGAGACCGTACGGGAGTCGGGGCGCGCCTCCATCACCGAGGTGGCGGGCGGCTCCGCGCTGCTCCAGCCGACCGCGCTGGGTTCCAGGGGCACCGTCGTCGTCGAGGTGTTCGTACCGGAGGACGAGGTCTCCAACGGCGTCGCCACCGCCTGGCTGATGCTCGCCGGCGTCGGCATCGCGCTGATCGTCGGTTCGGTCGCGGTGGCCGACAGGCTCGGCGTACGCATGGTGGAACCGGCCCGGCGTCTGGCGGGCGCCGCACAGGACCTGGGGGAGGGCCGGCTCGGCACCCGGGTGCCGGAGGAGGGGCCGACCGAACTCCGTTCCGCCGCGGCCGCGTTCAACTCCATGGCCGACCAGGTCGTCCAGCTTCTCGCCAACGAGCGCGAACTCGCCGCCGATCTCTCGCACCGGCTGCGCACCCCCCTCACCGTGCTCCGGCTCAACGCCGCCTCGCTCGGAGAGGGACCGGCGGCCGAACAGACCCGGGCGGCCGTCCAGCAGTTGGAGCGCGAGGTCGACACGATCATCAGGACCGCCCGCGAGCAGCGCCCCCAGTCCCAGGGGCAGAACGGTGGTCCGGGGGCCGGCTGTGACGTCTCCGAGGTGATCCGCGAGCGGATGGGCTTCTGGTCCGCGCTGGCGGAGGACGAGGGCCGCGAGGTACGCCTCGCGGGAGTGGACCGTACGGTACGCATCCCGGTGGCCCGCCCCGAACTGGCCGCCGCACTCGACGCGTTGCTCGGCAACGTCTTCCGGCACACGGCGGAGGGCACCGCCTTCGCCGTCGACGTCCATCACAGCGGGGACGCGGTGATCGTGCTCGTCTCGGACGCGGGCGGCGGCATAGCGGACCCGAAGGCGGCGCTGGCGCGCGGCAGCAGCGGGCGCGGCGGCGTGAAAGGTGCGGTGGGCTCGACCGGTCTCGGCCTCGACATCGTCCGCCGGGTCGCCGAGTCCACCGGCGGCGACGTGCGGATCGGGCGCTCCGTGCTCGGCGGCACCGAGGTGCGCATCTGGATCGGGCTCGACGGGCAGCAGCCGCAGCGGCGCGGGCGCGGACACCGGGTGGGGCGGCAGCGGCGCGGAGCGATCGGCCGGGGCACAAAGCGCCCATTCCGCTCCGGTGCGGGTCCGAACCTTTAGACCGGCCGATGCGCTCCTTAAGCCAACCCTAAGAACATCAACTCCGGTCCGAATCGAGCTGTTTGTCGGATTCGGTGCCGCTAGCGTGCTCCCGCATCCCCACTTCCGTACGACGAGGCAGGAACGCGATGGGCACCAGCACGCACCGGCGCACGGCGAGCACCAGGACCAAGACGATCGGCGCAGTAGTCGCCGCGGCCGTGATCGGCGGCACGGTCTTCGCCCTCACCGGCACGGCCCAGGCGGCAGCGGTAGGCGCCGCGTACACGAGGACCAGCGGCTGGACCGGCGGTTACACCGGGCAGTACGTCGTCACCAACGAAACCGGCGCGGCCAAGTCCGGCTGGACGCTCGAGTTCGACCTGCCGGCGGGCACGAAGCTCAGCTCCCTGTGGAACGGCGAGCACACCGTCAGCGGCAGCCACGTCACCGTCAGGCCGGCGAGCTGGGACAAGGAGCTCGCGCCCGGCAAGTCCGTCACCATCGGCTTCGTCACCAGCTCCGACGGCACGGCCGCCGACCCCACCGGCTGCCTCATCGACGACGCCACGTGCTCCGTCGACACCGGCGCGACACCGGAGCCGAGCGGCCGCCCCACCGAGACCGCGACCCCCGCCCCGACCGCTTCGGCCACCCCGACCGAAGAGCCCACCCCGACCGCTTCGGCCACCCCCACCGCGACACCGACCCCCACGCCCACCGAGACCGACGGCGGCGGCACGACGAGCGGTGCGGGCTTCGCCCCGTACGTCGACACCTCGCTCTACCCGGCGTACGACCTGGTCGACACCGCCACCAAGACCGGCGTGAAGCAGTTCAACCTCGCCTTCATCACCTCCGGAGGCAGCTGCGCCCCGCTCTGGGGCGGGGTCACCGGGCTTGGCGACGACCACGTCGCCTCCCAGATCGGCGCCCTGCGCGCGGCCGGCGGCGACGTCCGGGTCTCCTTCGGCGGAGCCTCCGGCTCCGAACTGGCGCTGAACTGCACCTCGGCCGCCGATCTGGCCGCGGCCTACGGCAAGGTCGTCGACACGTACAAGCTGACCAAGGTCGACTTCGACATCGAGGGCGGGGCGCTGCCCGACACGGCGGCCAACTCGCGGCGCTCCCAGGCCATCGCCCAGCTCCAGAAGTCCCACCCCGGCCTGGACGTCTCCTTCACCCTGCCGGTGATGCCCGAGGGCCTCACCCAGCCCGGCGTGGACCTGATCGCGGACGCGAAGAAGAACGGCGTGGACGTCGGCGCGGTCAACGTGATGGCGATGGACTACGGCGCCTCCTACAGCGGCGACATGGGCGCGTACGCGATCCAGGCGGCGACGGCCACCCAGGCCCAGGTCAAGGGCGTGCTGGGCCTCTCCGACGCGGACGCGTGGAAGGCCGTCGCCGTCACGCCGATGATCGGCGTGAACGACGTCAGCACCGAGATCTTCAAGGTCGAGGACGCCACCCAACTGGTGGCCTTCGCCAAGGAGAAGGGCCTCGCCTGGCTCGCGATGTGGTCCGGCACCCGGGACAAGGAGTGCGCGGGCGGGCCGAAGCCCTCCGCGGACGCCTCGTGCAGCTCGATCGCGCAGGAGCCGCTCGCCTTCACGAAGGCGTTCGGCGCCTACAAGTAGCCACCTTCCCCCGCCCGTGCATCCCGGCCGGCCCCCACAATCCCCCCACCCGGCCGGGATGCGCGCCCCATGTGCCACCCGAACTGCGTTACACCCGAGCCCGGTTCACCGCCGACAGCACCGCCGCCGCCGACGCGGCCACCCCCGACGCGTCCTGGCCCGCGCCCCAGCACACCCGATCGCCGACCCGGCACTCCGCGTACGCGGTCACCGTCCCCCCGGACGCCCCGTGCTCCGCGAAGTCGAGGACCGTGACCTTCACTCCGGCACCCTCCAGCGCGTCCGTGAACGCCGACACCGCACCGCCGCCCGTGCCCTCGTAGTCGCCCTCGCGCCCGTCCGCCCGCAGCGTGCAGACGAAGCGGCACTCACCGGCCGGGCCGCCCTCCGCCGACCAGGAGGCCAGGGCGACCGATCCGTCCCGACCGGGGGTCAGATACGTCGCCTCGAACAGCTTCCACAGGTCCTCCGGCGTCGCCTCCAGACCGCTGTCGTCCGTCGCTTCCTGCACCGTGCGGGAGAAGTCCGCCCGCATCCCCGCCGGCAGGTCCACCCCGTGGTTGTTCCGCAGCAGGTGGGCGATGCCGCCCTTGCCGGACTGGCTGTTGACCCGGATGACCGCCTCGTACGTACGCCCCACGTCCGCCGGGTCGATCGGCAGGTACGGCACCGACCACAGCTCGGAGTCGCTGCCCGCCCGGTGCGCGAACCCCTTGCTGATCGCGTCCTGGTGGGTGCCCGAGAACGCGGTGTAGACCAGGTCGCCGCCGTACGGATGGCGCGGCGGCACCGGCAGCCGGTTGCAGTGCTCGACCGTGCGGCGGATCTCGTCGATGTCCGAGAAGTCGATCATCGGGTCGACACCCTGGGCGTGCAGATTGAGGGCCAGGGTGACCAGGTCGACGTTGCCGGTGCGCTCCCCGTTGCCGAACAGGCAGCCCTCCACCCGTTGCGCCCCCGCCAGCACGGCGAGCTCCGCGCAGGCCACGCCCGTTCCGCGGTCGTTGTGCGGGTGGACGGAGAGGATCACGGATTCACGCCGGTCCAGATGGCGGTGCATGTACTCGATCTGGTCCGCGTAGACATTCGGTGTCGCGATCTCCACCGTGGCCGGGAGGTTGTGGATGACCGGCCGGTCCGGCGAGGCGTCCCACAGCTCGGTGAGGCTGTTGCAGATCTCCAGGACGTAGTCGGGTTCGGTCAGGATGAAGACCTCGGGCGAGAACTCGAAGCGGATGTCCGCGTCCGGCCTCGCCCTCGCCAGCCGGTCCATGAGCCGCCCGGCGTCCCGTACGACACCGTGCACCTCGGCCCGGCTCCGCCCCAGGACGACGTCACGCCAGACGGGCGCGGTCGGGATGTAGAGGTGGACGACCACCCGGCTCATCCCCGCGACGGACTCGAAGGTCCGCTCGATCAGCTCGGCCCTGGCCGGGGTGAAGACGACCACGGTCACGTCGTCGGGTACGGCCCCGCTCTCCGCCAGATGCCGTACGAAGTCGAAGTCGGTGCGGCTCGCGGACGGGTAGCCGACCTCGATCTCCTTGAAGCCCATCGCGACGAGCAGATCGAACATCCGGCGCTTGCGCGGGGTGTCCATCGGCTCGGAGAGGGCCTGGTTGCCGTCCCGCAGATCGACGGGGACCCAGAGCGGGGCGCGGCCGATACGGGCCTGCGGCCAGCTCCGGCCGGTCAGCGGGATGTCCACCCGGTCGAAGGCCGACCGGTAACGGTGCGACGGCATCGAGCTGGAGCGCTGCGGATTCCAGTCCGGCGCGGCCTCGGGGACGGGCCCGCGCGGGGTGCAGATCGTGGGGAAGCCGTGCATCGGTGACGGGGCGGCCGACATGAACTCGGACGTGAGCTCGGACATGAACGTGGTCTCTTCTCGCATCGCCGGATGCGACCGGCACAGCACGGCACCCCGCGGCGGGGTGCCGATCGCTTCAGGCCCCGCCGCGGCAGCCGAGAAGAAGGAGACCGCGGTACGTCATGGCCGGTACAGTAGCCAGAAAGCAAGTCCTCAGACAACCTGACAGGTGAATTCGTGTCCTCGCTCGGTCCGCTCCGCCCCAGCCCCCTGGTCGAACAGGCCACGAGTCATCTGCGCGCGCAGATCACCGAGGGGCACTGGCCGGTCGGTACGAAGATCCCCGGTGAGACCACGCTCGCCAAGACGCTGGGTGTGGGCCGCTCGACCGTGCGCGAGGCGGTGCGGACGCTCGCCACGCTCGGCCTGCTCCGGTCCCGCCAGGGCGCCGGGGTCTTCGTCATCGCCGACCACGCGACGGAGGAGTGGCCGGTCAGGCTGCGCCGGGCCTCGGTCACCGACGTCTACGAGGTGCGCATGCTCATCGAGGTCCAGGCCGCCCGGCTGGCCGCCCGCCGCCGCACCGACGAGGACCTGATCGCGCTCGACGAGGCGCTCACGGCGCGCCGGGCGGCGGGCGCCGGGCCGGACGACGCCGCGTTCGTGGACGCCGACATCGCCCTGCACCGGACGGTCGTGGCGGCCGCCCACAACCCCGTACTCACCGATCTCTTCACCGAGTTCGCCCCCGCGCTGCGGCAGGCCCTGATCGACCTCGTGGATCTGCTCGGGCTGCGCCGCGGCGACCCCCACCACGGTGAGGCGCAGCACCGGGCGCTGGTCACCGCCGTGGTGGCGGGTGACGCGGAGTCTGCGGGCCGGGCGGCCCAGGGGGAGTTGCAGCACACCCTGGACCGTTTGCGCGCCGCCTGAGGGGTGCGGTGGGTCGGTCCGCCCGCCCGGTCCGCACCCGCCGGCCCTGGCTGCGGCGTATCGGCGCCCGTGCGTCCCGGCCCGCATCACGTCGCCCGGCGCGCCCAGTTGGTCCGTCTCGTCCCGGCGGCCCAGGCCGTCCCGGTAGTCCAGGTTGCCCGGATCGGCGGCTTTCGTGCGGGCACTGTTCCGGTCATCCGTCGGGTCGTCGTTTCGGCCACCGTCCGGGGCTCGACTTCGGGGAAAGAACGCGGAGGTGGGCCTGGGTGCCCCCTGGGCGGCGCATCCCGTTCACCTTCCGGCGGGCCCGGTCGGAGGAATCGGGGGTGGCGGAGGGTGTTTCCGGGGGGTGCCGGAAAATAGGCGTGCGCGCGTCCGCTTCCCGGAGTCGAGCGGGAGATCCACTCTCAATAGGGCTGCCACCTGCGGGAATTCGGGAATCGACCAGTCCGCTTCCGATGGTGACGCGCTTTGGCAAGCCTTCGGCCGGACACGGTCTCGTGACTTGCAGGACACGCTCGCGCAACGGAAGCGTCTTCAACTCTTGACACCCACCCCCCTCAGGCAGCAACCTTCCGACATCGACGCATGGGAGCGCTCCCATATCGCAAGAGGATTTCTCGTGCGAACGGCACTGCCCGTGTCCTCCCCCCTGAACCCTTCGGCACCCGCACCCACCAGTGCGTATGTCACGCAGTGAGCCAGTCCCACCCTGGAACAAGGAGTAGTGGAATGCGTATCACCCGCACCGCCGCCGGTCGGAGCCGCAGAGTCGCGGTTCTGGCCACCACGGGCCTGACAGCCACGGCGCTGTTGCTGACCGGCTGCAGCAGCGACTCCGACTCGTCGGACGACACGTCCTCCGACGCGAACGGGAAGATCACGCTGACCGTCGCGGACTTCGGGCAGTTCGGCTACAAGGAAGCCGGCCTCTTCGCGAAGTACCACGAGCTGCACCCGAACATCACGGTGAAGGAAGAGACCACCGCCAAGGAGGAGGACTACTACCCCAAGCTGCTCCAGCAGCTGAACTCGGGCAGTGGTCTGGCCGACGTCCATGGCCTCGAGGTCGGACGCATCAAGGAGCTCGTTGACACCCAGGCGGACAAGTTCGCCGACCTGAGCAAGGTCATCGACGTCAACGAGTGGGTGTCCTGGAAGGAGAAGCAGGCCACCGCGAAGGACGGCGCGGTGATCGGCGCGGGGACCGACATCGGCCCGATGTCGCTCTGCTACAACACCGAGCTCTTCAAGAAGGCCGGCCTGCCGACCGACCGCAAGGAAGTCGCCGCGAAGTTCGCCGGGGGCTGGGAGGACTACCTCAAGCTCGGTGAGGAGTACAAGAAGAACGCGCCCAAGGACACGTACTTCATGGACTCCGCCAGCGCGATGTTCAACGCCGTCGTCAGCTCGAGCCCGAAGCAGTACTACGACGAGAACGGCACGGCGATCTACAAGGAGAGCCCCAGCGTCAAGCAGGGCTGGAACCTGTCGGCCGAGGCCGCGGACAAGGGCCTGACCCAGGGCCTCGCCCAGTTCAGTGACCCGTGGAAGGCCGCTCTGCGCAAGAGCACGATGGCCACCGTCGTCTGCCCGGCCTGGATGGCCGCCCAGATCTCGGTGAACGCCGGTGAAGAAAACAAGGGCAAGTGGGACATCACCACCGCCCCCGGCGCGTCCGCCGCCAACTGGGGCGGATCGTTCCTCGGTGTGCCCAAGTCGGGCAAGAACGTCGACGAGGCCGGCAAGCTCGTGAAGTGGCTGACCGCCCCCGAGCAGCAGGCCGCCGTCTTCAAGGCCGTCGGCCTCTTCCCGTCCAACAAGGGCGCGTACGAGCTGGCCGACGTGAAGAGCGGCAAGCTCCCGTACTTCAGCGACGCCCCGATCGGCGAGATCTACGCCGATGAGGCCAAGTCCATCCCCGAGGCCATCATCGGCCCGAAGGACGCCGACATCAAGCAAGCCATCTCCACCCAGATCAACAACATGGAGCAGCGCGGAACCGACCCCGACAAGGCGTGGGACGCGGCCACGGGGCAGATCGACAAGGTGATCGGCTGACGTTCGCAGTGGCGGGCGGCCCCCGGGCCGCCCGCACCTGCACGTCGCCGTCCCGCAGGGGCGTGGCCGTGCGGGACGCGTCTGCCGGCGGGCTTCCACGGGGCGACCGGGTACCTCCCCGGCCGCCCCGTGGAAGCCCACCGCAGGCGCCCTGGGCCCTGCCTCGTACCCGGGTAACTCAAGCACTCCAGGGAAGGAATTCCGCCCGTGGCCATCTCGTCTCCCACCCGGGACGCATACACCCCGCCACCTCAGAAGAAGCCGGTGGGTGACCGTCGGCAGACGTGGCGGAGCCGCCTCTGGCGGTTCGACGACAAGGCGTCGCCGTACGCCTACATCGCCCCGTTCTTCCTCGTCTTCGGCGCCTTCGGGCTCTATCCGCTGATCTACACCGGCTGGATCGCCCTGCACCGGGTCGAGATGACCGGCCTGGACCAGATGGAATGGGTCGGCTGGGGCAACTTCGACAAGATCCTGCATGACTCGGAGTTCTGGACGGCCGTCACCAACACCTTCCTGATCGGTGTCATGTCGACGGTTCCGCAGCTGCTCGTCGCGCTCGGTCTGGCGCACCTGCTGAACTACAAGCTCCGCGCCAGTACCTTCTGGCGGACCGTCATCCTGACCCCGTACGCCACCTCGGTGGCCTCCGCGGCCCTCGTCTTCGCCCTGGTCTTCCGGGCCGACGGCGGTCTGCTGAACTGGGCGCTGGAGTTCGTCGGCCTCGGTGACACCAACTGGGCCAACGGCCACTGGACATCCAAGATCGCCATCTCGGTCATCGTGATCTGGCGTTGGACCGGCTACAACACGCTGATCTACCTCGCCGCGATGCAGGCCGTTCCGTCCGATCTGTACGAGGCCGCCTCGCTGGACGGCGCCTCGCGCTGGCAGCAGTTCCTCAAGGTGACCATTCCCTCGCTGCGGCCCACGATCCTGTTCACGATCGTCATCTCGACCATCGGTTCCATGCAGCTGTTCGGTGAGCCGCTGCTGTTGGAGGGCGGCGCCCTCGGTGCGACCGGCGGCAACGAGAACCAGTACGAGACGCTCAGCATCTACCTCTTCAACTACGGCTGGAAACTGGGTCATCTCGGTCCGGCCGCCGCAGTGGCCTGGGCGATGCTCGCCATCCTGCTGATCATCGCCGCGGTCAACTGGTTCATCGGCCGCTTCGTACGCAAATCCGCGGTCTGACCGGGAGCGATATCCATGACCATCACCAGCCCCACCAAAGTTCCCGGGTCCGTCCACCCGGTGCGCACCGCGCACCGTGCGCAGAAGCGTCCCAGCCGCTTCAAGCCCGGTGCCGGACAGCAGCTGAAGGGCGGCCCCTTCGCCTATATCGCGCTGACCGTCGTCGGCATCGGCTCGCTGCTGCCGCTGTACTGGACCCTCGTGGCCGCGTCCCACACGCAGGACGAAGTTCTGGCCACCACCCCGCCCTTCCTGCCCGGTGGACGGCTGTTCCACAACCTCGAAGCCGCCTGGGAGCAGGCCAACCTGGGCAAGGCGATCGTCAACAGCTTCATCGTCTCCGGCTGCATCACGCTGGCGACGCTCTTCTTCTGCACCCTGGCCGGCTACGCCTTCGCCAAGATGCGCTTCCGCGGCCGCGGCGCGCTGATGACCGGGGTGATCGCGACCCTGACGATCCCGCCGCAGCTCAGCGTCGTCCCGCTGTTCATGATGATGTCCGACCTCGGCTGGAGCGGAAGCCTGGAGTCGGTGATCTTCCCGACCCTGGTCAGCGCGTTCGGCGTGTTCTTCATGCGGCAGTACCTGATCGAGGCGCTGCCGTACGAGCTGATCGAGGCCGCCAAGATCGACGGCGCGAGCAACTTCCGTATCGTGCGAAGCGTCGTGATTCCGGTGGCCCGCCCCGCGATGATGGTGCTGGGCATGCTCACCTTCGTCCAGTCGTGGAACGACTTCTTCTGGCCCTACCTCGCGCTGAACCAGCAGAACCCCACCCTTCAGGTGGCCCTCGGCTCACTGAAGGCCTCCTACACCCCCGACGAGAGCATCGTGATGGCCGGCGCGCTGATCAGCACACTGCCGCTGCTCGTGGTGTTCGTGATCTTCGGCAAGCAGATCGTCGGCGGGATCATGTCCGGAGCCGTCAAGGGCTGACGTCCCGTCGGCCGTCTCTTCCCGGAAACCCCGGAAGTTCCAAGAGTCCCGGAGATCCCGTACGGCCCGTACCTGACCACGGGCCGTACGGGCTCCGGAGTTCCACCCCTTCACCGCCCCTGTCCGTCCACCCCTGGGAGCGCTCCCGCATGACTGCCGTACGACCTGACATCGCCCCGAAGCAGGCGCCCGAGGCAACGCAATTCCCGACGGGCTTCGTCTGGGGGGCGGCGACCGCCGCCTACCAGGTCGAGGGCGCCGCTGCCGAGGACGGCCGCACCCCCTCCATCTGGGACACCTTCAGCCACACGCCCGGCAAGGTCCACAACGGCGACACCGGAGACATCGCCGCCGACCACTACCACCGCTTCCGCGACGACGTGGCGCTGATGAAGCAGCTGGGGCTGAAGGCGTACCGCTTCTCCATCTCCTGGTCCCGCGTGCAGCCCACCGGCCGCGGCCCCGCCGTCGAGCGCGGCCTGGACTTCTACCGCAAGCTCGTCGACGAGCTGCTCGAAGCCGGCATCGCACCCGTGGCCACCCTCTACCACTGGGACCTGCCCCAGGAGCTGGAGGACGCCGGCGGCTGGCCCCAGCGGGTCACCACCGACCGCTTCGCCGACTACGCCGCGATCATGGCGGGCGCGCTCGGTGACCGGGTCGCGACCTGGACCACCTTCAACGAGCCGTGGTGCTCGGCCTTCCTCGGATACGGCTCCGGTGTGCACGCTCCCGGCCGCACCGAGCCCGCCTCCGCCCTGCGGGCGGCCCATCACCTCAACCTCGCCCATGGCCGGGCGATCGAGGTCCTGCGCGATCAACTCCCCGCTGGTGCGCAGACCTCGGTCACCCTCAATCTCCACCAGGTCCGCCCGCTGACCGCGAGCGCGGCCGACGCGGACGCCGCCCGTCGGATCGACGCGGTCGGCAACCGGATCTTCACCGGCCCGATGCTGCGCGGCGAGTACCCCGCGGACCTGCTCGCCGACACCGCGCACCTGGTGGACTGGTCGAAGCTGGTGCAGGACGGCGACCTGGCCGCCATCTCCCGTCCGGTCGACGTCCTGGGCGTCAACTACTACACGCCGACGCTGGTCTCCATGCCCGAGAAGGGCGAGGGCGGCTCTGGCAACGATGTCCACGGCGCCAGCGACCACTCCCCGTGGCCCGGCTCCGAGCACGTCGCCTTCCACCTCGCCGAGGGGAAGGAGCGCACCGCGATGAACTGGTCGATCGACCCCAACGGGCTGTACGACCTGCTGATGGACGTCACCCGCGACCACCCCGGCCTGCCGCTGATGGTCACCGAGAACGGCGCCGCCTTCGACGACTACGTCTCGCCCGAGGGGCGGGTGGTGGACCCCGAGCGGATCGCCTACCTGCACGGCCATCTCGACGCCGTACAGCGGGCGGTGGCAGACGGAGCGGACGTCCGCGGCTACTTCCTCTGGTCGCTGATGGACAACTTCGAGTGGGCGTACGGCTATTCGAAGCGCTTCGGCACCGTGTACGTCGACTACGCGTCCCAGCGCCGCATTCCCAAGTCGAGCGCGCACTGGTACTCCGATGTGATCCGCCGTCACGCGCTGCCGCAGGGCGGCCTTTCCTGACCGTTTCCTTCCCGGCGGACCCTGCCGGTCGCGGTACCCGCACCACCCCTGAGGCCCGGCCCCGTGCCGGGCCTCAGTCGTGTCCGCAGCTCTTCCCTCCGCCCCGTCGCCGCGACCTGCGGGACCCGCTTGACCACGCGCGTAGAGTGGGAGCGCTCCCATGGTCCGGCCGGGGAGCAGCCGACCGGCCCCGTTGAGTGTCAAGGGACCCGACGCCAGGACTTGGTTTGGTTATCCGACTGTGAGAAATTGACCGCGAACGGGAGGCAGCCATGGCGGCAGCGCGAGTACGGAGCGGGGGCCGGCCCACGCTCGAAGAGGTCGCGGCCCGGGCGGGGGTGGGGCGCGGTACCGCCTCACGGGTCATCAACGGCTCACCGCGGGTCAGCGCGCACACACGGGAGGCGGTGGAGGCGGCCGTCGCCGAGCTGGGTTACGTACCCAATCGCGCGGCCCGCGCCCTGGCCGGGAACCGGACGGACGCCATCGCGCTCGTCGTGCCCGAGTCCGAGAGCCGCTTCTTCACCGAGCCCTACTTCTCCGACATCGTCCGCGGAGTGGGCGCCGCCCTCGCCGACACCGAGATGCAGCTGCTGCTCACCCTCGTCGGCAGTGACCGCGAACGCCGAAGACTCGCTCAGTACCTGACCGCGCACCGCGTCGACGGCGTGCTGCTGGTCTCCGTGCACGCCGACGACCCGCTGCCCGATCTGCTGGAACAGCTCGGCATGCCCGCCGTCATGAACGGCCGCAGGTCCGCCACCGAGCCGCTGCCCTCGGTCGACTCGGACAACTTCGAGGGCGCCCGCTGCGCCGTCGAGCACCTGGTCTCCCGGGGCCGTCGCTCCATCGCCACCATCACCGGGCGGCTGGACGTCTACGCCGCCCAGCGGCGCCTCGACGGCTACCGCAGGGCCCTGGCCGACGCGGGCCTCGAACCGGACGAGCGGCTGATCGCCCCCGCGGACTTCTCCGAGGAAGGCGGCGTCCGGGCCATGCGCGAACTGCTCGCCCGCCGCCCCGACGTGGACGCGGTCTTCGCCGCCTCCGACCTGATGGCCGCAGGCGCCCGCCAGGTGCTGCGCGAGGCCGACCGGCGCATCCCGGACGACGTGGCCCTCGTCGGCTTCGACGACTCGTCCGTGGCCCGGCACATGGACCCCGCGCTGACGAGCGTGCGCCAGCCGATCGAGGAGATGGGCCGGGAGATGACCCGGGTTCTCCTGGCGGAGATCGCGGGCGAGAACACCGAGCGCCCGCAGATCGTGCTGCCCACCGAACTGGTGGTCCGGGACTCGTCGTGAGGACGGGCGCGGGAGGGCCGCGGGTCCCGCCCAGCTCCCCTGCGAAACTGGCCGGCCGCGGCTTTGCGAGCTGAGCCACCGTCGGGCAGTTGGCCGTCCGGTACCCCCGGCGCGGTGAACGGGCGGGGCGCCGGGCCGTTCCGGTCCCCCCTCGCGATGGCCGTGCTATTCCGCTGCGCGGCCCCAGGCGTCGTGTGATCCCGGCAGAGCCACGAGCGGGAGTTCAACGCCGTCGGCCGAGGGCGCGGCCGACGTCGAGCTCCCGACGCAACCTCAACCCGTGCCGGGTGCGAGGGAGGCACTCCGGGCCTGCGGCGGGTGGGCGTAGAAGTCCTGCCGAGCCGCTGACGATCAGGCACCGACAACTCGTCACACGTCGGTACCGGCCTCACGGGAGGGTGCCGGTACGGCGGTGAGGAGCGCGGTGATCTCCTGGGTGAGCTCCGGGCCGAGCTCGCCCCAGCCGTCCTTGTAGCCGTAGACGCTCGCCAGCACGCGGGCGTCGTAGTCGCCGTTCATGATCTCGATGTCGCCGGTGGTGATGAGCGCCGGGTGGGCGACGCCGACAGCGCCCGAGATCTTCAGTAGCTCCTTGCGCAGGGTGCGCAGGTAGACGGCGGCCCGAGTGGCCTTCGAGGGCGCGTCGACGCCCCGCACCAGCCACGGGTCCTGGGTGGCGATGCCGGTGGGGCACTTGTCGGTGTGGCACTTCTGGGCCTGGATGCAGCCGATGGACAGCATCGCCTCACGGGCGACGTTGATCATGTCGACACCCAGGGCGAACGCGACGACGGCGTTCTCGGGCAGTCCGAGCTTGCCGGAGCCGATGAAGGTGATGTCGTCCGTCAGACCCCGCTCGGCGAAGGTGCCGTAGACGCGGGAGAAGCCCATCCGGAACGGCAGCGACACGGAGTCGGAGAAGATCAGCGGAGCTGCTCCGGTGCCGCCCTCGCCTCCGTCGATGGTCACGAAGTCGACTCCGCGATCACCACGCGCCATCAGGGTGGCCAGCTCCTGCCAGAAGCTCATCTCCCCCACAGCGCTCTTGATCCCGACCGGCAGACCGGTCGCGGTGGCGAGCAGTTCGACGAAGTCGAGCATCGAGTCGACGTCGTGGAACGCGGTGTGCCGAGAGGGCGAGGCACAGTCCTCGCCGGCCGGGATGCCGCGGATCTCGGCGATCTCGGGGGTCACCTTCGCGCCCGGCAGCAGCCCGCCGAGCCCCGGCTTCGCGCCCTGCGAGAGCTTGATCTCTATCGCCTTGACCGGGGCTCCCGCGATCACGTCCTTGAGCTTGTCGAGGCTGAAGGTGCCGTCCTCGTTGCGGCAGCCGAAGTATGACGTCCCGATCTGGAGGACGAGGTCACCGCCGTTGCGGTGGTACTGCGAGAGGCCGCCCTCGCCCGTGTTCTGCATCGCACCGGCCAGCGCCGCGCCCTTGTTGAGCGCCGTGACGGCCGGGCCGGACAGCGATCCGAAGCTCATCGCCGAGATGTTCACGACGCTCGCGGGCCGGAACGCCTTGGCGCGCCCCCGCGGGCCGCCCAGCACCTTGGCCGAGGGCAGCGGGCTCTGCGGGTCGTGCAGATCCGGCAACGCGCCGGCGAACGTCCGCTGCTTGATGTACGCGTGCCCCTGCACGTGCTCGACGTCCACGTCGGTTCCGAACCCGAAGTAGTTGTTCTCTTCCTTCGCCGACGCGTAGATCCAGGTGCGCTGGTCCCGGCTGAACGGGCGCTCTTCCTCGTTGGACGTCACGACGTACTGCCGCAGCTCCGGCCCGATCCTCTCCAGCAGGTACCGGGCGTGCCCGACCACGGGGAAGTTTCTGAGCAGTGCGTGCTTCTTCTGGGCGAGGTCGCGGACAGCCACCAGCGCCACTGCTGCGGCGGCGGCCGCTCCGATACTCCGGGCGCGCATGAACGTTCCTCTCGTCGACTGCTCGATCCGGCTCCAGCGCTGCGTGGCGGACGCGGTGAGGCACGCACCGGCGCCCGCCGGCGAAACGCCACATGATGGTAGAAGTCTCGTGGAGGGGCGGTCGCGGCAGGGTGCGTGAGTGCACCGCGTGCGGCGCGGCGTGGCCGGTCACGGCGCCGGGCTGCGCGGCGCGAGAAGCGGTCGTCGAAGCCGGGCGCCACGGACCGGCCCCGCACATGACGAAGGGCCGATCCGCTTTCGCGAATCGGCCCTTGATCATTCAGGGTGAGTAACGGGACTCGAACCCGCGACATCCTGGACCACAACCAGGTGCTCTACCGTCTGAGCTATACCCACCATGTCCGGGCGTTTCCGACCGGCCGAGAAAAAGTGTACAGGGTCTGAGAGGGTGCTCGCGCCCCCATTGATCTGCCGCCGGTCCCGGCCCCCGAAAAGGCCGTGACCAGCGGCTTTCCCAAGGACCTAGGCCGGGGGCTGCGACAGGCGCGCAGCGATCGACTTCGCGCGCTCCGAGTCCGGACCCGGCTGCGGGACGAAGACGGCCTCGCGGTAGTACCGCAGCTCCGTGATGGAGTCACGGATGTCCGCGAGCGCGCGATGGTTGCCGTTCTTCTCCGGACTGTTGAAGTACGCCCTCGGGAACCAGCGGCGGGCCAGCTCCTTGATCGAGGAGACATCGACGATCCGGTAGTGGAGGTAGCCCTCCAGCGACTGCATGTCCCGCGACAGGAAGCCACGGTCGGTACCGACCGTGTTCCCGCAGAGAGGGGCCTTGCCGGGCTCCTTCACATGCTCGCGGACATAGGCCAGGACCTTCTCCTCGGCGTCGGCCAGGGTGGTACCCCCGGCCAGCTCGTCGAGGAGGCCCGAGGCGGTGTGCATCTGCCGCACCACCTCGGGCATGGTCTCCAGCGCCGCGTCCGGCGGGCGGATCACGATGTCCACCCCTTCGCCGAGCACGTTCAACTCCGAGTCGGTGACCAGTGCGGCCACCTCGATGAGTGCGTCTTCCGTCAACGAGAGCCCGGTCATCTCGCAGTCGATCCACACCATGCGGTCGTTCATACGCCCCACCCTACGGGGCGCTCCGCTGTCCCGGCAGGGCCGGGCGGCCCGCGGCGTACGCCTCGGAGCCCGGCTTCCCGTGCTCCCCGCGGCCCGCGTCCGCAGCGGCCGTGGACGGCCCACCCGAAGCCGGCACCGGGGCACGACGGCTCGCGGAGGCCTGGGCGGGCACCACCGGTTCGCTCGCCATGAGGACCTGTTCCGGGCCACCGCTCTGCGGACGACGAGCCCGGTACGCGGCCCGGTACGCGGCAGGCGAGGAACCCAGCTGACGCCGGAAGTGTCCGCGCAGTGCGACCGGCGAGCGGAAGCCGCAGCGGCCCGCGACCTCGTCGACCGAGTAGTCGGACGTCTCCAGCAGCCGCTGCGCCTGCAGCACCCGCTGGGTGATCAGCCACTGGAGCGGTGCGCTGCCGGTGAGCGAGCGGAACCTCCGGTCGAAGGTCCGCCTGCTCATGTAGGCGCGCGCGGCCAGCGTCTCCACGTCGAACTGCTCGTGCAGATGCTCCAGCGCCCAGGCGACGACCTCGGCGAGCGGGTCGGAGCCGATTTCCTCCGGTAAAGATCTGTCGAGATAGCGCTCCTGGCCGCCACTGCGCCGCGGCGGCACGACGAGCCGGCGGGCCAGTGCCCCGGCGGCTTCCGTGCCGTGGTCCGAGCGGACTATGTGCAGACAGAGGTCGATCCCTGCCGCCGTACCGGCGGAGGTGAGCACATCGCCGTCGTCGACGAAGAGCTCGCGCGGATCGACGTGCACCGACGGGTAGCGCTTGGCCAGCGTCGGTGCGTACATCCAGTGCGTGGTCGCCGGGCGGCCGTCCAGCAGCCCGGCCGCGGCGAGCACGAAGGCCCCCGTGCACAGCCCCACGATGCGCGCGCCCTCTTCGTGGGCGCGGCGCAGCGCGTCGAGCGCCTCCACGGGCGGCGGCGAGGTGATCGAGCGCCAGGCGGGCACCACGACGGTGCCGGCCCTGCTGATCGCCTCCAGCCCGTAGGGCGCGGTCAGTTCGAGTCCCCCCGTGGTGCGCAGCGGTCCTTCTTCGCCGCTGCACACGAGCAACCGATAACGCGGAACTCCCGCGTCCTGGCGGTCGATCCCGAACACCGAGAGCGGAATGGAGCTCTCGAAGATGGGGCCACCGCTGAACAACAGAACGGCGACCACCTCACGGCGTCGGCGCCCGCTCAGCTTCCGTACAGCCTCCGTTGCGGTGGCGGAGTCCTGGCTCATGACGCTAAGCCCCCCTCGGTGTTCGCGTCTTCCTGGTCCTTACGGGCCTGTCGCACCTGCACATGTCCCCTCGGTCGTGCACGAGTCCCCAGCCTTCGACACCCAAGATCGAATCTACTGCGTCCCGTGGTGCCGTCGTGACAAGTTCACCAACCGGCTTTATGTCGACAAGGCAACCTGGCGGGAAGCATTCGATCACGAAGCGTTTCACTCGTGAGTCGTGCAGGGAAGTGCGCCTGACGTTCATGGCCCGTCCCCATGGGGTGGAAGCGTACCGCTCGGTCTCTTCCTGCCTGCTGGCAAGGGGGTTGATCGGCCATTTCGGCAAGGATTCGACCGAGACTAGAAGTTGGCTGAAAACGTACGGTCGCGTGTGCGGAAATCAGTCGTTCTACCGGCGCACGACCCGAGAGGTGCGGTCACTCCTGTGCGCCCCCTCGGTTGAACGGGAGCCCGGACGGGAGGTGGAATGGGAGGTGGAACAGTCGCTCGTGCGGGTGGCTGTGCCGACGGCCGCACGGGCGGACCCGGCGGAGCAGTACCCGGCAGACCACGGTGACGGCGGCCAGGCCGAGCGGACGGTCGCGGCGCCGCCGGCGGAGCCCCCGTGGGCGAGGAGGGCGACGGGCACCAGTAGGCAGCCGCATGCCGCCCAGCGGACCACATCGGTCACCGGCGGTGCGGCGGGTTCCGGAGGAGTGGGCGGGGCGGGTGCGGACACGGGGTGCTCCCTGGGCGGGGCGGGTGCGGCGGGCACGAGGTGCTCCCTGGGCGGCTCGGGTGCCGCTCCGGTCGGTACGGAGCGGCGGAGGGCGCCGCGACAGGTGCGCGGGGCGTGGTCACGTGGCTGACGGGCCGGGCCCCGGCCGGTCACCGATTGCGGCCGTCCGGGGGCCGTGACGTCGGTGTACCGCGCAACCGGCATTGCCATAGGGGCCCGGTCTCGGGCATGCTCCGTGAAACGTCGCACGCGCTTTGCGCGGGTCTGGCAGCGGAGGAGTGCAGCCGTACCCTTGGGGGTAAGGGGTTGGGAAGATGATTCCCGGACACCACTACACCGCCCGCTGACGCACCTTCTCCACGTCGCTCTCCTCACGAGGACTCTCTTCGCCGAGACACCGATGGCCGGTCACGAAATCCCCGAACCCGCGGACCGCAAGCAGGTAGCCGACCCTCTGTCGGACCAGCAGGCGGCCGAAGAAGCATGTCATTCCTGCGATCCCGCCTTCCGGCACGGTGTCGTCGTCGGCTTCGACGGCTCGACCTCCAGTGAGCGGGCCCTCGCGTATGCCATCGGCATGGCCCGGCGGACGGGCTCCGGCCTGATCATCGTGCATGTCGCCAACCGGCTGCCGACCACCGTCTGGGCAGGCTGCGAGCCGCCCGTCTTCGTGGACGTCCCCGATCACCGCACCGAGGTCCTCGGCCTGGAGCTCGCCTGCGCGGAATACCTCTCCGAGGTGCCGTGGGTGCTCGTCGAGCGCGGCGGGGACATCTGTCACGAGCTGGAGGAGGTCGGCCGGGAGTACTCGGCCGACGCGATCGTCGTGGGCTCCACGCACGGGATCGTCGGCCGGATCTTCGGCTCGGTGGCGGGGCGGCTGGCGCGCCGCGCGCAGCGCCCGGTCGTCGTCATCCCGTAGTGGTCCGTTGAGTCAGTAGCCGCCTGCTCCGGTAGCCGCCCGCTCCGGTAACTGTCTGCTCCGGCAGTCGCCCTCGTACTTCCGCGCCCTGGGCCGGTGGCCGCCTCCGCGGCCCGTGCCCCCGCCGCATCAACTGCTGCCGCCGCCCACGGTCTCCGTGGGACGCCTTCCCTCCGCGCCTCCGCGCCTCCGCGCCTTCCGCCCGTTCACCGCGTCGCCGGGGACGGGCGGTCTGCTTCGGATCGGTTCCGCGCCCGGAGGTGATCGACTTCGGCCAACGGCCGGTCTGTTTCCGTCGAGGCCGAGCGGACATGGCGTCAACTCGACTACGGAAACAGCGGAAAAGGCGAAGCTACCGGTCCGTAGATGTGGATTGTGCGTTTGTGAAGGGTACATAAACGCCACTGGAAACAGCACGATTGCATGTGAAGGGAGCCCGCCGTGGACAACGACGTCTCTGCGGGAAACACCAGCACCTCCACCCTCGGCCATCTCGCCCTGGGACTCACACTGTTGGCATTCGGGATCGGTCACACCGGGGCCGTGGACGGGGTGACGGCGGCCGATGCCGTCTCGCTCGCGCTGTATGTCGGCGGTATCGCTCTGTTCGTCGCCGGACTCCTGGAGTTCCGCGGCGGCAACGGCTTCAACGGCACCGCGTTCGCCGGACTGGGCGCCTTCTGGTTCACCTGGGGCACCGGTGCCGACGCCCGGGTGTCGGACCATGCGGCAGGGCTGTTCCTGCTGCTCTGGGCCCTGTTCGCGCTCACGCTGACGCTCGGGGCGTCCGGGCGCGGTCTGCTCGGCCAGGGGACGTACGGACTGCTGTTCGTGGCCCTTGTGCTGCTGGGCGTCGGGCAGTTCGCGGACAGCGGCTTCCTGGGCAAGGCGGGCGGCTGGTTCGCCGCGGCGGCCGGTCTCGCCGCCTGGTACGGAGCGACGGCGGCCCTGGCCCATTGGCCGACGGCGGTGCCGAAGCGTGCTGCCGGCCGAGGAGTGACGGCCACCGGCTGAGGCAGCGGCCCGCGGGCCGGTCCGGGGCGGCACCGGCCCGCACGGGAGAGCGGCCCCGCACCCACGGCAGAAGTGGGTGCGGGGCCGCTCTCGGCGTCCGTGACGACGTGACTACTCGACGGTGACGGACTTCGCCAGGTTGCGCGGCTTGTCGATGTCCCGGCCCATGGCCAGCGCCGTGTGGTAGGCGAAGAGCTGGAGCGGGATGCCCATCAGAATGGGGTCCAGCTCGTTCTCGTTCTTCGGGACGAGGATCGTGTGGTCGGCCTTCTCCTGCTCGCGGTGGGCCACGGCCAGGATGCGGCCGCTGCGGGCCTTGATCTCCTCCAGGGCCGCGCGGTTCTTCTCCAGGAGGTCGTCGTCCGGGACGATCGCGACCGTGGGGAGCGCCGGCTCGATGAGCGCGAGCGGGCCGTGCTTCAGCTCCGAGGCGGGATAGGCCTCGGCGTGGATGTACGAGATCTCCTTGAGCTTCAGGGAGGCCTCCAGTGCGACGGGGTAGCCCCGGACGCGGCCGATGAACATCATCGACTGCGCGCCCGCGTACTCCTCGGCCAGCTTCTTGATCTCGTCCTCCGACTCGAGGATCTGACCGATCTGCTCGGGCAGCCTGCGCAGCCCCTCGATGATCCGCTTGCCGTCGGAGACCGACAGGTCGCGGATGCGGCCCAGGTGCAGGGCGAGCAGCGCGAAGGCGACCACGGTGTTGGTGAAGCACTTGGTGGAGACGACGCAGACCTCGGGGCCCGCGTGGACGTACATGCCGCCGTCGGCCTCGCGGGCGATCGCCGAGCCGACGACGTTCACGACGCCGAGGACGCGGGCGCCCTTGCGCTTGAGCTCCTGGACGGCGGCCAGCACGTCGTACGTCTCACCGGACTGGGAGACGGCGACGTACAGGGTGTCGGGGTCCACGACCGGGTTGCGGTAGCGGAACTCGGACGCGGGCTCGGCGTCCGCGGGGATGCGGGCCAGCTCCTCGATGAGGCCGGCGCCGATCATGCCCGCGTGGTACGAGGTGCCGCAGCCCAGGATCTTGATCCGGCGGACCCCGCGGGCCTCGCGGGCGTCCAGGTTCAGGCCCCCCAGGTGCACGGTGGAGAAGCGGTCGTCGATACGGCCCCGCAGCACGCGGTCCACGGCGTCGGCCTGCTCGGAGATCTCCTTGTGCATGTACGTGTCGTGGCCGCCCATGTCGTACGACTCGGCCTCCCACTCCACCGTGGTGGGCGTGGCCGTCGTGGTCGAGCCCTCGGTGGTGTACGTGCGGAAGTCGTCGGCCTTGAGGGTGGCCATCTCGCCGTCGTCCAGGGTGACGATCTGGCGGGTGTGTGCGACCAGGGCCGCGACGTCGGAGGCGACGAACATCTCCTTCTCGCCGATGCCGAGCACGACCGGGGAGCCGTTGCGGGCGACGACGATGCGGTCGTTGAAGTCGGCGTGCAGGACGGCGATGCCGTACGTGCCCTCGACGGACTTCAGCGCCTCGCGGACCTTCTCCTCCAGGGTGTCCGCCTGCGAGCGGGCGATCAGGTGGACCAGCACCTCGGTGTCGGTCTCGGAGAGGAAGACGATGCCGTCGGCGACGAGCTTCGCGCGGAGCTCGGAGGCGTTGTCGATGATGCCGTTGTGGACGACGGCGACCTTGCTGTCGGCGTCCAGGTGGGGGTGGGCGTTCTCGTCGCTCGGGGCGCCGTGGGTGGCCCAGCGGGTGTGGGCGATGCCGGTGGTGCCGGCGAATCGCTTGGGTACGCGGGCCTCCAGCTCGCGGACCCGGCCCTTGGCCTTGGCCACCTTCAGCGCGGCGGGCTTGCCGGCCGCCGGCTTCCCGGTGATGACGATGCCCGCGGAGTCGTAACCCCGGTACTCCAGCCGCTGCAGACCCTCCAGCAGCAGCGGAGCCACATCACGCTTTCCGATATAGCCGACGATTCCGCACATAGAGTCTCTGCCTCTCCATCGAAGTACAGATGTGAACAAGTAAGGACATGCTGGTGCAAGCAGGTGAAGGGGTGCCCGGCCGTGGGCGGGCCGGTCTCAGCCGTAGACGATGCGGCGCAGCTGGCGGAGCGAGAGCTCCGGCGGTGCGACCGCCCGGTGCGGCAGCTCGGCCGAGATCCGTTCGAAGATCTCCGTGTTGACCAGGCCACCGGACTGCAGTTCACGGTGGCGCCGGCGGACGAAGGTATCGGTCGTCTCGTCGAAGTAGGCGAGCACGTCGAGGATCACCCGGGCTGCCTCACCGCGCGGGAGCGCGGTGCTGCGCACCAGGTGGTCAATGAGGTCGTCGTACGACGAGCGGCGTTCGAGCACTCGTCGATATTGCGGCGGAAGAGCCTCCGGCGCAACAATCCTGCCCGATATCGGGCAGGGATCGGGTCAAGCAGTGCTCCTTTTGATGTTCTGGGCGACTTCGGTGCGCCCGCGTCGGCATCTGCGGCACCCTCCGGGGCCGTCGAGCGCGGAGAGGTCTGGGGGGAGGTGGGGGAGGCGGGGCCGATTCGGCCAGATGCCCCTGACGGCTCGGCCACGTTCAGGCGCGGGCAATGCGGGGAAGTGGTCTACACCTTGACCATCCGTGAGGCACGCGGTACGCATGGTGACGGTTCGAATGGTCAGGAGATCCAGGTGTGAACCAGTAGAAAGGGACCCGGCTTGTGAGACTGCACACGGCGCAGCGCAGTGCTCTTCCCCGTGCTCTACCCCGTCTTCTCGGCTCGCTGCTTCTCGTCACGGCGGCCGGCATCTCCACCGCGTGCGTGGCTCCCACGGCGTCCGCGGCGAGCAGTGGCCCGGCCGCATCGGCGCCCAGCCCGCTGGGCCAGGTCGTCCCCGCCCCCGCTTCGGTGAGGCCGGGCGGATCCCCGTACTCCATCACCGGCGCCACCAGGATCCGCGTCGACGGCTCGTCCGGCGAGGCCCGGAAGATCGGCGAATACCTGGCGGGCGTGCTGCGCCCCTCCACCGGATACGCCCTGCCGGTCACCGGACGGGCCGGTTCCGACGGCATCCGGCTCCGGCTCGGCTCCCACGACAGCGGGCTGGGCGCCGAGGGCTACACCCTGACCGCAGGGCGGGGCGCCGTCACCATCACCGCCCGCAAGCCCGCAGGGCTCTTCCACGGCGTCCAGACGCTGCGTCAGCTCCTGCCGGCCCAGGTGGAGCGTGACAGCCGCCAGAAGGGGCCGTGGAGGGTCGCGGGCGGCAGCATCACCGACACGCCGCGCTACGCCTACCGCGGCGCGATGCTCGACGTCTCGCGGCACTTCTTCTCGGTCGCCGAGGTCAAGCGCTACATCGACCAGATCGCGCTGTACAAGATGAACACGTTCCACCTGCACCTCTCCGACGACCAGGGCTGGCGGATCGCCGTCGACTCCTGGCCGCAACTGGCCACGTACGGCGGTTCCACGGAGGTCGGCGGCGGACCCGGCGGTTACTACACCAAGGCCCAGTACAAGGAGATCGTGCGCTACGCGGCCTCCCGCTATCTGGAGGTGGTGCCGGAGATCGACATGCCCGGTCACACCAACTCCGCCCTCGCCTCGTACGCGGAGCTGAACTGCGACGGCGTCGCGCCGCCGCTCTACACCGGGACCAAGGTCGGGTTCAGCTCGCTGTGCGCGGCCAAGGACGTCACGTACCGGTTCATCGACGACGTCATCCGTGAAGTGGCCGAACTGACGCCGGGCAGATACATCCACATCGGCGGTGACGAGGCCCACTCCACCAGCCACGAGGACTACGCCAAGATCATGGAGAAGGCGCAGGCCGTCGTCGGGAAGTACGGCAAGACCGTGATGGGCTGGCACCAGCTCACCGGGGCCACGCCGGTCGAGGGCGCGGTGGCCCAGTACTGGGGCTATGACAAGACGAGCGCGGCGGACCGGCAGCAGGTGGCGGACGCGGCGAAGAACGGCACCAGGCTGGTGCTGTCACCGGCGGACCGGGTGTACCTCGACATGAAGTACAACGACCAGACCGAGCTGGGCCTGAAGTGGGCCGGCCTGGTCGAGGTGCAGCGCTCGTACGACTGGGACCCGGCGACGTATCTCGCCGACACCCCGGCGGACGCGGTGCTCGGGGTCGAGGCGCCGATCTGGTCGGAGACGCTGACCGACAGCGACGACATCGACGTGATGGCGTTCCCGAGGCTGCCCGGCGCGGCGGAGCTCGGCTGGTCCCCGGCCGAGACGCACGACTGGGACACCTACAAGGTGCGGCTGGCGGCGCTCGGGCCGCGGTTCACCGCGCTGGGGATCGACTACTACCGGTCGCCCCAGGTGCCGTGGCCGGCGGAGCCGGCTGCGGCGGGGTGAGCGGGGCCGGGGCCGTCCGGCGGTTGGGGGATGCCCTCAAGCGCCGGACGGGCCCGGTGCGTTGTTCCCAGGCGTCGGACGGGCTCGGCGCGCTGTTTCCAAGCGTCGGACGGGCTCGGTGCGTTGTCCTCAAGCGCCGGACGGGCTGTCGATGACGTCCTCGGTCGCCGGACGGGCTCGAATGTTCCGGACGGGCTCAGTCGCTCGAAGCGGTGGCTTCCTCGCGCAGTTGCTCCTCGCTCAGACCGCGACGCCAGTAGCCCACGAACGTCACCCGCTTGCGGTCGATACCGCGCTCCCGCACCAGGTGCCGCCGCAACGCGCGCACCGTGGACGCCTCGCCCGCGATCCAGACGTACGGCGTTCCCTCAGGGAGTTCCGCCGCGCGCACGGCCTCCACGGCGTCCGGCGCGTCCTCGTCCCGCACCAGCCAGCTGATCCGGGCGTCGGCCGGGGTGTCGACCGTCCGGCGGTCCCCGGAGTGCGGGACCTCCAGCCAGACCCGGGCCCGCAGACGGGCCGGCAGCCACTCCAGGGCGGCCGTCGCGGCCGGCAGTGCCGTCTCGTCGGCCCAGATCAGCACCCAGTCGGTGTCCTCGGGCGGACGGAAACGGACCGCCGTGTTGTCCTCGACGGCCGGTCCGAGCGCCTTGAGGACATCGCCGGGGGAGGCCGCGGCGGCCCAGCGGCAGGCCGGGCCACCGTCCTCGTGAAGCGCGAAATCGATGTCGATCTCGCCGGCCGCACCGCCGGCGGTGCGACGCTGCGCGCGGACCGTGTACGAGCGCAGCACGGCCCGCACCTCGGCCGGAAGTGCACGCCAGGGGGCGAACCAGTTGCCCTCGTTATCGACCGGAACGACTGGTTCCGCCTGTCCGGGGTGCGGGAGGAACAGCGAAAGGCTCTGATCGCGGCCCCCGGAGGCGAACCCCTCGAGCCCCGCTCCGCCGAACGTGATCCGCAGCATCGACGGCCCCAGCCGCCTGGTGCGCAGGACGGTCAGCCGGAAGAGCCGGAAGGGATCGACGTCGGAGGTGGCGGCGGTCGTCATGGTCAGGCGGTCTTCTTCGCGTCCTCGATGGCCTTCGCGAGGCCCTCGAGGATCGGAGCGCACTTGTCGTAGCTGTAGATCGGCTCGGTGGTACGCGGGATGACCTGTCCGGCCTTGACCGCGGGCAGCTGCGTCCAGGTCGGCTTGGAGGTCAGGGACTCGGGCTGCAGGGCCGAGGACCGGTTGTCCATCATGATGATGTCGGCCTCGTACTTGTCGACGTTCTCCCAGCTCAGCTCCTCGAAGAAGCCCGCCGCGTTCACCTTCGGCTCGACGAACTTCACGCCCAGCTCCTGGAAGTACAGGGTGTCGGGGGACATCTTGGCGAGCGAGACGTAGAAAAGGTCCTGGCTGGCCGAGCCGATCAGGACCTTGAGGTTCGGCTTGGACTTCGCGGCGGCGCGCAGCCGGGCCGCGGCCTTCTCGAAGCGGGCCTTCGCGTCGGTGACCGTCTTGGCCTTCACGTCGGCGCCGAGCGAGGCGGCGAGGTCCTCGTGGCGCTGGATGGCCTTGGGGATCGTGGTCTGGGCGGCCCACAGGGCGACGCTCGGGGCGAGCTTAAGGATCTTGTCCTTGGACGCGTCCGGCACGTACCAGAGGGCGTCCTTCTCCCACATCGCGGTGACCAGCAGCTCCGGGCCGAGCGCCGCGTACTTCTCGACGTTGAACTCGCCCCAGACGTTGCCGAGGATCTCGACCTTGCTGATGTCCAGGTCGCCGGCCTGCACGTCGGCCTTGCCGTCCGTGGTCTTCGTCGGGCCGAAGACGGCCTTGACCTCGACGCCGTAGTCGTGGAGGGCGGCGGCGACACCGGTGAAGGCGACGATGTTCTTCGGGACGGACTTGGCCTCGGCGGTCTGCCCGCGGTCGTCCTTGAAACTCCACGGCCCGGCGTCGGCGCCCTTGGAGGTGGTGGAACCGGAGTCCTTCGAGTCGCTGTCACCACAGGCCGCCAGCACGGCGCCCAGACCAACGGCGCCGCCCATGGCCAGCAGGCCGCGGCGGGTGGGACGGGACACTCGGGCAGTGCGCATGACGGAATCCGCTTTCGTACGAGCCGGAGACCGGCCGGTGACAAGTTCGAGCGAAGGTTAGCCTAACCTCACGAACTGTCGAGCCCGCCGATGCCCCCGGCCCCTCTCACCACACGATGACCCCGCCGTTTACGTCCTGGGCGCGCACCGCGGCGGCCGTGATGTTGGCCAGCCGCGTCGCCACGTAGTCGTCGAAGTAGCCGCTGTGCGCGGCGAGCGCCGCGATGTGGCCGCGCAGCAGCTCGCACTCGGCGAGGAAGTCCGGGACGTCCTCCGGATCCACGCAGAGGTTGGCGGTGGCCAGCTGGGGCAGGAACCGGGCCCCGAGGTCACGTACCGGCTGCGAGCCCCACAGCTTGGTCCTGCTGCTCTCGAACCCGGCGAGTGTCCGCCCGTGGTCGGGATCGTCGAGGAAGTGGTCCTCGCCGCTCCGGCCCCGTACGTAGGTGTGCACCAGGAGGGTCATGCGTCGAACATCGCCCGGCAGCCGTCGAGCCCGTCGACCGTGACCTCGGCCGAGCGGTGCTCCTCCCACCGCGCGCGCTCCAGGCGCAGCCGCTGGAGTGTGACCCGTTCGCCCCGCAGTGCGGCGACCGTCAGTCCGTCAGGGAGGTAGCCGAGCCGCCGCGAGACCCCCAGCGAGCGCGGGTTGTCCGTCATCGCGGCCGAGACGGCCGTACCCGCGCCGAGACCCGCGAAGGCGAGATGCAGGGCGGCGGCCCGCATCTCGGTGCCGATGCCACGGCCCTGGTGCGCGAGCCCCAGCCAGGAACCGGTGCTGACCTCTCCGGTCACCGCGAAGTCCTTCGCCATCAGGTCCTGACGTCCCACCACCCGTCCCTCGTGCAGGACGGCGAGGCTCAACGACCAGTCGCGCGCCGACCAGTTGGCGACGGTGCTGAGCACGTGCTGGAACACGGCTTGTGCGCGCCCGGCGGGCGGGCAGTCGGTCCAGGGGACGGTGAAGGGCATGACATCCGGGGCGTGCACCCCGTCGGCGGCGACCGAGGCCAGCTCGTCCAGCAACTCCAGGTCCGGCAGGCGGAGTTCCAGGCGGGGGGTGCGGATGTGGAGCCCGTACAGGGGCCAGTGTTGCGGCTTCATGGACGGACTCTGCCGGGGTGGGGTGGCCGCTGTCGAACGAATTGCGGCCTTCCCGGCCTGATCGACGCCATCCTGCCCAGGCGAAGCTGCGTCATGGGCTCCGGTTGAGGGGGAGCCCGCGATCAGCGCGGTCCGCACCCGCGCATCCAATAGGCGTGGCACATAAGGGTGATGACGCCGGATCAAGTCCGGCCGGCGTCGCTGTGCGTGCTGGAAGATCGGGGTGCACCCGGGCGTTGTCTCCAGGTATGAAGATCGGCGAAGCTTCCAGAGCCAGTGGTGTGAGCGCGCGGTCGTTGCGGCACTACGAGGACGAGGGCTTGATCGTCCCCGGTCGTTTCAGCAACGGGTTCCGCGACTACTGCCGGTCCACTGTCGACCAGGTGCTCGTCATCCGTTCGCTGCTGGAGTCCGGGCTGCCCGTGCGGCTGATCAGAGAAGCCCTGCCCGGCCTCACCGACGGATCCGGCCGGTCCGGCCGGTCCGGCGGTGGCGCGGATGGTGGCTCGGACGGTGGCACGGGCGTGGTGCATAAGGAGTTCCTGCACGAGGTGCAGGCCCATCGCGATCGCCTTGCTGCGCGTATCGCCATTCTCAGCGATCAGCAGGCGGCACTCGATGCCTACCTGCGGGAGGCTCGTCGCACCGGCCGGTGACGGCCACTTGACCTTGACACAAGTGTGAGACTCCTACGTTTCGCGCATGGAGATCAACGAGCAGCAGCACAGCGCCGGTCGGACGGTACGAGCACTGGTCCAGCGGTCGCACCGAGGGCCGCAGGACCTGGCCGTCACGACGGACCGGCGCCGTCCCACCCCGGGGCCCGGCGAGTACCTGATCCGCGTGGGCGCCGCCGGGGTCAACTTCGCTGACGTCATGCAGACCCGTGGCACATACGGCGGAGGCCCGCAGGCGCCCTATGTGGCGGGCTTCGAAGCCGCCGGCGAGATCGTGGGCGTCGGCCCGGACGTCGAGAGCCCGCTTCCGCTCGGCACCCACGTCGTCGGAGCCGGACCGGGCGCCTTCGCGCAGTACATGACGATGCCGGCCGCCGGCGCACTCCCCGTGCCTTCCGGCTGGAGCGACGCCGAAG
The DNA here is from genome assembly GCF_044742205.1 of Streptomyces sp. NPDC087901. Lineage (NCBI taxonomy): Bacteria > Bacillati > Actinomycetota > Actinomycetes > Kitasatosporales > Streptomycetaceae > Streptomyces > Streptomyces sp. NPDC087901. The sequence continues at coordinate 275,982 of NZ_JBIUUC010000001.1, forward strand.
CCCTCGGCCTGGTGCTGAACTGGGCCACCGCCTTGGCGGCGCTGAAGCCGTTGGGCGAGATCAAGGCGGGTGAGGTGGTGCTCGTTCATGCCGCGGCCGGAGGAGTGGGGCAGGCCGCCGTCCGCCTTGCCCGCCACTACGGTGCACGCGTGATCGCCACGGCGTCACCGGCCAAGCACGACACCGTCGAAGCGCTCGGCGCCGACGAAGTCCTGGACAGCGGGCGCCCCGATCTGGCCGCGGAGATCAGCCGCCTGACCGGTGGGGTCGACCTGGTCCTGGAATCGGTGGGACAAGCCACGTTCGAGACCAGCCTGGCGGTCACCAAACCCTTCACCGGACGCGTCGTCGTCTTCGGTGCCGCCTCCGGCGACGCCACTGTGACCACGCACGACCTGGTCTTCACCCACCAGGTTCACCTCAAGGGCCTGCACATCGGCGCGCTGGCGGCCGCGGCACCGTCCCTCTACCAGTCGTTGCTCGTCGAGATCGAGGCACTCATCGCTCACGGCGTGTACCCGCCCGGCACTCCCCAGGTCCACCCCCTGGCCGAGGGGGCGTCAGTGCTGCGGAAACTCGAAGCCGGCCGGACCCGCGGCAAGCACGCGCTCGATCCCTGGCGTTAGCGCCCCTCCTCCAAAGCCCTGCCGCCCCGCCGCCCTGCCCAGCGGCGGGAACCGCCCCGATCCCACGTGGCGGCCGGGTCCTCAACCCGTACGTCGCTCATGGCGAGAGCGTGCGAGGTGGTAGGCGCCGAGGAGCAGCTCGCAGGTGGCCGCGTCGGTCCGCCGGCCCGGATTCACGACCGCGAGCCAGCCTGCGGAGCCGTAGACGGGGTGCGCCATCACGGCATCGGTGACGCCGGGGTCGTCGTCGGCGGCCGGTACGCGTGGTGCGTGACCGGTCCGGTCGATGAAGGCTTCCTTCCCGGCGGCGATATTGACGCGGAACGTGTCCGGTCGGTCCAGGCACGACCTCTCGTCGCCCGGATAGTTCTTCGTCACGATCGTCGCGAACGGTTGAGCCGTTGCCGGCGCGACAGCGTCAGGAGAGTAGGAGAAGAAGGCATCGCCCCAGCTGATCTCCGGTGAGCCGTCGTCGGGCCCCGGCCGGATGGCCAGGACTCCGTCGAGGTCCAGCATGAAGTCGATGATCTCGTCGATGGTCATGTCCTCAAGCGTTTCATTAAGGTGCTTGTGGAGACTTGGAGCCGAAGATCAAGGGGAGGACGGGTGCCAACCCTCAAATCGTCGGCCATGCGCACAGCCGATGTCGCGCGACGTGCCGGATGCTCGGTTCAGCAGGTGCGCAATCTCGAGCGCGACGGCGTGCTGCCGCCGGCGACACGTACAGCTGCGGGCTATCGGATCTACCGAGAGGTGCACCTGCAATCCGCGCTGGCCTACCGCGCCCTCGCAGCCGGCACGGGTCCGGTCGAGGCCAAGCGGACCGTACGTGCCGTACATCAGCGCCCCGTCCCGGAGGTGCTCGCCCTTCTTGACGCGGCACACGCCCGGCTCGACCGGGAGCGTACGGACCTCAGGCTCGCCAAGGAGGCGGCAGCGGCGATCTCTGCCGAGCCCATCGAGGACGTACGCCCGTCGGACGCGATGAGTGTCTCCGCACTCGCTGCCGTGCTGGGAGTGCGCCCTTCGACGTTGCGGCACTGGGACGCCGAGGGTCTCGTCGTTCCCGACCGGGTCCCCCCGAGGGACACACGGCGGTACTCACCGGCCCAGGCGAGGGATGCCCGGATCGTCCACCAGCTACGCGGCGCCGGGTACCGCATCGGCCCACTCCGGGCACTGATGCCGGACTTGCGGCGCGGGCTCCGGTCGGAAGACGTCCGAGCCGCGCTGGCGGCCAGGGACGCGCACATCGAGACTCGTTCCCGCGCCCTCCTCGACGCCGCCGTCGCACTCTCCGCCGTCCTTGCCGCCTCGGCTCGGACCTGAGGCAATCCATATCCGGAAGGTGCAGTTCCAAGGGCGGCACACTCGTCCTCGCGGCGGACGGAAGGCCACGGCGACTTGCGTCGAGACGCTCGACCGCGACGAATCATTGAGGACCGTGGCGCACACCCGGGAGGTACTCGGGACGTTCGAGCACCCGAAGCTGTTCGCCGCATCGGCGACCCCGACAGCTGGGACCTCTGCCTCCTGGAACGCCGCGACCGCACCGCATCGTTCGGATCTCGCCGGAGCGAGCCCCTGAACCGATCTCCAAGCCCGCGCGGCGTGGACGAAGAAGGCGGCGATCCCACGTCCACGCCGTGCCGTGCGGGCTGAAGATCAAGTCAGTTCAGTTCAGTTCAGTCGGTCAGGACCGACCGCCGCCCCGCCGCCGTCCCCGTCAGGCAGGCAGCCCCAGCTCCCGCGCGATCAGCATCCGCTGCACCTCGCTCGTGCCCTCGCCGATCTCCAGGATCTTGGAGTCGCGCCACATCCGGGCGACCGGGTACTCGTTCATGAAGCCGTAGCCGCCGTGGATCTGGGTCGCCTCGCGGGCGTTGTCCACCGCCACGGTCGAGGAGTACAGCTTGGCGATCGCCGCCTCCTTCTTGAACGGCTCACCCGCCAGCAGCCGCGATGCCGCGTCCCGCCAGCCGATCCGGGCCATGTGGGCCCGCATCTCCATGTCCGCGATCTTGAACTGGATGGCCTGGTTGGCGCCGATCGGCTTCCCGAACGCGTGCCGCTCGGCGGCGTACTTCACCGACTCGTCCACACAGCCCTGCGCCAGTCCCGTCGAGAGCGCCGAGATGGCGATCCGGCCCTCGTCCAGGATCCGCAGGAACTGCGCGTAGCCGCGGCCCTCCTCGCCCAGCAGGTTCCCCAGCGGGACGCGCACGTCGGAGAAGGACAGCTCCCGGGTGTCCGAGGCGTTCCAGCCGACCTTGGAGTACGGGGCGGCGACCGTGAAGCCGGGGGTGCCGGACGGGACGATGATCGAGGAGATGCGCGGGGCGCCGTTCTCCTTGCGGCCCGTCACCGCCGTGACCGTCACCAACTCGGTGATGTCCGTGCCGGAGTTGGTGATGAAGCACTTGGATCCGTTGATCACCCACTCGCCCGCGGCCTCGTCGCGCACCGCCGTCGTCCGGGTGCCGCCCGCGTCCGAACCGCCGTCCGGCTCCGTCAGGCCGAACGCGCCGAGTGCCTCGCCCGAGCAGAGCTTCGGCAGCCACTGCCGCTTCTGCTCCTCCGTGCCGAAGCGGAACACCGGCATCGCGCCGAGCGAGACCCCGGCCTCCAGGGTGATCGCCACCGACGAGTCGACCCGGGCCAGCTCCTCCAGGGCGATGCCGAGGGCGAGGTAGTCGCCGCCCATCCCGCCGTACTCCTCCGGGAACGGCAGCCCGAACAGGCCCATCCGCCCCATCTCGCGCACGATCTCGTACGGGAACTCATGGCGTTCGTAGAAGTCGCCGATCTTCGGCGCGACCACGTCGTGGGCGAACTCCTCGACGGTGCGTCGCAGTTCCTCGTGCTCGGCGGTCAGCCGGTGGTCCAGGGACATGGGGGCGGTCACTCCTTGTGGGGTGTTCAAGGTGTTCACTGCGCCGCGAGTGCGCGGACTGTACGGGACGGGCTCGGCCGGCCCAGATGTCCGGCGAGCCACACGCTCGTGGCGGTGAGCTCGCCGAGGTCGACCCCGGTCTCGATACCGAGGCCGTCGAGCATCCACACGAGATCCTCGGTGGCGAGATTCCCGGTCGCGCTTTTCGCATAGGGGCAGCCGCCGAGGCCGCCCGCGGAGGCGTCCACGGTGGACACGCCGTGCTGGAGCGCGGCGAGGGTGTTGGACAGCGCCTGTCCGTAGGTGTCGTGGAAGTGCACCCCGATCGTGTCGGTGTGCACGCCTTCCTCGTTCAGCCGGTACAGCAGGTTCTGTACGTGGCCGGGCGTCGCGACGCCGATCGTGTCGCCGAGCGAGAGCTCGTCGCAGCCGAGGTCCATCAGCGCCTTCGCGACCCGGACGACCTGGTGGACGGGGACCGGGCCCTCCCACGGATCGCCGAAGCACATCGACAGATAGCCGCGCACATGCACCTTGTCCGCCTTGGCGCGGGCCACGACGGGCTCGAACATGGCGAGCGACTCGTCGATCGTGCGGTTGAGGTTGCGGGCCGCGAACGTCTCCGTCGCCGAGCCGAAGACGGCGATCCTGCGCGCCCCGAGCGACAGTGCCCGGTCCAGTCCCCGCTCGTTCGGCACGAGGACCGGGAGCGCCACATCGCCCAACTCCCCCATGTCGCCGAGCATCGGGAACAGCTGCTCCGCGTCAGCCAGTTGGGGCACCCACTTGGGGTGGACGAAGCTCGTCGCCTCGATCGTGGTCAGGCCGGCGACCGCGAGCCGGCGGATGAACTCCGCCTTCACCTCGGTCGGCACGACCGTCTTCTCGTTCTGCAGCCCGTCGCGGGCCCCGACCTCGTGGATACGGACCCGGGCGGGCAGGTCCGGGGCGGCCACGGTCATGGGCAGGGTGCGGTCGGTGGTCGTCATGCTTCCTCCCCGGTGGCGGAGACCGGCACGACCACGGCCAGTACCTGGTCCATGGCCACCGTGGTCCCGGCGGTGACGTCGAGCTCGGTCACGGTGCCGGCGTGCGGGGCGGAGATGACGTGCTCCATCTTCATCGCCTCCACGACGAGGAGGCTCTGCCCGGCCACGACCTCGTCCCCGACGGCCACCTTCACCACGGTGACGGTTCCGGGCATGGGTGCGGCGAGCGTGTCCGCCCCGGAGCGGGCGGCGCCGGACAGCGACGCCTCCACCGGGTCGTGGTCCCGCACGTGCCAGGTGTCGCCGTCCCGGCCGAGCCAGTGGCCCTCCGGGGAGGCTGCGTACGCGAACGCGTGTGTGACACCGGCGAGTTCGATCGTGATCCGGCCCCCGTCGGCGGACAGGGTCCTGGCCGTCTCCGCGCCGCCCGGCAGCGGGCCCAGCGGTCCGCAGGCGCCCGAGGCGGGGGCCGGTGGCCGGGCGCCCTCGCCGACGTGGCCGAACGTCAGCTCCACGCCCGCGCCGCACGGCCGCAGGCCGACCTGGACCGGGTCGTGGCCGGGGATCCGGAAGTGCCGCACCGTGCGCGCCGGGGTGCCGCCGAGCCGCCAGCCGTCACCGGCCGAGAAGGGGTCGGTCCAGGCTCCGGCCGTCCGGGCGGCGGGGGAGTGCTGCCGCAGCAGCGCCGCGGCCGCGTACACCTCCTCCGGGACTCCGTCCGGGACCAGGGCGTCCACCTCGCGCTCCACCAGCCCGGTGTCCAGGTCGCCCGCCACCACGGCCGGGTGGCCGAGCAGCCGGCGCAGGAAGCCCGCGTTGGTGGGGACGCCGAGGACCACCGTGTCCGCGAGCGCCGCCCGCAGCCGGCGCAGCGCCGTCGCCCGGTCGGGGCCGTACGCGATCACCTTGGACAGCATCGGGTCGTACAGGCTGCCGACCTCGCCGCCCTCGGCGAGCCCCGAGTCCGTCCGCACGCCGCCGCCCTGCGGCTCGTGCAGGGCCAGCACGGCGCCGCCCGAGGGCAGAAAGCCGCGGGCCGGGTCCTCGGCGCAGATCCGGGCCTCGACCGCATGCCCGGTGAGGGTGATGTCCTGCTGTGTGTACGGGAGTCGCTCGCCCGCCGCAACCCGTAGCTGCCACTCCACCAGGTCGAGGCCGGTGATCAGCTCCGTCACCGGGTGTTCGACCTGGAGGCGGGTGTTCATCTCCATGAAGTAGTACGAGGCCGGGTCGTTGCCCGGGACGATGAACTCCACCGTTCCCGCGCCGACATAGCCGCAGGAGCGGGCGGCCTGCACGGCCGCCTCACCCATCGCCGCCCGGGTCTTCTCGTCGAGCAGGACCGACGGCGCCTCCTCGATGATCTTCTGGTGGCGGCGCTGGAGCGAGCACTCGCGCTCGCCGAGGTGCACCACGTTGCCGTGCCCGTCCGCCAGCACCTGGATCTCGATGTGGCGCGGCCGGTCGATCCACCGCTCCACGAGCAGGGTGTCGTCGCCGAAGGAGGCGCGCGCCTCGCGCCGGGCGGCGGCGATCTCGTCCCCGAGCAGCGCCGCGTCGCGGACCAGGCGCATGCCCTTGCCGCCGCCGCCCGCGGAGGGCTTCAGCAGGACCGGCATGCCGATCTCGTGGGCCGCTTCGGCCAGTTGGCCGTCGGTCAGCTCGCTGCCCGTGGAGCCGGGCACCACCGGGACCCCGGCCGTGGCGACTGTCTCCTTGGCCCGGATCTTGTCGCCCATCAGGGAGATGGCGGCGGCGGGCGGACCGATGAAGACCAGCCCGGCATCCACGCACGCTCGCGCGAAGCCCGCGTTCTCGGCGAGGAAGCCGTAGCCGGGGTGGACGGCCTGCGCGCCCGTGCGACGGGCGGCCTCCAGCAGCCGGTCCGCCGAAAGGTAGCTCTCGGCCGCCGGGGCGGGGCCGATCCGTACCGCCGTATCGGCCTCCCGTACGTGCCGGGCGTCCGCGTCCGCGTCGCTGAAGACGGCGACGGAGCGCACCCCGAGCTCGCGCAGGGTCCGGATGACCCGGACCGCGATCTCGCCGCGGTTGGCGACGAGAACCGTGTCGAACATCGTCATCTCTTCCTCACATCCGGAAGACGCCGAAGCCGGCGTCGCCCAACGGGGCGTTGGCGCACGCGGTCAGGGCGAGCCCCAGTACCTGCCGGGTCTCCATCGGGTCGATCACGCCGTCGTCCCAGAGCCGGGCGGTGGCGTAGTACGCGTTGCCCTGGGTCTCGTACTGCTCGCGGATCGGGGCCTTGAAGGACTCCTCGTCCTCGGCGCTCCAGTCGTCGCCCAGCTGGTCGCGCTTGACCGTGGCGAGGACGGACGCGGCCTGCTCGCCGCCCATGACGGAGATCTTCGCGTTGGGCCACATCCACAGGAAGCGGGGGCTGTAGGCCCGGCCGCACATGGAGTAGTTGCCCGCGCCGTAGGAGCCGCCGACGACCACGGTCAGCTTCGGCACACGGGTGCAGGCGACGGCCGTGACCATCTTGGCGCCGTGCTTGGCGATGCCACCCGCCTCGTAGTCGCGGCCGACCATGAAGCCGGAGATGTTCTGGAGGAAGACGAGCGGGATGCCGCGCTGGTCGCACAGCTCGATGAAGTGCGCGCCCTTCTGGGCGGACTCGGAGAACAGGATGCCGTTGTTCGCGACGATGCCGACCGGGTGGCCGTGGATGTGTGCGAAACCGGTGATCAGTGTCGTCCCGTACTCCGCCTTGAACTCGGCGAAACGCGAGCCGTCGACGACCCGGGCGATCACCTCGCGCACGTCGTACGGGGTGCGCGAGTCGACCGGGACGGCCCCGTACAGACCGGCGGGGTCCACCTTCGGCTCGTCGGCCTGCTGCACGGACCACGGCAGCGCGCCCCGGTCCGGCAGGGTGGCCACGATGTTGCGCACGATGCGCAGCGCGTGCGCGTCGTCCTCCGCGAGATGGTCGGTGACGCCCGACGTACGGGAGTGGACCTCGCCGCCGCCCAGCTCCTCGGCGGTCACGACCTCGCCGGTCGCGGCCTTCACCAGCGGCGGCCCGCCCAGGAAGATCGTGCCCTGGTTGCGGACGATCACGGCCTCGTCGCTCATCGCGGGGACGTACGCGCCCCCGGCCGTGCAGGACCCCAGCACCGCCGCGATCTGCGGGATACCGGCCCCGGACATCCGGGCCTGGTTGTAGAAGATCCGCCCGAAGTGCTCCCGGTCCGGGAACACCTCGTCCTGCATCGGCAGGAAGGCACCGCCGGAGTCCACCAGGTACAGACACGGCAGCCGGTTCTCCAGCGCCACCTCCTGGGCCCGCAGGTGCTTCTTCACGGTCATCGGGTAGTACGTGCCGCCCTTGACGGTCGCGTCATTGGCGACGATCACGCACTCCCGGCCGCTCACCCGGCCGATCCCGGCGATCACCCCGGCGGCCGGTGCGGCGCCCCCGTAGAGTCCCTCGGCCGCCAGCGGGGCCAGCTCCAGGAAGGGCGAGCCCGCATCGAGCAGGGTGTCCACCCGCTCCCGGGGCAGCAGCTTGCCGCGTGCCACATGCCGGGCGCGGGCCTTCTCACCCCCGCCGAGCCTGGCCGTGGCGAGCCGCTTGCGCAGCTCGTCGGTGAGCGCGTGATGCGCCGCCTCGTTGGCCTGCCAGGCCTCCGAGGCGGGATCGGCCGCGCTCGCCAGCACCGGTGCCTGCTGCATCCTGTCGAGCCCCCTTGCCCGTACCGCAGTGGTTAATGGTCGTTAACACCTTCAGGTTAACGACCGCTAACCCCTCTGTCTAGAATGGTTGCTCATGAGCACCCATGCCGCCGCCCGCGTCGCGGCCCCCACCCGCCGCGAGCAGATCCTCAAGGAGGCCGCCCGCCTCTTCGCCGAGCGCGGCTTCCACGGCGTCGGCGTCGACGAGATAGGCGCCGCCGTCGGCATCAGCGGCCCCGGCCTCTACCGGCACTTCCCCGGCAAGGACGCGATGCTCGCCGAGCTGCTCGTCGGCATCAGTGAGCGGCTGCTGGCCGGCGGCGAGCTCCGGGTCTCCGAGGACGCGGCCTCGGGCGACGGGTCGCCCGAGGCGCTCCTGGACGCGCTCATCGAGGGCCACATCGACTTCGCCCTCGACGACCGCCCTCTGATCACCCTGCACGACCGTGAGCTGGACCGCCTGCGGGACACCGACCGCAAGCGGGTGCGCAGGCTCCAGCGCGAGTACGTCGAGGTGTGGGTGGCCGTCGTCCGCGACCTCTACCCGGCGCTCCCCGAGTACGAGGCCCGCGCCACCGTCCACGCCGTCTTCGGCCTGCTGAACTCCACCCCGCACCTCGGCCGCCCCGGCGCGCTGCCCGGCCGTACGGACACGGCGGCGCTGCTGCACCGGCTGGCGCGGGGCGCCTTCGCCGCGGCGGGGGCCCGGGAAGACGCCTGAGCGCCCCGGTCAGGAGCCGGTCGCCTCCCGGGCCGACACGGTGACCCGTGCCACCCGCATCGGGTGCCCGGCCTCGGTGGAGGGGCCCGCGGTGGCACCGTCGGCCGACGGCAGCGCGCCGCCCACCGCCACGTTCAAAATCAGGAACTGGCCCTGCTTCAGCGCCCGGTCCCAGGTGGCCGCGTCCATGGCGGACGCCCTCACCCGGTGGTACACCCGGCCGTCCAGATACCAGCGCAGCTCCTCGGCGCCGGGCGCGGTGTCGACCTCCACGGCGTACGAGTGGAACGCGCCGCGGCAGCCGGAGCACTTCTGCCGGGGCGAGGTGAGCCCCATCGGCTCCTTGCAGGGACCGCCGTCCGGCGTGCCGCAGTGCAGGGTGCCGAAGACGGAGTCCCGTCCGTTGACCGACTCCATGACGTCGATCTCGCCGATGGCGGGCCAGCCCGTGTAGCCGTCGCGCAGCCCGGCACCCAGGGTCCAGAAGGCCGGCCAGTAGCCGCCCGCCTTCGCGCCCGTGACATCCGGCAGGGCGATCGACGCCTCGATCCGCAGGACGCCACCGGTCGGCGGTACGAAGTCGGAGCGCCGGGACTCGACACGGCCCGAGTACCACCGCCCCGCGCGGAACGTGGGCACGATTTCGAGGGCCCCCTTGCCGTCCAGCCGGACGTTGTCCGTCGAGTCCGTCATCGTCTCGATCTCCCCGGTGCCCCACTGCGGGGCCGGGCAGCCCGGGTAGCAGGTGCCGCGGTCGTACAGCCAGCGGGAGGCGGCCGGGCGGCTGCCCGCCGGACCGTCGAAGTCCTCGCGCAGCAGCTCGGTCCAGCCGCCCGCGGACGGCGCGCCGGTCCTCATGAGCAGCCGTTCGAGCCTGGGGGCCAGCACCACGGCCGCTACATCGGTCAGATGGGCGTCGTCCCGGTAGAGCAGGATCCGGTCCAGGACCGCGGGGCATGTCGGGCCCGTGGCCGGGCACAGCACCGAGTTCACCTGCACGTTCCGCACCCCCGGCAGCCCGCCGGACGCCACCTTCTCCGCCAGTGGATCGGGCCACCGGGCCGTGTCCCGGTCGAAGGCGCAGGCCTCCGGGTCCGTGAGGTGGCCGGACACGCACGCGGGGACGTCGGTGCCCGGCACCGGGGTGTCCTCGATGTGGACGATCGGCACCCCGAGCGCCCGCAGCGGCTTCAGCGTCCTCTCCCAGCCCTTGAGCAGCAGGCGCTGGTCGTCGGTGTAGCGGTTGAGCGAGGAGATCACGATCAGGCGGGGCTTCGGGCCCTTCGCCAGCCGGGCCAGACTGTCGGCCCGCCAGGTGTCGCACTCGTGGTACGTCCGCCCCAACTGCGGGTTCACCACCGACAGTTCCGGCAGCGGGCAGCCCTGCTTCACGAGCTCCTGAAGGGCCCAGCCGCGCTTCGCCGCCAGGCTCAGCACCGGGGAGAACCACTGCCCGGCGTGCGAGTCGCCGAGCAGGACGATCCGGTCGGGGCTGTCCACCGCCCCGAACAGGCAGGGCGGGCTGCTGGTAACCGGCGGCGCCACCTCGCAGGCCCCGTCCGGCGGGAAGCTCTTGCGGGCCTGGACCGGACTCGGCACCACGGGCCCGCCCTTGGGAGGCGTCCCGGTCCGGCTCAGCAGCGAGGGTCCGGTGACCGCCCCCGGCGGGAGCCCCTTCACGTCCACCGGATCTGACGGGCCCAGCAGCTGCAGCGTCGTCGTGCCCACCACGAGCGCCAGGGCCACCGGAATGACGACGGATGCGACGCCCAGCGAGAGTCCTCGCCGGGGGAGTTCGGAGAGCGTACGGCTCTGCCGCAGCGGGTGCTCGACCCAGCGCATGGTGGCCGCGGCGGGCAGTACCGCGGCCAGTGTCAGGGCCGCCCTGGCAGGCCAGTCCAGCGTGCCGAACCGTGCCTCGGCGAGAACGAGGACCGGCCAGTGCCAGAGGTACAGCGTGTAGGAGAGCCGCCCGACCGCCCGGGGACCCCGCAACCCCAGCAGCCGTCCCACCCCGTGACGGGCCGGCCCGTCCGGGTGCCGGCCGGGGATGCCGGCCAGGATGACCGCGGCCGTCGCCAGGGTCGGGACGAGCGCCGCGTATCCGGGGTACGGCGTGCCGGTGTCGTACCGGAGCACACACCACACCAGGGCCGCCGCCCCCGCCCATCCGCACAGCAGCCGCAGGGCGCGCGGTCCGCGCAGCAGATGCCACGGCAGCAGCGCCAGCAGGGCGCCGACACCGAACTGCCAGACGCGCGAAGGCGTTCCGAGGTACGCCAGCGAGACGGAGTCACCCGTCCAGTGCAGCGAGAGGGCGAAGCCGGCGAGCGTCAGCACGGCGGTGACGGCGGCCGCCACGGGCCGCAGGGCGCGGCCCCGGCGCGTCGCCCGGGCGGTGAAGAGTGCGAGCGCGGCGAGCAGGGGGGCCCAGCAGAGGTAGAACTGCTCCTCCACCGCCAGCGACCAGAAGTGCAGCAGCGGGCTCTCGCCCTGCCCGGCGGCCAGGTAGTCGGTCCGCTGCTGGACGAAACGCCAGTTGGCCACCGAAAGTGCGGCCGCCACGACGTCGTTCTCCAGGTCGGTTCGGCGCAGCGGGACGGTCAGCCAGGCCCCGGCCACCGCTACCGCGACGAGCACCACGGCGGCCGAGGGCAGCAGCCGGCGGGCCCGGCGGGAGAAGAACTCACCGAGCCGGATCCGGCCGGTGGTGACGGCCTCCCGCACCAGCAGCCCGGTGATCAGATAGCCGGAGATGACGAAGAAGACGTCCACGCCGGTGAATCCGCCGGCCAGTCCCGGCACGGACGCGTGGAAGGCGAGGACCGAGAGGACCGCGAAAGCGCGCAGCCCCTCGATGTCGGGCCGGAAGGCCGGCCGGCGGGAAGCGGGGGCACCGGATCCGGGCCCGCCGGACGGCGGCCGGGCGACGGTGCTGCCTCCGGTCCGCGGACCGGAGGAGACGAGGGTGGGCATCGCTACGAGGACCTTTCAGCTCAGCCAGGGCAGCATGGGATCGACCCAGCCGGACGCGAGCAGGGCGGTGAGCAGGAGCGTGGCCGTCACGGCCAGTGTTTCGGGCCAGCGCCTGGGCAGCACCGAGGTGCGCCGGCCGCGCCCGAGCCGTTCGGGCCGAGCGGGAGCCGAGGGGCGCAACCCGGTCAACAGGTCCCTGATCAGCGGGACGTTGATCTGCAGCTGCACCAACAGGTAGAGGCCGAGTCCCCAGTTGGGCTCCCAGCCGTTACGGGAAACCGCCAGGGCGAGACCGCCGGCCGCCGCCCCCGTGGAGCAGCAGAGCCAGCCGAGCGAGACGAGCACCACCCGGTGCGCCATCGTGCCGGGCTTCCCGCCACCGGCCCCGGTGGGCACCCACGCGGTGCTGCGGCCGCGCAGGGTGTGCAGGAAGGCGGCCCCGGCGGCCACGCTCGTCAGGACGTTGGCCCGGATCACCTCGATCCGCCAGCGGGTCCGGCTGATCCGCGGCAGCAGCACATGCCAGAGCCACAGCGGCGCGAGGAGCGGCAGCACGTGCCAGGGCCGGATGTGGTCCGGGTACCAGAACATCATCACCAGCGGCGGCAGCGGGGCCGCGAAGGTGTTCACCACCGTCGTCAGATAGCCGACGATGCCCTCGTAGAAGCAGAGCCGCATCCGCCATGGGGCGCCCATCCGCCCGAGCACCGGGGTCCCCATCAGGTGCAGGTTGCCCATCGCCCAGCGGTACTGCTGGTTGAGATACGAGGCGAGGTTGTCCGGCGAGGTCCCCTTGGCCACCAGCACCGGCACGTACAGGGTCCTGAACCCCTGCTCGTACAGGGCGAGTCCGGTGTACAGGTCCTCGCTGTGGTCGAGCCGGGCGAAGCCGCCGGCCAGATCGATGGCGCTGCGCCGGTAGACCGCGTTGCTGCCGCAGCAGATGGCCGCGTCGCTCGCGTCCCGGGAAGGCTGGATCCAGCGGAAGAACCACTCCTGGGCCGACCCGGCGGCGCGCTGGATCCAGTCCATCGTCCCGTCGGTGTCGAAGCACTGCGGGCTCTGCACGATGCCGACACCCGGGTCGGCGAGATACGGCACGAGATGGCGCAGGAAGTCGGGGCGGGGGGCGAAGTCGGCATCCAGGATGGCGATGTACTCGGCGCTGCTCAGGGTGAGCGCGTGGTTGAGGTTGCCCGCCTTCTTGAGGTGCCCCCGGTCGGGCCGGACGACGTAGCGGTACCCGTACGAGGCCGCCAGCGCGGCCACTTCGGCGCTGTCGGCGTCGTCCAGCACCCAGACGGTCAGCGCGCCCGGCCACTCCATGGCCGCGACGGCCCGGTAGGCGTTGTCCAGGACCGGAAGCGGTTCGCCACAGGTCGGCAAGTACAGGTCCACGGAAGGGAGTCCGGGTGGGTTCCAGGCGTGTACGAGCACCTCGTGCGAGCGCCTGGTCAGCCGGCGCTGGCGCAGGCTGTTCACCGACGAGAGCGCGAGCGCGACGACGTTCAGGGAGAGCACCGCGAGAAAGGCCCACAGGGCCGGGGTGCGCAGGGCGAAGGTGAACATCGTCGCCGCCGTGAGCACGAAGGCGAGAGAGGAGCTGATCAGTACCCAGCGGCGCTGCGGCCCGAAGTACCAGTAGAGCTCCTGGTCGGACGGAGGTTGCGGCAAGTGATGCACGGTCATAAAGCCCCCCACGGCTGTGCATGTCCCGGTATCTGGGGACCCACCCTACTGCCAAAGGTATAGACCAATTGCCGCCCGGCAGGGAATGCGATGCCAGGTTGGCGCAATTCAAGTGGTCTGGACCTATTCGACGTTCACTGTCGGGTGGAGCGGGAAGTTCCAGGTCGCGCGGGGGTGAACGGGCGCCCAACTTCCGGCGGGGGCTCGCGGCAGGTCCGGATCGGGGCCCCACCGGGCCGGCTGCCGCACTCATGGAACCACCGGTCCGGTGCCGGGCGGCCCGGACCGCCCACCGCTTCATACGACCGGCACACTGCGCACACTCCACGGCACAATGGGTTCATGCCGATACCCAGCCGCTCCGCCCTCGTCGAACATCTCGTCCGCACCCGCATCGCGGGAGATGTCGCGACCCCGCGGGACAACAACCTCTCCCACTACCGCAAGCTCGCCAACGGCGACCGCCACTTCTGGCTGGGACTGGAGCTCGGCGACCGCTGGCGCGACGAGCAGGACGTCCTGGCGGTCATGGCGGAGCGGTGCGGGGTGAGCGACGACCCGGAGCACCGCTTCGGGCAGGACACCATTGATCCCGAGCTCACGGTCGACGCCCTGGAGCGGGCCGCGGCCCGGCTGCGGAAGGCTGCCGACGGTTCCGAGCGGGTGCTCTTCGCCACCGGCCACCCGGGCGGGCTGCTGGACGTCCACCGGCAGACCGCGGCCGCGCTGCGGGCGGCCGGCTGCGAGATCGTGACGATCCCGTCCGGGCTGACCGCGGACGAGGGCATGGTCTTCCAGTTCGCGGACGTCGCCGTGCAGGAGCGCGGCGCGACCCTCTGGCACACCCACTCCCCGGCTCCCATGGCGGCGATCCTGGACGGCCTGGAGCGGGAGGGGCGCCCCATGCCCGACCTGGTCGTCGCCGACCACGGCTGGGCCGGGTGCGCGGCGCAGCGCGGACTGGACGCCATCGGATACGCGGACTGCAACGACCCGGCACTGTTCCTGGGGGAGTCCGAGGGCACCCTCCAGGTGGCCGTCCCGCTGGACGACCATGTGCTGGACCCGCGGTTCTACGACCCGATGACGGACTACCTCCTGGACGCGGCCGGACTGCTCTGAGCCGAGGGGCGAGGGGGCGAGGGGCGAGGGGGCCAGGGGGAGCGGCCGAGGGTCAGGGCCCGTCCGGTGGTGCGGGGGTGGCGCGGGCGTACCGCGCGGCGAGGTCGCGCAGGTGGGCGACCAGCTCGGCGGGCTCCGTCACGGTGAAGTCGTGACCGAGCATCCCGAGATGGACGGCGAGGCTGTCCAGCGAGTCCGCTCCCGTGGCCAGCACGCAGGTGTGCTCGTCGACGGCCTCGACCACGCCCACCGCCGGGTTGATCCGCTCCAGCACGGTCGCCGCTGGCGCGTGCACCGTGACCCGGGCCCGGTGGCGCCAGGCCGCCGCCGACGCCTTGCCCGCCACATAGGCGGCGGCGTCCCCCTCCGGGTCCTCGCGCGGCGCGAAGCGCGGGCCCGACGGCGTGCGCGGCGTGATCCGGTCCACCCGGAACATCCGCCAGTCGTCGCGGTCCACGTCCCACGCGACGAGGTACCAGCGGCGCCCCCAGTTGACGACGCGCTGGGGTTCGACCAGCCGGCGGGTCGGCGTCCCCGCATGGTCCCGGTAGTCCAGCCGGAGGCGTTCGCGGTCCCGGCAGGCGGATGTCAGCGTCATCAGGAGCTCGGTGTCGATGCCCGGATCGGCGCGGTCGGCGGGCACCGGCACGGTGTACTGCTGGAGCGCCCGTACCCGCCGGCGCAGCCGCGACGGCAGCACCTGCTCCAGCTTGGCCAGCGCCTGGAGCGAGGTCTCCTCCATGCCCGGCATCGCGCTCCGCGCGACCGTGCGCACGGCGATCGTCACCGCGACCGCCTCGTCGTCCTCCAGCAGCAGCGGCGGCATCGCCGCCCCGGCTGCCAGCCGGTAGCCGCCGGCCGATCCGCGGGTGGCGTCCACCGGGTAGCCGAGGGTGCGCAGCCGCTCGATGTCGTTGCGCACGGTGCGGCTGCTCACCCCCAGCCGTTCGGCGAGTTCGGTGCCCGGCCACTCGCGCGGCGACTGGAGCAGGGACAGCAGTCTGAGGAGGCGTGCGGAGGTTTCCAGCATGGTCCGGACACTGCTCCCTCATTAGGAACGAACCTTTCCTGATGCCATCCTATATTTCTGTCCATGGAGAACAGCAGCGCCACCGCAGCCCGCACCACCGCAGCCCGCACCGCCCAGGACGCGGCCGCCACGGAGGTCCGTCCCTTCCGGATCGAGATCCCGCAGGCCGACGTCGACGACCTGCGCAACCGCCTCGCCCGCACCCGCTGGAACACCGGTCTGCCGGGCGTCGAGGGCTGGACGCGGGGTGTGCCCGCCGACTACCTGAAGGACCTGGCCGCGTACTGGGCCGACGGATTCGACTGGCGCGCGGCTGAGGCCCGGCTGAACGGGTTCCCGCAGTTCCTCACCGAGATCGACGGCCAGGACATCCACTTCGTCCACGTCCGCTCGGCGAAGGCCGGCGCCCCCGCACTGCTGCTGATCCACGACTGGCCCGGATCGTTCGTCCAGTTCACCGACGTCATCGAACCGCTCTCCCGCGACTTCGATGTCGTCGTCACCTCCACCCCGGGCATCGGCTTCTCCGGCCCGCTCACCTCGACCGGCTGGACCACCGGCCGGATCGCCGGGGCGTTCACCACCCTCATGGACCGGCTCGGCTACGGGCACTACGGCGTGCAGGGCAACGGCGGCGGCGCCTGGATCGCCGCTGAGATGGGCCGTCTCGCCCCCGACGCCGTCACCGGCATCCACGTGAACGGCCTGGTCACCTTCCCCTCGGAGGACCCGGCGGACTTCGCCGGACTCACCGAGTCCGAGCAGACCCGGCTGGAGCGCCTGCAGAACTTCCGCGACGACAAGATGGGCTTCAACGCCATCCAGTCGACCCGCCCCGAGACCCTCGCCTTCGGCCTGCACGACTCCCCGGTGGGGCAGCTGGCCTGGATCACCGAGAAGTTCAAGGAATGGACCGACCCCGCGAGTGAGCTCCCCGAGGACGCCATCGGCCGCGACCACCTGCTGACCAATATCAGCGTGTACTGGTTCACCGGTACGGCGGGCTCATCCGCACACCTCTACTACGAGATGGCCCACGACCCGTCCGCGTGGGCGCCGAAGGGCCGCGGCACCGTCCCGACCGCCGTGGCCGTCGCGCTGCCGGCCGACGTCGCGATCCGCCGGTTCGCCGAGCGCGACCATCACGTGGTGCGCTGGACCGAGTTCGACCGCGGCGGCAACTTCCTCTCGCTGGAACAGCCCGAGCTGCTGACCAAGGACGTCCGCGAGTTCTTCGCCGGCCTCGCCGAGGACCCCGCGGGCCCGGCCTGATCCAAAACCCAAGGCCCTAAGGGCTGTCGGGTGACTCCTCGCCGGGCCCGGCCACCGGATTTCCCCCGGCGGCCCGGGCCCGGCGCCGCTGTTCCAGACCCGGCGTCGGGTCGAGGTACACCCGCCGGATCGACGGATACCGCTCCCGCAGCTGCTGCTCCGCCTCCTCGCAGGCCCACTCGACCTGCTCGGCACTGGCCACGTCCCGGAAGTCGACCTTCGCGGCGATCAGGATCTCGGTCGGGCCCTGGATGAGCGTGGTCAGTTCCAGTACGTCGATGATGTGCGGCACCGAGAGCAGCTCCTCGCGCACCCCCGCCCGCATCGACTGCGGAACCGGCCGTCCGATGAGCAGTTGGGCGTTGGACCGGCCGAGCACCCAGGCCACGTACACGAGCAGCGCACCGATCAGGATCGACGCGACACCGTCCCAGACGCCGGACCCCGACAGCTGGCCCCCGAGCAGCCCGCCCGCGGCCAGCAGCAGTCCCACCAGTGCCGCGGAGTCCTCCATCACGACGGCCTTGACCGCGGTGTCCGGGGTGAGCCGGAAGTAGCGCGTGGCGGGGGTGCCCAGCCGGACGGCCTCCCGGCGCACCTGCCGAAGCCCGGTGCGCAGCGAGTAGCCCTCCAGCAGGAAGGCCACGGCGAGCACGATGTACGAGATGAGAGGGTCGCCGAGCTCCTCGCCCGCGACCAGGGTGTGGATGCCGTCGTAGACCGAGAAGACGGCGCCGCCGACGAACGTGGCGACGGAGGCGAGCATCGCCCAGATGTACCGCTCGGGGCCGTAGCCCAGCGGGTGTTCCTCGTCGGCGGGCTTCTCGCTGCGCTTGAGCGCGGTGAGCAGCAGCACCTCGGTGACGGTGTCGGCGACCGAGTGGGCCGCCTCGGAGAGCATCGCGCTCGATCCGCTGATCAGCCCCGCGACGGCCTTCGCCACGGCGATGCCGAGGTTGGCGACCGCCGCGACGATGACGGTGAACGTGGACTCGCCACCAGGAGTTTTCTCGTCACTCATGGTGGGGAGTATGTCCGCAGCCGGGCCGGGCATGTCCGACGCGTGGCCGTGCGGCCCGTTCAGTCCTCCCGGGGGACCCGGACGACGCCCTCCTGGATGACGGTGATCGCCAGCCGCCCGTCCTGGGTGTAGATACGGGCCTGGCCGAGCCCGCGCCCGCCGGACGCGGACGGTGACTCCTGGTCGTACAGCAGCCATTCGTCGGCCCGGAACGGCCGGTGGAACCACATCGCGTGGTCCAGGCTCGCCCCCACCACGTCGCCTACCGCCCAGCCGCCGCGCCCGTGGGCGAGGAGCACCGAGTCGAGCAGCGTCATGTCGGAGACGTACGTCGCCATGCAGACGTGCAGCAGCGGGTCGTCCGCCAGCTTGCCGTTGGTGCGGAACCACACCTGGGAGCGGGGCTCGCGCGGTTCGCCGACGGTGCCGAACGGCGGGGCGTCGACGTACCGCAGGTCGACCGCGGACCGGGCTTCGATCAGCCGGTCCACGACATCGGGGCTGCTGAACCGGTCCGCGTACCGCGGCAGCATCTCGGCCGCGGTGGGCAGCGTCCCGGGGTCCGGCGCGGCCGGCATGTCCGCCTGGTGCTCCAGCCCCTCCTCGTACGTCTGGAAGGACGCCGAGAGGTGGAAGATCGGCTGCCCGTGCTGGACGGCGACGACCCGCCGGGTGGTGAAGGAACGGCCGTCCCGGATGCGGTCGACGCTGTAGACGATCGGCGCGCCCGGGTCCCCCGCCCGTAGGAAGTACGCGTGCAGGGAGTGGGCGGGCCGGTCCGCGGGGACGGTCCGGCCCGCGGCGACGAGCGCCTGGGCCGCGACCTGTCCGCCGAAGACGCGGGGCACGATCGCCGAGCGGCTGGTGCCCCGGAAGATGTCCTGCTCGATCTGCTCGAGGTCGAGGAGATCGAGCAGATCGAGCAGGGCGGCGTCTGGTGGTGCTGAGCTCATGGAGAGAACGTAGCCGCTCTACAGGCCCATGGACTTGGCGATGATCGACTTCATGACCTCGCTGGTGCCGCCGTAGATGCGGTTGACCCGGTTGTCCGCGTACAGGCGGGCGATCGGGTACTCGTTCATGAAGCCGTAGCCGCCGTGCAGCTGGAGGCAGCGGTCGATCACGCGGTGCGCGACCTCGGTGCAGAACAGCTTCGCGGAGGCGGCCTCGGCGGCGGTGAGCTCACCGGCGTCCAGCGCCTCCAGCGCGCGGTCGGCGACGGCCTGGGCCGCGTCCACCTCGGCCTGGCAGGCGGCCAGTTCGAACTTGGTGTTCTGGAACGAGGCGACGGTCTTGCCGAAGACCGTGCGGTCCTGCACGTACTCCTTGGCGAACCGGACGGCGGCCGCGGCCTGCGCGTACGCACCGAAGGCGATGCCCCAGCGCTCGGAGGCCAGGTTGGTGCCGAGGTAGCCGAAGCCCTTGTTCTCCTCGCCGAGCAGGTCGTCGACCGGGACCTTGACGTCGACGAACGCCAGCTCGGCGGTGTCGGAGACCCGCAGACCCAGCTTGTCGAGCTTGCGGCCGATCGAGTAGCCCTCGGACTTGGTGTCGACGGCGAACAGGGAGATGCCGAAGCGGCGGTCGTCCTCGCGCGGGGCGGAGGTGCGGGCGCAGACGATCACACGGTCGGCGTGCACGCCGCCGGTGATGAAGGTCTTGGAGCCGTTGAGGACGTAGTGCGTGCCGTCCTCGGAGAGCTTGGCGGTGGTCTTCATGCCCGCGACGTCGGAGCCGGTGCCCGGCTCGGTCATCGCGAGGGCCCACATCTCCTCGCCGGTGGTGAACTTCGGCAGCCAGCGCTTCTTCTGCTCGTCGGTGGCGAGCATCTTGACGTACGGGAGGCCCAGCAGCGTGTGCACGCCGGAGCCGCCGAAGGAGACGCCCGCGCGGGCGGTCTCCTCGTAGATGACGGCTTCGTACTTGTGCGAGTCGATGCCCGCGCCGTCGTACTCCTCGTCCACCGTGATGCCGAAGACACCCAGCTCGCCGAGCTTCAGGTAGAAGTCGCGCGGGGCCTGGCCGGCCGCGAACCAGTCGTCGTACACGGGCACGACCTCGGCCGCGATGAAGGCGCGGATGGTCTCCCGGAACGCCTCGTGGTCCTCGTTGAATACCGTACGGCGCACGGGGTGCCTCCCTGGTCGGCTTCGCTCGGCTTGGCTAAGCGCTTGCTCAGCCTTGGTTAAAAGTTACCCGGCGGTCACCGGAGCTGTCCAGGGTGATGCTGAGCACGCCGACGGGGAGGGCGTCGATGCTGCGCCCGGGGCTCGGATCCCCGGGTGTTGGATGCCGCTCGCGGGGCTGGGGCCCTCGGGTGTTGCTTTCCGTTCGCGGGGCTGGGGCCTCCGGGTGGCGAGGGCTGTTCGCGAGGCTCGGGCCTCCGGGTGCCGGATGTCGTTCGCGGGGCTGGGGCCTCCAGGTATCGAAGGCCGATTCCTGGTGCCGCCTCAGATGCCGAGCCGGGCGGCGATCCCGTCGAGCACGCAGTCCAGGCCTGTCTCGAACGCCCAGGTCGCGTCGTCCTTGCGGGTCGCGCGCTGCCCGTAGCGCTGGTACGTGGGGTAGCGGCCGGTGTCCATCAGGTACATCATCTGCGGCGCCAGGCCCATCCGTGTCTCGTCGCCGGAAGACCAGCCGGCCGACTCCGTCCACTCCCGCAGGGCCACCTCCGACTGTCCCGCGCCGTGGGCGAAGGCGCTGACGGTGCGGAACGCGACCATCATCGTGTCCTCGTCGAGGCCGAGTCCGTCGAGCGCCGCAAGCTGCCGTTCGGCGATGGCCAGCCGGCCGGGCGTGAGCACGAAGAGGTGGGTGGGCAACTGCCCCACCCACGGATGCCGCAGCATCGCGTCCCGGGTCAGCAGGCCGAAGGCGCGCAGCACCTCGCGCCACTGGGTCACCTCGTCGGGGATCCGCATCTCCGTGGCCACCCGCTCGGCCATCAGCGCCCACAGGTCGTCCTTGCCGGACACGTGACGGTAGGCGGCCATGGGGGCGACGCCCAGTTCCGTGGCGAGCCTGCGCATGGTGACGGCGGCGAAGCCCTCGGCGTCGGCGATCTCCACGGCCACGGCCCCGATCCGCTCCAGGGTGAGCGAGGCGCGGGGTGCGGCCGCCGGCCGCTCCAGGCGCTGCCAGAGGGATGTGTCCGGCCCCGTCCTGCTGCCTGTCCGGCCGTCCTTGCCGCTGTCCTTCTTCTGGTCGGCCATGGACAGGCTCCTCTCGATAGGCGGTCAGCGTACAGCGTATCCGTCAGTAGACGACGTACACATGGACGTGTACGTTGTACGCCACGGGATACGCAGTACACATTCGCGGCTTCCGATTCCGCGGCTTCCGATTCCGCGGCTTCCGATCGCCGCTTCCGTATTCATTGCTTCCAGGGGGACCCATGACCAGCACCCGCCCGCAGCTCCGCGTCGCCGTCGTCGTCGGCAGCACCCGCGAGGGCCGCTTCGCTCCCGTCGTCATCCAGTGGCTGAAGGGACACCTGTCCCAGCGCGACGACATGACGACGGATGTCGTGGACCTCGCCGAGACCCCGCTGCCCACCGTCCTGCCCGCGTTCGGGCAGCCGCCGGCGCCGGGTACGGAGGAGGCCCTCGCCCTGGTGTCACCGCGCCTCGCGGCAGCCGACGCGTTCGTCTTCGTCACGCCGGAGTACAACCACAGCTTTCCCGCGTCGCTGAAGAACGCCATCGACTGGCACAACGAGCAGTGGCACGCCAAGCCGGTCGCCTTCGTCTCCTACGGCGGCCTCTCCGGCGGCCTGCGCGCCGTGGAACAGCTCCGCGTCGTCATGGCCGAGCTGAACGCCACGACCATCCGCAACACGGTCAGCTTCCACAACGCCTACGGACTGTTCGGTACGGACGGCACCGTCGACGACGCCCAGGTCGACGCGGCGGCCAAGGCGCTGCTGGACCAGCTGGCCTGGTGGGCGCACGCGCTGCGGGACGCCAGGGCCGCAGCCCCGTACGCGGCCTGACGACTCATCACCGGATACGGGGCGACCATGAGCCAGCACACGAGCGACACGCACGACCGGCAAGGACCTGAGGCCACCGAGCCACCCGCCGACGAGAGCGGAGGCCCGTCGAAACTCGTCCTGTTCGGCCTCCTACTCGGTCTGATGCTCGGCCTGCTCGACGGCACGATCGTCGGCACCGCCCTGCCCACGATCGTCGGCGACCTGGGAGGCCTCGACCACCTGTCCTGGGTGGTGACCGCCTATCTGCTCACCGCCTCCCTCTCCACTCCCATCTGGGGCAAGCTCGGCGACCTGTACGGGCGCAAGGGCAGCTTCATCTGGTCGATCACGGTGTTCCTCGCGGGCTCCGTACTCTCCGGGCTCGCCCAGGACATGGGCCAGCTCATCGCCTTCCGGGCCGTGCAGGGACTCGGCGCGGGCGGCCTCATGGTCGGCGCGATCTCCATCATCGGTGTCATGCTGCCGCCCTCCCAGGCGGGCCGCTCGCAGGCGATGATCGGGGCCATGATGCCGGTCGCGCTGGTCGGCGGGCCGCTGCTCGGCGGCCTCCTCACCGACCAGCTGAACTGGCGCTGGGTCTTCTACGTCAACGTCCCGATCGGCGCGCTCGCCCTGCTCGTCGTCGGGCTGCGCCTGCGCCTGCACACCGAGCGGGTCAAGGCGCAGATCGACTACGCGGGGGCCGGCCTGCTCTGCGCCGCCATCCTGGCCCTCACCCTGCTGGGCAGCTGGGGCGGTACGACGTACGCCTGGTCGTCACCGCAGATCATCGGCCTCGGCGTGACCGGCGCCGTCGCCCTGGCCTGGTTCGCCCGGGTCGAGCGGCGTGCCGCCGAACCGATCATCCCGCCCCGGCTGTTCGCCGACCGCAACTTCACGGTCGCCCAGGTGCTCACGTTCCTGGCGGGCGCCGCCATGCTCGGGGCGTCCGCCTACCTGCCGCAGTACATGCAGTTCGTCCGCGGCGCGTCCTCGACGGCCAGCGGCATGCTGCTGCTCCCGCTGATGGCGGGGATGTTCGGCGCGCAACTCCTGACCGGGCGGCTCCTCGCCAACGGCGGCCGCTACCGCCCCTATCCCGTCATCGGCGGCGCGCTGACGGCCGTGGGCGCGCTCGTCCTGCTCACGACGGGCACCAACACCCCCACGGCCGTGACCTCCGCACTGACCCTGGTGCTCGGCGTCGGCATGGGCCTGCTGATGCAGAGCACGCTGCTCGTCACCATCAACAGCGCGACGCCGCGCGACATGGGCGCCGCCACGGGAACCGCCACCCTGGTCCGCACGATCGGCAGCTCCCTGGGCATCGCGGTGCTCGGCGCCGTGTACACGAGCCGGGTCCACTCGGCCGGTATGCCCGAAGGCGGTACAGCCTGGACGCCCGAGGCGGTGCGCGGGATGCCGGACGAGGTCCGGGACGCGGTACGGACAGCGGTCACCGAAGGCCTGCACGGGGTGCTGATCGGTGCCGCGCTGCTCGGGGCGGTGATCTTCCTGGCGGCCTGGCTGATGCGGGAGGTGCCGCTCCGGAAGGAGTGACCCGCGACCCGGGCTGCGGGGCCCTCGCTGCCCGTCAGGCCGGACGGCTGCCCGGCACCTTCCACCACAGGAGCCAGGCGCCGGTGGCGAGGAGCAGCATGTTGGCGGCCATTTCGGCCGGGGCCTCGCTGAATCCGGTGCGCGCCGAATGTCCGAGCAACCCGGGCAGGACCAGTTCCTTGGTGGCGAAGTACAGCACCAGATCGAACGCGACGAACGCGGGCCAGGCTGCCGCAGGGTGCCAACGGGGCCGGGGCACAGCCTGGATGAGGCAGAGGGCACAGGTGATCAGAACGATGATCGGCATGTACTCCGAGTCCACCTCGTCGAGGTAGTTCCACGGCAGCGTGGCGCCGAGGGTCCACAGGAGGGCCATGCAGCCGACGAACCGGACCGCCATCGCCTCGAGGGCGCCGATACGCGAGTTGGCTGTCCGGCGGGCCGGGCGGGCCGGGCGGGCCGGGCGGGCCGGGCCGTCGGGCGTCGTGGCGGGGGGCGGTGACGTCTGCGTCGGCCAGGCGGCGGGTCCGGGCGCCTGGGGCGGCCGCGGCGGGTGCCATGCCCCGCCGGGAACCCCGGCAGGCTGCGGCGTCGGATCCACGACCTGGGTCGGGGTCGGGACGGGCGCGGCCGTTCCGGTCCGTGCCACCTCTTCCAGCGCGACGAGCGCCTGCTCGGCCGTGAGGCGACCTGCCAGGTCCTTGGTCATCAGCGCGGCCAGCAGCGGCCCCAGCGCGCCGGCGCGTACGGGCGGCCGCGGCTCCTTCGTGGCGACGGCTATGCAGAGCGCACCGAACGTGTCCCCGCTGAACGGCGGTTCGCCCTCGACAGCGCAGTACAGCGTCGCGCCCAGCGACCACAGATCGTTGGCGGGCGTCGGCGGCCTCCCCTCCAACTGCTCGGGAGGCATGTATGCGGGGGTGCCCATGACCGAACCGGTGCGGGTGAGGACCGTGTTCGCGTCCGCCATGTGCGCGATGCCGAAGTCGGTGATGATCACCCGGTCGCCCATCAACAGCACGTTGTCCGGCTTGAGATCACGGTGGACGATGCCGGACGCGTGCGCCGGCCGAAGGGCCTTCAGCATCGCCGCCCCGATCTCCGCCACGCGCTGGACCGGCAGCGCACCGTCGCGCGCGATGAGCGCGGCCAACGACATGCCGGTGACGAGCTCCATGACGATCACGGGCGCGCCCTCGTGCTCGACCACGTCGTGCACGGTGATGATCCCGGGGTGATTGAGCCGCGCGGCAGCCCGTGCCTCACGCACCACGCGCTGGAGGAAGTGATGGCGTTCGTCGCTGGTCAGCCCCTGCGGAAGGAGCACCTCCTTCACGGCCACGTCCCGTTCGAGAGCCGTGTCCCGCCCGCGCCATACCCGGCCCATGCCGCCCTGGCCGATCAGCTCCACGAGCTGGTACCGGCCTCCGATCAGTGCTCCGCCCGCTGCTTCCACGGGAGCTGACCCTAGCTTCATTCCCCACGCGTAAAGGTGCGTTCGATTACTTCCGCGATGACCTGCACGGGCACCGACCGGCGCTGCGACCGAAGCGGGGTCGAAGGCAGATGGGCTGGGTGTGACGGTCGCCGTGCACGCGCAGGCCCCGAGCCTGACCGTACGGTGTGCGGCCCGGTCATCTCGCAGCCGGCTGCCGATCAGTTCCCGTCGCCCTCGACGTTGGCGACCATCCTGCGCAGCACCTTGAGCGCGGCCACGTACTCCTCGTCACTGATGCCGTCGTGGACCACGGCCCGCAGCCCGGTCACCAGCTCGCGCAGCCGCACTCTGGCCGCCTCCCCGGCATCGGTGAGGCGCAGGAGCTGCCCGGCGTCGATCGAGAGCCAGCCGCGGTGGATCAGCTGGTCGACGGCCCGCGCGATCTCGTGCCGCCCGTCCGCGAGGGGGGTCAGCTGACTGACCACCTCCTCGCGGCTCGGCGCCGCGGGCCCGCCGTTCACTCGGTTCAACACCCAGTACTGCGGCTGCGTGACGTCGATCCTGGCCATGGCGTCACGCAGATGCCGGGTGACGGCCGAGTGCGCGAGGCCGCTCCAGTAACCGATGGGCTGGGTGGCCAGCATGTCGTCGGTGGCGGTCGGATCAGCCGGCGCCTGGTCGGTGGTGCCAATCGGCGGTCTCATGACGGCGACGCTACATCGCGCAGGCCCGGCGCACAGGGATCGCCGGACGGCCCTCAGCGGGCCGCTGCGAAAGCGTCGACACCCGTGAGGCCGGCCGACAACGCCCAGAGGCGCGCGGCCTGTTCGGGATCGGTGGCGTGTGCGTGCACGCCGCCCTCCGAGCCGTCGCCGGCCGGCTCGGCGATGTCGCAGTCCTCGCAGTACACGCCGCCCATGCCCGCAAGCTGGGGGGAGGCCGCCGCCCAGACCTGCGTCGCCGCGCCCTGCCGGGGGGTCTTGAAGGTGGGATCGGTCGGGGTGCCGTTCTCGTCGATCCAGCCCGCGTCGACCATGTCCGCCTTGGCGAGGTGGCGTTGGAGCGGGGTGAGGATGCTGCCCGGATGCACGGCGAACGCCCGGACTCCGGCGTCGCGGCCGAGTGCGTCGAGGTGGACGGCGAACAGCACGTTCGCCGCCTTCGCCTGCCCGTACGCCTCCCACCTGTCGTAGCCGCTCTCGAAGTGCACGTCGTCCCAGCGCATGCCCATGCCGTGGGCGCCGGAGGACACGGCGACCACGCGCGCACCACCGTGGGCGATCGCCGGCCAGAGACGGTTGATCAGCGCGTAGTGACCGAGGTGGTTGGTGGCGAACTGCGCCTCCCACCCCGGGCCGACCCGCGTCTCGGGGCAGGCCATGATCCCGGCGCTGTTGATCACGATGTCGATCTCGCGCCCGGAGGCCAGGAACCGTTCGGCGAACCCGCGGACGCTTTCGAGGTCGGCCAGGTCGAGGTCGTCGGTCTCCACGCCGTCGATGCCCTCGACCGCTTCCTGAGCGACCGCCCGTCGCCGGGCCGGGACGATGACGTGGGCTCCGGCAGCCGCCAGAGCGCGCGTCGCCTCCAGGCCGAGTCCCGAGTAGCCGCCGGTGACGATCGCGGTGCTGCCGGACAGGTCGATCCCGCTCAGGACGTCGTCCGCGGTGCTGCGGGCACCGAAGCCTGATCCGGTCTTGTGCTGAGGTGTTGTCATGAGGGGGACGCTAGATGTTGAACCGCGCTCTAACGCAAGGGCAGTTGGCGTCGGGCAGTTGACGTCGGACGCCCGGCGTTCCGCCGATGAAGCCGGCGGGGCGCTGCGGGGGCGTCCGTCCGCCGGCGTGCGTGAGTGCCCTGCGGCCCTGCGGGCCTGTGTGCGTGCTCGTGCGCGAGTCACCTCTGCCGCAGGGCGAGCCACAACTCCGTACGTACGTCCATGTCGTCCAGGTCCACCCCCAGCAGCACCGCGCATCGCGCGATGCGCTGGCGGACGGTATTGCGGTGGACGGACAGGGCCACCGCCGTACGGTCCCAGCTGCCGTTCAGGGAGAGCCAGCAGCGCAGGGTCTCGGCGAGCGGCGCGGTGAGCGGGGCGAGGAGGGTGCGGGCACGGGCGGCCGCCGGGCCGGGCGGGAGCAGGGCGGCGAGGCCGGAAACCGGCTCGTCCACCGCCAGTGGGGTGCGGGTCGCCTCCGCCCGGCCGAGTGCGCGCGCGGCCTGGGTGTCGGCGGTGTCCAGGGCGTCGGCCGGGGCGGGGGCCGAGGCGCCGAGCGTCCAGCCCGGCTGCGGGGTGATCCGGTCGCCGCCGGGGACCAGGACCCGTACCGCCTCGCCGCCCCGGCCCGCGTCCACGAGCGCCGAGCCCAGGGCCGCGCCGAGCGCGCCCGCCGTGAGCGGGTCCACCGCTTCGCCGCCGCTGCGGCGCGCGTGCACCACCGTCCACCGCCCGTCGCCGCCCAGCAGCGGCGCGACCCCGGCCGGGTCCGCGCCGAGGAGCAGCCGGACCAGCGCCGCCGAGCGGTCCGCCGCGTCGGCGCCCTGGTGCGGGGCGGTCAGCAGGGAGAGCAGGACGACGGCGACCCCGGCGATGGTGTGGTCGCCCGGCTCGCGGTGGTCCGTGGCCAGGGTCAGGGCGAGCCCCTGCCCGCCGCCCAGTGCGTACGCGGACAGGTGGGCGGGGCCCAGCGTGTCGGTGGCCGAGGTGGGGGCGGGGGCGGGGTGGACTGCGGGGGCGACCACCCGGGAGAGCCTGGCCAGCGCCGCCCGCACCTCCGGGGCCGGCTGCCGGCCCGCCGCGTGCAGCTCCTCGCCGTCGGCTGACAGCAGGGCCGCCCGCCCCGACAGGCGGACCGCCAGCTGGTGCAGCACCGCGGGGATCGGGTCCGGCCGGGCCGCCGCCGTCGCCAGGGCCTGCTGGGCCCGGGTCACCCGGCGCAGCTCCCGGTGGCGGGCCTCGGCCATCAGCCCCCACACCGCCCGCGCGATCGCGGTGAACGGCGTCCCGGGCGGCACCTCCACCAGCGGCAGCGCGTGCCGGTCGCACGCCGCGACCAGCTCCGGCGGAACCGTGTCATGGACCGGGCGCACCCCGAAACCGAGCGCCGCCGCCCCCGCCTCCACCAGCCGGGCCACATAGGTGTCCGGGTCCGTGAGCAGCACCCCGGCGCTCAGCAGCAGCTCGCCGCCGAGCAGATACGGATACGGGTCCGCCATCTCCGAGGTGTGCACCCACAACAGCTCGGCGTCGGCCGGACCCGCGATCCTGCGGAGCCCGAGCTCCTCCAGGGCCAGCAGCCCGGTCAGCGGAACGGGCGGGGTGGGCGGTCCGGCGGGGGAGTCGGCCGGGGCGGGCGGGCCTGGGGGGACATCGGGCATGGATGTTTCATCCGTTCGGCGAGGTAAGAATGGATGAAACATACACTTCAGGGTTGCTGCCCCGACGCCTAGCGTCGTCAGCGGACCCGTGCGCGCGCTTCCGTGCCGTCGTGGGGGATCCGGCACACTCGAAACAGCGCGTCGCCGAAGGAACCGAAGGAAAGGCCCCCACCCCATGAGCAGCAACGAAACGCCGCGCGGCCCCGTCGACTCCTCCCGCGTCCCGCGGTACGCCGGGCCCGCGACGTTCGCCCGGCTGCCCCGCCTCGACGAGGTCGGCACGACGGACGTCGCCGTCGTCGGTGTGCCCTTCGACTCGGGCGTCTCCTACCGGCCCGGCGCCCGCTTCGGGGGCAACGCGATCCGGGAGGCCTCGCGGCTGCTGCGTCCCTACAACCCGGCGCAGGACGCCTCGCCGTTCGCCCTCGCGCAGGTCGCCGACGCAGGGGACATCGCCGCGAACCCCTTCAACATCAACGAGGCCGTCGAGACCATCGAGGCCGCGGCCGACGACCTGCTCGCAACCGGCGCCCGCCTGATGACGCTCGGCGGCGACCACACCATCGCGTTGCCGCTGCTGCGCTCCGTCGCCAAGAAGCACGGCCCCGTCGCGCTGCTCCACTTCGACGCGCACCTCGACACCTGGGACACCTACTTCGGCGCCGAGTACACCCACGGCACCCCGTTCCGCCGGGCCGTCGAGGAAGGCATCCTCGACACGTCCGCGCTCTCCCACGTCGGCACCCGCGGCCCGCTGTACGGCAAGCAGGACCTCACCGACGACGCCAAGATGGGCTTCGGCATTGTCACCTCCGCCGACGTGATGCGACGCGGCGTCGACGAGATCGCCGACCAGCTCCGCCAGCGCATCGGCGACCGGCCGCTCTACATCTCCATCGACATCGACGTGCTGGACCCGGCACACGCCCCCGGCACCGGCACCCCCGAGGCCGGCGGCCTCACCTCCCGCGAGCTGCTGGAGATCGTGCGCGGGCTGTCCTCCTGCAACCTGGTCTCCGCCGACCTGGTCGAGGTGGCCCCCGCGTACGATCACGCCGAGATCACCTCCGTCGCCGCCTCGCACACCGCGTACGAGCTGACGACGATCATGACCCGGCAGATTGCGGAGGCCCGCCAGAAGTGAGCCACGACCACCACGACGAGCGGCCCGAGCTCACCCCCGGCCAGATCGCCGCCGCGCTGAACCCGCCGCCCGGGC
This sequence comes from Streptomyces sp. NPDC087901, assembly GCF_044742205.1. Lineage (NCBI taxonomy): Bacteria > Bacillati > Actinomycetota > Actinomycetes > Kitasatosporales > Streptomycetaceae > Streptomyces > Streptomyces sp. NPDC087901. Next base: position 305,585 of record NZ_JBIUUC010000001.1, read on the forward strand.
GCAACGGCGGCGACCTCGTCGTCGAGACCCTCCAGGGTCTCGGTGCGACCACCGTCTTCGGCCTGCCCGGGCAGCACGCCCTGGGCATGTTCGACGCGCTGCGCCGCTCGTCCCTCACCTACGTCGGCCTGCGCGTCGAGAACAACGCGGGCTTCGCCGCCGACGCCTACGGGCGCATCACCGGCGAGGTGGCCCCGCTCCTCCTGTCCACCGGACCCGGCGCCCTCACCTCGCTCGCCGCACTCCAGGAGGCGGCGGCCGCCTCCGCCCCGGTGCTGGCGATCTCGAGCCAGATCCCGACCGCGGGCCTGGGCGGCGGCCGCCACGGCTACCTGCACGAGCTGCGCGACCAGAAGGCGTCGTTCCGCGACATCGTGAAGTCCGTGCACACCGTCCGTACCGCCTCGCAGATCCCGTCCGCGATCGCCGCCGCCTGGGAGTCCGCGCTCACGGCCCCGCACGGCCCGGTCTGGATCGAGATCCCGCAGGACGTGCTCATCACCGCCACGACGCTCCCCGTCGTGACCGCGATGGACGCCACCCCGCGCGAGGTGCACGCCCGCCCCGAGCTCATCGCGGTGGCAGCCCACCTGCTGTCGAACGCGGAGCGTCCGGCGATCATCGCGGGCGGCGGAGTCGTACGCTCCGACGCGTCCGGCAAGCTGCGCGCCCTCGCGGAGAGGGTCGGCGCGCCGGTCGTCACCACCTACGGCGGCAAGGGCGCCTTCCCATGGGAGCACCCGCTCTCGCTCCAGTCCTGGATCGAGGACCGGCACACGACGGACTTCCTGGAGGACGCCGACGTTCTGCTGGTCGTCGGCTCCGGCCTCGGTGAACTCTCGTCGAACTACTACACCTTCGCCCCGCGCGGCCGGGTCGTGCAGATCGAGGCCGACGCCGGGAAGCTGGAGTCCAACCACCCGGCCCTCGGCATCCACGCCGACGCCCGCGACGCACTGTCCGACCTCCTCGAAGCGGTCAGCCCACGCGAGGACCCGGCCGCCGCCGAGCGCGTCGCAGCGGTGCTCGGCCGGGTTCGGGACCGGATCGCCGCCCAGGAGCTCACCCTCGAACAGCACCTAGTCGCCGGGATCCGAGCATCCCTGCCCGACACGTCCCCCAGCTTCTGGGACATGACGATCCTCGCCTACTGGGCCTGGGCCGCCTTCGACGCCCGCCGCCCCAACACCATGCACTCCGCCCAGGGCTCCGGCGGCCTCGGCTACGCCTTCCCCGCGGCCATCGGCGCGGCCGCCGCCGACGTGACCAAGCCGGTCCTCGCGGTCTCCGGCGACGGCGGCGCCATGTACTCGATCGCGGAACTCGCCACCGCCCGTCAGTACGACCTCCCGGTCACCTGGCTGATCGTCGACGACGGCGGCTACGGCATCCTGCGCGAGTACATGACCGATGCGTTCGGCGAGACCAGCGCGACGGAACTGTCCCGCCCGGACTTCGTCGCCCTCGCCGAGTCCTTCGGCGTCCCCGCGGTCCGTACGAGCCCGGAGACGCTCGCCGACGACCTGGCCAAGGCGATCGCCCAGCCCGGCCCCTCGGTCGTCGTGCTCCCGGCCCTGCTCAGGATGTTCGAGCCGACGCACCTGTAGGGCGCCCGCGCACCGCGCCCGGGGCCTCCGGGCCGCACCCATGGCGTTCAGCCGGGCACGTACGACTCTCCGGCCGCCCGCGAGCCCGCTTCGGCGGGCAGGCGGGCAGGCGGGCAGGCGGCAGGCGGGCAGACCGCAGGACCTACGCCCAAGGTCCCGTATTTGTTGCAGCGGGATGAAATCCGCAGTCCACCGCGTTGGTGCCTTCCGTCGGAGCAGGTAGATCGGGAGGCACCGGGTGTCGGACGCAGGGGAGCAAGGGAGCGGCGGGCAGCCGGGCGGCTGGGCACGGAGGCTGTGCGGTTACGCCTGGCGCTACCGGCGCAACGTGCTGCTCGCCCTCGGCTCGTCGCTCGCCGGAATGGCGGTGATGGCCCTCGTCCCCCTGGTCACCAAGGTGATCATCGACGACGTGGTCGTCGGCCACACCCGGTCCCTGGCCGTCTGGACCGGACTGCTGATCGTCGCGGCCGCGCTCGTCTACGTCTCCACCTACATCCGCCGCTACTACGGCGGCCGGCTCGCCCTCGACGTCCAGCACGACCTGCGGACCGAGATGTACGGGACGATCACCCGCCTCGACGGCAGGCGCCAGGACGAGCTCTCCACCGGGCAGGTCGTCGGCCGCGCCACCAGCGACCTCCAGCTGATCCAGAGCCTGCTGTTCATGCTCCCGATGACCATCGGGAACGTGCTGCTCTTCCTCATCTCCCTGGTGATCATGGCGTGGCTCTCGCCGCTGCTGACCCTCATCGCCGTCGCCGTCGCCCCCGCCCTCTGGTTCATCGCCCGCCGCTCCCGCACCCGCCTCTTCCCCGCCACCTGGTACGCCCAGTCGCAGGCCGCTGCCGTCGCCGGAGTCGTCGACGGGGCCGTCTCCGGCGTCCGCGTCGTCAAGGGCTTCGGGCAGGAGGAGCAGGAGACCGGCAAGCTGCGCGAGGTCGGGCGCAGGCTCTTCGCGGGCCGGCTGCGCACCATCCGCCTGAACTCCCGCTACACCCCCGCCCTCCAGGCCGTCCCCGCCCTCGGCCAGGTCGCCATGCTGGCCCTCGGCGGCTGGCTCGCCACCCGCGGCGAGATCACGCTGGGTACGTTCGTCGCGTTCTCCACCTACCTCGCCCAGCTCGTCGGCCCGGTCCGGATGCTCGCCATGGTCCTCACCGTGGGCCAGCAGGCCCGTGCCGGTGTGGAGCGCGTACTCGAACTGATCGACACCGAGCCGTCCCTGCAGGACGGCACCAAGGAGCTCCCGGCCGACGCCCCCGCCAGCGTCGAGTTCGACGACGTGCGCTTCGGTTACGACGAGTCCCGCCCCGTCCTCGACGGCTTCTCGCTGACCATCGAGCCCGGCGAGACCGTCGCCGTCGTCGGCGCGTCCGGCAGTGGCAAGTCCACCGTCTCGCTGCTGCTGCCCCGGTTCTACGACGTGACGCACGGCGCCGTCCTCGTCGGCGGACACGACGTGCGCGAACTGACCCTCGACTCGCTGCGGGCCGCCATCGGACTCGTACCGGAGGACAGCTTCCTGTTCTCCGACACCATCCGCGCCAACATCGCCTACGGGCTCCCCGGCGCCACCGACGAACAGATCGCCCAGGCCGCCCGCTCCGCCCAGGCCGACCGGTTCATCGCCGAGCTGCCCGCCGGCTACGACACCAAGGTCGGCGAGCACGGGCTCACCCTCTCCGGCGGCCAGCGTCAGCGCGTCGCACTCGCCCGCGCCATCCTCACCGACCCCCGGCTGCTCCTCCTCGACGACGCCACGTCCGCCGTCGACGCCCGCGTCGAGCACGAGATCCACGAGGCGCTGCGGCAGGTCATGGCCGGCCGCACGACCCTGCTGATAGCCCACCGCCGCTCCACCCTGGGCCTCGCGGACCGGATCGCCGTCCTGGAGAACGGCAGGCTCGCCGACATCGGCACCCATGAGGAGCTGGAGCGCCGCTCCGCGCTCTACCGGCGCCTGCTCACCGACCCTGACGAGCTGGGCGGCACCTCGCCCGGCCATCAGGCAGCCACGGTTACGGACCCCGCCGACGACCGTGCACTCCAGGAGGAGATCGACGCCGAGTTCGACGCCGAGCGCGGCATCACCCCCGAGCTGTGGGTCCGCAAGGAGGAGGAGCGCGAGACCGACGCGGCCGGCACACCCGCCACCCCCGAGCTCCTCGCCCAGGTCGAGTCCCTGCCCCCGGCGACCGACACCCCGGACATCGACGAGGCCCGCGCCGTGCACGCCGAGGAGTCCTACGGACTCCGCCGGCTGCTGCGCGGCTTCGGGCTGCCGCTGCTGGTGAGCCTGGCACTGGTGGCCGTGGACGCCGGGGCGGGCCTGCTGCTGCCGGTGCTGATCAGGAACGGCATCGACGAGGGAGTCACCCAGCTGGCGCTCGGCGCGGTCTGGACCGCCTCGGCCTTCGGCCTCCTGGTCGTGCTCGTGCAGTGGGCGGCTCAGGTCGGCGAGACCCGCATGACGGGCCGCACCGGCGAGCGGGTGCTCTACTCGCTGCGGCTGAAGATCTTCGCGCAGCTCCAGCGTCTCGGCCTGGACTACTACGAGCGTGAACTGACCGGCCGGATCATGACCCGGATGACGACCGACGTGGACGCCCTGTCCACGTTCCTCCAGACCGGTCTGGTCACGGCCTTCGTCTCCGTCGTCACGTTCTTCGGCATCATGGTCGCGCTGCTGGTGCTCGACGTGGAGCTGGCCCTGGTCGTCTTCGCGACCCTGCCGGTCCTCGTCGTCGGTACGTTCTTCTTCCGCCGCAAGAGCGTCAAGGCGTACGAGCTGGCCCGTGAGCGCATCGGCGTCGTCAACGCCGACCTCCAGGAGTCCGTCTCCGGTCTCCGCATCGTGCAGGCCTTCCGCCGCGAGCAGGACGGCGCGGACCGGTTCGCCGCGCGCAGCGACCACTACCGCGAGGCCCGGGTCCGCGGCCAGTGGCTGATCTCCGTGTACTTCCCGTTCGTGCAGCTGCTGGCGGCGGTGGCCGCCGCCGCCGTGCTGATCGTCGGCGCGGGCCGGGTCGACAACGGCACGCTCACCACCGGTGCGCTGGTCGCCTATCTGCTCTACATCGACCTGTTCTTCGCGCCCGTGCAGCAGCTCTCGCAGGTCTTCGACGGCTACCAGCAGGCCACCGTCTCCCTCGGCCGCATCCAGGAACTCCTCCAGGAGCCGGCGTCCACCACCGACCGGAACGAACCGCTGGACGTGCTGTCGCTGCGCGGTGAGATCGCGTTCGAGGACGTGTCCTTCGCGTACGGCGGCGAGGAGGCGGCGCTCACCGGCATCGACCTGCACATCCCGGCCGGGCAGACGGTCGCGTTCGTCGGCGAGACCGGCGCGGGCAAGTCCACCCTCGTCAAGCTCGTCGCCCGCTTCTACGACCCGACGGGCGGCCGGGTCACCGCGGACGGCACCGATCTGCGCGACCTCGGCCTCACCGCGTACCGGCACCGGCTCGGGGTCGTGCCGCAGGAGGCGTACCTCTTCGCCGGCACGGTGCGCGACGCCATCGCGTACGGGCGGCCGGACGCCACCGACGCCGAGGTGGAGGCGGCGGCCCGGGCGGTCGGCGCGCACGACATGATCGCCACCCTGGACGGCGGCTACCTCCACGAGGTCGCCGAACGGGGCCGCAACCTCTCGGCCGGCCAGCGCCAGCTGATCGCGCTCGCCCGCGCCGAGCTCGTCGACCCGGACGTCCTGCTGCTCGACGAGGCCACCGCCTCCCTGGACCTCGCCAGCGAGGCCCTGGTCAACCAGGCGACGGACCGCCTCGCCGGCCGGCGCACCACTCTCGTCGTCGCCCACCGCCTCACCACCGCCGCCCGTGCCGACCGGGTCGTGGTGATGGACCACGGCCGGGTCGTGGAGGACGGCACCCACGACGAACTCCTCGCCCAGGACGGGCACTACGCCGTGCTGTGGCGCACCTTCATAGGGGAGGACGAGCCCGCCGGGGTGTGAACCGGCGGGTCCCCGCTGCGGCTTCGGTCACTCGCGGATGCCGGAGATCCTTCCGGTCGCCAGGTCCGACTGCACCTTCAGATACGTGTAGGTGGGGTCGGTCTCCGAACCCCAGGTGAGCCGGACCGTCGACCAGGTGTGGCCGGCGCCGCTGTCGCCCCCGGTGACCCGGAAGCCGGCCGGGGTGTTCTGGGCGCGCAGCACACCGTCGGCGTGGTTGGCCGCCTCCCAGTCGTTCAGCTCGGCGCGCAGGCCGGACGTCAGGTAGAAGTCCCGCAGCGAGGCGGCCAGTCCGCCGCCGTCCCCGTTGGCGACCGCGTCGATGTAGGCGCCGTAGAAGTGGGCGACCTGCTGGTACGCCGGGGCGGCGAGTCCGCTGCGGGCCGTCGCCGCGACCGGTGCGCCCGGAGTGACCGCAGCGGTGGCCGGGACGGCGGCCACCGCGGTCAGGAGAGCGGCGGCGAGCAGCGTGCGGCCGATGACGAGCCGGCCACGGGGGCGCCCGGAGGTGCGGAGTCGGGTCATGGCGGTTCCTGCCCTTCGTGCGGGTCTGTCCTGTCGGGCCCATCGTGTGCCGGTCCGGCTGCGCGGAATGCGGACCGCGCCGGGTGCAACCTCCGGATGGCCTCCCGCGTCGTACGCAGGTACACGTGTGCACGTACAAGCGTGGGGTAGGGGCACGGACGTTCGATGAGGCGATGGGGCTGCTGGTGACCAGAGGGACCGCACGACATGGTGGGCGCACGGTACGCGGGGTCCCGTCCCGCCTGCTCGCCCTTGCTCTGACGACCGCCCTCGCGCTCGTCGTCGGCGGCGTGGAGGCGAGCAGTGCCGACGCCGCCTCGGTGTGCGCCGGACGGCCCGCCAAGACGGTCAAGTTCGCGACGGGAGAGCTGCGCGTCTACCGGACGCGCGGCTACGCCTGCGCCACCGCCGTCGCGTCCAAGCCCGGCAAGCGCCGCCGGATGTCCGTACAGATCCAGGCCCGCGGCGGCCGGCCCGTCGTCGACAGCGGCGGCTTCACCCACCGGGCCGGACCGGTGACCGTCCACGCGCTGAACCGGTGCGTCCGGGCCTCGGGGACGATCGCGGGGAAGACCGGAACCACGGACTGGATCCTGTGCTGACCGGGTGACCCGAGCGCATGCCCTGGCAACAGGGTCTGGTGGTGCAGGTATTGCCCCGCTAGGTTCACGACGTCTGTTGTGAATCATGGGGAGGGTGTAAATGCGTAAGGCGCTCAGAGGGTTCCTGTCGCTCGCGGTGCTCATCGGCACAGTGAGTGCGACGGGTGCTTCGGCCGGAGCGGCCACCGCCGCAGAACCGGCCGCGGTCCGTACCGCAGTCAGTGACAGCGGTACGAGCACGGACATCAAGGACCGCATCCTGGCCATCCCGGGAATGAGTCTCATCGAGGAGAAGCCGTACGAGGGGTACCGCTACTTCATCCTCAACTACACCCAGCCGGTCGACCACCGGCACCCGTCCAAGGGCACCTTCCAGCAGCGCATCACCCTGCTGCACAAGGACACCTCCCGCCCGACGGTCTTCTACACCAGCGGCTACAACGTCTCCACCAACCCCAGCCGCTCGGAGCCGACCCGGATCATCGACGGCAACCAGGTCTCGCTGGAGTACCGGTTCTTCACCCCGTCGCGCCCGGCGCCCGCCGACTGGTCCAAGCTCGACATCTGGCAGGCAGCCAGTGACCAGCACCGGGTCTTCACCGCGCTGAAGCGGATCTACTCCAAGAACTGGCTGACCACCGGCGGTTCCAAGGGCGGCATGACCGCCACGTACTTCGAGCGCTTCTACCCGAAGGACATGGACGGCGTCGTCGCGTACGTCGCTCCCAACGACGTGGTCAACAAGGAGGACTCGGCGTACGACCGGTTCTTCGCGAACGTGGGCACCAAGGAGTGCCGCGACCGGCTGGAGGGCGTGCAGCGCGAGGCGCTGGTCCGCCGGGAACCGCTGGAGCGGAAGTACGAGCAGTACGCCGCCGACAACGGCTACACCTTCACCACCGTCGGCACCCTCGACAAGGCCTACGAGGCCGTCGTCATGGACTACGTCTGGGCGTACTGGCAGTACAGTCTGCTCGCCGACTGCGACACCATCCCGGCCGACGCCAAGACCGCCACCGACCAGGCGATCTGGGACTCGATCGACTCGATCTCCGGCTTCTCCGCCTACGCGGACCAGGGCCTGGCGAACTACACGCCGTACTACTACCAGGCCGGCACCCAGCTCGGCTCGCCGGACATCGAGCAGCCCTGGCTCGGCGGGCTCAGCCGCTACGGCTACCAGCCGCCGCGCAACTTCGTGCCGAGCTCCATCCCGATGAAGTTCCAGCCCTCGGCGATGCGCGACGTCGACACCTGGGTGAAGCACCACGCCAGCCACATGCTGTACGTGTACGGGCAGAACGACCCGTGGGGCGCCGAGCGCTTCCGGCTCGGTGCGGGCGCCCGTGACAGCTATGTCTTCACGGTGCCCGGCGGCAACCACGGCTCGAACGTCGCAGGTCTGGCCCCGGCGGAGAACGCCACGGCCACCGCGGCGATCCTGCGCTGGGCGGGCGTCGCCCCGGCCGCCGTCCAGGCGGACCCGGCGAAGGCCAAGCCGCTCGCGAAGTTCGACGCACGGCTCGACAAGAAGGACCTGACGACCGAGCACCGGCTCGGCACCAGGCGCCCGTAGCGGAACCCCGCGCCGGCGGCCGGCCCGTTCAGGGGCCGCCGCCGGCGCGGGAACCGTCCAGGTCGTGTCCGCGAAGTCCCGCCCGCCCTCCGGGCGGACGGCGATCCTTCGCGGACACCGCCTAGTACGTCAGCCCGTAGCCCACCGGGTACAGCACCTGCGCGGGATCGTCCGCGCGCTGCACCGGCACCGGCAGCGTCCCCTCCGGCTCGGCCCGGCCCGCGATCACCCGGGCGGCCGCCCGCAGTTCGACGTCGGTCCAGGAGTACGAAGCCAGGCTCGCCGCGTATCCGGTCCCGGCCAGCCGGGCGATGTCGTACGGGTTGCGGATCGCGACCGTGATCACCGGGACGCCGGTCGCCGCCAGCTCGCTCACCAGGGTCCGCTGCGAACTGGTCGCCGTGACGTTGTACGTCCCCACGACCACCGCGTCCTTGCCCTGCGCGGCCGCCACCGCCGCGTCGATGGCCGCCCTGGTCGGGGCGGTGCCGGTGGACAGGGCCGTGGCCGTGTACCCCAGCTCGTTGAACGCCTCGGCCAGGGTGGTGGTCGGCGGCCCCGTCGTACCGGACGGTGAGGCCGGATCGGCGCCCACCACCAGCAGGTTCTTGTGGGAGCGGCGCGAAAGCGGCAGCAGCGCACCGGGGTTGTCCAGCAGCGTGGTCGTGTGCTCCGCGATCCGGTCGGCGGCCGCGAGGTGCGACCGGGTGCCGACGGTACGGTCCACGCCCCGGTGGGTGACGAACGGGTCGTCGAACAGACCCAGCTTCGTCTTCAGCCGCAGAATGCGCAGGATCGATTCGTCGAGGCGGGCCTCGCTGACCTCGCCGCCCTTCACGGCCGCCAGGAGGGCGTTCCAGGACACCTCCAGGCTCGGCGGGTTGAGCAGCTGGTCGACGCCCGCCTGCAGGGCGAGCACCGGCACCCGCTCGTCGCCGTACTTCGTCCGTACGCCCTCCATGCCGAGCGAGTCGGTGACCACGACGCCGTCGTAGCCGAGCTCCTCGCGCAGGATGCCGGTGAGGATGGGCTTGGACAGGGTCGCCGGGTCCTCCGCCGGGTCGAGCGCGGGCACCACGATGTGCGCCGTCATGATCGAGTCGATGCCCGCGGCGATCGCCGCCCGGAACGGCGGCTCGTCCAGCTCGGCCCACTGCTCACGGGTGTGGGTGATCACCGGCAGGCCGGTGTGGCTGTCGGTGCTGGTGTCGCCGTGGCCGGGGAAGTGCTTGGCCGTGGAGGCGATCCCGGAGCTCTGGTACCCCTTCACCTGGGCGGCGACCATCCCGGCGACGGACTGCGGGTCGGAGCCGAAGGAACGGACACCGATCACCGGGTTGGCCGGGTTGACGTTGACGTCCGCGTCCGGGGCGTAGTTCTGCCGGATGCCGATCGCGGCCAGTTCGGCGCCCGCGATCTGCCCGGCCCGCCGCGCGTCGGAACGCGAACCGCCCGCGCCCAGCGCCATCGCGCCCGGCATCAGCGTGGCGGGCTCGCCGACCCGGCACACGATGCCGTGTTCCTGGTCGGTGGAGATGAGGAGCGGCAGGGCGTTGGCGCCCGCCAGGCCGGCCCGCTGGATGCCGTTGGAGAGATCGGCGATCTGGTGCGGGTCACGGGTGTTGTGCGCCCACGCGAAGTAGATGATGCCGCCCACGTGGTACTTGGCGATCATCTCGGCGGCGGTGCGCACCCCGATCTCGGCGAGGTTGGCGTCGATGTCCGCCTGGTCGGGCTCGGTCGCGGAGTGCCCGTAGACCCGCATGACGAAGAGCTGGCCGACCTTCTCCTCCAGGCTCATCCGGGAGATGAGCCGCTTCAGCCGTCGAGTCGTGGCGGCGGAGGTATGGCTGCTGCTGCTTGCGGACTTCTGGGCGGCGACGGCGCCGGGGGCGACTGCCATACCCGCAGCCGCCGCGACAGCCGTGGCTGCGGTGGCGGTGAGGAGGGTGCGTCTGGAGGTGCGGTCGTGCACGTGAGCTCCTTCGGCCGTACTCGGTGACGAGAGGTGGTGAAAGCAACTGTGCTGAAAGAAACTTCCAAGGATCACGGATATCCAGAAAATAACTTCCGGTCAAGGGTCCGGACCATTTTGAGCGCGTCCCGGCGCAGGGCGGACCGCCCCGGCTACCGCAGCCCCACACCCGCTCCGTGCGCCTGAAGTGCCGAGACGGCCGCGGTGATCGCCGGACGGCGCGCCGCCTCCGTACGCCACAGCGCGTACAGCCGCCGCACCGGTACGGGGTCGATCCGCACCGCCACCACCCCGTCGGGCAGCGGCCCGCGGCCCAGCCGGGGGATCATCGCGACGCCGAGACCGGCCGCGAGCAGGGCGAGTTGGGTGTGGTTCTCCTCGGCCTGGTGGCGGATGTCCGGCTCGTAGCCCGCCGTGCGCAGCGTCCGTACGAGCCAGTCGTGACAGACGGTCCCCGGCGGCTGGCAGATCCACCGCTCCCTCGCCAGTTCCTCGCGCCGCACCCCGTCCCGGCCCGCGAGCCGATGTCCCGCCGGCACCAGCAGATCGCAGCGGTCGTCCCCGATCACCGCCTGCGCCACGCCCTCCGGGGCGGGCAGCGGGGCGATGTCCCAGTCGTGCGCGACGGCCAGGTCGATCACGCCCTTGGCCACGAGGTCGACGGAGAGGTGCGGGTCGACCTCCGTCAGCCGTACGTCCACCGCCGGGTGCTCGCGGTCCAGCTCCGCCAGCACCCCGGGCAGCAGCCCGCGCGCCGCCGAAGCGAACGCGCCGATCGACAGCCGCCCCGTCGGCAGCCCCCTGCGCTCCTCCAGCGAAGTCTCGGCGCGCTCCACGATCGCAAGCAACTCCTGTGCGGCGGCGGCCAGATGGACCGCCTCCTCGGTCAGTGCGACACCGCGGCCACGGCGCTCCAGCAGCGTCGTGCGGGTCTCCCGCTCCAGCTTGGTGATCTGCTGCGAGACCGCCGACGGGGTGTAGCCGAGAGCGGCGGCGGCGCCCGCGACGGAGCCGTGGACGGAGATGGCGTGCAGTGCGCGCAGCCGGGCGAGATCGAGCACCGGAGCCTCCGGGGTTCCTTTGGCGCATGAGCCGTTGTTCCGTCGGTTCATGGGCCATTCATTAGCAACGCTCAATTTCACCATGAAGAAATCCGCGCTGGTGCTACATGGTCCGCGCACGCGATCCTCGGTGCATGCGTCCCCTCCACATCGCCCTGGCCGTTCTGGTGGCCGCCCTCTGGGGTGTCAACTTCGTCGTCATCGAGCTCGGGCTCGACCACTTCCCGCCGCTGCTCTTCTCCGCCCTGCGCTTCCTGGTCGCGGCGCTGCCCGCGGTCTTCTTCGTCGGCAGGCCCAAGGTCGCGTGGAGGTGGATCGTGGGGGTGGGGCTGGCGCTGGGCGTGGCCAAGTTCGGCTTGCTGTTCATCGGCATGGACCGGGGGATGGGCGCCGGGCTCTCCTCCCTGGTCCTTCAGGTGCAGGCGGTCTTCACCGCGATCCTCGCGGCACTCGTGCTGGGTGAACGGCCGGGGAAGGTCCGGGTGCTGGGGATGGCGGTGGCCCTCGCCGGTATCGGGGTCGCCGCCGTCGACGAGGGGGCGAGCGGGCCCGTGCTCGCGTTCGTCCTGGTGATCGCGGCGGCGGCCTGCTGGGGTGTGTCGAACGTCCTGACCCGCAAGGCCGCCCCGCCCGACTCGCTCAACTTCATGGTCTGGGTCTCGACCGTGCCCGTCCTGCCGCTGCTCGGACTCTCCCTGCTCTTCGAGGGCTGGGACCGCGACCGGGACGCGCTCGCCGCGCTCGACTGGAGCGGCGCCGGAATCATCGTCTACGTCGCCTGGGTCGTCACGATCTTCGGCTTCGGGGCGTGGGGCTTCCTGCTGAGCCGCTACCAGGCCTCGTCCGTGGCCCCGTTCACCCTGCTCGTGCCGGTCTTCGGGATGTCGTCGGCCGCGCTGCTGCTCGACGAGTCGGTGAGCCCGCTGCGGTGGTGCGCGGCGGCGCTGCTGGTCGGCGGGGTGGCCCTGACCTCGCTCGCGGGGGCGCGGCGCCCCCGCGAGTCCGTTCCGGAGCCGGTCCCCATGCCACTCTGACGAGCTCGTGCACGATAGGCATCGCCGCAGTTCAGCAGCTTGCGTCGTCGCCCAGCCCGAGCCGTTGGCTTGTACGGATGCAGCGAGGGTTCCTGTCGTGCACGAGGTTGTGGGCCGTGTCCGCGAAGTCCCGCCCGGCCTGCGGGGTCCGGCACGGACTCTCGCGGCGCTGCCGGAATGCCCGAGCAGCCTCTGCTACCAGGGCACTCCGGCGCTGTGTGAGAGCGAGCACCGGACGCCGCAGGCCCAGCCCTCGGGCGGACGACGCCGCTTCGCGGACGCTTCCTAGTCCTTGGGTGCACCCAGCCGCAGCAGGTGCTCGCGCCCCGCGCTCAGTAGTCCGGGCAGCTCCGCAGCCTGCGGGTGCCAGCGCTTCTCGTACTCCCAGCAGACCCAGGCGTCCGCGTCCAGGGTGTCCAGGCACTCCCGCAGCGGCAGCACCCCCGCGCCCAGGGCCACCGGCGTGGTGTCCTCGGTGGAGGCGATGTCCTTCACCTGTACGTATCCCAGGTGCGGGGCCAGTACCGCATGGCTCGCCACCGGCTCCTCACCCGCCAGCCAGGTGTGCATGATGTCCCACAACGCGCCGATGCTCCCGTGCCCCACCGTGCCGACCACCCGGGCCACATCGACCCCCGCGCGGTGCGAGTCGTGGGTCTCCAGCAGGATGCGTACATCCATGTCGGCGGCGTACGGGGCTGCGGCGGCCAGCCGGCGGGCGGCGGTCGCGTCGGCCGTGGCGGGGTCCTGGTCGCCGCCGCCCGGGAAGACCCGGACGTGGTCCGCGCCCAGGTCGTGGGCCAGCTCGATCAGCCCGGCGAGCTCGTCCAGCACCGGCTGGTCGTCGCCCTCGGCGGCAGCCCGTACATAGCCGGCCACGGTCAGGATCTCGACCCCGCCCCGCTTGAACTCCTGCACCACATCGGCCCGTTCGGCCTTCGACAGCCCGGGATGCACCGGCTCCTCGGGGTGGGCGCGCAGCTCCACCCCCTGGTAGCCGTGCTCGGCGGCCAGCCGGACGACCTCGGATACCGGCAGTCCCGGCACCCCGAGAGTGGAGAAAGCGAGCTTCACGTGCGTGTCCCTTCCGTCGGTATGTGCCCCTGCACCGTACGGACCGGGGCATGTCCGACGCGTACCCGGTCCCGGCGGCCCGACTCACGGGCCGGTGCGGGCCGTCACCTCCGGGGCGCAGCTGTCGATCCCCGGCCCCGGCCCCGGCCCCGCGGGTGATTCACCCTCGGGGTGCGGCCGTCGACCCCCGCACCATCAACTCGGCGGCGATCGTCGCGATGCCGCCGGGCGGCGGGGTCTCCTTGCCGGTCGCCAGCCGGCCCGCCCGGGCCCCCGCCTCGACGAGCGGCAGCCGTACGGTCGTCAGGGCCGGGACCACGTCCACCGAGAACGGCAGGTCGTCGAAGCCGGCCACCGAGATGTCCTCGGGGATGCGCAGTCCGCGGTCGCGGATCGCCGCCGCGGCACCGAGGGCGACCGTGTCGTTCGCCGCGACGACGGCCGTGATCTCCGGTTCGCGGCGCAGGAGTTCGACCGTGGCGTCGTAGCCGGACCGGCGGTCGTAGGAGCCGTGCACGGTGAGCCGTTCCTCGTCGCCCACGAGCCCCACGGCCTTCATCGCGTCGCGGTGGCCCTCCAGCCGGTGGCGGGTCGTGGTGCGTTCGACCGGGCCCGCGACATAGCCGATGTCGCGGTGGCCCAGCGAGAGGAGATGCTCGGTGAGGCGCCGGCCGCCGCCCCGGTTGTCGAAGGCGAGTGCGGCCACCACGGAGGCGTTGTCCGGCAGCGGGGGCCGCCCGCACAGCACCACCCGGGTGCCCGCGTCCGCGAGTTTCGCCAGCTTCGCGGACATCGCGGCCTGGTGGGCCGGGTCCTCGACCGCGCCGCCGGTGAGGACGACCGCGGCGGCGCGCTGGCGCTGGAGCAGGGTGAGGTAGGTGAGTTCGCGTTCCGGGGTGCCGCCGGTGTTGCAGACGATCGCGAGCTTCTCGCCGCCGGCCCGGCCCGATCCGTCGCCCGGACCGCCGATCTCCGTCTGGGCCGCGCCCGCCATGATCCCGAAGAAGGGGTCGGCGATGTCGTTGACCAGGATCCCGATCAGGTCGGACGTGGCCGCCGCGAGCGAACTCGCGGGCCCGTTGAGCACGTAGTCCAGGTCGTCCACCGCACGCAGGACCCGCTCCCGGGTGGACGCCGCCACCGGGTAGTTGCCGTTCAGCACGCGGGAGACGGTGGCCGGGGACACCCGGGCGCGAGCCGCCACGTCCGCCAGGGTGACTGTCATCGCATTCCTCCGAGGAGTGATGAGGGGGAGTGGACCAAACCAATCAGCGCGCCCCCTCTTGTCCAGGCCGCTGTCGGCAGGCTAGCGTCATACCGCATAGAAAGCGCTTGCTACGGCTGTATGGAGGAACTTTCGTGACACGCAGGACAGTGCGCATCGCCATGAACGGCGTCACGGGTCGCATGGGATACCGGCAGCACCTGGTGCGCTCGGTCCTCGCGATCCGCGAGCAGGGCGGCCTCGATCTCGGCAACGGCGACGTGCTGTGGCCCGAACCGGTCCTCGTCGGCCGCCGCGCCCACGCGCTGGAGGAGCTCGCCGAGCGCCACGGTCTGACCGAGTGGTCGACCGACCTCGACGCGGTCCTCGCCGACGACACCATCGACATCTACTTCGACGCCCAGGTCACCTCGGCCCGCGTCGAGGCGATCAAGAAGGCCGTCGCGGCGGGCAAGCACATCTACACCGAGAAGCCCACCGCCACCGACGTCGAGGGCGCCCTCGACCTCGCCCGCCTCGCCCGGGACGCCGGCATCAAGCACGGCGTCGTCCAGGACAAGATCTTCCTGCCGGGCCTGCTGAAGCTGAAGCGCCTCATCGACGGCGGCTTCTTCGGCGAGATCCTCTCCGTGCGCGGCGAGTTCGGCTACTGGGTCTTCGAGGGAGACTGGCAGGAGGCCCAGCGTCCCTCCTGGAACTACCGTTCCGAGGACGGCGGCGGCATCGTCGTCGACATGTTCCCGCACTGGGAGTACGTGCTCCACGAGCTGTTCGGCCGGGTCACCACCGTCCAGGCGCACGTCCAGACGCACATCCCCGAGCGCTGGGACGAGCACGGCAAGCCGTACGCCGCGACCGCCGACGACGCCGCGTACGGCATCTTCCAGCTGGAGAGCGGCGCGGTAGCCCAGATCAACTCCTCCTGGACGGTCCGCGTCAACCGCGACGAACTCGTCGAGTTCCAGGTCGACGGCACGCACGGCTCCGCCGTCGCGGGCCTGCGCAACTGCCGCGTCCAGCACCGCTCGGCCACCCCCAAGCCGGTCTGGAACCCCGACCTCCCGGTCACCGAGTCCTTCCGTGACCAGTGGCAGGAAGTCCCCGACAACGCGGTCTTCGACAACGGCTTCAAGGCCCAGTGGGAGCTGTTCCTCCGCCACATCGTGCTCGACGAGCCCTACACCTGGGACCTGATGGCCGGCGCCCGCGGCGTCCAGCTCGCCGAGCTCGGTCTCAAGTCCTCCGCCGAAGGCCGCCGTTACGACGTCCCGGAGCTGAACCTGTGACGCAGCCCCGCGCCGCCGCCGTACCCACCCCCGCCGTACCCGTTCCCGTCCCCGTCGCACCGGAGTGGACACGATGACGATCCACCTCCCGCAGGGGCCGTACGAGCCCCGCGCCACCCTGCTCGACCTCGCCCCGGGCGGCGCGCCCCTGGCCTCCCGCACGGTCTTCTCCGCCGCCCACGTCGTCGCCGACCCGTACGCCGACATCAGCCCCGACTCACCGGCAGCCGTCGACTGGGACGCCACCCTCGCCTTCCGCCGCCACCTCTGGTCGCACGGCCTGGGCGTCGCCGAGGCCATGGACACCGCCCAGCGCGGCATGGGCCTGGACTGGGCCGGCGCGGCCGAGCTGATCCGCCGCTCGGCAGCCGAGGCCGAGTCCGTCGGCGGTGCCATCGCCTGCGGCGTCGGCACCGACCAGCTCCCCGCGGGCCCGGCCACGCTCGCCGAGGTGCGGTCCGCGTACGAGGAGCAGCTCGCTCTCGTCGAGGAGAGCGGCGCCCAGGCCATCCTGATGGCCTCCCGCGCACTCGCCGCCGCGGCGAAGAGCCCGCAGGACTACCTGGAGACGTACGCCCATCTCCTCCGCCAGGCCACCGAACCGGTCGTCCTGCATTGGCTGGGCCCGATGTTCGACCCCGCCCTGGACGGCTACTGGGGCTCCGCCGACCTCGACAAGGCCACCGACACCTTCCTCCAGGTCATCGCCGAGCACCCCGACAAGGTCGACGGCATCAAGATCTCCCTCCTCGACGCGGAGCGCGAGATCGACGTCCGCCGCCGCCTCCCGAGCGGGGTGCGCTGCTACACCGGGGACGACTTCAACTACCCCGAACTGATCGCCGGCGACGACCGCGGCTTCAGTCACGCCCTGCTCGGAATCTTCGACCCCCTCGGCCCGCTGGCCGCGCACGCGGTACGGGTCCTGGACACGGGCGACGCGAAGGGGTTCCGTGAACTCCTGGACCCGACCGTCGAGTTGTCCCGCCACCTCTTCCAATCACCCACCCGCTACTACAAGACGGGCGTGGTGTTCCTCGCCTGGCTGGCCGGCCACCAGGACCACTTCACGATGGTGGGCGGACTGCAGTCGGCCCGTTCACTGCCGCATCTGGCGAAGGCGTACGAACTGGCGGACCGCCTGGGCCTGTTCCCCGACCCGGAACTGGCCGAGTCGCGGATGCGCGCCCTGCTCACCGTGCAAGGAGGCTCCCGATGACCGACACCCCTACCGACATCTCCCGGCTCTCCATCAACCAGGAGACCATCAAGCAGTGGTCGCTGCCCGAGCTCGCGGAGGGCTGCGCGAAGGCGGGCATCGACAAGGTCGGCCTGTGGCGGGCCCCCGTCCAGGAGTACGGAGTCGAGCGCGCGGCGCAACTCCTCTCGGATTCCGGCCTGTCCGTGACCAGCCTCTGCCGGGGCGGCTTCTTCACCGCCCTCGACCCGGCCGAGCGGGCCCGCGCCCTGGACGACAACCGCGCGGCGCTCGACGAGGCGGCGGGCCTGTCCACGGACACCCTGGTCCTGGTCTCGGGCGGCCTCCCGGAGGGCAGCAAGGACCTGTACGGCGCCCGCGAACGCATCGCTGACGCACTGGCCGAACTGGCCCCCTACGCGGCCGAACGCGGCGTACGCCTGGCCATCGAGCCGTTGCACCCGATGTTCGCCTCGGACCGCTGCGTCGTCTCCACCCTGTCCCAGGCCCTGGACATCGCGGAACGCTTCCCGGCCGACCAGGTGGGCGTGGTCGTCGACACTTACCACCTCTGGTGGGACGACCAGGCTCCCACCCAGATCGCCCGCGCGGGAGCGGGCGGCCGCATCCACTCGTTCCAGCTGGCCGACTGGATCACCCCGCTCCCGGCGGGCGTCCTGCTGGGCCGTGGCCAACTCGGCGACGGCAGCGTGGACTTCCGCGCCCTCCGCACGGCAGTGGAGGCCACCGGCTTCGACGGCCCCATCGAGGTGGAGATCTTCAACGAGGACCTCTGGGCCCGCGACGGCGCCGAGGTCCTGGCGGAGGTCGCCGCCCGGTACGTGGAGCACGCCTGCTGAGTCCGTAGATCCGGTCGCTGCGGCCTCCCAGGCAAAGAGATTGCCAAGGCGTACAACCCTTGAGCACCCTGCCGCGTCATATCTCCCGTCGGACGCTTCCGGGGAGGGATCCGGGGGGATTGGGAAGCTCCGACCGAGGGGGAAAGCGAGTGGGGTCCGGTCGAGAGACCGGGCCCCGTTTCGCTGTCCGCACAGCCTCACACACCGGGTGGCCGCTGGGCTTCCGCCGTGTTGGCCACGGCAGCGGCGATGCAGTGAACGAGTCGCTGTGACCGGCGCCGTCGCAACGGCCTTCAGACGACGTCGAATTCGTTGCCCTCGGGGTCCTGCATGGCGGCGGCGTAGAGCCCCGTGTCCGGCTCATCCTTGATCCGCAGCACGGTGGCACCTGCTTTGACCAGCCGCTCGACCGTAGCCTTGACCCGCTGAGTGCGGACGTCCAGTGGGATGTCACGGCCCCCACCGACCTTCAGGTCGAAGTGCCACCGGTTCTTGGCGACCTTTTGCTCCGGAACCTGCTGGAACCACACCCTCGGCCCACATCCCGCGGGATCGATGACGGACTCCGGGATATCTCCGGCGCCGGCCGGCAACTCCGCCTCGGGCACCCCCACCGCCGCCCAGTAGGCACGCCACGTGGCGTGCCCGCCCGGTGGAGGCTCGGGCACGTAGCCCAGGGCCTCGGCCCAGAAAGCCACCATTCTCTGCGGATCGAGCAGTCGATCGTCAGCTGCACTGTCATCTCCATACCCGGAGCATCCCAGGCAGGTCTGACAGACGATCCACCTTCGCAACGACCCTAGGAGTGGCAGGCGCACAAGGCCAGGTCATCGCCGATGCGTGGGCCTTGCGTGCGCTCCCGGGGCTGCGCGCTGCGAGAGGTGGCCCTCCCTCGAGCTGGGTACGCGCACCTTCCCGCAGGGTTCCTGAGGGCTCTTACGCGGGAGTTCCCGGGTGTCGCCGGGACGTGTTTCTTCACGGGCTCAGAGCGTGCCATGGCGTCGGGCCTGCCCTCATGAACGAAGGTCAGGGGCCGCCTCCGCCGGCCATGGGCGTCGCGCGACGAAGACGAACTCCCGGCCCGGCCGGTCGGGTGCGTCGCGTACGTCCTCCACCGTGAACCCCTGCGCGGTCAGGTCCTTCTCGACCTCCTGCCGCTCGCGGAACCGCAATGTCGACTCCGACGTGAGCACCTGCCCGTCCACCGCGAATGCGCAGGTCCCACGGAACGTCACCAGCGGCCCGTTCACCTCGATGACCTCGACCCAGCTCTCGACCGCTCCGACCCCCGGGACCTCCGTCACCTTGTACGAGGCCTCACGGGTCCACTCCTCCCAGGCGCGCACGGCCGGGACGCGGGTCTCGAACACCAGGCACCCGCCCGGCCGCAGGGCTTCGTACGCCGACCGAAGGGTCGCCCGCCATGCCTGCGGATCGGCGATCGCCTGCGCGACGTTCGCCGTCATGGTCGCGAGATCGGCCTGGAGCGGCAGCACCGCAGCAGCGTCCCCGTCGACCCACCGGACCTGCCCGGCCCCCGGCTTGGCCCGAGCCACGTCGACGGAGGCACGAGCGGGGTCCACTCCGACGACCTCGATCCCACGCTCGGCCAGCAGCAACGCGAACACACCCGTCCCGCACCCGATGTCCAGCACGCGCCGAGCCCCGAACTCCTCGGCGATCCGGAGATAGACGTCGAGGTCACCACGGTCCGGGTCCAGCGGGTCGTAGAGCGCGGCAAGCTGTGGGTCTCCGTAGCACGCGTCAGTCATGAGGCCGAAGATACGGGGACCCGGACGCGGATCACCACCGGATTCGGGGCCGGCGAGAGTCTCGCGCTCGCGGTCGGGGGACGCGGACGCCCAAGGGGCGGTCGCCCTCATTTGCGTGATGCCTGAGTCTGACGTGGATACGTCGAAGGGGTATGGCCAACTGGTCCTGGGGCTACATGTGTTGGGGGGGAACCAGAACCTGGATTCGGCTGGGTGCAACCGGGAGTTGATGGTGACGGTCTTCTACCCGGCACGCTCGGCGAGCGGGCCATCGGCGGCGTACCTGACCGACGAGGAGGCGCAGCTCCTCCTGGAGGCGAGAGGTCTCGGCGGCGTCGTGCCCCACGCAACGGTTGCCGGGGCTTGTACTCACGCTCATGTGGGAGCTGCCCCGGCGCCGGGGCGACTCCCCTTGGTGCTGCTCTCCCCGGGCTTCTCGATGCCGCGCTCCACACTCACCTCGATAGCGGAGGAGCTCGCGAGGCGCGGCCATGTCGTCGCCTTGGTGGAGGGCCCGGGGCGTGGAGGCACCTGAACGGCCGGAAGCGCTGGCTGACCGTGGACGGTGCTGAACACTTCTCCTTCACGGACCTGCCCTATCTGGCAGGGCAGTTGGGCCTGTCGGACCCCGCCGTACCGCTCTCCGGGGAACGTGGGTGGCGCATCACCCGCGACTACGTATCAGCCTTCTTCGACCTTCACCTGCGAGGCATGGCGCAGCCACTCCTCGATGGCCCAGCGGCCGCGTATCCCGAGGTGGCGCTTCAGCAGCCGCGACGTGGCACCCGGCATTAGCGCGGCCGGCGTTCAGCGCGTCGCGGTCCCCTCCGGCGGGGGTGCGGGGACCAGGTTCCCCTCGTACGCCTCCCGCGCATCCCGCAACCGCGGCAGATGCTCCGCCGCCCACGCGCAGCAGGCGGCCATCGGCGCGAGCAACGTACGCCCGAGGGTGCTCAGTTCGTAGTCCACCCGGGGCGGGGTGCCGCCACCCACGGTACGGGTGACCAGGCCGTCCCGTTCCATCGACCGCAGCGTCTCCGTCAGCACCTTGGGCGTGATGCCGTGCAGCGGGACCTCCAGTTCGGAGAAGCGCCGGGGGCCGGTCTCCAGACACCTGATGATCTTCGGGGTCCATTTGCCGCCGATCCGGAACGGCGAGGTGTCATGGGAGCAGCCGGTGAACATTTCGGGATCAAGTGGTTGGATCACCCTGGCGAGCGTACGTAACTATCGTTGCGGAAACCATGGGGTGCGGGGCTAGCGTCCGCTGCATCGGCCGGCGGTCCGCGGGCCTTGGCGAGGGGAACCCCATGAGCAGCAGAATCGTCGTCTTCGGAGCCGGTGGACGTGCCGGAAGGCGTGCGGTCGCCGAGGCTGTGGCGCGCGGGCATCAGGTCACCGCGGTCGTGCGGGACGTGGCCGCGTACAAGGGGCCGACCGGCGACCACGTCAGCGTCGTCGCCGGTGATGTCACCCGGGCGGAAAGCGTCGCCGAGGCCGCGGCAGGACACGACGCCGCGATCAACGCGGCCGGCCGCATGGACGTGCCGTCGCGGGACTTCTACGTGAGCGCGACGCGCGCCCTGCTCGACGGCCTGGCCCGGGCGGGCGTCGGCCGGCTGGTGCTCATCGGGATCGGGTCCGTACTGGAGACCGCACCCGGCGTGGCCGTCCACGACGCCCCCGGCTTCCCCGAGGAGGCACGGGCCTTCTCACTCGGTCATGCCGCCGAACTCGACGTGCTCCGCGCCGCCGAGACGGAGATCGACTGGCTCGTCATCGCCCCGCCGCCCGTGATGCTGGACGACGAGGCTCCCCGGACCGGCCGGTACCGGACGGGCGGCGGCGAGGTGATGGCCGACGGCGCCCCGTCCTTCTCCTACGCGGACCTGGCGGTCGCACTGATCGACGAGATCGAGACCCCGAAGAACCGACGCTCGATCACCGCAGTGGCCGGCTGACCGTACCCGGTACGGGCCGTCGCGGACACCGGCACGGTCAAGGTCAGGGGCGTAGGGGGCCGGTCAGGTCGGTCAGGGGGACGCGCGGGGCGGACGGCCGTGGCCGGGACACCGGCTCCGGGCAGGGTGGCGCCGTATGAGTGCGGCCCGCCGGATGTCAGCCCCGCCCGGTACCGTCACGGCCATGTCCACCATGTCCTCCACGACGTCGTCCACACCGAACATGGCCGTCCTGGAAGGCGTACTCGAGCGCATCACGTACGCCAACGAGGAGAACGGGTACACGGTCGCGCGCGTCGACACCGGGCGGGGGAGCAACGACCTGCTCACCGTCGTCGGGTCGCTGCTCGGGGCGCAGCCCGGTGAGTCGCTGCGGATGGAGGGGCGCTGGAGTTCCCACTCGCAGTACGGCAAGCAGTTCACCGTCGAGAACTACACGACGGTTCTCCCCGCCACCATCCAGGGCATCCGCCGCTACCTCGGCTCCGGGCTGATCAAGGGCATCGGTCCGGTCATGGCCGACCGGATCACCACGCACTTCGGCGTGGACACCCTCGACATCATCGAGCAGCAGCCGAAGCGCCTGGTCGAGGTCCCCGGGCTCGGGCCGAAGCGGACGAAGATGATCGCTGCCGCGTGGGAGGAGCAGAAGGCGATCAAGGAGGTCATGATCTTCCTCCAGAGCGTCGGCGTCTCGACCTCCATCGCCGTCCGTATCTACAAGAAGTACGAGGACGCCTCGATCTCCGTGGTGAAGAACCAGCCCTACCGGCTGGCCGCCGACGTCTGGGGCATCGGCTTCCTCACCGCTGACCGGATCGCCCAGGCCGTCGGCATTCCGCACGACAGCCCGGAGCGGGTCAAGGCCGGACTGCAGTACGCGCTGTCGCAGTCCAGCGATCAGGGGCACTGCTTCCTGCCCGAGGAGCGGCTCATCGCGGACGCGGTCAAGCTCCTCCAGGTGGACACCGGGCTCGTCATCGAGTGCCTGGCCGAGCTCGCCGCGGAGCCGGAGGGTGTCGTACGGGAGAAGGTGCCCTCGCCCGAGGGCGGTGAGCCGGTCACGGCCGTCTATCTGGTGCCGTTCCACCGGGCCGAGATCTCCCTCGCCTCGCAGGTGCGCCGGCTGTTGCGGACGCCGGAGGAGCGGATGCCGGCCTTCGGCGACGTGGACTGGGACGCGGCGTTGAAGTGGCTCGGGGGCCGTACCGGCGCGACGCTGGCGCCCGAGCAGGAGGCCGCCGTGCGGCTCGCGCTCAGCCGGAAGGTGGCCGTGCTGACCGGGGGGCCCGGCTGCGGCAAGTCGTTCACCGTCCGGTCGATCGTGGAGCTGGCCCGTGCGAAGAAGGCGAAAGTGGTGCTGGCCGCGCCGACCGGACGGGCGGCGAAGCGGCTCTCCGAGCTGACCGGGGCCGAGGCCTCCACCGTGCACCGGCTGCTCGAACTGAAGCCGGGCGGCGACGCGGCGTACGACCGGGACCGTCCGCTCGACGCCGACCTGGTCGTCGTCGACGAGGCGTCCATGCTCGATCTGCTGCTCGCCAACAAGCTGGTCAAGGCCGTGGCACCTGGTGCCCATCTGCTGCTCGTCGGCGATGTGGACCAGCTGCCCTCGGTCGGCGCGGGGGAGGTGCTGCGGGATCTGCTCGCCGACGGCAGCCCCGTTCCGGCGGTCCGGCTGACCACCATCTTCCGTCAGGCCCAGCAGTCCGGCGTCGTCACCAACGCCCACCGGATCAACTCCGGCCTGCCGCCCCTCACCCAGGGGCTCAGCGACTTCTTCCTCTTCGTGGAGGACGAGACGGAGGACGCGGGGGTGCTGGCGGTGGACGTCGCGGCCCGCCGTATTCCGGCCAAGTTCGGGCTGAACCCGCGCCGGGACGTGCAGGTGCTCGCCCCGATGCACCGCGGACCGGCCGGGGCCGGTCATCTCAACGGGCTGCTCCAGCAGGCCATCACGCCGGGCCGCCCCGATCTGCCGGAGAAGCGGTTCGGCGGCAGGGTGTTCCGCGTGGGCGACAAGGTCACCCAGATCCGCAACAACTACGACAAGGGGGAGAACGGAGTCTTCAACGGGACCGTAGGCGTCGTCACCGCCCTTGACCTGGACGAACAGAAGCTGAGCGTGCTCACGGACGAGGACGAGGAGATCAGTTACGACTTCGACGAGCTCGACGAGCTGTCCCACGCGTACGCCATGACGATCCATCGCTCCCAGGGCAGCGAGTACCCGGCCGTCGTCATCCCCGTGACGAAGAGCGCCTGGATGATGCTCCAGCGAAACCTGCTGTACACGGCCGTGACGAGGGCCAAGAAGCTCGTCGTGCTGGTCGGTTCCAGGCAGGCGATCGGCCAGGCGGTCCGCACGGTTTCCGCAGGCAGGCGCTGTACGGCGCTGGATTACCGGCTGCGCGGAGGCACCGAAGGAGGATCCGCGGAAAAAATGATCGATCAAATCGGTGGGAAACATCACGCAGGTCTTCCGCAACCGCAGTCAAGGGGGCAGGATGAATAAGTTCGCGGCACTCAGTGCCGCGAGTAGGTCCAATGGACGACCCCGAGTGCACTCTCCTGAGCCAAATGGGGGAGGGTGGAGACAGTCAGGGAACCTCGAAGAAGAGGCACTACGTCGGTGAGGGATGACGTGAGCGAGCACACCAGCAACGCTGTAGTACTGCGGTACGGCGATGACGAGTACACCTACCCGGTGATCGACAGCACCGTCGGCGACAAGGGCTTCGACATCGGGAAGCTCCGGGCGAACACCGGTCTGGTGACGCTGGACAGCGGATACGGCAACACCGCTGCCTATAAATCGGCCATCACCTACCTCGATGGCGAGCAGGGAATCCTGCGCTACCGCGGCTACCCCATCGAGCAGCTCGCCGAGCAGTCGACGTTCCTTGAGGTCGCGTACACGCTCATCAACGGTGAGCTTCCGAAGGTCGACGAGCTGTCGGCCTTCAAGAACGAGATCACCCAGCACACGCTGCTGCACGAGGACGTCAAGCGGTTCTTCGACGGCTTCCCGCGCGACGCCCACCCGATGGCCATGCTGTCCTCGGTCGTCAGCGCGCTGTCCACGTTCTACCAGGACAGCCACAACCCGTTCGACGAGGAGCAGCGTCACCTCTCGACGATCCGGCTGCTGGCCAAGCTGCCGACCATCGCGGCGTACGCGTACAAGAAGTCGATCGGTCACCCGTTCGTCTACCCGCGCAACGACCTCGGCTACGTCGAGAACTTCCTGCGCATGACCTTCTCGGTCCCCGCCCAGGAGTACGTGCCGGACCCGGTCGTCGTCTCGGCGCTGGAGAAGCTGCTCATCCTGCACGCGGACCACGAGCAGAACTGTTCGACCTCCACGGTGCGTCTGGTCGGTTCCTCGCAGGCGAACATGTTCGCCTCGATCTCCGCCGGCATTTCGGCGCTGTGGGGCCCGCTGCACGGTGGCGCCAACCAGTCGGTGCTGGAGATGCTCGAGGGCATCCAGGCCAACGGCGGCGACGTCGACAGCTTCATCCAGAAGGTGAAGAACAAGGAGGACGGCGTCCGCCTGATGGGCTTCGGCCACCGGGTGTACAAGTCCTTCGACCCGCGCGCCAAGATCATCAAGGCCGCGGCCCACGACGTGCTGTCCTCGCTCGGCAAGTCCGACGAGCTGCTCGACATCGCGCTCAAGCTGGAGGAGCACGCGCTCAACGACGAGTACTTCGTCTCGCGCAACCTCTACCCCAACGTGGACTTCTACACCGGTCTGATCTACCGGGCCATGGGCTTCCCGAGCGAGATGTTCACCGTGCTCTTCGCGATCGGCCGCCTTCCGGGCTGGATCGCCCAGTGGCACGAGATGATCAAGGAGCCGGGTTCGCGCATCGGCCGCCCGCGCCAGATCTACACCGGCGAGGTCCTGCGCGACTTCGTCCCGGTCGAGGGTCGCTGACCCCCGGACCACCCCCGCACCACCCCGGCCCCGTGGGCCGGTTGCCTTCGCCCCGACTGCCGCGCTTTCGCACAGAGCGCGGTGTCCGGGGCGATTTGCTTGCCCGGAACGCGCCGCCCCCTGCTCGTGCCGTCGGTACGGGAGGAGCGTGTCGTCGGTGCGGGAGGCCTGCGCCGACGGTACGGGTGGACCTGCGTCGCGGTATGAGTGGAGCGTGCCGTCGATACGGGAGCGCTCCCGTAGGAAAGCGAGAAGCGCCCCGCCGTCGATCCCCCCACGGGCCGACGACGAGGCGCTTCCCATATCCCGGAGCGGATTCCCCCCACGGGATCCGGCCGGGCGTTCAGTGGGAGCCGAAGCTCCTGGGTTCCTCGGGTACTGCTCGGTGCTGCGCTTTTCCTCGTACTGCGAACTGCGGTCTGCCGGGGTACGTACCGACGGGAGGGCCGCTCAAAGCTCCCCGGTGCACGTCCCCCGGCCCACGCTTGCCCGGAGCGTCCCCCAAGACTCTCCGACGGACGTCCCCCAAGACATCCTTTGGCATCGCACTCTTAGACTCGCGAACCCACCGAATGGTTACCCCTGAACCGGTGTGATCTAAGTCTCTTTGTGGAAGTTACGTGAAGGACCGCAGGCGCAGGCTGTTCGTCACGACGAAGACCGAGGAGAAGGCCATCGCCGCTCCTGCAATCATAGGGTTGAGCAGGCCAAATGCCGCAAGGGGTAGAGCCGCAACGTTATAGCCGAATGCCCAGAAAAGGTTGCCCCTGATGATGGCCAGGGTGCGCCGGGAGAGCCGGATGGCATCAGCGGCCACCTTGAGATCTCCACGAACGAGGGTCAGATCGCTCGCCTCGATCGCGGCGTCCGTGCCGGTTCCCATCGCCAGACCGAGGTCTGCGGTGGCCAGCGCCGCCGCGTCGTTGACCCCGTCGCCGACCATGGCGACCGCTCGCCCCTGAGCCTGCAACCGCTCGATGACGTGCGCTTTCTCCTCTGGCAGCACCTCGGCGCGGACCTCGTCGATCCCCACCGCGCGGGCCACCGCCTCCGCCACGGCCCGGTTGTCGCCGGTCAGCAGGATCGGCTTCAGGCCGAGCGCGCGGAGGCCGGCGACCGCCTCCGCGCTGGTCCCCTTGACCGCGTCGGCGACCTCGAGCACGCCGCGTGCCTCGCCGTCCCAGGCGACCGCGATCGCGGTACGGCCCTGGGCGGCCGCCTCCGTCATCGCGGCGGCGAGTGCGTCGGGGAAGTCGATTCCGGCGTCGGTGAGCAGCCGGGGGCGGCCGACGAGGACCGCGTGGCCTTCGACGACGCCTTGGACGCCGAGTCCGGGGATGTTGGCGAAGTCCTGGGGGGTGGGGTGGGGTGCTCCGGTGCGTTCGGTGGCTCGGGTGGCGACGGCTTGGGCGATGGGGTGTTCGGAGGCGTGTTCCAGGGCTCCGGCGAGGCGCAGGACGTCGGTCTCGGTGACTCCGTCGGCGGTGTGGACGGTCTGGAGGGTCATTTTGCCGGTGGTGACGGTGCCGGTCTTGTCGAGGACGATGGTGTCGACGCGGCGGGTGGTCTCCAGGACTTCGGGGCCCTTGATCAGGATGCCGAGCTGGGCGCCGCGTCCGGTGCCGACCATGAGGGCGGTCGGGGTGGCGAGGCCCAGGGCGCACGGGCAGGCGATGATCAGTACGGCGACGGCGGCCGTGAACGCGGCCGTCACGTCGTCCGTCACCAGCAGCCAGGCGACCAGGGTGACCAGGGCGATCACCAGGACCACGGGGACGAACACCGCGGAGATCCGGTCGGCCAGCCGCTGCACCTCGGCCTTTCCGTTCTGCGCGTCCTCGACGAGCCGGGCCATCCGGGCCAGCCGGGTGTCGGCGCCGACGCGGGTGGCCTCGACGACGAGCCGGCCGGAGACGTTCACGGTGGCGCCGGTGACGGAGTCCCCGGCCCGCACGTCGACGGGCACGGACTCACCGGTGAGCATCGACGCGTCCACCGCCGACGCGCCCTCGACGACGGTGCCGTCGGTGGCGACCTTCTCGCCGGGGCGGACGACGAAGCGGTCGCCGACGGCGAGCCGGTCCACGGGGACGCGTACCTCCGTGCCGCCCCGCAGGACCGCGACGTCCTTGGCGCCCAGGTGCATCAGCGCCCGGAGGGCGGAGCCGGCCTTCCGCTTGGACCTCGCCTCCAGATAGCGGCCCAGCAGGATGAAGGTGACTACCCCGGCCGCGACCTCCAGATAGATCGTGGAGGCACCTTCGGTACGGGAGACCGTGAAGTCGAAGCCGTGCCGCATGCCGGGCATGCCGGCGTCGCCGAGGAACAGTGCCCAGAGCGACCAGCCGAAGGCGGCGAGGGTCCCGACCGACACCAGGGTGTCCATCGTGGCCGCGCCGTGCCGGAGGTTGGTCCAGGTGGCGCGGTGGAAGGGCAGCCCGCCCCAGACGACGACGGGAGCGGCGAGTGTGAGGGAGAGCCACTGCCAGTTGTCGAACTGGAGGGCCGGGATCATCGCGAGCGCCACGACGGGGGCGGCGAGGACGGCCGAGACGATGAGCCGTTGCCGCAGTGCGGCGAGAGCGGGGGTGGGGGCGTCGTCGGCCGCGGGGCCGGGGGTGGGGCTGGTCCCGGTCCCGGTGGCGGTGCCTTCGTCATCCTCGGTGCCGGCCTCGGCGTCGGGCGCCGGGGCGGGGGCGACGGATCCGGTGTCCTGGGCCGCGGGCGCCGGCGTCCGAGCGGGCGGTGTCGGTTCCGGACGGTGTACGGGCTGCGCCGTGTAACCGGTCTTCTCGACCGTGGCGATCAGATCCGCGAGGCCGGTTCCGGGGCCGAAGGCGACCCGGGCCTTCTCGGTCGCGTAGTTGACGGTGGCGGTGACCCCGTCCATCCGGTTCAGCTTCTTCTCGACGCGGGCCGCGCAGGACGCGCAGGTCATCCCGCCGATCGCGAACTCGGCCTCCGAGCTCTCCGCCACCGGGGCCTCGACATCTGTTGCGCTGTGCATGTCCGAACTCCTGAAACGCCGACCGGGCCGTGCCCCACCAGTATCTGCTGGTCGGCCCGGCCCGGCGGCAAAGGGGTGATGCGGTTGCGGTGGATCCCGAAGAGGTCAGGCGGCCCGGCCGGCGAGCTCGTAACCCGCCTCGTCGACGGCTGCGCGCACGGCCTCCTCGTCCAGGGGGGCCTGGGAGACGACCGTCACCTGGCCGGTGGACGCCACGGCCTTCACCGAGGTGACACCCTCGATTCCGGAGATCTCCTCGGAGACCGCGCCCTCGCAGTGCCCGCAGGTCATGCCGGTCACCTGGTAGACCGTGGTCACGTCGCCCTGCGCGGCGTCCGTGCCCGCGCTGTCGTGGCAGGAGCCGCTGGGCGAGCAGCAGGAGCCGGTCGCCTGGGGGAGCTGGGTCTCGGCGGTCATCGTGTTCTCCTCTTCGACGAGCACAAATGGATGTGGCGGCGGGGGCCCAGAGGGACTCCGGGAAGGCCGGTGCGCCTCCACACTCTCGACTATATACCCCTAGGGGGTATGAAGGCGAGTGGGTCCCCGGGGCAGTGGGCCAACCGGGTGACCAGGTGAGGGGGTGGTCATTCCCGGCGGCCCCGGTTGCCGGGACGGGCGGCGACCCAGGTGCGGATGGTGTCCGCGTACCAGTAGGGCTTACCGCTCTCCACATGGTCCGGAGCCGGAAGAAGGCCGTGTTTGCGGTAGGAGCGGACGGTGTCCGGCTGCACCCGGATGTGTGCGGCGATGTCCTTGTAGGACCAGAGCCTGCTGTCCGTCATGCGTGCCACCTCTCTGTGCCGCAGCGGTGGCCTGGGGGCCGTCGGGGGGAGCTGCGGTACGGACGCTGTCGATCCCTCAGCCTCTGGCCGGTGAACGAGGGCGACGGGAGGTGGGGTGGGGCTGTCGACCGCCTGTGACGGAAAACCCGCGTAACGGAGACATGTGTGACGAGCGGGGCACGTCCGAGACATAACGAACACGGGGCCAGGGCGACGGCGCCCGTCCGGCGGGTGCGCCCCGGCCCCGAGTCCCGGGCGCACCCCGGTCGTCAGGCGTGCCAGAGCGCCGACCAGGTGCGCGGGCCGACCAGGCCGTCCGGGACGAGCGGCGGGTGGTCGGCCTGGAAGCGCTGGACCGCGGCGAGGGTCCGCGCGCCGAACACCCCGTCGACCGCCTCCCACGGCAGGTAGCGCCGGTTGGCGAGCATGCACTGCACCTGGGAGACGCGCTCGCCCTGTTCGCCGAACGTGGTCAGCCCGTCCCCGTCGTAGAAGGCGCAGACGGGGCTGGAGCCGGCCGGGGGAGTGTTGCTCTCGTCGGCTGCGGCGCCGGGCGCCACGGCGAGGGCGGCGGCCAGGGCCAGCGCGGCCAGGGCGGGGCCCCGGGCGGTGCGGCGGAACGTCGGAGTCATGCGGATCACGATGGGGTACTCCTCGGACGATGCGGCGACGGTGACCGGTGCCGGTGGCGGCGGGCCCCGTCCTCTCGTCGAGGACAACAGCGCGTACCGCCGTCACGTCACTCCCGGGACGGCCGTCGGGGCGCGCCCCGCCCCGGCCGGTCGAGGCCGCGACCGCCGCCGGCGCCGTCATTGCCGCCCTCGACCCGGGCGCGGCGGGTAGGAAGGGCGGGTAGAGGAGGCGGGTAGAGGAAGCGGGTAGGGAAGGAGGTATGACGATGCGAGGAGAGCCGGGACATCACCTGCCCGCAGGCAGCACGGCGAGCGGTCCCTACGCCCTGGACATCGGTCCGGAGCGGGCAGGCTGGGAGCGGTCGAGCCTGCGAGTGGTGGAGCTGGAGCCGGGAGGTGTTCACACACTTGTCACCGGAGAGTGCGAATGGATCGTACTGCCGTTGACCGGTGGCTGTACGGTGCACATCTCAGATGAGATCTTTGAACTGCTGGGCCGGAAAAGCGTGTTCAGCGGGGTATCCGACTTCGCGTACGTACCGCGTGACGCCCATGCACAGATCGCCTCCGGCGCAGGCGGCCGCTTCGCCCTGGCAGGAGCGAAGTGCGAGCGAAGGCTCCCCGCTCGCTACGGCCCCGCGCCGGAGGTACCAGTCGAGCTGCGCGGCTCGGGCAACTGCTCGCGCCAGGTCAACAACTTCGCCGCGGCCGACACCTTCGAATGCGACCGGCTGATCGCCGTCGAGGTCCTCACCCCGGGCGGCAACTGGTCGTCCTACCCGCCGCACAAGCACGACGAGCACCACCCGGGCGAGGAGTGCGTCCTGGAGGAGATCTACTACTTCGAGGTGGCGGACGACGGCGTCGGCTACCACCGGGTCTCCCCGTCCCGTCCGGGCGGTACGGACGTCCTCGCCGAGATCCGCAGCGGGGACGCCGTCCTCATCCCCGACGGCTGGCACGGCCCGTCTATCGCCCCGCCCGGCCGCACGCTCTACTACCTCAACGTCATGGCGGGCCCGGGGGAGCAGCGGGAGTGGCTGATCCGCGACCACCCCGACCACCACTGGATCCGGGACATCTGGCCCGCACAGCCGGTGGACCCGAGACTTCCGCTCTACGGGAGCGAGGCGCCCCGGTGACCCCGCCCAGGGCCTTCCCCGGCCGTCCTCCTTGTGTCTACGCCGGGACCGAAACGGCAGACACAGTGTCGGGGCCCCCTCCGGCGCGGGCGTGGTGGGATGTTGAGGTAGCCGGAAAGGCCCACTCGCCCGTCGGAGGTCCCAGCACGGGAAGAGCACGACCGACGCCTCACCGACCGACGCCTCACCACCGACGCCGCCACCTCTGAAGGAGACACAGTATGAAGACCGTCAACCACTGGATCGGTGGCAAGACCGTCGAGGGCGCGTCGGGCAACTACGGCCCGGTCACCGACCCGGCCACCGGAGCCGTCACCACCCAGGTCGCGCTCGCCTCCCTGGAAGAGGTCGACGCCGCGGTGGCCGCCGCGAAGGACGCGTACGCGACATGGGGCACCTCGTCGCTGTCCGCCCGCACCGCGGTCCTGTTCCGCTACCGCGCGCTGCTGGACGCCCACCGCGACGAGATCGCCGCCCTGATCACCGCCGAGCACGGCAAGGTGCACTCCGACGCGCTCGGCGAGGTCGCCCGCGGTCTGGAGATCGTCGAGCTGGCGTGCGGCATCACCACGCAGCTCAAGGGCGAGCTGTCGACCCAGGTGTCCACCCGGGTCGACGTCTCCTCGATCCGCCAGTCGATCGGTGTCGTCGCCGGCATCACGCCGTTCAACTTCCCCGCCATGGTGCCGATGTGGATGTTCCCGCTCGCCGTCGCCTGCGGCAACACCTTCGTCCTCAAGCCGAGTGAGAAGGACCCGTCGGCCGCCAACCTCCTTGCCGAGCTCGCCTCCGAGGCCGGTCTGCCGGACGGCGTACTGAACGTCCTGCACGGTGACAAGGTCGCCGTCGACGGCCTGCTGAACCACCCGGACGTCGCCGTCGTCTCCTTCGTGGGCTCGACCCCGATCGCGCGGTACATCCACGCCACCGCGTCCGCGAACGGCAAGCGCGTCCAGGCGCTCGGCGGTGCGAAGAACCACATGCTGGTCCTGCCGGACGCGGACCTCGACGCCGCCGCCGACGCCGCCGTCTCCGCCGCGTACGGCTCCGCCGGCGAGCGCTGCATGGCGATCTCCGCCGTCGTCGCGGTCGGCTCCGTCGCCGACGACCTGGTCGCCCGGATCAAGGACCGCGCCGAGAAGATCAAGATCGGCCCCGGCAACGACCCGACATCCGAGATGGGCCCGCTGATCACCGCCGCCCACCGCGACAAGGTCGCCTCCTACGTCACCGGCGCGGCCGCCCAGGGCGCCGATGTCGTCCTCGACGGCACCGGACACACGGTCGAGGGCTTCGAGGACGGCCACTGGATCGGCCTCTCCCTCCTCGACAACGTCTCCACCGACTCGGACGCGTACAAGGACGAGATCTTCGGCCCGGTCCTGTGTGTGCTGCGCGTCGACACGTACGAGGAGGGCGTGG
This sequence comes from Streptomyces sp. NPDC087901, assembly GCF_044742205.1. Classification (NCBI taxonomy): domain Bacteria; kingdom Bacillati; phylum Actinomycetota; class Actinomycetes; order Kitasatosporales; family Streptomycetaceae; genus Streptomyces; species Streptomyces sp. NPDC087901. The sequence continues at coordinate 338,245 of NZ_JBIUUC010000001.1, forward strand.
AGCTGATGAACGCCTCGCCGTACGGCAACGGCACCGCGATCTTCACCCGCGACGGCGGCGCCGCCCGCCGCTTCCAGCTGGAGATCGAGGCCGGCATGGTCGGCATCAACGTCCCGATTCCGGTGCCGGTGGGCTACCACTCCTTCGGTGGCTGGAAGGACTCGCTCTTCGGCGACCACCACATCTACGGCAACGACGGCGTGCACTTCTACACCCGTGGCAAGGTCACCACCACCCGCTGGCCGGACCCGGCCGACGCCCCCGCCGGCGTCGACCTGGGCTTCCCCAGCAACCACTGACGCCGACCCTCACCCTGACCCGCACAGCACTGCAGGGCCGCTCCCCCGGGGCGGCCCTGCAGCGGTTCGTGGGAGGTCAGCGGCCCGAACCGGCCGCCTCCTCGATCATCCGCTCCATCGGAACGACCGCGACCCGCCCCGAGACGACGAACGCGAGCACCATCGCCGCCACCAGGACCACGGTCCCGGCCCACACCATCGTCTCGACCGGCACGGTGTACGCGCCCACGGCCCGCACCGCGCACTCGCCCAGCAGCGCCGCACCCCACACCGCCGAGAACCGCACCTCGGCCCGCCGGAACGCCGCCGACTCCGTCGAAAGCCGCAGCCAGGCCGCGGACTTGCCGGCCTCGCCCCGCGTCAGCCACGGCCGCAGCCCGGCCGACATCATCGGCCGCCCGCGAAACGCCGTCACCAGGACCACCAGACCGATGGTGCTGCTCACCCCGCTGTCCTTGAGGAGCATCAGCCGCGGGTCACCGGCCACCAGACTCAGCAGCAGCCCCACCGCGTTGACCGTCACCATCAGCGCCGCGAGCCCGTTCAGCCGCCGGTCGCGCACCACACCCCACACCGTCCGCACGCCCGGCACCACACTGCTCCAGGCCAGCGCGCCGAAAGTCCCCATGCCCGCCGCCTTCAGCAGGTAGTACGAGGCGAGCGGCACCGCCACATCCACGAGCAGCGGCATCATGCTGTCCAGCAGAGCCTTGCGCGGGGAGAACGGAACGGCACCGGCCGGAGCATCGGCGACAGGTGCGGTGACTGTGGCGACCGGGCTGCTCATGACGGGTTCCTCCCGTATCGGCGGCGCCCTCGCGGCTCCCGCTCTCGATACGTACAGACTGGCCGCCGGACCCCGGTCCCCGGCAGGGCCGGGTGTACCGATCTCCGTATGACGAATGTCAGTGTCCGCGGGTGACACGGCGGCGCGGCCGCCATGCATGACGAAAGGTCATGTCCCTTCTTCGCGAGGCTGCTTCGGAAACCCGTTCGCCCACGAGGCCCCGCCGGTGCTGGGATGTCCCCATGACCGCCATGGCCGCACCCACCCCACCGCAGCACGAGATCCGCGCGCTTCACACCGACTCGACCGTCACCGTCTACCAGGCGTACTCCCTGGCCCTCGGCCTCCCCGCCGCCCGTGACGGCCGCTTCCCGCCGGCCTGGAAGCGGGACCGCATGACATGGATCAAGCCGAGCTTCCTGTGGATGATGTACCGCTGCGGCTGGGCGGCCAAGGAAGGCCAGGAGACCGTCCTGGCCGTCGAGATCACCCGCGAGGGCTTCGACTGGGCGCTGGCCAACGCCGAACTCTCGCACTACGAACGGGGCGTGCACCCCGACCGTGCCACCTGGCAGCGCACCCTCCGCCGCGCCCCGGCCCGCGTCCAGTGGGATCCCGAGCGCGACCTGCACCTGAACCGGCTCCCGTACCGCTCCCTTCAGCTCGGACTCGCGGGAGAGGCGTCGCGGGCGTACGCGGACGAGTGGACGGTGACGATCCGCGATGTCACCCCGCTGGCCCGGGAGATCCATGAGCTGGCCCGAGCGGGCAAGGCGGATGCCGCGGCCCGGCTCCTGCCGGAGGAGCGGCCGTATCCGGCACCGACGGCCGGCCCGGGAAACGGGATGAATTGAGCGCCCGGCCGATCGGCCCGGCTCGGTAACATGCAAAGCATGGCCATCAAACTTGAGAACGTGGGCATCGCCGTTCGCGACCTCGAAGCAACGATCTCCTTCTTCACCGACCTCGGCCTCACGGTCGTCGGCCGTGACACGGTCAGTGGTGAATGGACCGACACCGCCGTCGGCCTCGACGGCAATCACGCCAAGATCGCGATGCTCCAGACGCCGGATGGTCACGGGCGCCTTGAGCTCTTCGAGTACATCCACCCCGAAGCGATCGAAACGAAACCCACTCTCCCCAACGAGATCGGCATGCATCGCGTCGCCTTCTCGGTCGACGACATCGACGAAGCCCTCGAGACGGCCGCAAAGCACGGATGCCTTCCGCTTCGTGGTGTGGCGACCTATGAGGACGTCTACAAGCTCACGTACCTCCGCGGTCCCAGCGGCATCCTTGTGATGCTCGCCCAGGAGCTGAAGAAGAACTGACGGCTGATCGGGGCAATCGGCCCGGCGCATTCACAAGGCGGGCCTTCCGACTGGTGGGGGAGCGGGATGATTTCCGAGCCGGAGATGGCCGGGGAGTTCGGCGCGTCCGCCGAACCTGAAGTACTGGACCATTCCGGCCCGCAGCCGGAGGGAGATCCCCCGCAGCGGCCTCCGAGGCCGGGGGCCCGGTGGCTGTGGGCGCTCGGCGGGGCTGTGGTGGCGTCGGCCGTGTGGGGGACGGTGCTGCTCACCGGCGGACCGCGTGACGGGGCGCCCGACCAGCACGGGTACCGGTTGGGCCAGGACCCCTGCGCGGCCGTGCGGCTGAAGTCGATCGGCGCGGCGATAGCGCCGAGAGAAACCGAGAGCCGGTTCGAAGCGGGGACGCTGCGGCATGACGCCCTCGACCGGGCCCAGTGCTACATCCCCCTCCGCGTGGAGAGCGGACAGCAGCGGCCGGGCAAGGGCTGGTTCGTCGACTACACCGTCACGATCAGGGTCGCCCTGCACAAGAAGACCGACCCGCGTGCCGAGTTCGAGGCGGAGCGGACCGCGACCGATCTCGGTGTCGACCCGGAGACCGAGGTGGAGGCGGTGCAGGAGCTCGGCGACAAGGCGTACCTGCTCTCCTCGGAGAGCGGGGTGCAGGAGCTGCGGGTACTGGAAGGCGGGGCGGTCCTCTCCCTGGGTATCTCAGCCTCCCTCAACTGGGAGGAGGACAAGGGGCCGGTGCCCGGCGACGAGGAACTGCCGGATCTGGCCCCCCACAAGGCCGCCATGATCAGCGACATGCGCGACCTCATGACCGACCTCAAGAGCTGAAGCCCCGCTCACTCCGACGCGCCGAACCCCCACGTCAGCATCGCGAAGCGCCCGTCGTCCGCCGCCCCCGCCGAGCGGTACGTCGCCTGCGCGGCCTCGTTGTCGAGGTCCACGCCCACCCACATGTCGTAGCAGCCCCGCTCCTCGGCCACCGCCGCCAGCGCCCGCGTCAGCGCACGGCCGATGCCGCGACGGCGGTAGGGGGCGTCGACGGAGAGCTCGTACAGGCACATCTCCGCGCTCTTGTCCGGGTGCAGCATCTCGATGCCGGACACGAAGCCGGCCGGGACGCCGGACACATACGCGATCACCATCAGATGGCCGTCCGCGGCGAGGAAGCGCGCCGCCCACTCCGGGTGTGCCGGACCGTCGTAGAGGTGCTGGGCGGCTTTCAGCTCGGCGACGGTCGTGGCCTGCCGGATTTCCACCGGGTTGTCCATGGAAGGCCTTTCGGAGGTCGGGCCGGGCCGCGCGGCGGGGCATACCGCGAGTGGAGTACGCGGGGTGAGCACCGTACGCCTTGAGGAGGCCGGACACTTCCCCCTGGTGGCAGCTTCGGCGCGGCGGACGCCCGCTTAGGCTCGACACATGGAGACCCCTATTGCGCGTACGTCCAGGTGGCGGCGCCTGCTGCCCCGCAGCCGCGGCCGGTGGGCGGCGGGCATCGCCGCGCTCGTCGTGCTGGCCGGGGCGGGCACCTGGACCGCCGTGGCCGACGACAGCGCGCCGGCCGTGCACCGGCAGGACCGGATGATGCGCGTCGACGGGGTGTCCGTGGACACCTCGTACTTCACCACCGGCGGCACACAGCGTCGGCCCGCCGTGCTCATCGGCCACGGCTTCGGCGGTAGCAAGGCCGAGACACGTGCGCAGGCCGAGAAGTTGGCCGCCGACGGGTACGCCGTCATGACCTGGTCCGCGCGCGGCTTCGGCAGGTCCGGCGGCAAGATCTCGCTCAACGCACCCGACCGCGAGGTCAAGGACGCCTCCCGGCTCATCGACTGGCTCGCCGGCCGGCCCGAGGTGCAGCTCGACGGCAAGGGTGATCCCCGCGTCGGCATCACCGGCGCCTCCTACGGCGGAGCCGTCTCGCTTCTCGCCGCCGGGTACGACCAGCGCGTCGACGCCATCGCTCCGGAGATCACCTACTGGAACCTCGCCGACGCGCTGTTCCCCGACGGGGTGTTCAAGAAGCTCTGGGCGGGCATCTTCGTCACCACCGGCGGCGGCTGCGGGAACTTCGAGAAGCAGCTCTGCTCGATGTACGAACGGGTCGCCGTCAGCGGGAAGCCGGACGCCGCCGCGCGTGCCCTGCTCACCGAACGGTCCCCGAGCGCCGTCGCCGGCCGCATCAAGGTCCCCGCGCTCATCGTGCAGGGGCAGACCGACTCCCTCTTCCCGCTCGGCCAGGCCGACGCCATGGCCAAGGCCATCGAGGCCAACGGGGCACCCGTCGCCGTCGACTGGATCGCCGGCGGGCACGACGGCGGAGACAGGGAGACCGGCCGGGTGCAGAAGCGGGTCGGCGCCTGGTTCGACCGCTATCTGAAGGACGACAAGGGTGCCGACACCGGACCCGCCTTCCGCGTCACCCGGACCGGCGGCATCGACTCCACCGACGGGGCCGCCCTCACCCGCGGCGCGAGCAGCGACACCTACCCCGGCCTGAACAGCGGCCCGCAGAGCATCGAACTGCGGGGAGGAACCCAGAAGTTCAGCAACCCCGCCGGAGCCAGTCCGCCCGCCATCTCCGCCGTCCCCGGGGTCGGCGGCGGCCTCGCCCAGCTGTCCACGCTCGGCGTCGGGCTCTCCGTCGACTTCCCCGGGCAGCACGCCACGTTCGAATCCGCCCCGCTCACGGCCTCGCGCCGCATCACCGGCTCACCGACCGTCCGCGTGAACGTGAAGGCGGGGCAGGGCGACGCGGTGCTGTTCGGCAAGGTGTACGACGTGTCGCCGGACGGGAAGCAGCAGGTGCTCCCCTCCCAGCTCGTCGTCCCCTACCGGATCACCCCCGAGCAGCAGGGCAGGCCCCTCGACCTGACGCTGCCCGCCGTCGACCACGAAATCGACTCCGGACACCGGCTCCGGCTCGTGCTGGCCGCCACCGACCTCGGCTATGCCTCCCCGGCCGCGCCGACCACGTACACCGTCTCCCTCGACAGCCCGCTCACCCTGCCCACCGCCCCCGGACTGACGACCGGGTCCGCCACCCTGCCCTGGTGGACCTGGGGGCTGCCGGCCGCCGCCGTCGTGATCGCCGCGGCCCTCCTGCTCACCGCCCGGCGCCGTACCGCCACCCCGGCCCCGGACCCCGCACTCGCCGACGTACCGCTGCAGATCACCGGCCTGTCGAAGAAGTACGCCAAGTCCGCCGACCGGTACGCGGTCAAGGAGCTGTCGTTCCGCGTCGAGAAGGGACAGGTGCTCGGGCTCCTCGGGCCGAACGGCGCGGGCAAGACCACCACGCTGCGCATGCTCATGGGGCTCATCACGCCCGACGACGGCGAGATCCGCGTCTTCGGACGGGCCATCCGGCCCGGTGCGCCCGTACTGTCCCGCGTCGGATCCTTCGTCGAAGGCGCCGGCTTCCTGCCGCACCTGTCAGGCCGCGCCAACCTGGAGCTGTACTGGCAGGCCACCGGACGGCCCGCCGAGGACTCGCAGATGGAGGAGGCCCTGGAGATCGCCGGGCTCGGCGACGCACTGGCCAGGGCCGTCCGTACGTACTCGCAGGGCATGCGGCAACGCCTCGCCATCGCCCAGGCCATGCTCGGGATGCCGGACCTCCTCATCCTGGACGAGCCGACCAACGGGCTCGACCCGCCCCAGATCCGCGAGATGCGGGACGTGATGATCCGGTACGCGGCCGGCGGCCGTACCGTCATCGTCTCCAGCCACCTCCTGTCCGAGGTCGAGCAGTCCTGCACCCATCTGGTGGTCATGGACCGCGGCCGGCTCGTCCAGGCCGGTCCCGTCGCCGAGATCACCGGCTCCGGCGACATGGTGCTGGTCACGTCCGCCGAGGAGATCACCGAGCCGCTCGTCGAGAAGATCGCCGCCCTCGCGGGGATCGGCTCCGCCGTCCGTACGGACGACGCGCACGGGCTGCTGGTCCGGCTCGACGGCGCCACCTCGCCGCAGCTCGTCACCGAACTGGTGCGCCTGGACGTGCCGTTGACCGGCGTCGGACCGCACCGCCGCCTGGAGGACGCGTTCCTCACCCTGATCTCCGGAGGCTCCGCATGAGTACCGCAGCCGAAGTCGCCGAAGCGCCGGAGGCGCCCGGATACCGCGCCCGGCACACCCTTCCGCTGCGCGTCGAGGCCGTCCGCCAGCTGCGCAGGCGGCGCACCCTGCTCATGGGCGGGGTGCTGGGCGCGCTGCCGTTCATCCTGATCATCGCGTTCGCGATCGGCGGCACCCCGGACGGCGGACCCGGGGGCGGCGACCGGCTCACCCTGATGGACACGGCGACCGCGTCCGCCGCGAACTTCGCGGCGACCTGCCTGTTCGTCTCGGCCGGATTCCTGCTGGTGGTCCCGGTCGCACTGTTCTGCGGCGACACCGTGGCCTCCGAGGCCAGCTGGTCCTCGCTGCGCTACTTGCTGGCCGCGCCCGTGCCCCGGGCCAGGCTGCTGTGGAGCAAGCTCGTCGTGGCGCTCGGCTTCAGCCTGGCCGCGATGGTGCTGCTGCCGCTCGTCGCACTGGGCGCGGGAGCCGCCGCGTACGGCTGGGGACCGCTCGAACTGCCCACCGGCGGTGCGCTCGCGACCGGGGACACCGTGCCCAGGATCGCGCTCGTCGTCGCCTTCATCTTCGTCTCGCAACTCGTCACCGCGGGGCTGGCGTTCTGGCTGTCGACGAAGACGGACGCCCCGCTCGGCGCGGTCGGCGGCGCGGTCGGACTGACCATCGTCGGCAACGTGCTGGACGCGGTCACCGCGCTGGGCTCCTGGCGCGACTTCCTGCCCGCCCACTGGCAGTTCGCATGGGCCGACGCGCTCCAGCCCGACCTGGAGTGGGCCGGCATGGCGAAGGGCGCGGCCATCTCGGTGACGTATGCCCTGATCCTGTTCGCCTTCGCCTTCCGGGGGTTCAGTCGTAAGGACATCGTGTCCTGACCTTGACATTCCGCCGGATCGCCGTCCGCCGTTGCCGCATCGAGATGGTTCCGCAACTTCTCCGACGGCTCCGGCGCCCCCTCTCGCACGTCACATTCACAAGTGGTGACACGACGACACTGGGGGCCGAAGGATGGAACGCCGGACACGGATGTACCGGGGCGCAGTGGGTCTGCTCCTCGCGGGGGGCGTACTGCTCACGGGCTGCTCGGGTGGTGGGACGACCCACGACACGAGTGCCGCCGAGCGCGGCAAACGGGCGCCCGTGCCCGCGCCGGCCGCGACCGGCGGGGCGGCCTCCACCGGCGGGGCGGCAGAGGACGGGGCGAAGCCGGCGGACAGCGCGGAGAAGCCGGACGAGCTGAGGGAGGCCGCCCCGCCCGACTACCTCTCCACTTTCGCGCTGGACGTGGACACCGCCTCGTACGGATACGCGCGCCGCACCCTCGCCGACGGCAGGCTGCCGGGCCCGGAGACCGTACGGCCCGAGGAGTTCGTCAACAGCTTCCGGCAGGGGTACCACCGCCCGGACGGCAACGGCTTCACGGTCTCCGTGGACGGGGCGCGGGCGGCCGGCGAGGACGAGGACGGCGACTGGTCGCTGGTACGGGTCGGCCTGGCCACCAGGGCTGCGCCCAGCAGCGCCGAACGGCCACCCGCCGCGCTCACCTTCGTCGTCGACATCTCCGGCTCGATGGCCTCGCCCGACCGCCTCGGCCTGGTGAAGACGTCACTCGGCACCCTCACCGACGAGCTCCGCGACGACGACTCGGTCTCCCTGGTCACCTTCAGCGACGAGGCGAGCACCGTACTGCCGATGACGCGGCTGCGGGAGCACCGGGGGAAGATCCACGACGCCGTCGACTCCATGGAATCCGCCGACTCCACCAACGTGGCGGCAGGCGTCCGGCGCGGTTACGAGGAAGCCGTCGACGGCCACCGCAAGGGCGCCAACAACCGCGTCGTCCTGCTCTCCGACGCCCTCGCCAACACCGGTGAGACAGACGCCGACGCGATCCTGGAACGGATCGACTCGGCCCGCCGCGACTACGGCATCACCCTCTTCGGGGTCGGGGTCGGCAGCGACTACGGCGACGCCCTGATGGAACGGCTCACCAACAAGGGCGACGGCCACACCACCTACATCGCCGACGAGGAACAGGCCCGCAAGGTCTTCGTCGACCAGCTGCCCGCACACATCGAACTGACGGCGCGCGACGCGAAGGCGCAGGTCGCCTTCGATCCGAAGACCGTGGAGAAGTTCAAACTGATCGGGTACGAGGACCGCAAGGTCGCCGACGACGACTTCCGCAACGACAGCGTGGACGGCGGCGAGGTCGGCCCCGGCCACACGGTGACGGCGCTCTACGCCGTACGCCTGCGGGACGGAGCCTCGGGCCATGTCGCCACCGCGACCGTGCGCTGGCTGGACCCCAAGTCCCGGGCTGCGCACGAGCGGACGGGATCGGTCGAGACCGGCGCGATCGACGGCAAGCTGTGGGGCGATAGCAGCGCCAGGCTCCAAGTGACGGCCGTGGCAGCCTACTTCGCCGACAACCTGCGTGGCGGGGCGCTCCCGGGAGCCCCCTCGCTCGCCGCACTCGCCTCCAGGGCCGACGAGCTGGCCAGGAAGACCGAGGACGACTCGGTGGCGAAACTGGCCACCGCGATCGGCAGGGCGGACCGTCTCAAGAGCGGCCGCGCCGACGCCGGAACCGGAGCGGGAGAGGGCGAGATGGACTGAGCGGCCGCCCCGCCCCACCCCACCGGAACGGGGACCGGTCGGCCGGAACGGGGGCCGGTCGTACAGCCTTACGGAAACGGGCTGTACGACCGGCTCCGCCGCACCATGATGACCCCATGGACTCCCCGTTCCTGACTCTCGCCGTGATCACGACCGGCCTCTACGCCGGCTTCATGCTGACGTTCCTCGTCGCGATCATGCCCGGCCTCGCCGCACTGTCCGACGAGCAATTCACCACGGCGATGCGCCGCTTCAACGAGAAGGTTCCCGGGCCCGTCTTCCTCGTCCTGTTCGTCGGTGTGATCGTCTTCCCGGCCGTCGTGACCTTCACCGGGAACGGCGAGCACGAGTGGCCGCTGGTGGCCGTGGCGCTGGCGTGCGCCGTCGTCTCCCACCTCGTGACGATCGTCGGCAACATTCCGCTGAACAAGGCGCTCGCCGAGTCCGAGGGCGGCGACGACAGCGCGGCACGTACGGCGTTCGAAGCCCACTGGAACGCCCTGCACCGCTTCCGTACCGCGCTCTCACTCCTCGCCTTCGCCCTGCTGGCCGCTGCGGGCTGACGCGCCGTCACGGAGACGCGTTACGCCAGGTGGAACACCTCGGCGAGCGGCACCATGGCATCGTCCGCCGCCTCCGACTGCTCGAAGAAGCCCGCCATGTCACGCTGCCACCGCTCGTTGACCTCGGTCGTGGCCATCGACTTGCGGGCCGCGTCGAAGTCCTCCGTCTCCAGATAGCCGACGAGCAGCCCGTCCTCGCGAAGGAAGAGCGAGTAGTTGTGCCAGCCCGCCTCGGAGAGCGCGGCGAGCATGTCCGGCCAGACGGCGGCATGACGCTCGCGGTATTCGTCGATGCGGTCCTTGCGTACGTTCAGCAGAAAGCAGACGCGCTGCATGATCGGGACTCCCGGGCGGTGGGCGCGCCGGTGCGAGGCCGCAGGGCGCACGGACTGATGGGTCGACTGAAGGCCGGCCGAATGGTCGGTTGAAGGTCGGCTGATGGGTCGGCTGAAAGGTTTCAATCAAGCTGGTCGAAAGCTAGACGGACAGCGGGTGTGCGGTCAATGGGGGCATCGCGGGGGCCCAGCGGGTGGGCGGTGGCTCTTACGCCGCCACTACGCCCCGCTCGCTAGCGTGCCTCCGGCCCACGAAAAAGGCCCTCCTGGTCGGAGGGCCCCACGGTTGTGCAGCTGTGCGCCCCCGGCAGGACTCGAACCTGCGGCCAAGCGCTTAGAAGGCGCCTGCTCTATCCACTGAGCTACGGGGGCCGGGCGTGGGCCTCGGTGACCTGGAGCCCTGGGACCGGGCGGTCCGTGACCTTGCCGGGACAAGGATAGGGCTCCGATTGTCTCGGCCCGGTTGCTTCACCTGCGTGGCACGATGTGGAGGTTCAGTGAAGCGAGACGATAATCGCAGGTAGGTGCGATTCATGCACCGCTTTTGGCGCCTCACGCCCCGGGTGTTGTGCACTCGTTATGCCTGCGCCCCACTCATCCCCTCTGTCCGGACGGGGGAACCGGCGCGCAGAGGTGGCTATACGCTTCAAAAAGGCGCCAAAATTGGGCATTCTTCGCATGTGGTGACCTTGGACGTACGGCCTCAGCTCATCGACGCACTTTCCGCCCTGCGCGACCGTGTCGCTGCCGTGCGTCTTCCACTCCCGCTCCCAGGAGCTCCACGCGCCCGGCAGACCAGGATCGAACTGCTCGCCCAGCTCGACGACTACCTGCTGCCCAGGCTCAAGGACCCCGAAGCGCCTCTGCTCGCGGTCATCGGCGGATCCACCGGCGCGGGCAAGTCGACGCTCGTCAACTCCCTCGTGGGGCGCCGGGTCAGCGAGGCCGGTGTGCTGCGGCCGACCACGCGGACCCCCGTGCTCGTCTGCCATCCGGATGATCATCACTGGTTCTCCGGTATCCGGGTGCTGCCGCAGCTCACCCGGGTCTGGCTGCCGCCAGAGGAGTCCGCCGACCCCGGCCAGTGCGACGACCTCGACGGACTCGACGGGAGCGCGGCCGAGGAAGGGACCGCGCTCCGCGTCGAGACCGCCGCCGGACTGCCGCGCGGCCTCGCCCTGCTGGACGCCCCCGACATCGACTCGCTCGTCGTCCGCAACCGTGTCCTGGCTGCCGAACTCATCTGTGCGGCAGACGTCTGGGTCATGGTGACCACCGCCTCCCGTTACGCCGACGCCGTGCCGTGGCATCTGCTGCGTACGGCCAAGGAGTACGACGCCTCCCTCGTCACCGTCCTCGACCGGGTACCGCACCAGGTGATCGCCGAAGTGTCACGGCAGTACGGCGCACTGCTCACCAAGGCCGGACTCGGTGAGGTGCCGCGCTTCACCATTCCCGAACTGCCCGAATCGGCCGGCGGCGGCAGCGGGCTGCTGCCCACCACCGCCGTCGCCCCGCTGCGCGCCTGGCTCACCCACCGCGCGCAGGACCCGGCGGCCCGTCAGCAGGCGGTCGGGCGGACGGCGGCCGGGGTCATCGACTCCCTCGACGTCCGGATGCCGGCCCTCGCCGGAGCCGTCGCGGCGCAGTACGCGGCCGCCGTACGGCTGACGGGTGTGGTGGAGGACGCCTACGGCAAGGAGGGCGCACGCGTCCGGAAGCGGCTCCAGAACGGCGGGGCGCTTGCGGGGGACGCCAGGACGCGGTGGCGCGGCTACCCGCTCTACAGCACCTCGGAGGAGGTGCTCGACGCACTCGTGGACTCCCTCGCCGCACTTCTGGAGTGCGCGGTGGCGGCCGCAGACGAACAGATCCGCACGACCTGGCGGCGCGAGCCCGCAGCCGCCGTCTTCGGCTTCGAGGCGGCAGGCCGGGAAGCCGGGGGCTGGGGGCCCGCCGAGGACATCCGTGGCCGGATCGCCATGACCGTACGGCGGTGGCGCCGGGTCCTGGAGGAACTGGCCGAGGAGGAGTTGCGCCTCATGGAACGCAACACCGCGCCCGACACCGAAACCGTCGCCACCCTCCTCGCCGCCGCGCTTCTCGGCGGACGCCGGGCCCGTACCGCCGGAGAGCAGCTGGCCGAACGCATCGGCGTCCAGGGCGCCCTGCGGCTGCGCGACAAGGGTGGCGCGCTGCTCACCACGTACCTCGACCAGGTGCTCGGCGGCGAACGCGACCGCCGGCTCGCCCCGCTGGACGCGCTCGACGTGGCCCCCGAACCGCAGGCCGAACTGATCGCCGCGCTGTCCGTACTGCAGAAGGAGAGGTGGCAGCGATGACTGCCGTCACTGACGAAGGTCCGGGACAGAGCAGGGGACGTGCCCGGGCCCAGGAGCCGGCAACCGGGCGGAGCCCGGACGGCGGAGCCGCCCCCGGCGAGGACCCCGGTCACGGCCAGGACAGGCCGCCGGGCGGCTGGGACGACGGACTCATCGCCCGCCGGGCCGCCACCGCCACCGACGAGACCGCGCCCGGCGAGGCCCCGCCGGCAGTCCCGGAGGACGACGTACGGCCCCAGGTCGAGGCGTACGTCCCCTCGGGCAGCCCGCTCAGCCCGCGCCTGGACGCGCTGCGCGAACTCGTCGGCCTCTCCAGGGCCCGGCTCGACCGGACCGCCCTCGCCGAGGCGGGCCGGGTGCTCGACGAGGCCGCCGCGCGGCAGCGGCTCTCCTCGCGCCACACCGTCGTCGCCATCGCCGGAGCGAGCGGCAGCGGAAAGTCGACCCTCTTCAACTCCCTCGCAGGCGCCCAGATCTCCGAATCCGGACTCCGCAGGCCCACCACCTCCGCGCCCCTCGCCTGCTCCTGGACGGACGGTGCCGCCGGGCTGCTGGACCGGCTCGCGATCCCCGGACGGCTCAGGCGCAGGCCGCAGGCCGGCGGCACGGCGGCCGACGAGGCGCTCCAAGGCCTCGTCCTGGTCGACCTGCCCGACCACGACTCGGCGGCGGCCGGGCACCGCGACCAGGTGGACCGGGTGCTGGCGCTCGTCGACGCGGTGATCTGGGTGGTGGACCCGGAGAAGTACGCGGACGCCGCCCTGCACGAGCGCTATCTGCGGCCGCTGGCCGGACACGCGGAGGTCACCTTCGTGGTCCTCAACCAGATCGACCGGCTGCCCGGAGAAGCAGCCGACCAAGTCCTGGACGACCTGCGCCGGCTCCTCGACGAGGACGGCATGGCGCTGGGCGAACACGGCGAACCCGGCGCCACCGTCCTGTCCCTGTCCGCCCTCACCGGCGACGGGGTGGGTGAACTGCGTGAACTGCTCGGCCGGTTCGTCCAGGACCGCACGGCGGCCACCCGCCGGCTCTCCGCGGACGTGGACGCCGCCGCGGCCAGGCTCCGCCCGGTGTACGTCGCCGAGGGGCGGCCGGGACTGGGGGAGGGGGCCCGGGAGGAGTTCACCGACCGGCTCGCGGAGGCCGTGGGCGCCGCCGCCGCAGGACAGGCGGCCGAACGCGAATGGCGCCGCAACGCCGGGCGGGCGTGCGGGACGCCGTGGCTGCGGCTGTGGCGCTGGTACGAGTCCACCCGGCAGCCGGGCGGCCTGGACCGCGGCGCGCTCACCGCGCCGCCCGAGGAGCACCTCACCGCACGCCAACGGGTCGAGCAGGCGGTCCGCACGGTGGCCGACGACGCCGCCGACGGACTTCCCGGACCCTGGGCACAGGCGGTGCGCGAGGCCGCGGTGCACGGGGCGCAGGGGCTGCCCGAGGCACTCGACGAACTGGCCGGGCGGGCCATGGGGGCGGGGACGGATGGCCGGGACACGGACACGGTCACGGACGCCGGCGCCAAGACAGGTGCCGGGACCGGCGTCCGGGGCGGTAACGGGACCGCTGTTCGGGGTGGTGCGGGCCAGGCGCACGCGGGTCGCGGTGCGAAGCCCCCACGTCCGGCCTGGTGGCCCGCGGCCGTACTGGCTCAGGTGGCGATGACGCTGCTGCAGATCTTCGGTGGCCTGTGGCTGGCGGGCCAGATCATCGGCGTACTGGAGCCGGGGCTGTTGACGCCTGCTCTGGTGATGCTGGCGGGCATCATCGGCGGCCCGCTGGTGGAGTGGTCGTGCGCGGCGGCTGCCCGGGGGCCCGCGCGACGGTACGGCCAGGAGGCCGAGCGCAGGCTGCGCGAAGCGGCAGCGGCCTGCGGGCGGGCCCGGGTCCTCGATCCGGTGGCGGCGGAACTGGTGCGCTACCGGGAGGTGCGGGAGCGTTTCGTGGCGGTGACGGAGTTTTCCACAACGGGCCGTTAGTCCACAGGCCGCAGCAGGAATTCCGCCTCCCCTTCAGCATGGGATCAGTGACCGCACGCAGGAGCGTGGTCACCGACATCCGGACCGAAGGGGAGGCGGAGTCATGAACGAGACCTTGGTGACGCTGGTGGGGAACGCGGCGACCGGCGTGGAGTTCCGGGAGACCGGGAGCGGGGGAATGGCGCGATTCCGGTTCGCGGTGACGCCGCGGCGGTGGGACCGGGAGAAACAGCTCTGGGCGGATGGGCACACCAGCTTCTACACCGTGTGGGCCTGGCGCACCCTGGCGTCGAATCTCTCGGGTTCCGTGGCCGTGGGAGAACCCCTGGTGGTGCACGGCAGGCTGAAGGTGCGCGAGGAGGAACGGGAGGGGCAGCGCCGGACGTTCGTGGACATCGAGGCGGTGGCGGTGGGACACGATCTGACCCGGGGGACGTCGGCGTTCCGGCGTGTGGTCAGGGGCGATCCGGGGCTGACGGCGCGGACCGGCGGCCGGGAGGCCGGCGAGCCGGACCAGTGGGCCGTACGGGACCGTCCGGTTGACCGGAAACAGCCCGCGGAGCGGGCGGAACCACGGGATGTGGAGCGTGAGCCGACGGCGGCCGACCGGGCGGAACGCCCTGCCGCAAGGCGCCGGACGGCCCGTCAGGAAGCAAAAGCGGAATTGGTGTCGGTGCCCTGACCGACCACCTGTTGGAGGAGGGCGACGACTGCATTGCGACCCGAGTCCCCTCCTCCTCCGGGACGTTACCGGGATAACGATTCCGATTCGGAATGGTTGTCGGACGGTATGACGGGGGACTGTGCTTCGCTCGGTCCTTAGGATTCCTCAGTACTCACAGGGCACTTGAGTAGGCAGGCGGGACATTCCCCACACGCGTACCGGACGCGAGGGTCTCGCCCGGAGGGGAATTCTGTGTTTTCTGTTTCTTCAGCGACCGCCTCGTCATCCACGACGACGGCCGACCCCCGACGAACCCGGGGCATAGCCCGGCTGACTGCCTCGGTGGTGGCAACGGGCCTGGTCATGGTCGGCGTCCTCACCGGCGCGGGCGTCGCGACCGCCGACGAGGCACTCCAGCACCAGGGCGGCGCGACCGCGACCCTGGACGGGCTGAAGACCTTCGACACCGCGGTCCTCCACACGGACGGCGAGGATCAGAAGCTGCCCGCCGGGCTCTTCGAGATGACCGTCGACGGTGGCGGCAACTTCAAGACGTACTGCATCGACATCCACAACCCCACCCAGGACCAGGCGAAGTACCTGGAGACTCCCTGGAGCCAGACCTCGCTCGGCACGAACAAGAACGCCGGCAAGATCCGCTGGATCCTGGAGCACTCCTACCCGAAGGTCAACGACCTCCAGGCGCTTGCCGAGGAGGCCGGTACCGGCCCGCTCACCGAGCGGACCGCGGCGGCCGGCACCCAGGTCGCCATCTGGCGCTACTCGGACGACGCCGACGTCAACGCGTCCGACGACCAGGCGGAGAAGCTCGCCGACTGGCTGGAGGAGTCCGCCACCGACACTGCCGAGCCCAAGGCGTCCCTCGCCCTGGAGCCCGCCGCGGTGTCCGGCCGCTCCGGCCAGCGCGTCGGGCCCGTCACCGTCCACACCAACGCCGGCCAGGTCTCGGTGACCCCGCCCGCCGACTCCGCGAGCGGCGTAAAGGTGACCGACAAGAAGGGCAAGGCCGTCACCACGGCCACCGACGGCACTGAGCTCTACTTCGACATCCCGGCAGGCGCCGCTGACGGCTCCGCCTCCCTGACGGTCCAGGCCACCACCTCGGTCCCCGTCGGCCGGGCCTTCGCCGGTGCCACCAAGAGCCAGACCCAGATCCTGGCCGGCTCCAGCGAGTCCACCGTCTCTGCTGGCGCCACCGCGACGTGGGCCGGTAAGGGTGCGATCCCGGCAGTCACCGCGAAGAAGAACTGCGCCAAGGGCGGCGTGGACGTCACGGCGAGCAACGAGGGCGACGAGGCGTTCACCTACGAGCTGGCAGGCGCGCAGCACACGGTCGAGCCCGGCAAGTCCGAGACGGTGACCGTGCCGGTCGCCGAGGACCAGGCGTACGACGTCACGGTCACCGGCCCCGGCGGGTTCACCCGGACGTTCAAGGGCGTGCTGGACTGCCTGACCACCGGAAGCGGCAACGACGGCGTCACCACGCAGACCGTCGACAAGCCCGCCACGACCACCGCCACGGCCGGCGGCAGCACGGCCGGCGCCGAGGGCAACCTCGCCGAGACCGGCGGCTCCAACGCCACCCCGATCATCGCGGGCGTCGCGATCGCGCTGGTCGTCATCGGCGGCGGCGCGGTCTTCTTCCTCCGTCGGCGCAACGGTCAGTCCTCCGCCGAGTGATGAACTGCAGGCGCACTGTCACGGTGCGCTGAGCACGGCCCCGGTACGGCTTCGGCCGGCCGGGGCCTTCGCGTACCGCGGGCGGGATCAGGTGTCTCGCGCACCGGGCCGCGAGTGGGACGTGGCCCGCCCGGGACGAGGTCGTCTGCCCGTCGTCGCTGTCCCGGAGGAAGCCCGTCAGACGGGTCCGGGGGCCACGGAAGGCCGCGTTGACCGTCACGTATCAGTACGTAGCAGTCGGTCGACAGATCAGCTCCGAAACCTGCTGCTCGCGAAGCCACTGAGCGTGGGCCACTCGTACATGGCTCCGGCGGGGGCCTTCCCGGCATTCGCCTCCGTACGGCCCCTGTTCCACGTGAGGGCCGTACGGAGGCACCTGGTCAGGGGCCGTCATCTGCGGTGGGCAGGGGATTCGAGCCCATGGTGGCTCCCACCACGGCGGTCTGCAGGACCGCTGATGGGCCGACTCGCCCCTTGAGACTCCGTGGCCCTCACCGGCGTCCGTCGAGCACCCTCCGCGAACTTGGGGATCATGGGCGCTCGAAGTACTGGAGCACCCCTCCGGCGGAGAAACAGAGCGCTCCCGTAAGGGTGCCCCAGTTGGCGATGTCGATGTTCACGAGGCTTCCCGTCGCGGGGCGGGTGAAGTCGGCCAGTGCCGCGCCCAGGAAGAGCACGGACCCGAGTTGGTTGACCGCGACGATCCACCAGCCGAGATCGCGGGGACGGATTCCCGGTCGGCCGTGGCAGACCTCGACCAGGGCAAAGTGCCCCGAGAGAAGGAACAGGGTGCACCCGACCATGTCGGGGGCCCAGACCAGCCTGTTCACCTGCTGTACCGAAAGGCCCTGCAACAAGGAACTCAGCAGGTTGATGCCGAACACAAGCGTTCCTACGAACAGCAGGAACGTACTCAGCCAGTCGATGCGGCCGGGCTCGTAGCTCCACCACCTCCAGCGCCGAGCGGCAAGCGCCCCGATTCCGCCGTCCTGGCGAGGAGCATTGACCGCCTGGAGCAGCGACACATATCCGCCGGTGTTGAAGAACAGGCCGCCGACGAAGTAGATCCAGGCACCCGTCGCGTCACCCGTGCCGAACTGAGCCACCGCGGCCCCAGTGGCGAATAAGCCCCCGCCCACCGCGAACGTGCCCGCCGCAATGGCATTCAGCCTGCGGAGACGGCCGACCGAGGCGCTGTCCGCTCTTCGGGAGCGGGGCTCGGACTCGCCTGCTGCCCGCACGGTGAGCAGACCGCGCTTGCGTGCCGGCCGCGACTCCCAGACGGCCGTGCCCCCATCGCTGAGGCGCCAGGCCAGCCGAGTCGTGAACGGCCCCGAACCCTCGGCGGTCCTCTCCATTCGGCTCACTTCTCGACCCTAGCCTTTTGATGAGCATTTGCCTCATATGCCGCTCGACACCTGACAGGGGTGCAAGCGGCTCCCTCTCCTCGGGCAGTCATGCGACAAGCAGTGACAGGCCAGTTACCGGCCGGGATGAAGGGCCGGCTACCGGCCCGGAGGAAGGGGCAGGTCACAGGTCCCGCGTGATACGGGTTTCCGTCAAGAGGTAGCCGTCAGGCAAGATGGGGTGTATCTGCCCACTCATCGATTGCCGGACGGTTTCTCTTGGCTGAGTACATCTACACGATGCGCAAGACACGCAAGGCGCACGGCGACAAGGTCATCCTTGACGACGTGACGCTGAGCTTCCTGCCCGGCGCGAAGATCGGTGTGGTGGGTCCCAACGGTGCCGGTAAGTCCACGGTGCTGAAGATCATGGCGGGCCTGGAGCAGCCGTCCAACGGTGACGCCTTCCTGTCGCCCGGGTTCAGCGTCGGCATCCTCATGCAGGAGCCCCACCTCGACGAGTCGAAGACCGTTCTGGAGAACGTCCAGGACGGCGCCGCCGAGATCATGGGCAAGCTCAAGCGCTTCAACGAGGTCGCCGAGCTCATGGCGACCGACTACTCCGACGCGCTCATGGACGAGATGGGCAAGCTCCAGGAGGACCTGGACCACGCCAACGCGTGGGACCTGGACGCTCAGCTGGAGCAGGCCATGGACGCGCTGGGCTGCCCGCCCGGTGACTGGGCCGTCACCAACCTGTCCGGTGGTGAGAAGCGCCGCGTCGCGCTCTGCAAGCTCCTCATCGAGGCGCCCGACCTGCTGCTGCTCGACGAGCCCACCAACCACCTCGACGCCGAGTCGGTGAACTGGCTGGAGCAGCACCTCTCGAAGTACGCGGGCGCCGTGGTCGCCGTCACCCACGACCGGTACTTCCTGAACAACGTCGCCGAGTGGATCCTCGAGCTCGACCGCGGCCGCGCCATCCCGTACGAGGGCAACTACTCCACGTACCTGGAGAAGAAGTCCACCCGCCTCAAGGTCGAGGGCCGCAAGGACGAGAAGCGGCAGAAGCGGCTCAAGGAAGAGCTGGAGTGGGTGCGGTCGAACGCCAAGGGGCGCCAGACCAAGTCCAAGGCCCGTCTCGCCCGGTACGAGGAGATGGCGGCCGAGGCGGACAAGATGCGGAAGCTGGACTTCGAGGAGATCCAGATTCCGCCGGGCCCGCGGCTCGGTTCCATCGTCGTCGAGGTCGAGAACCTCTCGAAGGCCTTCGGCGACAAGGTCCTCATCGACGACCTGTCGTTCACGCTGCCGCGTAACGGCATCGTCGGCATCATCGGTCCGAACGGTGCGGGCAAGACCACGCTGTTCAAGATGATCCAGGGCCTGGAGACGCCGGACAGCGGCTCCATCAAGGTCGGCGACACGGTCAAGATCTCGTACGTCGACCAGAGCCGCGCCAACATCGACCCGAAGAAGACGCTGTGGGCCGTCGTCTCGGACGAGCTGGACTACATCAACGTCGGCCAGGTCGAGATGCCGTCGCGGGCGTACGTCTCCGCGTTCGGCTTCAAGGGCCCGGACCAGCAGAAGCCGGCCGGTGTGCTCTCCGGTGGTGAGCGCAACCGCCTCAACCTGGCGCTGACGCTCAAGGAGGGCGGCAACCTGCTGCTCCTCGACGAGCCCACCAACGACCTCGACGTCGAGACCCTGTCCTCGCTCGAGAACGCGCTGCTGGAGTTCCCCGGTGCGGCCGTGGTCATCTCCCACGACCGCTGGTTCCTGGACCGAGTCGCCACCCACATCCTCGCCTACGAGGGCGAGTCCAAGTGGTACTGGTTCGAGGGCAACTTCGAGTCGTACGAGAAGAACAAGGTCGAGCGTCTCGGTGCGGACGCGGCCCGCCCGCACCGTGCCACGTACAAGAAGCTCACGCGAGGCTGATCGTCTTGGCACGTCACATCTACAGCTGCCCGCTGCGCTGGTCGGACATGGACGCCTTCGGCCACGTCAACAACGTGGTCTTCCTCCGCTACCTGGAGGAGGCGCGCATCGACTTCATGTTCCGGCTGGCGCCGGGGGACGGCTCGCCGTCCTTCGCGGGCGGTTCCGTCGTGGCCCGGCACGAGATCGACTACGTGCGCCCGCTGGTCCACCGGCACGCGCCGGTGACCGTCGAGTCATGGGTCACGAAGATAGGCGCCGCTTCGCTCACGATCGCGTACGAGATCAAGGATCCGGAGCAGGTGTACGTACGGGCGTCGACCGTTGTCGTCCCGTACAACCTGGCCGAGGAGCGCCCGCGGCGGATCTCGGCGGAGGAGAAGCTCTTCCTCCAGGAGTATCTGGCCGAGGAGCCCGCGGCAGTATGACCGCGCCCGTGCAGTCCCTGCAGTTCGCCGACGCGAGGGAGGCCGCAGATCTCGCGGCCTTCCTCGGCCGGCTGCTCCACTACGACCGTGCCGCGGCCGTACGGCTGCAGGCGGGCGGCGGTGCGCTGGCCGTGTTCGGCCGGCCACCGTCGTTCGAGGTCTTGGCGATCCGGGCGGTGCGGTTCGACGGTGCGCATGAATTCGATGTGACCGTGTCCGCCGGTGAGTTCCTGGAGTCGCTGGAGGAGTCGACCGGCTCCGGTGCGGTCCCCGCGCCGGTCACCGGTCCGCCGTGGACGGGTGTCCTGCCTCCGCGCGGCGGCTGGGAGGAACGGCCGGGGCTGCCCGACTCCCTCTCCCTGCGCGCTGCGCTGACCGACGCCGTCGCAGAGTTCCGTACCCGCGACGAAGCCCTGCCCGAGGACCGGCGTACGCGCGCGGAGCGGGACCTCATCGGGCGCGACATCTGGTCACGGACCGTCGGTGGTACGGAGCTTCCGCTGCGCGCTGTGCATGCGGCCCAGGCGCTCGGTTTTCTGCGTGCCGCCCCCGATTTTCCCGTGGCCCTGCTGGCCACCGGTGCGTGGCTGCGGCTGCGTACCCCCTACGGGTCCATCGCCCTGCGGCGGGCCGGCGCGGCGGGGGGCCTGGGGACGCTCGCCGTCTCCGTGGGCGGGTAAGAGCCCCACAGGCCGCTGTCACCAGCGCATGTGGACGTCCTCGGCCCAGCCCAGCAGCCGTTCCACCGCGATCTCCGTGCCGTCGTCGGTGCGGACACGCCCGTCGTAGTAGCCGAAGCACTGGTCGGTGCGGTTGTCGATCAGGCCGGTCTCCGTGCGTGTCGACCGGTTGTGGAACGGGGTGAACGTCAGGTCGACCTGGTCGGACGACGGCGTACGGATGGTCCAGGGCGCGAGGAAGTCGGTCGTGGACCACCGCCAGTCGAGTTCCTCGCCGATCTTGGTCAGCCGTCCGTCCACGCAGAGCCCGTTCTCCGTGGAGCCGGTGCCCGTCGTCCAGCGCCCGCCGAACTGGAGGCCCACCGTGTGCCCGTCGGTGCGTCCGGACGCGGCGCCCCAGTTCCAGTCGACCGTGCGCGGCCAGCGGCCGCGGCCGTGGTCCAGGACGGCCCAGGTGTCGTCCCCGTCGAAGTCCAGGAATTCGCTGCCGATCCTGACCCGGCCGGACGCGGGGAGTGCGGTGTGCTTGGAGGTGTACTGGAACCGCCGTTCGCTCCACGGTACGACGACGGAGAGCGACTCGTGCTCCGGAGGCCGGGCGACCAGGATGTCGACCTCCAGCGGAAGCCGGTCCGGGGTCAGGCAGCGGGCCCTCAGCCGGGTGCCGGCGTTCTCGTCGCGGATCTCGACGCGCACCTTGCCGCTGGACGGCCGCTCGGGTCCGACCACCACGTCCCTGGAGCCGGGGGCGCCCGCGACGGTGTCGGGGAGCTCGACGCCGAAGCCGCCGGGGATGATCGCGGTGCGCTCCGATTCCAGCCCGCCCGGTGCGTACTCGAGCAGGTAGACGGTGTTCAGAGCGAGGAAGTCGAGGTCACTGACGGTCAGCGCCACCAGATGGGTGGGCGTCGTCACGCACCAGTACTCCCAGCGCTTCGTGCGGCCCCAGCCGCGCAGATTGGCGCGGTGAAGCGGGACCCGGGACCAGCCGACCGCAGCCGGATTCAGACTCCCGTCGGGCAGACAGAGGTCGACCGGCTCGGTGATCTCGCGTTCGGACGTCGTCATGCGCGGATCCTATAGCGGGCCCCGGGCCGCGCCCGGGCAGTCCCGCCCCGGGTCATGAGGCGGCCTCGGGCCCTTCTCCGGCAGTCCTGTTCGGGGTTGCGCGGCGGCCTCCGGGCCTCCGGATCCCCTCCCCGGCAGTCCTGTACGGGGTTGTGCGGCGGCCTCCGGGCCCCGGGCCGCCTCCCCGCAGGCCTGCTCGCTCCACCCGGGATCGATGTCCGGTGGTGGAGTGCCGGATTCCCCACTCAATCGACCGGGCTCAGCCCTCGGTGTTCACCATCGAGGCGGCCGCATAGGTGAGGTAGTCCCACAGCTGCCGGTCGTGCTCCGGGGCCAGCCCGAGTTCGTCCAGAGCCACCCGCATGTGGCTCAGCCAGGCGTCGTGCGCTGCGCGGTCCACCTGGAACGGCGCGTGCCGCATCCGCAGCCGGGGGTGTCCGCGCTCCTCGCTGTAGGTGCGGGGGCCGCCCCAGTACTGCATCAGGAACAGCGTGAACCGCTCCTCGGCCGGGCCCAGATCCTCCTCCGGGTACATCGGCCGCAGCAGCGGGTCCCCGGCCACTCCCTGGTAGAAGCGGTGGACCAGGCGCCGGAAGGTCTCCTCGCCGCCGACCAGCTCGTAGAAGGTCAGCTCCTGCAGCGTGTCGTGCGGATTCTCAGTCACCCGTCCATGGTCGCAGACGCGCCCGCCGGGCACGGCGGCCCGGGGGCGCGGATCGCGCCATCCCTCCTCGCCGCGTGCCGGTGGCGGGGGGTCGCCGAAGTTCCTTCCCGGTTCTTTCCTGGCTCTCTTCTGGCTCTCTCTTCTGACTCCTCCTGTAATTCGTGATGCGAACTAGTATGGTTCGTGTTGCGAACGATAGACGGTTCGTGTCGCGAATGATTGATTCAGATCATGGTGGGAGTGGGAAACGTGGCGAGTGGAATCAGGCGGGGAGAAGACGTGGACCGTACGGTTGTGGTCATCGGTGGGGGATACGGCGGCGCTGCGGTCGCGAAAGCGCTCGACGAGGAGACCGATGTCGTACTCATAGATCCCAAGGACGCGTTCGTCCATGCGGCGGGGGCGCTGCGGGCGCTGGTCCGGCCCGACTGGGCGGGGCATATCTTCTTTCCTTACGACACCCTGCTGCGGCGCGGCACCGTCATCCGTGAGCGTGCCGCCTCGGTGGACCCCGGCGGAGTCACCCTGGCGTCGGGGGAGCGGATCGAGGCTGCTCGGCTGGTCCTCGCCACCGGTTCGGACTACCCGTTCCCGGCCAAGATGGACACCGACCTCTCCGGAGAGGCTCTGGAGCGCATCCACGAGGCCCACGCCGAACTGGCCGCAGCCGAGCGGGTCCTGATCGCCGGCGCCGGGCCGGTCGGGCTGGAACTCGCCGGCGAGATCAAGGCGGTGTGGCCGGGCAAGCACGTGATCATCACCGATCCCGCCGGCCGACTGGTACCGGGCTTCCTGCCGGAGTTCCGCGAGGAACTGCTCCGGCAGCTGGACGCGCTGGGTGTGGAGCTGCGACTGGGCACCGCCCTGGCCGAGCAGCCGCCCACCGGGCCGGGCCGGGGCAAGTCCTTCACGGTGGCCACCACCGATGGCGAAGAGATCTCCGCCGACATCTGGTTCCGCTGCTACGGCGGGAGCACCAACAGCGACTACCTCGCCGACGGCCGGGTCGCCGTACGCACCCCGCAGGGCCGGGTCCGGGTCACCGAGACGCTCAACGTCGAGGGCCACGACCACATCTACGCGCTCGGGGACATCACGGACTTGGCCGAGGCCAAGATGGCCGGATATGCCATGAAGCACGCCGAGGTGGTCGCGGAGAACATCCTCGCCCAGGTGCGCGGAGGGCGGCCCACGGCCACCTACCGGCCGTCCCCCGTCCCCTCGGTGCTGCTGCCGCTCGGCCCCGGTGGCGGGGTGGGGCAGGTGCCCACGCCCGATGGGCCCGCCCTCCTGCCGGCGTCGGCGGTCAGCGAGTACAAGGGCGTGGACCTGTTCACCGGCCGGTTTGCCGCGCTGTTCGGAGTGGCTCGCGGGTAAGGCCCGTGGCGCTCAGCGGACGGGCGCGGGCGGGGCGCCCTCCTCGGGCTCCATGAAGACCACCGGCACCTTGTTGCTCAGTACCAGCCGGCCGAGCAGCGTCGCAAGCTGCTCGCGGTCCGCCTCGTCGAGGCCCGCCGACAGGGCGTCCACCCGGTGGCAGGTTTCGGCGTAGAACGCGTCCGCCAGGACGTCGCCCGCCGAGGTCAGGGCGACCCGGACCGCGCGGCCGTCCTCGGGGTCGGGCTCGCGGCGCACCAGGCCGCGCTGGACGCTGCGGTCCACCAGGCCGGTGAGGCTCGACTTCGCCAGCCCCAGCATCGCGCCGAGCTCGCTCATCCCGTACGGCTGCACCATCAGCACGCACAGCAGCTGCCCCTGCTGTGCGGTGATTCCGTGCTCGCGGCCGGAATCGGCATACACGGCATTCACCAGGAACGAGGAGCGCACCAATGCGGTGACGACCCCCATCTTTCCGTGCTCGGCCTTTCGCATTCGCCCAGAATACGGCAGGCCGTGAAGGATCGGCCTCGGTGGGAGTGGAGCCTTCGCGTCAGTCTGCTGATATTCGTGGTGCGAACTATGTGCGGGGCGGGTGATGAGGGCTGTGATGCGGGCCTCCGACAGCACGGCGGCCGGCGACGGGGTGGTCACCCCCTCGCCGGCCGCGTATGCGTCCGAGCCGGTCAGTCCCGGCGGATCGTGATCGTCGTCCACGCCCCGACGTGCACCTGGTCGCCGTCCTGGAGCGGTACGGGGACGTAGGGCTGGATCGGGTCCTCGGCGCCGTTGAGCGTGGTGCCGTTCGTCGAGTTCTGGTCGACCACGGCCCAACTGCTGTCCGGCTGCTGCACCAACACCGCGTGCTGGTGCGAGACACCCGGGTCCTCCGGGGGCACGGACAGGTCGATGTCGGGGGACTCGCCCGTGCTGTGCCGACGGCGGCCGATGGTGATCTGGTTGCCGATGAGCGGCAGTTGCTGCTCCGGGGAGTACGCCGGGAGGTTGAGCCCGGTGGCCTCGGGGCCGCTGCGCTGCATCATCGCCAGGAAGTACTCGCGGTCGGGCGCGATGACCGCGGTCCAGTTCATGGACTGCGGAGCCTGCCCCTGACCTTGCCCATGGCCCTGACCTTGCCCATGAGCCTGGCCCTGGTCCGGCCCGGGACCCTGGGCCTGGCCCGGCCCCTGGTTCTGGCCCGGGTACGGCTGCTGCTGCATCGGACTCTGCGGGCCCTGGGCCTGCGAGGGCGGCGACAGCAGCCAGTCGTCACCGCCGGTCTGGGGCGCCTGCGGCTGCGGCGGGGCCGGCGGTCCCGGCTGCTCGAAGACCGGGGGAGCCGTCTGCTGGAACGCGGGCGACGCGCTCTGCTGCTGGAACGGCGGCGGGGGCGGTCCCTGCTGTCCCTGCTGTCCCTGCTGGAAGGGCGGCGGAGGGCCCTGTTGTCCCTGCTGGAACGGGGGCGGCGGGCCCTGCTGTCCCTGCTGGAACGGGGGCGGGGGCGGCGGGCCCTGCTGCTGGAACGGCGGGGGAGGCGAGCCCTGCGGCGAGTTCTGCTGCTGGGCGTGCTGCTGGCCCTGCGGGAAACCCTGCGGGCCCCCCTGGTGCCCCTGCTGCTGGAACGGCGGCGGAGGCGGCGGGCCCTGCTGCTGGAACGGGTGAGGGGAATGCTGCCCCGGTCCCGGAGGCCCGGGCTGGCCCGGGCCGGAGGAGAGCGGCTCGGCCGACCGGTTCACCTGCGAGGGGCGCGAACTCTGGTACTCGAACGGATCGCGGGGCTCGCGCGGCTGCGGCGGGCCCTGCTGCTGCTGAGCCTGGAAGCCCGGCGGCAGATTGAGACCGGGGACCGGACCACCGGGACCGCCCGGACCACCGGGACCGCCCGGACCACCCGGAACGCCGTGCTGCGGTGCCAGCGGCGTGTACGACGTCGCGGTGTTCGTGAGGAAGTTCCAGCGGCACTCCTCGCAGAAGGGCGCCATGGGCTCCCGCGGGGTGCGGCACTGGGGGCAGAGTTCGGCCTGCTGGGTCGCATCGGGGCCGTGGCCCTGCGGGTATCCGTAGCCGGGCGCGGGTGGCGGGGGAGGCGGCGGGGGAACGGCGCCCGCAGGCGCGCCCGCCTCGGCCATGCGGTGGCCGCAGACCTCGCACCAGTCCTCGGAACCCGACTGGTGTCCGTTCGGGCAGGTCGGCATGTCGGCGCTTCCCCCTCTCCTCGTCCGGCCCCGGGGGCCGTCATTTTCCTTGCGTAGCCGCCCGGCGGACCTGGCCGGTCGGGCGGCTCGTCAGTGCGGATATGTGGTTATTTCTTGACGCGAACCGTCTTCGTGGAGCGCGTTTCGAGTGTCATCTCGTCCGCATCCGCGACCTTCGCCTTCAGTCGCACAGTACCGGTCGCCGCGTCGACGACATCTACCACCTTCGAAAGCAGTTTCGCAGTGTCCTCGTTCCCGGACGCCGATGCCAGCTGCACCGCCCGGCCGAGTTTGGCCGTCGCGCCGTCGAAGTCTCCCGACTTGCGCGCATCGAGCCCCTGCTGGATGACTTGTGCCAGTTCCGCCTGGCCCGTGTAGTGCGCGACCTGCGGATTGATCGAGGTCGAGGCCACCATGTCGTCGGTCCACACCGCCCGTACCAGCCCCTGCGAGAGCGTCTGGGGCGTACCGCCCGCTGGGGCGGGAAGGATCAGCGAGACGCGGGCAGCCAGCATCTCCTGCCCGATGCCGGCCTCCGGCACCTGCACACATACGTGGTAGTCGCGGGACTCGTCGCCCCAGGAACCGGTGGGATAGTCGCCTGCGCGGGGACCGGCCTCCGTGCGCCGGTCGGTCAGTTCGGCCACGGTCGGCGCGACCTGCTTCACGAACTTGATCTCCACGCCGACCGGGGTCCAGAGCCGCAGCGCGACGTCCGCGACCTCCTTGCCCATCGCGTTCCCCATCATCTGCGTGAAGTCCGCGGCCAGCCCCGCCGGGTCGGCGACGATGTCGGCCGTGCCGAGCAGCGCGGAGGCGATCGCTGTGACCTCTTTCACCTCCCAGTCGGTGCCCACGCCGCGGGCGTCGCACGTGAACCGGCCCGCGCACGCGTCGAGCGCGGCCCGCAGATCCTCCGGGGCCTCGTGCTCGTTCCGTCCGTCCGTCAGCAGGATCCCGTGCCGGATCTCCACGTCGGCGGCGCCGAGCAGCCGGTCCGTCAGCCGCAGCCAGGTCCCGATCGCCGTACCGCCGCCCGCGCTGAGCCGACGCAGGGCCTCCTTCGCCTGGGCCTTGGTCTGCGCATCGGCGACGGCGAGCCGCCCGTTGCCCGGGTAGACCTCCCTGGCCACGTGCGTGCCGCCCACCACGGCGAAGGACGTGCCGTCGCGCAGGGTGTCGATCGCCGCCGCCGTCGCGTCGCGGGCATTGCGCATCTTCGTGGGCGGGTAGTCCATCGAACCCGAGCAGTCCACCATGATCACCACGGCTGCGTTCGCCGCGCCGCCCGGCAGTTGCGAGGTCGCCCCACCCGTCAGCGGAACACCGCCGGTGGTGCCGCCCCCGGTGGAGGTGACCGTGATGATGCCGTTGACCTCACGGCCGCCCTCGGGCAGATATTCGTTCTGATACACCTCGACGGAGAACTGCGGCACGTTCGACTTGGAGAAGTTGGCCATCTGATCGGCTCCTTGAGGCTCCACATGTCAGATGAAGACTGATGTGCGGACAAAGGCATCGGGGATGCGGGGGCGGACGGAACGGGTCTGGGCGGAACGGGACCGGATGGAGCGGGTCTGGGCGGAACGGGTCTGGACGGAACGGGACTTAGAGGGACCCACTGCTTCAGGCGGATCCTGCCCCTTGCGGTGCCACGGCGAACGGCACCAGGGCCACTGTTACGTTGTCGTGGCCCCCGCCGTCCAGGGCGTGCCCCACCAGCACCTGGGCGCCGTGCAGAGGCCGTTCGTACGCGTCCTCGGGCACCGCGGCGGCCATTTCGGCCGCGGACTCCGCGTAGTTCCACAGGCCGTCCGTGCAGACCACCACGAGTCCCGACCGGTCCGGTTTGAACGACGCGGTGTGCGGCTCAAGTTCGTAGGCGTCCGCGCCGAGCCAGCCCGTGATGGCGTGGGCGCGCTCGTCGGCGTACGCCTCCGCCTCGTTCATCAGGCCGGCTGCGACCATCTGCGCGGCCCAGGAATCGTCCTCGGTGAGCCGGGCCGGCGGACTGCTCCGGTCCTCGGGCACCCAGTACACGCGGCTGTCGCCGACCCAGCCGACGACCAGCAGACCGCTCGCCATGATCGCGCCGACCAGCGTGCACGCCGGGGCGTTCTGGTGGCGGTGCGGATCGTGCTCCTGGGCCTGACCGGGGTCCTGCGCCAGCCGGTTGACCGACTCGGCGGCGGCGACGATCGCCTCGTGCATCGCCTGCTGCGGATGCGTGCCGCGCGGCAGCGACTCCAGCAGCGCCTCGTTGGCGGTGTACGCGGCGGCGGCCGAGGCCTCGTCGGGCCTGCTGGCCGACGACACCCCGTCGCAGACGATCGCGACGACCGCCGGGGAGCCGTCCGGCAACGCGGTGGTCGACACCGCGAAGGAGTCCTCGTTGCGGTGATGACGCAGTCCGCGGTCGCTGACGGCGGCGACCGACTCGAGCTCCTGCTCCATGTGGTCGCGCTCGCGCGGCTGGGCGTGGCCGCAGTTCTCGCAGTAGCCGTCGTTGTCGACACGACCGGCCCGGCAGGCCACACACACCTTGGTGCCGGCCGACGGGGTCAGCGTGGGGTCGGGGGAGGTGCGGGGATCGGGCGCCGCCTCCGCCGGAGCCGCGGGCGCGGCCAGCTCGAAGTCGCCCGACGCGTCGGGCCCGTCGAAGCGGACGCCCTGAGCGCCGCCGACGGGCGGCGGCGCCGAACGCTCCGCGCCCGGGGCGGAGCCGGGCACTCGCCCGTGCCCCGGCTCCGCCGTCCCGGGGGCCGGCCCGAAGCCGGCACCCGGCGCGGACTTCCCGGCCGGGACGGCGATGGCGATCGTCGGGTGGTCCTGCGGCGGCTCGGGCACGGCCGAAAGGTCGTACCCGCACGCACCGCAGAACAGGTCCCCCGGCTCCAGCGGCTCCTGGCAGCCGGGACACCTCGACAAGGCAGTCTCCTGGTGCTTCTGCGACATGTTCACACCCACGTTCGGGGGCGGAAACGGTTGGCCCGCTCCACCAGTTCGATCCTCTCGTCACCGGGCTCAGCAAGCCGGGCGAGCATCCGGTACGACCTCTCCAGCCCGAAACGCAGGCCGCGCTCGTCCAGCTCACTGCCGAGCAGCGTCTTCGGCCCCTGCGCCCCGGTGTACGGGGCCGACTTCGGGTCCGAGGGCCGAGCCGTGGGACTACCGGAGAGTACCCAGTCGAGGGCCGTCCCCAGCACCTCGGTCGACAACTGCTCGCGGCGCACCGCGTCCAGGCCGAGACCGGCCAGCCCCGAGACCTGGGCCGACGCCGCCATCAGATCGGTGATCAACGGCTCGTCCGGGGCCCGCTCCCGCAGCCGGGCCCGCACCGCGGCGACCCGGGCCGCCGTGAAGTGGATCGACGCTTCCGGCACCGACTCCAGGGTCCTGACGGAGCCGGTCCGGTCCCCGGCCGCGATCTGCACCCGGGCCAGGCCGAACGCCGCGCTCACGAAGCTCGGGTCGGTCATCCAGACCAGCCGGTAGTACTCGGCGGCGTTGTCCAGCTGACCCAGGACCTCCGCGCAGATGCCGAGGGCCAGCTTCGGTGCGGGCTCCCCGGGAAACGCGTCGTAGACCGCGTCGAAGGACAGCGCCGCGTTCTCCTTGTCACCGGACACCAGGGAGGTGAGCCCGCGGTACCAGACCACCCGCCAGTCGTCCGCGTGCTGCGCCTCCAGCGAGGCCAGGGTCTCCCTCGCGCCGCCGAGGTCGTTCATCTCCAGCAGGGCCCGCAGCTCGCGCAGCCGCGTCTCCAGCGAGGCGGCCGGCACGGCCTGCAGTGCGGCAATCAGTTCGGCGGGCGCCGAAGCCATCACCCCGGCGAGGAAACCCGCGTTGGGGTCACTCGCGTCGACGCGGGGGACCGGCAGTGCGAGCGAGGTCCCGCGCACGTCGAGCCCGGCAAGCCGGGGGCCGTTCGCGCTGTGCGGCCCCGGCACCGTGCCCGGACCCGCGACCGGGGCCCGGGGGGCCGGAATGGGCGCCTGGGTCTGCGCGTACGGGAGCGGGGCGCCGTTCCCCGCGCCGCCCGGAGTGCCGCCGCGGACGTGTGTGGTGGTGGAGGGCAGTGGTCCGGCCTCCGCGGTGAACCCGGGAGGCCGGCCGGCCGGCAGCGCGCCCGGGACACCGCCCGGCGGCGCCACGGGGGCCGGCGGGGAGGCGGGATGCGCCACCGGCGCTCGGCCACCCCGCCGCCGCCCGAAGAGCCCGGGCCGGCCGGGCTCCGGCGACCTGGCACCCAGACGGGAGACATCACCGGTCCGGAGGGTGAAGAGCTCGGTGTCGGTGACGCGCAACTCCGCACCGAACAGCGTCGAAAGAGCCGGACGCGGGCGCCCGGTCTGCAGCGACACCACCTCGCGCAGCACGCCCGTCAGCTGCTCCGCCATCTCCGAGGCGGAGGCGAACCGTCGTGCCGGATCGGGATCGGTCGCCCGCACCAGCAGCCGGTAGAACGACTCGTAGGTCCGGAACACCTCGATGTTGTCCGGGTCCGGCAGCGAGTCCACGAAGATGTTCGTGTACCCCTGGAAGTCGAAGGTGAGCACCGCGAGCGTCCGCGCGACCGTGTACAGGTCGGAGGCCACCGAAGGGCCCGCCTCCCCGACCTCCGGCGCCTGGTACCCCACCGTGCCGTAGATGGCCGACTCCTCGTCGTCCATCCGGCGGACCGCGCCCATGTCGATCAGCTTCAGCTGGTCCTCGGTCTGGATCGCGTTGTCGACCTTGAAGTCGCAGTACAGGAGGTTGCGGCTGTGCAGGTGGCCCAGCGCCTCCAGAGCCTCGATGCCGAACGCGCACGCCTGCTCGACCGGCAGCGGATCCCGCTTCCCGGCCGGGGTGCGGCGCTCGTTGGCGATCTCCTTGAGCGCCTTGCCGCCGACGTACTCCATGACGATGTAGCCGTCGAGGGAGCCGGTCCGCTGGTCGAGGTGCTCGACGAAGTTGTAGATCCGGACGATGTTGGAGTGCTCGATCTCGGCGAGGAACCGGCGCTCCGAGATGGCCGCCGCCATGGCGTCCTGGTCGCCGGTGTCGAGCAGACCCTTGAGCACCACCCACCGGTCGGAGACCGCACGGTCCACCGCGAGATACACCCAGCCGAGGCCGCCGTGCGCCAGACAGCCCGCGACCTCGTACTGCCCGTGGACGATGTCGCCCCCCGTGAGCTTGGGCACGAATGAGTACGGGTGGCCGCACTTGGTGCAGAACCCCTCCGTACGCCCCGGCCGCTCACCCCGGGCCCGGCCCACCGGCGCCCCACAGTCCGAACGCGAGCAGAAACGCTTGCGCTCCGGCACCTCCGGGTTCTTCATCACCGCGGTGCGCGGATCGGGGCGCGGCACGTCCGGTACGAGCACCAGCCCGGCGCCCAGCCGGTTGCGGCTGGAGGAACCGGTCGACCTGGCGGAGGAACGCACCGAGACCGAACGCGACGTGGTGCTTCCGGACAGCGCGCGCGAGAGCCGCCCCGACACCGAACGCCGCGACGTCGACGAGCGTGAGGAGGACCGCGAGGAAGCCCTCGACGAGGACTGCGAACTGCTGCGGGCCGAGGTGCTGTTGCTGCCCCGGCCGCCGACCGCGATACCGGTGGGCGGCGAACTCACCATGCCGTTCGGCGAGACGACCGGTGCCAGACCGCAGGTGTCGCAGTACAGCTCACCGCCGCCCATGTCCTCGTAGTTGCCCTCGCACGAGGGGCGCTGGCACTGCGTACTCATGATCATTCCCCCTGTTCGCCCCGCCGCCGCGGCGGCCACGATGCTCCGTCACTATCCGTCATGCACACCATGTGCCCCAAGAAACCCGGCCGTCTCACAGGCGCCCCCACCGGTCCTCGGGGCCGGACGGCCCGCGCCCGGCCAGCATGTCCAGCGCCGCGTCCTGATAGCGCTGCACCGTCAGCGCCGCGACCCGCAGATCGCACGGCGCGCTCCACAACATCCGGCGCGCCGCGTCGTAACGCTCGATGAGGACCGGGTCCTCCGCCAGGCCGTGCCGGGCCACCTTCGCCTTGTACGCGTCGAGCCGGCCGCGCAGCTCCGCCCGGACGGCCAGCGGAGCCGTGACCGCCGTCAGCTGTTCCCGGGCTCGCAGCAACTCCTCGCCGGCCTGCTGCTCCAGGGACTCCAGAAGCGGTGAGAGCCGGTGCCACTGCGCGTGCCTGCGGTACTCCGACGCCACGGCCAGCCGCTCCTGCAGCGCTGTCGGCGGGCCGTTGACCGCGGGCACCTCGGAGGCGGCGATCTTCGCCAGCACCTCACCGCGCGCCGCCCTGGCCTCTGCCAGGGTGCGGTCGGCCCGGGACAGGACATCGCGCAGCTGGACGAGGCGCTGCTCGGCGTCCTGCCGGACCGCGAGCACCGCCTCGACCTCCCGCCGCACCTCGTCCAGCGCGCGCGCCGCCCGGTCGTAGCGCGCCGTGTCCGGGCGGCCGCCACCCGGCGCCGAACTGCCGGGCCCCGGAAGCCAGAACGCCAGCGGGTCGGAGATGACCTGCACTCGCAGCGTGGTCAGCTCCTGGACGATCGACTCCAGGTCGTCGCCCGCCGGGTGCTCCCCGGGCCGTACGCCGACCGAGTGCGCCAGCGAGTGGGTGCGGCGCAGTTCGGCGGCGAGCAGATCTATCCGGGCGGGCATCGCGGACCACACGGAGTCGGAGGCGACGACCATGTCGAGCGAGCGCGCGTACAGCTCGTTCATCCGCTGGACCAGTTCCTCCAGCGTGAAGCGCTCCGAGAGCCGGGCCGGGCCGGTGATCGACGGATCGTGGGCGGCGGCGGCATGCGCCACCGTCACCCCCTGGCCACGCAGCAGCTCGGTGAGTGCCACCAGGTCCTCGCGGTTGGGCTGACGACGCCGGGACCGCACCTCACGCGCCCGGTTCAGCGCCCCCGCGTACGCGTCGAAGTAGGTCCACAGCAGCGTGATCGACTGTTCGGTGGTGCTCCAGCGCTCCTTGGTGACACCGGTGAGGTCGGCGCCCTCCAGCAGCCGGCGCCCGGCGTGGTCCTGCAGGGCCAGGAGCGAGGTCTCGATCGCCTCGTGCTCCGCACCGAGCCGGGCCAGCGCACGGTCGGCCTCGTCCCGGTCCATGACCGGGCCGGGAGGCCGGGCCGCGTAGCTGGGGAAGGGGCCCGCGACGCCCATCGATCACCTCTCCGCTCTTCCTGCCGGGCGGGGGCCCGGCAGGATCAGTGCTGCCAACCCGCCGTCCGGGTGCCTGTGCCCCCTGATCCGGCCTGATCCAAACGAAACGCCCTAGTTGTCCCGGTACTTGGGCGCCGGTGGCTCCTCTATGCCAGGCAGGCCGTCGGCCAGCCAGTGGCGGTACGAGATCATCCAGGGGCTGTTCGCGCCACCGGAGCGGTAGCCGGCCAGCACCTTGTTGACCCGGGACACCAGGTCGTCCGCGCCCTTCTTCGTGGCCACGCCGTAGTACTCGGTGGTGAAGGGGGCGCCCTTGAGCTCCACGGCAGGGTCCTGGGCGGCCTGGCCGGCCGCGAGGGCGTTGTCCGTGACGACCGCGTCGACCTCACCCATCTGGAGCCGCACGAGGCAGTCCAGCTGGTTGGGGACGGTGAGCTGGTCCTCGTCGGCCTCGGTGCCGTCGTGCTCGTCCTTGAACACGGAGCCGAACGACTCCTTCTCCAGGGCCTCGTACGCGGTGGAGCCCTCGGCGGTGCAGACCCGCTTGCCGGCCAGCGAGGAGTTGAAGCCGGTGATCTCCGCACCCTTCTTCGCGTCCGCCTTCGGGTCGGCCTTCGGTGCGAGGACCTGCTGACCGGCCTGGAAGTAGGCCGTGGAGAACGACACCTGGTCCAGCCGGGCGCAGTTGATCGTCATCGTCCGGACGACGACGTCGACCTTGTCGTTCTCCAGCGCGGCGATGCGCTGGTTGGTGGGGATCGCCCGGAAGATCACCTTGTCCGGGCTGCCCAGGATGTCCTCGGCGATGGCCCGCACCAGGTCGATGTCGAAGCCTTCGAGATTCCCGGACTCCGGGTTGCGGAAGCCCCACTGGAAGCTGTTCTGGTCGACGCCGGCGATCAGCTTGCCGCGCTCCCTGATCCGCTTGATCGCGTCGCCCTCCGGCCGGCCGGGCGACAGGCTGGCCTCCGGGTCCGTGCAGTCGTCGGCCCGCGCCTGAACGGCGTGGGTCGTCCCGGGCCCGGCGCCCTTCGTGTCGAAGGGGGCCTTGCCGCCGTGGGAGAGCGGCAGCAGGGTCAGCGATGCCGTCACCGCGCAGGCCGCGGCCATGGCGGTCACCCCGCCCCAGCCGCGCAGCCGGTGCAGCCGGCCCCCGCGGGCCGTCCGCGGGCCCGTCCTCGGGTCCTTCGCTGTCATCGCTTCCCCTGTCACCGGAACTCCGAGAGCCTGCGGTTGACCCCGACGATCGCCGCCACCGCGCCCAGCACGGCGAGGGCCGCGGCCCCGATCGGCAGCCCGCCCAGGGCTCCGCGCCCGTCCTTGGCGGCCTGGGTGAACTCGCTCTGCTCGTGGGCGAGCGCCTTCCGCAGCGCTTCGTCCACCCGGCTGAAGGACTGACCCGTCGAGTTGTCCGACCCGATGATCTGCTCCAGCGCGGTGTCGTAGTCGCCGCCGTCGTCGGTCTTGCGGGCGGTCCGGTGGCGGCTCTGCCACTCGGTGACAGCCTTGATGGCATCCGCCACGGGCTTGCCGCCCTCGGTGTCGTCGGTGTCATCGGCGAGCTTCGCGGCCCTGCTCAGCTCTTCGCCGAGTGCCTTCATGCCCGTGCCGTAGTCGGTCTCGTACTTGTCCTTCTTGCCGTCCGCGGTGAGCACGGCGCCACGGGCGACCACCGTGAGGTTCTCGCTGGAGCGCGCCTTCAGGGAGTCGATGCGCGCCCGGTTCAGCACGTCCAGGGACTGCTGGCCGTGTGTGTCGGCCTCGGCCAGATCGGACCGGGCCACCGTGTGCCCCACCGCCAGCCACAGCAGGACCACGGTCGCCGCCGCGGTCGCCGCGAGCAGACCGTGGTTGAACACCCGGTTCGTCCTGCGGTAGTTGCGCCGCTGCGCCCAGAACAGCACGGCCAGCGCGATGACGCCGATGCCGAGGGAGAAGAACGGCCACGTCCGGGCGGAGTGGTAGTCCTGGTCGAGCCGGTCCGTCTCCGCCGTGTAGAGCCGTTCGGCGGCCGGCAGCAGTTCGTTCGCCATCTTCTGGTTCGCGTACCGGAGGTAGGCGCCGCCGAGCGGCAGCCCCTGCCGGTTGTTGGCGCGGGCGCGCTCGATCAGTCCGGTGTAGCGCGGGAGTTCCTGGTTGAGCGTGGTGATCTCGTGGCCGGACTCGGTCGAGGAGTCCGTGTTGGCCGCGGCCTTCACCAGCAGCCGCGAGGCGTCGTCGATGTCCTTCACGTACTGGTCGTGGACCGCCTTCGGCTCCTGCGGTCCGGCCAGGAAGCCGCTCGCGGCCGCCGCGTCGGCATCGGCCAGCGAGCGGTAGATGCCCGCCGCGTCCGCGCTGAGCGGCTGACTGCGTTCCACCACGTCGTTCGCGGCTGCCGCGCGGTCGCTGATCTCGAACGCCGTCACCGCCCCGAACGCGACGACGAGCAGCGCGAGCACGGCTCCGATGATCTGGAGCCGGCCGGGCTCGGTGGTCGCCGCGGCACGCAGCCGCTCGGTCACCACGGCCCGGACGCTGTGTGGCGGCGGCGCGGGTACGGCCGCCGCCGCCGCAGGCTGCTGCTCCGGCGCGTGCTGCGGCGCCGGCCGCACATTCGGCGGGTATGTCACTTGACCTCCCCCTCGGTCACTGACGGTGGCCCGCCCCCCGGCCGATCGGGGGACTGGTACCCGGCCAGAAGTATGGCCGCAGGGACCGGTGTCCACATGGTGAACGCCCGGATCCTGCACCGGTCCATCAAGCAGCCAACTGTGATCAGCTGCGGTCACACAGCATTCGATCAAGGTCGACGCCGTCGATCAAGACGATCGGCGGAGCAATCCCCGAAGCAATTCCCTGAGCAGTCCCCGAAAGCGGAACGATCTCCCCACTCATGAACACGTCCGGGGCAACTGATCGGTTCCCGTACGCAGAAGACGTCCCGTAACCCGAAGGTTACGGGACGTCTCCGACACGTTCCTGCGCGGCGGTCCGTCAGACGTACTGCTCCCGCAGCCTGGCGTGCACCCGGGGCGGCGCACCCGTGTGGTCCAGGCCGAGCAGCCCGGCGCCCAGCACCGGGGACTCCTTCATCACCCGCACCACCGCCTTGGGGGCGCGCAGGGCGAGGAGTTCGGCGATCCGGTCGTCCAACTGGGGGTGCCGGGCGGCCAGCACGCTGCCGCCCAGGACCACCGGAGCCTCCTCCCCGAGCAGCCCGAGGCGGGACAGTGCGACCGAGGACAGCGCCACGACCTCTTCGGCCAGCCGGTCCACGAGCCCGCGCGCCACCGCGTCGCCGGCCGCGGCGGTCGCGAACAGCACCGGCGACAGCTCATGGCGCCGCCCGGACTCGATCCGGCCCAGATGCAGCGCCTCGATCAGCGCGTACATCGAGTCGAGCCCGAAGTGCGCGGGCAGCGCGCGGGCCAGCTCGGTCGGCTCACCGCGGCCGTCCTCGGCACGCGAGGCGAACCACATCGCCTCCTCGGAGAGCCCCGAACCGCCGCCCCAGTCACCGGAGATCCGGCCGATGGCGGGGAAGCGCGCGGTCCGCCCGTCCGGCACCATGCCGACACAGTTGATCCCCGCACCGCACACGACGGCCACCCCGCGCGGCTCGTCGGCCCCGGCCCGCAGGATCGCGAAGGTGTCGTTGCGCACCTCCACCGTGCGACCCCAGGCACGGGCGCGCAGGGCGTCGGTCAACTGCGCCTCCTCGACCGGCAGATCGGCGTTGGCGAGACACGCGGACACATGGGCGACGGACCCGGCGTCCGCACCGGCCGAGGCCAGCACCTGCTCCACCGCGGCGCCGAGCACATCCACGGCCGTACCGACACCGACCACCGGCGGCTGGAAGCCGCCGCCCCGGGCCGTGGACAGCACGGTGCCGTCCTCACCGATGAGTGCCACATCGGTCTTGCTGTTCCCCGCGTCGATCGCGAGGACCGAACCGTTCACGCCCACGCGAGGTGCTCCCGGTTGTGCGCGATCAGCTTGTCGGTGAGCGCCTCGGCGTACTCGAACTGGCCGATCAGGGGGTGCGAGAGCAGCGCCTTGAACACCCGGTCGCGGCCACCGCGCAGCGCGGCCTCCAGCGCCAGGTCCTCGTACGCCGTCACGTTGGCGATCAGACCGGCGTACAGCGGGTCCAGCTCCGGCACGGCGAGGGGTGTGGCACCCGTCCCGTCGACCCGGGCCTGGACCTCGATCACCGCGTCGTCCGGCAGGAAGGGCAGCGTCCCCTTGTTGTACGTGTTGACCACCTGCACCGCGGAGCCGCCGCCGCCGAGGAGCGAGGCCGCCAGGTCCACGGCCGCCTCCGAGTAGAAGGCCCCGCCCCGCTTGGCGAGCAGCGCGGGCTTCTCGTCCAGCGCCGGGTCCCCGTACATGGCGAGGAGTTCCGTCTCCATCTCGGCGACCTCGGCAGCCCGCGAGGGCTTGGTGCCGAGCTCCCGCACGACCTCGTCGTGCGCGTAGAAGTAGCGCAGGTAGTACGAGGGAACCACGCCGAGCCGGTCGACGACCGCCCGCGGCATGCGCAGGTCGTCCGCGATCGCGTCGCCGTGCTGGGCGATCAGCCGCGGCAGGACGTTCTCGCCCTCGGGGCCGCCGAGACGCACCCCGAGCTCCCAGCTGAGGTGGTTCAGCCCGACGTGGTCGAGGTGCACCTCACCGGGGGTCACATCGAGCAGCCGCGCGAACTTGCGCTGGAAGCCGATCGCGACGTTGCACAGGCCGACGGCCTTGTGGCCGGCCTGGAGCAGGGCGCGGGTGACGATGCCGACCGGGTTGGTGAAGTCGATGATCCAGGCGTTCGGGTTGGTGCGCCGGACGCGCTCGGCGATGTCGAGCACGACCGGGACGGTGCGCAGGGCCTTGGCGAGGCCGCCGGCCCCGGTGGTCTCCTGGCCGATGCAGCCGCACTCCAGCGGCCACGTCTCGTCCTGGTTGCGGGCGGCCTGGCCGCCCACGCGCAGCTGGAGCAGGACCGCGTCGGCGTCGGCGACGCCCGCGTCGATGTCCGAGGTGGTGACGATCTTCCCCGGGTGGCCCTGCTTGGCGAAGATCCGCCGGGCGAGGCCGCCGACGAGTTCGAGCCGGTCGGCCGCCGGGTCGACGAGCACGAGCTCCTCGACCGGCAGGGTGTCCCGCAGCCGTGCGAAACCGTCGATCAGTTCAGGTGTGTAGGTGGACCCGCCACCCACTACTGCGAGCTTCATGAATCAGCCCTTTACTCCGGTCAGTGTGACGCCCTCGACGAATGCCTTCTGTGCGAAGAAGAAGACGAGGATCACAGGGGCCATGACCAGAACGGTCGCGGCCATGGTCAGGTTCCAGTCGGTGTGGTGTGCGCCCTTGAAGGACTCCAGTCCGTAACTCAGGGTCCAGGCCGCCGGGTTCTCGGAGGCGTAGATCTGCGGGCCGAAGTAGTCGTTCCAGGCGTAGAAGAACTGGAAGAGGGCGACGGCGGCGATGCCCGGCTTGGCCATCGGGATCACGACGCGCAGCAAGGTGCGGAATTCACCGCAGCCGTCGACCTTCGCCGCGTCGAGGTACTCGTTGGGAATGGTCAGCAGGAACTGCCGCAGCAGGAATATGGAGAACGCGTCGCCGAACGCCATCGGGATGATCAGCGGCCAGAGCGTGCCGGACATGTCGAGCTGCTTGGCCCAGAACAGGTACATCGGGATGACGACGACCTGCGGCGGCAGCATCATCATCGAGATGACGAGCATCAGCGACAGATGCCGGCCGCGGAAACGGAACTTGGCGAGCGCGTACGCCACGGGCAGCGAGGACACGACCGTGAGGACGGTGCCCAGGCCCGCGTACAGCAGGGTGTTCTTCCACCAGGTCAGGAAGCCCGGGGTGTCGAACACCTGCTTGTAGTTGCTCCACTCGAAGGGGTGCGGCCACAGGTCACGGGTCAGTGCCTGCTCGTCGCTCATCAGCGAGGTGAGGAAGAGGAAGACGAACGGCAGCACGAAGAAGAGCGCGGCCGCTACGCCGAGCGAGTGCACACCGATCCAGTGCAGCAGCGCCTTGCGGCGCGCGACGCGCTCGGCCGGGGTGACGGGGTCACTCGCCGGGCCGGCGGTCTTCGGGGTGTCGAGAACCTGCGCCACGTCACTCACCTGCCTGGATCAGTCCGCTGCGGCGCCGCATCAGGAGTGCGGTGAACGCCATGGCGAGGACGAAGAGAACGAGCGCGACCACACAGGCGGAGCCGTAGTCGAAGCGCTGGAAACCGAGGTTGTAGACCAGCTGTGGAAGCGTCAGTGTCGACTTGTCGGGATAGCCCGGCTCGAACTGCTGCCCCGAGCCGCCCATGACACCCGAGGCGACCTTCCCCGCCACGAGTGGCTGGGTGTAGTACTGCATCGTCTGGATGACGCCGGTGACCACGGCGAACATGATGATCGGCGAGATGTTCGGCAGCGTGACGAAGCGGAACCGCTGGTACGAGTTCGCCCCGTCCAGCTCCGCCGCCTCGTACTGCTCCTTCGGTACGTCGAGGAGCGCGGCCATGAAGATCACCATCAGGTCGCCCACCCCCCACACCGCGAGGGCGGTCAGCGCCGGCTTGGACCAGGTGGCGTCGGTGAACCAGCCAGGGGTCGGCAGTCCGAGCTCGCCGAGGATCGAATTGACCGGTCCCGTACCCGGGTTGAGCAGGAAGACGAAGCCCAGCGTCGCAGCGACCGGCGGGGCCAGGTACGGCAGGTAGAACAGCGTCCGGAAGAACCCGGTACCCGTCTTGATCTTGGTGATCAGCATGCCGATGCCGAGTCCGAAGACCACCCGGCAGGTCACCATGACCAGGACCAGCCACAGTGTGTTGCGCAGGGCGGGCCAGAACAGCGGGTAGTCGTTGAAGACGAACGACCAGTTCTGCAGCCCGCTGAACTCGGGGGCGGAGAAGCCGTCGTAGCTGGTGAAGGAGAAATAGAGCGTGGAGATCAGCGGGTAGGCGAAGAAGACGCAGAACCCGATCAGCCACGGCGACATGAAGGCCGCCGTCCGAAGCGCCGAGCGACGGCGCTTCGAACGGAGTGTGTACGTGCTCATCGCGTCGGCTCTACTTCGCCTGGTCGATCGCCGCGTCGATCTCCTTGGCGGTCTTCTCCAGGCCCGCCGCGAGGTCCTTCTGGGTGCCCTTCTCGACCTCGAAGCCGAGGTTCTGCAGGGACGTCAGGTACGCGCCGCCGTTCACCGAGGGCGGGGTGGTGGTGGACTGCGGGTTGGCCGCGATGTCCAGGAAGGTCTTGAAGCGCGGGTCGTACTTCAGCTTCGGCGACTTGAGCGCGGCGAGCGTGGACGGCACGTTGT
The DNA here is from genome assembly GCF_044742205.1 of Streptomyces sp. NPDC087901. Classification (NCBI taxonomy): domain Bacteria; kingdom Bacillati; phylum Actinomycetota; class Actinomycetes; order Kitasatosporales; family Streptomycetaceae; genus Streptomyces; species Streptomyces sp. NPDC087901. Next base: position 379,116 of record NZ_JBIUUC010000001.1, read on the forward strand.
GGATGGCGTTGGCGAAGTTGACGACCGCGTCGGTGTCGGTCGTCATGAACTTCACCAGCTCCCACGCGGCGTTCTGCTTGGTGGAGGTGGCGGCGATACCGGCGATGGTGCCGGTCAGATAGCCCTTGCCGTACGTGTCGGCCTCGCTGTCGGCGACGGGCATCGGGGCCACCCCGATCTCGAACTCCGGCTTGGTCTCCTCGGCCATGCCGAGCCGCCACTCGCCGTCCAGCTGCATGGCCACCTGGCCGGTGTGGAACGGGTGCTTGGCGCCCCACTCGTCACCGAAGCCGGTACGGAACTTCTCCAGCTTCTGGTAGCCGCCGAGGGAGTCCACCAGCTTCTTCTGGCTGGTGAGCATGTCGGCGAAGGCCGGGTCCTTGGCGACGTTCGACTTGCCGTCCGCGTCGAAGTACGTCGGGCTCCAGCCACCGAGGTAGTGCTCGGTCGTGGACTCGTAGCCGTGGTAGTTCGGCATGAAGCCGAGCTGCTCGTACGAGTCGCCCTTGGTCTTCGTCAGCTTCTTCGCGTCGGCGGCGAACTCGGTCCAGGTCTTCGGCGGGCTGGTGATCCCGGCGTCCTTGAACGCGTCCTTGTTGTAGTAGAGGCCGTACGCGTCGCCGAGCAGCGGCACCGTGCAGCGCACCCCGTCGAACTGCGTGTACTCGTTCATCGCCTTCGGGAAGGTCGCCTCCGCGTCGATCCCGTCCTTCTTCAGGAAGGGGTTGAGGTCGACGAAGGCCTTCGACTTGCAGAACTTGCCCACGTTGTTCGTGGTGAACGACGACACGACGTCCGGAGCCTTGGAACCGCCCGCGCGCAGCGCCTGGTTGATCTTGTCGTCGGTCATGTTGCCGACGACCTTCACGTGGATGTTCGGGTGCGCCTTCTCGAAGGCGTCGACCGTGTCCTGAATTCCCTTGACCTCGCCCGGGGCGCTCCAGCCGTGCCAGAAGTTGATGGTCGTCTCCTTGGACGCGTCATCACTGGCACCGGAGTTGCTCTGCCCGGTACAGGCGGAGGCGAACAGGGCTATCGCGGCGGTCGCGGCGAGCGCGACGGCCGGCTTCCGGCGGTTTCCGGACATGGTGGTGTCTCCCGATGAAGGGTTGGGACAGGGAAGGAGGGGTGTACGTGGACGTGCGGGGTCAGCGCGAGGTGTCGAACACTTCGTCGCGGGTGGTGGCGAGCGCGCTCTCCAGCGCGCCGCGCAGTACGGGGCGGTGGGTCACCTCGCCGGTGATCAGCCGGGGCCGGGACGCCGCGAGCTCGGCGAGCTCGGCCGCCACCCGGCCGCGCAGCGGTTCCCCGCCGCGCGCGATCAGCTCGCCGGACAGCACGACGACCTCGGGGTCCAGGACGGCGACCATCGAGGCGAGACCGGTCGCCAGACCGGTGGCGAACAGATCGAGCAGCCGGCCGTACGGCCCGCCCTCGCCCTGTTCCACGGCCGCGGCCGCCCGGCCCACCAGCTCGGCCGCGATCTCGTGATGGGTGCCGGGACCGCGCACGGCCTCGTCGTCGATGCCGAGCTCGCGGGCCAGCCGGGCGAGCACCTGGGCGCCCGCCAGTTCCTGGAAGCCGCCCGCGTTCGCCTTGGTGACCTGGCGGACCAGCGGGGCGCCCGGCACGGGCAGGAAGCCGACTTCACCGGCGCCGCCGGTGAAGCCGCGGTGGAGCCGGCCGTTGATGACGAGGGCGGCACCGAGCCCCTCCTCGTTCCACAGCAGCACGAAGTCGTCGTGTCCCCGCGCCGCGCCGAGCCGTTGTTCGGCCACCGCGACGAGGTTCACGTCGTTCTCGTACTCCACCGGCATCGGCAGGAAGGCCGCCAGCTCGTCCAGCAGGGTGGGGGAGTGCCAGCCGGGCAGGTGCGAGGCGTACCGCAGCCTGCCCGTGCCCGGGTCGAACGCGCCCGGCGTGCCGATGACGACCCGGTGCACGTCGGACCGCGTCAGCCCGGCCTCCTTGACCGCCCCGTCCAGCGCGTCCGCCACCTGGCGCACCACACTGTCGGCGCGCCGGCCCGGCGTCCGCAGCTCGAACTCGCCCACCGTCTCACCCGTCACATCGGCGACGGCGGCGACGATCCGCTGGGCGTTCACATCGAGCCCCGCCACATGCGCGGCCGAGGCGTTGACGGCGTACAGCTGCGCATTGGGCCCCGGCCGCCCGGCCGCGGTCCCGGTGGCGACGACCAGTCCGGCCGCCTCCAGCCGGGCCAGCAGCTGGGAGGCGGTGGGCTTGGAGAGCCCGGTCAGCTTCCCGATCCGCGTCCGCGACAGGGGGCCGTGCTCCAGCAGCAGATCGAGGGCGGCGCGATCGTTCATGGCGCGCAGAACGCGGGGGGTACCCGGTGTGGTTCCGGCCATGGTCACTGCACCTGCCCTCTGTTAGGAAAGTTTCCTATTCGGTGAGAGGACCGTAGGGCGCACGTCACCAGGGCGTCAATGGTCTGCACCGCGGTGGCAACCAAAGCGTTACCTGGGCGGGGGCGGCGCCCGCGCGGCACCGGCCGTCGCCGGGCGGCCTCACGGGGTTGTGTATTCCCAACACCGTTCCTATGAACCGAGTTGATCCGACATCGGCTCGCTCGCCGACCGCTCCGGCGGCTCCGGCAGTGCCTGCTGCTGTGGCGGCTTCGGCGGCGGAGAGCACTTTTCGGCGGTCATGACCCTCACGGCCTGCTGAGGGCCGGCGCCTGATCCCCGGAAACCGGCTGTCGGATGGCGGGGGACTGCCTGGGAGACACCACCCCGCCCCACCGCACCACGCACGAGGGGCGCCCCGCAGGCCTCGCGGGGCGCCCCTCGGCGTGTGGGGACCGTGCTACTTCGAGATGTTCGGCACCGACGGAGGTATCGGCGTCGCCGCCAGGGACTGGGGCGAGGTGGCCGAGGCGTAGGCCGAGGGGGCGGCCATCGCGGCCGTGGGGTCGGCGGCCGAGGGCTCGTCGGGCTGGGCCGGGATGCCGCCGACCATGCGGATGCCCGCCTCGTCGAAGGCGCGCTTGATACGCCAGCGCAGCTCGCGCTCCACGCCCAGGGCCTTGCCCGGCATCGTCTTCGCGGTCACCCGGACCGTCATCGAGTCGAGCAACACCGAATCCAGGCCCAGGATCTCCACCGGGCCCCACAGGCGCTCGGTCCACGGGTCGTCCTTGGCCATCTGCTGGGCGGCCTCGGTGATCACTGTACGTACCTGGTCGAGGTCCTCCGCGGGGCGTACCTGTACGTCGACGCCGGCGGTGGACCAGCCCTGGCTGAGGTTGCCGATCCGCTTCACCTCGCCGTTGCGGACGTACCAGATCTCACCGTTGTCGCCGCGCAGCTTGGTGACCCGCAGGCCGACCTCGATGACCTCGCCCGAGGCGACGCCCGCGTCGATGGTGTCGCCGACGCCGTACTGGTCCTCGAGGATCATGAAGACGCCGGACAGGAAGTCGGTGACCAGGTTGCGCGCACCGAAGCCGAGCGCCACCCCGGCGACCCCCGCGGAGGCCAGCAGCGGGGCCAGATTGATCTCGAACGCGCCCAGGATCATCAGGGCGGCCGTGCCGAGGATCAGGAACGAGGCCACCGAACGGAGTACCGAACCGATCGCCTCCGAGCGCTGACGGCGCCGTTCGGCGTTGACCAGCAGACCGCCCAGCGCGGTGCCCTCCACCGCCTGGGCGCTGCGGTTCATGCGCTCGATGAGCTTGGTCAGGGTGCGGCGGACGGCGATGCGCAACGCGATCGCGATGGCGGCGATGAGCACGATCCGCAGACCGGTGTTCAGCCAGGTGGACCAGTTCTCCTCGACCCAGCTCGCGGCGTTGCCCGCCTGCTTCGCCGCTTCGTCCAGCGAGCCACCGGGCTCGGGCGACGGGGCTGCGGCCAACAGGGCGGACAAGGACACGGTGAAACCTCCGGTTGGGCGAGCGCTGAACAACCACACTAACGGGGCATCCGGAATGCTCCGTTGCCGTGATCGAGGGGAGAGACGCGTCTCACCCGGGGATATGCGAGAGGTAGGGGACCTGTCCGGCGAGCGCGGTGGCGGCGGGGTGAGCGGGCGGCCTGTGGCCGATCGCACACCGACGCGATCGCGGCGGCAGGGGCTCCGAAGCGCCTGTTCCGGGCGCGTCCAGGCGTATGGGCGGCAGGGCCCCGGAGGAAAATCCCTCCGGCCCGTTACCCGCACGTGGTGGCGCTCCGACCAGGCAGGAGGGGAGACTGAGGTCGGATCGTCCCGGCGCGAGCCACGCGCCGCCGGCGTACAAGGAGGCGTCCACGTGCCGCATGTCCTGGTTCTCAACGCGTCGTACGAGCCACTCGGCGTCGTACCGCTCCGCCGCGCGCTCGTCCTCGTCCTCGAGAACAAGGCCATTTGCCTCGAGGAGTCCGGCGCCTTCATGCACAGTGCCACCCGTGCCGTCCCGGCCCCGAGCGTCGTCCGCCTGAAGCGGTTCGTCCGCGTCCCCTACCGGGGACCCGTCCCGCTGACCCGCCGGGCGCTCTTCGCCAGGGACGGAGGGCGCTGCATGTACTGCGGCGCCGCCGCGACCAGCGTCGACCATGTCATTCCGCGCAGCCGCGGCGGGCAGCACGCCTGGGACAACGTGGTGGCAGCCTGCCGCCGCTGCAACCACGTCAAGGCCGACCGCCATCTGCCCGAGCTCGGCTGGCGGCTGCACCAGCAGCCCGCCCCGCCGACCGGACTGGCCTGGCGGATCATCGGCACGGGGCACCGCGACCCGCGCTGGCTGCCCTACCTGCAACCGTTCGGCGCGGACGACGCGATGGCCCGGATCGACGGCATCTCGGCCTGAGCACCCGGGCCCCGGCCGTCCCGGGTGCGGGCGCCCAGGTACCCGGCCGTCCCGGGGCAGCTCGGTGCCGGGTGCGGGTGCCCAGGTACCCGGCCGTCCCGGGGTACTTCAGTCGTTCTCCCCGGCCACGGCGTACGCCTGGACCGACCAGAGCGAGTAGCCGTACTCGGTGGCCCGCCCGTCGCCCTGGATCCTGATGAAACGGGTGTCCTTCGCGTCCATCCGGACCGCTTCGCGGCCGCCGCCGCCGTTCCGGACGGTGGCCGCCGTGCGCCAGGTGCGGCCGTCGGCGGAGACCTGTACGCGGTAGCGGGAGGCGTAGGCGTCCTGCCAGTCCAGCACGACCTGGCCGACCCGGGCCGTGGCCGGCAGTTCGGCCTGCCACCAGGCGCCGTCCTCAGCCGGTGAGGACCAGCGGGTCTTCGGGTCGCCGTCCGATGCGGCAGTCGCCGGGAAGTCCGCGGTCTCGTCGCCGGACGAGGAGGCGGTGGCCGTACGCAGCAGATCGGGGCCTGCCGTACGGGGGAAGGCCCGGACGGTCAGGGTGGTCTCCTCGGTACCGAAGGCGAACGGCACCTGGTACTCACCCGCGGGCGTGTCCGCGGCGACGGTGATCTCCACGGGCACCCCGGTGCGGGAACCGCGCGGCACGGTCGTCTGCTTCGGCACCTGCACCTTGATGCCCTTGGGTGCCTTCGCGGTGAGTGCGCCGCGCACCTCGGCCGGGCGGCGCGCGGACAGTTGCGCCTCGACCCGCTGCGGCTTGCCGCCGATCTCGGCGTCCGTCTCCCCGCGTGCGAGTGCGAGCCGGGCTGCGGGTTCGTCGCCGAACCACGGGACGAGCGAGCGCACCCGGGGAGCCGTTCCGGCGGCCGGGGCGGCGCCCGCGAGCGGGGGAATGATCAGGGGCGGTGCGCCGGTGATCGCCGGGGTGGCGGTCGGCCAGCTGATCCGGACCGCGTCGGCCCGCACGCCCTGGCCCGGCGACTGGGTCCAGCCCCGCGCCGACAGGGTGCCGAGGCTGCGCCAGCCCTCGCCGGGCACATGGGCCTGGACCGTGGCCCCCGATGCGGTCGAGTCGTCGCCGGGCACCGCCATCGCGGTGACGGCCTCCAGCGGGCGCACCCGGGCGAACCGCACCGTGTAGCTGCCCGGAGCCTCGGTCACCGTGCCGTTGTCGCGGTCCGAACCGCTCCAGGCGTCGGCCTCCTTGCGTGCCCGGTCGAGGAACGGACCGAGCACACCCTTGCCGACCGTCGCGCCGCCCGTCTTCACGGCCTTGAGAGCCGGTTCCAGGGCCAGTGAGGCCTCCCAGGCGGCCGCACCGTCGTCGCGCGCCTGCGCCTGGAGCAGATCGACGGCCAGCTCGCCCGCCCTGCCGTATCGGGCCAACTGCTCGCTCCACGGCCGTACTTCGCCATCGAGGCGCCCGTCGGCCAGCCCGGCCAGCCGCTGCGGGGTCTCGCGCATCACCGTGAACGCGGCGCGGAGCCGGCGTGCCGCCTCGTCGCGCGCCGGGGTGCCGTCGCCCGTACGGGACTTCCAGAACGCGGCGAACAGCGGCTGCAGGTACGCCGATTCGTCGCCGCCCAGCACCGAGCCCGTGCTGTTGCCCGCCAGTGCGCGCAGCGCGTCCCGGCTGCGGGCGTCGCCGCCCGCGAGATCGTCCAGGGCGGCCTGCCAGGACTCCTGCGGCTGGTACCCCTTCGGATTCCAGGCGAAGTCGGCGGCGGTGAACAGCGGGATCCGGGAAGCGGACGGCTGCTCCATCGCATTGGCCAGCAGCGCCGCCGAACCGATGGCGACCGCCGGGTCCCGGCCGGTGTAGGGGCCCAGGAAGATCCGGTCCTGCGCGTAGTCGTTGACGGGGTAGTTGTCCATCGTGACCAGCGGATGGCGGAACGTGGTGCGGGCCCCCGCCAGTTCGCCGCCGGTGATGGTCCTCGGTACGACCCCGACACCGGTCCAGGCGACCTGCACCCGGTCGTCGAGTTCCTTGGCGAGCGCGGTGCGGTAGTCCGTCGCCCCGTCCTGGTAGAACTCCGTCGGCATCATCGACAGCGGCTCCGAGCCCGGGTGGCGGTCCGCGAGGTGCCGCGCCACCGCGCTCACGACGCGGGCCTGCGCCCCGGCCGCCGCCTCCGGGCCGCTGCCGAAGGTGTCGGCGTCGGCCGAGCAGTGCCATTCGCTGTAGCTGACGTCCTGGAACTGCACCTGGAAGACCCGTACGCCCAGCGCCCACATCGCGTCGATCTTCTTCGTCAGCGCCTTCAGATCGCGGTCCGACGACAGGCACATGGACTGGCCGGGAGCCACGGCCCAGCCGAGCGTCACATGCTCGGCGGCGGCCCGCTCGGCCAGCGCTCGGAATTCGGCACGCTGCCCGGCGGGGTAGGGATCGCGCCAGCGGTCCTGCCGGTACGGGTCGTCGCCGGCCGCGTAGAGGTACCGGTTCTGTTTGGTGCGCCCCATGAAGCCGAGCTGGGAGAGCCGTTCCTCCTGGGACCAGGGCTGTCCGTAGAAGCCCTCGGTCATCCCGCGTACGGCGCCGGCCGGCCAGTCCCGGACGGTGACGCCGGCGATGCGGCCGCCCCCGGTGAGCTGACGCAGCGTCTGTACCGCGTGGAACAGGCCGTCGTCACCGACGCCGTCCACGGCGACGGTGTCCCGGCCAGCGACCCGGCCGACCGCGATCCGGTAGCCGCCGGACGGGAGATCGGTGCGGTCGGGCGCGCGCAGTGTGCGCAGTGTGTCGACGGCGCCGTCGCCGCCGAGCCGGATGACGGGCCCGCCGCCGGGCAGCGCCTCGTGGACGGTCCGTACACCCGCGTCGCGCAGCACCTGGCGGAGCGCGTCGACCGCGTAGGGGTCGGCTCGGCCGTCGGCGAGGAGCGTCACCTCGCCGGAGAGCGGGACCGAGGACCCTGACGCCTTGATGCTCTGTGGCCGCGGCCACACGGCGGGCGGCGCGGCGTCGTCGGTGCGGTCCGGAGTGGTGACGGCGGGAGTGCCGGGCGTCGAAGGGGCCGCGACGGCGGCCGGGGCCCCCGCGGAGAGCAGCCCGCCGAGCACGGCCACGGCGACGGCCGTCGCGTGCTTCCTGCGCCTGAGCTGCATGCCTGTCTCCCCTCGCTTCCACCGGTGGGTGCCGAGCCCACCACCCGCGCGCGAGGGTGTCAATGCGCATGGTCGTTGTGGGGTAAATGCCCTGTATGTCGGTTGGCTTGAAGGGGGTGCGGTGATCGTCGGTGCACGCGAAAGTCGGCGCCGAATGGCCGAAACAGGCGGACGTCTTACGGATATCCGGCCCCCGGGGAACGGATTGTGACCCGGAGCACGTTGAGCTCGTTGTCATAACGCCTACGTCTGCGGCCGCGTCCGCTGGGTAGGTCTGCTGTGTCCTGTTCCCCACGGCCAGGAGGCCACCATGCCCGCCGCAGCGCAGCTCCTGCTCTCCGCCCTGACCCCACAGGTGCCGGCTCCCGCCCCGCTGATCAGCGCATGCCCGGCCACCGCCACCGGCCCGCTCACCAGCGAAGCGCCGCTGGCCGACGCCATACCCCTGACCAGCGAGCCCCCGCTCGCCGATGCCACACCACTGACCAGCGAACCCCCGCTCGCCGTCCTCGCCCCGCTGACCAGCGAGCCGGCTTCTTCCGGCAGCGCTCGGGGCATGGAGTCCCCAGGAGTCTGAATGGGCTTGTCCCGGCTCGCCGCACTGCACGGCGTCGCCACCTCCTTCTCCCCGTCCGCCGACGTCACGGTGCCCGTCCCCGAGGGCACGGTCGTCGCGGTGCTCGCCGCGCTCGGTGTCGACGCCGCCACGCCTGAAGCGGTACAGGAGGCGCTCGCCGCCGCCGAGTCCGCGGCCGGCACGCGTCTGCTCCCGGCCACGCTGGTGGTATGGACCGGGGAGCCGCTGCCCCCGGCCCTGACCGCACTGCCGCCCGGCACGGTGCTGACGGTCCGTCCGGAGGAGCCCGCTCCGGCTCCGCCGCCCCCGATGCACGTCCCCGCCAGGGGTACGGTTCCGGCCGTTTCCGGCCCGGATGCCGTCCGCGCCGCCGCCGCGGACCCCGGAGCGCCGGGCGCAGGCACCCCCGCGGCCCGTGGGACGGCCCCGCCGCGGACCCCCGCCGTGCCGGACTGGTGGACCGAACCGCCGCTCGGGGTCCACCGGCTGAGCGTCCGGGCGCCGGGGGCACCGGCCGAGACCTGCACCCTCGTCGTGGCCCCGGCCCGGGTCCCGCAGCCCCCCGGGCGCAGTCACGGCTTCCTCGTCCAGCTCTACTCCCTGCTCTCCGCCCGCTCCTGGGGCATGGGCGACCTCGGGGACCTCGCCGACCTGGCCTCCTGGTCAGGGCGCTCACTCGGCGCCGGCTTCGTCCAGGTCAACCCGCTGCACGCCGCGGTCCTCGGCACCCCCACCGACCCCTCGCCCTACCGCCCGTCCTCGCGGCGGTTCCCCGACCCCGTGCACCTGCACATCGAGTCCGTCCCGGAGTACGGCCACGCGCCCGACCCGGCCGCCCTCGACGAGCTGCGCCGCCGCGCCGGAGAGCTCAGCGACGCCGTGCTGAACAAGGGCGCCCTGATCGACCGGGACGCCGTCTGGGAGCTCAAGCGGCAGGCCCTCGACATCCTCGTCGCCGTACCCCTGACGCCCGGCCGTCGCGCCGCCTACTGCGACTTCCTCGCCGAGCAGGGGCAGGCCCTGGAGGACCACGCCCTGTGGTGCGCCCTCGCCGAGGTGCACGGCTCCGACTGGCACACCTGGCCGGCCGGTCTGCGCGACCCCCGCTCCAAGGAGACCGCCCGCGCCCACGCCGAACTGCTGGACCGGGTCGACCACCACTGCCGGCTCGCCTGGCTGACCGACGCCCAGCTCGCCGCCGCCCAGCGCGCCGCGAAGGACGCCGGGATGGCCGTCGGGATCGTCCACGACCTCGCCGTGGGCGTGCACCCCGGCGGCGCCGACACCTGGGCCCAGCAGGACGCCTTCGCGCACGGCATGTCCGTCGGCGCACCCCCGGACGCCTTCAACGCCCGCGGCCAGGACTGGGGGCTGCCGCCCTGGAGACCCGACGCGCTCGCCGCGTCCGGCTACGCCCCGTACCGGGGACTGCTGCGCGGGCTCCTCGCCCACGCCGGTGCCCTGCGCATCGACCACGTCATGGGTCTGTTCCGGCTCTGGTGGGTGCCCGAGGGGCGCCCGCCCACCGAGGGCACCTACGTCAGCCACGACGCGGAAGCGATGCTCGCCGTCCTCGTCCTGGAGGCCCACCGCGCCGGCACCGTCGTCATAGGGGAGGACCTCGGCACCGTGGAACCGGGCGTCCGTGAGGCGCTCGCCCGCCGCGGCGTCCTCGGCACCTCCGTCCTCTGGTTCGAGCGGGACTGGTCGGGCACCGGCCGCCCGCTCGCCCCGGAGGAATGGCGCGAGGACTGCCTGGCCACCGCCACCACCCACGACCTGCCGTCCACCGCCGCCCGGCTGACCGGCGACCATGTGGCGTTGCGTCACCGCCTCGGCCTGCTCACCCGCCCGCTGGACGAGGAGCGCACCGAGGACGGCACCGACACCGCCGAGTGGCTCGGCCTGCTCTCCCGCCTCGGCCTGCTCCCCGAGGGCGGAGGCGACGAGGAGGCGGCCGTCCGCGCCGTTCACCGCTTCCTGCTGCGCACCCCCGCCCGCATGGCCGGGGTCTGGCTCCCGGACGCGATCGGCGACCGCCGCCCGCAGAACCTGCCGGGCACCTGGGACCAGTACCCCAACTGGCGGCTGCCCATCGCCGACGCCGAGGGTCACCCGGTCACCCTGGAGGAACTCGCCGCATCACCCCGCCTGCACCGGCTGATGGACGTCCTCAGACCTCGTCAGGAGCCCCCGAGGCCCCGTACGGCACCCCCGGGCGAGCGGCCCTCGTAGGCGTTCGCTACGTTTGCACCGTGGACAAGAAGAACGCTATGCGCGCCGGCGCCGTCGCTGCCGGAACGACGCTGATGATGCTGCTGATGTCGTCCCCCGCGCTCGCGCTCACCCGCGACGACGGCGACGACCCGGGTCCGGGCCTGAGCGTGATCGACACGATCGGTCTGTTCGTCGTGGCGCCGATCGCCCTGTTCGCGGTCATCGCGGGCCTGGTCATGGTCCTCGACAAGTCCAAGAAGCAGGCCTGAGGGCTGCTCAGGACACCCCGGACATCCCGGGTGCGCCGCCGGTACCGAGGTACCGCGCGGCGCATTCGCATGTCCGGACCCGGACCCGGAGCGGGGCCCGGCCCGCCCGGTAGGTTGCCGCCATGATCGAGTGGGACGTCAAGAAGCTCCGCATCCTGCGCACCCTGCACGACCGGGGCACCGTCACCGCGGCAGCCGAGGCGCTGCTGATGACCCCGTCAGCCGTCTCCCAGCAGCTCTCCAACCTCTCCAGACAGCTCGGCGTACCGCTGCTGGAGGCGCAGGGGCGGCGCGTCCGTCTGACCGACGCCGCCCACCTGGTGCTGCGGCACGCCGAGGCGGTCTTCGCCCAACTGGAGCGCGCCGACGCCGAACTGACCGGCTATCTGCACGGCGAGGCGGGCGAGGTGCGGATCGCGGCGTTCGCCACCGCGGTCCCCGCCCTGGTCGTGCCGGCTGTGCAGGCGCTGCGTGACGAGGACCGCCCGGGGCCGGACGTGCGGGTCCGGGAGGCCGAGGCTGCGCAGGCGTACGAACTCCTCGTCGCCGGCGAGGTGGACCTGGCCCTCTCGCTGGCAGCCCACGCCCCGACCGCCCGTGACCCCCGGTTCGCCGTGCTGCCGCTGCTCGCCGACCCCCTGGACGTGGCGCTGCCGGCAGGCCACCGGCTCGCCGCCGAGCCCGGGCTGCGGCTGGCGGACCTGTCCGCCGAGCCGTGGATCTTCGGCGGATCGGGACCCTGGTCCGAGATCACCACGGCCGCGTGCGAGGCCGCGGGCTTCGTCCCGGAGCAGGCGCACAGCGCCTCCGGCTGGACGGCGATCCTCGCCATGGTCGAGGCGGACATGGGGGTCGCGCTGATCCCGCGCATGGCGTCGGCGGAGAGGCAGGGCCGGGACGGTGTGGTGATGCGGATCCTCGACGAGGACCGGCCGCGCCGCCATGTGGTGGCCGCGGTCCGGCAGGGCGCCGAGCATGGCCCGGCGGTGGCCCGGGTACTCGCGGCGTTGCGCGAGGCCGCGAAACCGTTCAGTCAGCCTTAATGATTCATGCGAAAACTTTCGATGGACCTAATGACTTCCGTCGTACGACAGTGAACGCATGACCTTCGAACAGAATGAGAACCGCCACGACGACCCCCACGCCAACGACGCGGCCCCCTACGGCGGCGGTGACCCGTACGCCGACTACCGCACCACTGACCTGCCCTTCACCGACCTCGTCGACCTGGCCGACCGCCGCCTCGGCGCAGGCGTGATCGCCGCCAACGACGAGTTCTTCGCCCAGCGCGAGAACCTCCTGGTCCGGGAGCGCGCGGCCTTCGACCCCGAGCACTTCGGCCACAAGGGCAAGATCATGGACGGCTGGGAGACCCGCCGCAGGCGCGGCGCGGACGCCGCCCACCCGTTCCCCGCTCCGGACGAGCACGACTGGGCCCTGATCCGGCTCGGCGCCCCCGGCATCATCCGCGGCATCGTCGTCGACACGGCCCACTTCCGCGGCAACTACCCGCAGCGCGTATCGGTCCGGGCGACGTCCGTCGGGGGCTCGCCCAGCCCCGCCGAACTCCTCGCCGACGACGTGAAGTGGGAGGAGATCATCCCGCCGACCCCCGTACGCGGCCACGCCGCCAACGGCTTCGAGATCACCGGCGGGCGCCGCTACACCCACCTCCGCCTCTGCCAGCACCCCGACGGCGGCATCGCCCGGCTCCGCGTGCACGGCGAGGTGCTCCCCGACCCGTCCTGGCTCGCCACGCTCGGCACGTTCGACCTGATCTCGGTCCTGAACGGCGGCAGCTACGAGGACGCCTCCGACCGCTTCTACTCCTCGCCGACCCAGATCATCCTGCCCGGCACCTCCCGCAAGATGGACGACGGCTGGGAGAACCGCCGCCGTCGCGTCCGCGACACCAACGACTGGGTCCGCTTCCGGCTGCCTGCCCAGGGCGCGGTCCGCGCGGTCGAGATCGACACGGCCTACCTCAAGGGGAACGCGGCCGGCTGGATCGCCCTCCAGGGCCGCAACGGCGAGACGGGCGAGTGGTTCGAGATCATCCCGCGCACCAGGCTCCAGCCCGACACCCTGCACCGCTTCCCGCTCCGCGCCCAGGCCGTCGTCACCCACGTCCGCCTCGACGCCTTCCCCGACGGCGGAGTGGCCAGGATGCGACTGCACGGCTCGCTGACGGAGTCGGGCGCGGCCGAACTGGCCCGCCGCCACGAGGAGTCGGGCGCCTGAGAGCAGCACCGCGATCCCTGCTCCCGCCCGGCGGACGGCTGCGCTGCGGCGCCTGCCCGCCGGGCGGGTCTCCACGCCCCGGAAGGCCGAGGGGGACACCCGGGGAAGCGGCCCCGACGGACGGACTACTCTGCCCACGGTCGGTTCCGTTCCTTCGCTCCCGTGAGGAAGACAGATGGCAGAGCTCGTGCTGTGCACCGGACTGGACCCGGACGAACCGGACTCCGTGACGCCGGTCGTGATCGTCACCGAGGGAGGGGCCGCGGACGAGGACGCCGTCACGAGGCTCGGACTGTACGGATACGAGGGCGACGGCTGCCTCTACTTCGTGCGGACGGACGGCTGGGCCGAGCGACGTCTGGACGGCGAGCTGCTGACCGTGGACATCGTCGCGTACCCCGCCGTGCTGAAGGGCCTCGAGGCCGCCGCGGACCGGTTCCCCGAACGGTCGGCGGCCGACCCGGAAGCGGTGCGGCTCCTGCGGGTGAGCGCACAGGTCAGCCCCGGTACGTACGCACGGGCCACGGACATCACCGCCGTACTGACGGCACCCGCAGGGACGCCGGCCGAACAGGTCGTCGCGCAGGCCCGGTCCGGCGAGAACTGGCCGCTCATCCTGGCGCCGCAGCCGGAGTGACGCGGTAACGGCTCGAAACGCGAAGGGGCGCCCCCCGAAGGAGGCGCCCCTCACGTGTGCGGCGGTGCGGCGCTTACGCGGTCGCCGCCTCCGCGTCCGCCGAACGGGCCTTCAGCGCACGCTCCACACCCGACCGGGACTCCGACATCAGCCGGCGCAGCGCGGCGCCCGGCTCGGCCGAGGCCAGCCAGGCGTCCGTGGCGTCCAGGGTCTCCTGCGAGACATGGAGCGCCGGGTAGAGACCGATGGCGACCTGCTGCGCCATCTCATGGCTCCGCGAGTCCCAGACGTCCTTCACCGCGGCGAAGAACTTCTCCGTGTACGGGGCCAGCAGTTCGCGCTGGTCGGTCTGGACGAACCCGCCGATGACCGCCTCCTGGAGGGAGTTCGGCAGCTTGTCGGACTCGACGACCGACGCCCACGCCTCGGCCTTCGCCTCCTCGGAGGGACGCGCCGCACGGGCGGCCGCCGCGTGGCGCTCGCCCGCCGCAGTCCGGTCGCGCGCGTACTCGGCGTCGATCTCCTCGTCGTCGAGCAGCCCGGTGGCAGCCAGCCGCTCCACGAACGCCCAGCGCAGCTCGGTGTCGACGGCCAGGCCCTCGATCACCTCGGTGCCGTCGAGCAGCGCCTGCAGCAGGTCGAGCTGCTGCGGGTTGCGGGCCGTGGTCGCGAAGGCGCGCGCCCAGGCCAGCTGGTGGTCGCTGCCCGGCTCCGCCGCGCGCAGGTGCGCGAGCGTCGCCTCGGTCCACTGGGTCAGACCCGCCTCGCGCCAGTCCGGCGCCGCGTACATGTCCAGCGCCATCTTCACCTGACGGTGCAGCGACTGGACGACGCCGATGTCCGACTCCTTGCCCACCCCGGACAGGACGAGCGAGAGGTAGTCGCGCGTGGCCAGTTCGCCGTCGCGGGTCATGTCCCAGGCGGACGCCCAGCACAGGGCCCTCGGCAGCGACTCGGTGAAGTCGCCCAGGTGCTCGGTGACGACCCGCAGGGAATCCTCGTCGAGGCGGACCTTCGCGTACGAGAGGTCGTCGTCGTTGAGGAGGATGACGGCCGGGCGCGCGGTGCCGGCCGGGAACGGCACCGTGGTGCGCTCGCCGTCGACGTCCAGCTCGATCCGGTCCGTACGGACCAGCTTGCCGGCCTCGTTGAGGTCGTAGCAGCCGATGGCGATCCGGTGCGGCCGCAGCGTCGGCTCGCCCTTCGCGCCCGCGGGCAGTGCCGGGGCCTCCTGGAGAACGGTGAACGAGGTGACGTGGCCGTTCGCGTCCGTCTCGATCTCCGGGCGCAGGATGTTGATGCCCGCGGTCTCCAGCCACGCCTTCGACCAGGTCTTCAGATCGCGGCCGGAGGTCTCCTCCAGTGCGCCCAGCAGGTCGGAGAGCCGGGTGTTGCCGAAGGCGTGCGCCTTGAAGTACGCCTGGACGCCCTTGAAGAACGCGTCCATGCCGACGTACGCCACCAGCTGCTTCAGGACCGAGGCGCCCTTGGCGTACGTGATGCCGTCGAAGTTGACCAGGACGTCGTCCAGGTCACGGATGTCCGCCATGATCGGGTGCGTCGAGGGCAGCTGGTCCTGGCGGTACGCCCACGTCTTCATGGAGTTGGCGAACGTGGTCCAGGAGTGCGGCCACTGCGAGCCCTCGGCGTACGCCAGGCACGCGATCGAGGTGTAGGTGGCGAACGACTCGTTCAGCCACAGGTCGTTCCACCACTCCATGGTGACGAGGTCGCCGAACCACATGTGGGCCAGCTCGTGCAGGACCGTCTCGGCCCGCGTCTCGTACGCCGCGTCCGTCACCTTGGACCGGAACACGTACTGGTCGCGGATGGTGACCGCGCCCGCGTTCTCCATCGCGCCCGCGTTGAACTCCGGGACGAAGAGCTGGTCGTACTTGGCGAAGGGGTACTCGTAGTCGAACTTCTCCTGGAACCAGTCGAAGCCCAGCCGCGTCACGTCGAAGATCGCGTCCGCGTCGAGGTACTCGGCGAGCGACGGACGGCAGTAGATGCCGAGCGGGACGGATTGGCCGTCCTTCTCGTAGCTGCTGTGCACCGAGTGGTACGGACCCACGATCAGCGCCGTGATGTACGAGGAGATGCGCGGCGTCGGCTCGAAGGACCAGACGTCGTCCTTGGGCTCCGGCGTCGGCGAGTTGGAGATAACGGTCCAGCCGGACGGGGCCTTCACGGTGAACCGGAAGGTCGCCTTCAGGTCCGGCTGCTCGAAGCTCGCGAAGACGCGGCGCGCGTCCGGGACCTCGAACTGGGTGTACAGGTAGGCCTGCTCGTCGACCGGGTCGACGAACCGGTGCAGACCCTCACCCGTGTTGGTGTACGAGCAGTCGGCGACGACCTTCAGCTCGTTGGAACCCGCCACCAGATGCGGCAGCGTGATGCGCGAATCGCGGAACACGGCCGCGACGTCCAGGGCCTTGCCGTTCAGCTCGACCTCGTGCACCGCCGGGGCGACCAGGTCGATGAAGGTCTCCGCACCGGCTTCGGCGGAGTCGAAGCGCACGACGGTGACGGACCGGTAGGTCCCGCCCTCCTGCGCTCCGGAGAGGTCGAGATCGATCTCGTACGCGTCCACGGTCAGCAGGCGCGCCCGCTCCTGTGCCTCTTCGCGGGTCAGATTCGTGCCAGGCACGCGGTCATCTCCTTGCTATGCGATGTTTCCCGCCATCCTTCCACGTGACCCCTGTCAGAGCGATGTCCGTTTTCCGCCGGACCACGACGGCCGGGCGGGCCATTCTCGTCATATGACCAGTTACGAGGCACGCGCGATCGACCCGGCCGCGCTGAAGGAACTCCGGGACATCGACGACGCGGGACGCCCCTGCGTCCCGTACACCGCCACGGACGCGGGCAGCCCGCTGCGCTGCTGCCTGCGGGGCAACGAGGTGGGGGAGGAGATCGCCCTCGTCTCGTACGCGCCGCTGCGGCGCTGGGCGGCGGCGACCTGGGCCCGCCCCGGGGCGTACGACGAGCAGGGCCCGGTCTTCATCCACGCCGGGGAATGCGACGGGCCCGAGGCGGACCGGCCCGGCTACCCGTTCTCGCGGGCGGGCGCGCTGCGCACCGTCCGCCGCTACAACGCGGACGGGCACATCGTGGGCGGCCGCCTGATGGAGATCCCGGCCGACGAGGAGCGGGGGTACGACGAGGCCATCGCGGAGGCCTTCGCCGATCCGGAGGTGGCGCTGGTGCACGTCAGAGCCCTGGAGTACGGCTGCTGGCACTTCGAGGTACGGCGCCCGATCTCAAGCCGCTCCGGCGAATGAGGAACGGGGGCCCGGGGGCGGAGCCCCCGAACCCCCGCGGAGTGGCTGAAGGCGGTCAGCCCTTCAGCTCCTCCGCCACCAGCTCCGCGATCTGCACCGCGTTCAGCGCGGCACCCTTGCGCAGGTTGTCGTTGGAGACGAACAGCGCGAGACCGTGCTCCACGGTCTCGTCGACCCGGATGCGTCCGACGAAGGACGCGTCCTGGCCGGCGGCCTGGAGGGGGGTGGGGATCTCCGAGAGCTCGACGCCCGGCGCGTCCTTCAGCAGCTCGTACGCGCGCTCCACGCTGATCGGACGCGCGAAACGGGCGTTGACCTGGAGCGAGTGGCCGGAGAAGACCGGGACCCGGACGCAGGTGCCGGACACCTTCAGCTCCGGGATCTCCAGGATCTTGCGGGACTCGTTGCGGAGCTTCTGCTCCTCGTCCGTCTCGAAGGACCCGTCGTCGACGATGGCACCGGCCAGCGGCAGCACGTTGAAGGCGATGGGGCGCTTGTAGACGGCCGGCTCCGGGAAGTCGACGGCCCCGCCGTCGTGGGTCAGCTTGTCGGCGTCGGCGACGACCTTGGACGCCTGGCCGTGCAGCTCGGCGACGCCGGCCACTCCGGAGCCGGACACCGCCTGGTACGTGGCGACGGTCAGCGTCTCCAGACCGGCCTCGTCGTGCAGCGGGCGCAGCACGGGCATGGCGGCCATCGTGGTGCAGTTCGGGTTGGCGATGATGCCCTTGGGGCGGTTCGCGATCGCGTGCGGATTGACCTCGGAGACGACCAGCGGGACCTCGGGGTCCTTGCGCCAGGCGGAGGAGTTGTCGATCACGACGGCGCCCTGTGCGGCGACCTTCTCGGCGAGCGCCTTCGACGTCGAGCCGCCGGCCGAGAACAGCACGATGTCCAGGCCCGTGTAGTCGGCCGTGGAGGCGTCCTCGACGGTGATGTCGGTGCCCTCGTAGGCGATCGTGGAGCCCGCGGAGCGCGCGGAGGCGAAGAGCCGCAGTTCGGCGACGGGGAACTTCCGCTCGGCCAGGATGCTGCGCATGACTGTGCCGACCTGACCGGTGGCGCCGACGATTCCGACCTTCACAGGGACTCCTTCATACGTACGAACGGGCACGGTTGCCGCTCCATGATGCGTATGTCCACGGCTTCCTTGTCCAATCCATTGTCCGACCTGCGGACGGGGTGCGAGCAGCGGGCGGACAGCGCAGTGGGGCGGGCGCCCGTTGAGCGCCCGCCCCACTGTCGTACGGATCACATGGTCACCGCGATGCGGTTACGGCGTGACCTTCTCGATCACGACGCTGCCGGTGCCCGCGGCGGTGCCGCGGGAATTCACCAGCTGGACCTCGCCGAAGAACTGCCGGCCCTCGGGGGCCGCCCCGGCGACCGCGACCTCGGCACCGACCTGGGCCGACGCGCCGTTGGCCAGGTCCACGGCCTTCGACTCGTCGACGTTGATCTTGCCGAGCGACGGCGAGTAGTACACGTCGCGGTAGTCGTACTCGGTGGTGCCGGCCGGGACGTCGTAGCCCTGGATGACGACCGTGTAGGTGCCCGCGGCGGGCTTCACCAGACTGACGGTCTCCTCGGAGCCGGCCGTGGTGGAGGCACCCACCTGGGCCGCGCCCTTGTAGACGTACAGGTCCAGGTCGGCGTTGGCGTCCGAGGTGGAGCCGATGGCGACGTCCAGCTTCTCGACGCCCGCACCGATGGTGACCTCCTTGACGTACTCGCCGCCCGTGGAGATCGACGGACGCTCGACGTCGGCCGAGCCCAGCGAGCCGCCCTTGAGCTTGCCCGCCAGGTCACCGGCGTTGTTGGTGACCGTCCAGTTCACCGCGGCCGGGGTGCCGATCTTCGCCTCGGCGATGGTCTGCACCGCCGGGTCGAAGGTCGCGCCGAGCAGCGAGACGTCCAGCTTGTACGGGTTGTCCAGCAGCGGCGACGTACGCCGGGCCTCGACCTCGATCTCCCAGACACCGGCCTGCGGGTCGGCGTACGAGCGCACGTCGGGGCGGCAGGTGTTGGCCGGGTTCTCGTAGTTCGGGTAGCAGAACGGCGTCCCGCTGTCCTCCACCGCGACCCCGTACGGGTGGATGGAGATGAAGCGGGTCTGGCTGCCCGAGCGCAGGGCGCTCATGGCGACCTCAAGGGTCTTGGAGCCCTCCGGCACGTTCACGAAGTACGACGTGGTGCCGTTGCGCTGCACCGAACCGGACGCCGTGTACGCGTAACCCGGCTTCACCAGGTCCTTGGCGACGACGACCGTCGTCAGGATCTGCTGGTCCACACCGGAGGTCTTCGCGTCGTCGAGCTGCAGGATCGCGCTGTGCACGCCCGCGCTGCCCGGCTTCGCCTGGACCTTGACCGTCACCGGCTTGCCGAGCGGCAGTGAGACGGTGCTCGGACCGGTCAGCTTGAAGGTGCCGTCGTTGTACTTCCAGGAGAGCTTGTGCTTGACGTCCTTGTCCGGGCCCGTGGTGCGGGTGACCGTGACGTCGTACGACTTCTTCTGGCCGGCCTTGAGGCCGCCCTCGCGGTCGTACAGGCCGGTGCCGAAGCCCGGGGTCTTCAGCGCGAAGTCGATCGCGGTGTCGACCGGGGCCTTGACCGTGTACTCGTGCGCCGGGGCGCCCTTCTTCTCGATCTGCTTCCAGGCACCGACGATGTTGATCAGACCGGCACCCTGGGCGTGCGCGGGCACTCCCTTGATCTGGGTGGCGGTGCTGGTCAGCGCGGTGCGCAGATCGGCCGGGGGCAGCTCGATGTGCTTCTGCTTCGCGGCGGACAGCAGCAGCGCGGTCGCGCCGGCGGCCTGCGGGGAGGCCATCGACGTGCCCTGGAGCATGGAGTAGCCGGCCGGGAGGGAGTAACCCGCCTCCTTGACCGGACCGCCGGGCAGCCAGGTCTGCGTCGAGTTGATCGACGCGCCGGGGGCCGTCAGGGTCGGCGTGAAGCCGCCGTCCTCACGCGGACCGCGCGAGGAGAACGGGAGCATGTCGTACTTCTTGGTGACGCCGGAGCCGTAGTTCGCGGCCCAGGTCTCCTTGGAGATGGACGCGCCGACCGAGATGACGTGGTCGGCGAGGCCGGGGTCACCGATGGTGTTGACACCCGGACCGTCGTTGCCGGCCGAGATGACCAGCTGGACGCCGTAGATGTCGATGAGGCGCTTGTACAGCTCCGAGCGGGCGTTGTTGCCGTCGTTGAGCGGCGGAAGTCCGCCGATCGACATGTTGACGACATCGACGCCGCGGTTCACGACGAGGTCGATCATGCCCTCGGTGAGCGCGATGTTGGTGCAGCCGCCGGACCAGGTGCAGGCGCGCGAGGAGACGATCTTCGCGCCGGGCGCGGCCCCGTTCATCTTGCCGCCGAACAGGCCGTTCGCGGCGGTGATGCCCGCGACGTGCGTGCCGTGCTCGGACTCGATGACACCGATGGAGACGTAGTCGGAGGTGTTGCCCGCGGCGTCGTACACGACGTCCTTGCGGGTCTCCACGACGAACGGGATGCGCTCGACGACGTCGGTCCGCGGGTCGTCCGTACCGAAGTAGGAGACCTGGTGCTTCTCCTTGTACGGCTTCAGGACGGCGTCGTCGGAGAAGTCCGCGTTGTTGTTCAGGTCCACCCGGGTGGTGCCGGTGACCGGGTCGTACAGGACGCCCCACGCGTCGGTGGTGTCACCGTCACGGTTGAGGTCGCCCGCCATGTCGCCACCCTTGGTGGCGGCCTCCTCGAACACGCTGATCTTGTACGAGCCCGCCGGGGCCGAGTAGGTACGGCCGTCGTGGGTGAACGTCGGGCCGGACACGGCTTCCGTCATCTGCAGCCAGGTGCCGTCGTCGTCACTGACCGGGTCGGTGGCCGTCACCCAGTCGGTGATCTTGCGCTCACCGGTGGTGGTCTTCTGCAGCGCGGGGTGGCCGAGGTCGACACCCGAGTCGAGGATGCCGATGGTCACGCCGCGGCCGTCGGCCTTCGGGTGCTGCTTGACGAAGTCGACCGCACCCGTCTCGAAGGACGGGTTGTACGGGTTCTTCGCCGGGGTCTTCTTCCCGGGGGCCGGGTAGGTCCCGGTCGACTTCACCGCGGTCCGGCTGCCGGTCGCCCGGTCGGCCGCGGGGGTCGGGTCGTCCAGCACGATCTCCTGCTTGAGATCGATGCCGTGGACGGAGGTCAGCTTCGAGGCCGCCTTGATGGTGGCCTCGGCGGCCGCGGTGGGCACGGTGGCCCGCACGTAGCCGAGCTTGTCGTAGGCACGGCCCAGCACGGAGCCCTTGACGGCGTCCAGTTGCTCGGTGACCTGCTCGGTCGCACCGGGGGCGGTGGCGACCATCATCGTGATGTTCTTCTCGCCCTTGGCCTTGGCCTTGGCCAGAACATCGGCGTCGGCCGTGCCGAGCTTGTCCGCCGAGGCATTGCCGGCGGCAGCCTTGACGGGGGCGGTGGCCGGGTCGTCGGCCGCGAAGACGGGAACGGCGCCGGTGGCGGCCAGAGCGGCCACCAGTCCGGCGGCGGCCGCGACGCGGGCCACGCGTCTCGCCCCGGGTATGGAGCTGGGGGATTCGGAGGTCATCAGCATCCCTGTATGTGAAAGAGAGAGTCCGGAAATCGGTACCGGATGACCGCTCACCCTTTCGTAAATGACAGGGGTTTGTGGAGAGTTGTGAGGGGCGAGTTATGGACATGGCGGACTTCCGCCAATGGGGCCGAAGCGTCACGTGGGACGAAACGGTTGATACGCGGCGTGCGGGGGCCTCACCTGGGCAGGATCATCACGTACGCGGCCGGTTCACGGTCGGCCGCCGCCATCAGTGCCGTCCGGACGACGGCCGCCTGCTGCTCCCTCGCGTCACGAAGTCTCTTCGGCGTGAGGTTGACGACGGTGACGCCGAGCCGTTCCAGGTGCTCGCGCCGGGCGGCGTACGCGGACCACTCGGCCTCGTGCTCCTGCTGGCGGTGGGGGTCGTCGAGACGGCTGTGGCGCGGGGCCCTGGTGTCCAGTTCCACGGCGACCGCCTCCTCGGGCCAGTAGGCGTCGACGGCACCCAGGTGCGGACCGCCGGGCAGCCGAAGGTCCACGTTCCACAGTGGCTCCGGGAGCCCGTGGGTCCGCACCATGTCGTACAGCCGCTCCTCCGCGAGTGCCCGGCCCTCGGCGAGCAGGGAGTCCACGGCGTTCACCACCTGGGGCCGGCCGAGCACCTTGGCCCGGTTCAGCTCGCCGACCAGGACGGCGGGTTCGCAGTGGCCGCCGCGGACCGCCTCGGTGAGCAGCCGGCGCACGGCATGGGCGTCCGTGAGACCTGCGACGGCGTCCGCCAGGGCGCGGGCCACCGGAGCCACCGGCATCCCGTCCAGCTGCTCGGGCCGCGGCAGCTCCGACGTCCGCACCAGACGGACGTACCGGACCGACCGCAGCCGTCGGCTGCGGGGCACCAGCACGTCGATGCGGTCCGTGGAGACGGCGGGGGGCGCGGCGGCGAAGCCGTACAGCGAGAGCGCGGCCAGGCCGGTGATCATCGCCTCGCCGTATCCGGCGTCCGCACCGCCGACCCGCGCGGGCCCGCTCCGCCGCCCGGAGGCCGGCGGCCGTCCCGCGTACAGCAGGGCCGATCGCAGCCGCTCCCGGCCGCTGAGCGGCCCCGGGTGCAGCACGAAGACGCCGGGCAGCGGCTGCTGCCACGGCCCACCGGTCCGGCACTGCTCGCCGGCCCGTGCGGGGGAGACCCCGCGGGCCTTCAACTGGGCGGCGGACAGGACACGTTGCCGGACGTCGGAGGTGATGCGGAGGTGGCAGGGGGAGAGCGGGGTGTTCTGGGTCATGCTCCGGTGTATCCCGCCGGCGGCCGGGGCCTAACCCCTGTTACAGGCCCGTCGACATTCCAGGACAACGCCGTCCTAAAGTACGGACGTTCGACTGCCGAAAAGGTCCGACCCGCCGGGGATTATGAGCCGGTCACCGGGGGCGCGCCCCAGCCCCTGAGCGCCGCACGCGCACGCCCTCAAGGGTTCCGATCCAGCCCGTCCGGCGACGCCCGGCCCGTCCGGCGTTTGAGGGCGGAACCCTCGCCGAGGTGACCGGCACCCCGGCGAGGGCGTCACACCGGACGGCCCGAATCGCCCTCAGACGGCTCCGCCGTCACACGCCTGAGCCCGCAGCCCCCGGGCCAGGTCGTCCCGGGCCTCGAGCACCAGCCGCCGCAGCGCAGGCGCCGCGTCCGCGTGCGCCGCCAGCCACTCGTCCGTCGCCTCCAGCGTGGCGGGATCGTCCTGAAGGGCCGGGAACAGGCCCTTCACCACGGCCATCCCGATCTGGATGGACCGCTCGGCCCACACCCGCTCGATCACCTCGAAGTACGTGCTCGCGTACGGTGCCAGCAGCTCCCGCTGCGACGACTGCTCGAACCCCGCGATCGTCGCCTCCACCAGCGCGTTGGACAGCGCGTCCGACTCCACGACGCCCGCCCATGCCTGCGCCTTGACCGCGGCCGACGGCCGCGAGGCCAGGCACCGCACCTGGTGGCGCTTGCCGGACGCCGTGTCGTCCCGGGCCAGTTCGGCGCCGATGGCCGCCTCGTCGGCCGCGCCGTGCGAGGCCAGCGGCGACAGGAACGCCCAGCGCAGCTCCTGGTCGACGTCGAGCCCGTCGATCCGGGCCGTGCCGGCGAGCAGCCCGGACAGCAGCTGGAAGTCCGTGTCCGATGCGGCGACCGCCGCGAAGAAGCGGGCCCAGGCCAGCTGGTGCTCACTGCCCGGTGCGGCGAGCCGCAGCTCGCGCAGCGCGCCCTCGGCCAGCGCCCGGCCGCCCTCCTCGCGCCACGCGGGCGCCGCGTAGTGCACCAGCGCGGTCCGGGTCCAGGCGTGCAGCATCTGGAGCACACCGATGTCCGTCTCCCGGCCGGAGAAGGCCAGGACCAGCGAGACGAAGTCGCGGGCCGGCATCAGCCCGTCCCGGGTGAGGTTCCACAGCGCGGACCAGCACAGCGCCCGCGCGAGCGGGTCCGTGATGTCGCCCAGATGCGTCCGGAGCGTGGCCAGCGACACCTCGTCGAAGCGGACCTTGCAGTACGTCAGGTCGTCGTCGTTGACGAGGACCAGCTCGGGCCGCTCGGCCCCGGCCAGCTCCGTGATCACGGTGCGCGGTCCCGCCACGTCCGCCTCGGCCCGGGCGTAACGCACCAGATCGCCGTCGGGCGTGCGCCGGTACAGGCCGACCGCGACCCGGTGCGGGCGCAGCTCCGGGTGGGACTCGGCGGCCTCCTGGAGGACCGCCAGTTCGGTGATCCGGTCCGCGGCGTCATAGGTCGCCACCGGGGTCAGCGAGTTGACACCGGCGGTCTGCAGCCAGGAGCGCGACCACGAGGTCATGTCCCGCCCGGACGTCTCGGCCAGCACCGACAGCAGGTCGCCCAGCTGCGTGTTGCCGTACGCGTGCTTCTTGAAGTAGCGCCGCGCGCCCTCCAGGAACGCGTCCCGCCCCGCGTACGCCACCAGCTGCTTCAGTACCGAGGCGCCCTTGGCGTACGTGATGCCGTCGAAGTTCAGCTTGGCGTCCTCCAGGTCACGGATGTCGGCCGTGATCGGGTGGGTGGACGGCAGCTGGTCGGCGCGGTAGGCCCAGGACTTGCGGTTGTTGGCGAAGGTGATCCAGCCGTTCTCGAACCGCGTGGACTCCACCATGGCGAAGACGCCCATGAAGTCGGCGAAGGACTCCTTGAGCCACAGGTCGTCCCACCACTGCATGGTGACGAGGTCGCCGAACCACATGTGCGCCATCTCGTGCAGGATGACGTTGGCCCGGCTCTCGTACGCCGCCTGCGTCACCTTGCCGCGGAAGATGTACTCCTCGCGGAACGTGACACAGCCGGGGTTCTCCATCGCGCCGAGGTTGTACTCGGGCACGAACGCCTGGTCGTACTTGCCGAACGGGTACGGGTAGTCGAAGTAGTCGTGGAAGAAGTCCAGTCCCTGCTTGGTGATCAGGAAGACGTCGTCGGCGTCGAAGTGCCGGGCGAGCCCCTTGCGGCACATCGCGCCGAGTGGGATGTCCAGCGTCGTGCCGTCGTCGAACGTACGGCTGTAGGAGTCGGTCACGTAGTGGTACGGACCGGCGACGACCGCCGTGATGTACGTCGAGATCGGCTTCGTCTCGGCGAACCGCCACACCCCGCCCTCGCGGGACTCCTCGGCGCCGTTGCTCCAGACCGTCCACTCCGCGGGGGCCGTCACCTGGAAGCGGAAGGGCGCCTTGAGGTCGGGCTGCTCGAAGTTGGCGAAGACGCGTCGCGAGTCCGCCGGCTCGTACTGCGTGTAGAGGTAGACCTCGCCGTCCTCGGGGTCGACGAAGCGGTGCATGCCCTCGCCGGTCCTGCTGTACGCGCACTGCGCGTCGACCACCAGGACGTGTTCGCCCTCCGG
Source organism: Streptomyces sp. NPDC087901 (assembly GCF_044742205.1). Taxonomy (NCBI): domain Bacteria; kingdom Bacillati; phylum Actinomycetota; class Actinomycetes; order Kitasatosporales; family Streptomycetaceae; genus Streptomyces; species Streptomyces sp. NPDC087901. The sequence goes on from NZ_JBIUUC010000001.1 coordinate 404,695, forward strand.
CAGGTCCGCCAGGGTCACCCGCACGCCGTCGAAGACGGCCGCCGGGTCCAGCGCGGTGCCGTCCAGGGTCACCGCGTTCACGGACGGGGCGATCAGATCGGCGAACGTCGTCGCTCCGGCACGCGCCGAGCGGAACCGGATCGTCGTCACCGAGCGGAAGGTCCGCGGACCGGAGGTCTGCTCGCCCTCCCCGTCGGGCCCACCGATCGCGGAACGGACGTCGAGCACGACGTCGTAACCGTCGACGGTCAGCAGCTCGGCCCGTTCACGGGCCTCGTCGCGGGACAGGTTCTCACCGGGCACGAGCACACTCCTTTGTGTCACCTTCGAATAATTTGATCCTCCCATGCCGCCTTCCGGCCACGCGTTCGGGAATGGCGGGGGCGCCCATCGGCGTTCTCGGTCACAGCATGCGATCGGCCCTCATGAGGAGAGAGATGTCTGACAACAGCACGGTGACCGGCAAGACCCCCGCCGATTTCTGGTTCGACCCGCTCTGCCCCTGGGCCTGGATGACCTCCCGCTGGATGCTGGAGGTGGAGAAGGTCCGCGACGTCGAGGTCCGCTGGCACGTGATGAGCCTGGCCGTGCTCAACGAGAACCGGCTGGACGAGCTTCCCGACGAGTACCGCGACATGCTCGAGAACAAGGCCTGGGGCCCGGTCCGCGTGGTGATCGCCGCCCAGCAGAAGCACGGCGACGACATCGTCGGCCCGCTCTACACCGCGCTCGGCACCCGATTCCACAACCAGGGCGAGGGCCCCACCCGCGAGGCGATCGTGGGCGCGCTGAAGGACGTCGACCTGCCGGTCGAGCTCGCGGAGTACGCCGACTCCGACGCGTACGACACCGAGCTGCGCGCCTCCCACCAGGAGGGCATCGACAAGGTCGGCCAGGACGTCGGCACCCCGGTCATCGCGGTGCCCGGCGCGGACGGCGAGCAGATCGCCTTCTTCGGTCCGGTCGTCACCCCCGCCCCGAAGGGCGAGGACGCGGCGAAGCTGTGGGACGGCACGCTCCTGGTCGCGTCGATCCCGGGCTTCTACGAGATCAAGCGGACCCGGACGCAGGGCCCGGTCTTCGACTGACCGTCTGACCGTCTTCGACCGACCGTCCTCGGGTGCGGGTGCGGGTGCGGGTGCGGGTGCGGGTGCGGGGGCCGGCCGGCCCCCCCACCCCGGCGTCTCACCCGTACAGCGCGTCCAGCCGGGGCAGCCGCTGCGCGATCTGTTCCGCGTCGTCGAAGTCGAAGCCCCAATCCGGGTCCAGCGCCGGATAGTCGATCGTGAACGAGGCCGGGGGCAGCTGCTCGCCCGTCGCCTCCTGGTACGCGTCCCACGCCACCCCGAGCACCCGCTCGCACTCCAGGTCGGCGCCCTCGGCCGCTGCCGCCCTGACCACCGGCAGTGAGGCCAGTGCGTCGGGGTCGGCCACCACCCGCTCGAACACCTCCCGGCCCTGCGCTATCAGCCAGGCCCGGAAGTAGTCGAAGCCGTCGTCCGAGCATCCGCCGTTGACCGTGTAGGCCGCGGCCCAGAGCGGCGCCCGGTAGGAAACCGCCATCAGGTCCCACAGCAGTTGCTGCGCGGCGAGGATGTCGTCCGCCGGCCGCTGGGCGAGCAGCGCCGCCATCCGCCCGGCCACGGCCCTGGCGTCGGCGGGGTCGACGACCAGGGTGCGCGCGTCGTCGATCAGCTTCCAGAATTCCTTGGTGTCCATGGGCCGAAGCATGCAGCAGGGGTATGACAACGGGCCTGGCCCGAACCGTGGCCGCCGCAGGCCGAGTTCACACGCCTGTCATACCGGACCCTTGCCGCGGGCTCGAACTCTCGTTCATGATCGGCGGCATGCCAGCCGACGCCCGCACGGCCCCGGAAGCGGAACCGGACACGGCCCCACGCCTGCCCCGCCGGGTCAGGATCGGCTACGGGCTCGGCTCGCTCTGTACGGGCACGTTCGCCACCGTGCCCGGACTGATCCTGCTCTACTACCTCACCGATGTGCTCGCCGTGCCCGCCGCCGTCGCGGGCGCCGCAGTGTTCCTGCCCAAGGCCTGGGACGTCCTGATCAATCCCCTGGTCGGTGCCGTCTCCGACCGCAGCCGGCTGCGCGGCGGTCCGCGCCGGCCCTTCCTGCTGATCGGCGCCTGCACCCTGCCCCCGCTCTTCGTGCTCCTCTTCGCCGCACCGCCGCTGCGCGGCGCGGCCGCCGCGGGCTACGTGGCGGCCCTGTTCCTGCTGGCCGCCACCGCCTACGCCGTCTTCCAGGTGCCGTACGTGACGATGCCCGCCGAGATGACCGAGGACCCGGACGAACGCCGCCGGATTCTCGGCTGGCGGGTCGCCTTCCTCGGCGTCGCCATCCTGCTCTCCGGGGCGCTCGCCCCCGCCATCGCGCACGCCGACGGGGACACCCCGGCGAGCTACCGGCTGATGGGCCTCGCGGTCGCCGTGCTCCTCGCCGTCGGCATGTTCGGCGCCTGGTTCACCACCCGCCGGGCCCCGGCCGTCGCCCGCAGCGAGGCCGAGCCTTCCCTGCGCGCCCAGCTCGCCGCCGCCCGCTCCAGCCGGCCGTTCCGCACCCTTGTCGCCATGTGGACGCTCCAGGCCCTCGCGATCGGCCTGATGCTCGCGGGCGTCCAGTACTTCGCCACGTACACCCTCGGCTCGGCCGGTGCCGTCACCCCGCTCTTCGCCTGCATGATCGGCCCGCTGGTGCTGTTCATGCCGCTGTGGAACCGGCTGGCCCGGCTCCGTTCCACCTCGTACGCCCAGTGGTGCGCATCCCTGCTCTACCTTGTGGGCGCCGTCGCGCTCGCCTTCACCCGGCAGGCGGGACCGGCCCTCGGCTATACGGCGGTCGCCGTCATCGGGATCGCCTACGCCGGGCTCCAGCTGCTGCCGCTCACCATGCTGGCCGACACCCTCGCCGACGACGTGGCCCGGACCGGGAAGCGGCGGGCCGCGACCTTCACCGGGCTGTGGACCGCAGCCGAGACCCTGGCCTTCGCGCTGGGTGCGGGGGCGTTCGCCCTGGTGCTGGCCGTGACCGGCTTCCGGTCCTCGGACGCCGGCCACCGGGTGGACCAGCCCGAGACGGCGCTGACGGGGATCACGCTCGGCATGAGCGTGATCCCCGCCGTCCTGGCCGCGGCGAGCCTCTGGCTGCTGCACCTGTACCGAGCCCCTCTCCAGGAAGAGCCCGCCCATGCCGACTGATCCCGCACCCGCCGTCCCCGCCGCGGACGTCCTCGCCGAACTCGCCGCCCTGCGAGGCGCCGACGCCCCCACCCGGGGCGGCCGGACGTTCGCGTACGTCTACGACGCGGGCCTGGAGGGCCTCGACGAGCTGGCCGCCGCCGCGTACAGCGCGTACGCGACCGTCAACGGCCTGGACCCCACGGTCTTCCCGAGCGTCGCCCGGCTGGAGAACGACGTGGTGGGGGCGGCGGCCGAGCTGCTGGGCGTGCCGGGTGCGCAAGGCACGTTCACCAGCGGGGGCACGGAGTCGATCCTGCTCGCGGTGAAGACCGCCCGCGACCACGCCAGGGCCGAACGCGGCGTGACCGAACCACAGTTGGTGCTGCCCTCCACCGCCCATGCCGCCTTCCACAAGGCGGCCCACTACCTGGGCCTGGAAGTGGTCGTGGTGCCCGTCGACCGGGCCACGTACCGGGCAGACGCCGACGCCGTGGCCGCTGCGATCACCTCGCGCACCGCCCTCGTCGTCGCCTCGGCCCCCTCGTACGCGCACGGCGTGATCGATCCCGTCGCCGAGATCGCGGCGGCCGCCGCCGAACGGGGCGTCCTGTGCCATGTGGATGCCTGCATCGGCGGCTGGCTCCTGCCCCATCTGCGGCGCGCGGGCCGGGAGATACCGCCGTTCGACCTCTCCGTGCCCGGTGTCACCTCGCTCTCCGTGGACCTGCACAAGTACGGCTACGCCGACAAGGGTGCGTCCGTGGTGCTCTACCGCGACGCGGAACTCCGCCGCCACCAGTACTTCGCCCATGCGGGCTGGCCCGGCTACCCCGTCGTCAACCCGACCGTCCAGGGCACCAAGTCCGCCGGACTGCTGGCCCAGGCGTGGGCGGTGCTGCGGTACGTCGGCGCGGACGGGTACACCGCGCTGGCGGGCCGGGTGGCCGAGGCGTCCGACCGGCTGCTCGCGGGGCTGCGCACCATGGGCGGCGTCAGGGTGCTCGGCGATCCCTCGGCCGGGCTCGTCGCCTTCACGCTCGTGGACGGACCGGACGACACCCCGGGCCTGAGCCTGCTGCTGCACCTGGCGGACGAGATGCGGGAGCGCGGTTGGTATCTCCAGCCGCAGCTCTCCTTCGACGGTCTGCCGCCCAACCTCCACCTCACCCTGACCCCGGCCACGGTCGGCCAGGTGGACGCCCTGCTCGCCGATCTCGCGACGGCGCTGCGCGCGGCCCGCGCCCTGCCCCCGGTCGCGGTGGATCCCGCCCTCGCCGAACTGGCCGCGGGGCTCGATCCGTCGAAGCTCGGGCCCGACGAGATCGAGGCGGTCCTGGCCTTCGCCGGGCTCACCGGCGACGGCGGACTGCCGACGCGGATGGCCCCGGTCCTGGTCCTCCTGGACGCGCTCCCCGGACCGCTGAAGGAACGGCTGCTCGCGGAGTTCGTGGGATCGGTCTTCCGGATCTGAGGGCCGGCCCCGGTGCTGTCGTCGGACTGCCGTCTGCCGCGCGATGCCTGGCCCGCACGCCCGCACGCCCGCACGCCCGCACGCCCCGGCCGCTGTTGTGACGCCACCGTGACGCGATATGTGACCTGGAGCACAGCCGCGGTGGGCGGCCCCTGATCTTCTGGGCGCATGCGTACCGCCACCCCTCTCGCCCTGTGTGCCGCCCTCGCGAGCACCGCGCTGCTCGCCGGATGCGGGACGGAGACGGCCGGCGGCTCGGGGACCCCTGCCGCCTCCGCCACGTGCGCGTCCGCCTCGCCCGTCGCCGATCCCTCGGGCCGGACGTGGGACAACGTGACCCTCGTCAACCGGCTCTGCGGCCCCTCCGGGGCTCCGGTCACCGAGTTCGAGGTCACCAACACCGAGAAGGAAGCGCTCACCTTCACCATCACGTTCGCCCTGATGAACGAGTCCGGTCAGGCCATGGACAACACCACGCGCACGGTCGAGTCGGTGAAGCCCGGCCAGACCGTGCGGCGCACCCTCGACACGGACGACGAACCGGTCGTGGCCCGGGAGAGGCCGGCCCGGATCATCAAGGTGCGCGCCGTCCCGGCGGACGAGGCGTCCTCCGGGTCCGGCACCTGCCCGCCCTCCGGTATCCGTGTCACGGCGGACCGGGGCGACGCCGCCATGGGCCTGCGCGTGGTGGGCCTCCACCTGCTCAACTGCGGCACCGCCGCCTACCGGGTCGAGGGGTATCCCGGGCTCCAACTGCTGGACGAGGGACGCGAGCCGGTGAGCGGCGTGCGGATCCTCCACGGCACCGACAAGATCTCCACCGGGATCGGCGGCGATGCCGCGCCCCGGCCCGTGACGCTGCAGCCGGGCGAGTCCGCGTACGCCAACCTGGCCTGGCGCAACACCACCGGCGCGGGCGACGCGGTGAACGCCCCGTACGCCAGGGTCACGGCGAAGGCCGGCGCCGCGGCCGTGACGGTGACCCCGGAACTCGACCTCGGGACCACGGGCCGGCTCGGCGTCGGTCCGTGGACGAAGGACGACACGGCGGCCCGGTGAGTGCCCTGGGGCGGGCGCCTGGCCGACGGCCGGCGCCCGCCCGTGGCTCAGGAGTAGAAGTTGCGCTGCCAGCGGTGCCCGGCCAGCACGGCGAGCTGGTCGGCGGTGAGCGGACGCCCGTCGCTCAGGGCGGTGTTGCGCTCCACATGGCGCACGCTGCGCATGCCGGGGATGACGGTGGAGACCGCCGGTGAACTCAGGACGAAGCGCAGCGCGTGCTCCGCGACCGCGTCCTGTTCGATGCCCAGGTCCGCGACGATCGCCGCCACCCGCCGCTCGACCTGGGCGGGGCGGTCGTCCCGGAAGTAGCGGTTGCGCCAGTCGCCTTCGGGAAACGTCGTGTCCGCAGTGATCCGGCCGGTCAGCCCGCCCTCGTCCAACGCGACCCGCACGATCACCCCGACGCCGTGCTCCTCGCAGGCCGGCAGCAGTTCGTCGGCCGGTGCCTGGTCGAACACGTTGTAGATGACCTGCACGCTGTCCACCGCGCCGCTGCGCACCAGCGCGAGCGCGCTCTCGGGCCGGTGGTCGTTGACGGAGACGCCGAACAGCCGGATCTTGCCCTCCCGCTTCAGCCCGGCGACCGTCTCCAGCCAGTCCCCGCGCCCCACCCACTCGTCGTTCCAGACGTGGAACTGCAGGACGTCGAAGTGGTCGAGGCCGGACGCCTTCAGGCTCGTCTCCACACTCGTACGGATGTGCTCGCCCGGGAACGCGTCGCCGGGATCCGTGCCGTCCGGTGCGGGCCACTTCCCGTTCCTCGGCGGCACCTTGGTCGCGACGAGCACCTCGTCATCGGCCCGCTCGCGCACGACCCGCCCCACGATGCGTTCGCTCTCGCCGTATCCGCGCGCCGTGTCGATGAAGTTCACGCCGAGGTCGACGGCCCGGTGGAGGGCCCGCACGGATTCGTCCTCCGTCGCGCCCACCCAGCTGGACTCACCGATGCCCCAGGCGCCGTAGCCGATCTCGGACACCGACAGTCCACTGCGTCCCAGGTCGCGGTAGCGCACAGTCATCCCCCATGTGGTGGTTCCGGTACCGGCCGGAGCTGTTTCCCCGGGCCGGAGACCAGATCGACGATAGGCGAGCCGGGCGGCTGGGGCAGGTGGATTTCCCGTAGGACAAAGGGGTCCCCGCCTGTCATGTCCAGGCGGGGACCCCTCCTTCGTCCGCCTGCCCGGTGAAGGTTGAGAAGACGATCACGAGGCAGGACGTTCTCGGTGTGCCGGGGGTCAGGGGGCGAGCAGCAGGACGTCGGCGCGCTCCTTGGCGGCCGCGTACCGCTTCGCCACGTCCTGCCAGTTGACGACGCGCCACATCGCCTCGATGAAGTCGACCTTCTGGTTCTTGTACTGGAGGTAGAAGGCGTGCTCCCAGGCGTCGAAGACCAGGACCGGGACCGAGCCCTGGCCCACGTTGCCCTGGTGGTCGTAGACCTGCTCGACGATCAGCTTGCCGCTGACCGGCTCGTACGCGAGGACGCCCCAGCCGGAGCCCTGCGTGGTGGCCGCGGCCTTCGTCAGCTGGGACTTGAAGCCCGCGAAGGAGCCGAACGAGTCGGTGATCGCGTCCGCGAGGCCGCCGACACCGTCCGCGGCCAGGGGTTCGCCGCCGCCGTCACCGGTCATGTTGTGCCAGTAGATCGAGTGCAGGATGTGGCCGGAGAGGTGGAACGCGAGGTTCTTCTGGAGCCCGTTGATCGCCCCCCAGGCCTCCTTGTCCCGTGCCTCCTCCAGCTGCTCCAGGGTGTCGTTCGCGCCCTTGACGTACGCGGCGTGGTGCTTGTCGTGGTGGAGCTCGATGATCTGCGGATTGATGACCGGTTCGAGCGCCGCGTAGTCGTACGGGAGTTCCGGAAGCGTGTACGTGGCCATGGTTCGAACCCTCCAGCTGCTGCCCAGTTGTTATTGCAAACTATATGCAGGAGCAGGCTAACAGCAGGAGTGACTGAGGGCGGATCAGCCCTTCGGCGTAGGACCATGGCCTCGCACCCGCTCGGGCGCACGCGAAAACGCCGGGCGGGCCGGAATGATCCGGCCCGCCCGGCGTTCTCTGCGTACCGGGTTACTTGTCCGTCGCCGCCGCGGAACGCCGCTGCCGTACGACTCCGACCGCGATCAGGGCCGCCGTCAGTACGCCCGTCGCCACCAACTGGTCGCGGGTGTCGGGCTGGCGGAGCATCAGGACGAAGATGCCGGCCATCGCGAGGAGCGCCACCACCGTCAGGCCCGGGAAGAGCCACATCCGCACCACCAGCTTCTCGGGCGCCTCGCGCTCCATCCGGGCGCGCAGGATCAGCTGGGAGACCGCGATGAAGATCCAGACGACCAGGATCACCGCGCCGATCATGTTGAGCAGCCAGGGGAACACGTCGTCCGGGCGCCAGTAGCTCAGCAGTACGCACAGGAAGCCGAACACCGACGAGACCAGGACAGCCGTGCGCGGCACACCGGAGGTGACCCGGCCGAGCCGTTTCGGACCCTGGCCGCGGGCGACCAGGGAGCAGGCCATGCGGGAGGCGCCGTAGATGTTGGCGTTCATCGCCGAGAGCAGGGCCACCAGGATGACCACGTTCATGATCTCCGCCGCGCCGTGGATACCGAGGTGGTCAAGGGCCGCGTAGAACGGACCCACCTCCACCACCTTCGGGTCGTCCCACGGGACCAGCGTGACGATGACCGCCATCGAGCCGACGTAGAACAGCGCGATCCGCCACATCGCCGTCCGCACGGCCTTCGCGACGCCCTGCACCGGGTTCTCGGACTCCGCGGCGGCGATGGTGACGGTCTCCAGGCCGCCGTACGCGAAGACGGAGGCGAGCAGCCCGATGACCAGGCCCTCGGATCCGTTCGGCATGAAGCCGCCCTCACCGCTGAGGTTGGCGGTGCCCGGGGCGTCCGTGCCCGGGAGGACCCCGAGGACCGCCAGCACGCCCAGCACCAGGAACAGCGTGATCGCGGCGACCTTGAGCGCGGCGAACCAGAACTCGAACTCACCGAACTTCGTCACCGAGGCCAGGTTCGTCCCCAGGAACACCACCATGAACAGTGCCACCCAGGCCCACTCCGGGGTCCCGGGCAGCCAGCCGGTGACGATCTTGGCGGCGCCGATGCCCTCGAGGCCGACGGCCACACAGAGCAGCACCCAGAAGGCCCAGCCCGCCGTGAACCCCGCCCACGGCCCGATGGCCCGCTCGGCGTGGACGGAGAACGAACCGGAGGCGGGATTGGCAGCCGACATCTCGCCGAGCATGCGCATCACGAGCATGACCAGCAGGCCGGAGACGGCGTAGGCGATGACGATCGACGGCCCCGCGGCGGCGATGCCCGCCCCGGAGCCGACGAACAGTCCGGCGCCGATGACACCGCCGAGGGCGATCATCGACAGGTGGCGCTGCTTGAGTCCGTGGGTGAGGGCCGAGTCGCCTCCGGTGCCGGAGGCGACAGCCGGAGAGCCTGTGGGGGGAGGCGCGGAGGTCCGAGACATGGACGAGCTCTGTTCGGTCGGTGAGACGGGGGGACGTGTACACAGTCTGAACACGCGCCCCGGTCACGGGGAACCGCCGTCCGCTATACGGGCACCAGGCTCACACACCGCGCGCACCCGGCCGCGCGGGACCGGTCGCCGCCATGAACGGTCGTTTTAGAGGGAATTCACAGTACGGACTCATCCGCCCCTCCCGGCCGGGGGTGGCGCTGTCTGCCATCACCTCAGTGATGAGCGTCACGCCCCGATGTGATTGCGGGCCCCGCTTTGTGTGAATCCCACCAATCCTCCAACCACCGCTTTGTGGGCCGCTGATGGTGATCAGGCGATACTCCGTCGGCTAACGTCAGGCTCAGTCTGTCCCCACCTGCCCTCACCCCGCGGAGTCCCGATGAGCACTGCTGCCGCCGCCCCCGTCCGTACCGGAGCGGTCCTCGCCGATCTGCTGCCCGCCGCCCGGCACCGCTACGCCGTGGACACCGCTCTGGTGCTCGGCGGCGCCGCGCTGACCGGCATAGCGGCCCAGATCGCCGTCCCGGTCCCCGGCTCCCCGGTCCCGGTCACCGGCCAGACCTTCGCCGCGCTCCTGGTCGGCACCGCGCTCGGCGCCCGCCGCGGCTTCCTGGCCCTCGCCGTGTACGCACTCGTCGGCATGGCCGGCATGCCGTGGTTCTCCGCAGGCAGCTCCGGCGCGGGCGGTGCCTCCTTCGGCTACGTGCTCGGCATGCTGCTCGCCGCCACCGTCGTCGGCGGCCTCGCCCGCCGCGGCGGCGACCGCTCCGTGCTGCGCACCGCGGGCACGATGGTGCTCGGCTCGGCGATCATCTACGCGGTCGGCGTGCCCTACCTGGCGCTGTCCACCGGCATGTCGGCGAGCGCCGCGATCGCGGCCGGTCTGACTCCGTTCCTGCTCGGCGACGCGCTGAAGGCCGCGCTCGCCATGGGCGCGCTGCCCGCGTCCTGGAAGCTCATCGGCCGTCGCGGCTGACGCCACCGCTTCCGTAAGCGCCTCCGAAGAGGCTCGCCGGGTCGTATCGCGACACCAGACCGGCGAGCCTCTTCTGCGTCTCCGGGCCGTGGAGGCCCTCGGTGCGGTCCCCGCCGCCGAAGGAGAAGTTGAGCGAACGGCCGACGACCAGCGGCCCCAGGACCGCGGCCACCTGCTCATACAGCGCCCGGACCGACGGCACGTCCGTACCGGCGAGCGGCGACAGCAGCCGGAGCAGGAAGCCGGCGTCCCGGTACGGCACGGCACTGTCCGGGTCCGGCGCGGCGGCCAGGGCGCCGCCCAGATGATTGAGCTGCACCACGGTCATCATCGGTGCCGTCCGGCCGGTCAGCTCCAGCACCCGCGCCGCACGTCCGGGATCGATCCCGCTCAGCATCAGCCCGTCCCCGTAGTAGGCGTGCGGGAACGGCGGATCGCTGTGGATGGTGTGGCTGTCGGGGTAAGGCATCTCCCGCAGTGAGTCCGCCAGTGCGGGTCCGATCGCCCGCAGCGGTGCGACGAGGCGCTCGCCCTCGGCCGCGGAGCCGGTGTACGCGACCCGCACCGAGATCACGTACCGGCCGCGCAACTCCTGCGGCACCTGAGGGATGTCCGGGTACACGAGCGCGCCGGCCGAGGAGGTCAGGGCCGTTGGCACGGACCGGGTCCACTCCAGGTAGCGCCGGAGCACCTCCGCACCGGCCTCCCCGTCCCCGTCGAAGGCGATCGAGCCGCCGTACAGCCGGGCCACCGGGACCAGCCCGGTCTCCATCCCCGTCACCACGCCCAGCCGGTGCCCGCCGCCGCGCAGCCCCCAGAACAGCTCCGGCTCGTCCTCGGCGGTGACCTGGCGCAGCACCCCGTCCCCGGTCACGACGTCGAAGGAGCGGACCGCATCGGCGGCGTAGCCGAACTCCCGGGCCAGCACGCCGAGACCTCCGCCGAGCGTGTACGAGACGGCCCCGACACCGGGGGCGGAGCCGTTCAGCGGGGCGAGCCCGTGCGGAGCGGCGGCCTCGATCACCTGGCCCCAGGTCACGCCCGCGCCGATCCGGGCGGTGCGGCGCACCGGATCGACCAGGACGGAGTCCATCCGCCGGGTGTCGATCAGGACTCCGCCCTCGACGGGGCCCGGCAGCCCGTGCCCGGTGGCGTGGACGCCGACCCGGAGCCGGTCACGGGCGGCCCGGGCCACCGCGGTCCGTACGTCCTCGGCCCCGGCGGCCTCGACGACGAGGTCCGGGCGAATCGCGAAACCGGTCTGGTATCCGGTGGGGGCGGCAGTCATGGCGGAGGCTCTCCAGTCGCTCGCTCGATGCGCTTGCGAGGGAGAGCCTCCCCGTCATACCTGACAACAGCCGTCAGGTATGGATGATCAGCTTCCGGTGGACCCGGCCGGCGTACCGCTCCGGCGCCTGCGCGCCTCCCGGACCAGTGAGACGGCCACCACCAGCACCGCGACCAGCAGCGAGAGCAGCACCTGCTCGCGACCGGCGTCATCCGTGAGCATGTAGACCAGCACGAACGAGATCATCGCGATGGTCGCCCAGGTCAGATACGGGAAGAGCCACATCCGCACGACGAGCTTCTCGGGGGACTCGCGCAGGATGATCCCGCGCATCCGCAGCTGGGTGAAGCAGATGACCAGCCAGACGAAGAGGGCGACCGCGCCGGAGGAGTTCAGCAGGAACGCGAAGACGGTGTCGGGCCACTGGTAGTTGAAGAAGACGGCGACGAAGCCGAAGACGACGGAGGAGAGGATCGCCGCCTGCGGCACGCCCCGCTTGTTGGTCCGGGCGAACGCCTTGGGGGCGTCGCCGCGGCCGCCGAGCGAGAACGCCATCCGGGAGGCCGTGTAGAGGCCGGAGTTGAGGCAGGACAGCACGGCCGTCAGCACGATGACGTCCATCACCTGGCCGGCGTGCGGGATGCCGATGACGTCGAGCGCGGCGACGTAGCTGCCCTTTTCGAGGATCGACGGGTCGTTCCACGGCAGCAGCGTCAGCACGATGAAGATCGAGCCCAGGTAGAAGACGGCGATCCGCCAGATGACGCTGTTGGTGGCCTTCTGGACGGCGCGCTGCGGGTTCTCCGACTCGCCGGCCGCCAGCGTCACGATCTCGCTGCCCATGAAGGAGAAGACGACCATCAGCACCCCGGTGAGGATCGCGCCCGGACCCTCCGGGAAGAAGCCGCCGGTGTCGGTGAGGTGGGCGAGCCCCGATCCGGCGTGGTCCGATCCGGGCAGCACGCCGAAGACGGCGAGCAGACCGACGATCACGAACGCGCCGATCGCGACCACCTTGATCCCGGCGAACCAGAACTCGAACTCGCCGTACGAACCGACCGAGACCAGGTTCGTCGCGGTCAGCACCAGCATCACGATCAGGGCCCAGCCCCACTGCGGTACGCCCGGTACCCAGCCCTCCAGGATCTTGGCACCCGCCGTGGCCTCGACGGCGAGCACCACGACCCAGAAGAACCAGTACAGCCAGCCGATCGAGAAACCGGCCCAGCGGCCCAGCGCCTGGTCGGCGTAGGTGGAGAAGGAGCCCGATGCGGGGCGGGCGGCCGCCATCTCGCCGAGCATCCGCATCACGAAGACGACCATCAGGCCGACCAGTGCGTACGACAGCAGAATGGCCGGTCCGGCGGCGGCGATGCCGGCCCCGGAGCCCACGAACAGGCCCGCCCCGATCACACCGCCGATCGCGATCATCGAGAGGTGACGGTTCTTGAGACCGGCCTGGAGCCCGCCCTGGGACTCCGTCCGGTCCGAACGGTCCGGCCCGTCGGGCTGTTGGCCCGGCCCTGCCAGAGTCGTCTGCGACGTCATGGATCGAATCCTTACGTTTTCGGATCACTCGGTTGCGTTGCCGGCCGCCCCGCGGTGGCGGAGGGGCAAGCGATGCATTGAAGCCCGATGAACCCCGAAAGCGGAACCCCCTCTTCCGGTTCGTTGACCGGATCGTTGCCTCAGTGGCGTTGCGCACACAGGGCCCGCACATCAGAGGCACACCGCACCCCGTCGTCGGCTACCCGGCGTCACTCGTGCCACACTCCTCCCATGCGCGTGTACCTCGGATCCGACCATGCCGGTTACGAACTCAAGAACCACCTCGTCGAGTGGCTCAAGGCACAGGGCCACGAAGTCGTCGACTGCGGTCCCCACATCTATGACGCCCAGGACGACTACCCGCCGTTCTGCCTGCGTGCCGCCGAGAAGACGGCCGCGGACCCGGACAGCCTCGGAATCGTGATCGGTGGTTCGGGCAACGGCGAGCAGATGGCCGCGAACAAGGTCAAGGGCGTCCGCGCCGCACTCGCCTGGAGCGAGCAGACCGCCGCGCTGGGCCGCGAGCACAACAACGCCAACGTGATCTCCATCGGCGGCCGGATGCACACGGCCGAGGAGTCCACCAAGTTCGTCGAGATCTTCCTCTCCACCCCGTACTCGGGCGAGGAGCGGCACACCCGCCGCATCGAGATGCTCACGGCGTACGAGAACACCGGCGAGCTCCCCCCGATCCCGGCCCACCACCCGCAGCAGGGCTGACCGCCCCACCCACTCCGTGCCGCCGGCAGCCCCGGCGGCACAGCCATGTCCGCCCCGCCCAGCCCCACACCTCTCACCTCACCGAGGAGAACCGCAGCCGTGCCCGAGGGACACACCATCCACCGCCTCGCGGAGGACCACCGGGACCGGTTCGCCGGGTGGCCGGTGCGGGTGAGCAGCCCGCAGGGAAAGTTCTCCGACAGCGCGGCCCTGCTCGACGGCCGGGTGCTGGACGGGGCGGACGCCCACGGCAAGCACCTCTTCCTCGGCTTCCGGGACACCGGCTGGGTCCACATCCACCTCGGCCTGTTCGGCAAGCTCGGATTCGGTACGGTCCCCGCCCCGCCGCCCACCGACACGGTCCGGCTGCGCATCCTGAACGACGAGCACCACGCGGATCTGCGGGGCCCCACCACCTGCGCCCTGATCACCGACGCCGAGAAGCGCGCGATACACGACCGGCTGGGCCCCGACCCGCTGCGCCCCGGTGACGACGGCGAGCGGGCCTGGCAGCGGATCTCCCGCAGCCGGATCACCGTGGCGGCCCTGCTGATGGACCAGAAGGTCGTCGCGGGCGTGGGAAACGTGTACCGCGCCGAGGTGCTGTTCCGGCACGGCATCGACCCGTACCGGGCCGGCAGGGACCTCACCCGCCGCGAGTGGGACGCGATCTGGGCGGACCTGGGCGCGCTGATGCGCGAGGGCGTGCGGAACAACCGCATCGACACGGTGCGTCCCGAGCACCTGCCCGAGGCCATGGGCCGCCCGCCGCGCGTGGACGACCACGGCGGCGAGGTGTACGTCTACCGGCGCGCCCGCCGGTCCTGCCACATCTGCGGTACGGAGATCCGCACGGCTGACCTGGCAGCCCGGAACCTGTTCTGGTGTCCGGGGTGCCAGTCCGCCTGACAGTGCCCTAGAACCCCCGCGGCAGCCACGGCGCCACGTCGGACAGGAACGCCGACGACGCCTCCGTCACCGCACCGGCCCGCAGCTCGCGCACCCGTCCGGCCTGGGCCAGCGAGACCAGTGCCTCACCGCCCAGATACGCGCAGCCCAACTCCCGTACCGACAGCGCCAGATCAGCCGCGTCCTCGGTGCGCTTGCACGACGCGCCACCCTTCGCGTCGACCGTCAGCCGCCAACGCCCCTCGTTCCAGGGGCAGAAGGTGTCCTCGACCTCGAACACCACGTCCAGTGGGCCCCGGTAGGTCCGCGCCTCCAGCGCGGCGCCCACGTCCACCAGACGTACATGGAGTGAGTCCCGCAGCCGGATGTCGCACCGCCGCACGTCCGACACCAGATGCAGTACGGCGTCGTCCGCCGGCCTGTTCCGTGCCTCGACCGTCGATGTCAGGTCGATCCCGAACAGGAACTGCCACAGCGCCGCGTACGCCGCCGGGTCCAGCGCCGCCAGATCGCTCACCACGATGCGCCCCTTGGGGCCCGCATTCTCCCATTCCGGCTTGATGTGGTAATTCGTATAGCCGACGAGTTCGCCGTCACGTTCCGCCAGCAGGCACTGCAGCGCAGAGCCGCCCTCGCGTGAACTCGCCGGATCGACCAGCGACTTGCGCTCCCAGCCGGGACCGTGGGCCGGGGTGCCGGGCCGGCCCGGCACCAGCCTCGCGTACACGCTCTCGCACGCCGCGACCGCCTCGTCCTCGCGCGCGTACCGCAGCCGGACCTCGTCCGTGCCCTCGGGCACGCTCAGCCGCACCCGGTCCGTGTCGATCGCCAGCGACATCTGACGGGTCGCCGCCCCGTACCCGAACCGGCCGTAGATCGCCGGCTCCGACGCCGTCAGCAGGGCAACCGGCTCACCCAGCGCCCGTACGTCGTCGAGCTGGCGGCGCATCATCGCGGTCAGCAGGCCGCGCCTGCGGTGGGTGGACGCGACGCTCACCATCGTGACCCCGGCCGCCGGCACCAGCGCCCCGCCGGGCACGGCCACCCGGAAGCTGAACGCACCCGCCGTCGCGACCACGTCGTCGCCGTCCCAGATTCCGATCGACCGCTCGTACTCGGTCACGGACTGATACTGCTCCCGCTGCTCGGCGGGCTCCTGGGCCCCTCCGAACGCGAGCTCCAAGGACGAGAACCACTTGTTCCATTCGGAAGGCTGCAAAACGCGGAGCTCTGTTGTCATATGCCATCCCTACCAGGGCTTTCGCAGCGAGGCGAGTCGTTTTCGAACGCATTGTCACAGGGGTCCCCCTGCACCGGAGCCCGCAGGGTGGATAAGGTCCCCGCAATGGCCCGACGCGCAGGAGCAGAGAGATACCCGGCCCGATGGCGGAAATCGGCACACCGGGTACGCACCACGCTGCGCAGGTCCGGGGTCGACTACTTCCGCGGGGACGGATCGGACTGGATCGCCCTGGCCGGGCTGCTGCTGACCATCCCGGCGATCACCTGCGCCACCCTGTGGAACCCGGTGTGGTGCTCGCCCACCATGCTCGTCCTGCCGATCGTCGCCGGCGGACTGCTGCTGCGGCCCGCCAGCCTGCTCGGCCTGTACGCGACCGCCGCCGCGGCCCTGATCGTGGAGTCCCTCTGGCTCGGTCCGTACGAGGACGGCCCGGCCCGGGTCACCCCCGGCACCGTGCTGGCGGTCGCCGCCTGCGGATTCCTGGGCCTGATCCTCGCCCAGTTCCGTGCCAGGGTCGGCGTTCCGTGGCGGCGCGGCGGCACCATGCTCTTCGACCTGCGCGAACGCATCCGGGTCCAGAGCGCGCTGCCCCGCCTCCCGCAGGGCTGGCACCGCGAGATGTCGCTGCGCCCGGCGGGCGGCCAGTCCTTCTCCGGGGACTTCGTCGTCGCGGCCCGCACCAACGGCGGCCGCACGCTGGAGGCCGTACTCACCGACGTCTCCGGGAAGGGCATGGACGCGGGCTCCCGGGCACTGCTGCTCTCCGGTGCCTTCGGCGGACTCCTCGGATCGCTGCCGCCGCACGGCTTCCTGCCCGCGGCCAACGGCTATCTGCTGCGCCAGGACTGGGACGAGGGCTTCGCCACCTCGATCCACCTGGTCCTGGACCTGGAGTCCGGTGACTACGAGCTCCTCTCGGCAGGCCATCCGCCCGCCCTCCAGCTCCACGCCGGCAGCGGTCAGTGGGAGGAGATGGCGGCGGAGGGCCCGCTGCTGGGGGTGTACGACGGGGCGGAGTTCGACGCCGTCAAGGGGCATCTGGCCCCCGGTGACGTGCTGATGCTGTTCACCGACGGGCTGGTGGAGGCCTCCGACCGTGACATCGCGGAAGGCATCGACCGGCTGACGGGCGAGGCCGACCGCTATGTCACCACGGGCTTCGAGGGCGCGGCCTGGCACCTCATCGAGGCCTGCGCCAAGGACGTCAACGACGACCGGGCACTGCTGCTGCTGTCACGCAGATCCTGAACCGTGCACAACCGGCTCGAACCGGACGCACGTCAACGCAGCCGGGTACACGTCACCGGATCGGGAGCGGAATCGCCTCGCGCCCGCCGGGCAGCAGCCGGGCCAGCCAGTGCGAGCGCCCGGCAGCCAGGGGTGCCAGGACCGCGAGGACGAGCACATAGCCCGCGATGAACGGGGAGAGCCGTTCGTCCAGCCCCGCGCCCGCCGCCATCGTGGCGAGGATCAGGGCGAACTCGCCGCGCGCCACCAGGGTCGTGGAGATGTTCGCCGTGGCCTGCGGGCCGAACGCGTACACCTTCGCGGCGGCGAGCCCGGCCACGACGTTCATGGCGAGGGTCACCGCCACGGCGGCCAGTACCGGCCACAGCACGGTCGGCAGGTCGCCCGGGTTGATGGAGAGGCCGAAGGCGAAGAAGAAGATCGCGCCGAAGGCGTCGCGCAGCGGATGGACCAGCTTGAGGATGCGGGTCCCCGAGGTCGTGCTGCCGAGCATCAGGCCCACCATGAAGGCGCCGATGGCGTCAGCGACGCCGAACCACTCGGAGATGCCGGCCACGAGGACGGCGGCGCCGAGGAAGGAGATGACGAGGAGTTCGTCGTCCCGGGTGTTGATGAGCTTGCCGATGACCTTGGTGCCGAACCGGGCGGCGAGCGCGAGGATCAGCAGGAATCCGAAGGCCTTGCCGCCGTCGACCGCGGCCGATGCGAGGCTGTCGGCGCCCGAGAGGATGGGCTGGAGGGCTGCCAGGTACAGGGCGAGGAACACGTCCTCGACGACGATGATGCCGAGGATCGGTTTGGTCTCCGGATTGCCGATGCGGCCGAGGTCCACCAGGACCTTGGTGACGATGGCCGACGACGAGATGCCGAGCACCCCGGCGAGGACCAGCGCCTCCGAGGTGCCCCAGCCGAGCGCGAAGCCGAACCCGAGCCCGGCGCCGACGTTCAGGGCGAGGTAGGCGCCGCCCGCGACGGCCATCTTGCGGCCGCCCGCTTTGAGGTCGTCGAGGTGGAACTCCAGGCCGAGGTAGAAGAGCAGCAGCACCAGGCCGAGTGCGGAGAGCATCTCCAGGTCGTGCGGGTCGGCGACGAGAACGATGCCGGGGGTGTGCGGGCCGAGCAGGATCCCCGCCAGGATGAACAGCGGGATGGTCGGCAGTCCGATACGGCTGCCGACGCGGGCGAGGACGGCGGCGGCGAGGAAGGCGCCGCCCATGGCTATGAGCGTGTCTGCGTGTCCGATGAGCTTGTCCTTCGTCAGGTCAAGAGAGCGTCAAGAAATCGTCAGTAATTAGTTTACCGAACGATTGACGCTGCAACTATGACCGTCGGTGGGCTCTCGGTGAAGGGCAGGCAACGAGGGCGGCGCCTCGTAGGGTCGGGCCATGACGGCATCACGCGCACAGCTGACCCTGACCGAAGTCGAGGCCATCGCCCGCGAGGCCCATGCCGCGCAGCGGGACAAGGCGGGCAGGCCGTACAGCGAGCACCTTGCGGCCGTCGCCGAGGGGGTGCGGGCCCGGGGCGGCAGCAACGAACAGATCGCCGCGGCCTGGCTGCACGACGCGGTCGAGGACGACGCGCTGTCGGAGCAGTGGCTGGCCGGGGCCGCGCTGCCGCAGAAGGTCAAGGACATGGTCCTCGCCGTCACCAAGCGGGACGGCGAGGACCTGCCGGCGTACTCCCGGCGCATCCTGGCCACGCCCGGCGCCCTGCTGATCAAGGAGGCCGACCTCGCGCACAACGCCGACCCGGCCCGCCTCGCGGCGCTGGAGCCGGCGACCCGTACCCGGCTGACCGAAAAGTATGCGCTGGTACGGGAGCTGCTCGGGCTCACCGTCCCGCAACCGTCCGCCGAACAACGGGATTGAGCCAACACGTCGGAGCCCGGCCCGCGAACGGGCCGGGCTCCGACGTGTCCGGGTGCCTGACGGCGGTGTTCTGCTCTCCGAGGTGTTCCGCTCAGAGCTTCGCGGACTCCCGCCGGAACGCCCAGTTCATGTCCGGCTCGGTCACGCACCGCAGGACTCGCCGTACCGGCGGCGTGCACATCAGAGTCACCCCGGCCGAGGCGACGACGGTGACCAGCACCAGACCGGCCGGCGAGACCAGCCAGTCGTTCCGGTCGATGAGCCCGGAGTACTCGACGCCCTTCACCATGAACCCGTGCAGCAGATAGCCGCAGATCGTGCCGGCTCCGAGCACCGTGAACCACATGTGGCGCCTGGGGACCCATGACAGGAACCCGGCGGTGAGCAGCACCGCTCCACCGAACAGCAAGAGCGTCATGAGCACGCCCGCCCACCAGGGTGCGTCCAGGTCCTGGGCGGAGTAGTCACGCAGGAACCAGTCCGTCGTGATCCGCGGCGCCACCCAGTAGGCAAGGGCCAACGCCCCGGCGAACAGCGGCAAGGACAGCAGGCGCACCTCACGGCGTCGGACCAACTGGAAGTGCTCGGGCTTGAGTTGGAGGCCGAGAACAAAGAACGGCAGAAACTGCAGTACGCGCGGCAGGTCGAGGTGCTCGGTGATCCCGGGGGTGACCGATGCGAGCACGGCGATGACGAGGGAGACCGTCAGCGGGTAGCGCATGCTGCGCCACAGCGGGGTGGTGAGCCGCCAGATGAACAGCGCGATCAGGAACCAGGCGAGGTACCACGGGTCGGTCAGGCTGATCGCGGCGTCGGACTCGCCGTTGGCGTACCGCCGGAACAGCGTGTAGGCCGTCTCGAACACCACGTACGGCACGGCGACGCCGGTGATCAGGCGCTTCGCCTTGGCCGGGCTCATGTCGAACGAGCGCGAGAAGTAGCCGGAGATGATGATGAAGGCCGGCATGTGGAAGGTGTAGGTCACCATGTACAGCGCCCGGGCCGCCCTGCTCCCTTCCATGACCGGCACCCATGAGTGAGCCACCGCGACCAGCACGATGGCCAGGTACTTGGCATTGTCGAAGTAGGCGTCACGCCTCTTCGAGGCAGCGTCCTTCGCAGGCCGGACCGGGGCCGGGGCGGGGCCGTCGTCCGTGATCACCACTGCTCGGGGTCTGGGCTCCGACTCCCGGGTCGCCGGTGGGAGCGTGGCCCTCTGAAATACGTTCGGAGCTTGGAACATCTCAGGCACCCTAGACGCCTCGATTGCAATTCGTAAAACCACCGTCGGATATTGCGTGTTCCCGTTCGATTAAATGTCAAACCATCGAAAACTGTCCGGTATGCCCGTGTTAATCCTGCTTAAATGGTGCATATCGGCAGGCAGTTGATCGCGGTCAATTACGTCTCGCCTCGGCATAGGAATTGCCTGTGAATGAACTGTGTGGATACGGAAACGATCACCGTTGCAATTTCCTGGCCGCAGAGGGTCTCCGCTGCTGGGCGCTCTGCCGGAGGGCCTGGTGCCGCACGGCCGGCGCTCGGTCCCGCCTCGTCAAGTGACCGGCGCGCAGGGGGCGCAGGGGGCGCAAGATGGCGCGATATCGACAGGTCGATTCCTCACCTGGCAGCGACCACAGGGGAGTTGGTGGCACGATGGATGCCAACGGAGGAGTGCGCGGCCGCACGCCTCCGGGCCGGCAAGGCGGACCGACCGAGGGTGTGAGCAGTCGTGGCCATTTCACTGTCCGTGGTGCTTCTTTTGGCGATCATCCTGGTGGTCCTGATCCGAGGTGGCTCCATCAAGGCCGGACCCGCGATCGTCGCGGTGCTCTTCGGCTTCTTCCTGGCATCGACCGGCATGGCGCCGTCGATCCAGAAGTTCATGGACTCGATAGCGCAGAGCATCAACCAGATCAGCTTCTGAACAGATCGGCTTCCGACGGATCAGCTGTCTGCCGGATCAACTGTCCGGCAGGTCAACTGTCCGTCGGGTCGGCCACTGGCCGGGGCCGCTCCGTGCGGGGGCGGCCGGAGCCGGCCGGGAACGCAGGAGGCCCGGTCCGGCGGACATCCCCGAGGGGATCCGCCGGGCCGGGCCCGAAGCATGGAGCGGGCGACGGGAATCGAACCCGCGTAGCTAGTTTGGAAGACTAGGGCTCTACCATTGAGCTACGCCCGCATGCAGCGCACCGCAGGTCACGGGGACCGCGGCACGAGAAGCATCGTAGCGGGTCGCGGCCGTTGTCCGCACACCTGATTGCGGCACGCGGCTCCGAGTCCGGCGGCGCCCGCGTAAAAGCGTCCGATGCACTGCCCGTCTGCATGTACCCTACGTGTCGCACCGACGGGGTGTGGCGCAGCTTGGTAGCGCGTCCGCTTTGGGAGCGGAAGGTCGTCGGTTCGAATCCGGCCACCCCGACCACCGGCAAGATCGCATTGTGGGAGTTCTCCCCCTTGCCGTTACTATGCAAAATGCGTGCCCGTGTGTCTGATGTACCGGGCTCGGTCCGCGAAGCCGCCTCCTGTGCGGTGGAGCAGAACCCCAAGAAGTCAGCCACCAAGGAGACCGAACCGTGAAGAGCGCCGTGGAGACCCTGAACCCGACCCGGGTTCGGCTCAGCATTGAGGTGCCCTTCGAGGAGCTCAAGGACAGCCTCGACGCGGCGTACAAGAAGATCAACCAGCAGGTCACGGTGAAGGGGTTCCGCAAGGGCAAGATCCCCAACCGGGTCATCGACCAGCGGTTCGGCCGTGGTGCAGTGCTGGAGGAGGCCGTCAACGACGCGCTCCCGAAGTTCTACACCGAGGCCGTCAACGAGGGTGAGCTCAACGTCCTCGGCCAGCCGGAGGTCGACATCACGGAGCTGAAGGACGGCGAGCTGCTGTCCTTCACCGCCGAGGTTGACGTACGCCCCGAGATCGAGATCCCGGACTACTCCGGCATCGAGGTCACCGTCGACGCGCTTGAGGTCACCGACGAGGACGTCGAGAAGGCCGTGGAGCAGCTCCGCGAGCGCTTCGCCTCGACCAACCCGGTCGAGCGCGCCGCCGCCGAGGGCGACGTCGTGACGATCGACCTGCAGGCCAAGGTCGAGGGCGAGGTCCTCGAGGACGGCGTGGCCGAGGGTGTCTCGTACACCATCGGTTCCGGCGAGCTCCTCGAAGGCATCGACGACGCCGTCACCGGCCTGGAGGCGGGTGGCGAGGCCACCTTCACCTCCGCGCTGAAGGGCGGCTCCGCCGAGGGCAAGGACGCGGAGGTCACCGTCAAGGTCACCGCCGTCGCCGCCCGTGAGCTCCCCGAGCTGGACGACGACTTCGCCCAGATGGCCAGCGAGTTCGACACGCTGGAGGAGCTGCAGGCGGACAGCCGCAAGCGCCTGGAGAACACCAAGCAGTACGACCAGGCCACCCAGGCCCAGGAGCGCGTCCTCGAGGAGCTGCTGAAGCTCGCCGAGGTCCCGATCCCGGAGAAGCTGCTCGCGGACGAGGTCCAGACCCGCAAGCACAACCTGGAGCACCACCAGCTCGGCCAGATGGGTCTCGACCTCGAGAAGTACCTGGAGATCCAGGGCAAGACCCTCGAGGAGTTCGAGGCGGAGACGTCCGAGCAGGCCATCAAGGGCATCAAGACCCAGTTCATCCTTGACGAGCTCGTCAACAAGGAGAAGCTGAACGTCAACCAGGAGGAGCTCACCGAGCACCTCATGCGGCGCGCTGCTTCCTCCGGCATGAGCCCGGACCAGTTCGCCCAGGCCGTCGTCGAGGGTGGCCAGGTGCCGATGCTCGTCGGCGAGGTCGCCCGCGGCAAGGCGCTGGCCGTGGTCGTCGAGGCCGCCAAGGTCGTCGACACCAATGGTGAGCTCGTCGAGCTGGAGGACGACGAAGAGGCGGCGGAGGAGGCCACCGAGGTGGTCGAGGCCGCCGAGGGCACCGCCGACGCCTCCGAGGAGAAGACCGAGGCCTGAGCCTCGCGCTGAACCCCGCACGACGGGCTCCGGACGCCACTGCGTCCGGAGCCCGTCGTCGTATCGGCGGACGTTCCCCACAACCCTTGTGCGGACTGCGGAGCTTGCGCTCCCAGCGAACAGTTGCGGAAGCGGGATGGCGTTGTCCCACCTGCGCGTTAGGGTCCATGAAGAGGAAGGGTCGGGCAGTCCCGGCCCACCCGGTACGAAGACGCTGAGACGGCCGGAGCCGTCAGAGACGAGCAGGTGGATACGTGACGAATCTGATGCCCTACGCCGCCGGAGAGCCGTCCCTCGGTGGAGGCCTCGGTGACCAGGTCTACAGCCGACTGCTCGGCGAGCGCATCATCTTCCTCGGTCAGCAGGTCGACGATGACATCGCCAACAAGATCACCGCACAGCTGCTTCTCCTTGCCGCCGAGCCGGACAAGGACATCTACCTCTACATCAACAGCCCCGGCGGTTCGGTGACGGCCGGCATGGCGGTCTACGACACCATGCAGTACATCCCGAACGACGTCGTCACCATCGGTATGGGCATGGCGGCCTCGATGGGCCAGTTCCTGCTCACCGGCGGCGCCGCCGGCAAGCGCTTCGCGCTCCCGAACACCGACATCCTCATGCACCAGGGTTCGGCCGGTATCGGCGGTACGGCGTCGGACATCAAGATCCAGGCCCAGTACCTGCTGCGCACCAAGCAGCGGATGGCGGAGATCACCGCCCGCCACTCCGGCCAGACCGTGGAGACGATCATCCGCGACGGCGACCGTGACCGCTGGTACACCGCGGAGGAGGCCAAGGAGTACGGCCTCATCGACGAGATCATCACGGTCGCATCGGGCGTTCCGGGCGGCGGCGGCACCGGCGCCTGACCCGGCTCCCACCGGATCGCGCCACACCGCACCGCTTTTCTCTCGTACGCCGAGACACCCAGCCACAGAACGCCACCAGGATGGTGAACACCCACATGAACAACTTCCCCGGCGCGTCCGCGAGCGGCCTCTACACCGGCCCGCAGGTGGACAACCGCTACATCGTCCCGCGCTTCGTGGAGCGCACCTCGCAGGGCGTGCGTGAGTACGACCCGTACGCGAAGCTCTTCGAGGAGCGCGTGATCTTCCTCGGTGTGCAGATCGACGACGCGTCCGCCAACGACGTCATGGCGCAGCTGCTGTGCCTGGAGTCGATGGACCCGGACCGGGACATCTCGATCTACATCAACAGCCCCGGCGGCTCGTTCACCGCGCTCACCGCGATCTACGACACGATGCAGTTCGTGAAGCCGGACATCCAGACGGTCTGCATGGGCCAGGCGGCCTCCGCCGCGGCCGTGCTGCTCGCCGCGGGCACGCCGGGCAAGCGCCTGGCGCTGCCGAACGCGCGTGTCCTGATCCACCAGCCGTCCTCGCAGACCGGCCGTGAGCAGCTCTCCGACCTGGAGATCGCGGCCAACGAGATCCTGCGGATGCGGGCCCAGCTGGAGGAGCTGCTGGCCAAGCACTCCACCACGCCGATCGAGAAGATCCGTGACGACATCGAGCGCGACAAGATCCTGACCGCCGATGACGCCCTGGCCTACGGTCTGGTCGACCAGATCGTCGCGACCCGTAAGAGCGCGGCCGGAGCGGCCGCCTGACGTCGGCCTTTACCCCTTGGTACGGCAGGCTCACCCGGCCTCGGCCGTGTGAACCGTGCCAAGGGGGGCCCGAACGGGGGGCCAGGCAAGGTACCGTCGGATAGAGGCACCAGGAGCCGCTGAACCAGGCGTCTCCCAGGCGAAGGGGAAGCACCTCGTGGCACGCATCGGTGATGGCGGCGACCTGCTCAAGTGCTCGTTCTGCGGAAAGAGCCAGAAGCAGGTGAAGAAGCTCATCGCGGGACCCGGTGTGTACATCTGCGACGAGTGCATCGATCTCTGCAACGAGATCATCGAGGAGGAGCTCGCGGAGACGAGCGAGGTCCGCTGGGAAGAACTTCCCAAGCCTCGCGAGATCTACGAGTTCCTCGAGGGGTACGTCGTCGGGCAGGAGCCCGCGAAGAAGGCCCTCTCGGTCGCTGTGTACAACCACTACAAGCGGGTCCAGGCCGGTGAGAACGGCGGCGGTGCGAACCGCGACGACGCGATCGAACTCGCCAAGTCCAACATCCTGCTGCTGGGCCCCACGGGCTCGGGCAAGACGCTCCTCGCGCAGACACTGGCCCGCATGCTCAACGTCCCGTTCGCCATCGCCGACGCGACGGCGCTGACGGAGGCCGGCTATGTCGGCGAGGACGTCGAGAACATCCTGCTGAAGCTGATCCAGGCCGCGGACTACGACGTCAAGAAGGCCGAGACCGGGATCATCTACATCGACGAGATCGACAAGGTCGCCCGCAAGAGCGAGAACCCGTCGATCACCCGCGATGTCTCCGGCGAGGGCGTGCAGCAGGCCCTGCTGAAGATCCTGGAGGGCACCACCGCCTCCGTGCCGCCGCAGGGCGGGCGGAAGCACCCGCACCAGGAGTTCATCCAGATCGACACGACGAACGTGCTGTTCATCGTGGGCGGCGCGTTCTCCGGCCTCGAGAAGATCATCGAGTCCCGGGCCGGCGCCAAGGGCATCGGCTTCGGCGCCACGATCCGCTCCAAGCGGGAGATCCAGGCGAGCGACCAGTTCCAGGAGGTCATGCCGGAGGACCTGGTGAAGTTCGGGATGATCCCCGAGTTCATCGGCCGCCTCCCGGTCCTGACCTCGGTCCACAACCTGGACCGCGAGGCTCTGCTCCAGATCCTCATCGAGCCGCGCAACGCCCTGGTGAAGCAGTACCAGCGGCTGTTCGAACTCGACGGTGTGGAGCTGGAGTTCGAGCGCGAGGCGCTGGAGGCCATCGCCGACCAGGCGATCCTGCGCCAGACCGGCGCGCGCGGCCTGCGAGCCATCATGGAGGAGGTCCTCCAGTCGGTGATGTACGAGGTGCCGTCCCGCAAGGACGTCGCCCGGGTCGTCATCACGTCGGACGTGGTCCGCAACAACGTCAACCCGACCCTGGTCCCGCGCGAGCCGCGGACGATCGGCAAGGGCGACGACGGGCGGCACGAGAAGTCGGCGTAGCCGCGGTTTCGTAGGCAACGCGAAGGGGCGCCCCGCCGGTTCAGCCGGCGGGGCGCCCCTTCGCGTTGCGTGGATCAGTTCTTGGTGCGGGAGGTGTTGTAGAGCTTCGCCGTGAGGGCGGCTACGTCATCCTGCGACATGGACTTGTTGGTCATGGCGAGACCCATGTCGATGCCGGTGACGATGCCGACGGTGCTGTAGTCGGCCCAGATGCAGACAGGCATCTCAAGGGACTTCGGCCCCTTGTCGACACTTCCGTCACCCTCGGGGTTGTCCATCTTGAGGTTCTGGCACCGCATCAGCGCGCCCTTGAACCCAGCCGGGGTGACATCCTTCGGTGAACCGAGCAACTCGGCCTTGGTCCCGCTGTCTCCCTGGTTCATGTTTGCCTTGGCCTCGTCGAACGAGTGGTTGATCACCGCAGCCGGGTCGCTCACGTCGCCCCAGTAGCCCTGGAAGCTGAGGATCTTCATGCTCAGATCCTTCTCCGAGCCGCCCTGGTAGCTCGTGCTGACGCCGCTGGGGTTCTTGATCCCCGAGTTTTCGATCGAGGTCTTCTTGGCGCCGGTCAGCGGGCTGACAGTCTTGGCGCTGCCCGTGGCCTTGTACGCGTCCACCGAAGCCGCAGGCGTCAGCTTGTACCCCTTGGTGGAGTCCGCGACATCGCTGTTGCTGGCGCCGCCCGACGTCAGGAAGTACACCCCGCCCCCGATGACCGCCAGCGCCACGATCACGCCGCCCACGATCAGGCCGGTCTTCTTCTTCGGCGGAGCGGCCGGCGGAAATCCCGGCTGCTGGCCGTATGCCGGCTGGCCGCCGTACGGGGGAGTGGGGGGCTGCTGGCCGTACGGGCCGGGCTGCTGGGCCTGCGGGTAGCCGTAGCCCGGCTGCGGGGGCTGCTGCTGGGGCGGAACACCCTGGGGGGCCTGCTGCGGGTAGCCGTAGCCGGGCTGGCCCTGCGGCTGGCCCTGCGGCGGCGGGCCGCCGTACGGGCCCGGCTGCTGGCCGTACGGGCCGGGCTGGCCCTGCTGCGGCTGGCCGTCGTACGGGCCCGGCTGGTTGTAGCTCATCTGCGGTGTCCCCTGTTCGTCATGCTCATGCGTTCTTATGCGTTCCGAACATCCTGACGGACGGCCCACGACCGTGGGGCACCGGGAGGGAGACCGTTACTGAACAAACCGGTTTCAGTGCACGCTTGTGACGGCCCTAAACTGTGGGGCGTGACCGAGAACGCAGCGCAGCAGCCAGCCAGCACCCCCGAACTGCCGACCCAGTACACGCCGGCCGAGGTGGAGGGGAAGCTGTACGAGCGCTGGGTAGAACGCGGCTACTTCGAGGCGGACGAGAACAGCGACAAGCCGCCGTACTCCATCGTCATCCCGCCGCCCAACGTCACCGGATCCCTGCACCTGGGACACGCCTTCGAGCACACGCTGATCGACGCCCTCGTCCGCCGCAAGCGGATGCAGGGGTTCGAGGCGCTCTACCAGCCCGGCATGGACCACGCCGGCATCGCCACCCAGAACGTCGTCGAGCGCGAGCTCGGCAAGGAGGGCAAGTCCCGCCACGACCTGGGCCGCGAGGCCTTCGTCGAGCGTGTCTGGCAGTGGAAGAACGAGTCCGGCGGCCAGATCTCCGGGCAGATGCGCCGCCTCGGCGAGGGCGTCGCATGGTCCCGTGAGCGCTTCACCATGGACGAGGGCCTGTCCAAGGCCGTCCAGACGGTCTTCAAGCAGATGTACGAAGACGAGCTGATCTACCGCGCCGAGCGCATCATCAACTGGTGCCCCCGCTGCCTCACCGCGATCTCCGACATCGAGGTCGAGTACCAGGAGGACGACGGCGAGCTCGTCTCCATGCAGTACGGCGAGGGCGACGAGACCATCGTCGTCGCCACCACCCGCGCCGAGACGATGCTCGGTGACACCGCCGTCGCCGTCCACCCCGATGACGAGCGCTACAAGCATCTGGTCGGCAAGCAGATCAAGCTGCCGCTGACGGACCGTACGATCCCGGTCGTCGCCGACCACCACGTCGACCCGGCGTTCGGCACCGGAGCCGTCAAGGTGACCCCGGCGCACGACCCGAACGACTTCGAGATCGGCAAGCGTCACGACCTGCCGTTCCTCACGGTCCTCGACGAGCGCGCCGTCATCACGGTCCCCGGCCCCTTCCAGGGCCTGGACCGCCTGGAGGCCCGCTCCGCCATCGTCGCCGCCCTGCGGGCCGAGGGCCGGATCGTCGCCGAGAAGCGGCCGTACGTCCACTCCGTCGGGCACTGCTCGCGCTGCAAGACCACCATCGAGCCGCGCCTCTCCCTCCAGTGGTGGGTCAAGGTCGCCCCGCTCGCCAAGGCGGCCGGTGACGCCGTCCGCGACGGCAAGGTCAAGATCCACCCGCAGGAGATGGAGAAGCGGTACTTCGACTGGGTCGACAACCTCCATGACTGGTGCATCTCGCGCCAGCTCTGGTGGGGCCACCGCATCCCCGTCTGGTACGGCCCGAACGGCGAGGTCGTCTGCGTCGGACCGGACGACGAGGTGCCCACGGGCGAGGGCTGGACCCAGGACAGCGATGTCCTGGACACCTGGTTCTCCTCCGGCCTGTGGCCGTTCTCCACGCTCGGCTGGCCCGAACAGACCGACAGCCTCGCGAAGTTCTACCCGAACTCCGTCCTGGTCACCGGCTACGACATCCTCTTCTTCTGGGTCGCCCGGATGATGATGTTCGGCCTGTACGTCAACGACGGCGTCCCGCCGTTCGAGACGATCGTCCTGCACGGCATGGTCCGCGACGAGCACGGCAAGAAGATGTCGAAGTCCTTCGGCAACGTGGTCAACCCGCTGGACTGGATGGACAAGTACGGCTCCGACGCGCTGCGCTTCACGCTCGCGCGCGGCGCCAACCCCGGCACCGACGTCCCGATCGGTGAGGAGTGGGTCCAGGGTTCCGCCAAGTTCTCCAACAAGATCTGGAACGCCACCCGCTTCGCGCTCATGAACGGCGCGACGATCGAGGGCGAGCTGCCGTCCGCCGACGAGATGTCGGTGACCGACCGCTGGATCCTGTCCCGCCTCAACAAGACGGTCGCCGAAGTCGACGCGTACTACGACGACTTCCAGTTCTCCAAGCTCAGCGAGGCGCTCCGGCACTTCGCCTGGGACGAGGTCTTCGACTGGTACCTCGAGCTGTCCAAGACCACGTTCTTCGGCGGCGGCCGCCCGGCCGAGGTCTCCGGCCGGGTCCTGGGCGAGGTCCTCGACGTGATGCTGCGTGTGCTGCACCCCGTCGTCCCGTTCGTCACGGAGAGCCTGTGGACCGCGCTCACCGGCCGCGAGTCCGTCGTCATCGCCGACTGGCCCAAGGACAGCGGTTTCCGTGACGACGCGGCCGAGCAGGAGATCGAGCTCGTCCAGCAGGTCGTCACCGAGGTCCGCCGCTTCCGCAACGACCAGGGTCTCCAGCCCGGCCAGAAGGTCCCGGCCGAGCTCACCCTGACCGGGACCGCGCTCGCCCCGCACGAGGCGGCCATCCGCCAGCTCGCGCGGCTCCAGCCGGCCGGCGACGGCTTCCACGCCACCGCGTCGCTGCCGGTCGCGGGTGCCACCGTCGCGCTCGACCTCTCCGGCACGATCGACGTCGGCGCCGAGCGCAAGCGCCTCACGAAGGACTTGGAGGCCGCGCAGAAGGAGAAGGCGCAGGCCACCGGCAAGCTCGGCAACGAGGCGTTCCTGGCCAAGGCCCCGGACAACGTGGTCGACAAGATCCGTGGCCGGCTCGCCAAGGCAGAGGCCGACATCGAGCGGATCACCAGCCAGCTGGCGTCCCTGCCACAGGGCTGAGACCGTCACGAAGCCCCCGTGTCCCCCGCAGGAGGGGTACGGGGGCTTCCTCTTGCCCAGGGTCGCCGGGCGCTGCGCGCGATGTCCGTGCCGATCCGTAGACTGGGCCCCGTGAGTGAGCCCCGCCCTTCCGACCGGCACGACGCGTCCGACTCCGACGAGACCTTCGCGGAGATCGTCGACGAAGCGACCCAGCGCGACCCCGACCTGGCGGTGATCGAGGCCGGGAGCCGTACGCTGCGCGCCGCCTCCGGGCCGCCCCAGAGTGACGAGGTCCCCGCCCGCCCCGCCGATCCGGAGGTGGACAAGGCGCTGCGCGCGGTGGAGCAGGAGCTCGCCGGGCGCTGGGGCGAGACCAAGCTGGAGCCGTCGGTGGCGCGCATCGCCGCGCTGATGGACGTGCTCGGCGAGCCGCAGCGCGCCTACCCCTCCATCCACATCACCGGTACCAACGGCAAGACGAGCACCGCCCGCATGATCGAGGCGCTCCTCGGCGCCTTCGATCTGCGCACCGGCCGCTACACCTCGCCGCACGTCCAGTCGATCACCGAGCGGATCAGCCTGGACGGCTCTCCGATGGACCCCGAGCGGTTCGTCGAGACGTACCAGGACATCAAGCCGTACGTCGAGATGGTCGACGCGCAGCAGCCCTACCGGCTCTCCTTCTTCGAGGTGCTGACCGGCATGGCGTACGCGGCCTTCGCCGACGCGCCGGTCGACGTCGCCGTCGTCGAGGTCGGCATGGGCGGCAGCTGGGACGCGACCAACGTGATCGACTCCACGGTCGCCGTCGTCACCCCCATCTCCCTGGATCACACCGACCGGCTGGGCTCCACGCCCGGCGAGATCGCGGTGGAGAAGTCCGGGATCATCAAGCAGGGCGCGACGGTCATCCTCGCCCAGCAGCCCGTCGACGCCGCCCAGGTGATGCTGAAGAAGGCCGTCGAGGTCGACGCCACCGTGGCCCGCGAAGGCATGGAGTTCGGTGTCGTCTCCCGGGAGATCGCGGTCGGCGGCCAGCTGCTGACGCTGCGCGGCCTCGGCGGCGAGTACGACAACATCTTCCTTCCGCTGTACGGCGCCCACCAGGCACGCAACGCGGTGGTGGCGCTCTGCGCGGTCGAGGCGTTCTTCGGGATCGGCGCCGAGCAGACCGGATCGCTCGACGCCGACATCATCCGTAAGGCCTTCGCCGCGGTGATCTCGCCGGGCCGCCTCGAAGTGGTCCGCTCCAGCCCGACCGTCGTCCTGGACGCCGCGCACAACCCGGCGGGCGCCCTGGCCACCGCCGAGGGGCTCTCCGAGGCCTTCGGTTTCTCCCGGCTGATCGGTGTGGTCGGCGCCAGCGGCGACAAGGACGTCCGGGGGCTCCTGGAGGCCTTCGAGCCGATCTTCGCCGAGGTCGTCGTCACCCAGAACTCCAGCGCACGCGCGATGGACGCGGACGAGCTCGCCGCGGTAGCCGTCGAGGTCTTCGGCAACGACCGGGTCCAGGTCGAACCCCGGCTCGACGACGCGCTGGAGGCGGCGATCACCCTCGCCGAGGAAGAGGACGAGTACGCGGGCGCCGGGGTGCTGGTGACCGGATCCGTGATCACGGTCGGCGAGGCCCGGCTGCTTATGGGAAGGCGCTGACCGAAGTGCGTACGCTCTGTGCATCGACGCTGATCGGTGAGTTCTTCGTGATCGGGTTCGCCGGACTCGTCGCGATGAAGTCCGACGACCTGACGTCCGCCACGGTCTGGACGGTCTGCGGCATCGGCATGCTGCTCTCCGTGCTGCTCTGCGGGATGATCACCCGTCCCGGGGGCATACAGCTCGGCTGGGCGCTCCAGATCGCGCTGCTCGCCAGTGGCTTCGTCGTCCCGATGATGTTCATCCTCGGCCTCGTCTTCGGCGGCCTGTGGTGGGCCTCCGTGCACTACGGCCGCAAGATCGACGAGGTGAAGGCCCGGTGGGCCGCGCAGGAGGCCGCACAGGCGCCTGCCGGTACCTGAGAGAGGCTGCCGGGCGGCCTGCGACCGGGCGGCCAAACCCGGCCGCCGGCCCGTCACCGAACCCCTGTAACCTCGCCTCACCGCACCCGTATGCCTGCAAGGAGCCGCACATGACCCAGCGCACCCTCGTTCTTCTCAAGCCCGACGCCGTCCGTCGCGGTCTGGTCGGCGAAATCGTCGGCCGCATCGAGCGCAAGGCCGGCTGGAAGATCACGGCGCTGGAGCTCCGTACCCTCGACCGCGCCACGCTGGAGCAGCACTACGCCGAGCACGTCGGCCGCCCGTTCTACGAGCCGCTCGTCGAGTTCATGCAGTCCGGCCCGGTCGTCGCGCTGGTCGCCGAGGGCGAGCGGGTCATCGAGGGCGTGCGCGCCCTGGCGGGCCCCACCGACCCGATCGCCGCCGCGCCCGGATCGATCCGTGGCGACTTCGGCACCATCACCCGGGAGAACCTCATCCACGCCTCGGACTCCGAGGAGTCCGCAGAGCGAGAAATGAAGCTGTTCTTTCCGGGACTTTCCTGACTTCGGATCAGCCGAACAGCGCTGATGACCTGGGGCGACCGAAGTAATTCGGTCGCCCTTCGGCATAGGGTTCCGGATCGCGGGAACGCATGACTCCGACGTAACGTCACCATGAGTGGAACGGCCACCCGTTCTGCTCAGCATGGCGAAGGACCCTCGCGCTGTGTCGGTGTTTCCGGCACTACGATGGAAGCTTCCACGCCCGCAGCGCTCACCTCGCCTACCAAAACAAGCCATCACCGCTTTCGCTTGGGAAGGCCCGACGCATCCTCATGGGGAACAAGGGGAACTCAATGTCGTTCATCGGCCGTGACATGGCTATCGACCTCGGGACTGCCAACACGCTGGTGTACGTCAGGGGGCGCGGCATCGTTCTGAACGAGCCGTCCGTCGTGGCCATCAACACCAACACCGGCGGCATCCTCGCGGTCGGTTCCGAGGCCAAGAAGATGATCGGCCGTACACCGGGCAACATCGTTGCCGTACGGCCCCTGAAGGACGGCGTGATCGCCGACTTCGAGATCACGGAGCGGATGCTCCGCTACTTCATCCTGAAGATCCACAAGCGCCGCTACCTGGCCCGCCCGCGGGTCGTCGTCTGCGTGCCCTCCGGCATCACCGGGGTCGAGCGACGCGCCGTCATCGAGGCGTCGACGCAGGCCGGCGCACGCCAGGTGCACATCATCGAGGAGCCCATGGCGGCGGCCATCGGTTCCGGCCTGCCGGTCCACGAGGCCACCGGCAACATGGTCGTCGACATCGGCGGCGGCACCACCGAGGTCGCGGTCATCTCGCTCGGCGGAATCGTCACTGCCCAGTCCATCCGGGTCGCCGGTGACGAGCTGGACAACGCGATCATCCAGCACATCAAGAAGGAGTACTCGCTCCTGCTCGGTGAGCGCACCGCCGAACAGATCAAGATCACCATCGGTTCGGCGTTCGAGCTGGAGAAGGAGGAGCACACCGAGATCCGGGGCCGCGACCTCGTCTCGGGGCTGCCCAAGACCGTGGTCATCTCCGCCACCGAGGTCCGCAAGGCGATCGAGGAGCCGGTCAACGCGATCGTCGACGCGGTCAAGACGACGCTGGACAAGTGCCCGCCGGAGCTGTCCGGCGACGTCATGGACCGCGGCATCGTCCTGACCGGCGGCGGCGCGCTGCTGCGCGGCCTCGACGAGCGGCTGCGCCACGAGACGGGCATGCCGATCCACATCGCCGAGGACCCGCTGGACTCCGTCGCGCTCGGATCCGGCAAGTGCGTCGAGGAGTTCGAGGCTCTCCAGCAGGTGCTGGACGCCCAGCCCCGGCGCTAGAAATTCAACGACCTCCGCGCGGACGCTGCCGCTCCGCGCGGAGGATCGTTGATATACAGGCACGAACATTCCTACGAGGAAGGCACGGCCGCCGCACGTGAGGGACACACGAGAGAGCCGGCTGCTCCTGGTGCTGCTGATCGCCATCGCATTCGCACTGATCACGGTGGACATCCGCGGCGGCGAGGAGTCACCGGTGGACGGCGCCCGGCAGGCCGCCGCCACGGTCTTCGGACCGGTGGAGAACGGCGTGGCGGCAGCGGTCGACCCGGTGGGCAACGCCATAGGGGCCGTACGCGCCTCCGGCGACCGCCACGACAAGATCGCTGAGCTGGAGAAACAGAACGCCGCGCTCAAGGCCGAGCTCGGCAGCGACGACCAGAACCGCAGCCGGGTCCGCGAGCTCGACAAGATGCTCAAGAAGTCGGACGCCGGCCAGTACGGCATCAAGGCCGCCGAAGTCATCGCCATAGGAGCGGCCCAGGGCTTCTCCTGGACCGTCACCATCGACGCCGGCTCCAAGGACGGCCTCAAGCGCGACATGACCGTCCTCAACGGCGACGGACTCGTCGGCCGCGTCACCACCGTCGGCCCGGACACCGCCACAGTGCTCCTGGCCAACGACCCCGACTTCACCGTCGGCACCCGTATGGAGTCCACCGACGAACTCGGCTTCGCCACCGGCCAGGGCTCGCGCCCGCTGTCCGTCCAGTTCCTGAACGGCAAGGCCAAGGTCAAGAAGGGCGACCGCCTCGTCACGTTCGGCTCCAGCAAGGACAAGCCCTTCGTGCCCGGCGTCCCGGTCGGTGAGGTCGTCCGCGTCGACCCGTCCGGCGGCGAACTGACCCGTACGGTCTACGTCCGCCCGTACGTCGGCTTCACCAAGCTCGACATCGTCGGCATCGTCGTCCAGGCACCCCGCGAGGACCCCCGGGACGCCGTCCTGCCGAAGAAGGCCGTCAAGCCGGCCAAGCCGAAGCCCACCCCGACCGTCACCGTCACCATCTCGCCCAACGGCGACATCGTCGACACCAGCGGCAACGTCGTCGGGAACATCCACCAGAGCGCGAGCCCCAGCGGGAGCCCGGACCCCAACCCCAGCGGGAACGCCACACCGAACGCCGACAACGCGGTAAACGAACAGAGGTAGAGCTGATCCCCATGCGTGTCAACCGGACTCTGCTCTCCATCGTTCTGGTCGTGATCGCCCTCGTCGTCCAGGTGTCCGTACTCTCCCGGCTCCAGCTCCCCGGCGCCGTACCCGATCTGCTGCTCATGGTCGTCCTCGGACTGGCCTTCGTGTACGGGCACGTCAGCGGGGCCCTCATCGGCTTCGGCGCGGGCCTCCTCGCCGACCTGGCACCCCCGGCCGACCACGCCGCCGGGCGGTACGCCCTGGTGCTCTGCGTCATCGGCTACCTCGCCGGACTCGCCAGGCCGGAGAACGGGCAGCTGAAGTCCGCCTTCGTCCCGATGGCGGTGGTCGTCGCGGCGGCGGTCGGATCGACCCTGCTCTACGCCGGCGTCGGCGCGCTCGTCGGCGACACGGCGGCCCGCCATGTGGGGCTGGGCAGCCTGCTGTTCACCGCGGCCGTCTACGACCTGCTTCTCGCGCCGTTCACCGTTCCGCTGATCATGGCGATCGCCAGACGCACGGTGAACGACCCGCTCACCGAGTCCTCCTCCGGGCGCGGCGATGCCGCGGCCGGCTGGCTCGCCGCGGGCACCGGGCTCCGGATCGGCAGCCAGCGCGGCGGACTGCGCGTCAAGGCCGCCCGCAACCGCGCCGCCCGCGCCGGACGGATCAAGGGAGTCAAGCGACTGTGACACCGCATCACCCGGAGGCGCCGGCCTCGCCCCCCGTAGCCCTGGGTCCTGACCGGACTTCCCCGCCCGCGCTCCGCGCGGACGACGCGGAACTCCGCACAGGAACCGGCCCGACCACCACCGGGGGCGCCCCGTGACCAACATTCCCGAGACCGGGCGGACCCAGCGGGTCCAGATCCGCCTCATCGTCATCCAGGTCCTCGTCTTCTCCCTGCTGCTCACCCTCGGCGGCCGCCTCTGGTACCTCCAGATCCGCAACGGCCAGGAGTACTCCGACGAGGCGAAGAACAACCACGTCCAGCAGGTCGTTCAGCCCGCCGCCCGCGGCTCCATCCTCGATGCCCGCGGCGTGCCCCTCGCCGACAACGAGACCCGCCTCGTCGTCTCCGCCAGCCGCACCGAGCTGCTGAAGATGGACGACGACGGCAAGGGCGTCCTGACCCGGCTCGCCGGCGTCCTCGACATGAAGCCCAAGGACGTCCTCGACAAGGTCCGGCTCTGCGACGCGAAGACCCCGCAGCCCTGCTGGAACGGCTCGCCCTACCAGCCGATCCCGGTAACCGACGAGGCCACCACCCAGCAGGCCCTCCAGATCCGTGAGCGCGCGGAGGACTTCCCCGGCATCACCGCCGAGCCCACCGCGGTCCGCCGCTACGCCGCCCCCGGCAAGGCCAACACCGCCCAGGTTCTCGGCTATCTCTCACCCGTCACCGACGACGAGATCACCAAGGCCCAGGACAGCGACTCGCCCTACCTCCGCTCCGACCAGGTCGGCCGCTCCGGACTGGAGCGCACGTACGACAAGGAGCTGCGAGGCAAGGCGGGCGTCACCCGCTACGAGGTCGACAACCTCGGCCGGGTCATCGGCCAGGCCAAGAACGACGAGGCGGAGGCCGGCGCCAGCGTCGTCACCTCCATCGACGCCCGCGTCCAGGCCGTCGCCGAGTACGAGCTCAACCAGGCCATGAAGACGGCCCGTACCGAGTTCGACACCAACACCGGCGAGAACTACAAGGCCGACTCCGGCGCCGTCGTCGTCATGGAGGCCAAGACCGGCCGGGTCGTCTCCATGGCCTCGCTGCCCAGCTACGACCCCAACGCCTGGGTCGGCGGCATCTCCGGCAAGGACTACGCCAAGCTCACCGGCAAGAACTCCAACTTCCCGCTGCTGAACCGGGCCATCCAGGGCCAGGCCGCCCCCGGCTCCATCTTCAAGGTCATCTCCTCCACCGCCGCGGTCAACGCCGGGTACCCGTTCGACGGCAACTACCCCTGCCCCAGCTCGTACTCCATCGGCGGCCAGACCTTCAAGAACTTCGAGTCCCAGGGCTACGGCAGCATCAGCATCGGCCGCGCCCTCGAAGTCTCCTGCGACACCGTGTACTACGGCCTCGCGCACAAGGAGTGGCAGAAGGACGGCGGCAACAGCCCCAAGAAGAACGCCAACGACTGGTTCTACAAGACCGCCCACCAGTTCGGCCTCGGCAAGGAGACCGGCATCGACCTCCCCAACGAGGTCAGCGGCCGCGTCCCGGACCGCGAGTGGAAGAAGAACTTCGCCAAGGCCAACCACGACGCCTGGTGCAAGCAGGGCAAGAAGGACGGCACGTACGTCGAGAAGATCGCGTACGAGAACTGCCTCGAGGGCGACAAGATGCGCGCCGGTGACTCCGTCAACTACTCGATCGGCCAGGGCGACACCCTCGTCACCCCGATCCAGATGGCGACCATCTACGCGGCCATCTCCAACGGCGGCACCCTCTACGACCCCACCGTCGGCAAGGCGATCGTCAGCGGCGACGGCAAGACCGTCCAGGCGATCGAGCCCACCTCGCACGGCAAGCTCCCCTTCACCCGGAAGACGCGCAACGAAATAGACGAAGCCCTCGCGGGTGTCGCGACCCGCGGCTCCGCCGCCTGGCGATTCGGCGGCTGGCCGCAGGACAAGATCCCGATGCACGCCAAGACGGGTACCGCCGAGGTCTACGGCAAGCAGACGACCTCCTGGTTCGCCACGTACACCAAGGACTACTCGATCGTCATGACGATCTCCCAGGGCGGTACGGGTTCCGGAGCGTCGGGACCCGCCGTCCGCAACATCTACAACGCGCTCTACGGCCTCGACGCCGCGGGCAAGCAGGACCTCAAGAAGGCCCTGCTGCCGACGCCGCAGAAGTCCCTGCCGAAGATCCAGACGGACGGCACCATCGACGCCCCGAGGATCAAGCCCTACAACCCCGAATCGCAGAAGCCGCCGGGCGCGCAGACGCTCGCCGCGGTCCTGGGGAGGCGCGACTGATGGCAGGCTTCTCCGTCCAGCGGTACGCCCCCGAGCGCTCCACCTGGGGCAGGCTCACCGCCCGCGACTCCGTCGTGCGCCGCCTCGACTGGCCGCTGCTCGGCTCGGCGATCGCGCTGTCCTTCATCGGCTCGCTGCTCGTCTACTCGGCGACCCGTGGACGTGACTCGCTCACCCACGGCGACCCGTACTACTTCCTCTTCCGTCACGCCCTCAACACGGGCATCGGCTTCGCCCTGATGGTCGGCACGATCTGGCTCGGCCACCGGACCCTGCGCGGTGCCGTGCCGATCCTGTACGGCGTGTCCGTGGTCCTCGTGATGGCGGTCCTCACCCCGCTCGGCACCACCGTCAACGGCGCCCACGCCTGGATCCTCCTCCCCGGCGGCTTCTCCCTCCAGCCCTCCGAGTTCACCAAGATCACCATCATTCTCGGCATGGCGATGCTGCTCGCCACCCGCGTCGACGCGGGCGACCAGCCGCACCCCGACCACCGCACCGTCGCCAAGGCCCTCGGCCTGGCGGCGCTCCCGATGGCGGTCGTCATGGGCATGCCCGACCTCGGCTCCGTGATGGTCATGGTCGTCATCGTGCTCGGCGTGCTGCTGGCATCCGGGGCGTCCAACCGCTGGGTCTTCGGACTCCTCGGCGCGGGCGCCACCGGAGCCGTCGCCATCTGGCAGCTCGGACTGCTCGACGACTACCAGATCGCCCGGTTCGCCGCCTTCGCCAACCCGGCACTCGACCCGGCCGGCGTCGGCTACAACACCAACCAGGCCCGCATCGCGATCGGCTCCGGCGGCCTCTCCGGCACCGGCCTCTTCCAGGGCACCCAGACCACCGGCCAGTTCGTCCCCGAGCAGCAGACCGACTTCGTCTTCACCGTCGCCGGTGAGGAACTCGGCTTCCTCGGCGCCGGACTGATCCTGGTCCTGCTCGGTGTCGTCCTGTGGCGCGCCTGCCGCATCGCCCGCGAGACCACCGAGCTCTACGGCACGATCGTCGCCGCCGGAATCATCGCCTGGTTCGCCTTCCAGGCCTTCGAGAACATCGGCATGACGCTCGGCATCATGCCGGTCGCCGGACTGCCACTGCCGTTCGTCTCCTACGGAGGCTCCTCGATGTTCGCCGTCTGGGTGGCCATCGGACTGCTCCAGTCGATCCGGGTGCAACGGCCGATAACGGCCTGAGCCGTTGCGGGGCCACTGCCCAAGTGCGCATATGACGTCTAGATTCGATGCATGGCGGACGCGAAGCGCGAGATCGAGCGGAAGTACGAACCGGCCGGCGACAGCCGGCTGCCCGACCTGACGCGGGTGGCCGGGGTCGCCGCCGTGGACCACCAGGGCGTCATGGAACTCGACGCCGTCTACTACGACACCGAGGACCTCCGGCTCGCGGCCGACAGCCTCACCCTGCGCCGTCGCACCGGCGGCGACGACGCAGGCTGGCACCTCAAGTTCCCGGTCGCCTCCGGCATCCGTGACGAGATCCGGGCCCCGCTCTCCGACACCCTGCCGCCCGGCCTCGCCGGACTGATCCGCTCCCGGGTCCGCGACACCGCCGTCGTCCCCGTGGTCCGGCTCCGCTCCGCCCGCGACGTCCACCTGCTCAACGGCCCGGACGGCGAACCGCTCGCCGAACTCAGCGTCGACGAGGTCCGGGCCGAGCGGCTGCACGGCGGCAGCCGCAGCACCGCCTGGACCGAGATCGAGGTCGAACTCGCCGACGACGGCGACCCGGCCTTCCTCGACGCCGTGGAACGGCGGCTGCGCAAGGCCGGGATACAGCCCTCCGCAGCCCCCTCCAAACTGTCCCGCGCCCTGACCGAGACCTCCCCGAAGAAGAAGCGGCAACCGCAGCCCACCGCGCCGCCGCACACGGCGGGCGACCATGTCCTCGCCTACGTACGTCACCAGATCACCGCGATCGTCGCCCTCGACCCGGCCGTGCGCCGGGGCCTGCCCGACTCCGTGCACCGGATGCGGGTCGCCACCCGCAGGCTCCGCAGCGCGTTCCGTACGTACCGGAAGGTCCTCGACCGGACGGTCACCGACCCCGTTGGCGAGGAACTGAAGTGGCTCGCAGCGGAACTCGGCGTCGACCGCGACCAGGAGGTCCTCGACGCCCGCCTGCGCACCCGGCTCGACGCACTGCCCCGCACCCTGGCCCTCGGCCCGGTCCGCGCCCGGCTGCGGATCTGGTCCACGGCACGCCGCAGCGGCTCCCGCCGCCGTACCGTCGCGGTCCTCGACGGCGCACGCTACCTCGCGCTGCTGCACACCCTGGAAGCGCTCCTCGCCGACCCGCCCCTGCTGCCCGCGGCCGCCGCCCCGCCCGGCAAGGCGCTCGCCCGCGCCGCCCACAAGGACCAGGCACGCCTCGCCACCCGGATCGCCCACGCCCTGGAACACCCGCCCGGCCCCGAACGCGACGCCGCCCTGCACAACGCCCGCAAGGCGGCGAAACGCGCACGCTACGCGGCAGAGGCAGCCCGCCCCGCCCTTGGCAAACCGGCCAGGAAGTCCGTCAAGCGGCTCAAGGCCGTCCAAGGCGTCCTCGGTGACCACCAGGACAGCGTGGTCGCCCGCGACGCCCTGCGCGCCCTCGCCGTCCAGGCCCACGCGGCGGGGGAGTCCTCGTTCACCTGGGGCCTGCTGCACGGGCAGGAGGAGGCGACGGCCGCGGCACGCGAGCGGGAGCTGCCCGGGGTGTGGGCCCGCGCCTCCCGCGCGGAGATCCGGACGGCGTCCGGAGACTGAGCGGCGCGGTACGCTGGATGGTCACCCCTGCCAGCTCTCGAAAGTTCGCGATGTCTGTCGATTCGGTCTTCCCACAGCTCGAAGCTCTGCTCCCGCATGTGCAGAAGCCCATCCAGTACGTCGGCGGTGAGCTGAACTCCACCGTCAAACCGTGGGACGAATGCGACGTCCGCTGGGCCCTCATGTACCCGGACGCCTACGAGGTCGGACTCCCCAACCAGGGCGTCATGATCCTTTACGAGGTACTCAACGAGCGCCAGGGCGTCCTCGCGGAGCGCACCTACAGCGTCTGGCCGGACCTCGAAGCGCTGATGCGCGAGCACAAGGTGCCGCAGTTCACTGTGGACGGCCACCGCCCGGTCAAGGCGTTCGACGTCTTCGGGCTGAGCTTCTCCACCGAGCTCGGCTATACCAACATGCTCACCGCCCTGGACCTGGCCGGCATCCCGCTGGCCGCCAAGGACCGCGGCCTCGACGACCCGATCGTGCTCGCGGGTGGTCACGCCGCGTTCAACCCCGAGCCGATCGCCGAGTTCATCGACTGCGCGGTCATCGGCGACGGTGAGCAGGCCGTCCTG
Source organism: Streptomyces sp. NPDC087901 (assembly GCF_044742205.1). Lineage (NCBI taxonomy): Bacteria > Bacillati > Actinomycetota > Actinomycetes > Kitasatosporales > Streptomycetaceae > Streptomyces > Streptomyces sp. NPDC087901. The sequence goes on from NZ_JBIUUC010000001.1 coordinate 445,934, forward strand.
GAGATCACCGAGATCGTCCGCGCCTGGAAGGCCGAGGGCCGTCCCGGCGGCCGCGAGGAGGTGCTCTTCCGCCTCGCGAAGACCGGTGGCGTCTATGTCCCCGGCTTCTACGACGTCGAGTACCTCCCGGACGGCCGCATCGGCCGCATGGTGCCGAACAAGTCGGGCGTGCCGTGGCGCGTGTCCAAGCACACGGTCATGGACCTCGACGAGTGGCCCTACCCCAAGCAGCCCCTCGTCCCGCTCGCCGAGACCGTCCACGAGCGGATGTCCGTGGAGATCTTCCGCGGCTGCACCCGCGGCTGCCGTTTCTGCCAGGCCGGCATGATCACGCGCCCCGTGCGGGAGCGAAGCATCACCGGCATCGGCGACATGGTGGAGAAGGGTCTCAAGGCGACGGGCTTCGAGGAAGTGGGCCTGCTCTCCCTCTCCTCCGCGGACCACACCGAGATCGGTGAGATCGCCAAGGGCCTCGCGGACCGCTACACCGAGGACAAGATCGGCCTCTCGCTGCCCTCCACCCGCGTCGACGCGTTCAACGTGGACCTGGCCAACGAGCTGACCCGCAACGGCCGCCGCTCCGGTCTCACCTTCGCCCCCGAGGGCGGCTCCGAGCGCATGCGCAAGGTCATCAACAAGATGGTCTCGGAGGAGGACCTGATCCGTACGGTCTCCACCGCGTACGGCAACGGCTGGCGTCAGGTGAAGCTGTACTTCATGTGCGGCCTGCCCACCGAGACCGACGAGGACGTCCTCCAGATCGGCGACATGGCGGTCAAGGTGATCGCCAAGGGCCGCGAGGTCTCCGGGCAGAACGACATCCGCTGCACCGTCTCCATCGGCGGCTTCGTCCCCAAGCCGCACACCCCGTTCCAGTGGGCTCCGCAGCTCAGCGCCGAGGAGACCGACGCGCGGCTGACCAAGCTCCGCGACAAGATCCGCGGAGACAAGAAGTACGGCCGCTCGATCGGCTTCCGCTACCACGACGGCAAGCCCGGCATCGTCGAGGGCCTGCTCTCCCGCGGCGACCGCCGGGTCGGCTCCGTCATCCGCGCCGTCTACGAGGCCGGCGGCCGTTTCGACGGCTGGCGCGAGTACTTCAGCTACGACCTGTGGATGAAGAGCGCCGAGAAGACGCTGCCCGACTTCGGTGTGGACGTCGACTGGTACACCACCCGCGAGCGGACGTACGAGGAGGTCCTGCCCTGGGACCACCTGGACTCCGGTCTCGACAAGGAGTGGCTCTGGGAGGACTGGCAGGACTCGCTCGACGAGACCGAGGTCGAGGACTGCCGCTGGACGCCGTGCTTCGACTGTGGTGTGTGTCCTCAGATGGACACGAGCATCCAGATCGGGCCGACGGGCAAGAAGCTCCTGCCGCTGACGGTCGTGAAGTAGATCTGCCGGTGACATGGCGGCGCCCGGCCTCTGCCGGGTGACATCTTGGTGACGAAGGCCCGGCCGGGGGAAACCCCCGGCCGGGCCTTCGCGTCATGAGGTGCATGGAATACGGAAAGCACCAGGCACCCGCGCGGTACGAGAGCGGTGACGGCTGTCTGACCACGCTCGTCAGGATTCCGGTGAGGATCGTCGTCCTCGTCCTCGTCCTGCCGGTGCGGATGGTCTGGGACGCCCTGGTCGCGGGTGCCCGTGCTGCCGACCGGATCCTGCTGCGCCCGCTGGGGCGCGCGCTGGCGTGGCTCTTCGATGTGCTGGTCGCGATCCCGGCCCGTTGGCTGTACGCACAGGTACTGACCCCTCTGGGGCACGGGCTGCGGTGGCTGGCCATGGCGGTGTTCGTGTGGCCGTGGGTCGCGCTGTGGCAGTACGTGGTGGTGCCCGGGGTGCGGTACGCGATCGTGGTGCCGCTCGTCCTGCTGTACGAGCAGGTGCTCACTCCGGTGGGGCACGGGTTGCGGTGGCTCTGGCGGGCACTCCTGCTTCCGGCCGGACGCGGCGTCGCCACCGCAGTGAGGTGGCTGCTCACCGTCGTATGCGTCATGCCGGTGGTCCTCCTGTGGCGCTACGTCCTGAAGCCGCTGGGGCTGGCCGTCGCCTGGCTGGTGGAGCACCTGATCGTGCTGCCGCTGGTGTGGACGTACCGGGAACTGCTCACCCCGCTGGGTCACGGCATCGCCTGGCTGCTCGATCTGCTGGTCCGTGGCATCGAGGCGGGCTGCCGGGGGCTGTGGGCCGCCGTCCGGTGGCTGGTCACGGTGCTTCTCGTCAGCCCGGTGGTCTGGGTGTACCGGCGGATCCTGACCCCCGTCGGCCGGGAGATCGCCGCCGCGTTCGGCGTTGCCTGGCGCGTCGCCGGATTCATCTCGCGGGCCATCGGCCGGGCGCTGGCCTGGCTGGCGTGGCATCTCGTCGGGGCGCCGGTGACCTGGGCCTACCGCACGGTGTGCACCCCGGTCGGGCACTTCCTGCGCGACGCCGTGTTCGCCCCCGCCGGGCGGGCCGCCCGCGCGGCGGGCCGGACGGCCCGGCAGACGCTGCGCACGGCCCGCGAGACCGTCCGGCAGGCCAGGAGCGACGCATGGCGGGCCCTGGTCGGCGGAGCGCGCGAACGCGAGCCCCGGGAACCGGGAAGCCTGTCTGCGCGTACTCTGGGTAGTACAACGACTGTGCCCAGCGCGGCGCCCGAACCAGAGATCTCCCTGCGGAAAGAGAAATCCGCCCAGCAGGGGTGAGCCGGACCGGACGCCCCCGGGCCACCCGTATTTCGAGGGCGGCGTGTCACCGCGTCCGCTCCGCACCGAGGAGAAGAACCACTGGGCAAGCGACAGCCCGAAGGCCCGCCGCCCGCACCGGCAGTGCAGCGCATCCGACTGCGCTACACGAAGCGCGGCCGCCTCCGGTTCACCAGTCATCGAGACTTCCAGCGTGCCTTCGAGCGGGCGCTGCGCCGCTCCGAGGTGCCCATGGCCTACTCGGCGGGCTTCACCCCGCACCCCAAGGTCTCGTACGCCAACGCCGCACCCACCGGCACGGGCAGCGAGGCCGAGTTCCTGGAGATCGCGCTCACCGAGGCCCGTGATCCGGGCACGCTGCGCGAGCTGCTCAACGACTCGCTGCCGGACGGTCTCGACATCACCGACGCCGTCGAGGCCCGCACTTCGGGTCTCGCCGACCGGCTCACCGCCTCCATCTGGGAGATGCGGCTGAACGGGGTCGCCGTGGAGGACGCCGAGAAGGCCGTCGCCGCGTTCAACGCGGCCGAGACCGTCGAGGTCGAGCGCCGCACGAAGAACGGCATGCGGAGCTTTGACGCCCGCTCCGCGGTCGTCGACCTGCAGGCCCTTGATCATCAGCCTGATAGGCCCGGGGACAAGGCCTGTGCGATACTGCGGCTGGTTGTTCGGCACGTGACACCTGCCGTTCGGCCTGACGACGTCCTGTCCGGTCTCCGCGTTGTGGCCGACCTGGCGCCGCCGGTCCCCGCAGCGGTGACCAGGCTGGCGCAGGGGCTCTTCGACGAGGAGTCCGGCACGGTGACCGACCCGCTCGCGCCTGACCGCGAGGCAGCCCCGGCCGCTCTACCCACGGCCACCGGGACCGCCGTCGCGACGGCGCCGGAGGGTGCAGGTTCCGCGTAAGGCGGTCGTTGTAGCGCAGCCCTCGGACTCGGGAGCCACCTGGGCCGGGCTGTGCTGAGACCCATAAGACTTTCGCCAGGCCGTGCGCACAACGCGTACGGAACCGGCGAGCCAGACATTCAGTTCCCGTGCGGCGCCCGCGCCCCGGACGGCGGTACCGCGTACACCATGCGGACCGTGCCGGACCGGAATCAGGCGCGGCGCCCGGGAGCCCGACGGGAGAACCGCCCGCATGCCTCAGTCCACCGAACCCGGCACCCCCGGGAACGCAGAAGACAACAACACCCCCGGGGACAAGCTGCCGCCGCGCCGCAGGCGCCGCGCCGCATCCCGCCCGGCGGGCCCGCCGACAGGGGGCGCACAGGCCGGAGCCGAGTCGTCGGCCATACCGACCGTTGACGCCGGAGTGTCGGAAAGCAGCACCGAGAACACCGCAGAGGCCGAGGCCGCGCCGCCCGTTCGTGCGCGCCGTCGCGCCGTCCGCAAGGCGACCGCCCCGGCGGGAGCGCCGCAGGCCGTCGAGACTGTCGAGGTCGTGGAGCCGGTCGCCGCGGTTGCGGCGCCGGCCGAGGAAGAGACCGTGGAGCCGGTCGAGCCGCCGCGTGCGCGCCGTCGCGCGTCCCGTAAGGCGACCGCCCCGGCGGGTGCGCCGCAGGCCGCGGAGGCTGTCGAGGTCGTGGAGCCGGTTGCGGCGCCGGTCGAGGAAGAAGCCGAGGTGCCGGTCGAGGCGCCGCGTGCGCGCCGTCGCGCCGTGCGTAAGGCGACCGCCCCTGCCGGTGCGCCGCAGGCCGCCGAGGTGGCCGAGATCGTCGAGGAGGCCGTCGCGGCCGAGGCCGCCGAGCCCGCCGTTGCCGAGCCCGTCGTCGCCGAGGCGCCGCGTGGCCGTACCCGGCGCAGGGCCTCCGCCCCCGCCGGTGCGCCGCAGGCCGCCCGGACCGAGGCCGCCGCCGAGCCGGCGCAGCCGGCCGAGGTCACCGAAACGGCCGAGGCCGTCGAAGCCGCCGAGCCGGTCGAGGCCCCGCGCGGCCGTCGTCGTGCGTCCCGCAAGGCGACCTCTCCCGCGGGTGCCCCGCAGGTCACGGAGGCCGCCGAGGAGCGCACCGAGATCCAGACGGGCGAGAGCCTGCCCGAGGCAGCCGTGGAGGAGCTGGCCGCCGAGACCGCCGAGGTCGAGGAGGCCGCCCCGCGCGGCCGTCAGCGTCGCCGGGCCACCGCCGCGGCGGGCCGGCCCGAGTTCACCGGCAAGGTCGAGGAGCCCGTGCGCCGGAGCCGTCGGGCCGAGCGCCCCGCCGTCGCCGTGTTCCAGGCGCCGGTCTTCGCCGAGCCGATGTTCCAGACCCCGGAGACCGCGGCCGCCGCAGCGGCTGCCGCCGGTCCGGCCTCGCACGACGAGGAGCCCGAGGACGAGATCACGACGGTGGAGGAGCAGACCGCCCCCGCCGAGACGGCCGCCCCCGCCGAGGCCGCGCCGCAGAGCGGCTCGCGCCGCCGTCGCCGCCGCCGCGGTGAGGCCGCCGAGGCCGAGCCCGCCGCCGCGCCCGTTCCGGCCGCCACCCCGGTCCAGGAGCAGGCCGAGGACGAGCAGGAGCCTTCGAACGAGGGCGACGCCGAGCAGGACGGTGAGGAGACCGACGAGTACGGCGACCGCCCGTCGCGCCGTCGTCGTCGCGGTGGCCGACGCCGCCGTCGCGGTGAGTCCGCCGAGGACGACGCCGCAGAGCAGCACGCGGACGACGCCGCCGACCGTTCCGACGACGAGCACGAGCACGGCCAGGAGTCCGAGGACGACGGCGACGAGGAGCAGGACGACCACGAGTCCGGCGCCTCCGGATCGAGCAGCAGCAGGCGTCGCCGCCGTCGCCGCCGTCGCAGCGGTGACTCCTCGTCCGACGCCGAGAACGGCACGGACGACCCGGAGCGCACGGTCGTCAAGGTCCGCGAACCCCGCAAGAAGGAAGCCGAGCGCGAGCCCGGCACCGGCTTCGACGAGGTCCAGTCCATCAAGGGCTCGACCCGTATGGAGGCGAAGAAGCAGCGCCGTCGCGAGGGTCGTGAGCAGGGCCGCCGCCGGGTTCCGATCATCACCGAGGCGGAGTTCCTCGCCCGCCGCGAGGCCGTCGAGCGCGTCATGGTCGTCCGCCAGAACGGCGAGCGCACCCAGATCGGCGTCCTCGAGGACAACGTGCTCGTCGAGCACTACGTCAACAAGGAGCAGGCCACCAGCTACGTCGGCAACGTCTACCTGGGCAAGGTCCAGAACGTCCTGCCGTCCATGGAGGCCGCGTTCGTCGACATCGGCAAGGGCCGCAACGCCGTCCTGTACGCCGGTGAGGTCAACTTCGAGGCGCTCGGCATGGCCCACGGGCCGCGCCGCATCGAGACCGCGCTCAAGTCCGGCCAGTCCGTCCTCGTCCAGGTGACGAAGGACCCGATCGGCCACAAGGGTGCCCGCCTGACCAGCCAGGTCTCGCTGCCCGGCCGCTACCTGGTCTACGTGCCCGAGGGCTCGATGACCGGGATCAGCCGCAAGCTGCCCGACACCGAGCGCGCCCGGCTCAAGACCATCCTCAAGAAGATCGTCCCCGAGGACGCGGGCGTCATCGTCCGTACCGCCGCCGAGGGTGCGAGCGAGGACGAGCTGCGCCGCGATGTCGAGCGGCTGCAGCAGCAGTGGGAGGACATCCAGAAGAAGTCGAAGAGCAGCGGCAGCTCCAACGCGCCGACGCTGCTCTACGGCGAGCCGGACATGACCGTCCGGGTCGTCCGCGACATCTTCAACGAGGACTTCTCCAAGGTCATCGTCAGCGGTGACGAGGCGTGGGAGACCATCCACGGCTACGTCTCGCACGTGGCGCCCGACCTGACGGACCGGCTGTCGCGGTGGACCTCCGAGGTCGACATCTTCGCGACGTACCGGATCGACGAGCAGCTCATGAAGGCGCTGGACCGCAAGGTCTATCTGCCGAGCGGCGGCTCGCTGGTGATCGACAAGACCGAGGCGATGGTCGTCGTCGACGTCAACACCGGCAAGTTCACCGGTCAGGGCGGCAACCTCGAGGAGACCGTCACCAAGAACAACCTGGAGGCGGCCGAGGAGATCGTGCGTCAGCTGCGGCTGCGCGACCTCGGTGGCATCGTCGTCGTCGACTTCATCGACATGGTGCTGGAGTCCAACCGGGACCTGGTGCTGCGGCGTCTGTTGGAGTGCCTGGGACGTGACCGTACGAAGCACCAGGTCGCCGAGGTCACCTCGCTTGGCCTGGTCCAGATGACCCGCAAGCGGGTCGGCCAGGGTCTGCTGGAGTCCTTCTCCGAGACCTGTGTCCACTGCAACGGGCGCGGCGTGATCGTGCACATGGAGCAGCCCACCTCGGTCGGTGGCGGTGGCAACGGCAAGCGGTCCAAGAAGCGCCGCGGCGGTTCCGGCCAGGACCACGAGCACGAGCACGGCCACGAGCACGAGCAGGACCACGAGCAGGACCACGAGGCCGAGACCGAGGCCGAGGTGGCTGCGGAGGTCGCCGCCCCGCTGGCGCTTCCCGAGCCCGAGTTCGTCCCGGACGAGGAGCTGTACAGCAGCCCGGCCGAGGCCGAGGCGGCCGCCTCGCGCGGCCGTGGCCGTCGCCGGGCGACCCGTAAGGCGACGGCCCCGGCCGGTGCGCCGCGGTCCGCGTCCGCCCCGGCCCCGGTGGCCGAGCCGGTCGTGGCGCCGGAGCCCGTGGTGGAGCCGGAGCCGGTCGTGGCACCGGAGCCGGTTGCCGAGACCCCGGTCGCCGAGGCCCCGGCCGAGGCGCCGCAGGGCCGTACGCGCCGTCGGGCGACCCGTAAGGCGACCGCCCCGGCGGGTTCGCCCGCACCGGCCGCCGAGCCGGTCGTGGTCCCCGAGCCCGCCCCGGTCGCCGAGGAGCCGGTGTCCGACGCCGACCCGGTCGCCGCGGAGGACCCGGTCGTCGAGGCGCCGCACGTCGAGGCCCCTGCCGAGGAGCCGGCCGCACCGCCGCGTGCCCGGCGCCGGGCGACCCGTAAGGCCACCGCGCCCGCGGGTTCCCCCGCAGGTGCCGAGGACGCCGAGGTCGTCGTGGTGACGGGTGCCGAGCCGGCCGCCGAGCCGGAGTCCGCCGCTGAGGCGGAGGCCGAACCGGCACCGGCCAAGAAGGCGGCCCGCAAGACCGCGAAGAAGGTCACGGCCAAGAAGGCGGCCGTCAAGAAGACGGCGGCCAAGAAGACCGTCGCGAAGAAGACGACGGCCAAGAAGGCGACGTCGAAGAAGACGGTGGCGGCCGAGCAGTCGTCGTCCGCCGTCACGGCTTCGGCCGACGAGGTCTGATCTCCTCGTACCGCGCGTGACGCAGTCAGGCCGGTCCCTCCACGGGGCCGGCCTGCTGCGTTCCGGTGCCGGCCGCTCCCGCCCCCACACGGAAGTCTCAGCACATGCACAGGATCCAGAAGGCCGTCGTACCTGCCGCCGGGCTCGGTACCCGGTTTCTGCCGGCGACGAAGGCGACGCCCAAGGAGATGCTGCCGGTGGTCGACAAGCCGGCGATCCAGTACGTCGTGGAGGAGGCGGCCGCCGCGGGGCTGACCGATGTGCTGATGATCACCGGGCGCAACAAGCGCGCCCTGGAGGACCACTTCGACCGGAACCACGAGCTGGAGTCGGCGCTCACCCGCAAGGGCGACGGCGAACGGCTGGACCGGGTCCGGGAGTCCAGCGATCTGGCGACCATGCACTACGTCCGGCAGGGCGACCCGAAAGGCCTCGGGCACGCCGTCCTGTGCGCGGAACCGCATGTGGGTGCCGAGCCGTTCGCGGTCCTGCTCGGCGACGACCTGATCGACCCGCGTGACCCGCTGCTGACCCGCATGGCCGAGATCCGGGAGCGCGAGGGCGGCAGCGTCGTCGCGCTGATGGAGGTCGCACCCGAGCAGATCCACATGTACGGATGCGCCGCGGTGGAGACCACGCCGGAGGACGACGTCGTCCGGGTCACCGGACTGGTCGAGAAGCCGGAGACCGGCGAGGCCCCCAGCAGTCTGGCGGTCATCGGACGCTATGTCCTGGACCCCGCCGTCTTCGGAGTGCTGCGGGACACGGAGCCGGGCCGGGGCGGCGAGATCCAGCTGACCGACGCGCTGCAGCAGCTGGCCGCCGACGAGAGTCTCGGCGGTCCGGTGCACGGCGTCGTCTTCCGTGGCCGCCGCTACGACACCGGTGACCGCGGCGACTATCTGCGGACCATCGTCAGACTCGCCTGCGAGCGCGAGGACCTGGGTCCGGACTTCCGTACCTGGCTGCGGGCCTTCGTGGCCACCGAGCTCTGAGCGACCGCGCACGCACGCACCCCACCCGAGCCATCCACACCATGGACCGAGGAGAACCCTCATGATCGGCATGATTCTGGCGGCCGGCGCAGGCCGCCGTCTGCGCCCCTACACCGACACGCTGCCCAAGGCCCTGGTGCCGGTCGGCCCGGAGGGGGACGAGGAGAGCCTGACCGTCGTCGACCTGACACTGGGCAACTTCGCCGAGGTGGGCCTGACCGATGTCGCGATCATCGTGGGCTACCGCAAGGAAGCCCTGTACGAGCGCAAGGCCGCCCTTGAGGCGAAGTACGGCGTCACGCTCACGCTGATCGACAACGACAAGGCCGAGGAGTGGAACAACGCCTACTCCCTCTGGTGCGGCCGTGACGCCCTCAAGGACGGGGTGATCCTCGCCAACGGCGACACCGTGCACCCCGTCTCGGTCGAGAAGACGCTGCTCGCCGCACGCGGCGAGGGCAAGAAGATCATCCTCGCCCTCGACACGGTGAAGCAGCTCGCCGACGAGGAGATGAAGGTCGTGGCCGACCCCGAGAAGGGTGTCCAGCGGATCACGAAGCTGATGGACCCGGCCGAGGCCACCGGCGAGTACATCGGTGTCACCCTCATCGAGGGAGAGGCCGCCGAGGAGCTGGCCGACGCGCTGAGGACCACGTACCTGCGGGACCCGGACCTCTACTACGAGGACGGCTACCAGGAGCTCGTCAACCGAGGCTTCAAGGTCGACGTGGAGCCGATCGGTGACGTCACGTGGGTCGAGATCGACAACCACGAGGACCTGGCCAAGGGCAGGAAGATCGCGTGCCAGTACTGACCCGGCTGATCCCCGCACCGGTCGTCGTCGACATCCGGGCCGGCGCGCTGGCCGATCTGGCGGTCGTCCTCGCCGATCAGCGGATCTCCGGCTCGGGCAAGCTGGCGATCGCGATCAGCGGGGGTTCCGGGCGGGCCTTGCGCGAGCGGCTCTCGGACAGTCTGCCGGGTGCTTCCTGGTTCGAGGTGGGCGGCGGCACTCTGGACGATGCCGTCAAGCTCGCGGAGGCCATGAAGTCCGGCCGGTACGACGCCGTCGTCGGCCTCGGCGGCGGCAAGATCATCGACTGTGCGAAGTTCGCGGCGGCGCGCGTCGGGCTGCCGCTGGTCGCCGTGGCGACGAATCTGTCCCACGACGGTCTGTGCTCACCGGTGGCCACGCTGGACAACGACGCGGGCCGCGGCTCGTACGGTGTCCCGAACCCGATCGCCGTCGTGATCGACCTCGACATCATCCGTGAGGCGCCGGTCCGCTTCGTGCGGTCCGGGATCGGTGACGCGCTCTCGAACATCTCCGCGGTGGCGGACTGGGAGCTCGCCCACCGGGTCAACGGCGAGGACATGGACGGACTGGCCGCCGCGATGGCCCGGCAGGCCGGCGAGGCCGTGCTGCGCCACCCCGGGACCCTCGCGGACGACGGCTTCCTCAGGGTGCTGGCCGAGGGGCTGGTGCTGACCGGCATCTCGATGTCGGTGTCGGGCGATAGCCGTCCCGCCTCCGGCGCCTGCCACGAGATCAACCACGCCTTCGACCTGCTCTTCCCCAAGCGTGCGGCGAGCCACGGTGAGCAGTGCGGTCTGGGCGCGGCGTTCGCGATGCACCTGCGCGGCGCGCACCAGGAGTCCGCACGGATGGCCGAGACGCTGCGGCGCCACGGTCTGCCGGTCACCGCGGAGGAGATCGGGTTCAGTGCGGACGAGTTCGTCTCGGTGGTCGGCTACGCACCCCGGACCAGACCGGGCCGGTACACGATCCTGGAGCATCTGGACCTGTCCCCGGACGGGATCCGGGACGCCTACGCCGACTACCTCAGGGCAGCCGGGTCCTGAGGCCGGGCCGCCCGGGAACGGGGCCCGGTTTGACCCGGCTGTACAGGGCCCCGTAATCTTGACCGTCGGCGTTTGTTTCGCCACACCTCTGAGCACTCACCTCCCGCTCGTTCGGGAGAGGCCGCTCATCCAATCCGGATCACCACGGGTCCCCGGACCCGTGTGAGCGGCTGGCTTCAGAGGTTTTCGCTTCGAGTGAGAGTGAGATCCGCGTGTACGCCATCGTGCGCAGCGGTGGTCGCCAGCACAAGGTTGCTGTCGGCGACATCGTTGAGGTTGACAAGATTCCCACCGCCAAGGTTGGCGACACGGTAGAGCTCTCTACCCTGCTCGTTGTCGACGGCGACGCAGTGACCAGCGACCCGTGGGTGCTGGACGGCATCAAGGTCCAGGCCGAGATCGTGGACCACCACAAGGGCGCGAAGATCGACATCCTTCGCTACAAGAACAAGACCGGCTACCGCCGTCGTCAGGGTCACCGCCAGCAGTACACGGCGATCAAGGTCACCGGTATCCCCGCGGCTGCGAAGTAAGGGACTGAGAACACATGGCACACAAGAAGGGCGCATCGTCCACCCGGAACGGGCGCGATTCCAATGCTCAGCGGCTCGGCGTGAAGCGCTTCGGCGGTCAGGCCGTCAACGCCGGTGAGATCCTGGTCCGCCAGCGCGGCACCCACTTCCACCCGGGCACGGGCGTCGGCCGTGGCGGCGACGACACGCTGTTCGCCCTCGCCGCCGGTGCGGTCGAGTTCGGCACGCACCGTGGCCGCAAGGTCGTGAACATCGTTCCGATCGCCGGCTGATTTTCGGCGCTCGTCGAGCGGTTTGACGTGGAGGCGGACCTCACTTCCTTTTCGGGAAGTGGGTCCGCCTTTCGCGTGTTGCTCCTACAGGGGCACGAGCGAGACATTTCTGCACGTATGTAACTGGAGGTTCCAACCATGACCACCTTCGTGGACCGCGTCGAGCTGCATGCCGCCGCGGGTAACGGGGGCCACGGCTGCGCCTCCGTTCACCGTGAGAAGTTCAAGCCGCTCGGCGGCCCGGACGGCGGCAACGGCGGCCGTGGCGGTGATGTGACCCTGATCGTCGACCAGGCCGTCACCACGCTCCTCGACTATCACCACCACCCCCACCGCAAGGCCACCAACGGCCAGCCCGGTGCCGGTGACAACCGCACCGGCAAGGAGGGCCAGGACCTGATCCTGCCCGTGCCGGACGGCACCGTCGTGCTCGACACGGACGGCAACGTGCTCGCCGACCTCGTCGGCCAGGGCACCATGTTCGTCGCCGGCCAGGGCGGCCGCGGCGGCCTCGGTAACGGCGCGCTGGCCTCCGCCCGGCGCAAGGCCCCCGGCTTCGCGCTGCTCGGCGAGCCCGGTGAGAGCCGGGACATCGTCCTGGAACTCAAGACCGTCGCCGACGTCGCCCTGGTGGGCTACCCGAGCGCCGGCAAGTCCTCGCTGATCTCTGTGCTCTCGGCTGCCAAGCCGAAGATCGCCGACTACCCGTTCACGACCCTGGTCCCGAACCTGGGCGTGGTCACCGCGGGCAGCACCGTCTACACCATCGCCGACGTCCCGGGTCTGATCCCGGGCGCCAGCCAGGGCAAGGGCCTCGGCCTGGAGTTCCTGCGCCACGTCGAGCGCTGCTCGGTGCTGGTGCACGTACTGGACACGGCGACGCTGGAGTCCGACCGTGACCCGGTCTCCGACCTCGACATGATCGAGGAGGAGCTCAAGCTGTACGGGGGGCTGGAGGACCGGCCCCGCATCGTCGTCCTCAACAAGATCGACATCCCGGACGGCCAGGACCTGGCGGACATGATCCGTCCGGACCTGGAGGCCCGCGGCTACCGCGTCTTCGAGGCGTCGGCAGTCGCCCGTACCGGTCTCAAGGAGCTCTCCTTCGCGCTGGCCGGCGTCATCGCCGAGGCGCGTGCCGCCAAGCCGGTGGAGGAGGCGACCCGTATCGTCATCCGGCCCAAGGCCGTGGACGACGCCGGTTTCACCGTGGTCCTGGAGGACGACGGCATCTACCGGGTGCGTGGCGAGAAGCCGGAGCGCTGGGTCCGCCAGACCGAATTCAACAACGACGAGGCCGTCGGGTACCTGGCGGACCGGCTGAACCGGCTCGGTGTCGAGGACGCGCTGCGCAAGGCCGGAGCCCGGGCGGGCGACGGGGTGGCCATCGGGGCCGAGGACAACGCCGTCGTCTTCGACTGGGAGCCGACGGTGACGGCCGGTGCGGAGATGCTCGGCCGCCGTGGCGAGGACCACCGGCTCGAGGAGCCGCGTCCGGCCGCGCAGCGCCGGCGCGACCGTGAGGAAGAGCGCGACGACGTCAGCAAGGAGTACCAGGAGTTCGACCCGTTCGCGTAGGGCTCGGGGCTTCCTGAAAGCCGGGCACGGCCGGATCCTCCGGCCGTGCCCGGCTTTTCTTGCGTCGGGGACTGCTCGTTACTCGCGCTCGTCGGCGAGTTCCTTCGCCTTCTCCAGCATGCGGTCCACCACCCGGGCCGAGGCATGGCCGTCGTCCAGGTCGCAGAAGAGCTGGTGGAACCGCTCGTAGCGCTCCTCGTGCGCGGCCGCCACCTCGTCGATGTCGCGGATCGCGCCGATCAGCTCCTCGGACGTGCTGATCAGCGGGCCGGGCGCGTCGTTCTCGAAGTCGAAGTAGAAGCCGCGCAGCTGGTCCCGGTAGTGCTCGAGGTCGTAGGTGAAGAAGAGCATCGGCCGCCTGAGATGCGCGTAGTCGAACATCACGGACGAGTAGTCCGTGATCATGACGTCGGCTATGAGGTAGAGATCGGCGATGTCGGGGTACTCGGACACGTCGAAGACGAATCCGTTCCCGGCTCCGGGGATGCTGTCCACCACGTTGGAATGACGACGGATCAGCAGGATGTGATCGTCACCGAGCCGCTCCCGCGCCTGCTCGATGTCCAGTCGCAGATCGAACTTGAACTGCCCCTGCCGATGGGCCAGGTCATCGCGCCAGGTGGGGGCGTAGAGCACGACCTTCTTGTCGTCCGGCAGCCCGATCCGTGCCTTGATCTCCTTGGCCCGGGCCTTCAGGTCGGGTGCGTAGAGGTAGTCGTTGCGCGGATAGCCGGTCTCGACGATCTCGCCGTCGTACCCCATGGCCCGCTTGAGGATCGGGGTGCTGAACCGGTTGGAGGACACCAGCATGTTCCAGCTGCGGGACTCCTGCTGGAGCTGGGTGTGGTACTGCGGATTGAACTTCGGCGCGGTGATGTCCAGGCCGATCTTCTTCAGCATGGTGCCGTGCCAGGTCTGGACGATGACCTGTCCCGGCCGGCGCTCGATCCAGTGGGGGAGGTGGGCGTTGGTCACGATGTACCGGCAGCGGGCCAGCGCGTCGTACCACTCGGTTCCCCAGAAGCGGACCTTCTCGGCCGTGGGCGGGAGGTCCACCTGCCCGTCCCTGACCAGCCACAGGTGCTCGACATCCGCATGACGCCGGAGCAGCTCCTCGTGGATGGCGCGCGGGCTGTCGGAGTACTGCTTGCCGTTGTAGCTGATGTACAGCACGGCGTCGCGCAGCGGCTTACCGCGACCGGCTTCGTACACCTCGTGGTGCAGCCTGTCCTGCCGGTAGCGGCCGCGTTCGAGGATGGTCAGATCGGAGGGGCACTGCAGCTGGGGGAAGTCGTACCAGCGGGATTCGAAGTGGTACTCCCGGCCTGCGTGTTCGCCGGAGACCGGGAAGGCCGGCACGGCGAGCCGGTCGATGACGAAGGGTACGTCGGGGCTGCCGTCCCCGGACCGCAGGTAGAAGTTCCACCGGCCGCTCTTCAGCGGGCGGGGGCCGTTGGATCCCGGCATGGCCGAAGGCGTGAACCTGGCGACGAACGTGCCGTCCGGGAGGACCTGCAACGGCACGGTCTTCTCGTCGAAGAAGTCACGGGCCTTGATGAGGAAGGACGGATCGCTCAGATCGGCCGGCGTGGAGCCGTGGACGATGTACTCGCCTTCGGCCATCTGCACAGCGGTCATCTTGGCCTGGACCGGGCGTCCGGAGAACTTCAGGTAGCCGTTGCTTCCCGAGACCAGTGCGAGCTCGTTCCGCTCGGCACCCTCGGCGATGGTGGCGGGGAGCCGGATCTGGCGGTCGGCAAGTCCGTCACGGACCACGGTGCCGAACCGGCGCTCCGTCCCGTCGGGGGTGGCGGCGACGAGCTCGGTGCTCCAGTTGCGCCGTGAGGCCAGGGCCGGGTTGGCGCCTTCCGCGGAGGTTCCCTCGTCGACGACGTCCTGGTGTTCCGGCAGCAGCGCGATGTCCTTGAGCGGCACGAGGACCCGGAAGGAAGCGCGGCCGTCCGGAGCGGGCTCCAGGACGGCGGGGTAGGAGATGACCTCCCCGCTCTTGCGGTTGGAGACTTCCAGGTTCACCGACTCGCCCGCCGTCAGCGGGACCCGGATCTCACCCTCGATCTCCACGCTCTCGTCCACGGCACGGTGACCGGTGACCAGGGCGCGTACCCGCTCGACACGCAGCTTCAGGGCGCCCGTGGAGGTGTTGGGGAGCAGCCGGAAGTTCTCGTCCAGCCACTGGTACGGCGAATGATTGGCCGAACCCGCTCCACTCGCGTGCACGGCACGCTTGCGGACCAGCCCGGCGGAGGCGATGCCCAGGCCGACGTGCCAGGTGCCCTCCACCCACTGGCCGCCCTTGCGGAGCTTCGCAGGGTCGAACAGCAGCTCCCAGCCCGCCCAGTCGTAGTTGTTCTGCTTCCGGGAGGACAGCGCGGTGCACTCCGGGCTGTAGACGTTGCGCAGGGGCAGCAGCGTGCGTCGTCGCGAGCCGTGCTTCTTGAGCGCCAGAACCTTGACGGCGCTGTGCTTCGTCGACTGGTCGATGCGGTCGATCCACGCGTGGCCGGACAGGCGCAGTTTCCCGTTCTCCCAGGTGATCTTCTGGAGCGGAGCTCGGGGCGTGAGGTCGGGGTCGATCCGTCGGGCTCGCTTGGGTATCAGGTCGGCACTGTGGTCCAGGGCGGCGAAGCTCGCGTACTTCCGAAGCCGCCCCTCGATCTCGATCGGGTCGCCGCGCCGCTCGGAATCGATCAGCTCGACCAGCTCGGTCATGGCGTGCTTGCGCACCAGCAGCCATTTGACCCGCTGGGTGGCGGTCAGCTCCATGACCACCTGCGGATCCACCTGGTTCAGGAACTGGTTGATGACGCGCAGGAACTCGGCGCGGAACTCCTCGTCCCCGTCAGGGAGCACATTGAGGAAGATCCGCAGATCGCCCTTGAGGACGGTGCGGTCGTACTCGCGCTTCAGCGTCGCGGCCTCCTCCCCGGGCTGCCTGCCGAAGAAGCGGCTCACCGACTCCACCGCGGCGGAGCGGTCGCGTACGGCCTTCGGCTCGGTCCTGCGCTGGGTGATGGACGGGGCGCCCTCGCCCTCGCGCAGCCGCCAGTAGTACGTGGGAGTGCTGATGATGTCGACGGCCTCGGCCAGGAACTGAGCGGGCACGATGACCGGAACGTCCTCGTAGAGCACACCTTCGGGGAAGGCCAGCTTGTGCTTCTCCCAGAACGAGCGCCGGAAGACCTTGTTGCAGGCGATCTTGTCGTTGAGCAGCTTCCTGTTCACGGACACATGGGTGCGCTGGACGGCGCCCCCGGCGAGGATGCGGTGCATCGGGGACTGCCACACCTTGGTCCTGTTGATGTGCAGCACGTTGCCCGTGATGAAGTCCGAACCGCTCTCGTCCAGGCTTGCCAGCATGAGGCGGTAGGCATCCGGCGGAATCATGTCGTCGCTGTCGACGAAGGCGACGAACTCGCTCTCGGGCGCGAGCAGTCCGAGCCCCGTGTTCCGTGCGGCGCCGAGGCCGGCGTTCTCCTTGGTGATCAGCCGGAACCGCGGGTCGCGGGCCTCGTACGAGGCCGCGATGGCGGCCGAATTGTCGGGGGACCCGTCATTCACCATGATGACTTCGAGGTCCCTGAGGGTCTGCGCAGCCAGTGAGTCCAGGCAGGCGGGCAGATACTGCTCCACGCTGTAGATCGGCACGATGACGCTGAGACGAGGGGCCATGGCTGGAGTTCCTTTCGGTCAGACCCGCTCGAACAGCTCGAGCGCCTGGGCTGGGGTGGGTGCCGTTCTGCGGTCGGTGAGCGGTACGACGGGAAGGAGGTTCTCCTCGCCCAGGAAGACTCTGCGGACGACCCGCTCCGAAGCCCGGCCGTCGTCGAAGTCGCAGAAGCGCTCACGGAACGCGCTGCGGAGAGCGGCGGACGCCGGGCTCTGCCACTCGCCGGACCGAAGGATCTCGGTGAGCTGTGCCTGGCTGGTGGCGACGGCGCCTGGAGACTCGGCCATCAGGTCGAAGTAGCTGCCACGGACGGCCTTGTACGTGTCCCAGTCGTCGGCGAAGATCACGATCGGCCGGTCGAGGTTGGCGTAGTCGAACATCGCCGACGAGTAGTCGGTGATCAGGGCGTCGGCCGCGAGGTAGAGCCGCTCCACGCTCCGGTGCGCCGAGACGTCGATCACGCGGCCGCTGGCCTGGAGCTCGGCGAGCCGGCCGGTGGCCTTGTAGAAGTAGTGGCCCCGCACCAGCAGCGTGACATCGGGGCCCAGCTCGTCGGCCAGCTTCTCGAGGTCGATCCGCGGGGTGAATTCCTTCTGGTATTCACGGTGGGTCGGCATATACAGAAAGACCTTGGAGCCGTCCGCCGCACCGAGTTCGCGACGGGCCCCCGCGACCTCCTCGGCTCCGGCGTTGACCAGCACGTCGTTGCGTGGATAGCCGGTCTCCAGCGAGGTGAAGGAACACGGATAGACCCGCTCCCACACCGAGGTGGAGAAGCTGTTGGACGAAAGGCTGTAGTCCCAGCGGTCGCACCGCCGCAGCAGGTCTTCCATCTTCATGCTCGTGGAGGCCGGGTAGTCGGCCTGGTCGAGCCCCATCGTCTTCAGTGGGGTGCCGTGGTGGGTCTGCAGATGGATCTGGCCCTCCCGCTTGACCAGCGCGTCCGCGAAGTTCACGTTGTTGATGAAGTACGTGCCGCGGGCCAGCGCCGTCCAGTACTCGCGGGAGCCGACGACAGCCACCTCGACACCCCTGGGCACCTGGCTCACATGCTCCGCGCGTACCGCCCAGACCCGGCGGATGTGCGGGGCCAGCCGGGCCAGCTCGGCGTCGATGGCCGCGGGGTTGCACGAGTAGCCCCGGCTCCAGTAGGCGGAGAAGACCGCGAGGTTCTCGTTGATCGGCAGCCGCAGCTGGGACCGGTAGGACACCCGCATGGCGGCCCGCTTGGCCTGGTTGACGCGCTCGCCGGTGCGCGCCCGCGCCCGGTGGCGTACCCGGTTCGCCCGGGTGACGCCGGTCAGGGCCAGATAGGCATCCTTGCCGAGCAGCGCGTACTTGTAACCGCGGCCACCGCCCGGACGCTCGAACCCTTCGGGCAGCCGGCGGTTGTAGTCGGCGGCCGCCCGGTGGAAGAAGTCGGACCGCGCGTTCTTGGGGAGGCGGCCCGGCTTTTCCAGCACGGTGAGATAGTGGTCGACCATTTTTCCGAAAAGCGCGGGACGCCAGGAATCGTGTTCCGGATGTTCGTCCAGATAGGCGAATACGCGGTCGTACTGGTCGAATACGTCGAAATGCTTGCGGCTGACCGTGCGCAGGATGTTTCCGCCCTCGCGCCGTTGCCGGTAGAGCACGCAGATGCGGTCGAGCAGCGCGATGCGTTCCGCCGCGACCAGGGTGGTGTAGGTCCAGGGAGCGTCCTCGTAGTACCCGGACGGGAATCGGAACCCGTGTGTCTCGATGAAATCGCGGCGATAGGCCTTGTTCCAGACGATCTGCAGCAGATCGAGCAACTCGGGCCGCTCCGACAGGGGGAAGGCCGCGGGGTCGCTGGAGCCGAGGAGGCCGGCCCGCCGGTTCGGAAGCAGCCGGCCGTCCCAGTAGCTGCGCACGTAGTCGTAGATCAGGATCTCGGGATCGTCCGTCGCGTCGAGCCGGCCTGCGATCGCGTTCAGCGAACCGGGCGTCAGGGTGTCGTCGCTGTCGAGGAAGATCAGGTAGTCGCCGGTCGCCTGTTCGATTCCGGCGTTACGGGCGTGGCCCAGTCCCACGTTCTCGCTGAGATGGAGCACCCGGACCCGGGCGTCGCGCGCCGCGTACTCGTCGAGGATGGCGCCGGAGCCGTCCGGCGAGCAGTCGTCCACGGCGACGACTTCGAAGTCGGTGAAGTCCTGTTGCAACACGGAGTCGAGGCACTCCCGGACATACGCCCGCACGTTGTACGCAGGCACGATGAGTGTCAGTCGAGGCATCCTTCACCAGTCCAGAGAGCCGTCTGCGGGTCCGTGCGGAGGCGCCGATTCGCATTGTGGAATCATCGGGGAGCGCCTGAACACCTGAACAGCGTAATTGATTGGCATCCGCCTGCCGTGGTCTCGTGTTTGTTCCGGCTTCACTGTCCGGTGTTCCCTGGATGTCACCCGGACAAGGCTTCTTAGCGCACGATAATACTGATCCGATTATTTGTCCGATTCAAATTCCGTGCACGCAGAGTGAACCTTTCGGTAGAGCCGTGTACGGGTGCGGCCGTGTACAGAGGGAGAGACGCACAGAATGACGTGGATGGTTACGGGTGGGGCCGGATACATCGGTGCGCACGTCGTGCGGGCGATGCTCGCCGGAGATCTGCAGGTGGTCGTGTACGACGACCTGTCGACGGGCAATGCGGGGAGCGTGCCCGACGGGGTGCCCCTGGTCACCGGCAGTGTGCTGGACCGGCCGGCCCTGGACGCGGCGATCCATGACCACTCCGTGACAGGTGTGGTGCACGTCGCGGGCAAGAAGCAGGTCGGCGAGTCCGTCGAGCGCCCCCTCCACTACTACCGGGAGAACGTGACCGGTCTGGAGGTGCTGCTGGAGAGCATGGTCGCGGCCGGAGCCGACCGTCTGGTGTTCTCCTCGTCCGCCGCCGTCTACGGCATGCCCGACGTCGACCTCGTCACCGAGGACACCCCCTGCGCGCCGATGAGCCCGTACGGGGAGACCAAGCTCGTCGGTGAATGGCTGATCCATGCCGCCGCCCGGGCCCACGGACTGCGCTGCGCCTCGCTCCGCTACTTCAACGTCGCGGGCGCGGCCTCACCTGAGCTCGCCGACGCCGGGGTGTACAACCTCATCCCGATGGTCTTCGAGCGCCTGGAGGCCGGCGAGGGGCCGCGGATCTTCGGCGACGACTACGCGACGCCCGACGGCACCTGCATCCGCGACTACGTCCATGTGGAGGACATCGCCTCCGCCCACCTCGCGGCCGCCCGCCGGCTGGAGGGGGCCGAGCCCGGCACGGATCTCACGCTGAACATCGGCCGCGGCGAGGGCAGCTCGGTGCGCGAGATGGTCGACCGCATCCTCAGGACGACGGGCCGCGTGGGCATCGCCCCCGAGGTGACCGCCCGCCGCGCCGGTGACCCGGCACGCGTGGTCGCGGGCGCGGAGCGGATCCGCGCGGAGCTGGGCTGGTCGGCCCGGTGCGGCGTCGACGAGATGATCGAATCCGCCTGGCAGGGCTGGCGGATCCGCCACCCGTAGCGCGGTGCGAAGGTGTACGGAAGGCGTGCGCAAAGGTGCGTACGAAACGGGTGTGCGCAATCCGGAGAATTCGACATCGAGTTCGATATCGCGCATGTGTGTGGCGATTTTCGTGAACCGATGGATGCGAAACAAAGCCGAATGGTTACGGGGGCCCGTCGCTTTTCCTCCGGATGAGTCGGTAAGCGGGTAGACGGAGCTGTTTCGCTGCGGATGAGTGGCCGAATCTGACTAAGGTCACCCGGTAGGTCGCAGCCACTGCGACAGGACCGCCGACTCATCGTGGGGCAGAACTGTGAAGGCTCTCGTACTTTCCGGTGGGGCGGGCACCCGTCTTCGTCCCATTACTCATACCTCGGCCAAACAGCTGGTCCCGGTGGCGAACAAACCGGTGCTCTTCTACGGACTCGAAGCCATCGCGGAAGCCGGCATCACCGAGGTCGGCATCATCGTGGGGGACACCGAGGAGGAGATCCGTACGGCGGTCGGCGACGGCTCCCGGTTCGGCATCGACGTCACCTACATCCCGCAGTCCGAGCCGCTCGGCCTCGCACACGCGGTCCTGATCGCCCAGCGCTTCCTGGGTGACGACGACTTCGTCATGTACCTCGGTGACAACTTCATCGTCGGAGGGATCGCCGGTCTGGTCGAGGGGTTCTGCGCGGACCGGCCCGACGCCCAGATCCTCCTGACCCAGGTGCCCGACCCGACCTCGTTCGGCGTCGCCGAACTCGACGGGGACGGCAGGGTCGTCGCCCTGGAGGAGAAGCCGAAGGAGCCCAAGAGCGACCTGGCGCTCGTCGGCGTCTACCTCTTCACCCGGGTCATCCACGAGGCCGTCCGCTCCATCCGACCGTCCTGGCGCGGTGAGCTGGAGATCACCCACGCCATCCAGTGGCTGATCGACCAGGAGCGCGACGTCCGCTCCACCACGATCCGCGGTTACTGGAAGGACACCGGCAACGTCACCGACATGCTGGAGGTCAACCGCACCGTGCTGGAGACCGTCGAGCCGTGCACCCAGGGCGCTCACGTCGACGACGAGAGCGAGATCATCGGCCGGGTCCGGATCGAGCCGGGCGCCCGGGTCACCCGCAGCCGGATCGTCGGGCCCGCCATCATCGGCGCCCGCTCGGTGATCAGCGACGCCTACGTCGGGCCGTTCACCTCGGTCGCCCACGACTGCCGGATCGAGGACAGCGAGATCGAGTACTCCATCGTGCTGCGGGGAGCCTCGATCGACGGTGTCCGCCGCGTCGAGGCCTCCCTCATCGGCCACGAGGTCGAGGTGACCCCCGCGCCCCGCAGCCCGTCCGCCCACCGACTCGTCCTCGGCGACCACAGCAAGGTTCAGATCTCGTCATGACCACCCACATCCTGGTGACCGGCGGCGCCGGCTTCATCGGCTCCCACTACGTCCGTACGCTGCTGGGCCCGGGCGGCCCCGGTGACGTCGCCGTCACCGTGCTCGACAAGCTCACCTACGCGGGCAACCCGGCCAACCTCGACGAGGTGCGCGACCACCCCGGATTCTCGTTCGTGCAGGGCGACATCTGTGACGCGGAGCTGGTCGGCGGCCTCATGGCCGGGCACGACCAGGTGGTGCACTTCGCCGCCGAATCACATGTGGACCGCTCCATCGACGGCGGCGCCGAGTTCGTCCGGACCAACGTCCTGGGCACCCACACCCTCGTCGACGCCGCGCACCGGGCCGGTGTCAGCACCTTCGTGCACATCTCCACCGACGAGGTCTACGGATCGATCGACGAGGGCTCCTGGACCGAGAGCGAACCGCTCGCGCCCAACTCCCCGTACTCCGCCTCCAAGGCGTCGAGCGACCTGATCGCACTCTCCTACCACCGCACCCACGGACTCGACGTGCGGGTGACCCGCTGCTCCAACAACTACGGGCACCACCACTTCCCCGAGAAGGTCATCCCGCTCTTCGTCACCAACCTGCTGGAGGGCCGGCCGGTCCCGTTGTACGGCGACGGCGCCCACGTCCGCGACTGGCTGCACATCGACGACCACGTCCAGGGCATCGAACTCGTCCGCACCAAGGGCCGCGCGGGCGAGGTCTACAACATCGGCGGCGGCACCGAGCTCTCCAACAAGGAGCTCACCGGGCTGCTCCTGGCGGCGTGCGGCGCCGACTGGGACACCGATGTCACCTACGTCGAGGACCGCAAGGGCCACGACCGGCGCTACTCGGTCGACTGCACCAAGGTCCGCGAGGAGCTCGGCTACGAGCCCCGCAAGGACTTCCGCAGCGGCCTCGCCGAGACCGTGCGGTGGT
The DNA here is from genome assembly GCF_044742205.1 of Streptomyces sp. NPDC087901. Classification (NCBI taxonomy): domain Bacteria; kingdom Bacillati; phylum Actinomycetota; class Actinomycetes; order Kitasatosporales; family Streptomycetaceae; genus Streptomyces; species Streptomyces sp. NPDC087901. The sequence continues at coordinate 468,610 of NZ_JBIUUC010000001.1, forward strand.
ACCGCGAGAACTGCTCCTGGTGGGAGCCGCTCAAGGGGAGGGCGGCCCTGTGAGCCCGGTCTGGCTGGTCACCGGGGCCGCCGGGATGCTCGGACAGGACCTCATGGCCGCACTCGCCCACGAAGACGTCACCGTCGTCGCCGCGGACCGCACGGCCCTGGACGTCGCCGACCCCGGCCGCGTCCGCGAGGCGTTCGCCACGCACCGCCCGGCCGTCGTGGTCAACTGCGCGGCCTGGACCGCCGTCGACGATGCGGAGGAGCAGGAGGACGCCGCGCTGCGGGTCAACGGCACCGGACCCGCGGTCCTCGCCGCGGCCTGCCGAGAACACGGCGCCGTCCTGATCCACGTCTCCACCGACTACGTGTTCGCGGGGGACGGCGGGCAGCCGTACGCCGAGGACGCCCCCACCGCCCCGCGCAGCGCCTACGGGCGCACCAAACTGGCCGGCGAACGCGCCGTGCTGGAGACCCTCCCCGACACGGGCTACGTCGTGCGCACGGCCTGGCTCTACGGCGTGGGCGGCGCCAACTTCGTCCGGACGATGATCAGGCTGGAGGGTGTCAAGGACACCCTCGACGTGGTGGACGACCAGCGCGGACAGCCCACCTGGACCGTCGATCTGGCCGGCCGGCTGGTCCGGCTCGGACAGGCCGCGCTCGACGGCACCGCCCCGGCGGGCGTCTACCACGGCACCAGCGGCGGCGAGACCACCTGGTTCGGTCTCACCCAGGAGATCTTCCGGCTGCTCGGCGCCGACCCGGCCCGCGTCCGGCCCACCACCAGCGGCGCCTATCCCCGCCCGGCCCCCCGGCCCGCGTACAGCGTGCTCGCACACGGCCGGTTCGCGGCGGCCGGGATCGAACCCGTCAGGAACTGGCGCACGGCACTGGAGGAGGCGTTCCCGGCCCTGCTCGCCGCGGAACGCCCCCTGGTGCCTGTCCTGCTCAGCGGCCGGCCGGGCTGAGCGAGGGTCCGCCCGCCCGCACCCCGGCAAGCGGCGGGCCGGCCGCCCGCAGCCGTGCGTAGTACGCCTCGCACTCCCCGTACGAGGGAAGCAGCCCCTGCTGCTCCGCCTCGGCCAGCGAGGGCGCCGAGGCGTCCTTCCCGGACAGCAGCGGCGCGATGTCCGCCGGCCAGGCGATGCCCAGCTCGGCGTCGAGCGGATCGACACCGCGCTCGCGCCCGGGTGCATAGCTCTCCGAGCAGAGATAGAGGACGCAGGCGTCGTCGGTCAGCGCCATGAAGGCGTGGCCGAGCCCCTCGGCGATGTAGACCGCCCGGTGATCGGTGTCGTCGAGGCGGACACCCTCCCACCGCTTGAACGTGGGCGAGCCGGCCCGGACGTCCACGATCACGTCGAGCACCGCTCCGCGTACGCACTTGACGTACTTCGCCTGGCCCGGTGGCACGTCGGCGAAGTGGATCCCGCGCAGTGTGCCCCGGCGGGACGTGGAGAAGTTGGCCTGCGCGAGCCCCAGCCCGTGCCCGGCGGCCTCGCCGAGGTCCGAGGCCCTGAACCACTCGTGGAAGCTGCCGCGGCTGTCGGGGATGACCTCGGGCTCGTGCACCCAGGCCCCGGGAATGGAGAGCTGGCGCATGCGATCACGTCCTGTTCCTGAGATTCGCCGAATTCTTCGGCGGTGGAGCCGACGTCTCCTGCAACGAGCCGCGGCAGGGAACAGATACGGAACAGATATGGAACGGGATGGATGCGGACGAAAGCGGGTCCACGGTGCGGAACGCGAAGGCGCCGGATTCCGCGCTCGCGTAGATTGCGGGGTCCAGCGAGGCGAACCATGGGGGATGCGCGTGTCAGGGGCCAGGCAGGGCGTCACGGAGGCCCGCAGGATCGTGGTCAAGGTCGGTTCCTCCTCCCTCACCACCGCCGCGGGAGGCCTCGACGCCGACCGGGTCGACGCCCTCGTCGACGTGCTCGCCAAGGTGCGCAGCGGCGGCGAGCGGGAGGTCGTCCTCGTCTCCAGCGGCGCCATCGCGGCCGGACTCGCCCCGCTCGGACTGCACCGCAGGCCCAAGGACCTGGCCAGGCAGCAGGCCGCGGCCAGCGTCGGCCAGGGGCTGCTCGTCGCCCGCTACACCGCCTCCTTCGCCCGCTACGGAGTCCGCGTCGGCCAGGTGCTGCTCACCAGCAACGACACCAGCCGCCGCGCCCACTACCGCAACGCCTACCGCACCCTGGACCAGCTCCTGGACATGGGCGCGCTGCCGATCGTCAACGAGAACGACACCGTCGCCACCGACGAGATCCGGTTCGGCGACAACGACCGGCTCGCCGCGCTCGTCGCCCACCTGGTCCGCGCCGACCTGCTGATCCTCCTCTCGGACGTGGACGGCCTCTACGACGGCGACCCGAGCATCCCGGGCACCACCCGCATCGCGGAGATCACCGGCCCCGCCGATCTGGCCGGGGTCAGCATCGGCAGCGCCGGCAAGGCGGGCGTCGGGACCGGCGGCATGGTCACCAAGGTCGAGGCCGCCCGGATCGCCACCGCGGCCGGCGTGCCGGTCGTCCTGACCTCGGCGAGTCATGCGGCCGACGCGCTGGCGGGCCGCGACACGGGGACCTACTTCCACCGCACCGGGCGCCGCTCGGCGGACCGGCTCCTGTGGCTCGCCCACGCCTCCACCCCGCAGGGTTCGCTGACCCTGGACGACGGGGCCGTGCAGGCGGTCGTGGAGCGCCACAGCTCGCTGCTGCCGGCCGGGATCGCCTCGGTCGAGGGCGAGTTCACCGCGGGCGACCCGGTGGAACTGCGCGATCTGCGGGGCCGGCCGGTCGCCCGCGGGCTCGTCAACTTCGACGCCAAGGAGATCCCGCAGCTCCTCGGCCGCTCCACCCGCGACCTGGCCCGCGAACTCGGCCCCGCCTACGAGCGCGAAGTCGTACACAGGGACGATCTCGTCGTTCTCCACACCTGACCGACCCCTGAAACGGCTGAAAGTCCAGCCTTCGGGCAGAGACCTTCACGAAAACCGCCCCAAGCCGGGCCGCGTACTGGTCCACTTTGTAGCAGGGACACTGCGGGGTACAGCAAAGCAACACATTCACAGGAGGCCGCCGGTGAGACGAGCGCGCCCGGGGGCGCCGCCCCGAGGAACGGGTAGCCGCGCCCTGACCAGCGTCGGAGCGGGCCCAGGCTTCGACGGGGGCAGCTCCGCGGACCGGAGGGACGAGCGGACCACCGGTCCGGAACCGACGGTGGCGGGCCAGGAACGCACCCAGTCGAAACTGTGGCACATCACGCTCTGTGTCTCCGGTGCCGAGATCCCGCTCAAGGAGGTCAGACGCGGCCTCGAACAGCTCGCGCACGACCACCCCTTCCTGCTGACCAGTCGCTATGCCAACGACCACGCGGAGATCCGCTACTGGGAAGAGGCCCGCGACCTGCACGACGCGGCGGCGGTGGCCCTGCGGCTGTGGGGCGAGCACCGTTCCAGTGCGGGGCTGCCACCGTGGGAGATCGTCGGCCTGGAGGTCATCGACCGCGAGACGTACCACCAGCGCATCGCCGAGGGATACGGGCCGCCCCCGGCCGCCCCGGTCGGCGTGCACCCGTACTGACCCGGCCGCCCGTCCCCCGGACGGCCGTCTCGCATCACGGGATACGTGACGGATGCCCGCAGCGTGCGCATTAGTCTGCGGGCATGACCACGCTTTCGCCGTACGACAACATGTCCCCGGTCGCCCAGGCCGCCTACCGGGCCCGCTCCGCGGCCGCCGACATTGCGCCACTTCCGCGCGCGGCGAAGGACGACGCGCTGCTGGCGATCGCGGACGCGCTCGAAGTGCGGACCAGCGACATCCTCGCGGCCAACGCCGAGGACGTGGCCCGCGCCCGCGAGGCCGGGACCGGCGAGTCGGTCGTCGACCGGCTCACCCTCACCCCCGAGCGGATCCGGGCCATCGCGGCCGACGTGCGGGACGTCGCGGCGCTGCCCGACCCGGTCGGCGAGGTCGTGCGCGGCTCGACCCTGCCCAACGGCATCGATCTGCGCCAGGTCCGGGTCCCCCTCGGCGTGGTCGGGATCATCTACGAGGCCCGGCCCAATGTGACGGTGGACGCCGCGGCCCTCTGCCTGAAGTCGGGCAACGCGGTGCTGCTGCGCGGTTCGTCCTCCGCCCACGCCTCCAACAGCGCACTCGTCCGGGTGCTGCGCGACGCGGTCGGCGGCTCCGGACTGCCGGCCGACGCGGTGCAGCTGGTCCCGGGCGAGAACCGTGACTCCGTACGCGAGCTCATGCGGGCGCGCGGCCTGGTCGACGTACTCATTCCGCGCGGCGGCGCGTCGCTGATCCGCACCGTCGTCGAGGAGTCCACCGTCCCGGTCATCGAGACCGGTACCGGCAACTGCCATGTGTACGTGGACGCGCAGACCGACATCGACATGGCCGTCGCCATCCTGGTGAACTCCAAGGCGCAGCGCCCGAGCGTCTGCAACGCCGCGGAGACGCTCCTGGTCCACAAGGACGTCGCCGACGCGTTCCTGCCGCGGGCCCTGGACGCCCTCGCCGAGGCCGGTGTCACCGTGCACGGCGACGAGCGGGTCCTGGAGTACGCCGAGGGGTCCAAGGCCACCGTGGTGGCGGCGACGCCGGAGGACTGGGAGACCGAGTACCTCTCGTACGACATCGCGGCGGCCGTCGTGGAGTCGCTGGACGCGGCCGTGGCGCACATCCGGCTCTGGTCCTCCGGCCACACCGAGGCGATCGTGACGACCTCACAGGCCGCGGCCCGCCGGTTCACCCAATTGGTGGATTCGACGACGGTGGCAGTGAACGCCTCGACGCGTTTCACGGACGGCGGTCAGTTCGGCTTCGGTGCGGAGATCGGTATCTCCACACAGAAGCTGCACGCCAGGGGCCCCATGGGGCTGCCGGAGCTGACGTCCACGAAGTACATCGTGACCGGTGACGGCCACGTGAGGTGACCACGGAATGCGGCGAATGCGCCGTCTCCCTGCCCAAAGGCACCCCGCGGGTCTAGGCTGAAGCCGTGCCGGACGACGTGGGGGGCAGGCCGTTCCCGAACGGCTGGGAGCCCGACGACGACCGCGGGGGCGCGGACAAGGACTTCGCCTCCGTGGTGTTCGACGAGGATTTCGTACAGGCAGCCGAGTTCCACGAACCGACCGCCGTCGAGCGGCTGTTGGCGGCTGCCGAGGCGCGCGCCGATGCCGATGCGCACCGGGCCCGGGCCGGCGGTGGGCCGCTGGACGACGACCTCTACGACGACGGGTTCGGGCGCACAGGCGCCTACGGCGACCCGCTCGACGGGGATGACGACTACAGCGACAGCGGCCCCTACGGACGTCACGGCGGCGCCCTCCGCCCCTACCGGGGTACCGCGCGGTGGCACCGGCCGGTGGCTTGGCTGCTGGCGGTGCTGATGGGCGTCGGTATGGTCGCGCTGGCCTTCAGCGCTGTGTACCGCAACACCTCGGGCGACCGTCAGGACCAGGTCCCGCCACCGGCCACGAGCGGCGTGGACAGCGCACCGGGGCCCACCTCGGCCCCGTCCGCGGCGGACGGCTACTCCCGCCCGATGGTTTCCGCGGTTCCTCGCACCCCCTGACGCGTCCCGGGCCTGTCGGGCCCGGGCTGGCCTGCCGGGCTGGGCCGGGCCGTGCCGTGCCCCGATGCGCGCAAGGGCTCACGGGTCGCACTAGCCCTGTGCCGTGCCGGCGGCCCGGGCCGCCCCGCCGTGCCGCGCCCGCCGGCGCCACCACGTCGGCCTCCATGGCGTCCGCTCCCGCCCGCCGACGCCACGCCTGCTCCGCGCGGCCGCCGAGCCCGAGCCCCGGTCCAGGGCGCCGTGACTTCCGGGCCCGGTTTCAGGGCGCCGTGACTTCCGGGCCTGGTCCAGGGCGCCGTGATTTCCGCGGCCTGAACCGCCCGACCGGGGGAACGTCGCGGCAGTTCCCGCCCGTCGCCGCGTTTACCTCGGCCGTAATCGACCTACTCTGAAGATATGACCCCTCACCCGCTCGAAGAGGGGGCTTCTCACTTGTCCGTTCATGCCCACGCATGACGGGCAGACCCTGTCCGGAGCCTTTCGGCCGGAAGGGGCGCACCGTTTCGGCCCCGGTCGGTGGCGTGGAGTCGGGAGAAGTCATGGCAGACCACGGAGATCCACCCGAAGGCCCGTCGGAGAACAGCGCGAGCGGCAGTGAGGACGAGTACCGGTCCCTGGTCTTCGACGAGTCCTTCGTCCGGGCTGCCCGGCTGCAGGAATTCTCCGCCCAGGAGCGCATGGGAGAACACGCCCGTGCGGTCCGGAGCCTGCCGGGCCGTGCCGTCCGCAACGGTTCAAGGGCCGCGCTCGCCCTGGTCGTCCTGATAGCCCTGGCCTTCGGCGCCGCCGTCTTCATGGGCTTCCGCCACCCCTACGCGAACCCCGTCACCAGGCGGGCCGAGCCGCTGCGGATGACTCTCGTCCCGCTGGCGCCCCGCGGGGTCGTGCCGGCCGGCACCACGGCCGCCCTCTTCGCGAACAGCCCCGCCGCCCCGTTCCCGAAAGGGGCCGCAGGCATCAGCCTCCCGGTCACCCGGCGGACGGAGAACTTCTCCGACAGCCAGGTGTACACCGCCCTGGCCACGGCCAAGGACTACCTGGTGGCCTCCTCGCTCGACCTCGACGTCCTCGGCGGTACCGCGGTGCGCCCCGTGGAATCACTGCTCGACCCGGACCAGATGGGCCAGTTCGACCGGAGCATGAACGAGCCGCACGACGACGGGCAGCACGCGGTGTCGGGCTGGCTGGTGCGGTTCGATCCGGACGAGGTCACCCCGGATCCGGAGATCCGGGTCCGGGGCACCCTGCGGTACGCCGAGGTGGGGGCCGACGCCCTGGAGGTGGTGTCGGACCACACCTTCGCCTATGTGCTCCGCCCGGCCGTCTCGGGCCCCCAACGGACGGGCGGCGCCTCGCTGTTCACCGTACGGCGGGAGATGCGCTTCCGGTTCGACCGTGATGATCTGCGGCTGCACCGGCTGGAGGTGCAGACCAGCTACGTCCAGGCCGGGCCGCAGTCCTGCTCCGCCGACACCACCGGGGCACTGCGGCCGCTGCTCGCGGGCGAACGGGCGGCCGGCGGCGGCCCCGCGGGCACCGACCCTTATGCGACGGGCCTGCCCACCGCGGCGCTGTGCGGGACGCTGGCGGTCAGCTCCCTGCCGTCCCGGGCGCCGCAGACGGCCCCTCGGGGTCCTCAGGCCCCGGAGACTGCTGTGAGCCGTCCGTAGCGTCGCCCTTGGCCGTCCCGGCCCCCTTGGCGCCACTGCCGCCCGCGCCGGTGAACTTGTCGCGGAGCTTGCCGCCCAGGTCGCCGGCTCCGCCCGCTATGTCGCCGACCAGCTTCATCAGCGGGTCCTTGCTGCTGCGCACCGAATCGGCGTAGTGCGAGGCGGACTCCTTGAAGGCGTCCGTCACCGAGGTGTCCTTGTCCTCGTCGCGCCGCGGGTAGTGGCCGTCCATGATCCGCTGGTAGTCGCGGGTCTCGGACCACTTCTTCAGCTCGGCCGCGCGCACCGTGGTGAACGGGTGCGAACGGGGGAGCACATTGAGGATCTTGAGGACGGAGTCGCGCAGGTCGCCCGCCTTCTCGTACTCATCGGCCTGGGCGAGGAACGCGTCCACGTTCATCTCGTGGAGGTGGTTGCCGCCGGCGATCTTCATCAGCCCGCGCATCGAGGCCTGCAGGTCCTGGCCGACCAGCAGCCCGGCCCGGTCCGCGGACAGCTCCGACTTGCGGAACCACTCGCGCAGCGCAGTGACGATCGCCATGATCGCGACATTGCCGAGCGGGATCCAGGCCACCTTGAGGGCGAGATTGGTGAGGAAGAGCAGGATCGTGCGGTACACGGCGTGGCCGGAGAGGGCGTGCCCCACCTCGTGCCCGACGACCGCCCGCATCTCCTCCTCGTCGAGCAGCTCCACCAGGCCCGTCGTCACCACGATGATCGGCTCGTCCAGGCCGATGCACATGGCGTTGGGCTGCGGGTTCTGGCTGACGTACATCGGAGGGACCTTCTCCAGGTCCAGGATGTAACAGGCGTCCCGCAGCATGTCGTTGAGATGACTGAACTGCGCGTCGCTCACCCGGACGGAGTCCGACAGGAAGAGCAGTCGCAGACTGCGCTCCGGCAGCAGTCCGCTCAGCGCCTTGAAGACGGTGTCGAAACCGCTCAGCTTGCGCAGTGCCACCAGGGCGGAGCGGTCCGCCGGGTGTTCGTACGCCCGGGAGGAGATTCCCGGGAAGCGCCTGCGCTGCCTGCTCGGCACCTGGCCATGGTTCTCGTGGCTGCCGTCGGTCATGAATGGGCCCCCTGTTTCGTACGAGACATCGCTCGCCCCCTGACAAATCCCAGCGTAGGTGCTGGGGCTACGGTGTGCGGGGGGCTGTGGACAACTGAGGAGACGCCCGACATGCCGCACACCGTTGCTCTGCTCGCTGCCGCATCCGAGGACCAGGGGCCGGGCAACACGATCCGCATCGTGCTGATCGCCTCGCTCGTCGGAGCAGCCCTGCTGGCCTGGTTCCTGCTGCGCGGATACCGCAACGACGACAACAACGACTGAGTCGGCGTGAGCGTGCCCGGGGCACCCGCATACGATGTCCGCGACGTCTTCCCTCCGACTCCCGATCGATAGGTCCTGCTGAAGATGAGCCTCACGAGCACCGCACACCAGCTGGTCACCGTCGCCGCCGAGGGCGAGCACGGTGGTAACCACGAAAGTCTCAGCCCGCTCCTCACCGGTGGCGGTGCGTTTGTCGCGCTTCTCCTCCTTCTGTGGATCACCACGCGCTTCAACCGCGACCGCTGAGGCCGAGGCGTACAGCTGTGCCAGTAGGCTCTGCACGCATGGGAGAGCAGGAAGTGCCTACCGGCCGCGGAAAGCGCCGACTCGGCGTGATGGGCGGGACGTTTGACCCGATTCATCATGGACACCTGGTGGCGGCCAGTGAAGTGGCCGCCCAGTTCCACCTCGACGAGGTGGTCTTCGTCCCGACCGGGCAGCCGTGGCAGAAGAGCCACAAGCAGGTCTCCCCGGCCGAGGACCGCTATCTGATGACGGTCATCGCGACAGCTTCCAACCCGCAGTTCTCGGTCAGCCGCAGCGACATCGACCGCAACGGTCCCACGTACACGATCGACACCCTGCGGGACCTGCGCGCGGTCCACGGCGACGCGGACCTCTTCTTCATCACGGGCGCCGACGCGCTCTCCCAGATCCTCACCTGGCGGGATGCCGAAGAGCTCTTCTCGCTGTCCCACTTCATCGGTGTGACGCGGCCGGGGCACGTGCTGACGGACGACGGGCTGCCGAAGGGGGGCGTATCCCTCGTGGAGGTCCCCGCACTGGCGATCTCGTCCACGGACTGCCGCGAGAGGGTCGCCCAGGGGGACCCGGTCTGGTACCTGGTGCCGGACGGTGTGGTCCGCTACATCGACAAGCGCCAGCTTTACCGCGGCGAATGAGCCACGGAGAGGGGCACCGGTGAACGACCGACAGAATCCGTACGACCCGTACTACCAGCAGCCGCAGATCGTCGGCTACGACGAGTACGGGCAGCCGGTGTACCAGCAGCAGCCGCAGCCTGGGCAGCAGCAGTACGACCCGTACGCACAGCAGGCACCTCAGCCGCCGCACCAGGCCCAGCAGCCCCAGCAGCAGGCGCCGCAGGGTGGTCAGGGATACGGCTACGACCCGTACGCCCAGCAGCAGCAGCAGCAGCAGCAGCAACAACAACAACAACAGCAGCAACAGCAGCCTGCCGTGCCCCCGCAGCACTACGATCCGTACGCCGCGCAGCAGCACCAGCCGTCCCAGCAGCAACCTCCGCAGCAGGGTTACGGCTACGACGGCGGTTACGGCTACGACACGGGCCAGCAGCCTGCCGCGGTCGACACCACGCAGCAGCAGTGGAGCGTCCCGCAGCAGGCCCCGGCGCCCGCTGCCGCTCCGCCGCAGCGGGTTCCGGAACCGCAGCGGGCTCCCGAGCCGCAGCGGGCAGCGGAGCCTGAGGCAGGCGTTCCGGGGCCGCGCCGGGGCGACCGGGACTACCGCACGGAGCAGTTCTCCTTCATCGAGGAGCCCGACGAGGACTCCGAAGACGTCATCGACTGGCTGAAGTTCACCGAGAGCCGCAGTGAACGCCGCGAGGAGGCACGCCGGCGCGGCCACAACCGGATGGTCGCGCTGATCGTCGTGGCCGTCCTCGTCGTGCTCGGCGGCGTCGGCTACCTGTGGTCCGCGGACAAGATCCCCGGCCTCTCCGCGTCGGAGAAGGAGAACACCACGGCGACCGGTCCGCAGCGGCGGGACGTCATCGTGGTCCACCTCCACAACACCAAGGGCGGCGGCACGTCCACGGCCCTGCTCGTCGACAACGTCACCACCAAGCAGGGCACCACGGTTCTGCTGCCCAACTCGCTGGCCGTCGCCGACCAGGACGGTGCCACCACCACGCTCGGAAAATCGGTCGACGACGACGGGACCTCCGGAACCCGCGAGTCCATCGACACACTGCTCGGCACCGAGATCAGCGGCACGTGGCGGCTCGACACCCCGTATCTGGAGAACCTCGTCGACCTGGTCGGCAACATCGAGGTCGACACCGACACCGCTGTTCCCGACGCCAAGAAGGGGGCCGCGCCCCTGGTGAAGAAGGGCAAGGCGCAGACGCTCAGCGGGCCGATGGCCGTCGCGTACGCCACGTACCGGGGTCCCGACGAGGCCGAGGCCAGGCAGCTGATGCGGTTCGGGCAGGTCATGCGCGGAGTGCTGCGGAAGATCTCCGACGATCCGAAGGCCGCCACGGTCACCGTCGAGACGCTGGCCCAGATCCTCGACCCGTCACTGCCCGAGCAGGACCTCGGCGCGTCCCTGGCCAAGCTCGCCGAGCACGCCAAGCTCGGCGACTACAAGACCGCGCTGCTGCCGGTCCAGGACGACGGCACCCTCACCGAGGCCGCCACGGACAGCGTCGTCAAGGACATCCTGGGCGGCACGTTCAAGGCCCCGTCCGCGGACGCGGCGGTACGGGTCGGCGTCAAGAACGCCACGGGCAGCGACCGCGGTACGGAGTCCGCCCGGATCGAGCTGGTCAACGGCGGCTACACCTTCGTGAACAGCGGGAAGTCCGGCGCGGTGGCGTCCTCCGAGGTCGTCTACAGGGGCGCGGCGGACAAGAAGAAGGCGACCGAGGTCGCCGCGACCCTCGGGCTGCCGGCGAGCGCGGCGAAGCAGGGCAAGCCGGCCGGCAACGCGGACGTGTCCGTTGTCATCGGCCAGGACTACAAGATCAAGTAGGCCGGTGGTACGGCCGGGCCGGTCCGCCGGTCCTGTTCAGGGGCGGCTCCGGGACGGTTCCGGGGCCGCCCCGACGCCGTTCCCGAACCGCTCACGGGCCGGGTGCGGGCGGCTCCGAAGCGGTTGCCTGAGCGGTTGCCTGAGCGGTTCCGGAGCCGCCCCTGAACGCCGGCGGACGACTCCTGAACGCTCTTCGGAAGATGACTGCGTGGGCTGTCGGCGGTCCGTGAGACCCTAGAGGTTGATCTGACCGCCGACGAAAGCCTGCATGTGACCGCCACGGACCGCTCCATCGAGCTCATCAACGCCGCCGCTCAGGCGGCCGCCGACCGGCTCGCGCACGACATCATTGCGTACGACGTCAGCGACGTGCTGTCGATCACGGACGCCTTCCTGCTGGCTTCGGCCCCCAACGACCGCCAGGTCAAGTCGATCGTCGACGAGATCGAGGAGCAGCTCCAGAAGGAGCTCGGCGCCAAGCCGGTCCGCCGTGAGGGCGACCGCGACGCGCGCTGGATCCTCCTCGACTACGTCGACATCGTCATCCATGTCCAGCACAGCGAGGAGCGCGTCTTCTACGCGCTGGAGCGCCTGTGGAAGGACTGCCCCGAGATTCCTCTTCCCGAGGACGCCGTGAAGACCCGCGGCAAGGCCGAGGAGCACGCACAGCTCACCGGCGGCACGGAAGGTGAGCAGAGCTGAACGGCAGCGGAAGCGGCAGGGGCCGCAGGATCGTCCTCTGGCGACACGGCCAGACGGCGTGGAACCTGGAGCGCCGGTTCCAGGGCTCCACGGACATCGATCTCACCGAGGAAGGCGTCGGGCAGGCCCGTCGGGCCGCCCGGCTGCTCGCCTCGCTGAAGCCGGACGCGATCGTCGCATCCGATCTGCGGCGGGCCGCGGCCACGGCGGCCGAGCTCGTCGCGATCACCGGGCTCGGTGTCGCGCACGACCCGGGACTGCGTGAGACCTATGCGGGCGCCTGGCAGGGCCTCACCCACGAGGAGATCGTGGGACTGTACGGCGACCAGTACGCGGCCTGGAAGCGCGGCGAGCCCGTGCGGCGCGGCGGCGGCGAGCTGGAGACCGAGGTCGCCGACCGGGCAGCCCCCGTCGTGCTCGCGCACGCCGACAAGCTGCCTGACGACGGCACGCTCGTCGTCGTCAGTCACGGTGGCACCATCCGGACCACGATCGGCCGGCTGCTGGGTCTGGAAGCGCACCACTGGGAAGGGCTCGGCGGACTCTCCAACTGCTGCTGGTCGGTGTTGGGCGAGGGCGCCCGCGGCTGGCGTCTGCTGGAACACAACGCAGGCACCCTGCCCGAACCGGTGCTCGGCGACGACGCCTGACCGGGTGCCCGGGCGGCGCCCGCAGGGCGTCATCGGGTAGCTTCGGCCGGATTTCACTTTCTGGCTGGTCACAGGCTAAAGTTCTTCTTGTTCGCAGCGCGGAAACGCAGGGAAACACAGCGAACAGCGGGGCTATAGCTCAGTTGGTAGAGCGCCTGCATGGCATGCAGGAGGTCAGGAGTTCAATTCTCCTTAGCTCCACAATCAGGATCCCGTCCCCATCAGGGGGCGGGATCCTTGCTTGTTCCCCGCGCCCGCGCAACCTGTCCTCGGGCAGGCGCGCGGGCGCCGTCAGCTGCCGCCTGCCCCCTGCTTCCGCGGCGTCGGCGGAGGACGGGATCTCCGGCGGGCTGGCCCCCTTGCGGGGTCATGGCAGAATCGGACCGCCGGAGGGGAGACGGACCGAACGGGGAGGAGTGCGCGATGCCTGCGAGCCGCCACGAGGTCCCGGACCTGCCCCTCGTCCGCCGAGGCCGCGCATGCGCCCGCCGTTCCGCCGGCAGCCCGCTCCCGGCCGCTCCTCTCCCGCCGGCCGGCAACGGCCTTCCGGGACGCCGAACGCCCGGTGATCTCACCGGGATCCTCCCCATGTGTACGGCCCGCGGCCGCAGCCGGAGCTGATCCATGGGTGCGCACAGGCGGAAATGCGACTGGTGCGGCAGCGGTACGCCCATCGTCAGGGACATGGACCCGGTCAACACGGACTACCAGTACTGGTGCGAGGAATGCGCACGGGCGCTGGTCATAAAAGGCGACCCCATCGAGACCTACCGGGAGCTGGAGGGGGAGCCGATCTACGGACGGTTGCTGGAGGAGCACTGCACGCTCAAGCGCTTCTACTCCTTCGCCACCGCCTGACCGGCCCCGTCGATCGGCCGGAGACGGGTCGGAGGGGAGCCGGAGAGGGGCCGGGGAGGGGTCGACCGGAATCGATTTGGTGGACGGCCGGGGTGACCGGTAATGTTCTCGATGTCGCCACGGGAGACCGGGCAGGACAACGCGGGGCTATAGCTCAGTTGGTAGAGCGCCTGCATGGCATGCAGGAGGTCAGGAGTTCAATTCTCCTTAGCTCCACAGTGAAGATCGACTGGCGGGCCATCCGATTCGGGTGGCCCGCCAGTCGTTTTCGGCAGTTCAACTCCGGCCGCTGCCGAGGGCCTTCCGGCCGGTGCCCGGAGGCAGCGCGGGCCGCTCGGGAGCCTGCTGTTCGATCCGGAGCGCCAGGGCGGGACAACGGCGTACGGCACGCTGCGCGCGTCCGCGCAGATGCATCGGAACCGCGGCGTCCGCCAGCGCCGGATACCCGTCGGGGCCCAGCCTGATCAACTCCGGGACGATGTCCGCACAGAGGCCGTGACCTCGGCAGAGCGTCCAGTCCACGGCAAGTTTCTCGCCGCTGGGAATGGACTCCTCCACATCCTGGTACCCGGGTGCGGGAAGGGGGAGCACCCCCAACGTCTCGCGCCCGCAGCCGCCGTCCAGCACATGCGCGGCCAGGTCGTCGGTGAACGCGGAGAGCGTGGACGACAGAAAGCGCGCCGAACCGTCCGGATGCTTGCAGGCGCCCCGCCCCTTGACCGCCAGCGTCACCTCACGCAGCGCCTCCAGAGCAGCCGGGCCGCCCCCGTTCAGTACGTCGGAGAGCCCGCCGGCGGCGGCAGGCAGCCCGAGCTTGCACGGGCCGCACTGGCCCGCGGTCTCGGCGGCCAGCCAGTTCGCCACGCGCAGGGACTCGCCGAGCGGACACGTCTCCTGCCCGATCGGCAGGATCGCCCCGGCTCCCAGCGCCCCGCCTGCCGCGGCCAGCGACTCCCGGGACACGACGGCGTCGTGCATGGCGTGCGCACTGATCCAGTTGCCGTGATAGCCGCCCGTCAGCACGCCTTGCGGCAGCGGAGGAGCGCCGGCCAGCTGGAGCACGTACCGCAGCGGCACACCCGTCGGCACTTCGATGACCATCGGGCGTGCGACCGCGCCGGAGAGTGTGAGGAGCACCGTGCCGGGCTCGTCGGGCAGGCCGGTGTTCCCGTAACGGCGGGCGCCTATCCGGGCGGCGACGGCGAGTTGCGCGTACGTCTCCGCGTTCGACAGCAGGGTGGGGGCGCCGCCGACCCCCGACTCCGCGGCCCGCTCGCGGCGCCCCGGCGGCAGGGCCGGGCCACCGGACGCCGCCCGGATGACGGCCGAGGCCTCACCGGAGACCATCCGCTCCGGCGTCCGTACCGCCCGGGCCCGCAACGGCTGGCCCCGCCGGTCGGACAGACCCCGCTCGGCCAGTGCGGAGCGCACCGAGATCTCCGTGGAGTTGCGGGTGACGGCGACGATCAGGGTGCGGGCGCCGAGCGCCTCGGCCGCCAGCAGGGCGCCGTCCAGGATGAGGTGCGGGGCGCGGTTGAGCAGCACCGTGTCCTTGCGGCAGGCGGGCTCTCCCTCGCTGCCGTTGATCACGACGACCGGGCGTACCCCGCGCCGGATGGACGCCTTGGCGACGGCCCGCAGCTTTCGGCCGAAGGGGAATCCGGCACCGCCGCGGCCGTTCAGCGAGATGGACTCGGCGAGTTCCGCCAGGCGTTCGCCGGTCATCGGCTCCAGCGGTCCGTGCACCTTCAGGTGCATGCCGAGGTCGAGCCGCTCCACCAGGTCGAAGCCGCTGGTCAGTTGGGGGAGACCGACGACCCGGACCTCGGGGACGTCGGGGAGGGGGATGTTCACGGTCGGTCTCCTGCGGGTGCGGTCCAGGGTTCTCCGGCCGGGGGCGGGTAGAACGGCCCCGGGAGCGGTGCGGTGTCGCCGACGGCGGGCAGCGGAGCGGTCGCTCCTCCGGCGGCGGCGTACGGAGGTTCCTGGGCGGGGACGTAGGGGGCGGCGGGCGCCCGCACGGGTTCGAAGGACGGGGCGGGGGGCTCGTGCGGGGGACGCGCCGCCCCTGCGGGCTCGGGCGGCGGGCGCACTGCCCGGGTCGGCGGGGCGGGTGACGGCGTCGGCCAGTGCCCGGACTGCTGCCGGCGGGCGGCGGTCCCGGCGGGCGCCGAGACCGCGCGGTACCCGGCGGCGATCCCGGGCCCGGAGCCCCTCAGCCCGCCGGACGCACTCGGGAGCAAGCCCGTCGTGAGGCGGTCTGAGCTGCGGGGCGGGGCCTCGTACAGCGGTGGGGCAGGTGCTGGGAGCGTGGTCCGGGGGTGCTCGAACGACGAGGGCAGCGGGGTGCCCCGTACCAGGCTGCCGAGCCCGTCCCGGCCGGTGACGGCGGTGCCTGTTCCGTACGACCCTGGCAGCGCCGCGGTGTCCGCACCGGGCAGCGGGGCCTCGCGGGTCACCGGATCCGGCTCGGCAGGCAGGGCGTCAGGCTTGATCAGAGCGGTGATCACTCCGGCGATCCGCCGTTTCACCGGCACGGGCAGCATGCGCAGACACAGCACGGCCGCCACGGCGACCAGGCACAGGCTGTACATCACGACGACCCAGACCGCGGGCGGCCGGCCCGCGTACAGACCGTGCACCAGCGCGGCACACCACGCCGGGTAGGACAGTGCGTGCAGCGCCCGCCAGCGACCGGCGACCTTGCCGGGGCCGGCGAAGGCGCTGCGCAGCGCGCCCGTCGCGGCCGCCACCACCATCAGCAGACCGGCCAGCGCACCGAAACCGATCAGCCCCGCCGTACCGCCGGCCCCGAGACCGAAGGGCACGAGGGCGCCGAGCAGAGCCACATGCCCCAGCGAGACCTTCACCGTGACATGCAGCAGCAGGAAGCCCAGCGAGGCGGCAGCGGCGGTGCGGTGGACGGCCTGGCCGACCAGTCGCTGGCGCGAGGAGAGGAACAGCCGGTCGGTGGCGAGCAGGCCCCAGCCCACCGCGGCGGTGAGCGAGACCAGCGAGAGGACACCGGTCGTGAAGTCGAGCGTGGCGCGCAGACCGTCGCTGCCCGCCACGGCGAGCAGCGGCAGGAGAACCAGCACAGCGACGGTCAGCCCGCCCTGTACGTGACGACTCGGCCCCTTGAGCGGGGCGGCCGTTGAGCGGATCTTGCGATGAGGGTTCATGGGGGGCGACTCCGAATGGCTCGGCAAAGCGGTCCCGTTGCCGCATGCTAAGGCGCTCCATACCGGCCGGTACGAGGTTTGGGTGGTTGCCCCGATAGAGGGCATTACGCGGAGTAACCCACGCTTCCCGGACGTTCTGCCGCCCGGTTCGCCACCCGTCGTGTCCACGGATCGGCGGTGCCCGGATGGCGGCCGGGCCTGTGCGGTACCCTGACGCCATGCGTGCCGTACGCCTTCTGCTTAGCGAGCCGTGCTGATCAGTCCCGACCGGTGAGAACGCCTGGTCGGCATCAGCGCGGCGTCCCCTCCTGTGCGAGGGGTTTTTTCGTTTCCGTAGACGCGTGTCCGTAGACGTGGGCGCCGGCAGATGACGATCGATGGAGCTTTGAGGATCATGAGCGAGACGAATTCCGCAGCCGAGGTTGCTGCGCCGCACCGCTATACGGCAGCGATGGCCGCCGACATCGAGGCACGCTGGCAGGACTTCTGGGACGCCGAGGGCACGTACGAGGCACCGAACCCGACCGGCGACCTGGCAGGCGACCCGGAGCTGGCCGCCAAGCCGAAGAAATTCATCATGGACATGTTCCCGTACCCCTCGGGTGCGGGCCTGCACGTCGGCCACCCGCTGGGCTACATCGCCACCGATGTCTACGCCCGCCACCAGCGGATGACCGGCCACAACGTCCTGCACACCCTGGGCTTCGACGCCTTCGGTCTGCCTGCGGAGCAGTACGCCGTGCAGACCGGCACGCACCCGCGGATCTCGACCGAGGCCAACATCGAGAACATGACGGTCCAGCTGCGCCGGCTGGGCCTGGGCCACGACAAGCGCCGCTCGTTCGCCACGATCGAGTCCGAGTACTACAAGTGGACCCAGTGGATCTTCCTGCAGATCTTCAACTCCTGGTACGACACCGACGCGGACCGGGCCCGGCCGATCGCCGAGCTGGTCGCCCAGTTCGAGTCCGGTGAGCGCGCGACCCCCGACGGCCGCGACTGGAGTGCGCTGAGCGCCGCCGAGCGCGCCGACATCCTGAGCGACCACCGGCTGGCCTACGCCTCCGACGCGCCCGTCAACTGGTCGCCCGGCCTGGGCACCGTCCTGGCCAACGAGGAGGTCACGGCCGACGGCCGCTCCGAGCGCGGCAACTTCCCCGTCTTCAAGGCCAAGCTGCGCCAGTGGAACATGCGCATCACGGCCTACGCCGACCGGCTGCTGAACGACCTGGACGGGCTGGACTGGCCCGAGGCCATCAAGCTGCAGCAGCGCAACTGGATCGGCCGCTCCGAGGGCGCGCGCGTCGACTTCCCCGTCGACGGAGCCGGCAGCATCACCGTCTTCACCACCCGCCAGGACACCCTGTTCGGTGCCACCTACATGGTGCTGGCGCCGGAGCACGAGCTGGTCGAGCGGATCATTCCCGCCGCCTGGCCCGACGGCACCCACCCGGTCTGGACCGGCGGCCACGCCACCCCGGCCGAGGCCGTCACCGCGTACCGCAAGCAGGCCGCGGCCAAGTCCGACGTGGAGCGGCAGGCCGAGGCCAAGGACAAGACCGGTGTCTTCACCGGCGCGTACGCGACCAACCCGGTCAGCGGCGAGCAGGTCCCCGTCTTCATCGCCGACTACGTCCTGATGGGCTACGGCACCGGCGCGATCATGGCCGTACCGGCGCACGACGCACGCGACTTCGCTTTCGCGCGCGCCTTCGAGCTGCCGATGCGCTGTGTCGTGGAGCCGTCGGACGACCGCGGCACCGACGCCTCGACGTGGGAGGACGCCTTCGGCTCGTACGAGGCGAAGCTGGTCAACTCCGCCAACGACGAGGTCTCGCTGGACGGCCTGGGCGTCGTCGAGGCCAAGGCGAAGATCACCGACTGGCTGAAGGAACACGGTGTCGGCGAGGGCACCGTCAACTTCCGGCTGCGCGACTGGCTGTTCAGCCGCCAGCGCTACTGGGGCGAGCCCTTCCCGATCGTGTACGACGAGGAGGGCATCGCCCACCCGCTGCCCGAGTCGATGCTGCCGCTGGAACTGCCGGAGGTCGACGACTACTCGCCGCGCACCTTCGACCCGGACGACGCCGACACCCAGCCCGAGACCCCGCTGTCGCGCAACGCCGACTGGGTCAACGTCACTCTGGACCTGGGCGACGGTCCGCGAAAGTACCGCCGCGAGACCAACACCATGCCCAACTGGGCGGGCTCCTGCTGGTACGAGCTGCGCTACCTGGACCCGAACAACTCCGAGCAACTGGTCGACCCGGCGATCGAGCAGTACTGGATGGGCCCGCGCGAAGGACAGCCGACCGGTGGCGTCGACCTGTACGTGGGCGGCGCCGAGCACGCCGTGCTGCACCTGCTGTACGCGCGCTTCTGGTCCAAGGTGCTGCACGACCTGGGCCACGTCTCGTCCGCCGAGCCGTTCCACAAGCTGTACAACCAGGGCATGATCCAGGCCTTCGTCTACCGGGACAGTCGCGGCATCGCGGTTCCGGCGGCCGAGGTCGAGGAGCGTGACGGGGCGTTCTACTACGAGGGCGAGAAGGTCTCCCGCGTTCTGGGCAAGATGGGCAAGTCCCTGAAGAACGCCGTGACGCCCGACGAGATCTGCGGCGAGTACGGCGCGGACACGCTGCGGCTGTACGAGATGGCCATGGGCCCCCTGGACGTGTCGCGTCCCTGGGACACGCGCGCGGTCGTCGGCCAGTACCGGCTGCTGCAGCGGCTGTGGCGCAACGTCGTCGACGAGGAGAGCGGCGAGGTCACCGTCGTCGACAGCGAGCCCGGCGAGGACACGCTGCGCGCGCTGCACAAGGCGATCGACGGCGTCGGCGGGGACATGGCCGGGATGCGCTTCAACACGGCCATCGCCAAGGTCACCGAGCTGAACAACCACCTGACCAAGGCCGGCGGCCCCCTGCCGCGCCCCGTCGCCGAGGCCCTGGTGCTGCTGGTGGCGCCGCTGGCGCCGCACATCGCCGAGGAGCTGTGGCGCCGGCTGGGCCACACCGAGTCGGTCGTGCACCAGGACTTCCCGGTAGCCGACCCGGCGTACGTCGTGGACGAGACCGTGACCTGTGTCGTCCAGATCAAGGGCAAGGTCAGGGCGCGCCTGGAGATCTCCCCGTCGATCACGGACGCGGAGCTGGAGGCGCTGGCTCTGGCGGACCCGGCCGTCGTCGCGGCACTGGACGGGGCGGGCATCCGCAAGGTGATCGTCCGGGCGCCGAAGCTGGTGAACATCGTTCCGGCCTAGTCGACGGTCGTCGTCATGACGGGGTGAGGGCTTTCCGGTGTGAGGGCTTTCCCCTACGGGCAGGTTGGGGGTTCCGACGGAACCCTCCGCCTGCCCGTTCCGTTTACGGTGGAGGGGCGGGTGAAACCGTGCCGTCAGCCGTCACACCATCCGAGGGGCACTCATGGAAGCCTTGATCCTGATCCTGGGGCTGCTCGTCGTCGCGTTCATGGCGCTGGGTGTCTATGCGACCGTCAAGGTCGTCGGGGCGGCCAAGCGTGGTGTGGACCGCACGATCACGCAGGCGCGCCGCACGGTGGAGGACACCACGCTGCGGGCCAAGAGTTACGGGCAGGTGGGCGTCGGCGGCGAGCTGGCTCAGCTCCGTCTCTCGCTGCGCACCTCGATGCGCGCCACGCAGGAGGCGCTGCAGTCGGGTGTGGTCGAGGACGCCTCGCTCTCGGAGTCACTGGGCCTGTTCCAGCGCCTCGGGGTGCACGGCCGTGAGCTGGAAGAGGACCTGAAGCGCCTGGAGCGTGAACCCGACAGGACGACGGTCGCCTCGCTGCTGCCCGGCCTGAAGGAGCGCACCGAGCGGATCACGCGCGCCGCGGAGTCGCTGCGATGGGCGGCCCGGGACCGGGCCCGGCAGTTCGCCGACGACGATCTGGAGGCGCTGAACGCGCAGATCGACGTGGAGGCCGGGGCGCTGCGGCACTGGACGACGGAGGAGCCGGCACCGGGGCGTCCGGCGGACCGCGTTCAGGAGCCGCCGGCCGGGGACCCGGCAGGCGACGAGGGGACTCCGCAGGCCCTCTCGGCCCCGGACCCCCGGCTGCGGACGGGATATCCGTGGCAGAAGACGGCACGGCCGGAGACCACGAACTGACGGCGTCCGGGACCACGGGCTGACGGCACCGGCACCGGAGGCCACGGACTGACTGCGCCGGAGAGCACGGTCTGACTGCGTCCGACGAATGGGATCTTCTTGGCCGCCGTCGGTGGGAGCGGTCGGTGACGGCCTGGGGCCGCAGGTGAACGAGGAGGGAATGATGCGGCACGAAGCGACCGGAACTGATCATTCAGGCGGGGTCGAACTGCCGAGCCGCCTCCCCGGCAGGTAATCTCCCGCTCATGTCCCGCCATGTCGCGATCGTCACCGATTCCACGGCCTACCTGCCGCCCCAGGCGATGGAGCGGCATGGCATCACCGCAGTGCCGCTGACCGTAGTTCTCGGCGACCAGGCGCTGGAGGAAGGCACCGAGATCTCGGCTCGCTCCCTCGCGCTGGCCCTGCAGAAGCGCCGTTCCGTGACGACTTCACGGCCCAGCCCCGAGGTCTTCGCCGCTGCCTACCGCGCGGCTGCCGACGCGGGAGCGAGTGCCATCGTCTCGCTGCATCTGTCGGCGGAGTTCTCCGGCACGTACGACGCGGCCGTCCTCGCGGCGAAGGACGCTCCGGTACCGGTGCGCGTGGTGGACACCGGGATGGTCGCCATGGCCCTCGGGTTCTGCGCCCTGGCCGCGGCGGAGACTGCGGAGGCGGGCGGCAGCCAGGACGACGCGGTGGCCGCCGCCGAGAAGCGGGCGGCGGGCACGTCTGCCTACTTCTACGTCGACACCCTGGACTATCTGCGGCGCGGCGGCCGGATCGGCGCCGCGCAGGCCCTGCTCGGTTCGGCCCTGGCCGTGAAACCGCTCCTTCAGCTGGACGGCGGCCGGATCGAACTGCTGGAGAAGGTACGGACGGCCTCGAAGGCCATCGCCCGGCTGGAGGAGATCGTTGCCGAGCGGGCGGGCAGCGGGCGGGTGGACATCGCGGTGCATCACCTCGCGGCCCCGGAGCGGGCCGAGCGGCTGGCCGAGCGGTTGCGAGAACGGGTTCCGGGCCTGGTCGACCTGCATGTCAGCGAGGTGGGCGCGGTGATCGGCGCACACACCGGACCCGGGCTGCTGGGCGCGGTGATCTCGCCTCGCTGACTTCACTCTCCGGAGTGGTGGAGTTATGCACAACGGTGCGGTTATCCACCGGAATTGGGTGTGCTCAGCGGGTTCCGGCGGAAGTGCCTAGCGTCATGAGGCATGGCTTCCCGATCACATCGTGCAACCAATCGCGCCGACGTCGGCCGTGTCGGCCGTGTCACCCGTGTCTCCCGTGTTTCCCGTGTCAGGCGCGTCGGTAGCGGCGGACATGTCGGCGGCCTCGGCGGGGCTGGCGGGTCGGGCGGGTCCGGGTCCGGTAGCGGGCCGGGGCGCGTTCCGGCCTCGGACGGTCGTGTCCGGAGCGGTGCGGGCACAGGGCCGGGCCGACGACGGCGAGCCAGGGGGCGCACCGCCGCGGCCGCGGCTTCGCGCAGCCGTGCGGACGCGCTGATGGCAGGCGGTTACGGGGGCCGGGTCGCGCGGCCGCTGGTGGGGATGGGCGCGGGTTCGTCGGCGGGCGGCACGGCGATTGCGGCCGGTGCGGCGAGTGAGACGCGTGCGGCGATGGCGGCCCGTACGGCGGGTGTGGCCAGTGAGACGCGTGCGGCGACGGGCGAGGGTGCGGTCGGGTCCGCGCCCGCATCCGCGTCTCCACCCGCGTCTCCACTCGGGGATTCACTTGGGGATTCACCCGCATCCCTGCTCGGGCCGGTGGCCGCGGGGCGGCTGCGGCGGGCCCTTCCCGCAGTGAGGGAGCGGCTTCCGGTGTGGCTTCAGCTCAGGTGCGGGCTGGAGCCGAGGGCCCTGGCCGCACTCACTGTCGTCCTGGTCGCGGCAGCGGTGTTCGCCGCGACGCATCTCTGGTCGGCGCGCCCAGGATCCGTACGCGCTCCGGAGCGGGTCAGCGAGGCCGCGCACGCGCCCGTGGCGGAGACGGATACGGGCGGGGACGGGGGCGGGGATGCGGGCGGGGCCGGCACGCCGGAGCCCGCGCCCGGGACACCCCCCGCCACCGGGCCGGGCGGGCAGGTCGTGGTGGACGTGAGCGGGAAGGTGAGGCGGCCCGGGATCCACCGGCTGCCGGCCGGAGCCAGGGTCGCCGACGCGCTGCGAGTGGCGGGCGGGGCCCGGCCGGGTGTGGACCTCGACAGCCTCAACCGGGCCCGGGTCCTCATGGACGGGGAACAGATCGTCGTGGGCGCCCCGCCGGGCCCGACTGACGCAGGCGGTACGGGAGGAGGCGTCGGCCCTACCGCCGCCGCAGGACCGGTGAGCCTCAACACCGCGACGATGGAACAGCTCGAAACCCTGCCGGGCGTCGGTCCCGTCCTCGCCCAGCACATCGTCGACCACCGCACTCAGCACGGAGGCTTCCGGTCCGTCGACGAGCTCCGTGAGGTCAACGGGATCGGTGACCGCCGGTTCGCCGATCTCCAGCCACTGGTGCGACCGTGAGTACCCAGGACGTCCACGCGGCGTCGGGCCGTCGGCTGGGGAGCGCCGACCCGCGTCAGGAAGGCCCGGTCGACCTTCGGCTGGTCCCGCCGGCCCTGGCGGCCTGGGCGGGTGCCGCACCGGCCCTGGACGCGCCGGGCCGCTGGGTGGCGGCGGGTGCGGTGCTCTGCCTCGGGGCGGCCATGGTCCTCCTGGCCGTACCGGGCTTTCCGCCCTTCCGGGTGGCCCGCGCGCCGCGGACCGGCCAAGCGGAGAGCGGCGGCGGTGGCCGCCGGCGGCTGCACACCACGGCTGCCGCGGCGGTGCTGCTCTGCGCGGCGGCCGGGGCGGCGTCCGCCGGTCTGCACAGGGCCGATGCGCGGCAGGGTCCCGTGCCCGGTCTGGCCGGGCAGTTCGCGCACATCGACGCGGAGCTCACCCTGACCTCCGATGCCCGCCGCACGTCCCCCCGGGTGCGCGGCGACCACAGCACCCCCGTCTCCCTGCTGCTGGACGCCGAGATCGTCCGGCTGACGAGACCCGGCGGCCCGGCCGTCCGGCTGCGTACGCCGGTGCTGGTCATCGTCATGCCCGAAGGTGCGGCCGCACAGTGGCAGCAGCTGCTTCCCTCCACACGGCTGCGCGTCAGTGGCAGGCTGGCCCCGCCGCTGCACGGCGGGGAGCGCGCCACCGCCGTGCTGCGCGCCGAGGGAAAGGGACCGCCCCGTGTCATCGGCCCGCCCACCCGACTCCAGCGCACGGCGGGCGGATTGCGCGCAGGCCTGCGCACGGCGACGGAGGACCTCGGTCCTGATGCGAGGGCGCTGCTGCCCGGACTGGTCGTCGGCGACACCACACGCGTCACACCGGAACTGCACGAGGCGTTCCGGGCGACCGACCTCACCCATCTCATGGCGGTATCGGGCGCCAACCTGGCGATCCTGCTCGTCCTGCTCATCGGACCTCCCGGCACCGCCCTGCGCGTCGAACGCCGCGGACTGGCACCCGCGTGGGGGATCTCTCTCCGGGGGACCGCTCTGCTCGGCGGCGGGCTCACCCTCGCCTTCGTGCTCGTCTGCCGGCCGGAACCGAGCGTGCTGCGGGCCGCGGCCTGTGGCCTGATCACACTTCTGGCCATCGGCACCGGGCGGCGCAGATCGTTGATTCCCGCGCTGGCCGCCGCCGTTCTGCTATTGGTGCTCTACGACCCGTGGCTCGCGCGCAGTTACGGCTTCGTCCTGTCGGTGCTCGCTACCGGCGCCCTCCTGACCCTGGCCCCTCGGTGGAGCGAAGCGCTGCAACGGCGGCGGGTGCCACCGCGGTTGGCGGAGGCGCTGGCGGCCGCAGCCGCGGCTCAGGCCGTGTGCTCGCCCGTCGTGGTGCTGCTCGCCTCCCGGGTGAGTCTGGTGGCGATCCCGTGCAATCTGCTGGCCGAGTTCGCGGTGGCGCCCGCCACGGTGCTCGGGTTCGCCGTGCTGGCCCTGGCGCCGGTGGCCATGCCGGGGGCCGAACTGCTCGCCCGGGTGGCGGGATGGCCGGCGGGGTGGATCGCCTCCGTGGCCCGGACCGGAGCCGCGCTCCCCGGGGCGGAGGCCGACTGGCCCGACGGCCGGCCGGGGGCGCTGCTGCTGGCCGCGCTGACTGTGCTCCTGGTGCTGTTCGCACGGCGCATCGGGCGCCATCCCTGGCTCTGTTCGGCCGCCGCGCTGCTGCTCGTCCTCGCGGTGCTCCGGCCGGTGCCACTGACCCGGGTGCTGACCGGATGGCCGCCGCCCGGCTGGGCGTTCGCGATGTGCGACGTCGGCCAGGGAGACGCCCTGGTGCTCGCGGCCGGGCCCGGCGCGGGCGTGGTCGTCGACGCCGGGCCGGATCCCCGGCTCGCCGACCGGTGTCTGCGCGATCTGGCCGTCACCCGTATCCCGTTGCTGCTGCTCACCCACTTCCACGCCGACCACGTGCGCGGCCTGACCGGTGTGCTGCGGGGCAGGACGGTGGGCGCGATCCAGACGACGAGCCTGGACGAACCCCCGGAACAGGCCGCGTTCGTCAGGCGGACGGCCGCGGCGGCCGGTATCCCCGTGGTGCGCACCGCCCTTGGTGAGCGGCGCCGGATCGGAGCGCTGGAGTGGCAGGTGCTGTGGCCGCCGGGTGGAGCGACCGCCGCGGCCGGCCCGGCGGCACGTCCCGTACCGGAGGAACCGAACGACGCCAGCGTCACCCTGCTCGTACGGACCGGCGAGCTCACACTGTTGCTCCTCGGCGACCTCGAACCTCCGGCCCAGCAGGGCCTGTTGCGCAGTCACCCGACACTGCCCCGGGTGGATGTGCTCAAGGTCGCCCACCACGGCTCCGCGCACCAGGACGCGGCACTGCTCCGCAGCGCGCGTCCGAGGCTCGCGCTGGTGAGCGTGGGCCGGGACAACCCGTACGGGCATCCTGCCCCACGGACGGTGGAGGCGCTCAGATCCGGGGGAGCGGTGGTGCTCCGCACGGACAGGGACGGCGCGGTCGCGGTGACGGGTGCCGGGCCGGGACTGCGGGCGGTGGGCCGGTCATGACGGCGTGTTCACTCCAGCCAGCGGCCGTCGGCCATCAGTTCACGGTCGGCCAGTTCGTTCTTCTCCCGCCACGCCCTGACCGCGTACGGCGTGAAACGCAGGTACACCCAGGCGGAAAGGTCCCGCAGGTCCCAGCCGAGCTTCGCGGCGAAGGCGTCACTCGACTCCGAGGGAAGGTCCGCGTTCTCGATGAGCTCCGCCGTCGCTTCGATGAGGACCACATCGCGGGTAGGACCCAGTGCGATCCGCGCCTGCCCGTCCGACGTCACGTTGACCGCAGTCGGGTTGGTACGCCGGGTGGCCATCAGCAGGGTCCCCCGGTCCCATACGAACGACAGCGGCACCAGAGTCGGTACTCCGTCGGCCGAGGCGGTCGACACCCAGGCGTCCTCGTCCTTCTCCAGATGATCGAGCGCATCCTGCTTGCGCTGTTCGCGGCTGCGCGCCGGCTCCCGATTCGTCATGCCCCGCACGCTAGTGAATACGCCCTGCGTCACGCCTCCGCCGCCGGTCCTAGGACCAACGGCTCAGGCCACGGTGCCGCTTGTGGGGACAGACTGCCCTCATGGACCCGGACCTGCCCCAGACCATCGACGCCTACCTGGAGCGCATCGGCGCCACCCGGCCGGCCCGCCCCGATGCCACGGCGCTGCGCGAGCTGCAGCTGCGCCATCTCACCACCGTGCCCTTCGAGAACCTTTCGATCCACCTCGGCGAGGACATCGTGCTGGAGGAGAAGGCGCTCCTCGACAAGATCGTGGCGGATCGCCGCGGCGGGTTCTGCTACGAAGTCAACGGCGCCTTCGCCGTACTGCTGCGGGCGCTCGGCTTCCGCGTCACGCTGCTCCAGGCACGGGTCCACGGTGACGACGGGCGGCTCGGCATCCCGTACGACCACATGGCGCTGCGGGTGGAGACGGACGACGGCACCGGGCCGTGGCTCGCCGATGTCGGCTTCGGCGACCATGCCCAGCATCCGCTCGCGCTCGACGACCACACGGACCAGGAGGACCCGCGTGGCACCTTCCGGATCGCCCAGGCCCCCGCCGAGGGTGGTGAGGACCACGGGGACGTCGATGTGCTGCGGGGCGGCGCACCCCAGTTCCGCCTGGACCCGCGACCCCGGGCGCTCGACGACTTCCGGGTCGGGGCCTGGTACCACCGGACCTCGCCCGATTCAGGCTTCACCCGGTCGCCGGTCTGCTCGCGCTTCACGACCACCGGGCGGATCACGCTCAAGGGCCACAGGCTCCTCACGACGGTGGGGGAGGAGCGCCACGAGACGCAGCTGGAAAGTGATCAGGAGGTTCTCGCCGCCTACCGCGAGCACTTCGGGGTGCGCCTCGACCGGCTCCCCTCCGAGCGGGGGGCCGGCGTTTCTGTGCCGAACGGGTGACACACACATACGGAACGATCAATTCGGACCTTCGGTAACACCTCCACCCAAGCCCCTGCGAGCCGCTCTGTTTGCCTCGAACGCCACAAGGGTGATCGAATGCATGCTCGTCGGCGGGCCGCTGTTCCGGCAACGGTGTCCAACCCTTCGGCCCGAGGTGAAACAGCCCCCGGGGGTGCGTGGAGATGTTCGGCCGTTGGCTCGGAAACAAGGCGGCGACGGGTGTCGTTCGCGGCAACGCTCTCGCCGGACTCGCCATACCGGACTCCGCGGGTGTCCTCAGCTGCCGAGTGATCGACCCGGTCAACGAGGCAGTGCAGCAGGCTGAGTTCGTCGTCACGGACGCCGCGGGGCGCAAGGTCGTCGGCGGGGAGACGGACTCGTTCGGCAATGTCGTCGCCACGGTGCCGGCGGGAGAGTACCGGCTGGCTGTCACCGCGGAGGGGTTCACCCCGTTCCACGGCTCGGCGGCGGTCGCCCAGGGCGGTCACGCGGGCCTGGGTGATGTGACCCTGCAGCTCTCGGCGCCTCCGCAGCTGCCCGACCCGGGTGAGTGGGAGATCGAGCCGATGCACTCCCAGATCGGTTTCACGGCCCGGCACATCGGGATGGCTCGCATCCACGGCCGGTTCAACACCTTCGCCGGCGCGGTCCGGATCGCCGACCGCATGGAGGACTCGGCCATGCACGTGATCATCGACGCCGCCTCGATCGACACGAACGTTCAGATGCGCGACGACCACCTGCGCTCGGGCGACTTCCTCGACGTCGGCCGCTATCCGACGCTGGAGTTCTACAGCGAGCGCTTCGTCCACCGGGGCGGCACCCGCTGGGGCGTGAGCGGCGCGCTCACCCTGCACGGGGTGAGCCGCACGGTCACGCTGGACACCCAGTACCTCGGCGTCGGCAACGGCCTGGAGGGCGAGACCCGCGCCGCCTGCCGCGCCACCACCGAGCTGCACCGTGAGGACTTCACCCTCACCTGGCAGACGATGCTGGCCCGTGGCATCGCCGCGGTCGGCTCCAGCATCGAGATCGACATGGACATCCAGATCGTTCCCAAGCGCTGATTCGCTGGCTACGGACCACGGACCACGGACCACGGACCACGGTTACGGGTTTCGGGGTGGCGTCCGGAACGGCGTCCGGAACAGCCCCCTGGCAGCCCCGGAACAGCCCTCGGCAGCCCCGGAGTAGCCGCCGAGCCCCTACGGAGCCTCCAGCCATCCCTCGTACTCCGCGGCGAACGCATCGAGCGCCGCGGAGTCCAGGCGCCGGGCCGGGTCCTCCACGACCACCAGCCACTGGGCGTCCTCGGCGTCGTCCTCGCCGGCCAGGGCGTCGCGTACGAGTTGTGGTTCCTCGGCGACCCCGAATCGGTCGGCCAGCTCTCCGGCCGCCTCCTCCGCGGCATCGCGGTCGGGCAGCACCAGTACATGTCTCACATCGCTCACCCGCCCATTCTCGGCTACGGGCTACGGGCTACGGGCTACGGGCTACGGGCTACGGGTCACGGGCCGAGGGCCGAGGGATGAGGACTGAGGGCTACGTGCCAGACCGGCAGTCGCAGCAGGGCTGTCAGCGGCCCGTGGGATGCTGGACGGCGATGGCCACCAGAAGGAATTCCACCGACGACCCGCTCGCCCCCCTCACGCTCGCCGTGGGGCAGGAGGACCTACTCCTGGACCGCGCCGTGCAGCAGGTGGTGGCGGCGGCCCGGGCCTCCGACGCCGACACGGACGTCCGGGACCTCACCTCCGACCAGCTTCAGCCGGGCACCCTCGCCGAGCTGACGAGCCCTTCGCTCTTCGCCGAGCGCAAGGTGGTGATCGTGCGCAACGCGCAGGATCTCTCCGCCGACACGGTCAAGGACGTCAAGAAGTATCTCGACGACCCGGTCGAGGAGATCACCCTCGTGCTGCTGCACGCGGGCGGCGCCAAGGGCAAGGCGCTGCTCGACGCGGCCCGTAAGGCCGGGGCGCGGGAGGTGGCGTGCCCGAAGACCACCAAGCCCGCCGAGCGCCTCTCCTTCGTGCGGGGCGAGTTCCGGACGCTGGGACGCTCGGCGACGCCCGAGGCGTGCCAGGCGCTGGTCGACTCCATCGGCAGTGATCTGCGGGAACTGGCGAGTGCGGCGTCACAGCTTGTCGCGGACGTCGAGGGCACGATCGACGAAGCCGTCGTCGGGCGCTACTACACGGGGCGCGCGGAGGCGTCGAGCTTCACGGTCGCCGACCGCGCGGTCGAGGGGCGGGCGGCCGAGGCCCTGGAGGCCTTGCGCTGGTCGCTGTCGACCGGTGTGGCCCCCGTCCTCATCACCAGCGCGCTGGCGCAGGGAGTCCGGGCGATCGGCAAGCTCTCGTCGGCACGCGGGGGGCGGCCGGCGGACCTCGCCCGCGAGCTGGGCATGCCCCCGTGGAAGATCGACCGGGTGCGCCAGCAGATGCGGGGATGGACGCCGGACGGGGTGGCGGTGGCGCTGAGAGCGGTCGCGGATGCGGACGCGGGCGTCAAGGGCGGCGGGGACGACCCGGAGTACGCGCTGGAGAAGGCCGTGGTCGCGGTGGCAAGGGCCGCACGGACGGGGCGGTAGTGGTGACCCCACGCGAGACGGGGTAGGGGCGCCGGGTTCGTAGGGCCGGCCGGCCTGCCTCAGCCGGTCGGGGTTCGTAGGGCCGGTCGCCCTGCCGTCAGTCGGCCAGGTTCGTAGGGCCGGCTGTCCTGCTCCTCAGCAGGCCGGGTTCGTAGGGCCGGTCGCCCTGTCCTCAGCCGCCGGGCGGGTTCGACGGGGTCCCGGGCCCCGGGACCCGGATTTTCGTACGCGCGCATGCCGAAGGCCCCGGTCGACCCCCTGGGGAGGGGGCCGGCCGGGGCCTTCGCTTTGCGCTTGGTGCGCCGCACCCGCGTGGCGAACGCAGGTTCGGTGTGCGGCGCGGGGTGCCGGTCAGGAGCGGGAGAGAGGGCCCGCTTGGTCCGTTCCGGCGATCACATCAGAATGCTCAGCCCTGGAGGGTGGCAACCTTGGTGGCCAGCGCCGACTTCTTGTTGGCGGCGGCGTTCTTGTGGATGACACCCTTCGAGACAGCCTTGTCGAGAGCGCGGGAAGCGTCGCGAACGGCCACGGTGGCCTTCTCGACGTCGCCTGCAACGACGGCCTCGCGGGCCTTGCGGATCGAGGTCTTGAGCGAGGACTTGACGGCCTTGTTGCGCAGGCGCGCCTTCTCGTTCGTCTTGTTCCGCTTGATCTGGGACTTGATGTTCGCCACGACAGAGCCTTTTCAGGTTCGTTGGATCTTCGGTGTGTGTCCTGCGGCCCAAGGGCCACGAGGCACAGCTGCCCACGGTACCAGCCGCGCTCCGACCGGCCCAAACCGGTCTTCACCCCGCAGGCGTGGGACGATGGAGGCTACGTACAGATCCGACCGACCCGACATCGACCCGAGACACGGCGTTCGGCGTCTCAAGAATCAGGACCCTGCGTGCCCGCGACTCCTCTCCACGTGCCCGAGCCGAGCCGTACCGACCCGGCGCTGATCCGCAATTTCTGCATCATCGCGCACATCGACCACGGCAAGTCGACCCTTGCCGACCGGATGCTCCAGCTGACCGGTGTGGTCGACCAGCGGCAGATGCGCGCTCAGTACCTCGACCGGATGGACATCGAGCGCGAGCGTGGCATCACCATCAAGTCCCAGGCGGTCCGGCTGCCCTGGGCGCCCACTGCCGGTGAGGGCCAGGGCAGCACCCACGTCCTCAACATGATCGACACCCCGGGACACGTCGACTTCACCTATGAGGTCTCCCGTTCGCTCGCCGCCTGTGAGGGCACGGTCCTGCTGGTCGACGCCGCGCAGGGCATCGAGGCCCAGACGCTGGCCAACCTCTACCTGGCCATGGAGAACGACCTCACCATCGTCCCGGTGCTCAACAAGATCGACCTGCCGGCCGCCCAGCCCGAGAAGTTCTCCGAGGAGCTGGCCAACCTCATCGGCTGTCAGCCCGAGGACGTCCTCAAGGTCTCGGCGAAGACCGGGGTCGGCGTGGACGCGCTCCTCAACCGGGTGGTCAGGGACGTCCCGGCGCCTGTCGGCAAGGCGGACGCCCCGGCCCGCGCGATGATCTTCGACTCCGTCTACGACTCCTACCGTGGCGTCGTGACGTACGTCCGTGTCGTCGACGGTTCGCTGAACAAGCGCGAGCGCATCCGGATGATGTCGACCGGAGCGACCCACGAGCTGCTGGAGATCGGGGTGTCCTCCCCGGAGATGACTCCGTCCGACGGCATCGGCGTCGGTGAGGTCGGCTACATCATCACCGGGGTGAAGGACGTCCGGCAGTCCAAGGTCGGTGACACGATCACCTCCCTGCACAACGGTGCGACCGAGGCGCTGGGCGGTTACAAGGACCCCAAGCCGATGGTGTTCTCGGGTCTGTACCCGCTGGACGGATCGGACTACCCGGACCTGCGCGAGGCTCTCGACAAGCTTCAGCTCAACGACGCCGCCCTGGTGTACGAGCCGGAGACCTCCGCAGCGCTCGGCTTCGGCTTCCGCGTCGGCTTCCTCGGCCTGCTCCACCTCGACGTGGTCCGCGAGCGGCTGGAGCGCGAGTTCGGTCTCGACCTCATCGCGACCGCCCCCAACGTGGTCTACCGCGTCGAGATGGAGGACGGCAGCGAGCACATCGTCACCAACCCGAGTGAATTCCCCGAGGGCAAGATCGACAAGGTGCACGAGCCGGTCGTCCGGGCCACGGTCCTGGCGCCCAGCGAGTTCATCGGCGCGATCATGGAGCTCTGCCAGCAGCGCCGCGGCACCCTTCTCGGCATGGACTACCTCTCCGAGGACCGGGTCGAGATCCGCTACACCCTGCCGCTCGCCGAGATCGTCTTCGACTTCTTCGACCAGCTGAAGTCCAAGACCCGCGGTTACGCCTCGCTCGACTACGAGCCCACCGGCGAGCAGTCCGCCGAGCTCGTCAAGGTCGACATCCTGCTGCACGGTGACAAGGTCGACGCCTTCTCCGCGGTCACGCACAAGGACAAGGCGTACGCGTACGGCGTCCGGCTCGTCGCCAAGCTGCAGAAGCTCATCCCGCGGCAGAACTTCGAGGTGCCGATCCAGGCGGCCATCGGCTCCCGGGTCATCGCCCGTGAGACCGTCCGCGCCATCCGCAAGGACGTCCTCGCCAAGTGCTACGGCGGTGACATCTCCCGTAAGCGGAAGCTGCTGGAGAAGCAGAAGGAAGGCAAGAAGCGGATGAAGATGGTCGGCAATGTGGAGGTGCCGCAGGACGCGTTCATCTCCGTGCTGTCGACCGACGAGTCCGCCGGGGAGACCAAGGCCAAGAAGTAGTACGGAGGCGTGGGGCGAGCGGTGGCACGGAGCTTCGCCCCCACTCCCTACCGGCCGGTAGACGAACGGGTCCCCGCATCGCAGAACGCTGCGCCGCGGGGGCCCGTTCGTTATGAAGCGGGGCCCTGTTGCCTCTTACGCGGGGCGCGCGGGCGCTTTACTCTGAGCACGGCTTCGTAGTTACTCGCCAGTTAAACAAGCAGGATCAAGCACGTAGACGTAAGCGGAGAGCACACCGCAACCAGTAGCCCGTCGTGAAGCACTGCCGCAGGCCCGGAGGATGTCGTGAGCGACACAAAGACCATGATCGAGAACCGTCCGCCCTCCGTGGCGACCCTCTTCATCGACCGGGTGGCGGCCACCCCGGACGGGGAGGCCTACCGCTACCCCGTCCCCGCGGCCGCCGGCCAGGGCCCCGACGAGTGGAAGTCGCTCAGCTGGGGACAGGCCGCCGAGCGGGTCTACGCCATCGCGGCCGGGCTGATCGCTCTGGGCGTGCAACCGGAGGAGCGCGTCGCGCTCGCCGCGAGCACCCGGGTCGAATGGATCCTGGCCGACCTCGGGGTCACGTGCGCGGGCGCCGCGACCACCACGATCTACCCCTCGACGAACACCGAGGAGTCGGCGTTCATCCTCGCCGACTCCGAGAGCCGGGTGCTGATCGCCGAGGACGCCGCACAGCTGGCCAAGGCCCGCGAGCGCCGCGCCGAGCTGCCGAACCTCACGCACGTCGTCGTCATCGACGCCGAGGGCGCCGGACCGGCCGAGGGTGACCCGGAGGGCTGGGTGCTCACGCTGGCCGACCTGGAGGCCCTGGGCGCCGGGCACCTGGCCAAGAACCCGGACGCGATCACCGAGCGGGTCGACGCGATCACCCCCGAGCAGCTCGCCACCCTCATCTACACCTCGGGCACCACGGGCCGCCCCAAGGGCGTACGGCTGCCGCACGACAACTGGTCGTACATGGCCAAGGCCACCGTCGCCACCGGGCTGATCACCAAGGACGACGTCCAGTACCTCTGGCTGCCGCTCGCGCACGTCTTCGGCAAGGTCCTCACCTCCGGCCAGATCGAGGTGGGGCACGTCACCGCCGTCGACGGCCGGGTCGACAAGATCATCGAGAACCTGCCCGTCGTCCAGCCGACCTACATGGCGGCCGTCCCCCGGATCTTCGAGAAGGTCTACAACGGAGTCGCGGCCAAGGCCCGTGCCGGTGGCGGGGCCAAGTACAAGATCTTCCTCTGGGCGGCCGGGGTCGCCCGCGAGTACGCGAAGGTCTCCCAGGACAACTTCCGGCGCACCGGAACCCCCTCCGTCCCCTTCGCGCTCGGCGCCAAGCACAAGGTCGCCGACACCCTTGTCTTCGCCAAGATCCGCGAGGCCTTCGGCGGCCGGCTCCGCGCCTGTGTCTCCGGCTCCGCCGCACTCGCTCCCGAGATCGGCTTCTTCTTCGCCGGCGCCGGAATCCACATCCTGGAGGGCTACGGCCTCACCGAGACGAGCGCGGCCTCGTTCGTCAACCCGGGCGAGGCCTACCGCACCGGCACCGTCGGCAAGCCGCTCCCCGGCACCGAGGTCCGGATCGCCGACGACGGCGAGATCCTCCTGCGCGGCCCCGGTGTGATGCAGGGCTACCAGGGGCTGCCCGAGAAGACGGCCGAGGTGCTGGAGGCCGACGGCTGGTTCCACACCGGCGACATCGGGGAGCTGTCCGTGGACGGCTACCTGCGGATCACCGACCGCAAGAAGGACCTGATCAAGACGTCCGGCGGCAAGTACATCGCGCCGGCCGAGGTCGAGGGCCAGTTCAAGGCGGTCTGTCCGTTCGTCTCCAACATCCTGGTGCACGGCGCGGACCGTAACTTCTGCACCGCGCTCATCGCCCTCGACGAGCCGACCATCCTCGACTGGGCCGCCGAGAACGGCATGGAGGGCAAGTCCTACGCGGACGTCGTGGCCTCCCCGCGGACCGTCGAGCTCATCGACGGCTACGTGAAGCGCCTCAACGAGGGACTGCAGCGCTGGCAGACCATCAAGCAGTTCCGGCTGCTCCCGCGCGACCTCGACATCGAGCACGGCGAGGTCACCCCCAGCCTCAAGCTGAAGCGGCCGGTCGTCGAGCGTGCGTACAAGGACCTGATCGAAGACATGTACGCGGGCTCCCGCGAGGCGTAGCGACCGGCCTCCCGGCCTGTTCCCGGCACCCGGCCCCCGCGCCCAGCGCGTGGGGCCGGGCGGTGTTCTCCAGGAACTTCGGTAACTCGACGCGTATGCGAAGGGTCGATCTGTCACTCTGTCCCTGTCGTCAGCGGCGCATAGAGGGTCCGTCTTAACGGAGAACAGGCAGAGCGAGAACAGGTCAGGAGCCGCCCTGTGGGGTCCATTCCCTTGCAGCGGGACATCGTGCAACGTCCCGGAACCACTGGCGCGTCCGCGGGCGCACAGCCCGTCGCGCGGACGAGCCTGCCCGGGAACCTGCTCGCGCCCTCCGCGGCCCGGCGGTTCGTCGCGGCGGCGCTCGCCGAATGGAGCGGGCTCGGGCTGCCCGCGGCCGTCGGCTTCAGCGAGCGGCTGTCCGACGACGCGGCGGTCGTCGTCAGCGAACTCGTCACCAACGCCGTCGTGCACGCCGGGACCAACGTCGAACTGCTCTTCCGGCTGGAGGAGGCGACCGAGGACGAGGCCTCCGCGCTCGTCCTGGAGGTCTCCGACCACCACCCGGCCCGCGCTGTGCGCAGCGACCGTCCCGAGGACGGCACGGGGGGCGAGGACGGACCGGGGGAGCCCGCCGAGTACGGGCGGGGCCTGGAGCTCGTCGCCACCCTCGCCGAGCGCTGGGGCATCACCTACCGCACCGGCCTCAAGACCGTCTGGGCCCGGCTCCCCGTCGACGACTGGAACCCCTTTCCCGACGCGCGCCCGGAGGCCGGATTCCAGCGCGGACTGCGCGCCGCCGAACTGCTCGCCCCCACCGCCCGCCGCGCCCTGCGCGACGACGCGGACTGGGCGGGCCGCGGCGCGCTGTCGTTCCTCGCCGAGGCCTCGGACCTGCTGGCCGGCCAGCTCGACGAGGACATCGTGGCCGCGCTCGCCGGACAGTTACTCGTGCCCCGGCTCGCCGACTGGTGCGCGATCTGGCTGGAGCCCGAGACCGCAGGCCGCGCGGCCGTCCCGCGGCTCGCCAAGGTCTGGCATGTCGACGAGACCCGCATCCAGCCGCTGCGCACCCTGCTGGAAGGCGACCCGCTCCGGCTTCCCGAGCGGGTCGGCACCGGACCCGTGTCGATGCCGTGGCCCGGCAGCGCGGAGGACGGCGGGCAGCCGGACGGGCTCGAAGGCGTCGCGCTCGCCTACCGGATCACCTCGGGCGGCCGCACCCTGGGAGCCGTACTCCTCGGCCGTGAAGGCATCGCCCGGGTCCCCGACGAGGTCACGGCGCTCATCGAGGACTTCGTACGCAGGGTCGGTCTCGCCGTCGGCGCCGCCCGCGCCTACACCCGGCAGGCCACCATCAGCCGCATCCTCCAGCGCGGACTGCTGCCCAGCAAGGTCGCCGACATACCGGGCGTCGCCAGCTCCCTGGTCTACGAGCCCAGCGACGACGGGGTGGTCGGCGGTGACTTCTACGACATCTTCCCGTGTCCCAACGACCGCTGGTGCTTCGTCCTCGGCGACGTCCAGGGCAGCGGCCCCGAGGCGGCCGTCGTGACCGGACTCGCCCGCCCCTGGCTGCGGCTGCTGGCCCGTGAGGGCTTCCAGGCCGACGAGGTCCTGGTCCGTCTCAACCGGCTGCTCCTCGACGACGCGATGGAGGCCGCCGAGGCGGCCGCACTGATGGTCGCCGCCGCCGGCGGCCAGCACTCGGCGGACAGCGGACAGTCCCGGTTCCTCTCCCTGCTGTACGGGGAGCTCGTGCCGCTGCCCGGCGGCGGCGCCCGCTGCACCCTGGTCAGCGCCGGGCACCCGTTGCCGCTGCTGCTGCGCCCCGACGGCACCGTGCGGCCGGCCGCCGAACCGCAACTGCTCCTCGGCGTCATGGACGATGCCGTCTACGAGACCCAGAGCTTTGACCTCGCCCCCGGCGACAGCCTCCTGTGCGTCACCGACGGGGTCACGGAGCGGCGCTCGGGCCCCCTGATGTTCGACGACGGCGACGGGCTGGCGCAGGCGCTCTCCGGCTGCGCCGGACTGACCGCGGAGGGGATCGCGGACCGCATCAAGCACGCCGTGCACGCCTTCGCCGAGCGCCCGCCGGACGACGACCTGGCGCTGCTGGTCCTGCAGGCCCAGTAGCGGCGGCCAAGCGCCCGAGGCCATCCGGCCGCCCCTGTGCCGTCCGGGCGTGGCGTCCGGACGGCGGGCGGCGCGCGACAATGGACGGTATGCCTTCCGTACTGCCCGATGGTGAGCCCGTGCCCGACGACGGGGCGCTGCCCCGCCATGCCCTGGAAGGCGCCGCCGAACGCCCGCTCGGCTTCTACCTGCACGTGCCGTACTGCGCGACCCGCTGCGGCTACTGCGACTTCAACACCTACACCGCGACCGAGCTGCGCGGCTCCGGCGGTGCGCTGGCCTCCCGGGACAACTACGCCTCCCACCTCATCGGCGAGGTCCGCCAGGCCCGCAAGGTCCTCGGGGACGACCCCCGCCAGGTCCGTACGGTCTTCGTCGGAGGCGGTACGCCGACGCTGCTGGCCGCCGCCGACCTGGTCCGGATGCTGGCGGCGATCCGGGAGGAGTTCGGCCTCGCGGACGATGCCGAGATCACCACCGAGGCCAACCCGGAGTCCGTCGGGCCCGCCTACCTGGCCGAGCTGCGCGAAGGCGGCTTCAACCGGATCTCCTTCGGGATGCAGAGCGCCCGGCAGCACGTCCTGAAGATCCTCGACCGCACCCACACCCCCGGCCGGCCCGAGGCCTGTGTCGCCGAGGCCAGGGCGGCCGGCTTCGAGCACGTCAACCTCGACCTGATCTACGGCACCCCGGGGGAGTCCGACGACGACTGGCGCGCCTCCCTCGACGCGGCGATCGGCGCCGGGCCCGACCATGTGTCGGCGTACGCCCTGATCGTCGAGGAGGGCACCCAGCTGGCCCGCCGGATCAAGCGCGGCGAGATCCCGATGACGGACGACGACGCGCACGCCGACCGGTATCTCATCGCCGACGAGGCGATGGCCGCGGCCGGCTTCTCCTGGTACGAGGTGTCGAACTGGGCCCGGACGCCCGAGGGCCGCTGCCTGCACAACGAGCTGTACTGGCGCGGGGCCGACTGGTGGGGCGCCGGACCCGGCGCGCACAGCCACGTCGGCGGCGTGCGCTGGTGGAACGTGAAGCACCCCGGGGCGTACGCGCAGGCGCTCGCCGAGGGGCGCTCGCCCGGCGCGGGCCGCGAGATCCTCTCAGCGGAGGACCGGCGGGTCGAGCGCATCCTGCTGGAGCTCCGGCTCGTCGACGGCTGCCCGCTGTCGCTGCTCGCCCCGGCCGGCCTTGCGGCGGCGGGGAGGGCGGTGGACGACGGCCTGCTGGAGCCCGGCCCGTACGGGGAGGGGCGCGCGGTGCTTACCCTGCGCGGGCGGCTGCTGGCGGACGCGGTGGTGCGGGACCTGGTGGACTGAGGGAACAGGGCTACGAGGGCGGGCCGGCCGAGAGCGCAGCCACTACGGGGGTGGGTTGAGAGGGCGGGCCTGCGAGGGTGGGTTGAGAGGGCGGGCCGGGCCTACTCGACAGGGGCCGTCACGAAGTCGATGAGATGCTCCACACACCCCAGCAGCTCCGGCTCCAGGTCCTTGTAGGACCGCACCCGCGACAGGATGTGCTGCCAGGCCGCACCCGTGTTCTCAGGCCACCCCAGCGACCGGCACACACCCGTCTTCCAGTCCTGGCCGCGCGGCACCACCGGCCATCCGGGAATCCCGACGGAGGACGGCTTCACGGCCTCCCACACGTCGATGTACGGGTGGCCGACCACCAGGACGTTCCCGTCCGAGATCTGCGCCGCGATCCGGGACTCCTTGGAGCCCGGTACGAGATGGTCGACCAGCACCCCCAGACGCGCGTCCGGACCCGGTGAGAACTCGCGCACGATCGCGGGGAGGTCGTCGACGCCCTCCAGGTACTCCACGACCACGCCCTCGATGCGCAGGTCGTCGCCCCAGACCCGCTCCACCAGCTCGGCGTCGTGCCGCCCCTCCACGTAGATCCGCCCCGCCCGCGCCACCCGGGCCCGCGCCCCGGGCACCGCCACCGAGCCGGAGGCCGTACGGGCCGGCCGGACCGGGCCGCCCGCCGAAGGGCGCACCAGCGTGACGACCCGGCCCTCCAGCAGGAAGCCGCGCGGCGCCATCGGGAAGACCCGGTGCTTGCCGAAGCGGTCCTCCAGGGTCACCGTCGGGCCCTCGGCCGTCTTCTCGCACCGGATCACCGCGCCGCAGAAGCCGGTGGCGACGTCCTCCACGACCAGATCGGGCTCGGCGGGCACCTCGGGGACGGGGGCGGACTTCTTCCACGGCGGGGTCAGGTCCGGCTGGTAGCTGCGCATCGGACGACGATAAGCGGGGAACGGGCTACGACACGCCGAACCGAGCAGCAAGGTCGTCGCGTTGGGCCCGGACGAACGCGGCGTCCACCACCGCCCCGTGCCCCGGCACGTACAGCGCGTCCTCGCCGCCCAGCTCCAGCAGCCGGTCCAGCGCCGCCGGCCAGCGTGCGGGAAAGGCGTCCGGGCCCGCCTGGGGCTCACCGGACTCCTCGACCAGGTCGCCGCAGAACACGATCGCGGGGGAGCCGGGGACGCCGGGGACCAGCACCGCCAGATCGTGACCGCTGTGCGCCGGACCGGCGTTCACGAGCAGCACCTCGCGCCCGCCGCCCAGATCGAGCGTCCACTCGGCGCACACCTCGTGAGGGGGCGCCACCAGCACATCGGCGGACTCGGCGGCGTCGTGCTCGGGCAGGCCGTGCCGCACCGCGTCGGCGTGCAACTCGTCCGCCCCGCGCCGCAGGAGATCCGCCGCGCCCACCGCGCCGTACACCTGCGTCCCGGCGAAGGCCGCCGTGCCCAGCACATGATCGAAGTGGGGGTGGCTGAGTGCGATATGCGTCACCCTTCGGCCCAGCAGCGCCTGTGCCTGGGTGCGTACCTCCACCGCTTCACGGAGTGACGACCCGGTGTCGCAGAGCAGTACTCCGTCGGTCCCGGCCACGAGGGCGACCGTCGCATCCCACACCGGAAGGCGTCGCCGGCCCAC
Organism: Streptomyces sp. NPDC087901; assembly: GCF_044742205.1. Lineage (NCBI taxonomy): Bacteria > Bacillati > Actinomycetota > Actinomycetes > Kitasatosporales > Streptomycetaceae > Streptomyces > Streptomyces sp. NPDC087901. Next base: position 508,491 of record NZ_JBIUUC010000001.1, read on the forward strand.
TCCGTGTCCGAGTCGCTCCCAGCCGAACTCTTCCCAAGAGGCGTCCATACGACGACGCTATCGGCAACGACCTGCGCAGTCTCGCGGTAGCGTGGCCGGTCGCCCTTGCTAGGGGGCTACCCCGTCGCCGTACACTGGCCGGGGGATTGCTGGCACTCGTACGCACAGAGTGCCAGGAGAAGACCCGGGAACGGCCCGAGAACCACCGAGGTACACAGCTGGAGGTGTGCGCGATGCTCAGCGAACGCAGACTCGAAGTGCTGCGCGCCATCGTCCAGGACTATGTCGGCACCGAGGAGCCCGTCGGCTCCAAGGCGCTCACGGAGCGGCACAAGCTGGGGGTCTCCCCGGCCACCGTCCGCAACGACATGGCGGTGCTGGAGGACGAGGGCTTCATCGCCCAGCCGCACACCAGTGCGGGACGCATCCCGACGGACAAGGGTTACCGGCTCTTCGTCGACAAGCTCGCGGGCGTCAAGCCCCTGTCGTCGCCGGAGCGCCGTGCCATTCAGAATTTCCTCGACGGCGCGGTCGACCTCGACGATGTCGTGGGACGTACCGTACGGCTGCTCGCGCAGCTGACCCGGCAGGTCGCCGTCGTGCAGTACCCCTCGCTGACCCGCTCGACGGTGCGGCACGTGGAACTGCTGTCCCTGGCCCCCGCCCGGCTGATGCTCGTGCTGATCACGGACACCGGCCGGGTCGAACAGCGGCTGGTCGACTGCCCCGCGCCGTTCGGCGAGACCTCTCTCGCCGATCTGCGGGCCCGGCTCAACAGCCGGGTCGTGGGACGCCGTTTCGCGGACGTTCCGCAGCTGGTGCAGGACCTGCCGGAATCCTTCGAGAGCGAGGACCGGGGAACCGTGTCCACCGTGCTCTCGATCCTGCTCGAATGCCTCGTCGAGGAGACGGAGGAGCGGCTGATGATCGGCGGCACCTCCAACCTCACCCGCTTCGGGCACGACTTCCCTGTGATGATCCGGCCGGTGCTGGAGGCGTTGGAGGAGCAGGTCGTGCTGCTGAAGCTGCTCGGCGAGGCCAAGGACTCGGGCATGACCGTACGTATCGGGCACGAGAACGCCCACGAGGGGCTCAACTCCACGTCCGTCGTCGCGGTCGGCTACGGTTCGGGCGACGAGGCAGTCGCCAAACTCGGCGTGGTCGGACCGACCCGCATGGACTACCCCGGAACGATGGGAGCGGTACGCGCAGTGGCACGTTACGTCGGACAGATCCTGGCGGAGTCGTAAGTGGCCACGGACTACTACGCCGTACTCGGCGTGCGCCGCGACGCTTCGCAGGACGAGATCAAGAAGGCCTTCCGGAGGCTCGCCCGCGAGCTGCACCCGGATGTGAACCCCGATCCGAAGACCCAGGAGCGGTTCAAGGAGATCAACGCCGCTTACGAGGTGTTGTCGGACGCTCAGAAGAAGCAGGTCTACGACCTCGGCGGCGACCCGCTGTCCGCCTCCGGAGGTGGTGGCGCGGGCGGATTCGGACAGGGTGGCTTCGGCAACTTCTCCGACATCATGGACGCGTTCTTCGGTACGGCGTCGCAGCGCGGACCCCGTTCGCGCACCCGTCGCGGCCAGGACGCCATGATCAGGCTGGAGATCGACCTCTCCGAGTCGGCCTTCGGTACGACCAAGGACATCCAGGTCGACACGGCCGTCGTCTGTACGACCTGCAGCGGTGAGGGTGCCGCACCCGGCACCTCCGCCCAGACCTGTGACATGTGCCGCGGCCGCGGCGAGGTCTCCCAGGTCACACGGTCGTTCCTCGGCCAGGTCATGACCTCGCGGCCCTGCCCCCAGTGCCAGGGCTTCGGTACGGTCGTGCCGACGCCGTGCCCGGAGTGCGCCGGTGACGGCCGCATCCGCTCGCGGCGCACGCTCACCGTGAAGATCCCCGCCGGTGTCGACAACGGCACCCGGATCCAGCTCGCGGGCGAGGGTGAGGTCGGCCCCGGCGGCGGCCCGGCCGGTGATCTCTACGTCGAGATCCACGAGCTGCCGCACGCCGTGTTCCAGCGGCGCGGCGACGATCTGCACTGCACGGTCACCATCCCGATGACGGCGGCGGCCCTCGGCACCAAGGTGCCGCTGGAGACGCTCGACGGGCTGGAGGAGGTCGACATCCGGCCGGGCACCCAGTCCGGCCAGTCCGTCCCGCTGCACGGGCGCGGCATCACGCACCTGCGAGGCGGCGGGCGCGGCGACCTGATCGTGCACGTCGAGGTGATGACCCCGACGAAGATGGACCCGGAGCAGGAGCGCCTTCTGCGCGAGCTGTCGAAACTGCGCGGCGAGGAGCGGCCCACCGGCCAGTTCCAGCCCGGGCAGCAGGGCCTGTTCTCGCGACTGAAGGACGCGTTCAACGGCCGCTAGGGCTGCGACCGAGTCGCGCAACGATGTCGTACGGGCCCGGTTTCCGGGCCCGTACCGCATTGCGGACAAAACATGGCAGCGGGGTGCGCATGACCGGACACAGGGGACATGACACGATGCGGTCATGTCATCCGCGTTGACCGATCTCTGCCGGTATCCGATCGTGCAGGCCCCGATGGCGGGCGGAACCTCCTGTCCGCAGCTCGTCGCGGCCGTCGCCGAGGCCGGCGGACTCGGCTTCCTGGCCGCCGGGTACAAGACGACGGACGGCATGTACAACGAGGTCAAGCAGGTGCGCGGGCTCACCGGCCAGCCCTTCGGCGTCAATCTCTTCATGCCGCAGCCGAACCTCGCCGACCCGGCAGCCGTCGAGGTGTACCGGCACCAGCTCGCGGGCGAGACCTCCTGGTACGAGACCCCGCTCGGCGACACCGACACCGGCGGCGACGACGGCTACGAGGCGAAGCTCGCCATCCTGCTGGAGGACCCCGTCCCGGTCGTCTCCTTCACCTTCGGCTGCCCCTCCCGCGACACCCTCGACGCGTTCGCCGCGGTGGGTACGTACACGGTCGTCACGGTCACCTCGCCCGAGGAGGCACAGGCCGCCCAGTGGGCGGGCGCCGACGCCGTCTGCGCCCAGGGCATCGAGGCGGGCGGCCACCAGTCCACGTTCCGCGACGACCCGCAGATCGACGGCGCCGGGACCGGGCTGCTCTGCCTACTGGCCCAGGTGCGCGAGACCGTGCAGATACCGATCATCGCCGCGGGCGGGGTGATGCGCGGCTCCCAGATCGCCGCGGTGCTGGCGGCGGGTGCCGATGCCGCGCAGCTCGGCACCGCCTTCCTGGCCTGCCCCGAGTCGGGCGCCCATCTCCTGCACAAGCAGGCCCTCACCAATCCGCTGTTCGTCCGCACCACCCTGACCCGGGCGTTCTCCGGGCGCCCGGCCCGCGGACTGGTCAACCGCTTCGTGCGCGAGCACGGACCCTACGCCCCCGCCGCCTATCCTCAGGTGCACCAGCTGACCGCCGTGCTGCGCAAGGCGGCGGCCAAGGCCGGGGACGCGCAGGGCATGGCACTGTGGGCGGGGCAGGGACACCGGATGGCGCGCGAGCTTCCCGCCGGCCGGCTGGTCAGGCTGCTGGCCGAGGAACTGGACGCCGCACGGACGGCAGTGAGCACAAGGAGTACACAGTGACGGCACCCGTCTTCGTCGTCGACCGGATGCCGCAGGGGCCGGGCTTCGTTCTGGAAGGGCCCGAGGGGCGGCACGCCGTCTCCGTGAAACGCCTGCACGCCGGTGAGGACGTCGTCCTGACGGATGGCCGGGGCCGCTGGGCGGAAGGCGTCGTGAGCGCCGCCGAGGGCAAGGACCGGCTGGTGATCACCGGCCTGGAGTCCGTCCACGAGGAACCCCGGCCCGGCGTCCGTATCACCGTCGTCCAGGCGCTGCCCAAGGGTGACCGCGGCGAGGTCGCCGTCGAGACGATGACGGAGACCGGCGTCGATGCGATCGTGCCGTGGCAGGCCGCGCGCTGCATCACCCAGTGGAAGGGTGACCGAGGCCTCAAGTCCCTGGCGAAGTGGCGCAATACGGCCCGTGAGGCCGGCAAGCAGTCGCGCCGGGTCCGGTTCCCTGACGTGGCGGACGCGGCAACGACCAAACAGGTTGCCGCACTTCTGGCCACAGCCGACTTCGCTGCAGTGCTGCACGAGGACCGGGGGTTCGACAGCGAGCCGCTGGCCACTGTCGCCCTGCCCGACGAGGGTGAGATCGTGCTGGTCGTAGGGCCTGAAGGCGGCGTCTCACCCGAGGAGTTGGCCGTCTTCGCCGGCGCGGGCGCCCGGACCTGCCGCCTGGGACCGACCGTGCTGCGCACGTCGACGGCGGGCACCGCGGCGACTGCGCTGCTGCTGGGGCGCACGGGCCGCTGGTCGTAGAGGCCCCCCTCCGGGGCAGTTGTGGCCGCAAGCGGTCTACCGCTGCGCCAGGAACGGTGGGAAGCTGCCCGTATGGGGACATCAAGGGCATGGGGCCGCCGAAGGCCCCGTCGCATTCCGGCCGTGATCTGCCTCGCGGCCGCAGCTGTCGCGGGCCTCGCCGCCTGCGAACCCGTGGACGGACTGAACACCGCGTCCATCGCCGTGACCACGGACCGCACCGCCACCAGCGCCCTGGAGCACGAGGGCGTGCAGGTGCAGTGGCTGACCTGCAGGGCGAACGTGGAAGGGGACGGGGCGAAGACGCCGTCCGCGCGGGCCGGTTCGGCCACCGCCTCCACGCGCCGCGTCGCCGACGTCGACTGCAGCGGCAGGACGAAGGACGGCCGGGACATAAAGATCACCGGCCAGGTCCGGCAGGCGGTCGACGGCCGGTGCGTACGCGGTGACCTGACCGCGAAGGCCGGCGCCCGGACCGTGTTCCGGGCCACCCTGCTCGGCAACTGCGAGGCGCCGCCCTCGACCCACGCACCGGGCAACGGGGGCGGCGGCAGCGGTGGCGGGGGAGGGGCCCGGCCGACGGTGACCGTGACCGTGACCGTCACCGAACACCCCCAGGGGAAGTGAGCGGCCCGGACGGCGGACTCCGGCCAACATCGTTCCGCCGGCCACGGCCGCGGCCTAGGCTGATCGTTGTGACACAGCCTTCCTACCTCCGGTATCCCCATGTCCAGGGCGACTCGATCGCCTTCACCGCCGAGGACGATGTCTGGCTCGCGCCGCTCGACGGCGGCCGAGCCTGGCGTGTCAGCGCCGACAACCGCCCCGTCACCCAGCCGCGGATATCTCCCGACGGCACCCTCGTCGCCTGGACGTCCACCCGGGACGGGGCACCCGAGGTACACGTCGCCCCCGTTGACGGCGGCCCCTCCCGGCGGCTGACCCACTGGGGCGACGCGCGGACCGCCGTGCGCGGCTGGACACCCGACGGCGACGTACTGGTCACCAGCACCCAGGGCCAGGTCTCGCTCCGGCGCAGCTGGGCCCGCGCCGTCCCCGTCGACGGCGGTCCGGCACGGACCCTCCCGTACGGACCGGTCGGCTCGCTCGCGTACGGGCCCGGCGGACGGGTCCTGCTGCTCTCGGCCACCATGGGGCGCGAGGCCGCCACCTGGAAGCGCTACCGGGGCGGCACGGCGGGCAAGCTCTGGATCGCGGCCGAGGGGGACCCGGCGGAGTTCGTACGCGTCCACGAGGAGCTCGACGGCAACATCGAGTGCCCCCTGTGGGTCGGCGACCGCATCGCCTTCCTCTCCGATCACGAAGGCGTCGGCGCGCTCCACTCCTCCCTCCCCGACGGCACGGACCTGCGCCGGCACACCGGCATCGAAGGCTTCTACGCCCGGCACGCCACCACCGACGGCACCCGCGTCGCCTACGCGTCCGCCGGTGAACTGTGGCTCCTGGACAGCCTGGAGAGCGACGCGCCCCGCCGCCTCGACATCCGGCTCGGCGGCCAGCGCGCCGACCTCCAGCCGCACTCCGTGCACGCGGGCAGCCACCTGCACACCGCATCCCCCGACCGCACCGGCCGCGGCAGCGCCGTCGGGTCCCGCGGTGCCGTCCACTGGGTCACACACCGCGAGGGCCCGGCCCGCGCACTCGCCGTCGAACCCGGCGTACGGGCCAGGCTGCCCCACACCTTCCAGGCCGACGGCGACCAGCACGTCGTCTGGGTCACCGACGCCGAGGGCGACGACGCGCTGGAGTGCGCACCCGCCACCGGGACCGGACCGGGTGCCGTGCCGCGCCGCCTCGCCGCAGGCCGGATCGGCCGGGTCCTCGACCTGGTCCCCGCACCCGACGGCAGCCGCTTCGCCGTCGCCGCCCACGACGGACGCGTCCTCATCGTCGAGCGGGAGAGCGGCGAGGTCCACGAGGTGGACCGCAGCGAGCACGGCGACGCCTCCGGGCTCGTCTTCTCGCCCGACTCCGCCTGGCTCGCCTGGTCGCACCCCGGCCCCGAACCGCTGAGCCAGCTCAAGCTCGCCCACCTCGCCGACCTGTCGGTCTCGGAGGCGACCCCGCTGCGGTTCCGGGACTTCGCACCCGCCTTCACCGCCGACGGGAAGCACCTGGCATTCCTCTCCGAGCGGGCCTTCGACCCGGTCTACGACTCCCACGTCTTCGACCTGGCGTTCATCGGAGCCTGCCGGCCGCACCTGCTGACGCTCGCCGCGACCACCCCCTCCCCGTTCGGACCGCAGCTCCACGGCCGCCCGACCGAGAAGGAGAAGGGCGGAGACGGCGAGGACAACCCCACCGCGCTCCCCGTCACCCGCATCGACCTGGACGGCCTCGCGGACCGGATCGTCCCGCTGCCCGTCGAGGCCGCCAGCTACTCCTCGCTGCGGGCAGCAAGGGACGGGCTGTTGTGGCTGCGCCACCCGGTGACCGGAGTCCTCGGCACGAGCGCCCCCACCCCAGACGCCCGCCACCCCGAGCCCGTCCTGGAGCGGTACGACCTGGAGAAGCTGCGCTGCGAGGAACTCGCCTCCGACATCAGCCGGTTCGCGGTCAGCGGCGACGGCAAGCGCCTCGTCCTGCACAGCCACGGCAAGCTGCGCGTCGTCCCGTCCGACAGCCGGGTGTCCGGTGGCTCCGACGACGACAGCGACGACAACAACATCACCGTCGACCTCTCCCGGGTCCGCCGCACTCTCGACCCGGCCGCCGAATGGCGCCAGATGTACGACGAGGCCGGCCGCATCATGCGGGACAACTTCTGGCGCTCCGACATGGGCGGTATCGACTGGGACGGCGTCCTGGACCGCTACCGGCCCGTACTCGAGCGCGTCGCCACGCACGACGACCTCATCGACCTCCTGTGGGAGGTCCAGGGCGAACTCGGCACCTCGCACGCCTATGTGACCCCCTCCGGCGGCTGGCGCGACGACTCCGCCCGGCAGGGCCTGCTCGGCGCCGACCTCTCGCGCGCGGACGACGGGAGCTGGCGCATCGACCGCATCCTGCCGTCCGAGACCTCCGACCCGGCCGCCCGTGCGCCGCTCGCCGCACCCGGCGTCGCCGTCCGTGCGGGTGACGCGATCGTGGCAGTCGACGGACACCCCGTCGACCCGCTCACCGGTCCCGCACAGCTGCTCACCGGCTCGGCCGGGAAACCCGTCGAGCTGACCGTCTCGCCGGTCGACGGCGGCGACCCGCGCCACGTCGTCGTCGTGCCGATCGCCGACGAGGAGGCCCTGCGCTACCACGCGTGGGTCGCCGGCCGGCGCGCATACGTGCACGAGCAGTCCGGCGGGCGGCTCGGCTACCTCCATGTCCCCGACATGGTCGGTTCGGGCTGGGCCCAGATCCACCGCGATCTGCGCACCGAGGTCGCCCGCGAGGGCCTGGTGGTGGACGTACGGGAGAACCGCGGCGGCCACACCTCACAGCTGGTGGTGGAGAAGCTCGCCCGCCGCATCGTCGGCTGGGACCTGCCCCGCGGCATGCGGCCCTACAGCTACCCGGGTGACGCACCGCGCGGTCCCGTCGTGGCCGTCGCGAACGAGTTCTCCGGCTCGGACGGCGACATCGTGAACGCGGCGATCAAGGCACTGAACATCGGCCCCGTGGTCGGCGTACGCACCTGGGGCGGAGTGGTGGGCATCGACAGCCGGTACCGGCTCGTCGACGGCACGCTGGTCACCCAGCCCAAGTACGCCTTCTGGCTGGAGGGATACGGCTGGGGCGTCGAGAACCACGGCGTCGATCCCGACGTCGAGGTCGTCATGGCGCCGCAGGACCACGTGGCGGGCCGGGACCCGCAGCTGGACGAGGCGATCCGGATCGCACTGGAGGCGCTGACCCGCACGCCCGCGAAGGTGGCGCCGGCACTGCCGGAGTGAGCTTCAGGCCTCTCCAGCGATTGAGGTCCGGGGTTCAGCGGGGGCAGCACCCCCGCTGAACCCCGGACCCCGCGCCTCGAACGCCGCAGGGGCCGGGTGCCCCGCTAGGCTGCCCCGTAACGGATCACCGAGACAGAGGAGCGCACCCCATGGCAGGAGAACCGCAGCCCGACTGCCTGTTCTGCAAGATCGTCTCGGGCGACATCCCGGCCACCATCGTCCGGGAGACCGACACCACGGTCGCCTTCCGCGACATCAATCCCCAGGCCCCCACCCACGTCCTGGTCATCCCGCGCGTCCACCACCCCGACGCCGCGTCCCTCGCCGCCGCCGAGCCGCAGATCCTCGCCGACATCCTGAGCGAGGCCGGACACGTCGCCGCCGAGGAGAAGGTCGACGAGACCGGATACCGGGTCGTGTTCAACACCGGCGCCGGAGCCGGGCAGACCGTCTTCCACGCGCACGCCCACGTCCTGGGCGGCCGCGGTCTCCAGTGGCCCCCCGGCTAGCGACGGCCGCACCCCATGTCGTCACGTGAACTCGTCGTCCTCGGCACCGCCAGCCAGGTCCCGACCCGGCACCGCAACCACAACGGCTACCTGCTGCGCTGGGACGGCGAGGGCATCCTCTTCGATCCCGGCGAGGGCACCCAGCGCCAGATGCTGCGGGCCGGCGTCGCCGCGCACGACATCGACCGGATCTGCGTCACGCACTTCCACGGCGACCACTCGCTGGGCCTCGCCGGGGTGATCCAGCGGATCAACCTCGACCAGGTCCCGCACCCCGTCATCGCGCACTACCCGGCGAGCGGACAGCACTTCTTCGAACGGCTGCGGTACGCCACCGCCTACCGGGAGTCCGTCGAGCTGACCGAGGCCCCGGTCGCCGCCGACGGGCCGCTGGCCACCACGGACACGTACACCCTCAGCAGCTACAGGCTCTCGCACCCCGTCGAGTCGTACGGCTACCGGCTCGTCGAGCCCGACGGGCGGCGCATGCTGCCCGCGAAACTCGCCGAGCACGGCATCGCGGGACCGGACGTCGGCCGGCTCCAGCGCGAGGGCGCCCTCGGTGGTGTCACCCTCGACGACGTCTCCGAGCACAGGCGCGGACAGCGGTTCGCGTTCATCATGGACACGAGGCTCTGCGACGGCGTGTACGTGCTCGCCGAAGGGTGCGACATGCTGGTCATCGAGTCGACCTTCCTCGACGAGGACGGAAGACTGGCCACCGACCACGGCCATCTGACCGCCGGACAGGCGGCCCGGGTCGCGCGGGAAGCGGGTGTACGGCACCTCGTGCTCACCCACTTCTCCCAGCGCTACCCGGACCCGGAAGTCTTCGAGACCCAGGCCCGGGCGGCCGGGTTCGAGGGCGAACTGACCATTGCCCAGGACCTGATCCGGGTCCCGGTACCGACCCGTCACCCGTGACACGTAACAGCATCACCATGCGTAAGTGAGAACACCGTGCATCTCCCCAAAGCAGAACTCCACCTCCACATCGAAGGAACCCTCGAACCCGAGCTGGCCTTCGCGCTCGCCGCACGCAACGGCGTGCCGCTGCCCTACGCGGACACCGAGGAGCTGCGCACCGCCTACCTCTTCGACGACCTGCAGAGCTTCCTCGACCTGTACTACGCGCTGATGGCGGTGCTGCGGACCGAGGACGACTTCACCGAACTCGCCGACGCCTACCTCACCCGCGCCGCCGCCCAGGGCGTGCGCCACGCCGAGATCTTCTTCGACCCGCAGGCGCACACCGCCCGCGGTGTGGCCATCGGCACCGTCGTCGAGGGGCTCGGCCGTGCGCTGGAGCGCAGCGAGGAGAAGCACGGCATCTCCACCCAGCTGATCATGTGCTTCCTGCGCGACCAGTCCGCCGAATCGGCGCTGGAGACCCTGGAGACCGCGAAGCCGCACCTGCACCGGATCAGCGCCGTCGGCCTGGACTCCGCCGAGGTCGGCCACCCGCCCGCCAAGTTCCGCGAGGTGTACGCCGCGGCCGAGGCGCTCGGACTCCGCAAGGTCGCCCACGCGGGCGAGGAGGGGCCGCCGGCGTACATCACCGAGGCGCTCGACGTGCTCGGCGTGGAGCGCATCGACCACGGGCTGCGCTGCATGGAGGACCCGGAGCTCGTGAAGCGGCTGGCCGCCGACCGGGTGCCGCTCACGCTCTGCCCGCTGTCCAACGTACGGCTGCGCGCCATCGACACGCTGGAGGAGCACCCGCTGCGGGCCATGATGGACGCCGGGCTGCTCTGCACGGTGAACTCCGACGACCCCGCCTACTTCGGCGGATACGTCGGAGACACCTTCCACGCGGTCCATGAGGCGCTCGGCCTGGAGCGCGAGCAGTTGCGCACCCTGGCCCGCAACTCCTTCGAGGCGGCCTTCCTCGACCACGACGAGGAGCGCAGGGCGCGCTACCTGTCCGAGGTCGAGGCGTACGCGTTCGACTGACCGCCACCCGACGGGCCGGCCGTCCGGAACGCACTCCTGACCAGACGCCGGCGGCGCAGCGCGGGCAGGCTTATCTCCGTGACGGCCTGCTCGGGCGCGCCTAGCTTCGGTACCGCGCCGGGCACCGCACCGGTGGTGACCGCGAGCAGGGCCGCCGGAGCGCCACCCCTGCGGCGCACCGAACCCGGCACCAGCGGACGCCCGCCGGTGTGCAGCGCGACCGCCGTCACCGGGACCGCGACCAGCAGGGTCACGGCGCCCAGGATCAGCCCCATCACCGGGAAGCCGGCCCCCTCGGACAGCACGCTGCCGAGCACCGGACCGCTGGCCACGCCGACCGACGAGGCCGAGCCCGCCAGGACCGCCCAGCGCCCGCGCACGTCCAGGGACGCGGCCAGGCCGATCAGATACGACAGGACCACCGGGTAGACGGTGTTCCACAGGATCTCGCCGGTCGCGAACGAGCCGAGGCTCCCGGCCGACGAGCTGAGCACGATGCTCGCCGCGATCACCACGGTGCCCAGACCGATCGGCACCGCCCGTCCGAGCCGTGCGCCCAGCACCCCGGCGCCCATCACACCCAGCAGACCGGCGCCGAGCGCGGCGGCGAACACCGCGCCGATGGTGATCTCGGAGAGCCCGACCTGGTCCACGCCGATGCGGCTGCTGACCCCCCACAGCGCGTTCTGCGCCATGGACCAGACGAGCATGCCGCCCGCCAGCACCAGGCCCGAGCGGCGGTGCGGCAGCCGTCCCGACGCGGGGACGGCCGGACCGGCCGGAACCGGGCTGCCGAGCCGGGAGGTGGCCGGCCAGACGAGCAGCGCGACCAGCGCGATCGATGCGAACGGGAGCCGGTGGCCCCCGCCCAGGTGCGGGATCGTCAGATACAGGGCGCCCGCGGTGGCCGAGACGCTCAACAGCCCCAGGGACGAAGTCCGGTGCGGATCACGCTGGGCTGCGATGCCCGCCGCGGCCACCGCGGTCGCCGTGCCGGAACCGAAACCGCCCACCACCGCGCCCAGGACCACCAGCGGCACGGACCCCGCCAGCGCGGCGCAGCCGTACCCCAGCACGGCCAGCACCAGGCCGATCCGCGCCGGCCTCCGCGGCCCGTACGTCTCGACGCGGCCCGCCAGGCAGAAGCCGGCCGAGGCCGAGCTCAACAGCAGGGCGCTGCCGACCAGACCGGCCTGTGCCGTGCTGAGGCCCAGATAGACGGAGAGCCGTCCCACGATGGTGGGGAGCAGATAGGCGGCGAGGTAACCGGCGGTGAACACGGCAACCAGAGGCCACGCGGCGCGAGGGCGCGAGGACATGGGCGTTCCTGAAGACATGCCAGAAGAGGCGGAGAAGGCAGAGGAGGGCAATGCGAGAACTGCGAAAGATGAGAGAACTGCGAGAAATACGAGAAATGCTGAAAATGCGGGGGTTCGGCACACTCGTCGGTTAGGTCGCCAACGGTGGTCGCGGGCCAATTTGTATCAAGTGCTCCCGGTCGACCGAAAGCCGCCATGCTGTGATCTGCATCACTTATGCGTTTGCCGTGTTTCTATGCGGGTACCAGCGCATGTTTATGCAGGTCAGCCTCTGCGCGCGAAGAACCGCAGAGACCCGGCGCGGACCCGGCGCACACACACGGGAGTCGGGCACACTGGCCGGAACCGCCACGACCGGGGAGTGCAAGGTGAGCACCGACATCCCAGCCATCGACCCACTGGACGGGCTGCGCGCGCCGCAGGACCCCGACTGCGACGTCTTCCTCACCGGCACGGTCTTCCTCGACATCATCTTCACCGGCCTGGACAGCGCCCCGGTGCGCGGCACCGAGTCCTGGGCCCGCGGCATGGGATCCAGCCCCGGCGGCGTCGCCAACATGGCCACCGCGCTCGCCCGCCTCGGCCTCCGCACCTCACTCGCCGCCGCGTTCGGCGACGACCACTACGGCGAGTACTGCTGGGACGCCCTCGAACAGGGTGAGGGCATCGACCTGTCCCTGTCGCACACCGTCCGCGGCTGGCACTCCCCGGTGACCGTCTCGATGGCGTACGAGGGCGAGCGGACGATGGTCTCGCACGGCCACGAGGCCCCGCCCCCGCCCGCGTTCGCCTCCACGGGAGCTCCCGCCACCTCCTCCCCCCGGTGCCCGCCCCGGGCCAGGGCCGCCATCGCCTCGCTCGCCCCCGGCCGCAGCGAACCCTGGGTCGCCACGGCGGCCCGCCAGGGGGCCGTGGTCTTCGCCGACGTCGGCTGGGACGAGACCGGCCGCTGGGACCTGGACGGCCTGACCGACCTGAAGCACTGCCAGGCCTTCCTCCCCAATGCCGAGGAGGCCATGCGCTACACCCGCACCGACTGCCCCCGCGCCGCCGCGCACGCCCTCGCCGAGCGGGTTCCGCTCGCCGTCGTCACCCTCGGCGCCGAGGGCGCCTACGCGGTCGACGCGGCCACCGGGACCACTGCCGAGGTCCCCGCGATCGCGGTCGAGGCCCTGGACCCGACCGGCGCGGGCGATGTCTTCGTGGCCGGCTTCGTCACCGGCACCCTCGCCAACTGGCCGCTCGCCGACCGCCTCGCCTTCGCCGGCCTCACCGCGGCCCTCTCGGTCCAGGAGTTCGGCGGCTCGCTCTCCGCCCCCGGCTGGGCGGAGATCGCCGCCTGGTGGCAGCGGATCCGTACCGTCAGCGACCAGGACCCGGCCGCACTCCAGCGGTACGCCTTCCTCCAGGACCTGCTCCCCGCGGCTACCCGCCCCTGGCCGCTGCGCCGGGCCGTCCCGACCATCGGCTTCCGTCCGTAACCCGGCGGTCGCCTCCCGCCCGCGAAAACCTCTCGGTGTTGTCAGTACGGAGTCGTAGGCTGGATACACCTGAGGTTCTCGAGCAGCGAGAACCGTGCAACGGGAGGTATGCGCAGGCCCGAGGGCCGGCCCATGACTCAGACACCCACACAGCCGCAGGCGCGTGCCCACATCAGCATTCCGGCCGCTCACCCGATGGTGATGCTGCTGGGAGCGGGCGACTCGCTGCTGCGCGTGATCGAAGCGGCGTTCCCGGCGGCCGACATCCACGTCCGGGGCAATGACATAAACGCGACGGGCGACACGGCGGACATCGCCCTGATCCAGCGCCTGTTCGACGAGATGGTGCTGGTGCTCCGCACCGGTCAGCCGATGACGGAGGACGCCGTGGAACGTTCGATCGCGATGCTCAAGGCCAGCGACAACGGCCAGGCGGACGGCACCGAGACCCCGGCCGAGGTGCTCACGCAGAACATCCTCTCCAGCCGCGGCCGCACGATCCGCCCCAAGACGCTCAACCAGAAGCGGTATGTCGACGCGATCGACAAGCACACGATCGTCTTCGGCATCGGCCCGGCCGGTACCGGCAAGACGTACCTCGCCATGGCCAAGGCGGTCCAGGCCCTGCTGTCCAAGCAGGTCAGCCGGATCATCCTGACCCGCCCGGCGGTCGAGGCCGGTGAGCGGCTCGGCTTCCTGCCCGGCACGCTCTTCGACAAGATCGACCCGTATCTGCGCCCGCTCTACGACGCGCTGCACGACATGCTCGACCCGGACTCGATCCCGCGGCTGATGGCGGCGGGCACGATCGAGGTCGCACCGCTGGCATACATGAGGGGTCGCACCCTCAATGATGCTTTCATCATCCTGGACGAGGCGCAGAACACCAGCGCCGAGCAGATGAAGATGTTCCTGACCCGGCTCGGCTTCGACTCGAAGATCGTCGTCACCGGTGACGTCACCCAGGTCGACCTCCCGACCGGCACCAAGAGCGGTCTGCGTCAGGTCCAGGACATCCTGGAGGGCATCGACGACGTGCACTTCTCCCGGCTCACCTCCCAGGATGTCGTCCGGCACAAGCTGGTCGGCCGTATCGTCGACGCGTACGAGAAGTACGACAGCGACCAGGACGGCCAGGCCGGCAAGGGCCAGGGCCGACATAACGGGAAGCAGTAGCAGCGCACCATGTCGATCGACGTCAACAACGAGTCCGGAACCGAGGTCGACGAGCAGGCGATCCTCGACATCGCCCGCTATGCGCTCGCGCGGATGAGGATCCACCCGCTGTCCGAACTCTCGGTGATCGTGGTGGACTCCGCCGCCATGGAACAGCTCCACATCCAGTGGATGGACCTGCCGGGCCCGACGGATGTCATGTCCTTCCCGATGGACGAGCTGCGTCCGCCGGCCAAGGACGACGAGGAGCCCCCGCAGGGGCTCCTCGGTGACATCGTGCTCTGCCCGGAGGTCGCCAAGAAGCAGGGCGAGGACGCCGAGACGCAGCACTCCATGGACGAGGAGCTCCAGCTCCTCACCGTCCACGGGGTGCTGCACCTGCTCGGCTACGACCACGAGGAGCCCGACGAGAAGGCCGAGATGTTCGGTCTTCAGGCGGCGATCGTGGACGGCTGGCGCGGCGAGCACGGCATGACCGGCCCGTCGCCCGCACCCACCGTCTCGTGAGCCTGCCTCTCGTCTTCGGGGTCGTTCTGCTGGTCGTCGTCGGCTGGCTGGCGGCCTGCGCCGAGGCCGGCATCGCGCGTACGTCGAGCTTCCGGGCCGCCGAGGCGGTCCGCTCGGGGCGGCGCGGCAGCGACAAGCTGGAACAGGTCGCGGCCGATCCGACGCGCTATCTCAATGTCGCCCTGCTGGTGCGGGTCGCCTGCGAGATGGCGGCCGGGGTGCTCGTCACGTACGCCTGCCTGAAGGAGTTCCCGGAGACCTGGCAGGCGCTGGCCGTCGCCATGGGTGTGATGGTCCTCGTCTCCTATGTCGCCATCGGTGTGTCGCCACGCACCATCGGCCGTCAGCACCCGCTGAACACGGCCACGGCGGCGGCGTACGTCCTGCTGCCGCTGGCCCGGATCATGGGGCCGATTCCGCAGCTGCTGATCCTCATCGGCAACGCCCTGACGCCGGGCAAGGGTTTCCGCAAGGGGCCGTTCGCCAGCGAGGCCGAGCTGCGGGCGATGGTCGACCTCGCCGAGCAGGAGTCGCTGATCGAGGACGAGGAGCGCCGCATGGTGCACTCCGTCTTCGAGCTCGGTGACACGCTCGTGCGCGAGGTGATGGTGCCGCGTACCGACCTGGTCTGCATCGAGCGCTACAAGACGATCCGGCAGGCGCTGACCCTGGCTCTGCGTTCCGGATTCTCGCGTATCCCCGTCACCGGGGAGAACGAGGACGACATCGTCGGGATCGTCTACCTCAAGGACCTGGTCCGCAAGACGCACATCAACCGGGACTCCGAGGCCGATCTGGTCTCCAGCGCGATGCGTCCGGCGGCGTTCGTGCCCGACACGAAGAACGCCGGTGACCTGCTGCGGGAGATGCAGCAGGACCGCAGCCACGTCGCCGTCGTCATCGACGAGTACGGCGGCACGGCGGGCATCGTCACGATCGAGGACATCCTGGAGGAGATCGTCGGCGAGATCACCGACGAGTACGACCGTGAGCTCCCGCCGGTCCAGGCGCTGGAGAACGGCTGCTTCCGGGTGACGGCCCGGCTGGACATCGGTGACCTCGGCGAGCTGTTCGGCCTCGACGAGTACGACGACGAGGACGTGGAGACCGTCGGCGGCCTGCTCGCGAAGGCGCTGGGCCGGGTCCCGATCGCGGGTGCCTCGTCCCAGGTCGAGCTCCCCGACGGGCGCCGGCTGCGGCTGACCGCGGAGTCCACGGCGGGCCGGCGGAACAAGATCGTCACGGTGCTGGTGGAGCCGGTGGCTCCCGAGGAGGAGGCGACGGCATGACACCGCAGCAACTGAGGGCGTTCTGCCTGGAGTTCAACGCGAGCGTGGAGGAGTTCCCGTTCGGGCCGGAGGCGTCCGTCTTCAAGGTGCTCGGCAAGATGTTCGCGCTGAGCACGCTGGACGCCCGGCCGCTGACGGTGAACCTCAAGTGCGACCCCGACGACGCGGTGCGGCTCCGGGAGGAGTACGAGGCCGTGGCGCCGGGGTGGCACATGAACAAGCGGCACTGGAACACCGTGACGGTCGGCCGTCTGCCGGACGCCAAGCTGCGTGAGCTGATCGAGGACAGTTACGACCTCGTGGTGGCGAAGCTGCCCCGGGCGGAGCGGCTGCGGCTCGACCGGGCGTAGGCGCGGTCCGGGGCCGGGCCGGTCACTTCCGCCAGAGCAGGTGGTGCACCACCGCGCCGCCCGGGCTGGGGACGCGCTCCAGATGGAAGCGGTCCGTCAGGTCGTCGGGGCTCTCCCACAGCCGTTCGCCGCCGCCGAATTCGACCGGTGCGACGGCGACGTGCATCGAGTCGATGAGGTCGGCGGCGAGGAACTCCCGGACCGTGGCGACACCGCCGCCGATGCGTACGTCCTTGCCCTCGGCGGCGTCGAAGGCCCGGGCGAGCGCGTCCTTGGGGGACGCGTCGAGGAAGTGGAACGTGGTCTCCCCGAGCGTGATCGAAGGGCGTTCGTGATGGGTGAGGACGAACACCGGGGTGTGGAACGGGGGTTCCTCGCCCCACCAGCCCTCCCAGTCGTGGTTCTCCCACGGACCGCGCTGGGGGCCGAACTTGTTGCGGCCCATGATCTCGGCGCCGATGTTGTTGGTGAAGTCGCGGGTGAAGTAGTCGTCCAGGCCGAGGGTGCCCCCGGGGTCGGTCCGGTTGGGCCAGTGGGCGGTGGCACCGGCCCAGGAGATGAGCGAGCCGGGGTCGACGTTGCCGAACGGACGTTCGAGAGTTTGCCCCTCCCCGGCGCCGTAGCCGTCTCGGGAGACACAGAAGTTCTGGACGCGGACCAGCTGTTTCATCGAATCCCTCTCCGGTTGCGATCTGCAACTGGTTCGTAAGCTATCTAGACTGCTCCCATGTTGCAACCAGTACCCGCGGGGAAGCTGCCCGTGTCGCCGGGCCGGTCCGGCTGCCCGATCAACATGACGGTCGAGCTCCTCGGGGACCGCTGGAGCCTGATCGTGCTGCGCGACATCATGTTCGGAGGGCTCACCCACTTCCGTGAGCTGCTCAACGCCTCCATGGAAGGCATCGCGTCGAACATCCTGGCCAACCGGCTCGCCAAACTCGTCGGGGCGGGGCTGCTCACCCGCGACGACGACCCGAGCCACCGCCAGAAGGTCGCGTACCACCTCACCGAGGCGGCGGTGCAGCTCGTCCCGGTGATGGCCCAGCTCGGCGCCTGGGGTGCCCGCTGGCTGGACACGGCGCCGGAGCTGACGGTGCGGGCCGAACTGCTGGCCGCCGGTGGCCCCCCGATGTGGGAGCGGTTCATGGCGGAACTCCGCGCCACTCATCTGACCGGGGCACCGGCCCGCAGGGACGGAGTGCTGGCGGAGCTGACCGCCGCCTATGAGGAGGCGGCGGCCGCCCGGGACAGCCCTTAGGCCCGCCGCAGTCCCGCGGCCACCACGCCCGCGGCGACGACCAGCAGGCCCGCCGCCACCGCGATCACGGTCCGTACGCCACCGAACAGGGAGTCCTGGGTCGTCGCCACCACGCCGAGCAACGGGATCCCGACCGTGAGACCCACCTGCTGGGTCGTGGTGACCAGACCCGTCGCCAGGCCCTGCTCCGCGTTCGGCACCCCCGATGTGACGGTCAGTCCGTACGCGATGATCGCGCCCAGGTGGAACATGCTGGCGATCGAGACCGCGACCGTGGCCAGCCAGACGCCCGAGTCCGCGCCGAGTCCCAGCAGCGCCGCGATGAACAGGCCCTGACCCAGCAGGGAGACGGACAGGGTGCGCCGGGCACCGATCCGGCCGATGACCTTCGGGGCGTACATGCCCGCCGCCACCGAGGCGACGCCCTGCACCCCGAAGACGAGCCCGGTCCCGAACGCCGACAGGTCCAGGACCTCCTGCAGATACAGGGTCAGGACGAAGACGATGGTGCTCATCATCGAGAAGGTGAGCAGCCCGCCCAGATTGCCGAAGGCCACGGTGCGCCGGCGGAGCATCGGCAGTGAGACCAGCGGGGCCGACGCCCGCGACTCGATGACCGCGAAGGCGGCGAGCAGGCCGACCCCGGCGGCCAGGGAGATCTGCACGTCCGGGCGCCCGAAGCCGTGCTCGGCCGCCGTGGACAGGGCGTAGATCAGCGCGAGGAGGCCACCGGTGACCGTCACGGCACCGGGGACGTCGAGCCGCGGCCGGTCCGGCGTACGGGACTCGGTGAGCAGCGCGGGCGCCGCCGCGAGGACGACCACCGCGGCCAGGGTCAGCAGCCCCATCGTGGAGCGCCAGCCGAGGGTGTCGGTGAGGGTGCCGCCGGCCACCATGCCGACGGTGAAGCCGAGGGAGAGCAGGGTGCCGCTGATGCCGAGCGCCCGGTCCCGCAGCGGTCCCTCGGGGAAGGTGGTGGTGAGCAGGGACATGCCGGTCGGCACGATGGCCGCGGCGCCGAGCCCCTGGAGTGCCCGCCCGGTGAGGAAGGCGGCCGGGTTCCAGGCCAGCGTGGCCAGCAGCGAGGCCGCGCCGAAGACGGCGAGGCCGGTGAGGAACAGCCGGCGGCGGCCGTAGAGGTCGGCGATCCGGCCGAAGAGCAGCAGGAAGCCGCCGGACGGCAGGGCGAAGGCGGTGATCGCCCACTGGAGTCCTGACCGGCTCAGACCGAGGTCGTCGCCGAGAACGGGAAGTGCCACGTTCAGTACGGAGAAGTCGAGCGACACCATGAACTGCGCGGCGCACAGGACGAGGAGGACCAGCCGGGCCCGGCCGGAGAGCCGGTCCGGGGTGGGTGGCGCGGGGACGGGAGCGGTGACAGTAGCTGGGGAGGGTGAATCGATCGCCATGGGCACGAGCCTGCGGCCGTCGGAATATCCGTGGGGAGCGGGAACTTATCCTGTTGGCCGCACCACCAGGCAGGCGCGGGCACGGAAACCAGGGGGAGTACGTGGGCACACCGGCCCGGATCGCGGCGGACGCGGGCAAGGCGCATCGCCTCGGCGAGCTGCGTGAGTTCCTGATGAGCAGGCGGGCGCGGGTCAGCCCGGCCGAGGCGGGACTCCCGGACGGCGGGGCCCGGCGGCGCACCCCGGGGCTGCGGCGCGAGGAGGTCGCGGTCCTCGCGGGGGTGGGGGTCTCCTGGTATCAGTGGCTGGAGCAGGGCCGCGACATCACCGTGTCGCCCCAGGTGCTCGACTCCGTCGCCCGGGTACTGCGGCTCAGCAGCGCCGAACGCCGTCACCTCTACGTACTGGCGGGGCTCAACCCGCCCGCCCTCGAGGTCGATCCGGCCCACACGGACATGTGCGAGGGGCTGCAGCGGCTGCTCGACGGCTGGATGCCGTTCCCGGCGCAGATCATGGATGCGTACTGGAACGTCATCCTCTACAACGACGCGTCCTCGATGGTGATGGGGCTGCGTCCCGAACGTCCGCAGAACTGTGTGATCGCCTTCTTCACCGATCCGGTCCACCGGGGCGGGGAGAAGGAGTGGTGGGAGACCGCCGCCCGCGTCGTCGCCCAGTTCCGGGCCGCGTGCGCGGAGTGCCCTGACGACGACGGGTTCCGGGCGATCGTGGACGAGGCGAAGGAGCGCAGCCCCGAGTTCGCCGAACTGTGGGCGCGGCGGGACGTCGCGCCGGGCGGCCAGATGCGCAAGGAGCTGGCACACCCGGCGGTGGGCGAGCTGGTCCTGGAGGCCACCCAGTTGCGCATTCCGGCCCGCCCTGACCTGGCGGTCGTGGTGCACATGCCGTGGCCGGGCACCGGCACGGAGGAGAAGCTGCGGTGGCTGGCCTCGCCGGAGGGCCGGCGTGGCTCGATGCGCCAGGTGCGGGCGTGAGCGGTCCGGGCTCCCGCGTGCCGCGCCCGTCGCCGCACTTCGTATGCTCGGCACATGACCGATAGCACCGACCTCGGCGCCGAGGACCGCAAGATCGTCACGCTGGCGCGCAGCGCCCGCGCCCGCAACGGTGTGCCGGAGGGCGCGGCCGTGCGGGACGAGACCGGACGTACGTATGTGGCGGGGACCGTGGAGCTGGAGTCGCTGAAGCTCAGCGCGCTCCGGACGGCCGTCGCGATGGCCGTGGCCAGCGGGGCCACGTCGCTGGAGGCGGCCGCTGTCGTCTCCGCGGCGCAGACCCTCTCCGACGAGGACAGGGCCGCGGTACGGGACCTGGGCGGGGCCGGCACGCCCGTGCTGCTCGCGGGGCCCGACGGGGTGCTGCGGCTCACCGCGACGGCGGGCTGACCTCCGCAGGACCACCATCGTGTGTACGAACGCCCCGCGCCCCACCGGCGCGGGGCGTTCGTACAGGATGTGCGGGAAACGTGGATCTTGACACTATCTGATGGCCCATCAGTCAGCGCATTTCGATCCCATTGACTTCTTCCGGACCGGAGTCATCAATGGCCCCCTGCCGGCGCGGAAGAGCCGCCGCGCCGGATCCCGCAGGAGGGGGCTCCATGCGCCAAGCCATTCGAAGATCCGACAGCCGAAGATCCCGTCGCCGGGACCGTCCGGACCGCGGCCGCCGCTGGGCCGCCGCGCTCGGTGTCGGCGCGCTCGTCGTCACCGGGGGAGGGCTGCTCGCCGGACCCGCGCAGGCCAGTGCGACAGCCTCGGTCGCGGTGGACTTCCCGACCCACTGCATCCCGCCCGCCATCGCCGGCATCCCGCCGATCGACGGGACGACCTCGGCCCAGATCACCGTCGACAACGCGGCACCGAAGGTCGGCGACACGGTCACGGTGACCTACACCGTCGTCAAGCCCGCCGCGAGCAACCCCGTCGACCTGGCGCTGCCCGCCGACATCATGACGCCGACCGGCAAGGTCACCGTCGGCGGCGCGCAGTCCGCCGACGTCACGGTGGCGGGCCCGAAGAAGAACGGTCCGGTGCCCGGCAAGGGCGATTTCCCGTCGTTCTCCATGACCGGCACCTTCACGGTCACCGCGCCCGGTGAGATCACGCTCTCGCCCGGCGACTACAACATCCACACCAGCTACATCATGGAGCTGGACACGCCCTGCACGGTCACCGATCCGCCCGCCCCCGTCTCCCAGACGATCATCGCCACGGACGGCGGCGGCCAGGTCAACGAACGTGCCATCCAGCTCGGTACGGCCTCCGGCGCGGCCGGCGACCAGGTCACCGTGACCGGGTCGAAGTTCACCGCGGGCGCATCCGTCACGCTCGCCGGCCGGGCCGGGGACGCCGAGAGCGGTGACACCGCGACGGTCACCGCGGACGGTTCGGGCGGCTTCACCGGACAGCTCACCGTCAACGACCCGGCGACCACCGGCATCGTCGCCTACGAGGGCGCCGGCTGGGACGCCGCCAAGGGTGCGGGACCCCAGGCCTACACCGTCACCGGTGGCGGCGGTGAGATCCCGGACGGCAGCCAGCGGCTGACGTCGTCGGTCAGGGCGGGCACCCTCTCCATGGCCCAGGCCGGGGACTCCGTCGCACTGTCGGCGGTCGACTTCGGGCAGGGCGGCGCCTCCACCGGCGCTCTGCAGACGGTGACGGTCAAGGACTTCCGCGGCGGCCCCGCGGGCTGGTCCCTGACCGGCAAGGTCACCGACTTCACGGGTCCGGGCGGGGCGACGATCGGCGCGTCCGCGCTCGGCTGGAGTCCGGCCTGCGCCACGAAGACCGGCAGCCCGAGCACCTGCGCGGCCGGGTCCGAAGGGACGGTCGGCAGCGCGGGCGCCACCCTGGCGTCCACGCCGGACGGCGCCTTCACCGGCGGTGAGTTCACCGTCGACGCCCAGCTGTCGCTGGACGTACCGGCGTTCACCGCCGCAGGCGCGTACACCGGAGTGCTCACACTCACCCTGACGTGAGCGTGAGCGGCAGTCACTGATCAACCGGTGGGCCGGGCGCGCACCCGGCCGGCCCACCCCGCCCGAGCGTGCACCTGGGGGCCCGCACCGTGCGCAAGCTGTCCATTCTCCTGTCGTCCCTGCTGTCCGCAGCCCTGCTCCTGCTCGGCGCGCCCACGGCCGGCGCCGCCGACAACGGCAGCTGGTCGGTCTTCCCCGCCACCGCCGACGCGGGCGCGCGGCCGTACTTCTACCTCTCCGCCGACCCCGGCGCCACCCTCACCGACAAGGTGACCGTCACCAACAAGACGGGTGAGCCGCTGACCTTCCGGCTGTACGCCGCCGACGCGTACAACACCGCACGCGACGGCGGATTCGCGGTCCGGACGCAGAACGAGAAGCAGCGCTCCGTCGGAGCCTGGGCGAAGGCCGGGCGCGACCGCGTCACCGTGAAACCGCACGGCTCGGTCACCGTTCCCGTGACGATCAAGGTGCCCGAGGACGCCGAACCCGGCGACCACCCCGGCGCGCTCGTCGCCCTCGACGAACGCATCGACCCCGCCGACGCGGGCGCCGTCGCCGTCGGCATCCAGAAGGCGGTCGGCGCCCGGATATACCTGCGCGTCAACGGCCCGACGATGCCCGCGCTCTCCGTCGAGGACGTGACGGTCGAGCACACCCAGTCGCTGATCCCGGGCACGGGCACCTCCCGGGCCGTCATCTCGTACACGCTCCGCAACCGCGGCAACGTCACCCTCAGCCCCGAGGTCGCCCTCAAGGCCGAGGGCCTCTTCGGCCGCACCCTCCTGGCCCGCGACCTCAAACGCATCCCCTCCGAGCTGCTGCCCCGCCAGGAGGTGCGGCTCACCGAGGAGTGGTCGGGCGCGCCGCGGGTGGAGTGGGGCGAGATCAAGCTGACCGCGAGCGCCCGCGACACCCGCGAGTCCGCCTCCGTCTCGTACTTCGCACTGCCCTGGCCGGCCGCCGGGGTGCTGCTGGCGGCCGTCGCCGGGGGTGCGGCGCTGTGGATCCGGTCACGCCGGAACCGTCGCCGCACGGCCTGAGAAGAGGGTCCGGTGGCCGCGGCGGCCGCCTTGGTGCCCCGCAGCCGCCGGGATCGGGGACAATGGGCGCCATGAGCGCTCGACCTAACCCAGAAGCTGCTGCGCAGCAGGCTGAGAACAACGCCCCCCACCGGGCCGGTTTCGCCTGCTTCGTGGGCCGTCCCAACGCGGGCAAGTCCACCCTTACGAACGCTCTGGTCGGCCAGAAGGTGGCGATCACGTCCAACCGGCCCCAGACGACCCGGCACACCGTGCGCGGCATCGTGCACCGGCCGGACGCACAGCTGATCCTGGTCGACACCCCCGGCCTCCACAAGCCGCGCACCCTGCTGGGCGAGCGTCTCAACGACGTCGTGCGCACCACCTGGGCCGAGGTCGACGTCATCGGCTTCTGCCTGCCCGCCGACCAGAAGCTCGGCCCCGGCGACAAGTACATCATCAAGGAACTCGCGGGCATCAAGAAGACGCCCAAGATCGCGATCATCACCAAGTCCGACCTGGTCGAGTCCAAGCAGCTCGCCGAACAGCTGCTGGCCGTCTCCCGCCTCGGCGAGGAGCTCGGCTTCGAGTGGGCGGAGATCATCCCCGTCTCGGCGGTCAAGGACGACCAGGTCGGCCTGCTGGCCGACCTGATCGCCCCGCTGCTCCCGGAGAGCCCGCCGCTCTACCCGGAGGGCGACCTCACCGACGAGCCCGAGATGGTCATGGTCGCGGAACTGATCCGTGAGGCGGCGCTCGAAGGCGTACGGGACGAGCTGCCGCACTCCATCGCGGTCGTCGTCGAGGAGATGCTGCCGCGCGAGGACCGTCCGGCCGACAAGCCGCTGCTCGACATCCACGCCAACGTCTACATCGAGCGGCCCAGCCAGAAGGGCATCATCATCGGCCCGAAGGGCAAGCGGCTGAAGGATGTCGGCACGAAGTCGCGCAAGCACATCGAGGCGCTGCTGGGCACACCGGTCTTCCTCGACCTGCATGTGAAGGTCGCCAAGGACTGGCAGCGCGATCCGAAGCAGCTGCGCAAGCTGGGGTTCTGAGCGGGGCCACGATCGGGAAGCCGGCGCAGCCGTGCGAAGCCACTGAGGCCCCTTGGGGCCGAGGAGTGCGAGGGCGGCGGGAAGGGCCGGTTCCCGAGTAGCCGCACAGGCCAGGGTTCCGGGCCCCGGAGGAACAGCGGGCCGTTTCCGAGCCCTGTCAGACGTACGCCGCCGGTCTCACGCGCCCTCCTTCAGGACGCGTGAGACCAGGGCGCGCTGGGCGTCGGTCAGTCGCGGGTCCGCGCAGTGCACGGTGCGGCCGTCGACCGTGATCCGGTAGCTGAAGCCGTCCGGAACGCCCCTCGCGGGAGCCTCCCGGCCGCCGGTGACCGCCGATTCGGCCAGGGCCTCCCACTCGTGGGCGTCGGCCCGTCCCGAGGTGTCGATCTCGCGGTGGCGCGCGATGCCGGCGAAGCCGCCGGTCCTGCTCACCTGAATCCGCATGCGGTGTCCTTCCTCGACGGACGGGCCCCGGGGCCTACGCGGTCGGTACGCCCACCTCCGACCAGGCCTTGAGGACCGCCTCCACCTCGTCGCCCTCACCGAAGCGGCTGCGGGCCGCCGCCACGGTCAGCCGGGCGAAGGACGCGAAGTCCGCGTCCACCGCCAGTTCACCACCGGTGAGCACATCGAACCAGAGCTGACCCGCCCGCTCCCAGGAACTGCCGCCGAGCGCGATGGCAAGCAGATAGAACGCGCGGTTCGGGATGCCGGAGTTGAGGTGCACCCCGCCGTTGTCCTCGCCCGTGTGGATGTAGTCGTCCATGGAGGCGGGCTGCGGGTCCTTGCCGAGCACGTCGTCGTCGTACGCGGTACCGGGCGCCTTCATCGAGCGCAGCGCCACCCCCTGGACGCGGGGAGCCAGCAGCCCCGCGCCGATCAGCCAGTCGCCCTGCGCGGCGGTCTGGCCGAGCGAGTACTGCTTCACCAGGGAGCCGAACACGTCCGAGACCGACTCGTTGAGCGCCCCGGACTGGCCGTAGTAGTTCAGGTTGGCCGTGTGCTGGGTCAGTCCGTGCGCCAGCTCATGGGCGATCACGTCGATGGCGACGGTGAAGTCCAGGAAGATCTCCCCGTCCCCGTCACCGAAGACCATCTGCTCGCCGTCGAAGAAGGCGTTGTTGTACTTCTCGTCGTAGTGCACGGAGCCGATCAGCGGCAGCCCGTTGCCGTCGATCGAACGGCGGCCGTAGGCGCTGAGCAACAGTTCGAAGGTGGCGCCGAGGCCCGCGTACGCGCGGTTGACGCTGGCGTCGGACGTGGGCTCCTCGCCCTCGGCGCGGACCTTCGTCCCGGGGAGGTCCGTGCCGTGGCGGCAGTCGTAGAGCGTGCGGTCGGGTTTGCCGGACCGGTCGCCCTCGGGCGCCGGGTCGATGCGGGTCCGGACGACGGTGGTCACCTGACGCCGGGTGCGCCGGGCGGCGTCGGCCTCCAGAGTGCGGCGGGCCGGGCCCGCGAGGACGGGGTCGTCGGACTGCGACAGCTTGTCGAGGACGTGGGGCGGCACGATGGTGCAGAAGACGGGGTGGAACCCGTGCTGAGATCGAGGCTGCATACACACGACTGTGGCAGCGTGTGATGGCAAAGTCACTGGTTGCTACCTGGATTGACGAAATAGAGTGATCCATCACTGTTCACCCGTTACCGGCGCCCGGTCCCGCATACTGATACGGCACCGACGTCTCGGGCGCCACTGGGCTAGCCTCGTCGCATCATGCGTTTCGGGCTGCTTCTTCTTAGCTGCCGCGGCGAGGGCCTGTAGTCGTAGGCCGACCCCCTCCCCGCGGAGTCTGGTGTTGCAGCGACACAGTCGGCCGTCCCCTTGCAGGACCCCGAGGAGCCCTACGCCATGACCGCAGTGAACCCCGCGCAGACCCCCGCCGAGAACGCCGTGGGCCGCCCCACGCCGATCACCAACGCCACGGCGCTGCAGAAGCCGTCAGGGATGCCCGTTCACAAGTACGGTCGGTACGAGGCCGTCGAGATCCCGGACCGCACCTGGCCCGGGGAGCGGATCACCCAGGCACCCCGCTGGCTCTCCACCGACCTGCGCGACGGCAACCAGGCCCTGATCGACCCGATGTCGCCGGCCCGCAAGCGCGAGATGTTCGACCTGCTGGTTCGCATGGGCTACAAGGAGATCGAGGTCGGCTTCCCGTCCTCGGGCGAGACCGACTTCGCGTTCGTCCGCTCCATCATCGAAGAGGGCGCGATCCCCGAGGACGTGACGATCTCCGTCCTGACGCAGGCCCGCGAGGAACTGATCGAGCGGACCGTCGAGTCCCTGCGCGGCGCCCACCGCGCCACCGTGCACCTGTACAACGCCACCGCCCCCACCTTCCGCCGCGTGGTCTTCCGCGGCTCGAAGGAGCAGGTCAAGCAGATCGCGGTGGACGGCACCCGGCTGGTCATGGAGTACGCCGAGAAGATCCTCGGCGAGGAGACGATCTTCGGCTACCAGTACAGCCCCGAGATCTTCACCGACACCGAGCTGGACTTCGCCCTGGAGGTCTGCGAGGCGGTCTGTGACGTCTGGCAGCCCGAGGAGGGCCGCGAGATCATTCTCAACCTGCCCGCCACCGTGGAGCGTTCGACGCCGTCCACGCACGCGGACCGGTTCGAGTGGATGTCGCGCAACCTGTCGCGCCGCGAGTTCGTCTGCCTGTCCGTCCACCCGCACAACGACCGCGGCACCGCCGTCGCCGCCGCCGAACTGGCCCTGATGGCCGGTGCGGACCGGATCGAGGGCTGCCTGTTCGGCCAGGGCGAGCGCACCGGCAACGTCGACCTGGTGACGCTGGGCATGAACCTGTTCTCGCAGGGCGTCGACCCGCAGATCGACTTCTCGCAGATCGACGAGATCCGCCGCACCAGCGAGTACTGCAACCAGATGGAGGTCCACCCGCGCCACCCCTACGCGGGCGACCTGGTCTACACCGCCTTCTCCGGCTCCCACCAGGACGCCATCAAGAAGGGCTTCGACGCCATGGAGGCCGATGCGGCCGCCCAGGGCAAGACGGTGGACGACCTCGAGTGGGCGGTGCCCTACCTGCCGATCGATCCGAAGGACGTCGGCCGCAGCTACGAGGCGGTCATCCGGGTCAACTCGCAGTCCGGCAAGGGCGGAATCGCCTACGTCCTGAAGAACGACCACAAGCTGGACCTGCCGCGCCGGATGCAGATCGAGTACTCGCGGATCATTCAGGCCAAGACCGACGCCGAGGGCGGCGAGGTCACCCCGGCGCAGATCTGGACCACCTTCCAGGACGAGTACCTGCCCAACCCGGAGAACGCTGCGGCTCAATGGGGACGCGTACAGATCCGCTCCGGCCAGACCACGACCGGTTCGGACGGCCAGGACACGATCACCGTCGAGGCGACCGTGGACGGCGTGGACACCGTGCTCACCGGCACCGGCAACGGGCCGATCTCCGCGTTCTTCGAAGCGCTGCAGGCCATCGGTATCGACGCGCGGCTGCTGGACTACACCGAGCACACGATGAGCGAGGGTGCGAGCGCGCAGGCCGCCTCGTACATCGAGTGCGCCATCGACGGAATGGTCCTGTGGGGCATCGGCATCGACGCCAACACCACGCGGGCCTCCCTGAAGGCGGTCGTCTCGGCCGTCAACCGCGCCACCCGCTGACCCGGCGCCCGAAAGGGCATGAAGTCGCACGGTCCGTGAACCCCGCCCACCCGTACCCGGGGGGCGGGGTTCGGCCATCTCCGGGCGGTTGTGACGAGCGAGATGCTGACGCGGCTTCACGGATGTGGTTAACATCACGTCCAACACGGCAATGTTGCCGGAGCATTACGGAGGTGTGCGACGTGCGGTCAAGCCTGGGACGAAGCGCCACAAAGCTGCGTATCTGCGGCACCCGCACCCTGTGGGACACCGTCGGTGACGGCGAGTTCTTCTGCCCCGGCTGCGGGGGCGACCGCAACTACCGCCGTCTCACCGGCCGCCGCCGCTTCGCGGTCCTCGGCGTACCGCTGCTGCGACGCGGCACCGTGGGACCGGTCGTCGAATGCGCCGCCTGCCACGCCCACTTCGACCCCGAGGCGCTCGACCACCCCACCACCACACGCTTCTCCGCGATGCTCAGGGACGCCGTCCACACCGTGACCCTCGGGGTCCTCGCGGCGGGCGGCAGCACCTCCCGTACGGTCCTGGAGACGGCTGTGGAGACCGTGCGCGGCGCCGGATTCGACGACTGCACACAGGAGCAGCTCGCCACCGTCGTCGAGGTCCTCTCCGCCGACATCGGCCACGGCTCCGCGTTCGACCCCGCCGCCGAGGCCTGCGGGGCGGCTCTCGCCATCGAACTCCACGAGGCCCTGGAGCCCCTCGCCGCGCATCTGGCGCCCGCGGGCCGCGAATCGATTCTGCTCCAGGGCGCCCGGATCGCCCTCGCCGACGGCCCGTACAGCCCGGCCGAGCGCGAGGTGCTGACCACGATCGGCGGGGCGCTGCGGCTCCGCGCCGAGGACACCGCCCGGCTGCTCGCGGCGGCCGCGCGTACGCCCTCCTGATCCCTTTCTCTCTGCACCGGCCCGGTACTCCCGCTGGAGTAGCCGGGCCGTCATGCCCTCCCCGGCAGTAGCCGGGAAGTCGGCCCCCAGCGCGACGAGGTGCCCCCGGCCCGGCGGGAGTCTGGAGATGACCGGACACCCGCACGGACGAGGGGGGCCTCCCATGAGGGCCGCAGCACAGGACAGTGGCGAGCGGACGCGGCCACGCAACCGGTGGCGCATGGTGCCCTGGGCGATCGTCGCGCTCTGGGCCGCCGTGATCGCGATCGCCGGCCCGCCGGCCGGCAAGCTCGGGGACGTACAGGTCAACCGCGCCGTCGACTATCTGCCGGCGAGCGCCGACTCCACCCAGGTCGCGAAGATCCAGGACACGCTGCCCGGCGGCGAGTCGACCGACCTCGTCCTCGTGTACCACCGCGACGGCGGACTGACCGCCGCCGACCGGGCTGCCGCGACCCGGCAGACCGGCGGGGTGGCGGGCGCCCACACCCTCACCGCGCCGCCCCGGGCCGTGCCGTCCGAGGACGGCACGACGCTGATGTACCCGGTCTCCACCACCGAGCCCGGCCAGGACGACGAGGCGCGCACCGCGTTCGTCGACGAGGTGCGCGAGACCGTGAAGGGCGGCGGCGGGCTGAGCGTCGAGGTCGGCGGGCCCGGCGCCCTGAACGCCGACGCGCAGAAGGTGTACGGCTCGCTCGGCGGCCCCCTCCTCTACACGACCGTCGCGGTCGTCGCGATCCTGCTGATCCTCATCTACCGCAGCCCGCTGCTGTGGCTGGTGCCGCTCGTCGTCGCGGGCGTCGCCGACGCCCTGTCGATGGCGGTCGTCTACGGCCTCAACCGGGGTTTCGACGTCACCGTCACCGGCCAGAGCTCCGCGGTGATGACGATCCTCGTCTTCGGGGCGGGCACGGACTACGCCCTGCTGCTCGTCTCCCGCTACCGCGAGGAACTCACCCGCTTCGCCCGGCCGCACGAGGCGATGGCGGCGGCGCTGCGCGGCTGCGGGCCCGCCGTCGTCGCGTCCTCCGCCACCGTCGCAGCGGGCCTCCTGTGCCTGCTGGCCGCCGATCTCACCAGCAGCCGGGGCATGGGGCCCATCGCCGCCGTCGGGGTGCTGTGCGCGCTCCTGGCCATGCTGACGCTGCTTCCTGCCGTCCTGGTGCTCCTGGGCCGCCGGGTGTTCTGGCCCCTCGTGCCCATGTACGGCACCGAGCCGAAGAAGCGCCGCTCCCTCTTCGCCGCCATGGGCGGCTCGGCCGGACGCCGGCCCGTCGCGGTGCTGGTGACCGGCGGGGTACTGCTGGGCGCGCTGTCGCTCGGGGCGTTCAACCTGCCGGGCGACCTGAAGCAGGAGGACTCCTTCACCAGCAAGCCGGACTCGGTCATCGCCATGGCGACCCTCGCCGACGCCTACCCCGGCCGCTCCGCCCAGCCGATCACCGTGATCACCCCCACCGGCCGGGCCGGTGCCGCACTGGCGAAGGCCCGTACGACGGAGGGCGTCACCTCCGCCGAGCGCGGCCGCAGCGGCGGCGGCTGGACCGAACTGTCCGTCGTCGCCGAGGCCCGGCCGGAGTCCGCGGGGGAGCGGGACACCATCCACCGCCTGCGCGACGGCCTGGAGGGCAGCCACGTCGGCGGCCCCGGCGCCCAGCAGATGGACCTGGAGACGGCCAGCTCACGGGACCTCGGGATCGTCGTCCCGCTCGTCCTGCTCTCCGTCCTGCTGATCCTGATCGTCCTGCTGCGCAGCCTCGTCGCCCCGCTGCTGCTCGTCGCCGCCGTCGTCGCGGTCTGGGGTGCCGCGCTCGGCATCGGCGGACTGCTCTTCGAACCGGTCCTCGGGCTCAAGGGCACCGACCCCGGGCTGCCGCTGCTCTCCTTCGTCTTCCTGGTGGCCCTCGGCGTCGACTACGGCATCTTCCTGATGCACCGGGTCCGCGAGGAGGCCCGGGGCGGTGCCGAACCCACCGAGGCCGCGCTCACCGCACTGCGCACCACCGGTGGCGTGATCGCCTCGGCGGGGCTGGTGCTCGCCGCCACCTTCGCCGTCCTGACGAACATGCCGCTGACCTCCCTGGTCGAAATGGGCTTCGTCATCGCCGTGGGCGTCCTGCTCGACACCTTCCTCGTCCGTACCTACCTGGTGACCTCGGCGAGCGTGGCCCTGCAGCGGAGGATGTGGTGGCCCGGCGCGCTCAGCCGTACCCCTGCCGCACCCGCCCCGCGCGAACCGGAACTCGTCGGGACCCCCTGACAGTGCCCCGGCCCGTACCGGAGGATGGCGGCGTGTCCACCACCGCACGCCGCCGCGAGCGCATCCTGGCCGTCGTCAACCGCGACCCGATGCACGCGCCGCACAAGACGCGCACCGACGCCCTCGTAGCCGTGGGCGCCGGTGCGCTCTCCGCCGCCCTCGCCCTGTTCGCCGACGACGACGTGGCGCCCGACGCGCTCGGCTGGCTCCTGCTGACGGCCAGCGTCGCACCGCTCGTGTGGCGGCGACGGAACCCCGTCCTCGTCCTGCTCGCCATGATTCCGCTGCTGATGCTCTACCACGGCCTCGACAACGCCCATACGGCTCCGATGCCGCAGACCTGGATCGTGCTCTACACCGTGGCCGTGACCGGCCGCCCGCTGCGGACCCTGCTCACCGGCATCGGGGTGACGTCCGTGATGGTGACGGTGGTGCTCACCATCGACGCCCATCAGGGCCTCGAACTGCTGCGCATCTCCGGGTGGATCGTCGCCGTGCTGTTCTGCGGTGTCGACGTACGCATCTACCGCCAGTACGTCGCCTCGATGCTGGAGCGCGCCGAACGCGCCGAGCGGACCCGCGAGGAGGAGGCCCGTCGGCGGGTCGCCGAGGAGCGGCTGCGGATCGCCCGCGATCTGCACGACCTGCTGGCCCACAGCATCACCCTCATCGGCGTGCAGACCTCCGTCGCCTCGCACATCCTGACCGTCGACCCGGAACGGCTCGACCGGCAGGCGATCGCCGCGTCCCTGGACGACATCGCCGACACCTGCCGGGAGGCCAGGGCGGAACTCCGGACCACCCTCCAGGTGCTGCGCGACACCGGGAACGGCAACCGGCACGACACGGACGGCCCGCTGCCCGGTCTGGCCGCACTCCCCGGTCTCGTACGGGCCGCGGAGGCGGCCGGGGCGCAGGTCGACCTCCGGGTGCGCGCACCGGACAGCCGCCTCGCCCCGGCGACCGGAGCGGCCGCGTACCGCATCGTCCAGGAGTCCCTGACGAACGCGGTACGGCACGTGGGCCCCGGCGTCCGCGTCGTCGTCGCCGTCGAACCCGCCGGCCCGGGCGCCCTGCGCGTCACGGTCACGGACGACGGCACCGGTCCGGTGGACGACGGCTCCACGCCCGGGTTCGGCATCGTGGGCATGCGGGAACGGGCCCGCACCACGGGCGGCACCCTGGACGCCGGGCCCCGCCCCGGCGGCGGCTTCGAGGTCTCGGCGCTGCTGCCGTTCCAGGAACAGGCTCCGGAACAGGAACAGGCTCCGGCACAGGAACAGGAACAGGCTCCGGCACAGGAACAGGAACAAGATCCGGCACCGGCACCGGCACCGCCACAGGAACAGGCACCGGAACGAGCGCAGGGCCGCCCGGAACAGAAACTGGCATCGGAGACCGCATCATGATCCGCGTACTGCTCGCCGACGACCAGACGCTCGTGCGGGCGGCGTTCGCGATGCTCGTCGGCTCCGACCCGGGCATGGAGGTCGTCGGCGAGGCCGGCACCGGCCTCGAAGCCGTCGCGCTCGCCCGCACCGCCCGCGCCGACCTCGTCGTGATGGACATCCGGATGCCCGAACTCGACGGCATCGAGGCGACCCGCCGCATCGCCGCCGACGAGGACCTGGCCGGGGTGAAGGTCCTGGTCCTGACCACGTACGACACCGATGACCACATCGTCGAGGCGCTGCGCGCCGGCGCCTCCGGCTTTCTGGTGAAGGACACCAGGCCCGCCGACCTGCTCGCCGCCATCAAGACGGTGGCCGCGGGCGAGTCCCTGCTGTCGCCCGGCCCGACAGCCCGGCTCATCGCCCGGGTCCTCAGCGCCCCCCGGCCCCCGACCGGCGCCGGGCCCGGCGGGCCCGGGACGCTCTCCGACCGGGAACGCCAGGTTCTCGCCCTCGTCGCACGCGGTCTGAACAACACCGAGATCGCCGGGACTCTCGGCCTCAGCCCGCTCACCGCCAAGACGCACGTCAGCCGGATCATGGGCAAGCTGGCCGCCCGCGACCGGGCCCAGCTGGTGATCGTCGCCTACGAATCCGGGCTCGTCGTGCCCGCGGGCGGCGGCGCGGCAGGGAGCTGAGCGGACCGGGTTCCGGGGGCGGGCCCGCCGGGCCATCCGCGTACCGGACAATGGAGCCATGAGCTTGTTCCGGGACGACGGCGTGGTGCTCCGCACGCAGAAGCTGGGCGAGGCCGACCGGATCATCACGATCCTGACCCGCGGCCACGGCCGGGTACGGGCCGTCGCACGCGGGGTGCGGCGCACGAAGTCGAAGTTCGGGGCCCGGCTGGAGCCGTTCTCCCATGTGGACGTGCAGTTCTTCGCGCGCGGCAGCGAACTGATCGGGCGCGGGCTGCCGCTCTGCACCCAGAGCGAGACCATCGCCCCGTACGGCGGCGCGATCGTCACCGACTACGGGCGCTACACCGCCGGCACCGCGATGCTGGAGACCGCCGAACGCTTCACCGACCACGAGGGCGAGCCCGCGGTCCAGCAGTACCTCCTGCTGGTGGGAGGCCTGCGCACGCTGGCCCGCGGGGAGCACGAGCCGAATCTCATCCTCGACGCGTTCCTGCTGCGTTCGCTCGCGGTCAACGGCTACGCCCCCAGTTTCGTCGACTGCGCCCGGTGCGGAATGCCCGGTCCGAACCGGTTCTTCTCCGTCGCGGCGGGCGGCGTCATCTGCGGCGACTGCCGGGTGCCCGGCAGCGTCGTACCCTCGGCTGAGGCCGTCACCCTGCTGAGCGCCCTGCTGTCCGGCGACTGGGAGACGGCGGACGCGTGCGAGGCGCGTCATGTCAGGGAGGGGAGCGGGCTGGTGTCCGCCTATCTGCACTGGCATCTGGAGCGCGGGCTGCGCTCACTGCGGTACGTGGAAAAGTGACACAGGCAGATCAGGCGATCAGGTAGATCAGCAGATCAGGCGATCAGTGGATCAGGCACAGGGAGCGAGACAGTTCATGGCAGTACCTGGGATTTTCGGCGGCCGTAACCGGCGCGACTACAAGACCCCGGAGCCGCACCCGTCCGGTGCCGTGCCCCCGAAGATCCCCGGCGAGCTGGTGCCCAAGCACGTCGCCGTCGTGATGGACGGCAACGGCCGCTGGGCCAAGGAGCGCGGTCTGCCGCGCACCGAGGGCCACAGGGTGGGCGAGGGCGTCGTCATGGACGTGCTCAAGGGCTGCATCGAGATGGGCGTCAAGAACCTCTCGCTGTACGCGTTCTCGACGGAGAACTGGAAGCGGTCGCCGGAGGAGGTGAAGTTCCTCATGAACTTCAACCGGGACGTCATCCGCCGCCGCCGCGACGAGATGGACGAACTCGGCATCCGGATCCGCTGGGTCGGCCGCATGCCGAAGCTGTGGAAGTCCGTCGTCCAGGAGCTCCAGGTCGCCCAGGAGCAGACCAAGGACAACGACAAGATGACGCTGTACTTCTGCGTCAACTACGGCGGCCGTGCCGAGATCGCGGACGCCGCGCAGCGGATCGCCCAGGACGTCGCGGCCGGGAAGCTCGACCCGTCGAAGGTCAACGAGAAGACGTTCGCGAAGTACATCTACTACCCGGACATGCCGGACGTCGACCTCTTCGTCCGCCCCAGTGGTGAGCAGCGCACCTCCAACTACCTGATCTGGCAGAGCGCGTACGCCGAGATGGTCTTCCAGGACGTGCTGTGGCCGGACTTCGACCGTCGCGACCTGTGGCGGGCCTGCCTGGAGTTCGCGCAGCGCGACCGGCGCTTCGGCGGGGCGGTTGAGGCGGCACAGAAGGCGGAACCCACGGCCTGATCCTTTGCCGGTACGATCACGGCTCTTCACACTTCAGGGGGGGGCCATGAGTGGGCAGCAGGGGGCCGTGCACGGTGCGGTCGAGCTGAGATACCACCCGGTGCTGCGGGACTATTCGGCGGCGCTCCGCGCCCGCAACCGGGTCAGTGCGACGGGCCGGCGGCAGCGGATCCTGGGGGTGGTCACGACGGGTTGCGCCGTCGTGACCGCCTCGCTGTCCCTGGCGACAGGCAGCGAAACGCCGGTGGCGCTGCTGATTTTGATGCTGGTCTGCGGCCCGCTGCTGCTCCTGAGCCCGTGGCTGATGGCACGCCAGCTGTTCCGGTTCGTGGGGCGGCAGGGCGAGTTCCGGGTGCGGGTCGAAGAGTCCGGCGTCAGCGTCGACACGGACAACACCAGTGCGGTCGTCAGGTGGCAGGCGCAGCCGCAGTACGTGGAGACACCAGATCTCTTCGTGATGCTCAGCGACGACAAGAACGCCACCGCCCTGACCGTGATAGCCAAGCGCGGCGCCCAGGACCGGTCCGACGTGGACCGCCTGCGCGAGATCTTCGACCGGCACCTGACAAAGGCCTGACAGCCGAAGCCCGGCATCTCCCAGCCTCTCCGGCGAGGAGCGGGGCCCCGGGCTCACCCCTTGGCGCTTGCGCACTCCATGCACGTGCCGAAGACCTCGACGGTGTGGGCCACGTTCACGAAGCCGTGCTGTGCCGCGATGGTCTCGGCCCACTGCTCCACCGCCGGGCCCTCCACCTCGACGGCCTTGCCGCACATCCGGCACACCAGATGGTGGTGGTGGTCGCCGGTCGAGCACCGGCGGTAGACGGACTCGCCCTCGGTGGTGCGCAGCACGTCGACCTCGCCCGCGTCCGCGAGGGACTGCAGGGTGCGGTAGACCGTGGTCAGCCCGACCGAGTCACCGCGGTGCTTGAGTACGTCGTGCAGTTCCTGGGCGCTGCGGAACTCGTCCACCTCGTCGAGCGCCGCAGCCACCGCTGTCCGCTGCCGGGTCGACCGGCCGCGTACCGGTGCAGCGTTCGTTCCACTGATCGGCGCCGTCGCCACAGGAGCCTCCTCGTGTCGCCCGTACGTATGTCGGGCCATTGTGCCAGTCCGCACCGGCGGCACGGTCAGACGTGGACGTCGTCCGCGGGCCGGCGGGTGACCGGTACCTCCAGGGTGCACCGGTCGTCCGCCGTTTCGCGGCGGCTGGCCCGGATCCGGGCCAGCGGGGCGGCGAGCAGCGTCAGGGCGATGAACACTCCGATGGCCAGCAGCACGATCGTCGCGCCGGGGGGGACGTCCTGGTAGTACGAGGTGATGGTGCCGGCCAGGGTCACCGCGACCCCGGTGACGACCGAGAGCACGAACGTCACCTTGAAGGAGCGGGTGATCTGCTGCGCGGCGGCGACCGGGACCACCATCAGGGCGCTGACCAGCAGGAGCCCGACGACCCGCATCGCGACGGTGACGGTCACCGCGGCGGTGACCGCGATCAGCAGGTTCAGCACGCGCACGGGCAGCCCGGTGACCCGGGCGAACTCCTCGTCCTGGCTGACGGCGAACAGCTGTCGTCGCAGCCCCACCGTCACCAGCAGCACGAACGCCGCCAGCAGGGCGATCGCGGTGATGTCCTCGGACGAGACCGTGGACAGCGAGCCGAAGAGGTACGAGGTGAGGTTGGCGTTGGAGCCGGTGTCGGAGAGGTTGATCAGCAGGACACCGCCCGCCATGCCGCCGTAGAAGAGCATCGCCAGCGCGATGTCGCCGCGGGTGCGTCCGTACCAGCGGATCAGCTCCATGGTGACGGCGCCGACGACGGCGACGGCCGTGGCCATCCAGACCGGGCTGGTGGAGAGCAGGAAGCCGAGGCCGACGCCGGTCATCGCGATATGGCCGATGCCGTCGCCCATCAGGGCCTGCCGGCGCTGCACCAGGTAGATGCCGACGGCGGGGGCGATGACGCCGACCAGTACGGCGGCGATCAGCGCCCGCTGCATGAAGGGAGGGGTGAGGAATTCCATGATCAGCTCAGCAGTCCCGTCCGGACGGGCTCGGAGGCCGCGTGGGGGTGTACGTGGTCGTGGCCGGGCAGTGCGTGCTGCCCGAGTGCCTTCGGGGGCGGCCCGTCGTGCATCACGCAGCCGTCGCGCAGCACGATGGCCCGGTCGATCAGGGGCTCCAGCGGGCCGAGCTCGTGCAGGACGAGCAGCACGGTGGTGCCGGCCGCGACCTGTTCGCGCAGGGTCTCGGCGAGGATCTCCTGGCTGGCCAGGTCGACGCCGGCCATCGGCTCGTCCATGATCAGCAGCTCGGGTTCGGAGGCGAGCGCGCGGGCGATCAGTACGCGCTGGTGCTGGCCGCCGGAGAGGGCGTCCACGGAGTCCTTGGCGCGGTCGGCGAGGCCGACGAGCGCGATGGCGCGGTCGACGGCGGCGCGGTCCGCCTTGCGCGGCAGCCCCAGCCGGGTGCGCGAAAGCCGCCCGGAGGCGACGACCTCGCGGATCGTGGCGGGCACACCGCCGGCCGCGGTGGTGCGCTGCGGTACGTAGCCGATCCGGGCCCAGTCGCGGAAGCGGCGCAGCGGGGTGCCGAAGAGCTCGACGGTGCCGCCGGTGAGCGGGACCTGGCCGATGACGGAGCGCACGGCGGTCGACTTGCCGGAACCGTTGGCGCCGAGCAGGGCGACCACCTCGCCGCGGTGCACGGTCAGATCGATGCCGCGCAGCACGGGGCGTGCGCCGAGGGTGGCCGCGGCGTCGCGCACCACGATCACGGGGTCGGGTGCGGTGCTCGGTGTGGTGCTCTGGGGCTCGGGCATGAGCGCCTCCGGTGCTGCTGCGCGGTTCGGGTCGGCCGGGTCGGTGTCGCTCACTTCGCGCCCAGTGCCTTCTGCAGCGCGGTGAGGTTGGACTCCATGACCTCGATGTAGTCATCGCCCTTGGACTTGCCGGTGATTCCCTCCAGCGGGTCCAGGACGTCGGTCTTCAGGCCGGTGTCCCGCGCCACGGTCTTCGCGGTCTTGTCGCTGGCGAGCGTCTCGAAGAAGACGGTGGTGACGTTCTTCTCCTGTGCGATCGAGTGCAGGGCGCTGATCCGCGCGGGGCTGGGCTCGGCCTCGGGGTCGATGCCGGCGATGCCCTCCTGGGTGAGGCCGTAGCGCTCGGCGAGGTACCCGAAGGCGGAGTGGGTGGTGATGAACGTCCTGGTCGCGGTGTTCTTGAGCCCGTTCTCGTACGCGGTGTCGAGTGCGTCGAGCTTGGTGACCAGGGCGTCGGTGTTCTTGCGGTAGTCCGCGGCGTGGTCCGGGTCGGTCTTCTCCAGGGACGCACCCACCCCCTTGGCGACCTGGGCGTACTTCACCGGGTCCAGCCAGATGTGCGGGTCGGCGCCGGCCTCGTCGCCCTCGTGCTCGTGGGCGTGCTCCTCGCCGCCGACCTCGGCGCCGTGGTCCTCCAGCGTGGTGAGCTTCGCGGCGTCGACGGTGTGCTCGGACTCGGAGAGCTTGATCGCGTCGTCGACGGCGGGCTGGAGGCCCTTGAGGTAGAGGATGTAGTCCGCGTCGCTCAGGCCGCCGACCTCCCGCGGGCTGAGCTCCAGGTCGTGCGGTTCCACGCCCGGCTTGGTCAGCGTGGAGACGGAGACGTGGTTTCCGCCGATCTGCTCGGCGAGGAACTGCATCGGATAGAACGACGCCACCACGTTCAGCTTGTCGCCGTTCTTGCGGTCGGCTGCGTCGGACGCCGAGCAGGCGGAGAGTGCGGTGAGGCCGAGGACGACTGCTCCGGCGACGGCGGTCGTGGGTATGAGGCGGCGTACGTTCATGACAGTCATTTTCAACAAAAGTGGAAACGATTGTCAACAAGGCGGCCCGGCCGCCCTCACGGCGGGCTGCTCGACGGGCTTCTCGGCGAGCTGGTCCGATACCGATTTGATCGAAGGGGCGTGCCCGCCGGTAATCTGAGGTATTCGCGCACCCGTCTCCTGACCACCACCCCCCACCGAGGCGCTTCGCGTCGCCCCTGTCCCGTTTCGTCGTCGTAATGAAGAGAGCACCGTGGCCGCCGACAAGATCGACTCCATCGTCAGCCTGAGCAAGCGCCGTGGCTTCGTCTACCCCTGCAGTGAGATCTACGGTGGTCAGCGTGCCGCCTGGGACTACGGGCCGCTGGGCGTTGAACTCAAGGAGAACCTCAAGCGCCAGTGGTGGCGCTACATGGTCACCTCGCGCGAGGACGTGGTCGGACTCGACTCGTCGGTCATCCTGGCCCCCGAGGTGTGGGTGGCCTCCGGTCACGTCGCCACGTTCTCCGACCCGCTGACCGAGTGCACCTCCTGCCACAAGCGCTACCGCGCGGACCACCTGGAGGAGGCGTACGAGGAGAAGCACGGCAAGCCGCCGGTCAACGGCCTCGCCGACCTCAACTGCCCCAACTGCGGTAACAAGGGCACCTTCACCGAGCCCAAGCAGTTCTCCGGCCTGCTCTCGACGCACCTCGGCCCGACCCAGGACTCCGGCTCGGTGGCCTACCTGCGCCCCGAGACCGCCCAGGGCATCTTCACCAACTTCGGTCAGGTGCAGCAGACCTCGCGCAAGAAGCCGCCGTTCGGCATCGCGCAGATGGGCAAGTCCTTCCGGAACGAGATCACTCCGGGCAACTTCATCTTCCGCACGCGCGAGTTCGAGCAGATGGAGATGGAGTTCTTCGTCAAGCCGGGCGAGGACGAGCAGTGGCAGGAGTACTGGATGGAGCAGCGCTGGAACTGGTACACCGGCCTGGGCCTGCGCGAGGAGAACATGCGGTGGTTCGAGCACCCGAAGGAGAAGCTCTCCCACTACTCCAAGCGCACCGCTGACATCGAGTACCGCTTCCGCTTCGGCGGCAGCGAGTGGGGCGAGCTGGAGGGTGTCGCCAACCGCACGGACTACGACCTGAAGGCGCACTCCAAGGCCTCCGGCACGGACCTGCAGTTCTACGACCAGGAGGCCGGCGAGCGCTGGACCCCCTACGTCATCGAGCCCGCGGCCGGTGTCGGCCGTTCGATGCTCGCCTTCCTGCTGGACGCCTACATCGAGGACGAGGCGCCCAACGCCAAGGGCGTCATGGAGAAGCGCACCGTGATGCGCCTCGACCCGCGCCTGGCGCCGGTCAAGGTCGCGGTCCTGCCGCTGTCCCGCAACCCGCAGCTCTCGCCGAAGGCCAAGGGCCTCGCGGCCGACCTGCGGCAGAACTGGAACATCGAGTTCGACGACGCGGGCGCCATCGGCCGCCGCTACCGTCGCCAGGACGAGATCGGCACGCCGTTCTGCGTCACCGTCGACTTCGACACCCTCGACGACAACGCGGTGACGGTGCGCGAGCGCGACACCATGAAGCAGGAGCGCGTCTCGCTGGACCAGATCCAGGCGTACCTCGGCGCCCGCCTGCTCGGCTGCTGACGCGTCGCACCCGCTGTACCCGCTGTACCCGTTGCACGAAGCCCCCGGTTCCCCGTACGGAACCGGGGGCTTCGTGCACACTGGGCACACTCGCCCTCAGGAGGCTCGGATGCCGTCCATGACCACGAGCAAGGTCAGCAGATGGGACCAGCACGGCCGTGAACACGTCGTTCACGTGCGGAAGTCGGGGGTGCAGCGGCAGCTGAGCTGCGACACCTGCGACTGGCGCAGGGCGGTGCAGTTCCTGCCCTGGCTCAAGGCCGAGGAACACCTCACCGAGGCCCACCAGGCAACGGTCGACCCGACCGCGAAGTAGGAGCTTCGCCCGGCGGGGAGAAAACGCGGTGCCGCGGCCGATGGGGGCGGGATACCGTTTGCCCATGTCTTCGTTCTTCCAGATCTACGAGTGAGAGCGCGGCGGGTCCGACCACCCGCCGCCCACCGGACCGATCCAGGGTCTTCTCAGACCTCACTTTCACCACGAATGGGAGAACCCCGTGGCCAAGAGCCGTAACAACCTTCTCGGTGTCGGCGGACAGCGCAAGAAGGTGTCCCGCGCCGAGCAGCAGGGCGCCGGCCCCGAGCGCAACGCCAACCGCAAGACGGCCGCCGAGCAGAAGGCGGAGCTGCTGCGCAAGATGCGTGAGCGCGCCGCCGGAACCGAGCCGTCGGACGCCGCCGCCGCCCCCGCCGCGCAGGACGCCCCGGAGCAGGACGCGCCTGCGCAGAGCTGACGCCTCCTCG
Organism: Streptomyces sp. NPDC087901; assembly: GCF_044742205.1. Classification (NCBI taxonomy): domain Bacteria; kingdom Bacillati; phylum Actinomycetota; class Actinomycetes; order Kitasatosporales; family Streptomycetaceae; genus Streptomyces; species Streptomyces sp. NPDC087901. Next base: position 549,840 of record NZ_JBIUUC010000001.1, read on the forward strand.
CCGAGGACAGTTCGCACCACCCGTACGACCGTGGGCCCGGAACACCTCAGGCATCTGAGGTGTTCCGGGCCCACACCCGTATCGGCGCCCCGCTCTCAGGCCACGCTGCGCGGCAGCCGCAGGCTCAGCAGCGTGGTCAGCGCGACAGCCGCCAGCTGGACCAGCAGCGTCACGATCAGCGCGTCCCGCATGCCCGAGCCCGGCGCCAGCGCCAGGAACAGCGAGCCGAGCGTCGCCACGCCCAGCGCCAGCGCCGCCTGCTGGGTCGTCGTCATGACACCGCCGCCCACACCGGCCCGCTCCGGCGGCACGTCGGACAGCACGATGCGGAAGAGGACGGGCAGCTGCAGCCCCTGACCGAGGCCGGCGATCGCCATCCCCGGAATCAGCCCCGGCAGCCCCAGGCCCGACCAGCCGTGCCACACCGTGAGAGCGAGCACGACGACGCCTGCCGCCTGGATCAGTCCGCCGGCCGTCACGACCCGGCTGCCGTATCGCCGCACCAGCCGCGGACCGGCCAGTGAGGCCGCGAAGAAGGCCACCGCCATCGGGGCCATCGACAGGCCCGATGCCGCCGGACCCAGCTTCAGGCCCTGCTGGAGCGCCACGGCGATGACGAACATGAAGCCGCCGAAGCCGATCGAGAACGGCACCACCAGCGCCAGCCCGCGCCGCAGCGAGTCGAGCCGCAACAGGCTCGGCGGGACCAGCGGAACCAGTCCGCGCCGGTCGGCCCGCCGCTCCACCCGGTAGAAGGCGACCGCGGCGAACGGGAACAGCGCCAGCGACACCCAGGTCCACAGCGGCCAGCCCGCGGCCCGCCCCTCGGTGAGCGGGGCCAGCAGCGTCACCAGGGACAGGGCGAGCAGCAGCGTGCCCGGTACGTCGATGGGCGCCGGCCGCTCCGAACGGGTCTCCGGCACCGCGCGGGCCGCCAGGAACAGCCCGACGGCCGCCACCGGAACGTTGACCAGGAACACCGAGCGCCACCCCGCGCTCTCGCCGAACACCGACGACAGCGGCGCAGCGGCGACCAGCACACCGCCCAGGATCTGGCCCGCGACCATGGAGAGCCCGGCCGTGGCCCCGTACAGGCTCATCGCCCGGGCCCGCCGGTGCCCCGAGGTGGCCGCCTGGATGGTGGCGAGCACCTGCGGCAGCATCAGCGCCGCCGCGGCCCCCTGGGCCACCCGCGCACCGACCAGCGTCCAGGCGTTCGGGGCGAGCCCGCAGGCCAGTGAGGTGAGCCCGAAAGCGGCGATGCCCAGCAGGAAGAGCCGGCGCCGGCCGGCCATGTCGCCGAGCCGGCCGCCGAGGACAAGCAGGACGGCGTACGAGAGCCCATAGCCCGCGACGACCAGTTCCAGCAGCGCGGGACCCGCGGCCAGGTCGTGGTCGATGGTGGGCAGGGCGACGTTGACGATGAAGAAGTCGATCAGGGGGAGGGCCGCACCCAGCAGCACGGTGAACAGCCCCAGCGCGCCGAGCACCGGGGCCGGATGGTCGTGCCGCACCACGGGGGCGGGGGCGGCGTATGTCTTCGGCCGTACAGAGGATTCACTCACGGAACCGACGATCGCTCTTCTCGGAGCCTGGTACCAGAGTGTCTTTATCCTGGTACAAGCAGCACCTGGCATGGCATCGGACGGTCCCGCACCCTGGAGGCATGACGACGATGGTGACGGCAGCGCGGAAGGACCTAGAAGCGGTTCGGATCCCGGAGGCCCCCGAGCCCCACCGGGAGCTCTCCGGCCCGCCCGAACCCGAGATCCGGCGCCACGAGCTCGCGGACTTCCTGCGCAGCCGCCGGGAGCGGATCACCCCCGAGCAGGTGGGGCTGGTCCGGGGCCGCCGCCGGCGCACCCCGGGGCTGCGCCGCGAGGAGGTCGCCCAGCTCTCCGCCGTCGGCGTCACCTGGTACACCTGGCTCGAACAGGCGCGTGACATCCAGGTCTCGCCCCAGGTCCTCGACGCGCTCGCCCGCGCCCTGCTCCTGGACCGCAGCGAGCGCACCCACCTCTTCTCCCTCGCCGCCGCCATCGACCCGGCACCCGGCACGGAGTGCCCGAGCATCACCCCGGCGCTGCGCACCATGCTGCGGCAACTGGAACCGATCCCGGCCTGCGTACAGAACAGCCGGTACGACGTCCTCGCCCACAACCGCACCTACGGCCGGCTGCTCTGCGACATGGAAGCCGTCGCTCCCGAGGACCGCAACATCATGCTGCTGGCCTACACGAACGAGCAGTGGCGATCCTCGGTCATGGACATCGACGAGGTGGCACGTCTCCTGACCGCCAAATTCCGGGCAGCGATGGCGGAACACCTCGCCGAACCCTCCTGGAAGGCGCTGCGCGAGCGGCTGGAGGCGGCTTCGCCGGAATTCCGGGAGACCTGGGCGCGGCACGAGGTGCTGGGAGCCGGTGGCCGGTCCAAGATCTTCCGCAACGCCCATGTCGGGCTGCTCCGGGTGGAGACCACGGACCTCTGGCTCGGCCCGTCCGCCGGACCGAGGCTGGTGACGTACGTGCCACGCGACGAGGAGACCCGCGAGCGGCTGGAGCGGCTTCAGGCCCTGGTGCTCGCCGACGAGGACTGACCCGCGGGAGCACCGGACGCGGGCATGACAGCAGAATCCTCCAGCCGTTCCGCGGTCCGGCGGGCGGTGTCCCGGGCCCAGCGCCCGCTGCTCAGCGCGCCGACCAGCAGGACGCACACCCCGCAGCCGGTGATGATCCACCAGGCGGCCCTGCTGGCCTCGACGAAGTCGCCCGCGGACCCGCTGCCGTACGAGGAACCGGCCACCCCCGCCGCAAGGACCGCCCCGATCACGGCGACGCCCAGCGTCTGCCCGATCTGGCGGCTGGTCGAGGCGACCGCCGCGGCCACGCCCGCCTGGGAGCGTGGCATCCCGGAGACCGCGGTGTTGGTGATGGGCGCGTTCACCGAGCCGAAGCCCAGACCGAACAGCACATACGCGGTGAACATCGACGCGGTGCCGGTCTCCGCGTCGAACGCCGCGAACATCAGCCCGCTCACCGCCATCGCGACACCGGCGACGAGCAGCGGGATGCGCGGCCCGCGGCTGGCGACGAGCCGGCCCGACAGGGGTGACAGCACACAGACCACCGCCGCCATCGGCAGCATGTAGAGGCCGGCGGTGAGTGCGCTCAGGCCCCGCACGTCCTGCAGATAGAGCGTGTTGACGAAGAGGAAGCCGCCGAGGGCGGCGAAGGCACTGACCGCGATGACGGTGGCCCCGCTGAAGGGGATGCTGCGGAAGAACCGCAGGTCGATCAGCGGGTCGGTGCGCCGGGGCTCGTACACCAGCAGGCCGGTGAGCGAGGCTGCCGCGAGCGCGGCGAGGAGGAGGATCTCCGCCGAGGTCCAGCCCTTCTGCGGCGCCTCGATGATCGCGTACGTCAGCGAGCCCAGCAGCGTGATCACCAGCAGCTGGCCGACGGGGTCCGGGCGACGGGCCTTCGGGGCGCGGGACTCGGGGACGTACCGCCAGGTCAGCAGCAAGGCGGCGATGCCGACCGGCAGGTTGATCCAGAAGATCGACCGCCAGCCGACCGAGTCGACCAGGGCGCCGCCGACCACCGGTCCCGCGGCCATCGAGACGCCGACGACCCCGCCCCACACACCGATCGCACGGGCGCGCTCGCGGGGGTCGGTGAAGGTGTTGGTGATGATCGACATCGCCACGGGGTTGAGCATCGAGCCACCGACGGCCTGCACCATCCGGAACGCGATGAGCATCTCCAGGCTGGGTGCCAGCGAGCAGAGCGCCGAGCCCAGGGTGAACAGGACGAGACCGGCCATGAAGACCTTGCGCCGGCCGATCCGGTCGGCGGTGGACCCCGCGAGCATCAGCAGGGAGGCAAGGACGAGCGTGTACGCGTCGATCGTCCATTGCATCCCCGCGACGCTCGCGTCCAGGTCCTGGCGCATGGCGGGCAGAGCGACGTTGAGGACGGTGACGTCGAGACTGACGAGCAGGAGGCTCATGCAGCAGATCGCCAGTACGAGCATCCGTCGCCGGTGGCTGAGCTCAGGCATTCATGGATAGTACGCCTAACTAACGACTTCCGCTGCCAGTACCCCGGCGACGCCGGCCACCAGCGGATGGTCCCCGGCCGCCCCCGCGTCCCCGTCCGGCTTGGTCGTCAGCACGGCCAGCACCACCGGGGTCCCGTCCGGTGTCCAGGCGATGCCCACGTCGTTGCAGCTGCCGTACGATCCGCCGCCGGTCTTGTCCGCGACCGTCCACTCCGGCGGCAGTCCGAGCCGGAAACGGGTCCCGCTGGTCCGGCAGTTCAGCAGCCAGCCGGTCAGCCGCTCGCGGTCGCCCGGTTCCAGTACGTCCCCGAGCACCAGCCGGGCGTAGTCGCGTGCGATGGCGGCCGGAGTGGTGGTGTCGGTACGCCGCCCGGGCTCGGCCGAATTGAGCTCGGGCTCCCAGCGGTCGAGCCGTGTCGTCGGGTCACCGATCGAGCGGCTGAAACGGGTGATCGCCCCAGGGCCGCCGAGCTCGCGCAGCAGCAGATTGCCCGCGGTGTTGTCGCTGTCGCAGATGGCCGCGTCGCAGAGCTGGGCGACGGTCAGCCCGCTCGCGATGTGTCCAGGTGTGTCGGTGATCGGGGAATCGACCACACAGTCCGCCTTCGTGTAGCGGACGAGCCGGCCGAGCACCTCGCCGTCCCGGTCCAGGTCCCTCAGCACGGCCGCCGCGGCGAGCGTCTTGAACGTGGAGAGTACGGGGAAGAGCTCATCGGCCCGGTGCCGGACGGTGGCCCCGGTGGCCAGGTTGTACGCGAACGCGCCGACGCGGGCGCCATGGACGCGTTCCAGCTCGCGAAGCGCGACGCTGGCGGACCCGGGCCCGGGGGTCCGCGCGGCGGCCCGGGCGGGACCCGCGGTGGAGGCGAGCAGTGCACCGGCTGCCCCTGCGGTGCCCAGTGAGAGCAGGGTGCGGCGGCTGGGGGCCTTTCCGGCGGTCGATGCGGTTGATGCAGCCGATGCCGTCGATGCAGCCGATGCAGCCGAAGCGCCCGGGCCTAAGGGGCGGGCGAGGCGGGTGGAGCGGGCGGGTCGGGCGGAGTTCATGAGCGTCGTTCCCTCGTTCTCTGGTTCGGTACCGTCCCCCTCACGCTACGTGGGGGGTCCGACAACGGAGCCCTGGGACGGGACCCGCGCGACCCGGCGCGTCCCCGCCGCCGCCGGAGCAGTTCCCGGCGTACGCGACAATGGGGGAATGACCACGCTCGCCCCCTCGCCCCAGCTGCTCCGCATCGGCCCGCACACCGTGCAGCCGCCGGTGGTCCTGGCCCCCATGGCCGGCATCACCAACGCTCCCTTCCGCACCCTGTGCCGGGAGTTCTCGGGCGGTAAGGGGCTGTTCGTCAGCGAGATGATCACGACGCGGGCCCTGGTCGAGCGCAACGAGAAGACCATGCAGCTCATCCACTTCGACGCGAGCGAGACCCCGCGCTCGATCCAGCTGTACGGAGTCGACCCGGTCACGGTCGGCAAGGCCGTCCGCATGATCGTCGACGAGAACCTCGCCGACCACATCGACCTGAACTTCGGCTGCCCGGTCCCCAAGGTCACCCGCAAGGGCGGAGGCTCGGCGCTCCCGTACAAGCGGCCGCTGCTGCGCGCGATCCTCAGGCAGGCCGTCTCGCAGGCCGGTGACCTGCCCGTCACCATCAAGATGCGCAAGGGCATCGACGACGACCACCTCACCTTCCTCGACGCCGGCCGGATCGCCGTCGAGGAGGGCGTGACGGCCGTCGCCCTGCACGGCAGGACGACGGCGCAGCACTACGGCGGCACCGCCGACTGGGACGCCATCGCCCGGCTCAAGGAACACGTCCCGGAGATCCCCGTCCTCGGCAACGGTGACATCTGGTGTGCGGACGACGCCCTGAGGATGATGCGCGAGACCGGCTGCGACGGCGTGGTCGTGGGCCGCGGCTGCCTGGGCCGCCCCTGGCTCTTCGGCGACCTGGTGAGCGCGTTCGAGGGTACGGAGACGCGGCAGGCGCCCTCCCTGCGGACCGTCGCGGACGTCATGCTGCGGCACGCGACGCTGCTCGGGGAGTGGATCGGTGACGAGACCCGCGGCGTGATCGACTTCCGCAAGCACGTCGCCTGGTACCTGAAGGGCTTCGCGGTCGGCTCCGAGATGCGCAAGAAGCTGGCGATCACCTCGTCGCTCGACGAACTCGGCTCCCAGCTGCAGGAGCTGGAGCTGGACCAGCCGTGGCCGGACGGTGCCGACGGTCCGCGCGGACGCACCTCGGGCAACAACCGGGTGGTGCTCCCGGACGGCTGGCTGAAGGACCCGTACGACTGCGCGGGCGTCAGCGCGGACGCGGAACTGGACACGTCGGGCGGCTGACAGGCCTCCTCGAGAGGGCACCCGGTGCCCTCTCGGAGCCCTTGCTCATGTGAGCGCGTTATCCCGCGAGAATCGGCCGATCGGGCCGAGAAGTGACGGCCGGCGCGCCCGCGTGATGCGTTTGTCTGCCGCTGTGTGAGCGGAGGGCCACCGGGAGCCACCTGGGAGGCGTCCGGATGGTGACATCTGAGCGGCCGGCTCGGCGTGATTCTCGCCACCTTGAGACAGGTGACGCTCGTTTGAGCGCAAATGAACAGGGTGCACTTCTCAAATGATGGCACTGGGTGCCAGGTAACTTCGGTTTGATCGATCGACTCTCCCCTTACGTACGGTCACATGATCTGCGCGACCGGGGAGCGTTCCGTAGCGATGTGTACAAGTCTTGAATGCAGACGTGCGTTCGGCTCACCCATGGGGTCACTTTCGATCTGCTGGCGGACGGGTGGTTGAGGCCGCATGACGGGCAAGTGGACGTACCGAGACACCTTCGATCTGGGTATGTTCCTCGCCGTCAGGGCAGCCACCGCGTCGTCGAGGAGTCGAGACTCGTGTCGGAAAACGAAGACCTTCAGAAGTTCGTCTACGACTTCACCGAGGGCAACAAGGAACTGAAGGACCTTCTCGGCGGGAAGGGTGCCAACCTCGCCGAGATGACCAACCTCGGGCTTCCCGTCCCTCCGGGTTTCACCATCACCACCGAGGCCTGCAAGGTCTACCTCGACAGCGGCGACGAGCCGGCCGCCCTGCGCGAAGAGGTGAGTGCGCACCTCGACGCCCTTGAGGCGCGGATGGGCAAGAAGCTCGGCCAGGCCGACGACCCGCTGCTGGTCTCCGTCCGCTCCGGCGCCAAGTTCTCGATGCCCGGAATGATGGACACGGTCCTCAACATCGGCCTCTCCGACGCCTCCGTCGTCGGCCTCGTCGCCCAGTCCGGCGACGAGCGGTTCGCGTGGGACTCATACCGCCGCCTGATCCAGATGTTCGGCAAGACCGTCCTCGGCGTCGAGGGCGACCTGTTCGAGGAGGCGCTGGAGGCCGCGAAGGAGGCCAAGGGCGTCACCGTCGACGTGGATCTCGACGCGGGCGACCTGAAGAAGCTGGTCAAGCAGTTCAAGAAGATCGTCACGCGGGACGCCGGACGCGACTTCCCGCAGGACCCTCGCGAGCAGATGGACCTGGCCATAAAGGCCGTCTTCGACTCGTGGAACACCGACCGGGCCAAGCTCTACCGCCGTCAGGAGCGCATCCCCGGCGACCTCGGCACCGCGGTCAACGTGTGCTCCATGGTCTTCGGCAACCTCGGCCCCGACTCCGGTACGGGTGTCGCCTTCACCCGCGACCCTGCCAGCGGCCACCAGGGCGTGTACGGCGACTACCTGCAGAACGCGCAGGGCGAGGACGTCGTCGCGGGCATCCGCAACACCGTGCCGCTCGCCGAGCTGGAGTCCATCGACAAGAAGTCGTACGACCAGCTGATGCAGATCATGGAGACGCTGGAGACCCACTACAAGGACCTCTGCGACATCGAGTTCACCATCGAGCGCGGCCAGCTGTGGATGCTCCAGACCCGGGTCGGCAAGCGCACCGCCGGTGCCGCCTTCCGGATCGCCACCCAGCTCGTCGACCAGGGGCTCATCGACGAGGCCGAGGCCCTGCAGCGCGTCAACGGCGCGCAGCTCGCGCAGCTGATGTTCCCGCGCTTCGACGACGAAGCGAAGACGGAGCGGCTGGGCCGCGGCATCGCTGCGTCGCCGGGCGCGGCGGTCGGCAAGGCCGTCTTCGACTCGTACACCGCGGTCAAATGGTCCCGCTCCGGCGAGAAGGTCATCCTCATCCGGCGCGAGACCAACCCGGACGACCTCGACGGCATGATCGCAGCCGAGGGCATCCTGACCTCGCGCGGCGGCAAGACCTCGCATGCGGCCGTCGTCGCCCGCGGCATGGGCAAGACCTGTGTCTGCGGCGCCGAGGACCTGGAGGTCGACACCAAGCGCCGCCGGATGACGGTGGGCGGGCGGGTCATCGAGGAGGGCGACGTCGTCTCCATCGACGGCTCGACCGGCAAGGTGTACCTCGGTGAGGTACCCGTCGTACCGTCGCCGGTCGTCGAGTACTTCGAGGGCCGGATGCACGCGGGCGCCGACGACGCCGACGAGCTGGTCGCCGCCGTGCACCGGATCATGGCGTACGCGGACCGGGTGCGTCGGCTGCGGGTGCGGGCCAACGCGGACAACGCCGAGGACGCCCTGCGGGCCCGCCGCTTCGGCGCCCAGGGCATCGGGCTGTGCCGCACCGAGCACATGTTCCTCGGTGAGCGCCGCGAGATGGTCGAGAAGCTGATCCTGGCCGACACCGACCAGGAGCGCGAGACGGCCCTGGAGGAGCTGCTTCCGCTCCAGAAGGCCGACTTCATCGAGCTCTTCGAGGCGATGGACGGACTGCCCGTCACCGTACGGCTGCTGGACCCGCCGCTGCACGAGTTCCTGCCCGACATCACCGAACTCTCGGTCCGCGTCGCGCTCGCCGAGTCCCGCAAGGACGCCAACGAGAACGACCTGCGGCTGTTGCAGGCCGTGCACAAGCTGCACGAGCAGAACCCGATGCTCGGTCTGCGCGGGGTCCGGCTCGGCCTCGTCATCCCGGGTCTGTTCGCCATGCAGGTACGGGCGATCGCCGAGGCTGCCGCCGAGCGCAAGAACGCCAAGGGCGACCCGCGCGCGGAGATCATGATCCCGCTCGTCGGTACGGTCCAGGAGCTGGAGATCGTCCGCGAGGAGGCCGACCAGGTCATCGCCGAGGTCCAGGCCGCCACGGGCACGAACCTCAAGCTGAAGATCGGCACGATGATCGAGCTGCCGCGCGCCGCGCTGACCGCCGGTCAGATCGCCGAGGCGGCGGAGTTCTTCTCCTTCGGCACCAACGACCTGACCCAGACGGTGTGGGGCTTCTCCCGTGACGACGTGGAGGCCTCGTTCTTCACCGCGTACCTGGAGAAGGGCATCTTCGGGGTGTCGCCGTTCGAGACGATCGACAGGGACGGCGTGGGGGCGCTGGTGCGCAGCGCGGTCGCGGCCGGCAAGGCCACGCGTCCCGACCTGAAGCTCGGCGTCTGCGGCGAGCACGGTGGCGACCCGGAGTCGGTGCACTTCTTCCACGAGGTGGGCCTGGACTACGTCTCCTGTTCACCGTTCCGCATTCCGGTGGCCCGGCTGGAGGCCGGCCGGGCGGCTGCGGAGTCGAGGGGCAGCGACAGCCGATGACGCGGCGGAGCCACTGACTCCGCCGGCTGCCGCCGGACCGGACGACCCTCATCGGTCCGGCGGCAGCCGCGGAATTCCCGAAGGCGGCGGCACCCTGTGCGGGGGTGCCGCCGCCTTGTCATGTGCACGGGGCACGTGTTCGGATGTCGCGCCGCCCTGGGCCGGGCACCGGAATGTGAGCGCTTTCTGCGGGGCGGTTATTCATTGCTTCGTTTAATGCGCAAAGAGATGGGCCCGTAACGGACCGGGGTGCGGTCCAGGGATCCCCATCCCCGGACCGCACCCGGCTTACCCCCGTCGAGCGCGGAGCCGCACCGTCACCAACCGCCGCCGAGCGAGCAAAACCCCCCACGGCCTTCACCCGCTCTTCCGGTGGCTCCGGAATCGCACCCGACGTCGTACAGCCTTTCGGGTGACGGTGGTTCGGGGCGAGACGTTTCACCTCTGGCCGAAACCCCGTGGTGACGTGTAGTTACCCTTCGCATACTCTTGCGCGGGGGCAATTGCAGGTGCAAGGGGTGGGGGTTCGGTGCTGCGTATCCATGTCTCCGGATGGGACCTTTCCAAGGTGCGGATGGCCACCGGGCCTGACGCATTATGGGAGACCATTCTCAGCTTTCACCGGCTGAGAGACCGGCGGGCTTCCACGGTGTTCGGGAAATGGCGCTCCGAAACCCGGCCACGGTTGAATAATGAAGTACGTCTGCTGTCTGCCGTGGTTCCACCGCGCGGCTATTTCCCGGACTTCCTGACGCCTTCTCAGGAAGGCGCCGAACCGATGGACTTCACCACCGGAATGGAGGCCCTGCGCGACACCCCGCCCGAGCGGCTGCAGGCCGAACTGGCGGTGCTGGGCGCCCAAGAGGCGGCCGGCGGCCGCGGTGCGGTCCGGCGGATGATCCGGCCGGTGGCGCTGGACACGCTGGGGGAGGGGCGCGCCGAGCCCCTGGGCCGGCTCATCGGGGTCCTGCGCGCCTACCACCGGGCCGCCGTCGAGCCCTACTGGCCGCACATCCAGGCCCGCATCGAGGCCGACCGCGCGGTCCGCGGCCGGGCGCTCCTGGACGGCGGCGCCGACGAGTTGCTGGCCTCGCTCCCGCCGGTGATCCGCTGGCGGGCGCCCGTGCTGGAGGCGGACTACCCGGTCGACCGCGAACTGCACCTGGACGGACGCGGCCTGCTCCTCCAGCCGTCCTTCTTCTGTCGCGGCACCCCGGTCGTCTACCGCGACCCGACGCTCCCGCCGGTGCTCGTCTACCCGGTGACCCACGCAGCCGCCCCGGTCTTCGCCGAACCGGGCCCGTGGCTCGGCCGGCTGCTCGGGAACACCCGGTCGACGGTCCTGAAGGTCATCGGCGACGGCTGCACGACCAGCGAGCTCGCCCGCCGGGCAGGTGTCTCCCTCGCCTCGGCGAGCCAGCACGCCAGCGTGCTGCGCGAGGCGGGCCTGGTCCACACCCTGCGCCACGGCAGCTCGGTCCTGCACACCCTCACCCCGCTGGGCGGCTCGTTGCTGAGGGGCGGCGCGCCGCTCGCCGTGTCCTGAGCCTCCGCCTCCTCCGGTGCCGCGGAGGAGGTTTTCCCTCCGGCGCCGTGCGGGAAGGATTTTTCGTCCGGTGCCGATGAGTTCCCGGTGGCCCCGGCGTCTACCTGTCGTAACGCGTTCGAGAAGCGCACACAGGACACCACCGAGAGAGCGGGACGGCCATGCCTCAGATGATTTTCGTGAACCTGCCGGTCAAGAACATCGAGACGACCAAGGACTTCTTCGGCAAGCTCGGATACTCCTTCAACCCGCAGTTCAGTGACGAGCACACCGCCTGTCTCGTCATCAGCGACACCATCTTCGCCATGCTCCTCGAGGAGCCGCGCTTCAAGGACTTCACCAAGAAGGAGATCGTGGACGCCTCGAAGTCCACCGAGGTGATCCTGGCCCTGAGCGCCGAGAGCCGCGAGAAGGTCGACGAGCTGGTGGACACGGCGCTCGCCTCCGGGGGATCGCCCGCCAACGAGACCCAGGAGCTCGGCTTCATGTACGGCCGGTCCTTCCAGGACCCGGACCACCACATCTGGGAGGTCATCTGGATGGACCCGGCGGCCGTCGAGGCCGGTGGCCAGCCGGCCTGATGGCGGGGGAGACGGCCGCGCGGCACCGGTACGGGCGCCGCGCGGCCGGGGTCCCGCTCAGCTGCGGAACGGCCCCGTGACCTCGTACGTGATGCCTCCGGACGAGCTGCCGCTCGTCCCGCGCTGCGAGGAGAAGTAGAGCCGCGTGCCGTCCGGGGAGAAAGCCGGGCCGGTGATCTCCGAGCCGGACTGGCCGCTGATCCGCAGGAACGGGGCGACGGTGTCGTCCGGGGTGATCAGGCAGATCTCCATGTTGCCGCCGTCCTCGGCGACGTAGAGGTCTCCCGACGTGGACCGGGTGACGTTGTCGACGCCGGTCAGCGGGGCGCTGCCGCCGGTGACCAGCGAGTCGTCGTAGACGAGCGAGATGCTGGACGCGTTCGCGTCGTACGCCCACACCCGGTTGTCGCCCTTGGTGGTGAACCAGCAGGTGCCCGCCGCGTAGAAGCAGCCCTCGCCGCCGTTGAACACCTTGGCGCCGGAGACCTGGTAGCGGGTCAGGGTGGGCGAGCCGTCCGGGTCGGGGACCGTCGACCAGGTCACCGGGCCCGAGGTGCCGGTGCCGGCCACCAGGACCTGGAGGGTGCCGGCGGACAAGTTGCCCCAGGTGGTGGGGCGGAAGCGGTAGAAGCGGCCGTCCGTCTCGTCCTCGGTGAGGTAGACGTACCCGTGGTCCGGGTCGGCTGCCGCCGCCTCGTGCTTGAAGCGGCCCAGCGCGGGGCGCTGCACGGCCGCGTTCACGCCCCAGGGGTCCGTCTCGTAGACGAATCCGCGGCTGACCTCCTCGCAGGACAGCCAGGTGTTCCACGGGGTACGGCCGCCCGCGCAGTTGTTGTTGGTGCCGGACAGGATCCGGGAGGCGGAGGTGACGGTTCCGGAGGAGTTGAAGCGCACCGCGCTCGCCCCGCCGCCGCTGCCGGAGGAGACCTCGGCGTTGGAGACGTAGATCCAGCCGCTCCCGTCGGCGAACGTGGCGCCCCCGTCGGGTGCGCTGTGCCAGGCGTACGAGGTGCCGGGGACGGTCTGCCCCGAGCGGGCGATGATTCTGCTGGAGAAGCCGCTCGGCAGCAGGATGCCGTTGCCGTTGGCCGCCTGCAGTGCGCCGTACGGGCCGGTGGCCGGCTGGGCGGGGCCGGCGAAGGCGGCACCCCGCCACAGGGTGCCGCCGAAGGCGGCCGCCGAGCCGCCGATCACGGCTGTGCGCAAGAAGGTCCGACGTTCCACGATCACTCCACGGGTGACGTGAGGGCCCGCCGGTCCGGTCGGCCCGGCGGGTCGAACGTCAGGACAGTAGAGGTGCGCAGTTGACGGAGCGTCAACAGGCGGTGAACGGGCCGGGATCAGTCGGCGCGGACTTCGAAGACCGGCACCGAGACCTCGTCGTCGTCCAGGCAGGCGCCCGTCGCCAGGTCGAAGCGCTGCTTCAGCAGCGGCGAGGCGACGAACGGCTGCCCGCCCTCCGATCCGACCAGCCCGCGCGAGAGCACGTACGCACCGGTGAACGGGTCGCGGTTGTCGATCGCGTACGCCCGCCCCGCCCGGTCCACGAACAGCGCGACCTGCCGGCCGTCCGGGAGGAGTGCGGCGACTCCGCGGCCCGGCGTCAGCAGCGCGCGGTCGCAGACCGTGAGCCAGTCGTCCCCGGCGGCGAGCCGGATGACCCGGGTGTCCTGCGCGGTCTCCATCGTCCCGTTCATCGTCTGGGTCGTCATCAGGAGGCGGTCCCTTCAAGAGTGCGGATGGCGAGAACCGGGCCCGCGAGGATGTCCAGGTCGGGCTTGACCTGGTCGCGTTCCGGGACGAACTTCACCGACGGGTCGGGTGCGTCGGGTGCGTTGACGAAGGTGACGAAGCGGCGCAGCCGCTCCGGGTCGTTGATGGTCTCGGCCCACTCGTCGCGGTAGCCGCGGACGTGGTCGGCCATCAGCCGCTCCAGCTCGTCGCAGAGCCCCAGCGAGTCGTGGACGACGACGTCCCGTACGTGCTCCAGGCCGCCCTCGATCCGGTCCAGCCAGGTCGAGGTGCGCTCCAGCCGGTCGGCCGTGCGGATGTAGAACATCAGGAACCGGTCGATGAGGCGCACCAGTTCGGCGTCGGACAGGTCCTGGGCCAGCAGGTCCGCGTGGCGCGGGGTGGCACCGCCGTTGCCGCCCACGTACAGGTTCCAGCCCTGGGCCGTGGCGATGATCCCGAAGTCCTTGCCGCGGGCCTCGGCGCATTCACGGGCGCAGCCGGAGACCGCCGACTTCAGCTTGTGCGGGGAGCGCAGGCCCCGGTAGCGCAGCTCCAGGTCGATCGCCATCTTCACCGAGTCCTGCACGCCGTAGCGGCACCAGGTCTGCCCCACACAGGACTTGACCGTCCGCAGCGACTTCCCGTACGCGTGCCCCGACTCGAAGCCCGCGTCGACCAGCCGGGTCCAGATCAGCGGCAGCTGGTCGACGCGGGCGCCGAACAGGTCGATCCGCTGACCACCGGTGATCTTGGTGTAGAGACCGAAGTCACGGGCCACCTCGCCGATCACGATCAGCTTCTCCGGGGTGATCTCGCCGCCGGGGATGCGCGGCACGATCGAGTAGGAACCGTTGCGCTGGAGGTTGGCCAGGAAGTGGTCGTTGGTGTCCTGCAGCGCCGCCTGCTCGCCGTCCAGGACGTAGCCGCTCGCACCGACCGTCGGCGCCAGCGAGGCGATGACCGAACCGACCGTCGGCTTGCAGACCTCGCAGCCGTCGCCACCGCGCGCCGCCTCACGGCCGTGCGAGTCGAGCAGCTCGGCGTACGAGGTGATTCCCAGGGTGCGGACGATCTCGTACAGCTCGCTGCGGGTGTACGAGAAGCAGCCGCACAGGCCCTTGTCCTGGCTCTGCGGGAGCAGCTGGCCGATGACCTTGACGCAACTGCCGCAACCGGTACCGGCCTTGGTGCACTTCTTCACCTCCGGCAGCGTGGTGTGCTCGCAGATCGCGCCCTTGGTGACGTTGTGGCAGGAGCAGATCACGGCTTCGTCGGGCAGTGAGGAGGGGCCGAGGGTGACCGGGCCGCCCGCGCCGGCCGGCAGCACCAGCTGCTCGGGGGCGACCGGCAGGACCGTGCCCGTCATCGGGCGCAGCGTGCCGTACTGGTCGGCGTCGCCGATGAGCACGCCGCCGAGGAGCGTGCCGTCCTGGCCGATCACCAGCTTCTTGTAGACGCCCGAGCGGGAGTCCGCGTACACGACGTCGAGGCAGCCCTCGGCGGTGCCGTGGGCGTCACCGAAGGACGCCACGTCCACACCGAGGAGCTTCAGCTTCGTCGACAGGTCGGCGCCGGTGAACGCCGCCTCGTTGCCCGCGATCACGGCGGCGGCCGTCTGCGCCATCTCGTAACCGGGGGCCACCAGGCCGTACACCCGGCCGTCCGAGGCCAGTGCGCACTCGCCGATCGCGAAGACCGCCGGGTCGGAGGTGCGGCACTCGTCGTCGACGATGATGCCGCCACGCTGGCCGACCGCCAGACCGCAGTCCCGGGCCAGCTGGTCGCGGGGCCTGACACCGGCCGAGAAGACCACCAGATCCGTGGCGAGCGACGAGCCGTCGGAGAGCGACATCCCGTTCACCGAGCCGTCCTCGCCCGAGGTGACCTCCTGGGTGCCGACGCCCGTGTGGACGGTCAGGCCCATGTTCTCGATGGTGCGCAGCAGCGCCGCGCCACCGCCCTCGTCTACCTGGACGGGCATCAGCCGGGGCGCGAACTCCACCACGTGGGTGTCGAGTCCGAGCCCCTTCAGCGCGCCCGCCGCCTCGAGACCGAGCAGTCCGCCGCCGACGACCGCGCCGGTCGTCGCCGTCTTCGCGTACTCCTCGATCGCGAGCAGGTCCTCGATCGTGCGGTAGACGAAACAGCCCTCGCTGTCCTTGCCGGGGACGGGCGGGACGAACGGGTAGGAGCCGGTGGCCAGCACCAGCGTGTCGTACGTGAAGGTCTCGCCGGAACGCGCGGTGACCGTGCGCGCCTCGCGGTCCAGGGACTCGGCCGGGTCACCGATCCGCAGCTCGAAGCCGTGCTGCTCCATGAAGCCCTGCTCGACCAGCGACAGGTCCTCGGGGGTCTTCCCCGAGAAGTACGAGGTCAGCTGCACCCGGTCGTAGGCGGCGCGGGGCTCCTCGCAGAGCACGACGACCCGGGCGGTGCCGGCAGAGGCCGTCAGCCCGCGGTCGGCGAGGGCCTCCAGGAAACGCTGGCCGACCATTCCGTGCCCGACGACCACGATGGTCGGCACGGCTGCTGCGGTGGAGGTGTGGGCGGTCGGGAAAGTGGACACCGGCATCTCAGAAGCCTCCGTCGTTGGTGAGCAGGTGGAGCAGGGACGTTTCGGCGGGGAGCGGTTCGTCGTCCTGCCAGGTGCGGGCCAGGGTGCCGACCGCGGCGAGATCGCCGAGCAGCACACCTCCCGCCAGCCGGTCGCCGCGGACGACGACCGTGCGGTACGCGCCCCGGGTGGCGTCGGCCAGCCGGATCACGTCGTCGCCGGGCAGCGGCCGGGAGTCGCCGAAGGCGGCGAGATCGAGCGATCCCGTACCGGGGTCGGCCGGGCCGTTCAGGGTCAGCCGGGTCAGGGCCCGGGTGCCGTCGTACCGGGCGGGCCGGCCGGCCAGCACCTCGGCGAGCACATCGGCCTGCTCCAGCGCCGGGCCCGCGAGCCCGTACACGGTGGAGCGGTGCTCGGCGCAGTCGCCGACGGCGTGGATGTACGGATCGGAGGTGCGCAGCTCGTCGTCGACGACGACACCCTTGCGAACCTCCAGGCCGGCCGCCTGCGCGAGGCCTGTCCGGGGGCGCACCCCGCAGGCCAGCACGGTGATCTCGGCCGCCAGCTCGTAGCCGTCGGCGAGCTCCACGGCCCGCACCGCGCCGTCGGTGCAGCGCAGCCCGCGGACCCGGCACTCGGTGTGCACCTCGACGCCGAGCGACTCCAGATGGCGCCGCAGCAGCCCCGCCGACTCCGCGTCCAGCTGCCGTTCCATGAGGTGCTCGCCCTGCTGGGCCAGCACCACCTGGGCGCCGCACTCGGCCAGCGCCCGGGCCGCCGAGACGCCGAGGAGACCGCCGCCGATGACGACCGCGCTCACCCCCGGCCGCACCGAGGCGCGCAGCGCCAGGCAGTCGTCGAGGGTGCGGAACGCGTGCACCCCGTCCGGCATCGTGTTCCCGAGTCCGCGCAGCGGCGGGAGCACCGGGTTGGAGCCGGTCGCCAGGACCAGCCGTCCGTAGCGCACGACACTTCCGTCGTCGCAGTGCACCAGCCGGTCGGCCCGGTCGATCCGCACCACCCGCACCCCGCGCCTGACCTCGGCCGGGGGGAGCGCGATCACGTCCGCCGGATACCGTCCGGCCAGCACCTCGGCCAGCAGTACCCGGTTGTAGGGGGCGTGCGACTCCTCGCCGATGACGGTGACATCGGGCACCTTGGCGGCGAGGCGTGCGCCCGCCATCCCGGCGCCGATCACCACCACCTGCGCCGTGTTCTCCGTCCGTGTCCTCATGACTGGAAGCGTGACCGGGGGGTGTTACCCGTCCGGATCCCCTCTGTTTCCCGGGAGGAACCTTGCGCTCAGCGCCGGCGGAGGGCGCCTGTGAGGGCCGGACGGGGCGCCGAGCTCAGAATTGGCTCAAGAATTCCGGGACGGTTGGACGCGACACGTACCGTTTCCTTAAGGTCGCGATCATGCCTGACATATCCCTGACCACCCTCGTTGTGCTGTGCCTCGCCGCGGCAGCGGCGGGCTGGATCGACGCGGTGGTCGGGGGCGGCGGACTGCTTCTGCTGCCCGCGCTGCTGCTCGGCCTGCCGCACGTCCCGGCTGCCCAGATCCTCGGCACCAACAAGGCGGTCGCCATCGTCGGCACGTCGGGCGCCGCCGTCACCTATGCGCGCAAGGCGCCGGTGAAGGTCGGCACGGCGCTGCGGATCGGGCTGGCGGCGCTGGCCGGCTCGATGACCGGAGCCTTCTTCGCCGCCGGGATCAGCAGTGAGGTGCTGCGCCCGGTGATCATGGTGGTACTGCTGGCCGTGGCCGCGTTCGTGATGCTGCGGCCCCAGTTCGGCCGGTCCGCCGAGGACGGCACGGCGCCCCGGGTCACCCGGGCCCGCACCGTCACCGCGATCGTCCTGGTGGGCGGCGGCATCGGGCTGTACGACGGGCTGTTCGGGCCGGGCACCGGCACCTTCCTCGTGCTGGCGCTCACCGCGGTGCTCCACCTCGACCTGGTGACGGCCTCCGCCACCGCCAAGATCGTCAACGTCTGCACCAACGGCGGGGCCCTGGCGATGTTCGCCTACCAGGGCAACGTGATGTGGCAGCTGGCCGCGCTGATGGCGGTGTTCAACCTGGCGGGCGGCCTGTTCGGGGCGCGGATGGCGCTGCGCAAGGGCAGCGAGTTCGTCCGCGGGGTGCTGCTGGTGGTGGTCTTCTCGCTGGTGGCGAAGCTCGCGTTCGACCAGTGGCAGGCTTGAACGGGGCAGGCTTGAACGGGGCAGGCTTGAACGGGGCAGGCCTGAACGGGGCAGGGCCCCTCAGCGCACGCCGGTGAGATGGGCGTACGCCACCACGTTGCCCTCGTAGCCCGTCGCGTCGGAGAACCCGCCGCCGCAGGTGATCAGGCGCAAGGAGGCGTGCTCCGAGGCCCCGTACACCCGCCGGTCGGGGAAGTCGTCGTTGTCGTACACCTCGATCGCGTCGACCGAGAAGACGGCGGTGCGGCCGTCCTGGCGCAGCACCTCGACGGTGCTGCCCTTCTTCATCGTCCCCAGGTCGTAGAAGACGGACGGGCCCTGGGCGTTGTCGACGTGACCGGCGACGATCGCCGTGCCCTTGGCGCCGGGCGGCGGGCCGTCCCTGTACCAGCCGACGATGTCGGTGTTCCCGGCCGGCGGTACGTCGAGGCTGCCGTCCGGTCCCAGTCCGAGCCGCATCATCGGGGCGTCGACCCGGATGGCGGGGATGGTGATGCGGACGGGCGCCGAGGGCCGGAGCGGCTCGGCGACCGGCGAGCCGGGCAGCAGTCCGGGACCGGCGGCGAAGGAGTCGGCGGAGGCCGGGGCAGGCGGGGTCAGCCGGGTGTCGGAGCCGTTCCGGATCAGCCAGAGACCGGCCAGCGCCGCGACGACGAGCAGCCAGCCCTTGGCCTTCTGGGACACGGTCGTCCTCCGGGTGACGGGGGCCGGGACGGGCCCGGGTGAGAAGGGTCCCGTCCCGGTGGCGCGAAGCCACCGGGACGGAATCCGGGCGGTACGGAGAGGTGGAAGTCTCCGTCAGCTGTCGTCCTGCGTGCCGCTCGCCCGGCGACGCAGGAGCCAGGCTCCGCCGACGGCGGTCGCGGCGAGAACGCCGGCTCCCGCCGCGATCTGGGTGGTGTCCGGTCCGACGCTGCCGCCGATACCGGTCTTCACATGCCCCGTGGGGGCGGTGGGCGCGGCCGAGGTGTGGTGGCCGGAGGGGGTTTCGTAGTCGCCGGACGAACTGTCGTGCCCGGACGAACTGTCGTGCCCGGCGGAACTCTCGTGCCCGGAGGGGCTCGGGCGAGCGGTGGGGGTGCCACGGCCGGGGAGCGCGGGGGCATCGGGCACGAGGGCCGAACCGGAAGCCTCGGCCTCGTCGAGACCGGTGGTGTCGTACTCCTCGGAGTCGTAGAGGTCCGTGGGCAGACCGGCATCGGCGGGGGAGTCCGTGTCGGAGGACCCCGCGGCGCTGTCGTTGCCGTCCTTGACGGTCGTACTCGCCGCCTTCACCTCGATCTCCCCGGTGGCCTGCTTGCCGTTCTCGCAGGCCACGTCGATGCTGTACGGCCCCGGCTCGATGTTGCCCGGCACCCGGAACGAACCGGCCAGGACCTCCTTGAGAGTGGCCGGCGCCAGTGCGAACTGCGAGGCGTCCAGGGAGCTCGCGTCCCCCGTGGCGCCCGTGTCGCCGCCGCAGGCGGTGGTGTTCACGGTGACGGTGGCGCCCGGGGCCGCACTCGCGGGAGTGATCTCCAGTGGCGCCGCTTCGTCCCCGTACGCGGACGGGGCGGCGGCACCGAGGCCGAGCGCGGCAGCGGCGAGAGCCGCGGCGGCGGTGCCGGTCACGAGGCGAGCAGGACTGCGCATGGGGGGTTCCTCCGAGCGGGGACGGCGCTGGCTGGTGTGTCCTGGTTCCGAGCTAACGGCCGGGCCGCCACCCATGCCTGCTGACACCGGGTCAGCTTTCACCCGATCGGACCGGCGCCGCCTCCTTGCCACGCCCCATGCGTGCAGGTCACAGCGGTGATGGTGGGGGAGAGGGGTGGCCCTTCGGTGTCCGGTGCCGATCGGGTGACGGCCCACCGGAGGGAAAGTGGCGTACGTCACATGCATGACCCGGGTGTCGCCGGGCACACGATGCTCACCCCCCACGGGACGGTGCGCACGCCGCCCCCGGCCGCCGCCCTCACCGGACCCACCCCCCCTGGGCCCGGTGAGGGCGGTTCGTCCTGTGCCGGAAGGCGTCCGCGTCCTGTGCCGGAAGGCGTCCGCTCAGGCGGGCGCGTCGGCGGACCAGGTGATGACGGGGGGCCGGATCCGGCCGCACAGTGGCTGTCCCGCGGTGTCGGAGAGCGGCAGTCGTGCGGTGAGGTGCCCCGAGCGCGCGGCCGCTTCGAGGGTCTCCGCGTCGATGTCGGAGAACATCAGCTTGGCCCGCCGGAACATGGAGAACAGCCCGTCCGCGTCGACCGTGCCCCACGACAGGTAGACGAACCGGCCGCCGAGCCGGTTCTGCACGAACGGCCCGCTCGGCTCGACACCGTCCGGGCCGTCGGTGGTGGTGCAGTCCAGGGTCCAGTGGGCGGCCGGGGCGTCGCCGGGGTGCAGCCCGAGGAGTTCGCCCGGCCGGTCCTTGCGCTGCACGCCCACGTGGATGTTCTCGCGGCCGGGGAAGTCGCCGCCGGGCCCGCAGGTGCGGCCGGGCAGCCGCGATCCCTCGATGTGGATCTGCATGGGCGACGGCGGTCCTTCGGCGGGGGTCTGCATGGGGACATGGTCCACCCCCGCGGCGGGCCGCCGGCCGCCCAGGGGGTCAGACGGTGTCCCAGGAGGCCGTCCCGTACGCAGCCGCCAGCCGCTTCATCAGCTCCTCGTCGACCGTGAACACGGTGTCGTCGACGCGGGCGACCGGGGCGATGCCCTGCGAGTTGGTGACGAACGCGGACCGGTAGGTCCCCAGTCCGTCCTTCGTCACCGGTCGGCGTACCGAGCGCACGCCCGCGCCGGGCAGCTCCTGTTCCAGGAGCGCCATGGTGATGCCCAGCAGTGCGGGTGCCTGCGGCCAGATCACCGAAGCACCGTCCCAGAAGCCGATGTTGGTGATCGCGCCCTCGGTCACCGCGCCGTCCGGAAGGGTCAGCAGCGCGTCGTCGAAGCCGGCGCGGCGGGCGAGATCCCCGTAGTACGTCTGGCCGAAGTCGCCGGGGCGCTTGAGGTGCGGCGCGGTGCGCGCGTACGGGACGGACATCAGGCCGACCGGCTCGGGGCTCATCCGGGCCGGCCCGCGCACCGTGACCATGACGGTCGTCCCGGCGGCGCCCGGCGGCCGCAGTCCGTGCACCCGCACCGAGGCGTCCGCCGCTCCCGCGGCCCGCAGTGCGTGCCGGATCAGTTCGCGTACCGGGTCGCCGTCCAGGGGGAGTTCGAACAGCTCCCGGTTCGCGGCATCGAGCCGCTCCAGGTGAAGGCCCAGGCCGCGTACCCGGCCGCCCCTGACCTGCATGGCCGTGAAATGGCCGTAGGTGAAGAAGGCGGCCGCCCGCAGATCGTCCTCGGTGGCCGGATGTCCGTCGAACTCGGCGTAGGGGAGTGGTGCGGCTGCTGGAGTCGTCATGCCGTCCACGGTATGCCGACACGCGCGGAGGGAAGGCGGGCGGTGACCGCTTGACCTCAACCATGGTTGACGTACGAGTCTCCTCGCATGGACCTCATCACCGCCGAATCCACGGCCACCGCTCTGTCCGGGACCACCCCTCTGAAGGTCGCGGTCATCCTCGCCAGCAACCGCGAGGGCCGGTTCGCGCCCGTCGTCGCCGACTGGTTCCTCTCCCGTACCGGCAGCCACCCAGGCATCGAGACCGACCTGGTCGACGTCGCCGCACTCGACCTCCCGACCGCCCTCACATACAGCCACGGACCCGAGGACCGGGCCCGGCTGGCCGAGGTCTCGGGCCGGCTGGCGGACGCCGACGCCTTCGTCGTCATCACCCCGGAGTACAACCACTCCTACCCGGCCCCGCTCAAGAACCTCATCGACTGGCACCGCGCCGAATGGCAGGCCAAACCCGTCGCCTTCGTCTCCTACGGCGGGGTCTCCGGCGGTCTGCGCGCGGTCGAGCACCTGCGCCAGGTCTTCGCCGAACTGCACGTCGTATCGATCCGCGACACCGTCTCGTTCCACAACGCCGGCGCCCTCTTCGACGACGAGGGCAGGCACCGCGACCCGGTCGGCCCCGACGCCGCTGCGAAGTCCCTCCTGGACCAACTGATCTGGTGGGGGCGGGCGCTGAGGGACGCCAGGGCGGCCCATCCGTACGGCGGCTGACTGCGCCCCGGCAGCGTGGGCCCGACAATCGGGAGCAGGACCCGCTGCCGATCCGAGGAGACCGAAGGTGACCACGCCCGCATGGCTGACCGTACTGACCACGACGGACAGCGAGGAGAAGGCACAGCTCCTGGCGCAGGGCGCGGTGGAGGCGCGACTTGCCGCCTGCGTACAGATCTCCGCGCCCGTCACCTCGGTCTACCGCTGGCAGAACGCCATCGAGACCACCGAGGAATGGCAGCTGTTCCTCAAGACGACGGCCGAACGGTACGACGAGCTGGAGGCGTACCTCCAGGAGGCACACGACTACGACACCCCGGAGATCATCGCCCTGCCGGTGCTCCGGGGGAGCGCCCGCTACCTGGGCTGGGTCTCCGCGGAGACGGCCCCGGTCACCTCGCTCTGAGCGGGACCGGAGTCCGGGACGAGCGCCTCCAGCCGCACCGCGCAGACCTTGAACTCCGGCATCTTCGACACCGGGTCCAGGGCCGGGTTGGTCAGCGTGTTGGCCCGGCCCTCACCCGCCCAGTGGAACGGCATGAACACGGTGTCCTGCCGGATCGCCACGGTGATCCGCGCGGGCGCCACCGCCCGGCCGCGGCGTGAAGTGACCGCCACCGGATCGCCCTCGGCCACCCCGATCCGCTCCGCGAGCCGGGGATGCAGCTCGACGAAGGGCCCCGGGGCGGCAGCGTTCAGCTCCGCCACCCGGCGGGTCTGCGCCCCCGACTGGTACTGGGCGACGACCCGTCCGGTGGTCAGCACCACCGGGTACTCCGCGTCCGTCTCCTCGGCGGACGGCCGGTGCGTGACGGGCACGAACCGGGCCCGCCCGTCCTCCGTCGCGAACCGGTCAAGGAACAGCCGCGGCGTACCGGCGTGCTCCGTGTCCGGACACGGCCAGAAGACCCCGTCCTCGGCGGCGATCCGCTCGTATGTGATGCCCGCGTAGTCCGCCGGGCCGCCCGCCGAAGCCCGGCGCAGCTCGTCGAACACCTCCTCCGGGTCTGCCGGGAACCCCTTCCCGTGCCCGAGGAGCCCGGCCAGTCCGTGCAGCACGTCCAGATCGCTGCGGACGCCCTCGGGCGCGGTGACCGCCCGCCGGCGCAGCAGCACCCGGCCCTCCAGGTTCGTGGTGGTCCCGGTCTCCTCGGCCCACTGCGTCACCGGCAGCACCACATCGGCCAGCGCTGCCGTCTCCGACAGCACGACATCGGCGACCGCGAGGAAGTCCAGCGACCGCAGCCGCTCCTCCACATGCCCCGCGTGCGGCGCGGACACCACCGGATTCGAGCCCATCACCAGCAGTGCCCGCACCTCGGTGCCCAGCGCGTCGAGCAGCTCGTAGGCGCTGCGCCCCGGCCCCGGGAGCGAGTCGGGGTCGACCCCCCACACCCCGGCGACATGGCGGCGCGCCGCCGGGTCGGTGAGCTTGCGGTAGCCGGGCAACTGGTCGGCCTTCTGGCCGTGTTCACGACCGCCCTGGCCGTTGCCCTGCCCGGTCAGGCAGCCGTAGCCGGACAGCGGCCGGCCCGCGCGCCCGGTGGCCAGGGCGAAGTTGATCCAGGCGCCGACGGTGTCCGTTCCCTTCGCCTGCTGCTCGGGGCCGCGCGCGGTCAGCACCATGCCGCTCTCCGCCTCGCAGAACATCTCGACGGCCGCCCGCAGTTGCGGCACCGGAACGCCGGTCAGCCGCTCCACCAGCTCCGGCCAGTGGGCCATCACCCCGGCCCGTGCCTCGTCCCAGCCGCTGGTGCGCTCCCGTACGAAGTCCTCGTCCACCCGCCCCTGCGACACCACCAGGTGCAGCATGCCGAGCGCGAGCGCAAGATCGGTGCCGGGCCGGGGTGCCAGATGGAGGTCCGCCTGCTCGGCGGTCCTGGTGCGGCGGGGATCGATGACGATCAGCCGGCCGCCGTTCTCCCGCAGTTCGGTCAGGTAGCGGAGCGCGGGCGGCATCGTCTCCGCGAGGTTCGAGCCCACGAGGATCACGCATCCGGTGCGCGGGATGTCCTCCAGCGGGAACGGCAGTCCGCGGTCGAGACCGAAGGCCCGCTGATGCGCGGCGGCCGCCGACGACATGCAGAACCGCCCGTTGTAGTCGATCTGCGAGGTGCCGAGCACCACCCGGGCGAACTTTCCGAGCGCGTACGCCTTCTCGTTGGTCAGCCCGCCGCCGCCGAACACTCCCACCGCGTCGGCCCCGTGCTCCGCGCGCGTCGAGCGCACCCCGTCGGCGATGCGGGCCAAGGCCTCGTCCCAGCCGGCCGGCTCCAGTTCCCCGCTCACCGTGTTGCGCACGAGGGGGCCGGTCAGCCGCACAGCGGAGGAGAGCACGGCGGGCGCGGAACGGCCCTTGCCGCACAGTGCGCCCCGGTTCACGGGGAAGTCGGTGCGCTCCTCCACCTCGACGACCGCGTCCCCGGCGACCGGGCGCAGGCTCATGCCGCACTGCAGCGCGCAGTACGGGCAGTGGGTCGCGGTGGCGGCAGTCGCGGTGCTGGTCATGACCCCAGACTGCGAGGCGGGTGTTACGCGGGTGCCCGCTCCCGGTTACGCCGCCGGTACGCGGACCTCAGCCTGCCCGCCCGGCGGCCGTGAGGTGCGCCGCTCCGTCACCGGCCGTCCGCCGCGAGGGCCTTCGCCACCCCCGGCTCCCGGGGCCCCAGGAAGTGCGGATCCGGTTCGAACAGGGCGTCCAGGGCCGCCTTCCCCGCCGCGAACACCTCCCGCGTACCGCCGTAGTACCAGGTCGCATCGTGTACGGCATCGACCCCGACGCCGTACACGTCGATCCCCGCCGCCCTGCACAGTGCGATCGCACGCCGGATGTGGAACCCCTGGCTCACCAGCACGGCCCGCTCGACGCCGAAGATCTTCCTGGCCCGCACGCACGAGTCCCAGGTGTCGAAGCCGGCGAAGTCGCTGACGATCCTGCTGTCCGGCACCCCGTGCGCGACCAGGAACGTGCGCATCGCGTCCGGCTCGTCGTACTCCACCCGGCTGTTGTCACCGGTCACCAGCACGACCTTCACCTTCTTGTCCCGGTACAGCCCGGCCGCGGTCCGCAGCCTGTTCGCGAGATACGGCGACGGCTTGCCGTCCCACAGCCCCGCGCCGAACACCACCGCGACCTGCTGCGCGGGCACGTCCGCCGCCGTCCTGACCCGGGCGTCGGCGACCGTGTGCATCCAGGTGGCCGGAGCCAGCGCCAGCACACAGGCGACCATCACCCCCTGCACGGCAAGGCGCCGCCCCCGCCGGGTCCGCGGCAGCCGAGGCCGTAGCCGGGCGGCGGCCGTCCTCAGCCGCGGCCGCAGCCGGGCTGCCCCGCTCCGCAGTCGTGCCCGCACCGCCCGTCCGCCCTGTGGCTTCAGCCGCATCGGAGCCCCCTCTTCCCTTTTGTCCTGTGTCGTGCCGTCCCCTATGACAGGACGAGCGGACAGCCGAAAGGGTTCTCCGTGACGGCCGTCGGTAGCATCGGCCGATGTTGCTCCCACGGCTGATCGCGTCCGATCTGGACGGCACCCTGCTCCGTAACGACGGAACCCTTTCCCCGCGCACCTTGCGGGC
Source organism: Streptomyces sp. NPDC087901 (assembly GCF_044742205.1). Classification (NCBI taxonomy): domain Bacteria; kingdom Bacillati; phylum Actinomycetota; class Actinomycetes; order Kitasatosporales; family Streptomycetaceae; genus Streptomyces; species Streptomyces sp. NPDC087901. The sequence goes on from NZ_JBIUUC010000001.1 coordinate 575,789, forward strand.
CCTTCGCACGGCCGAGGACGCCGGCGCGGAGATCGTCATCGTCACCGCCCGGCCGCCCCGCTTCGTCGACCGGCTCGCCGAGGCCGCCGGCCTCGCGGGCACGGCGGTCTGCAGCAACGGGGCGCTCGTGTACGACATCGCGAGCCGCACCGTCGTCGCCTCCCGCGTCCTGCCCCTGACCACCGCCCAGCGGGTCGCCACCGCCCTCGCCGCCACGCTGCCCGAGATCGGCTTCGCCCTGGAGACCGGCAACCAGGTGCTGTACGAACCCGCCTACCGGCTGCGCATGTCCGAGGACATCGGCGCCGAGCTCCCCGTACCCTCCCTCGCCGACCTCTGGCTCACCGAGGCCCCCGTCACCAAACTGCTCGCCTGGTCGGACCGGCTCGACGCCGACACCCTGCTGGCCGCGGCCCGGCAGGGCGCGGGCAGCGAGGTGCAGCTCACCCACTCGGGCGGGCGCGGACTGCTGGAGATCAGCGCGCCCGGTGTCACCAAGGCCGGCACCCTGGAGGTGCTCTGCACCGCACGGGGCATCGACGCCACCGAGGTCATCGCCTTCGGTGACATGCCCAACGACCTCACCGTCCTCGCCTGGGCGGGCACCGGTTACGCGATGGCCAACGCCCACCCGGCCGTACTGGCCGCCGTGCCGACGCACACCGCCACCAACGAGGAGGACGGCGTGGCCGACGTCCTCGAGCGGCTGTTCGCCGGCCAGGTCCGGCCCGAGGCCGCCATCTGACAGCGGGCAGGGCCCCGGGACGGTCCGGCCCGGGGCGGTCGGCTGACAGCGGGCAGAGGCTTCCGGTGAGACTGCGGAAAACGCCTGTGACCGGCGCGCAACGACGCGGCAACCTGCGCCCGGCACCATCGGTCCATGACGGAGCCGGCACCGGAACGTCCCCAGGAGTCCCTGTCCCTCGACAGCACGGCGCAACTGTTGACCCGTATCACCGCACAGCTAGGCACCCAGCTCAGCCTTGTCTCCCTGAACGGAATCCGACGGCCCATGGACCGCACCCCGCAGCAGCCCCCGCAAAGCAACGTGAGCCCACTGATGCCCGCCGCCCCCGCACTCGTCGCCGTCGCGCACGGCAGCCGGGACCCGCGGGCGCTGCACACGGTGACGGGACTCCTGGACCGGGTGCGGGAGCTGCGGCCGGGGCTCGACGTCCGGCTCGGTCACATCGAGCTCAACGCACCCCTCCTCCCGCAGACCCTGGACGAGCTGGGGAGCGGTGAGGCGGTCCTCGTACCGCTGCTGCTGGGCCGCGGGTACCACGTGAAGCAGGACATCCCGGACGCCGTGGCCGGTGCCGCGGCCCTGCGAGCCCGCACGGCCGGCCCCCTCGGACCGCACCCGCTGCTCGTCGAGGCGCTCCACGGCCGGCTCACCGAGGCCGGCTGGTCGGCCGAGGACGACGGGAACCGCAACAGCGCCGTGGTCCTGGCCGCCGCCGGTTCGCGGGACCCCGAATCGACCGCCGACACCCGCCGCACCGCGCGCCTGCTCAGCGAACGGCTCGGCGGGGTGCCCGTCGTACCCGCGTACGCCTCCGCCGCGACGCCCACCGTCCCGGCCGCACTGCGCGCACTCGCCGCCCGCGGCCGCCGACGGGTCGCCGTCGCCTCGTACTTCGCCGCCCCCGGACGCTTCGCCTCGGCCGCTGCGGCCGATGCGACCTGGATCGCCGCCGCTCCGCTCGGCGCCCACCCGGCCATGGCACGCCTGCTGCTCCACCGCTACGACCAGGCACGGGCGGGCGGCGCACCGGCGCACGAAAACCTGATGAACACACGTTTCCTGGCCTCTGCCTGAGCTCTCCTGTCAGTCCGGCGGATTAGTGTCGGTCTCATGAACGGCACGGACGGCACGGACAACGCGTACGGCACACAGGACCCCGGCACGGCCCCCTATGGCGCCGCCGACGCCGAGCGCTGGGACACCGAGCCGGACAAACGGCCGGGCCGCACCGCCTTCCAGCGCGACCGCGCCCGGGTGCTGCACTCCGCCGCCCTGCGCAGGCTCGCCGGGAAGACCCAGGTCGTCACCCCGGGCACCCGCAGCCACGTCTGGGACGCCAGCCCGCGGACCCGGCTCACACACTCGCTGGAGTGCGCCCAGGTCGGCCGCGAGCTCGGCGCCGCACTCGGCTGCGACCCCGACCTGGTCGAGACGGCCTGCCTCGCCCACGACATGGGCCACCCGCCCTTCGGACACAACGGCGAACAGGCACTGAACGACTTCGCCTCCGACTGCGGTGGTTTCGAGGGCAACGCCCAGTCGCTGCGGCTGCTGACCCGGCTCGAACCCAAGCGGTTCGTGCCCGACACCCGCACCGGTGAACTGGTCAGCGTCGGGCTCAACCTCACCCGCGCCGCACTCGACGCCGCCACCAAGTACCCCTGGCCGAGAGGCGCCCACCCCACCGACCCCGGCTCGCCCAAATTCGGGGTGTACGAGGACGACCTGCCGGTCTTCCACTGGTTCCGCCAGAGCGCCCCGCGGGACCGCAAGTGCTTCGAGGCCCAGGTGATGGACTGGTCCGACGACGTGGCGTACTCGGTCCACGACTTCGAGGACGGGCTGCACGCCGGGCACATCGACCCCAACTGCCTCGACGCCGAGCCGGAGCGCCAGGAGATCTGGGCCGTCGCCATCGGACGGTACGTTCCCGCGGACACCGATCCCCAGGAGCTGTCCGACGCGCTGGACCGCCTCATCGGCCAGGACTGGTGGCCGCACGGCTACGACGGATCGGCCGTCGCGCAGGCACGGCTCAAGGACGCCACGAGTCAGCTGATCGGCCGGTTCTGCCTCGCTGCCGAGAGCAGCACCCGGCAGGCGTACGGCACCGGACGCCTCGGCAGATACGGCGCCGAGCTCGTCGTCCCCCGCGAGGCGCGCAACGAGTGCGCGGTCCTCAAGGCGGTCGCCGACCGGTACGTCATGCAGCGCGCCGAACAGGAGGCGATCCGCGCCGACCAGCGGATCGTCATCGCGGAACTGGCCGCGGCCCTGACCGCCCGCGCACCGGAAGGCCTGGAGCCGCACCTGCGCGCGCTGTACGAGGCGGCCCCCGACGACCGCGCCCGCAAGCGGGTCCTGGTCGACCAGATCGCCGCCCTGACCGACGCGTCGGCCCGCAGCCTGCACCACTGGCTCACCGCACGCCGCGGCTGAGGGGCACGTCGGCGGGCCCCCTGGGGCGCGGCGGTGACGGGCGGCGAGTCGCAGGTGGTCTGCTGGTGTACGAACCGCGTTGCGCAGGGGCACGGGGACCGCCCGCGTATCCCTGCTCCCCGGTGTGCGGGCGGTCCGGCACACCGGCCCATGACCACTGGGCGTGACCTGATCGGGTCACACCCTCTTTCGCCATCACGCTGCGTGCGGGACGCTCGCAGTTGGCGCCGCGCAGCAAGCACCGAGGAGGCATCAAGTGGTCGACGCACATCGGACGTTCGTCATTGTCGGCGGAGGACTGGCCGGAGCGAAGGCAGCGGAGACGCTCCGGTCGGAGGGTTTCAGCGGGCGGGTCATCATGATCGGCGATGAGCGGGACCACCCCTACGAACGCCCGCCGCTCTCCAAGGGGTACCTGGCCGGGAAGGAGGACCGCGACAGCGTCTTCGTCCACGAGACGGCCTGGTACGCGGGGGCCGACGTCGAGCTCCACCTCGGCCAGCCCGTCACCGCGCTGAACCGCGAAGCCCGCTCGGTGGAGCTCGGTGACGGCACCGTCATCCACTACGACAAGCTGCTCCTGGCCACCGGCGCCGAACCGCGCCGCCTCGACATCCCCGGCACCGACCTGGCGGGCGTCCACCATCTGCGCCGCCTCGCCCACGCCGATCGGCTGCGCAACGTGCTGGCCGCACTCGGCCGCGACAACGGCCATCTGGTGATCGCGGGCGCCGGCTGGATCGGCCTGGAGGTCGCGGCGGCGGCCCGCGGATACGGGGCCGAGGTCACCGTCGTCGAACCCGAGGCGACCCCGCTGCTCAAGGTCATCGGCCCCGAGCTCGGCCAGATCTTCACCGACCTGCACAGCGACCACGGCGTCCGCTTCCACTTCGGCGGGCGCCTCACCGAGATCGTCGGCCAGGACGGCATGGTCCTCGCGGTCCGCACCGACGACGGCGAGGAACACCCCGCCCACGACGTCCTCGCCGCGATCGGCGCCGCCCCGCGAGCCGCGCTGGCCGAGGCCGCCGGTCTCGACATCGCGCCCCGCGCCCAGGGCGGCGGCATCGCCGTCGACGCCTCGCTGCGCACCAGCGACCCGCACATCTACGCAGCCGGCGACGTCGCCAACGTGGCCCATCCGCTGCTCGGCACCCGGCTGCGGGTGGAGCACTGGGCGAACGCCCTGAACAGCGGGCCCGCGGCGGCCCGCGCCATGCTCGGCCAGGACGTCGCCTACGACCGGGTGCCGTACTTCTTCTCCGACCAGTACGACCTCGGCCTCGAATACTCGGGCTGGGCGCCGCCGGGCAGCTACGACCAGGTCGTGATCCGCGGCGACGCGGGCAAGCGCGAGTTCATCGCGTTCTGGCTGAAGGACCACAAGGTGCTCGCCGGAATGAACGTGAACGTGTGGGACGTCACGGAGACCGTGCAGGAGCTGATCAGGGCCGGGCAGCCGGTCGACCCGGACGCCCTGGCCGACCCGTCGGTGCCGCTGGAGTCCCTGATCTGACCGGTTACCCCTGTCCGGGGCGCGGGGTTCCGTCCTCAATCGCCGGACGGGCTTGCTTGTGCGGGTGTCCCCGTGGGGGTTCGCCGTTCCCCGGTGGGTGGGGGTCCGGGGCCCCTCCGGGGTGTCTCCTCAGACGACGAACGTTCGGCGGGTACGCAGCCGGGCCCGGGTATCTGTTCGTCGTCCTGCGGGGACTCCCCTGCACGGCCCCGGACCCGGCCGCCCTGCGTCTGCGGCAGTCGTCCCACCGGCGTGCAGACGCGAGTGATGCAGGGTGGGGGCGTGCAGGGGGGTCCCCGCAGGAAATGGCGTACGACCCGGGTTCATCACGGTCCCGGGTGCACACGCCATTTCTGAGGAGACGCCCCGGAGGGACCCCACCCCCACCCACGGGGTGAAGCGCCCCACGGGGGACCCGCACCCAAGCCCGTCCGGCGCTTGAGGACGGAACCCCGCACCAAGGACAGGGGCAATCTCACCGCCCGCCCGGCCGAGGTTGTCGTAGCGCACCCGTAGACTTCACTCGTGGCAGGCAGGATCAATGACGACGACGTGAAGGCGGTCCGGGACGCGGTCCCGATCGACGCCGTCGTTTCCGAGTACCTCCAGCTGCGCAACGCCGGCGGTGGAAACCTCAAGGGCCTGTGCCCCTTCCACGACGAGAAGTCCCCCTCCTTCCAGGTCAGTCCGAGCAAGGGTCTCTTCCACTGCTTCGGCTGCCAGGAGGGCGGCGACACGATCGCCTTCGTGCAGAAGATCGACCATCTGACGTTCTCGGAGGTCGTCGAGCGGCTCGCGGCCAAGGCGGGCATCACCCTGCGGTACGAGGAGGGCGGGTACAACCCCTCCCACCAGCGCGGTGAGCGGATCAGGCTGGTCGAGGCGCACAAGGTGGCCGCCCAGTTCTACATCGAGCAGCTGGACGGCCCCGAGGCCGAGATCGGCCGCAAGTTCCTCGCCGAGCGCGGCTTCGACCAGTCGGCGGCCGAGCACTTCGGCGTCGGCTACAGCCCCGCGGGCTGGGACCACCTCACCCGCTATCTGCGCGGCAAGGGCTTCAGCGACAAGGAACTGATCACCTCCGGCCTCTCCCAGGACGGCAGGCGCGGCCCCATCGACCGCTTCCGCGGCCGGCTGATGTGGCCGATCAGCGACACCTCCGGCGACATCGTCGGCTTCGGCGCCCGCAAGCTCCGCGACGACGACAACGGCCCGAAGTACCTCAACACCCCCGAGACGCCGATCTACAAGAAGTCCCAGGTGCTGTACGGCATCGACCTGGCCAAGAAGGACATCGCGAAGTCCAGCCGGGCCGTCGTCGTCGAGGGCTACACGGACGTGATGGCCTGCCATCTCGCCGGGGTCACCACCGCCATCGCGACCTGTGGCACGGCGTTCGGCGGCGACCACATCAAGATCCTCCGCCGCCTCCTGATGGACAACGGCAGCGCCCGGGTGATCTTCACCTTCGACGGTGACGCGGCCGGCCAGAAGGCCGCCCTGCGCGCCTTCGAGGACGATCAGAAGTTCGCCGCCGAGACCTACATCGCGATCGCCCCGGACAACATGGACCCGTGCGACCTGCGCCTCGCCAAGGGCGACGAGTCCGTCCGTGACCTGGTCGAACCCCGCACCCCGCTCTTCGAGTTCGCGCTCCGCCAGATCGTCGCCCGCTACGACCTGGAGACCCCGGCGGGCCGTGCCGCCGCACTCGACGAGGCGGCCCAGGTCGTCGCCAAGATCAAGACGGGCAGCGTGCAGCGCGAGGTCGCCGTCCAGCTGGCCGGCTTCGTCGGCATCCTGGACCAGGAGTACGTCGTGCACCGGGTCAACCAGCTCGCCCAGTGGGCCCGCGGCCGGGGCGACCGGGGACCCGCACCGGGCACCCGCGGCGGCTCACGGCGCCAGGAGGTCCAGGCGCCCGCCGCCGCCCCCTCGGGCCCCGCGCTCAACCTCCGCAGCCCGGCCCACCGCACCGAGCGCGAGCTGCTCAAGCTCGCCCTGCAGAAGCCCGCCCTGGTCTCCCCGGCGTTCGACGCCTACGGGATCGACGAGTTCACCGCCCCGCCCTACGCCGCTGTCCGCCAGTGCATCGCGGAGGCGGGCGGCGCGGAGCTCGGCGTCCCCGACACCCGCGAGTACCTCGTCCAGGTGCTCGACGCGACCCCCAACGACACGGTGCGCAAACTGGTCACGGAGCTGGCGGTCGAGGTCTTCCACGGCAAGTCCATCGACGAGGCGTACGCGGGCGAGCACCTGGTCAAGGTCCGCCTGCGCGCCGTCGACCGCCGGATCAACGACGTCCAGGGCAGCCTCACCCGCCTCGGCAGCAACGTCGCCCCGGACCACCTGGCCGCCGCACAGAACGAGGTCTGGGTCCTCCAGCAGTACTCCCAGTCCCTGCGCAACAACGGCGCCGACGCGCTCTGACGCTCTCCGGCCGCGCTCTGACCCCCTCCGGCCGCACCCTGCGGTAACCGCCCGGTCACGGACCGGACTCAGAAAGTCCCCGCACGCCCCTCGTGGCAGCTGTGTGTCGTACCCCACACTGGGTGGCGGTGCCGGACCGGCCGGTGATCGGGGGACGCCGCCCCCGGTCACCGGTCGGCCCGATTCATCGGAGCGCGGCCGGCCCGCCGAACGGTGGTCCTCCGTCCCCGCGTTCCGGCAGCGATCACCTGGAGGTCGCCCCCGTGCAGACCCGGACCGTGACCGAAACCGAGCGTGTCCCGGCCATCCCCGCGCAAACCCGGGCCGTGCATCATCCCGAGGCCGCAGCGGACCCGCCGACACCCCTGCCCGCCGCCCAGAACCCGCCCGAAGCGCCACCGGACCCGCCCGAACCGCCCGAGGCCGTCATGGAGGAGTCGGACCACCCCGAACCGCCGGAGCCGCGCAGCCGCCCGGACACCGGCGGCCCGTCGTCCGACCTCTTCCGCCAGTACCTCCGCGAGATCGGCCGCATCCCGCTCCTCACCGCCGCCGACGAGGTGGACCTCGCCCGCCGCGTCGAAGCCGGCCTGTTCGCCGAGGAGCGCCTGGCCCGCACACCGGACCCCGACACCCGGCTGGCCGTCGATCTGGACCGGCTCGTGGTCATGGGCCGGATGGCCAAGCGCCGCCTCATCGAGGCCAACCTCCGCCTCGTCGTCTCCGTGGCCAAGCGCTACGTCGGCCGCGGACTGACGATGCTGGACCTGGTCCAGGAGGGAAACCTCGGACTGATCCGGGCGGTCGAGAAGTTCGACTACGCCCGCGGCTACAAGTTCTCGACGTACGCGACCTGGTGGATCCGGCAGGCCATGTCCCGCGCCCTCGCCGACCAGGCGCGGACCATCCGGGTCCCGGTCCACGTCGTCGAACTGATCAACCGCGTCGTCCGGGTCCAGCGCCGGATGCTCCAGGAACGCGGCTACGAGCCGACCCCCGAGGAGGTCGCCGCCCAGCTCGACCTGACACCCGAACGGGTCGGTGAGGTCCTGCGCCTCGCCCAGGAACCGGTATCCCTGCACGCCCCGGTGGGCGAGGAGGACGATGTCTCGCTCGGCGACCTGATCGAGGACGGGGACGCCGCGTCCCCCGTCGAGTCCGCCGCTTTCCTGCTGCTGCGCGAACATCTGGAAGCTGTGCTCTCGACCCTCAACGAGCGCGAGCGCAAAGTGGTCCAGCTGCGCTACGGGCTGGCCGACGGGCGGCCGCGCACGCTGGAGGAGATAGGACGGATATTCGGCGTGACCCGCGAGCGCATCCGGCAGATCGAGTCCAAGACCCTCAACAAACTGCGGGACCACGCCTTCGCGGACCAGCTCCGCGGCTACCTGGACTGACGCGCACACGCACACGCGTACGGGCCCGGGCAGCCGCGGAGGGGGTACCGCTAGTCGACCTCGGCGACCGCCTGCGCGAACTGTGCCGCGTACAGGCGGGCGTACGCGCCCTTCGCCTCCAGCAGTTCGTCGTGCGTGCCCTGCTCGACGATCGACCCGTTCTCCATCACCAGGATGACGTCGGCATCCCGGATGGTGGAGAGCCGGTGCGCGATCACGAAGCTCGTACGACCGTGCGCGAGACCGGCCATCGCCTTCTGGATCAGCACCTCGGTACGCGTGTCGACGGAGCTGGTCGCCTCGTCGAGCACGAGTATCACCGGGTCGGAGAGGAACGCCCGCGCGATGGTGATCAACTGCTTCTCGCCCGCACTGACGCCCGAGCCCTCGTCGTCGATGCGCGTGTCGTAACCGTCGGGCAGGGTGCGGATGAAGCGGTCGGCGTGAGCCGCCCGCGCCGCCTCCTCGATCTGCTCACGGGTGACATCGCCCGAGGCACCGTAGGCGATGTTCTCCGCGATGGTCCCGCCGAACAGCCAGGTGTCCTGGAGGACCATGCCGATCCCCGAGCGCAGGTCGTCGCGCGACATCTTCGCGATGTCGACACCGTCGAGAGCGATCCGGCCCCCGGTCACCTCGTAGAACCGCATCAGCAGATTGACCAGCGTCGTCTTGCCGGCGCCGGTCGGGCCGACGATCGCGACCGTGTGGCCCGGTTCGACGCTCAGCGAGAGGTCCTCGATGAGCGGCTTCTCCGGGTCGTAGCGGAACGACACGTTCTCCAGGGACACGCTTCCGCGCAGCTCCCCGGGGAACTCGGCCTCGCCCTTCGCCGGGTCGGCGTCCTGCTCATCGGAGTCCAGCAGCTCGAAGATCCGCTCCGCCGAGGCCACCCCGGACTGCACCAGGTTCGCCATCGAGGCGACCTGGGTCAGCGGCATGGAGAACTGCCGCGAGTACTGGATGAAGGCCTGCACGTCACCGATCGACAGCGCGCCGGAGGCGACCCGCAGCCCGCCCACGACAGCGATCAGCACGTAGTTCAGGTTCGACACGAACATCATCAGCGGCTGCATGATCCCGCTGTTGAACTGCGCCTTGAACCCGGCCTCGTACAGCGCGTCGTTCTGTTCGGCGAAGTCCCGCGCCGACTCGTCCTGCCGCCCGAAGACCTTCACCAGGGTGTGCCCGGTGTACATCTCCTCGATGTGGGCGTTGAGCTTGCCCGTGACCTTCCACTGCTGGACGAACTGCGGCTGGGAGCGCTTGCCGACCTTCGTCGCCACGACCACCGACAGCGGCACCGTCACCAGCGCGATCAGCGCCAGCAGCGGCGAGATCCAGAACATCATCACGAGCACGCCGACGATGCTGAGCAGCGAGTTGATCAGCTGCCCCATCGTCTGCTGCATCGTCTGCGAGATGTTGTCGATGTCGTTCGTCGCCCGGCTCAGCACCTCGCCGCGCTTCTGCTGGTCGAAGTACGACAGCGGCAGCCGCGACAGCTTCGTCTGGATGTCCTCGCGCAGCTGGAACACGACCCGGTTGATCACCCGGATCGACAGCCGCGTCGACACCAGCATCAGCAGCCCGGCACCGACGTACACGGCCAGCGCCACCAGCAGCGCCTGGCCGATCGCGTCGAAGTCCATGCCCTGCCCCGGGGTGAAGTCCACCTTGGAGAGCATGTCGGCCAGACCGCTGTCGCTGTTGCGCAGGCCCTCGACGGCCTGCTCCTTCGTCGTCCCCGCGTCCATTCCCCGGCCGACGACACCGGCGAACACCAGGTCGGTGGCCTTGCCGAGGATCTTCGGGCCGACCACCGAGAGCGCCACACTCAGCGCGACGGCCACCAGCATCACGTACAGGGTGGCCTTCTCCGTCGCGAAGCGCTTCAGCAGCCGCTTCGACGAGCCCTTGAAGTCCATGGACCGTTCGGTCGGCGCCCCGCCCGCCATCATCCGTCCACCAGGCCCGGCCATTACGCGGCCTCCGCTTCCGTCAGCTGGGAGAGAACGATCTCCCGGTATGTCTCATTGCCTTCCATCAGTTCGTGGTGGCTGCCGGAACCGACGACGCGGCCCTCGTCCAGCACCAGGATCCGGTCGGCGTCGCGGATGGTGGACACCCGCTGCGCGACGATCACCACCGTCGCCCCCCGGATCTCCCGCAGCAGCGCCGCGCGCAGCGCCGCGTCCGTGGCGTAGTCCAGGGCCGAGAAGGAGTCGTCGAAGAGGTAGATCTCCGGCTGCTGCACCAGCGTCCGGGCGATCGAGAGCCGCTGGCGCTGCCCGCCGGAGACATTGGTGCCGCCCTGCGCGATCGGTGCGTCGAGCCCCTGCTCCAGTTCCTCGACGAACTCCTTGGCCTGCGCGATCTCCAGCGCGTGCCACAGCTCCTCGTCGGTCGCGTCCGGGTTCCCGTACCGCAGGTTCGTCGCGACCGTCCCGGAGAACAGGTACGGCTTCTGCGGGACCAGGCTCACGGTCTTCGCCAGCAGGACCGGATCCAGTGTTCGTACGTCCGTCCCGTCGACCAGCACCTGGCCGTCCGTGACATCGAACAGCCGGGGTACGAGACCGAGCAGCGTCGACTTCCCGCTGCCCGTCGACCCGATGATCGCGGTCGTCTCGCCGGCCCGGGCCACCAGGTCCACCGAGCGCAGCACCGGTTCCTCGGCACCGGGGTAGCGGAAGTCCGCACCGCGTACCTCCAGATGACCGTGGACGCGCAGCTCCCGTACCGGCTTCACCGGCGGCACCACGCTGGATTCGGTCTCCAGGACCTCCTGGATGCGCTCGGCGCAGACCTCGGCGCGCGGCACCATCATGAACATGAAGGTGGCCATCATCACCGACATGACGATCTGCATCAGATAGGAGAGGAACGCGGTCAGCGCGCCGATCTCCATCCCGCCGCTGTCGATCCGGTGCGCACCGAACCAGACGACGGCGATCGACGACACGTTCACGACCGTCATCACGGTCGGGAACATCAGTGCCATCAGCCGGCCCGTGGACAGCGCCACGTCCGTCAGCTCGGTGTTGGCGCCCCGGAAGCGCTCTTCCTCGTAGCCGTCGCGCACGAAGGCACGGATGACCCGGTTGCCGGTGATCTGCTCGCGCAGCACCCGGTTGACCGTGTCGAGCCGCTCCTGCATCGTCCGGAACAGCGGGCGCATCTTCCGCACGATGAGGCTCACCGCGATGCCGAGGACCGGCACCACCGCGAGCAGCACCGCGGACAGCGGGACGTCCTGGCCGAGCGCCATGATGATGCCGCCGACGCACATGATCGGAGCCGACACCATCAGCGTGAACGTCATCAGGGCCAGCATCTGGACCTGCTGCACGTCATTGGTCGTACGGGTGATCAGTGAGGGCGCACCGAACCGGCCGACCTCACGCGCGGAGAACGACTGCACCCGGTCGAAGATCGAGGCCCGGACGTCACGGCCGAGGGCGGACGCGGTGCGGGCCCCGATGTAGACGGCCCCGATGTTGCAGACCACCTGGGCGATGCTGACGACGATCATCACGCCGCCGTACTGGATGATGTAGCCCGTGTCCCCCTGGACGACACCGTTGTCAATGATGTCCGCGTTCAGGGTGGGCAGATAGAGAGTGGCACAGGTCTGCAGCAGCTGGAAGACGACCAGCAGCGCGATCGGTTTCTTGTACGGACCGAGATAGGCCCGCAGGAGTTTTATGAGCACGCGTGTCTCTCGGGGTCGGCGAGGTCGGGGGTCGACTCATCTTCGGACACCGCCGCCCGGGACCGCGAACGTTTTAATTCAAGTCCAGGTAAAAAAACGGACCGGGTCCATAATTTTCGGGTCCGGGCCCCCGGAAGGCCCGGACACGTTGCCGAAGCACGCGCCTCAGCGCGCGGAGTCGAACGCCCCCGGGTGGATCTGGTCCCGCGTCGCCACGTACTGCTGGCGCACCGCCTGACCGACCGGCAGCTCGTCGCCGGGCTCCAGCACCTGCGCCGCGGCACCCTGCCACGCCGGGGGAGTGCGGGTGTCCAGTGACCCCTGGGAGACGCCCAGCGCCCAGGCGGCCTGCCGGGCCGCACCCAGCGCCGCGTACTGCGCAGGCTGCGGCACGACCACCTGGGTACCCAGCAGCGCCGGCGCCAGCCCCTGCACCGCAGGCAGCTCGGCGGCGGCGCCCAGCAGGAACACCCGCCGCACCTCCACCCCGCGACCGCGCAGCACGTCCAGCGCGTCGGCCAGCGAGCAGAGCATCCCCTCGAACGCGGCCCGCGCCAGGTGCTCCGGCTTCATCGACTCGCGCCGCAGCCCGCTCAGAGTTCCGGCGGTGTGCGGCAGATTCGGGGTGCGCTCACCCTCCAGATACGGCAGGAGTACGAGCCCCGAGGAGCCCGGAGTCGACTTCAGCGCCAGTGCCGACAGCTCCTCCAGCCCCTCCAGCCCCAGCATCTCTGCGGTGCCGCGCAGCGCACGGACCGCGTTCGACGTGTGGACCACCGGCAGATGCATCCCGGTGGCATCGGCGAAGGAGGTGATCATCCCCGTCGGGTCGGCCAGCGCCTCGTGGTGCACCGCCATCACCGAACCCGAGGCCCCCAGCGACACCACTGCGTCACCGACCGCGACCCCCAGCCCGAACGCCGCCGCCATCGTCTCGCCCGTACCCGCCGAGATCAGCAGCCCCTCGGGCGTCGTACCCGCCGCGTCGGACGGGCCCAGCACCTCCGGCAGCGCCGCCTGGTGCCCGAGCGCGAGCTCCACCAGCTCCGGCCGGTACGACTCACTGCCCGCCGACCAGTAACCCGTCCCGGAGGCGGCCCCCCGGTCGGTGGTCCGCCGGGCCGGCCGGCCCAGCAGCTGCCACACCAGCCAGTCGTGCGGCTGGAGCACCGCGGCGACCCGCTGTGCCATGTCCGGCTCGGTCCTTGCCAGCCAGCGCAGCTTCGACACGGGCTGCGCGGCCTGCGGCACCGACCCGACCGCCTCGGCCCAGGCCTGCCGCCCGCCGAGCCCGTCGATCAGATCGGCCGCGGCGACCTGCGCCCGTCTGTCGTTGCCGAGCAGCGCCGGGCGCACGAGATTGCCCTGGTGGTCCAGCGGCACGAGCCCGTGCTGCTGCGCCGACACACCGATGGCCTGCACCCCTTCGAGGAGCCCGCCGGAGGCGGCCTCGCCGAGTGAGAGCAGCCACGCCTGAGGATCGACCTCGGTGGCCTTCGCGTCGACGGGATGTGCGGCGTATCCCTGGCGCAGTACGGCACCCGAGTCCGTATCGCAGACCACGATGTGCGTGAAGGCGGAAGAACTGTCCAAACCGGCGACTATGCCCATACGCAGATTCTGCCGCACCCCCGGAGGTTTCCCGTACCGGTGGTGCGGCAGACATGGAGATGTCGACTCAGGTGTTGGTCGTTCCCCACTCGTCCTCGCCGTTCGCCCCGCGCCCGCGCAGCGACCGCACCCGGTCCGCCACCGACGCCGGCACCTTCTCGCCGACCTTCTCCTCGACCGCGTGGTACGCCTTCCCGGCGAACTGCCGGCCGCTCTGGGCCGCCGTCTCGCAGGTGTTGCGCACGGCCGGGTTCTGGGCGAACTGGCGTGCGGACTTCTTCAGCTGCTCGTAACGCTCGCGCCCGGCACGCGTGCCGAGTACGTAACCGAGGGCCACTCCGGCGATGAACGTGAGCCGGTACCGCATGGCTGCCACCCTTCCTTCGCTCCGTCTTCGCTGCGTGCGACGTGTGCTGCTCGCCTACCCGCAGGCGCCCGAGATCACCCCGGGCGATACCGATTGGCAAAGCACCCCCCTGCTTGCGCTAATGTATGTGTCGCAGCGAACGCGCGCCGCCCGGCAGTAGCCAGGGAGGTACGTTCGAGGCAAAACGCAGCAATCCCCTGTAGCTCAATTGGCAGAGCAGCCGGCTGTTAACCGGCAGGTTACTGGTTCGAGTCCAGTCGGGGGAGCGCGATCCCCTGTAGCTCAATTGGCAGAGCATTCGGCTGTTAACCGGAGGGTTACTGGTTCGAGTCCAGTCGGGGGAGCGGAACGGAAGAGGACCCTACGGGGTCCTTTTTCGTGTGCCCGGGGACCGGTCCGCGGGAGCCCGTCGCCGTGGTGCCTCCGGGGCTCGCGTGACACTTTCGCGTCAACTTCGCGCCACCTGGAACCGGGCAGCGAGCAGCGCGGTCTTCATGGTCATCGGTAGCCGGGCAGTCGGAGCGAGAGATCGTATGACCGGCTATGCTGCGGCAGACGGCGCGCACACGTGTACGCGCCACGCCGAAACGGGGCGGTAGCTCAGCCGGTTAGAGCAGCGGACTCATAATCCGTCGGCCGTGGGTTCGAGTCCCACCCGCCCCACCGAGCGTCCCCAGGAAGAATCGTTCTGACCTGGGGAAACGCGCTCTCGGCGCCCGAGCGGCGCCCCTCCGTGCTCATGCCTCGACCCGGTCCGGGTCTCGCGTGGCACCGGTCAGCGGGGCCAGGACGCGCCACCCCGCACTCTCGTACAGCGCCCGGCCCTCCGGTGTCGCACCCAGCACGCCCGCTGTGGCGCCCTGTCCGGCCGCGGCCGTGGCGAGCGTACTCATCATCAGACGTCCCAGGCCGCGGCGTCGGTGGGCCGGGTCGGTCTCGATCTGGTCGGCAACGGCGGTGGAGCCGGTGACGGCGATTTGGCCCCGCGCGGCGAAGGCGCCGTCCGTGGTGCGCACCAGGGCGCGGACCACGCCGTCGCGGCTCCACGTGCGCAGCCGGTAACCGGTGGGGACCTCGGCCCGGGCGGCGCGCAGCGAGGCGGACATCAGGAAGCCGGGACCGCCCGCGAGGGACCAGCCGGGGGCCAGCCAGGGGGTGAGCGTCTCCGGTGGTACGAACGTCTTCAGCCAGACGCCTGACATGGGGGTGTTCTCGGTGATCTTGCGGACGGTCGCCTCGTCGGCTGTGGTCAGGACGTGGCGCATGACGTGCTGGGACAGGCCGACATCAATGGTGAAACCCCCGGGGCAGGGAGTCGGTTCGGCCGCCCCGCGCGAAACGGCCCAGCCTTCGACCCACGCTCCTACGGCTTCGGCTGTGTTCGTGAAAGGCAAGGTTCCTCCCGGTGTAAGTGTCGTTCCTGAAGCTAGACTATTACATCAGAGGGAAGGATGGCCCGTGAGGGGGCAAGGCTGTCGGTGGAACGAGGTGCCCGCGAGGTGGATCGACAGCGGTTGGCCCGCCGCGACTTCAGCACGGGGTGATCTTCCGCATGCGGCTTCGGTCGGTAGAGAATCCGTGCGGCGGGGAAGTAGTGTGGCGAACGCCTGGCCGGTCCCTGTTCGAGCCGAATCGAGGAGGACCGAGCCGGCTGCCAACGGGCTGTTGTGTCCGTTGTTTCGGCGCCTTCGCAGGCGAAGTGGGTCACGTGAATGGGTCCGAGTCCCACTCGCCTCATCGAGCAAGCCCCGAAGAAGCGGTTCCGGCCTGGGAAGAGCAATCCGGGCGGCCCTGCCTCGGGCAGGCCTCGCGGGGGTGAGGCGCGGGGGTGAGGTGAGGCAGGGCCCTGGCGCAGTTCCCTGCCGGTCGCCGTCCTTGGGTGCGTCACTTGCGGCCATGAGCCGTATTGAATGGGGTGGGGAATGTCCAGACACAAGCTGTCCAAGAAGAGCCGTTACATCGCGTGGGCGACCGCGGGTGCCGCCGTGGTCGCGGGTGCCGGGATCGCGGCACAGACGTCCATGGCCGCCGACGCCTGGCCTGCGCAGAAGACCTACACCGGCCGGGCGTTCGACGCCTGTACCGCGCCCTCGCTCAGCGCGATGAAGGCCTGGCACACGGGGTACTACGGCGCCGCCGCCGTGTACATCGGCGGAAAGAACCGTGGCTGCGCCCAGCCCAACCTGACCAAGTCCTGGGCGAAGTCGGTCAACGCCACCGGATGGAAGCTCATCCCTCTCTACGTCGGTGCGCAGCCGCCTTGTCAGAAGAGCGCGAACAAGGAGAGGTTCACCTCCTCCACGGCCGCCTCCGTCGGAGCGAGCAACGCCAAGGACGCGATCGCCAAGGCATCGGCACTCGGGATGAAGGCCGGCAGCCCCGTCTACCTGGACATGGAGCCGTACGCCATCACCGACAAGGCGTGCAACGACGCCGTCCTGACGTACGTGCGCTCCTTCACCAGGACTCTGCGCAACGCCACCTACCGCGGCGGCTTCTACGGCTTCAGCAGTTCCAGCGCCAAGGCCATCGCCACCGCCACGAACAAGACGGACCTGCCGGGCAACCTCTGGTACGCGCTGTGGGACAAGAAGAACACGACCACCACGGACTGGCCGTGGAAGCCGACCCAGTTCACCAACCACAGCCGCGCCCACCAGTACATGGTCAACAGCAAGGAAACCCGCGGCGGTTACACCATCACCGTCGACCGCAACGCATGGGACGCCCCGGTCGCGATCATCGGCTGACGGGCATCCGGGGCGCCCTGTCGCCGCCCCTGCCTCTGCCTCTGCGCAGCCGGGACCGCACTGTCCCGGCTGCGCCGTCCGTCTCGGCTACTTGAGGTAGACGAGGCCGTCGGTGGTGACGGTCGGGCGGCCGGACGTGCCGGCCACGACGACCTTGACGGTGTGCTTCGCACTACTGGCCCAGGTCTTGGTCCAGAGGGCCTCGCGGTACTTGGTGGCGGACGACTTCAGGTCGACGGTCGCCACCTTGGCGCCGTCGACGTAGATGTACGCCTGGCCCGATGTGGCGGCGCGGGAGACCACCCAGGCTGCTGACCGGCCGGTGAACGTCCAGGTGAGTGAGGCGTTCTTGGAGGCGCTGGAGTACGACTTGCCGCCCAGGTAACTGCTCGATGACCTGGCCGTCCAGGTGCCGGACTTCGTGGCCGAGGATTCCTGCAGGATCACCGGGGTGGCGGAGGCCGAGGCCGAGGCGGCGTTTCCGGCGTAGTCGTACGCGGTCAGCTTCCACGCGGTGGCCGCGGCGGACTTGGCCGTGTGCGAAGCGCTCGTCGTGGCCGGTCCGTAGGTCTTCGCCAGTGGTGAGACCAGCCGCACTTCTTTGAGGGCCGCGCTGTCGGTGGCCTTCCAGCTCAGCTTCACAGGAACAGCCGCGGTGTTCACCGTGCCGCTCCGCAGACTCAGTGCGGGCTTGGTGGTGAAGGAGGGGGCCTTCGTCTCCGCGATGACGGTGGCGGAGGCACTCGTCGATGTCTTGCCCGAGAGATGGGTGGCACGCACGGCCACGGTGTGCGTTCCGGTGGCGAGGGTGGCCTTGGCCGAGGTCGCCGTACCGGCCGTGGTCGCGACGGGTTTGCCGTCGACCAGGAGCTCGTACCGCTTGATCAGTACGGCGGGCGTGGTGGCCGACCAGTTCACCGTGACGCCGGCCTTGGTGTAGTGCTTGCCGCCCGAGAGGCCGGTTCCGGTGAGGGACTTGACGGTCAGGCCGGTGACGGGGCCGGCGGCCAGGGTGCGGATGGTGGCGAGCTGCTTGTAGAACGCGTCCCCCGGGCACTGCGTGTTGTAGCCGTCACGATGACCGTGGATGACCGGGAAGGGCAGCTGCGCTCCCTTGGCCCAGCTCTTGCGGAAGTAGTTGGTGCCCGTATCGCCTGCGGTGAGTGTGGTGGTGCCGGCGGGGTCCACCCCGTACTGCCCCAGTTTCCATGCGGCGATCCGGGCGACGGAGAGCAGCGCGGCCTGCGGCGGGGCGGTGTCGGTGTAGGTGCCCAGTACGGAGATGCCGACGGTCTCCGTGTTGAAGCCGTAGGCATGGGCTCCCTGGACGGGGCGGTCGACGCCGCCCTTGCGGCCTTCGTAGATGGTGCCGCACTTGTCGACGAGGAAGTTGTATCCGACGTCTTTCCAGCCCAGTTGCCTGACGTGGTAGGCGTAGATACCGCGCACCACTGCCGGGGCCTGTGCGCACGTATAGGTGTTGGACTCGGCGGTGTGGTGGACCACCACCGCCTTGATCCTGCCCCCCGGCAGGTAGTCCGGTTCCTCCGGGCTGATCGACTCGTCGGCACCCCAGCCGGCACGGGAGGTGATGGGCGGCCGCGGCATGGTGCTCGGCGGGGCGGCGGGGCCCGTGTCGGTCGGGGTCGGGGTCGGGGTTGCGGTCGCGGACGGCGACGCGGACGGCGTACCCGGCTCGGTGGGGGTCGCGGAGGGGGAGGGTGACTCGCTCACCGGCGGTTCGGTGGAAGGCTCCTGGTCGGCGGTGCCCTGAGGATCCGGGGAGACGCCGGACTGCGGATCGGACTCCGAGGGTGTGGTGGCCGGTGTGCCGGTCTCCTCGACCACGAAGGCCGCGGGCTCGACGGCACTCGTGCCGCCGGTCCCCGGATCGACCATGTCCAGCCGTAGCCCGGCAGGCAGCCCGGCGGATGTCTGCCCGTTCGACACCACTCGGGCCTCGACCCCGTCGGAGGGCCCTACCCAGGCCGGTTCGGTCCCGCCGCGGGCAGCCCCGTTCTCCCCTTGGCCACTGTCCCCGTCCAGTCGCAGCCACGGCGACCACTTCCCGGTCGTCAAGGAGCGGGTACGCACTTCGACCCTGCCCGTGATCCGGGCGTTCGGATCCGTCCAGGTCATGCCCAGCATGCTGAACCGCTCCGCGTCACGGCGTGCCAGTGAGGCACCCGTCCCGTCGTCGGCGTTCCGCAGCTTCACGGTCGACGCGTGGGCCGCTACGGGCTTCGAATCGCTTCCCGTGACGGCATCGTTGTCCGTATCGCCCGTTGCTCCTTGAAAGATCAGGACCCCGGTCAGTCCGGTCACCACGGCCGCGGCCGTTCCCCAAATCCGACGCCGCTTCACGCAGCCCCACCCCTCGTTCTCACCCTGCGGCCCCACGCAGGGCACACATACTTCACAGGTTCTGCCAGAACGTACACCGACAAGCGCCGAAGTCCTGATTCGGACCGCAGGGTTTGGTGTCAGTTCATCGAAGCGGGGTAGGGGCTTCTACTTGGTCTCGAAGGAGTGGCGGGCTTCGGAGGGGCGGACTTCGCATCGGCCGGGCGCTCGGACTCCGGAGCCCCTTCCCGGCACCGGCACCGGCACCGGCACCGATACCGATACCGGTACCGGGCTCGATCCGCCCCCTCGGGACCGGTCGTTACCATTCCCCGTGACCGAATCCCTGACCGAACCGGCGGACGCGGCCGATGAGCCGGCTCCTCGATCCCGGATATTCGCCGACCTGACCCCGCTGCGCACCTCACCCGATTACCGGCGGCTCTGGTTCGGGAACACGGTCTCCTGGGTCGGGCAGGGCATGACGTCGCTCGCCGTCTCGCTCCAGGTGTACGACCTCACCCGCTCCGCCTTCTCCGTCGGGCTCATCGGATTCTGCTCGCTCGTGCCGCTGGCCGTCTTCGGACTGTACGGCGGCGCCGTCGCCGACACCGTCGACCGGCGCAAGCTCGGTCTGGTCAGCGCCTTCGGGTCGTTCCTGCTGTCGGTGGGCCTGGTGGCGGTCACCGTGGCCGGAGTGGAGAAGGTCGGGCTGCTGTACGGGGTCGTCGCCCTCCAGGCCGTCTGCTTCGCGCTCAACTCGCCCGCCCGCAGCTCGATGATCGCGCGCCTGCTGCCGGCCGAGCAGCTGCCCGCCGCCAACGCGCTGAACTCCATCACCAGCACCACGGGCATGCTCGTCGGACCGATGCTCGGCGGGCTCATCGTCGGCTGGTGGGGGTACCGGGCCGCGTACGGCATCGACGCGGTCACCTTCACGGCCTCGCTGTACGCGATGTGGCGGCTGCCCTCGATGCTGCCGGAGCGGGGCGAGAAGAAGGACGGGGACGCGAAACGTGCGTCCGTCATGGACGGGCTGCGGTTCCTCGGGACCCGGCCCACCCTGCGGATGACCTTCCTCAGCGATCTGTGCGCCATGGTGCTCGCCCACCCCCGCGCCCTGTTCCCCGTCGTCGCCGTGCTCTGGTACGGGGGCGACGCGAAGACCACCGGGCTGCTGGTCGCCGCCCCGGCGCTCGGGGCGCTGCTGGGCGGGGTGTTCTCCGGCTGGCTGGGGCGGATCCGGCGGCACGGCCTGGCGGTGCTGCTCGCCGTCGCGAGCTGGGGCACGGCAGTCGCCGTCTTCGGGCTGACCCGGCAGCTCTGGCTGGGGCTGGTCTTCCTGGCCCTCGCCGGTGCCGCCGACACCACGTCCATGGTCTTCCGCAACACCATGCTCCAGGCGGCCGTGCCCGACGAGATGCGGGGCCGGCTCCAGGGCGTGTTCATCGTGGTGGTGGCGGGCGGACCTCGGCTCGGCGACTTCCTGGCCGGTTCCGTCGCCGACCTGGCGTCCCCGGGCCTCGCCGTGACCGGCGGCGGGATCGCGTGTGTGGTCGCGGTGGCACTGCTGGCACTGCGGTGGCCCGGGTTCGCGCGCTATGACGCGCGCGAACCCGGGGCCTGATCCGACGGGGCCGGGCGACCGGTCAGGAGACGTCCTTGAGCGTGGGCATGTCGCCCCCGGTCGTCGTGCCGTCGATCAGCGAGAACGTGGCGCCCTGCGGGTCGGTCAGCGCGGCGAACCGGCCGAACGGCATCGTCATCGGGCCGAACCGGAGCTCCGCCCCGAGCGCCTTCGCCTTCTCCACCGCGGCGTCGCAGTCCGCGACCGTGAAGTACACGTTCAGATGCGGCGGCACCTCGGGCGGGAACTCCTCCGTCATCTTCATCCGGCCCAGGACCGGGTCCGCGCCCAGGTCGTAGAGCCTG
Source organism: Streptomyces sp. NPDC087901 (assembly GCF_044742205.1). Lineage (NCBI taxonomy): Bacteria > Bacillati > Actinomycetota > Actinomycetes > Kitasatosporales > Streptomycetaceae > Streptomyces > Streptomyces sp. NPDC087901. The sequence continues at coordinate 597,037 of NZ_JBIUUC010000001.1, forward strand.
AAGTCGACCGCGTCGTCGTCCATACGCTTCACCCCGTACCCGAAGACCGCCGGGAAGAAGGCGTCGGCCTTCTCCGGCTCACGGGTGAAGATCTCGGCCCAGCTGTACGCGCCTGGCACCGCCCGCGCCTCGAAGCCCTCGTGGGTGCCCGCCTGCCACACCCCGAAAGCCGCTCCGCCCGGGTCGCTCGCCAGCACCATCGTGCCGAACTCACCGACCTGCATCGGCTCCACCAGGACCTTGCCGCCGTGCTCGCGGACCTTCGCGGCGGTGGCCGCCGCATCCGGGGACGCGATGTACAGACACCAGGCGGCGGGTACGTCCTGGCCGGGCACGGGCGGCATCAGGGCGGCGACCGCCTTGCCGTCCACGTACGCCTGCGTGTAGTTGCCGAACTCGGGAAGCGAGTCGCCGTACGTCCAGCCCAGCACCTCACCGTAGAAGCGTTTCGCCCCTTCGATGTCGCCGAACGTCGCGTCGGCCCAGCACGGTGTGCCCTCCGGTTCTGCGGCCATGACCGGTCATCTCCTCAGGTGTGAATGGCCCCTCTGACACGCTAGCCATCCCGCGCCTTCCCTGCGCGTCGGACACGGGTCGGCGCCCGCCCGGCGGGTCCGACCGGCCGAGGAACGGACCCCCTCGGGTCAGCGCCCGCCCGGCGGGTCCGACCGGCCGACGGAGCGGACCCCCTCGGGTCAGCGCCCGCCCGGCGGGTCCGACCGGCCGACGGAGCGGACCACCGAACGGGCGACACCGAGGTCCACCAGGTCCTGCGGGCGCAGTCGCAGCTGCTCGGCCGTGGCGTGCACCTGGTCCGGGGCGCGCTTCAGGATCGCCGCGGCGAGCTCCGGGGCGATGACGGAGAAGTAGCTGTCCGCGGTGACGTGGGTGTTGCCCGGCGCCGCCAGGGCCAGCGCCCCGCCCGAGCCCCCCTCGCCGATCACCAGGGTGGTGACGGGGACCCTGGCCGCCGCTATCGCCGTGAAGGCGTCGGCGATGGCCGCACCCGCGCCGGCCCGCTCCGCCTCCGCGTCGTTGGCCGCGCCCGGGGTGTCGACCAGGGTGAGGACCGGGACCCCGAGCCGGTCGGCCAGCCGGATCACCCGGGCCGCGGTGCGGTAGCCGGCCGGTCGGGTCGCCGTGCCGCACTGCGCCACGTAAGCGACCGGCTCCCCCTCGTGCAGCCCGAACCCGCAGAGCAGCCCCGGGTCCGTGCCGCCGCAGCGGTCCCCGCTCAGGGGGAGCCGCAGGGTGAAGTAGGCGTCCAGATACGCCTCGGCGTGCGGCCGGGTTACGGACCGGGCCCGGAGCACGGCGTCCCAGCCGGTCCGGGGGAGCCCCGCCGAGGAGAGCGCGGCCGGGACCGGGGCGGGGGTGGGCGGGGCGTCGCGGCGGGCGAGCAGCCGGAGCCAGTGACCCACCGCTGCCGGCAGCTCGCCGGGCGGGACGACCGCGTCGATCTGGCCGGCCGCCAGCTGGCCCTCGGCGGTGTAGGCGCCGGGGTCCGCGTCGGCCGGCCGGACCCGGGAACCGGCGAACCCGACCTGCGCCCCCGGCAGCGCCAGGATCACGTCGGCGCCCGCCCCCAGGGTCGCCCAGCCGCCGCCGGTCGTCGGGTCGCGCAGGACCGCGAGCTGGGCCGGGCCGGCAGCCCGCAGCCGGGCCGACGCACGGGCCACCCGGTGCAGCTGGGTGAGCGCGATCATGCCCTCCTGCATCCGGCTGCCGCCCGTCGCGATGAGCGAGACGAGGGGGAGCCGCCGCGCCATGGCCTCCTCGTACGCCGCCTCCAGCCGGTCGCCCGTGCGCTGCCCGAGCGAGCCGCCGAGGAAGCCGAACTCGAAGGAGATCAGGACGCAGGGCAGGCCGCCGATCGTGGCGGTGCCGTGGACGACGGACTCCTGCTCACCGGTACGGGCGGTGGCCCGGGCCCGCGAGTCGGCGTAGCCGGACCAGCCGAGCGGTCCGTCGGCCGCGGTGCCCGGGGAGGCCGCGGTGCCCGGGGCGGCCGCCGTGCGCGGGGAGGCCGCGCTGCCCGGGGCGGGTGCCTCGGGCGAGGCGGGCGCCCCGGTCCCGGTGGGTGCGGCGGACTCGGTGAAGTCGGCCGTGAGGGCGGCGATCGCCGCCCGGGCCGTCAGCCGGTCAGCCATGGAGGGACCGCTTCATGATCTTGCCCAGGTCGTTGCGCGGCAGCGCGTCCAGGTAGCGGACCGTGCGCGGGCGCTTGTGCGGGGAGAGCTGGGCCGCGACATGGTCCGCCAGCGCGGCGGCCGAGGGCGGGGCGGCGGGATCGGCCGGCACCACCCAGGCGATGACCCGCTCGCCCAGGTCCGGATCCGGCTCACCGGTGACGGCGGCCTCGCGGACGCCCGGGTGGTCCAGGAGCGCGTTCTCGATCTCGCCGGCACCGATCTTGTAGCCGCCGCTCTTGATGAGGTCGGTGGCCTTGCGGCCGACGATCCGTACGTACCCGTCGGGGTCGAGCGTGGCCATGTCGCCGGTACGGAACCAGCCGTCGGCGGTGAGCGCCGCGGCCGTGGCGTCGGGGCGGTTCAGGTACTCGGTGAACAGGTTCGGGCCGCGCACCTGGATCTCGCCGATGGACGCGGGGTCCGCGAGCGGGGTGCCGTCCTCCTCCACCAGGCGGAGTTCCACGCCGCGCAGCGGTGCGCCGACCGTACCCGGACGCGGTTCGCCGTCGGCCCGCACGCCCGTGTTCATCAGCGTCTCCGTCATGCCGTACCGCTCGATGACCCGGCGGCCGGTCGCGGCCGCGATCCGTTCGTGGTCGTGGACCGGCAGGGCGGCCGACCCGGAGACCAGCAGCCGGGCGCCCGCGAGGGCCTTCGCGAGGCCGTCCGACGCCGACGGGTCCGCAAGCACGTCCGCCAGCCGGTGGTACATCGTCGGCACACCGAACAGCATCGTGCCGCCGGAGCCCAGCTCCCGGGCCACGCCCTCGGTGGAGAACCGGCCGAGGTGGCGCACCGAGCCGCCCCGGCGCAGCGGGCCGAGGATGCCGAGGATCAGGCCGTGCACATGGAACAGCGGCAGGGCATGGACGAGGACGTCGTCCCCGGTCCACTGCCAGGCGTCCTCCAGCGCGTCCAGCGAGGCGGCGATCGCCCGGCGCGGCAGAACGGCTCCCTTGGGCGGGCCGGTGGTTCCGGAGGTGTAGACGACCAGGGCGGGGGACTCGGGCGACGGTTCGGGGAATCCCGTACCGGCGGGCGCGGAGCCCCCGTCCGTGGTCACGTCGAGCCGTTCCAGCGCCGCCAGGGCGGGCGGCAGCACGTCGGAGGCCGAGGCCAGCACCGTCGTCGGTGTGCTGTCGGCGACGATGTGTGCCAGTTCCCGTTCGCCCGTCTTCGGGTTCAGCGGTACGGCGGGGACCCCCGCCCGGAGCGCGGCCACCACCGCGATCACGGTCTGCGCGGTGGGTGTGGCCCATACAGCGACCCGGCCCGCGCCGGCGATCCGGGCCGCGAGCGAGTCCGCTGCGGCGGTCAGCTGTGCGTAGGACAGGGAGACTTCGTCGAAACGGACGGCTTCGCGGGCGGCCACCGGGGCGGCCGCGTCCTGGAGTGCAGGCAGAAGTGGCATCACCCTGCGAACCCTAGGGCCTCTCGTTCGGGCTCCGAAGGGTGCTCAGGCGTCCCGCTGGATGTTGCGCATCCGCCCGTACGCGTACACGCAGCCCGCCAGCGCCAGGTCGGACAGCAGCATGAAGCCGATCGAGTACGAGCCCTTCGAGCTGTAGATCGCCCCCATCACCAGCGGCGGCACGAAGCCGCCGAGGCCGCCCATCGCGCCGACGATGCCGGTGACGCTGCCCACTTTCGCCTGCGGTGTCACCTGGGAGACCAGGGCGAAGACGCTGCCGCTCGCGGTGCCGAGGCCGGCTGCCATGATCAGCAGGGCGATCGTGCCGCCGGGCATCAGCTTCGGGTCGAAGGCCTGGACGATGGCCATCAGGGCGGCCACGCCGAGCGCCGCCGAGGACACCAGCGCCGGGTGCATCCGGTCCGAGAGCCAGCCGCCGATCGGCCGGAAGATGACGGTGACCAGGGCGAATCCGGCGGCCTTCGTGCCGGCGTCGGTCGGCGAGAGCTCGTACCAGGTCTTCAGATACGTCGGCAGGTAGACGCCGAACGCGACGATGCCGCCGAAGCCGATCGCGTACAGCGCGGACAGCTCCCAGGTGACCCGCAGCCTGCCCGCCGCACCCAGCCGATGGGCCAGCGTGTCGGTCGGCACCTGCCGGCCGGGCCGGTCGTTGACCAGCACTGCCGCCAGCGCCGCGTACACCACGAGCGCCCCGGCGACCACGAGGAACGGCAGGTTGTCGCCGTGCTCGGCGATCCGCGGGGTGAAGTAGCCGGACAGGGCGACGCCGCCCATGCCCATGCCGAACACACCGAGCGCGAGGCCGCGATCGGCGGGCGGGAACCACGAGTTGACCAGGGGGATGCCGATCGCGAAGGTCGTTCCGCCCAGCCCCAGCAGAAAGCCCACGGCCAGCATCGCGCCGTAGGAGTCCTTCGCCGGGATCAGCAGCAGCACCGGCACGATGGTGAGCGCCGAGATCAGCGGGAACATCAGCCGCGCACCGTACTTGTCGGTGAGCGCACCCACCGGGATGCGGCCCAGCGAGCCGACGAGCACCGGCACGGCAACCAGCAGGGACTGCTGGAACGAACTCAGGCCGAGCCGGCCCTTGTAGTCCGCGGACATGGGCGCGATCAGGTTCCAGGCCCAGAAGGTGAGCGCGAAGCCGATCGTGGCCATGACGAGGTTGCGGTAGGCGGCGCCGGAGGGCTTCTCGGTGGCCGGAGCCGGTGACTGCTTGGCTGTGGTGTCCACACGGTCAGTCAAGTGGGGAAGGGGGGCGTGAGCCCGTCGGGTTACGCCGAACGAGGGCCCGCAACGGCGGGCCGGCAAGGGGTTGCCGACGTCTCCGCAGTCGCGATCGGCCCGAAGCTGGGACAATCGCGGTATGGACCGTCTGGACAGGGAAATCCTCGGTGTTCTCCAGGAGGACGCACGGATCTCGTACCGCGATCTGGGGACACGGGTCGGGCTCAGTGCCAATGCGGCAGCCGACCGGGTGCGCCGGCTGCGCCGCGACGGCGTCATCCGCGGCTTCACCGTGATCATCGACCCGGCCGCCGACACCAGGACCGGGCTCGTCGTCTTCATCGATGTGTCCCTGCGGACGGACACCACCAACGAGGTGTTCGAGCGGGCGGTGCTGACCCTTCCGGGCATCACCGAAGTGGTGCATGTGACGGGCGGGCACGACTACCTCGTACGGGCCACGGCCGCCGACACCGCAGCTCTGGACGGACTGCTGCGCAGACTCAAGCGCGAGGCCGGCGTCGCCCACTCCAGCACCAGGATCGCGCTCAGAGCGGCGCCTGCCAGATGACGGTCGGCGCGCGCGAACCACCGGGTTCGCGCCCGTCGTCGGCGACCGCGAGGCGGACCGCGGGCCGGCCGTCGGGCAGCGTGGCCGTCGCGTCCACCTCCACCTCGATCGCCGACACCTCGGGCCGCCGGTGCGCGGCCGCCAGCGCACCGCGCAGCGCGGCAAGCAGCTGCCCGTCCACCGGGTCCCGTACGAGCGCGTCCACCGCACCGGTGAAGTGCACCGAGGGCTGGAAGCCGAGCACCGCGGCCGCGCCGCTGGTCTCCCGCAGCACCCGGCCGCGGAAGGTGGCGGGCGCCTCGGCGGGCGGCTGCTGGAGAGCGAAGATGGCCGTCCGCACCTCCTGGATCGTGGAGTCCAGCTCGTCGACGGCCCGGCCGAGCAGCGCGTCCGTGTCCCCGGCACCGGCCCGACGGCGGGTCGACTCCAGCATCATCTCGGTCGCGAACAGCCGCTGGACGACGAGATCGTGCAGATCACGGGCGATCCGGTCCCGGTCCTCGTACACCGCCAGCTGCTCGCGGTCGTGCTGGGAGTCCGCCAGGACCAGGGCGAGCGCGGCCTGCGAGGCGAACTGGGCGGCCAGCAGCCGGTCCACGTCGGTGTACGGACGGGCGCCGCGCCGCCGGGGCAGGGCGAGGGTGCCGATGAGCCGCCCGCCGCTCTGCAGCGGCAGCATCATGCTGGGGCCGAAGCGGGAGCGTACCGGGGTGGTCATCCGGGGATCGGTCGCCGAGTCGTCGATGAACACCGCCTCGCCGCCCAGCAGCTGGACCAGGACGGGGGAGCCGGGGGCGATCGCCGTGCCCACGAGCCCGGCCGGGTCCTCCAGGGTGGAGGCGACGACGATCTCCATGCCGCCCTCCTCGTCGGGCTGGAGGATCACCCCGGCCGAAGCGTCGCTGAGGATTCTGGCCCGTTCGGCCACGGTCATCAGCGCGTCGGACGCGTTCTCGCCGGTCAGCAGCGTGTTGGTGACCGCTGCCGCGCCCTCGATCCAGCGTTCCCGCTGCCGGGCGCTCTCGTACAGCCGGGCGTTGCCGATCGCGATGCCGGCCTGCGCGGCGAGGACCCGGAGCAGCGTCATATCGGTGTCGCTGAAGTGCCCGGTGCGCTTCTCGGCCAGGTAGATGTTCCCGAAGACCCTGTGGCGGACCCGGATCGGGGCGCCGAGGAACGAGTGCATCGGCGGGTGGCCGGGCGGCACGCCGCAGGAGCGGGGGTCGGTGGTGAGGTCGTCGGAGCGCAGCGGTTCCGCTTGTTCGATGAGCGCGCCGATAAGGCCCGTGTGCCCGTCGGGGAGGCCGCCGATGGCCGCCCGCCCGCTCTCGCTGAGGCCGGTGACGAACAGTTCGCTGATCTTTCCGCTCCCGGGGTCCAGGACCCCGAGCGCGCCGTAGCGGGCCTCGGTGAGTGCGGTGGCGGTGTCGATGATCTGCTGCAGGGTGGCCCGCAGTTCGAGGTCGGTGCCGACGCTCAGCACCGCCTCCAGCAGCATCGGCAGCCGCGGCGACTCGGGGATACCGCGGCTGGGTGCCGCGTCGTGCGGTTCGTCGGTCATGGGCCGGGCCCGTGCGGGACTCAGCCGGCGAGCGGGTCGAGGACCAGGGGGCTGATCTTGCCGTCCAGCATGGCGCCCAGCCCGAGGACGGAGCAGACGTCGGGCCGGTCGGCGATGTGCACCGGCATGCCCGTCGCGTCGCGCAGCATCTGGTCCAGGCCGGGCAGCAGCGCGCTGCCGCCGACCATCATGATCCCGCAGTCGGCGAGGTCGGCCACCAGATCGGGCGGGCAGGCCCGCAGGATCTTGCCCAGTCCGTCGAGGACCGCGGTCAGCGGGCGGTGGATCGCCTGCCGCACCGCGGCGGTGTCGACCTGCACGGAACGGGCCAGGCCGGTCGCCACGTCCCGGCCGTGGATCTCGGTCACCGAGGGACCGAACGGGGTCAGCCCGTTGCCGCTCAGCGCCAGTTGGAGGGGGCGTACGGACTGGCTGGGCAGCATCAGCTCGTGGTACTGGCGCAGGTGCTGGATCACCGCGTGGTCGATGGCGTCGCCGCCGACGGGGATACGTACCGCGGTCACGATCGAGCCGAGCGAGAGCACCGCGATCTGGGTGGTCGCGGCCCCGCACACCATGATCATGGTGGCGGTCGGCTGCTCGACCGGCAGTCCGCAGCCGACGGCCGCCGCGATCAGGGTGTCGACGAGCTCGACCCGGCGGGCCCCGAGCCCGACCAGGGTCTCGACGGCGGCGCGCTGGGCCAGCGGATCGCTGTCGTGCGGGGTGCAGGCGGCGGCGCGCAGCCGCGGCTTGCGGCGCAGCTGGCGGCGGAGCTTCTCGCCGAGCAGCTGGCGCAGCATGCGCTGCGCCATCTCGATGTCGACGACGGTTCCGCCGGAGACCGGACGGACCACCCGGATGTAGTCGGGGGTGCGCCCCGTCATCTGTTCGGCGAGCGCGCCGACGGCGATGAGTGAGCCCGTACGGGTGTTGACGGCGGCGGCGCTCGGTTCGTCGACGACGAGCCCGAGCCCCTTGACGAACACCCGGGTGCGGGCGGCCCCGAGGTCGACGGCGACATGGCAACGGCGCAACTGCTCAAGGCTGACGGTCACGGCAGGTTCTCCCGAGAGCGCTGATGGGGGACCGACGGGCAGCCGGTTCTCTTCGCATCGTGCGCCGTTCGGGGGCGTCGTGCGCGTTGGGATACGCCGGAGGAGGTACGGAGCTGACGGAGTGTCGGCCCATGGGTCAGCTGCCCGGCAGGCCGGGGAGCAGCCGCTGGAACAGCCCCCAGGTGAACTCGGCGACGTACGGGGTGCCGGTGGCCGGGTCGGTGATCGCGAGGGCCCACCGGGTCGGCGCGCTGCCCTCCATCGGACGGGCCGGCGCGAACGCCCGCGCGACCTCGTTCACGGTGCACGACCAGGGGCGCAGATCCCCGGCCGGGCCGAGCACGGGGGCGGTCGATCCCGGGGCCCGGACCAGCCACTCGTTCCACACCGCCCCGCCCGGCGCCACCATCACCTCGAACCGCAGGTCCGGCCAGAGCGGCACCGGCCAGAACAGCGCGTCGCACTCCAGATCGCCGACCGTGCGCCGCAGCGACGACTCGGGCTCACCGAGCACCGCTCGGTAGCGGCGCAGCGCCCCTCGTCCCCGGGGCGCCCGCGTCATGGCCTGCCAGCGGCGGTTGGCCTCGCGCATCTCGGCGAGCGTGGCACTCAGTTCGTGCCGGGCGTCCTCGACGAGGCCGGGCTGGTGGTCGGCCATCCGCCGGAGCAGGACGAGCTGGAACTCACGGGGGCCGAAAGGGGTGGCAGCGGTCATGGAATAGACGGTTCCACACAGGATCCTCACCTGAGCGGCTTTCTCCGTTGTCCTGCGGGCATTTAATCTGCGGGCGCCATGGATTATTGCCAGCCCTGTCAGCGACATCTCAACGGCGCCCTGGCCTGCGCCGGATGCGGAACCCCCGCGGAGGCGCTGAGCCCCTATGCCGGGTCGGCGCTCCTCGGTCACGAGCCGGAAGCGCGGGACGAACAGGCGGCCGCGTCGCACCCGTCCGGGGGGCGTCGCCGCCGGGGGCACGATGCTGCCCGGACGCGGGGCGGTACGCACGGCGGACACGGTCCGGGCCGCAGGCGCGCGGCACCGGACGAGCGGCCGCGCCGGGGGCGCCGGGGCCGCAGCCGCCGGGGCCGCAAGGTCCTGCTGGTCCTGCTGGGGGTGGTCCTCGCGGCCGGTGCGCTGAGCCTGGCCGAGCTGGCGACCGAACCGGACGGTGGTGACGGCGCCTCGGACTACGTACGCGAATCGACGTCCGTCACGACCGCTCCGGCCCCGGAACCGTCGGCGAGCGACACGGCCGAGCCGCCCGGGCCGGTGAGGAGGCCCGTGGGCAGTCCCTCGGTCGTCCCGGCCACCGACGCCCACTCCCCGGACGCCACCCGGACCGGCCGGGCCACGGACGAGGCGCGCCCCGGCGGTGTCACCTCCGCCCCGGTGTCATCCGCCCCCGCCTCCGTGCCGTCGTCGGCGGCTCCGTCGGTCACCACCGGCGGTCCGTCGGAGCCGGGCGGGCCGGGCGACACCCCGTCGCCGTCCGCGACCCCGCCGCGGCCCACGCCCACCCCGACACCCACGCCGTCGCCGACCCCGTCGGACGACTCGTGCTGGTTCCCGTGGTTCTGCTGAGGGGCTGAGCGTTCAGGCGCTCGGCAGGGCCTGACCGCTCAGGCGCTCGTGACCTGCGGTTCCACACCGAGCATCCGGCGCAGCAGGTCCCGCAGCACCGCGCGGTCCGTGTCCGAGAGACCGGCCAGGGGCTCGCGGGCGAAGTCGAGCGAGTCGCGCAGTTCCCGGGCTGTCCGGGCGCCCTTCTCCGTGGGGGCGGCCAGCTTCACCCGCCGGTCGGCGGGGTCGGGCCGCCGCTCCACCAGGCCGCGCGCCTCCAGCCGGTCGACTATGCCGGTCACGTTCGACGGCTCGCACTTCAGCTTCTGGGCGATCCGGCGCATGGGCAGCGGATCCAGCGAGAGCAGCCCGAGGACCCGGGCCTGGGCGCCGGTGAGGCTGTGAGCGGCCGCGGCCTGCTCGTACTCCTCGTAGTAGCGCGCCACGACCGCGCCGATCAGGTCGACGACTTCGAGGGTCAGCGGGTCCGTACGAGAGGTGGCCATGACACTCAGGATAGCCGGTTACTTGACAAGGTGAAATATCCAGGCGCATGGTTGTTTCACATCATGAAGCTTTTCTGCTCCGGCCGAACGGCTTCCCGCATTCCCTCAGAGACCGACTCAAAGACCGAGGAGACACCGAGCCCATGTCTGCAGCTCTTCCCACGTCCAGCCGTGAATGGCACCTCGTAGCCCGTCCGCACGGCTGGCCGAAGGCCGAGGATTTCGCACTGCGTGAGGCTCCGGTCGCCGCTCCCGCCGAGGGCCGGGTCCTCGTCCGCAACCTGCACTTCTCGGTCGACCCCTACATGAGGGGCAGGATGAACGACGTGAAGTCGTACACCCCGCCCTTCAAGCTGGACCACCCCATGGAGGGTGGCGCGGTCGGCGAGGTCGTCGCGTCCAACGCCGAGGGCTTCGCGGTCGGTGATCACGTCCTGCACGGTCTCGGCTGGCGCGAGTACGCCGACGTCCCCGCCAAGCACGCGGTGAAGGTCGACGCCTCCCTCGCCCCGCTCTCCGCCTACCTCGGCGTGCTCGGCATGACCGGGCTCACCGCCTACGCCGGCCTGTTCGACGTGGCCTCCTTCAAGGAGGGGGACGCGGTCTTCGTGTCCGGCGCAGCCGGTGCGGTCGGCAGCCAGGTCGGCCAGATGGCGAAGCTCAAGGGCGCCTCGCGCGTCATCGGCTCCGCCGGCTCCGACGAGAAGGTCAAGCTGCTCGTCGAGGAGTACGGCTTCGACGCCGCCTTCAACTACAAGAACGGCCCCGTCGCCGAGCAGCTGCGCGAGGCCGCCCCCGACGGCATCGACGTCTACTTCGACAACGTCGGCGGCGAGCACCTCGAAGCCGCGATCTCCTCGTTCAACGTGCACGGCCGGGCGACGATCTGCGGCATGATCGCCCAGTACAACGCGACCGAGCCGACCCCCGGCCCCCGCAACCTCGCCCTCGTCATCGGCAAGCGGCTGCGCCTGCAGGGCATGCTCGTCGGCGATCACGCCGATCTCCAGGGGCAGTTCGTCCAGGAGGTGGCCGGCTGGCTGGCCTCCGGCGAGCTGAAGTACCGCGAGACCGTCGTCGAGGGCATCGAGAACGGCTTCGAGGCGTTCCTCGGTCTGCTCCGCGGCGAGAACACCGGAAAGATGATCGTCTCCCTCGGCTGAACCGCCCTCATGGGCACGGGTTAGGCTCGTCCCAGGCCGTCGCGATCGTGGGCGCGAGTCGCGGCGCATCAGCAGGAGGAATCCTCGAGCATGACCATTCACGACATAGCTGTCGCGTACACCGCCGTCGCCACCGCTTCGAACGGCCGTGACGGCAGGGTCTCCTCGGACGACGGCAGGCTCGACGTGGTCGTCAACCCGCCGAAGGAAATGGGCGGCAGTGGCGCGGGCACCAACCCGGAACAGCTCTTCGCGGCGGGCTACAGTGCCTGCTTCCAGGGCGCGCTGGGCGTGGTGGCACGCCAGGAGAAGGCCGACATCACCGGCTCCACGGTCACCGCCGCGGTCTCCATCGGCAAGACCGGGGCCGGTGGCTTCGGCCTGGAGGTCGCGATCACCGCGACCATCCCGAACGTCGACACGGTGACCGCGCAGGCGCTCATCGAGAAGGCGCACCAGGTGTGCCCGTACTCGAACGCGACGCGCGGCAACGTGAAGGTGGCGCTCTCGGTCGCCTGACCGCCTGCACCACCCGTAAGTACGCAGCCGAGGGCCGCACCCGCGAGGGTGCGGCCCTCGGCCGTTTCGAACGCCCGCCCGGCACCTCATGTTCGATATTCCGGACATTGTTCGGAATTCTTGCGCGACCCATTGACGCGCAAGCGCTTCGATTTTACGGTCCGTTCGAAGTTACGGGCAGCATTCGATATTTCGAATAGTGAGGGCGGGCATGGGACGACCTGGCCTGAATCGCAGGCAACTGATCACGGGGCTGGGCGGGGCGGCCGTCGCCGGCAGCTTCGGCTTCGCGGCGCTGGGAAGCGGTGCGGACGCCCTCGCGTCGAGTGCCGCCACCAGGGTCCGCTACTGGAACCTCTTCAGCGGCGGCGACGGCTACAACATGATCGCGATGCTCGACTCCTTCCGTAAGGAGCACCCCGGCATCGACGTGAAGGATTCGACCCTCCAGTGGGGCAGCCCCTTCTACACCAAGCTCGCCATGGCGGCGGCGGGCAACCGCGCACCGGACCTCGGCGTCATGCACCTGGGCCGCGTCACAGGCTTCTCGCCGGGCCGCCTGCTGGACCCCTGGGACGTCGGCCTGCTCGCCAAGTACGGCGTGAGAGAGGCCGACTTCAACCCCGCGCTGTGGAAGCGCGCCGTCATCGACGGCAAGCTCTACGCCCTTCCGCTCGACATTCACGTCCAGCTCTGCTTCTACCGCAAGGACGTACTGGGGAAGGCCGGCCTGCTCGGCGACGACGGGCGGATCGTGCCGGTCACGTCCACCGACGAGTGGTTCGACGTGCTCAAGGAGGCGAAGAAGGCCACGAAGAAGGGGCTGCAGACCATCGGCCTGTGGGCCAACGACCAGAACTTCCAGTGGTGGTTCTTCGTCGCCTTCTACACCCAGCTCGGCGGCACCTGGTTCAACGCCGCCAACTCCGACGTCACCTTCGACACGGACAAGGCCACCCAGGTCCTGGAGTTCATGCGCCGGCACATCACCGACGGGTACTCCGACCCGGGCTTCGCGGGTGCCGCCGGAGCCGAACAGTTCCTCAACGGCTCCCCGTTCTGCTGGGAGGGCAACTGGTCGGTGCCGGTGTTCTCCGGGGCGAAGATCGAGTACGGCGCGACACCGCTGCCGCCCGTCTTCGGTGAGCGGGCCACCCACGCCGAATCGCACTCCTTCGTCCTGCCGCACCAGTCCGGCCGGGGCGGCGACGCCAACGAGGCCGCCCACCAGCTCGCCGCCTACGTCGTCAGGCACGCACAGCAGTGGGCCGCCGGCGGACACATCCCCGCCTACACGCCGACGCTGTCCACGGCCGCGTACAAGAACCTCGCACCGCAGAACGAGTACGCCTCGGCGATGGACCACCAGGCCACCGAGCCGAAGGTGTGGTTCGCGGGCTCCACCGGCATCCTCGCCCAGCGCGTCGGGCCGATCGCCGCGTCCTCCATGCTGGGCTCCGCCACGCCGGCGGCCGCCGCCCGCCGCATGAAGAGCACGCTCGCCGAACTTCTCGCCATGAAGAACCCCATGGACGGCCGAACCGCAGCGCAGGGAGGTGCGGCCGCATGACCACGATCACTCCGCAGACCGTCCTCGCACCCGCCCGCGCGAGGACCGCCGCCGACAGCGCCCCGGCCCGCCGCAAACAGGGTCTCCAGCACGGGGGCTGGTTCGTCGCCCCGTTCCTCGTCCTGTTCGCGCTCTTCGTGATCTGGCCGCTGCTGCGCGGCATCTACCTCAGTTTCACGGACGCCAACATCTCCGGCGACGGCGCGGGCTTCATCGGCCTCGACAACTACCGCGAAGCCCTGCACGACCAGCTGATGTGGGACGCGCTCGGCCACAGCGCCTACTTCACGCTGCTCGTCGTGCCGTGCATCACGGTTCTCGCCTTCCTCCTCGCGATGCTCGCCCACCACATCGAGCGCGCCCAGTGGCTGTGGCGGCTGTGCTTCTTCATCCCGTTCCTGCTGCCGTCGACCGTCGCGGGCAACCTGTGGCAGTGGCTGTTCAACCCCGGTACGGGCATGGTCAATTACGTCTTCGGCCTCGATACGCCGTGGCTGACCGACAAGTCGTACGCGATGCTCGCCGTCGTCCTCACCACCCTGTGGTGGACGGTCGGCTTCAGCTTCCTGCTCTACCTCGCCGCGCTCCAGGGCATTCCCGCGCACCTCTACGAGGCCGCCAAGCTGGACGGCGCGAACGCCTGGCACCGCATGGTCCACATCACCCTGCCCATGCTGCGCAACATCACCGGTCTCGTGATCGCGTTGCAGATCCTCGCCTCGCTCCAGGTCTTCGACCAGGCTGTCGTGATCCAGGACTTCGGCCCCGGACCGGAGGGGTCGACCCGCACCTTCGTGCAGTACACGCTCGAAGAGGGCTTCACCAGCTACCGCGTGGGCTACGCCTCCGCCATCTCCATCATCTTCTTTGTGATCATCGCGGCCGTCGCCCTCGCGCGGACGTGGCTGCTGCGCAACCGTGAGGAGGGCGGCCGATGACCACCGACGCCGCGCAGACACGTATCAACTCCCGTCCCCGCAGCACCTGGTCGCCGAGCCAGATCGTGCTCACCCTCATCGGCGTCGCCGTCTCCGCCGTCTTCCTGGCGCCGCTCGCCTGGGCCCTGTTCACCTCCCTCAAGTCGGAGACCGAGGCCGTCGAGGTGCCGACGCACTGGCTGCCGGAGGACTGGACGGGCCAGGCGTGGCAGGCCCTCTTCGAGACCGGCAACATCACCAACTGGTTCGTGAACTCGCTCGTCGTCTCGGTGTGTGTCACCGCGGTGGTGCTGCTCGTGAGCGCGCTCGCCGGATACGGCTTCGCCCGCACCGAGTTCAAGGGCAAGGCGTTCCTCATGGGCGTGGTGATGGCGGGCCTGATGGTCTCGCCCGCCGTCCTCGGCGTCCCGCTGTTCACCACCGTCCAGCAGATGGGCATGGTCGACACCTACTGGGGCATGATCCTGCCGCAGTGCGCGCCCGCCGCGATGGTCTACATCCTCTACAAGTTCTTCCAGGGCATCCCGAGGGAGCTGGAGGAGGCCGCGTACATCGACGGCGCCGGCCGCTGGCGGGTGTTCTTCACCATCATCGTGCCGCTGTCGAAGCCCTCCCTGTCCGCGGTCGGCATCTTCACCTTCATCGCGTCCTGGAACAACTTCCTGTGGCCGTACATGGTGACCAACAACCCCGATCTGATGACCATGCCGAACGGCATCGCGACCGTCATGAACTCCTACGGCATCCAGTGGGCCCAGCTCATGGCCGGCGGGCTGATGGCCGGACTGCCGCTGATCATCGTCTTCGTCTTCTTCCAGCGCCAGATCGTCAGCGGCGTCGCCCACACCGGCCTGGCCGGCCAGTGATCCGCACCGAGCTCCGTCCCGACACCCCGAAGGAAGTCATGACCCGCACCGCCCGCTTCACCCTCGACCCGGCCTTCACCGTCGGCGATGTCGACCCCCGCCTCTTCGGCTCGTTCGTGGAGCACCTCGGCCGCTGCGTCTACGACGGCATATACGAGCCCGGCCACCCCTCGGCCGACGAAACCGGCCTGCGTACCGACGTCCTGGAGCTGATCCGCGAACTGGGCGTCACCGCCATCCGCTACCCCGGTGGCAACTTCGTCTCCGGCTACCGCTGGGAGGACAGCGTCGGTCCCGCTGACGAGCGGCCGCGCCGCCTCGACCTCGCCTGGCGCTCCACCGAGACGAACCGGTTCGGGCTCTCCGAGTTCATCGCCTTCTGCCGGAAGATCGGCCCGCGGGCCGAACCCATGATGGCCGTGAACCTCGGCACCCGGGGCGTCCAGGAGGCCATCGAACTCCAGGAGTACGCCAACCACCCGGCCGGCACCGAACTCTCCGAACGCCGCATCGCGCACGGCGACAAGGAGCCCTTCGGCATCAAGCTGTGGTGCCTGGGCAACGAGATGGACGGCCCCTGGCAGACCGGCCACAAGACCGCCGAGGAGTACGGCCGGATCGCCGCCGAGACAGCACGCGCGATGCGTCAGATCGACCCGTCCGTCGAACTCGTCGCCTGCGGCTCCTCGGGCCGGTCCATGTCCACGTTCGCCGCCTGGGAGGCGACCGTCCTCGCCGAGACCTACGACCTCGTCGACTACGTCTCGCTGCACGCCTACTACGAGGAACTCGGCGGCGACCGCGACTCGTTCCTGGCATCCGCCGTGGACATGGAGTCCTTCATCGAGGACGTCGTCGCCACCTGCGACCACGTCGGGGCGCGGCTGAAGTCCACGAAGAAGATCAACCTCTCGTTCGACGAGTGGAACGTCTGGTACATGGCCCGCAGCCAGCAGGAGGCCGAGGCGAACCCCCTCGACTGGCCCGAGGCACCCCGCCTGCTGGAGGACAACTACTCCGTCACCGACGCCGTCGTCTTCGGCACCCTGCTCATCGCCCTGCTTCGCCACGCCGACCGGGTGACCGTGGCCTGCCTGGCCCAGCTGGTCAACGTGATCGCCCCGATCATGACCGAGCCCGGCGGCCCGGCCTGGCGGCAGACCACCTTCTTCCCGTTCGCCCAGGCCGCACAGCACGGCCGGGGCCAGGTCCTGGACGTGCGGGTGGACTCGCCCACGTACGGGACCGCCAGGTACGGCGAGACGGACCTGCTGCACGCGACCGCCGTCCGCGACCCGGAAACCGGCGCGGTCACCGTCTTCGCGGTCAACCGCAGCCAGTCGGCGGCCCTCCCGCTCGAAGTCGCCCTGCACGGCCTCGACCTGACGGGGATCGCCGAGCACCAGGTCCTCGCCGACGCGGACCCGGACGCCCGCAACACCCTCACCGAGCCCGGACGGGTCTCCCCGCACCCGGCCGAGGGCACCGCGCTCGACGGGGGAGTGCTGCGGGCCACGTTGGAGCCGATGTCCTGGAACATGATCCGCCTCGTCTGAATCCCGGCACAGCCGGGCGCTGCGGATGTTCGACCCCCGGGGCCTTCGCCTGCGAAGCCCTTTCGTGTACGAAGCCCCGGGGGGCCGGGGAGTTCACCGTGCGACTCCCCGTGGCGCCGACGCCCTGTGCGATCTCGTAGGCTGACGCCATGCGTGATCTCGGGGCGGGCTTCAGCCATCTGATCAAGGGGCAGCGCTGGGTCGCCCGGCACGGCAAGTGGTTCGGCATCGGGCTGCTGCCCGGCCTGATCACCCTCTTCCTGTACGCGGGCGCCCTCGTCGGCCTCGGCTACGGGGCCGACGACCTGGCGGACTGGGTGACCCCGTTCGCCGACGACTGGTCCTCGCCCTGGCTCGGCCTGCTCCGCACCACCCTGACCGTGCTGGTCTTCGCCTTCGGTCTCTTCCTGGCCGTCATCACGTTCACCGCCGTGACCCTGCTCGTCGGGCAGCCCTTCTACGAGTCGCTCTCGGAGGAGGTGGACCGCGCCGAGGGCGGCGAGGCCCCCGAGTCCGGGCTGCCGCTCTGGCGGGAGCTGTGGATCTCGGCCCGCGACAGCGTGCGCATCCTGGTGCGCGTCGCGCTGTACGCGGTCCTGCTCTTCGCCCTCGGGTTCATCCCGGTCGCCGGCCAGACGGTCGTCCCGCTCATCGGGTTCTGCGTCACGGGGTACTTCCTCGCCGAGGAACTCACCGCCGTCGCGCTCCAGCGCCGCGGGATGGTGCTGAAGGACCGGCTCGTCCTGCTGCGGGGCCGCCGCCTGCTGATCCTCGGCTTCGGCGTACCGCTGGGGCTCGCCTTCCTGGTTCCGTTCGTCGCCGTCTTCCTGATGCCGGGGGCCGTCGCGGGAGCGACCCTGCTGGCACGCGACTTGATGGGGGAGGACAGCGACGACGGCGATGACGAGGATGCCGACGACGAGGAGGGCGAGGGAACGCTGCCTGCCTCGCCGCCCCACCGCGTGAACGACTGAGCCGGCTGAGCTCACCCGCAGCGGTCAGCTCGTGTGGACCTCCAGTGCCGTGCGGACCGCGGACTCCAACGCCCCTTCGATCCAGGCGGGCTTGACGGACGTGTGGCAGCCGGCGAAGTGCAACGGCCCCTCGACCGACCGCACATCGGCGAGCAGCTCGGTGTGCTGGCCGGGCAGCAGGACGGACGCCTCGCCGTACGCGTACGGGTCGCGCATCCACGACTGGGTGGCACCGGCCCCCGTGTAGAAGACCTCGATGCGCTGCCCGTACACGTCCTGGACCCCGCCCAGGGCGTGCGGGTAGCGCTCGTCGTCCTCCAGGGAGTCCCACTTCAGGGCGTCGTCGGCCCAGCTGTACGAGGCGAGGAGCACCCCGCCCTTGCTCCCGTCGACCGGGTGGGAGGGCTGGTACATGAAGCGGTTGGCGTTGTCGGTGACCGATCCGCCGCCGATGACATGGGCCGCCTCGGGCTGGTTCCGGGCGGTCGTGCGGTAAGCCGCGTAGTGCACGCGCTGGTTGGGCGGAATGTGCCCGGACGGCACGGAGGGGTGTGCGCCCAGCAGCGAACCGTCGGCCGGCGCCTTGCCGAGCCGGTACTCGTCGTACAGGCCGGTCCGGACCTTCTCCAGCTCCTCCTTCCAGTCCTTCTCCTCGAACTCCCACCAGCGGCGGCTGAATTCGAGCAGCACCTTGGTGGCCACGTCGTAGTGGACCTCGGTGATCGCGCGCCGCTTGCCGTACGAGAGCGCGGGGGTGACCGGGATGTGGCGCAGCCCGGAGAACGGCACGGTGACGATCGCCCGGTCACCGGTGAAGGTCTCCCGCACGACCTTCCCGTCCCGCCCCTCCGACACCGTCTCGACGCGGACGCCGTCCTCCCCGTGACTGATCCTGGCGGCCCGGCGGTCCAGCCGCACCAGGTCCTTGACCCGTGCGTACATGGCGTCGGCCAGCGTCGCCGTGCCGTCGGGCAGCTCGTAGAACGCGGTGTCCGGGCTGATCAGAGAGGCCCCGATGAAGCTGTGCACAAACGCGAGAGGCAGCCGCGAGGTGAGGTTCTCGACGGTGCCGATGAGGTCGATGGTGCGCTCGTCGAGCTCGGCCTCCTCGGTCAGGAAGCGGAACATCGACCAGTGGCCGTAGTTCTGGATGACGCGGGCCCAGCCCTTGACGAGCTCCGACCCCTCCTTGCCCTCGAACTCCTTGCGTACGGGGGCGAATGCCTCGCGCACGATGGCCGAGGCGGTCTTGTCCTCGAACTCCGCGGGGACGCCGAAGGAGCGGTTGACCGCCTGCGGCTTCTTCGCGTAGTCCGCCTTGCGGACCCGGATGCCGTTGACATGGATCCACGTGTGGTTGACGGGCTGTCCCGCGGTGTCGACGTCGACCAGGTGGAAGCGGCGGCGCTTCAGCCCGAAGCTGTCCATCAGCCCGGTGACGAGCGGGTGGCTGTCCGGGATGCGCATCGCCCCGGCCTCGGCGTACTGCTTCGGGTCGGCGAAGGGTGACTTCGCGTTCTCGTGGCCGCCCGTGCGGAAGGTCTTGATCCGGCCACCGACCCGGTTGCCATTGGCCTCGATCACGGTGACGGTGTGCCCGGCCTCGCGGAGCAGATGAGCGGCGGTGAGCCCGGCCGGGCCCGCGCCGATGATCAGCACCTCCTTCGGGCCCTTGCCGCTGCGCGGCAGGCCCTTGGAGAGCAGGACGTCGCGGTAGTGCGGTACGAGCGACTCGTCCTGCTCGTCGCGTACGAGGACGGCGCGGGCGACGGTCAGGCAGGCGTTCCAGTCGGAGCCGGGCGCGGCGGCGGGGGCGGCGAGGGATCCGGGTGCGGCCGCGTCAGCCGCGGTCGCGCTGGAAGCGGTGGCCGCGGCGAGGGCGGCGGCACCCGCGGCGGCGCCGGCGATCACGGTGCGCCTGGAGGGCAGGCCGGAAGAAGGCAGACCGGAAGAGGAAAGGCCGGAAGTAGGCAGGCCGGAATTCGGCTCGGCAGGCTTGGAAGTCATGCGGCCACCCTGGGGGGCGCGGAAAGGGGCGCATTGCGCGAACGCGCGTAGACCACCCGGAATCACTCCCAGGTGCCGCTTAACGATCTTGTATTATCGGTGTTCCCGCAGGTCAGGACACCCGCCTACGGGAACACCGAGGCCTCGGAAGCGGCGCTGCCTCAGCGCACCGAGAAGCCGTACACGGTCGTCGACGCGTACGCCTCGCCCGGCCGCAGCACCGTGCTCGGGAATTCCGGCCTGTTCGGCGAGTCCGGGAAGTGCTGGGTCTCCAGGGCGATCCCGGCGCACGGCCCGAACGGCCGCCCGTCGAAGTGGTCCGCCGTGTACAGCTGCATGCCCGGCTCCGTCGTCGTGACGGTCAGGACGCGCCCCGACACCTCGTCGTGCAGCTCGGCCACCGGGCCCGTCACGCCCTCGTCCAGCACGAAGTTGTGGTCGTACTCCTTGGAGACCGGCTGCGGCTCCCGGAAGTCGAACCGGGTTCCGTCCACCGGCAGGAACTCACCCGTCGGCAGCGACTCCGCGTCCGCCGGGGTGATCCGCCCGGCCGCGATCCGCAGCCGCTGGCCCAGCGCACTGCCGGAGCCGGCGCCCGCAAGGTTCCAGTACGTGTGGTTCGTCAGGTTCAGCACGGTCGGCGCGTCCGTCGTCGCCCGGTACGCGATCCGCAGCGCCCCGTCCTCGTCCAGCGTGTAGGCCACCGAGACCTCCAGTCGCCCCGGAAACCCCTCCTCGCCGTCCGCCGCGACCAGGGACAGCTCCACCCCGCCTGCGGTCTCGCGGGCGTCCCACACGCGCTTGTCGAAGCCGATGGCCCCGCCGTGCACGTGGTTGCGGCCCTCGTTGCGCGTGACGTGATGCGTCGTCCCGTCGAGGACGAACGCCGCCCCGCCGATCCGGTTCGCGTACCGCCCGACCAGCGCGCCGAAGTAGGGCCCCGCGTACTGGATGTACGAGTCGAGATCGGGCAGTCCGAGCGCCACCGCGGCCTGAGCGCCGTCCCGGTCGGGCACCTCGACCGACTGCACGGTGGCGCCGTACGTCAGCACCCGCACGCGCGTACCGCCACGTTCCAGCGTCCAGCGGTCCACGGTGGTGCCGTCCCCGAGGGTGCCGAAGTGTTCCGTACGCATCACCGTGTTCGAACCCGTCTCCATGATCGGAAACTCTAGCCTGACCGGTGCGGGGGGAGGCGGCCGGTCTTACGCGGGAGGCCGCGCCGCCGTGACGTTGCGGTAGGCGATCTCGGCCAGCCGGGCCTGCCCGTTCCGCCCTGGGTGGAACCAGTCCCACTGGCTGAGCTGCTTCCCGGTGAACCGGTAGTCGAACACCGCCCCGCCGTCGTCACGGCAGCGCTCGTCCTTCGCGCACACGTCGCGCAGCACCTCGTTGTACGCGATGACGCGGGCCTGCACCGCCGCCCGCCGGGCCACCGCCGAGGCGCTCATGTCATCCGCGTCACTCAGCATCGACTTGCAGATGCCCAGCTTCCAGATCTGCTTGCCCAGCTGACTGCCCCGGCCCGTCGACCAGAGCCGCTTGAGGTCCGGCACGCTCGACACGTACACCTGCGCCTTCGGCGCCGCGCTGCGCAGCTGACGCATCGACGCCTCGAACGACGCGCGGAAGTCGGCCACCGGCGTCATCGCCCGCACCGAGTCCCGGCAGGCGTCATTGGCGCCGATCATCACCGTCACCAGAGCGGGGTCCTCCTTCGCCGCCAGCGCCATCTGCTCCGGCAACTGGGCGATCCGGGCACCCGTCTCGGCGTGGTTCCAGCTGTGGGACGCCGCGCCCGAGGCGCCGAGGAGCCGCACCGCCAGGCTGTGCACCGCACTGTCCGAGCCGGTCGACCAGGAGGCCTCGGGGCAGTCGGCCAGCACCGAACAGGCGTCGAAGCCACGGGTGATGGAGTCCCCGACCGCGGCGACCGACTCCGGACTGCGGTCCCAGAGCGGTGCGGCCGCCGGCCGCCTGCCCTCTTCGGCCGTCGCGCCCTTCGTGGTCCTGTCGGACCCGGAGTCACAGCCCGTCAGGACAGCCGCGCCGAGGAACGACACGGCGGCCAGCGCGGCCAGTGCGGTCCGCGAGCGGTGCCGTACGGAGCGATCCGGCATGTCCTCGTCCCCTCCTGTCCCATGCCTCCGGCACACCCTTGTGGCACCGGTCGGCGGGCCCGCGCGCCCTGCCGGGTGAATGCTGAGCGAATCATGGGCCCAGGACCGACGGTACGTCACACCTCGGACGCCGCCGCACGGTAGCTTTTCCACGTCTAACCAGTGGCTCTTTCGGCCGCCCGGCTCCACTCGGGTGGATCTCGAACATCACATCACGTCACATACCCGCCCTTCTCCGGACATTAACGCCCGATACTGTTTACTGATGACAGCCTTGGGCGCCGGCCGGTAAGAGGCGGAACGGGCGCGAGGCCGCTGGGCAGGCGAATCTCGTCCCACACTGGAGGTCCCGGTGACGACACGTGGAGTCCTGTACGTCCACTCAGCCCCGCGCGCGCTCTGCCCACACGTCGAATGGGCGGTGGGGGGCGTACTCGGCGTGCGGGTCCAGCTCGACTGGATCAGACAGCCGGCCGCACCCGGCACCTGGCGTTCCGAATTCTCCTGGCAGGCCCGTCCGGGCACGGCGTCGAAGCTGGCCTCCGCGCTGCGCGGCTGGGATCTGCTGCGTTTCGAGGTGACGGCGGAACCGTCGCCGACCGCGGAGGGCGAGCGCTACAGCTCCACGCCCGAGCTCGGCATCTTCCACGCCGTCACCGGCATGCACGGCGACATCCTGGTCCCCGAGGACCGGCTGAGGGCCGCCCTGGCGCGGTCGCTGAGCGGGGAGGGCGACCTGGAGGGGGAGATCGCCAAGCTCCTGGGCAAACCCTGGGACGACGAGCTGGAATCTTTCCGCCACGCAGGCGAGGGCGCGCCCGTGCGCTGGCTGCACCAGGTGGTGTGAGCCCTCCCGGAGCTCCGCCCGCACCCCCGACCCGCGCCTCAAGCGCAGGCGGGGCCGGTTCTGGCTGCTGCCCCGACTTGTCCCTTGTCCCTGGGCCTGATCTCCCCGCCGGTCACCGGCAAGGCGGATCAGGCCGGATCAAGCCCCTCCGGCGATCGGGGAGCGGGGGTACGGGGGCAGCGCCCCCGAAAGGCCCGCGCCACGCGTGAAGCCCGCCTCCCCTCACCGGGAAAGCGGGCTTCACGCGTGGCGCGGGAAAGATCAGACGCTACGGAACGCCAGCACCACGTTGTGTCCGCCGAAGCCGAACGAGTTGTTGATGGCCGCGATCGGCCCCTCGGGCAGCGGCCGCGGTTCACCGCGCACGATGTCCGCCTCGACCGCCTCGTCGAGGTGGTCGATGTTGATGGTCGGCGGAGCCATCCGGTGGTGCAGGGCCAGGACCGTCGCCACGGTCTCGATACCGCCCGCGCCACCGAGCAGGTGGCCCGTCATCGACTTCGTCGCGGAGATCGCGACGTGGTCCAGGTCGTCGCCAAGGATCTTGCGCAGCGCCTTCAGCTCCGCGACATCGCCCTGCGGCGTGGACGTCGCGTGGGCGTTGAGGTGCACGACCTCGGACGGCTTGAGGTCCGTCTGGTCCAGCA
Source organism: Streptomyces sp. NPDC087901 (assembly GCF_044742205.1). Classification (NCBI taxonomy): domain Bacteria; kingdom Bacillati; phylum Actinomycetota; class Actinomycetes; order Kitasatosporales; family Streptomycetaceae; genus Streptomyces; species Streptomyces sp. NPDC087901. The sequence continues at coordinate 620,358 of NZ_JBIUUC010000001.1, forward strand.
GGTTCTGCATCGCCGCGGCGATACCGCGCCCGGTCGGCTCGGGCTGGGCGATGTGGTGGGCGTCGGCGGACAGCCCCTGGCCCAGCACCTCGCAGTAGACCCGGGCGCCACGCGCGGCGGCGTGCTCCGCGGACTCCAGGACGACGACACCGGCGCCCTCGCCGAGGACGAAGCCGTCACGGCCCGTGTCGTAAGGACGCGAGGCCTTCTCGGGCTCGTCGTTGCTCTTGGACATCGCCATCATGTTGGCGAACGCGGCGATCGGCAGCGGGTGGATCGCCGCCTCGGTGCCACCGGCGAGGACCACGTCGGCACGGCCGGTGCGGATCATCTCGACGGCGTACCCGATGGCCTCGGCACCCGACGCACAGGCGGAGACCGGGGTGTGGACGCCCGCCCGGGCGTTCACCTCGATACCCACGTTGGCGGCCGGGCCGTTGGGCATGAGCATGGGCACGGTGTGCGGGGAGACGCGGCGTACGCCCTTCTCCTTCAGCACGTCGTACTGGTCGAGCAGGGTGATCACACCGCCGATGCCGGAAGCGATGACCGAACCCAGTCGCTCGGGCTGGATCTTCTCGTCCTCACCGGCAGGGCCGGTGAAGCCCGCGTCCGCCCACGCCTCACGGGCCGCGATCAGCGCGAACTGCGCCGAGCGGTCCAGCTTGCGGGCGAGCGGGCGGGGCAGGACGTCCCCCGGGTCGACGGCCGCGAGGGCCGCGATCCGGACAGGCAGTTCGGCGAAACGTTCGCCCTCAAGAGGCTTGACGCCGGAACGGCCGGCCATCAGACCTTCCCAGGTCGATGCGGAATCGCCACCCAGCGGAGTGGTTGCGCCGATACCGGTGACGACCACAGTGCGATTGGTCGAGTTCACTGGAAAATCTTCTCCACGTGTAGAGGGTCGTGAATCAGCGGCGCCACCGCCGGGTGGCGACACACGAGTCGGCTGGATCAGGCCTGGTGCTTCAGGATGTAGTCGGCGGCGTCGCCGACCGTCTTGAGGTTCTTGACATCCTCGTCGGGGATCTTGACGTCGAAGCGCTCCTCGGCGGCGACGACGACCTCGACCATGGACAGCGAGTCGACGTCCAGGTCGTCGGTGAAGGACTTGTCCAGCTGGACGTCCTCGACCGGGATACCGGCGATCTCGTTGACGATCTCGGCGAGACCGGTGACGATCTCTTCCTGCGTGGCGGCCATGTTGGCGCTCCTTCGGTGTGTTTCTGCTGGGTTCGGGCGTCCGGGCGAAAAGACCCGGTGTGCCTAGGGGAGGGTAACGACCGTCGCGGCGTAGGCGAGACCCGCCCCGAAGCCGATGACGAGCGCCGTGTCGCCGCTCTTGGCCTGACCGGTCGCCAGGAGTCGCTCCATTGCGAGCGGAATCGAGGCGGCGGAGGTGTTGCCGGTGGTTTCGACGTCACGGGCGACCACGACGTGTTCCGGCAGCTTCAGGGTCTTCACCATCGAGTCGATGATCCGCATGTTTGCCTGGTGCGGAATGAAGACGTCCAGGTCTTCCGGGGCGATCCCGGCCGCGTCCAGCGCCTGCTGGGCGACCTTCGCCATCTCGAAGACGGCCCAGCGGAAGACCGCCTGGCCCTCCTGCGTGATGGCGGGGAACTTCTCCGGACGGTCGGCGTGGAAGGTGTCCCACGCCACGGTCTGCCTGATCGCATCGGACTTGTCGCCCTCGGAGCCCCAGACCGTGGGGCCCATGGCCGGCACGTCGGACGGGCCGACGACGACGGCACCGGCCCCGTCGCCGAACAGGAACGCCGTCGCGCGGTCGCTCAGGTCGGTGAGGTCGCTCAGCCGCTCCACGCCGATGACGAGTACGTACTCAGCCGAGCCCTCGACGATCATGCCCTTGGCGAGGGCCAGACCGTAGCCGAAGCCCGCGCAGCCGGCTGAGATGTCGAAGGCGGCGGGCTTGCCCGCGCCGACCTTGTGGGCGATCTCGGTCGCGATGGCCGGGGTCTGCTTGAAGTGCGAGACGGTGGAGACGACGACCGCGCCGATCTGGTCCGGCATGACCCCGGCTTCGGCGAGGGCCTTGCCGGACGCCGCGACGGACATCGCGGACACGGTCTCCTCGTCGGAGGCCCAGTGGCGGCTGGCGATGCCGGACCGGGAGCGGATCCACTCGTCGGACGAGTCGATCGTCTCGAGGATCACCTCGTTGGGCACGACGCGGGTCGGGCGGTAGGCGCCGACACCCATGATCCGGGCGTACGGGGCGCCCTTGCTGGGCTTGATCTTCGACATACTCTCGGGCTCCTTAGACGCCTGCGTGCTCAGCGATGAGCGCGCGGGCCGCGTCGAGGTCGTCGGGGGTCTTGAGCGCCAGGGTCTGCACGCCGGGCAGCGCGCGCTTGGCCAGGCCGGTCAGCGTGCCGCCGGGGCAGGCCTCGATGAGCGCGGTGACGCCCAGCGCCTTGAACGTCTCCATGCACAGGTCCCAGCGGACCGGGTTGGCTACCTGGCCGACCAGCCGCGAGATGACCTCCGCGCCGGTGGCGACGGTCTTCCCGTCGGCGTTCGAGACATATGTCACGGCCGGGTCGGAGACCTTCAGGGCCGTGGCGGCCTCACGGAGACGCTCGACCGCGGGAGCCATGTGGTGCGTGTGGAACGCGCCGGCGACCTTGAGCGCGACCACCCGGCGCACGCCCTCGGGCTTGTCCTCGACGAGCGCGGCGATCTGAGCGGCGGTGCCGGCGGCGACGATCTGGCCGCCCCCGTTGACGTTCGCCGGCGTCAGACCGAGCTTTTCCAGGTGCGGGACTGTGACCTCCGGGTCACCGCCGAGCAGCGCGGCCATGCCGGTCTCGGTGACCGCCGCGGCCTCGGCCATGCCGAGCCCACGGGTACGTACGAAACGCAGTGCCGCCTCGTCGCCGATGACCCCGGCGAGAGCGGCCGCGGTGATTTCACCCACGCTGTGACCTGCGACGACGCCAGGCGACGCGTTGAGCGCGGTGGCGGAGAGCAGACCGGCGGCGACCAGCAGTGGCTGAGCCACCGAGGTGTCACGGATCTCCTCCGCGTCGGCCTTCGTGCCGAAGTGGGCAAGGTCGAGCTCGATGGCGTCGGACCAGGCCGCGATGCGGTCGGTGGCACCGGGGAGGTCGAGCCAGGGAGTAAGGAAGCCGGGCGTCTGAGCGCCTTGGCCGGGAGCGACGAGTACGAGCACCCTCACACTCTCTCTTGTCAATGGTCCGGAACGCCCGTGGGGACAGGGACGAAGAACCGTGGGGGGATTTGTTGATGTCCGACAAAAGTCTAGGACTGGAGATCCCTGTCGGCCAGGCGCCCCAGAATCAGGGCGATCCGCAGAGTGAACGCCGAGCGGACATCGGAAGGCGACCATCCGGTGACGTCTGTCACACGTCGGAGCCGGTAGCGCACGGTGTTGGGATGGACGAACAGCATCCGGGCCGCGCCTTCGAGACTGCTCGCCTGTTCCAGATACACACTCAGCGTCTCCAGGAGGGCAGAACCCGCTTCTTCGAGCGGTCTGTAGATCTCCTCCACCAACTGATCCCGTGCGGCCGGGTCGCCCGCCATCGCGCGCTCCGGCAGCAGATCGTCCGCGAGTACCGGCCGCGGGGCGTCCTGCCAGGCGCTGCACGCCTTGAGCCCGGCGGCGGCCGCCTGTGCGGAGCGGGTGGCGGCCAGCAGGTCCGGCACCACGGGCCCGGCGACGACCGGACCCGCCGCATACGGGCCGATCAGCGCCTTCGCGACCTGCAGCGGATTGTCGCTGCCGCCCGCGATGACGACCAGGCGGTTGCCGAGCACCCCGGTCAGGACCTGGAGCTTGGCGTGCCGGGCGGCCCGGCGGATCGCCTCCACGGTCAGCTCGCTGTCGCCGTCGGGGGCCGTACCGAGCAGTACGCAGACGTGCTCGGGCGAGTTCCAGCCGAGCGCGGCGGCCCGGGACACGGCGCCCTCGTCGGCCTCCCCGGACAGCACCGCGTTGACCACGAGGGATTCGAGGCGGGCGTCCCAGGCGCCGCGGGCCTCTGCGGCCTGCGCGTACACCTGGGCGGTCGCGAAGGCGATCTCCCGCGCGTAGACGAGCAGCGCCTCGCGCAGCACCGACTCGTCGCCGGGCGCGGCGACTTCGTCGATCGCCGCCTCCATGACCTCGATCGTCGTCCGCACCATCTCGACGGTCTGCCGCAGCGTGATCGCCCGGGTCAGCTCGCGCGGCGCCGTACCGAAGACGTCGGTCGAGATGGCCTGCGGGGTCTCCGGATGCCGGAACCACTCGGTGAACGCGGCGATTCCGGCCTGGGCCACCAGGCCGATCCAGGACCGGTTCTCCGGTGGCATGGCCCGGTACCAGGACAGCGACTCATCCATGCGGGCGATCGCGTTCGCGGCCAGCCGGCCGGAGGACTGCTCCAGCCGTTTCAGGGTCGCTGCGTGGAGGTGGGCGGCGTTGGCGGCGGGCTGCTCAGGATCGGGTCGGGGCACGGGGACAAGACTGCCCTATCCGGACGGGTGCCCGAAGGCGGGGCGGTCCGCGGGTCGTGCCGCGGGGCAGCCCGCTGGAGCCGTGGGCCCGTCCGTGCCGGGCCGGGCTACCGTGGGGAGGTGATTTCCGTACGTCGCTCGGGCGACCGCTTCAGGGGTGGGGACGGAGCGGCGGGCATCGAGTCCCGGCACTCCTTCTCCTTCGGTACCTTCTACGACCCCGACAACCTCCGCTTCGGCCCGATCCTGGCCTGCAACGAGGAGCGCCTTGCCCCGGGCGCGGGCTTCGAGGAGCACCCGCACAGCCATACCGAGATCGTCACGTGGGTCGTGGAGGGCGAGCTGACCCACCGCGATTCGGCCGGTCACGCCACCGTCGTACGGCCCGGGGACGTCCAGCACCTCAGCGCCGCTTCCGGCGTCCGGCACGTCGAACGCAACGACGGGGAAACGCCGCTGACGTTCCTTCAGATGTGGCTCGCACCCCTGGAACCGGGCGGCGAGCCCTCGTACACGACCGTCCCAGGCATCGCCGACTCCACCCCGTACGCCCTGCCGGAAGCCGGCGCGATGCTCCATGTGCGCCGGCTCGCCGAGGGAGAGCGCACGGCGGTACCGGACGCGCCGCAGGTGTACGTGCATGTGGTGGCCGGGGACGTGCGGATCGGCGACGAGGTGCTGACGGCGGGGGACGCGGTGCGGATCGCCGGGGAGGAAGGCCTGGAGCTGGTCGCGGACGGAGTAGCCGAGGTGCTGATGTGGGAACTGCCGGGCTGACGGCTCACCGCCCTGTGTCCCGCCGCCACATCGACCACATCGGCGGCCCGGACCGGAACGTCATCTCCTCGTGCACAGCGAAACCGTGCCGCTCGTAGAACGTCAGATTGCGCCGGTTGCTGGACTCCAGGAACACCGGCCGCCCGTCCGCGTCGGCCTGCTCCAGCAGCCCGCCCAGCACCTGCGACCCGCGCCCCGTGCCGCGAGCGTCGGCGTGGGTGCCGATGTACTCGACGTACCAGTGCGCCGGGCCGGCCGGATGGCGGTGCTCCAGCGCGAGCAACCGCATCCCGGTCCTCGGCAGTTGGGCCCGGGACGCCCGCAGCAGCGTGCCCGCGTTGCGCAGCAGGTAGCTCACCGGCAGCTTCCACTGTCCGGGCTCCGCCCACACCGCCGCGACCGTGCGGTCCGGGTCGGTCCACACCCGGCCCGCCGGGACCTGCTGGGCCAGATGCGCGGTGAACAGCAGCCTCAGCCGCCGGTCCCGGTCGTGCGGCATCAGCCACGACCAGACGGGGTCCTCGGCGTAGGCGCTGGCGAGGACGGCGGCGAGCGCCGGGACGTCGGAGGCGGAGGCGCGGACTATGTCGGTCATGGCCGGGGAGGGTACCGGGTCCCCGCGATCACCGACCAGCGGGATGACAAGACCGCCCGACAGGCCAACCGGGCGCGAGTTTCGGCTATCACCGTGAACCATCTCGACCCGGCGTCGAACCCCGTGGAAATCTGCCGGTGCCTCAGGAATACGTCCTTGGTTCGCCCGCCGTTCGCCCCGGCGGCCTAGTTTTCGCAGGCACGCGCCGACGCTCTCCCCCCTGAACCACTCTCCCCCAGAGGTCCCCCTGATGACTCACAGCATCACCGAATCCCCGCGTCCCGACATCGAGAGCACCGTGAGCCCCGCCAACGAATTCCGCATCACCCGGCGCCGGATGCTCCGGACCGCCGCCGTCACCCTCGGTGCCCTGGCCGCCGGCCCGGTCGCCGAGGCGGCCGGCGGGGCGCAGGCCAGTGCCGCCGAGTACCACCTGCCCAAGGGCTTCAACGGCGACATATCCGATCTGAAGCACGTGGTGATCCTCATGCAGGAGAACCGGTCCTTCGACCACTACCTCGGTCAGCTGCCCGGTGTACGCGGGCACGACGACAAGCAGGTCCTGAAGTTCCAGGACGGCACCGACGTCTTCCAGCAGCGCGACGCCACCGGCGCCATCGTGACGCCCGCCGTGTCGACCGCGACCTGGAGCGACAACCACAACTTCTACGGTGCCAACGACGGGCGGTGGAACACCTGGGTGAAGGACAAGGGCGACCACTGCATGTGGTACTACACACCCGACTACATGCCGTGGATGTACTCGCTCGCCTCCCAGTACACCGTCTGCGACATGAACTTCTGCTCGCTGCACGGGCCGACCATCCCGAACCGCTACTACCTGATGACCGGTTCAGCGGGCGGCGAGGTCACCAACGCCAAGCAGAACGACTACAGCCGCAGCTGGACCACCGTCCCCGAGCAGCTCCAGCAGGCCGGCATCGACTGGCGGGTCTACTCAGACAACAGCGGCAACGGCGTCCGGGGCAGCCTCCAGGGCGGCTACGTCGGCGAGTACGGCTGCAACGTCACGAACAGCTTCGCCTCCTTCGACCCCCGCACGGCTGACGCGGCCGACCTCGAACCCGGCACCGGCAAGATCTGGAAGGCCAACTCCTTCGTCTACGAAGGCGCCACCACGCCCAACGACGACTCCGAGGCGAACCTCGACGCCGTGCTCCGCGACCTCATCGCGGCCTGCGAGCCGGGCGCCGAGCACCCGCTTCCCGAGGTCTCCTGGGTGGTGATGCCCGCCGCGTGGAGCGAGCACCCGGGCTTCGACACCGTCCACGGCGAGCGGTACATGAACAAGGTGCTCCAGACGCTCCAGAGCAACGAGGACATCTGGAACCACACCCTGGTGATCATCACCTACGACGAGAACGACGGAAAGTTCGACCACGTCCTGCCCCCGCGCCCGGAGGAGGGCACGCCCGGTGAGTTCTCCGGCACCACTCCGTACGGGTTCGGCCCCCGGGTGCCGATGCTGCTCGTCTCCCCGTGGACGCGAGGGGGCCATGTCGCGTCGGAGGTGTTCGACCACACCTCGACGGTGAAGTTCCTGGAGACCTGGGCCGGCCATCTGGGCAAGCCGTTCACCTGCCCGAACATCACCGACTGGCGGCGCTCCATCGCCGGCGACCTCACCAGCGCCATCGACTTCGCGCACCCGCGACCGGGCCCGGTCGTCATCGCCGACCCCGTCAACGGGACCCCGCCGGAGCTCCCGGAGGACAGGATGAAGCCTCGCGGCCTCTCCTTCCACCCGCACGCCACCTTCACCGAGAACCGCTCCGCGGGCACGGTGACCGCGTCCATGACGCTGGCCGGAGGCCCGGAGGGCAAGGCGGTGAGCCTCCAGGTCTTCCCCGACCAGTACCTCGCCTTCGCCAACACGCCGTACACAGTGACCGAGGCGGCCCCTCGTTCGTACACCTGGGATGCGACGAAGACCGACGGCAAGTACGCCTTCTCCGTGTACGGGCCCGACGGATTCCTGCGCTCCTTCGCCGGACAGGTGATTCCCGAGAGCGAGAGCAGGAGCAAGAAGCACATCGGTATTCCGCGCGTCGAGGCGGAGCTGGTCAGGGGCAGGCGCGCCGAGGTCAGGCTGAGGCTGCACAACGACGGCAAGCATCCCGTCCGTTACACCCTGACGGCCAACGACTACGTCGGCGGCACCCGGAAGTTCATCGTCCCCGGCGGCCACTCCACCGTCGTGCACTGGCCCACCGAGCACGGGTACTACGACGTGGTGCTCACCGCCAACACCGGGACCGGCTGGACCCAGCGGTACGCCGGGCGGGTGTCGACGGTCTGAGGAGGGCGGGACGGGGAAAGGGAGTGGCAGCGGTCGCAGCGGTCCCTGACAGCTGATCTGTGAGCGCGTTCACCCCCGTTGGCGGGAACCGGGAGCGGCGAGACCTACCTCTGTGACTTCGGGGCATATCACGCCATTTGTCGCAGAGCCCCCGGTGCGTTCACGGAATCGGGGGATGTCGTGCTGCGTTTTCATTTCACGGATGCCGACCTGGCGAAGGTCCGGGTCGCGTCGGGTCCGGATCCGATCTGGGAGACGGTTCTCGGGGTACAACTGCTGTCGAGGCACGGCCCGCGCTCCTTCGGGGAGTGGCGGCGGCGAGCCCGTGCGGAGCTCCGGCGCCGCGGCGCCGGCGGCCCGGCCCGCCTGGTCAGCGCCGTGGCGCCACCGGCGAGGTACTTCCCGGACTTCCTGACTCCTGGCGAGAGTTGCCAGAGCCTCTCGGCAGGGCTGGAAGCGCTGCGGGCCACGCCGGTGGCCCAGCTGCGCAGGGAAATGGCGCTGGCGGCGAGCGCGAGGCGTACGCCTGCCTGGTTCGCCGGCCTCGCCGCCGGCGAACGGGGCCGTCTCGATGAACTCGCCGAGTCGATCCGGTCCGTCCACGACACCGTCATCCGGCCCGACTGGACGGGCGCGACCGCGACCGTCGAGGCGGACCGGATGCTGCGGGCGCGGGCCGTGCGCGACGGAGGCATCGCCGGTCTGCTGGAGTCTCTGCGGCCCATGCTGGACTGGCGGCCTCCGACGCTGTACGTGCACTATCCGGAGGGCCGTGACGTTCACCTCGAAGGCCGGGGTCTGTGCCTGATCCCGTCCTTCTTCTGCCACGGCCGCCCGGTCGCTCTCGGTGATCCGACGCTGCCGCAGGTGCTCGTCTACCCCATCGCGCGCACGGAAGGATCCGCATCGGAGCCGGTCGGGGCGGTCCGGCGGCGCAAGCAACTGGCGGGACTCCTCGGACGCACCCGCGCCGCGGTGCTGGCGGCGCTCCAGGACTCCGCGACGACAAGCGAGTTGTCGCGGATGCTGCACATCTCGGCCGCCTCGGCGAGCGAGCACGCACGCGCGCTGCGGGAGGCGGGGCTCGTCCACGACAACCGTGCGGGAGCGTGTGTCATTCACAGCCTCACCCCACTCGGAACAGCCTTGCTGCACGGCGATCCGCAGCGCTCGGACCCCGTCTGAGCCGCAGGATTCGGCCCTGCCCGAAAGCCGTCGTCGTGTGGCACGAACCGCCCCGATGCTGAGGGGGTGGCAACGGGGGATCCCCGGCGTCACATCTGGCAACACAGGCTCGCCGCACCGCTGTTCAGGTCAGTGGTGTGGCACGGGGGAAGGAATTCCACTCATGAACACGACAGTCACGGAGAACCGGGCGGGCGCTTCGTACCGCCGGACACGGCTTGCGGCCGCCACGGTGGCCGCGTTCGCCGTCACCGGCGTCCTCCTCACCGCCGGCACCGCCGCGGCGCAGTACCCGGGGAGCGGGGGCAGCGCGTACCCGGCCAAGAAGACTCTGTCGGCGTACAAGTTCCAGACGCAGTCGACGTACTACTACTGCGGTCCGGCCGCCACCCGTCTCGCACTGACCCAGCGTGGCAAGACCGTGAGCCAGAAGACCCTGGCGAAGGACCTGAAGGTAGAGCAGAACGGCAAGCAGACCGACAGCATCAGCCTGGTGACCAAGGTCCTCAACAAGCGCCTGAAGACCTCCTGGTACGAGAACAAGTGGATCGGGGGCAACACCGCCTCGTCGGCCGAGGTAAAGCGCCTGAAGGCGGACATCAAGTACGACATCCACCGGGGTCGCGCCATCGTGGCCAACGTCTACGGCACGGCGACCGACACAGCCGGCAGGAAGCACTCGTACAACCAGGGTCACTACCTCACCGTGGTCGGCCACTCCAAGAAGGGCGACCGCGCCGTCATTGAGGACATCGCGATGAAGTCCTCCAGCCGTCACCGCTACTCGATGACCACGAAGAGGCTGGCCACGTGGATCGCGTCGCGGGGCTACTCCGCGTAGGGGCGCAGCCGGTCAACGGGGGAAACGGGCGGGGCTCGGGGCGGCCACAGGTCGTCCCGAGCCCCTTCGGCGTACGGGGTCTCAGAGCCCGGCCACGAAGTCCTGCCAGGCGTCGGCCCCGATGACGACGACGGGCCCGGAGGGGTTCTTGCTGTCGCGGACGGGGACGGAGGCGGCGCAGCCGTCGGCCACCTCGACGCACTCGCCGCCGGTGTTTCCGCTGTACGTCGACTTACGCCATGCGGCGCCGCCGGTCACGGTGCACTCGACGCACTCGCCGCCGTTCGTTCCGCTGTACGACGACTTGCGCCAGCGCACTTCTGCCAGCCCATGACCGGTCCCCATAGCGTTCCTCCATCACATGAGCGATCAGCATCGCCGAGTCCTCGGGGGAGAGGGCTGTGGCTTGAAGCCGAGCGTAGCCGACCGAACGCTCTTTGATCACGGACGGGTTGGCGGTCATATGGCCCTGGTCGTAGCTGTCCACGTAGAAGAGATCCGGGTCATCGTCGAACCTCAGCAGAGTGAACGAGCCCATCAACCCCGCGTGCTGACCGACGGCGAATGGCAACACCTGGATCTGCACCCAGGGGGCATGCAGGAAGCCCAACAAGTGCGTCAGTTGGCTTCGCATCACCTTGCGCCCACCGACCTCCTGAAGCAATGCCGCCTCACTCAGGACGACGCACAGAGCGGGCGGATTCTCACGCTTCAGGATCCGCTGCCGGTCAAGCCTCGCGGCGGCCATCTCGTCGACCTTGTTCGGGTAGTCGACCATGAGTAGCGCCCGCGCATACTCCTCCGTCTGCAACAGTCCGTAGACCAACTGTGCCTGGTAGGTGGAAATGTACGAAGCCTTCGCTTCCATGTCGGCAAAGGGCTGGAACCAGGTCGGCAGCTGGCTGCGCAGGACCAGGCCCATCAGCCGGGAGAACGTCCCGTCTGTCCCGAGGGCGGCGTCCACCCGTTCGGAGAAGTCGCGGGTGGGCAGCTTCCGCGTCGTCTCGATCTGGCCGACCAGCGAGCCCGTGCAGAAGATGATCTCGCCCAACTGGGCCTGGTTCAGGCCGGCGGCCTCCCGCAGGCGGCGTAATTCCCAGCCGTAGTAGTCCAGTGGGGAGGCGCTGGGGTCGAGCGACTGGACGTTGGCCACGGCGGGACCTCCGGTGTGCAACGCCTCGCGGCGTTCGTTTCCGTACGTAGCCGAGGGTAGTCACCTGCTCGCACGATGGTGACATGAATCACGTAATCGCCCCCCGGACGGGGCCGTCCGAAGAGCCCGTCTACCGCGCCGACTTCGCCATGGGGGAGCACTCGGCCCGGCACCTGCGGCGCATCCTGCGGCTCTACCTCAAGGGGTGGGGCCTGACAGCCGTGGCCGACGCGGCGGAGCTAGCGCTCACCGAGCTGATCGCCAACGTCGTCCGGCATGTCCCAGGCCGCCGCTGCCAGACCTTCATCTTCCGGCTCCCGGGCGGAGAGGGCGTCCGCGTGGAAGTGGCGGACGACTGCCCGCAGCTGCCCGTCGTGGGGGAGGGGGATGTGTTCGACGAGGGCGGGCGGGGGCTGGTTCTGGTGGATGCCGTCACGGACAAGTGGGGCGTGGAGGTGCGCCGTGACGGCGGCGGCAAGGCGGTGTGGTTCGAGTGCCTGGCCGCCGCGCCGGTTACGCGCTCAGCTCTGCCAGCACCGCGTCCGTGAACGGCGTCCAGACCTCGGCCGCCCACGGCCCGAAGGCCCGGTCGGTGAGCGCCACGCAGGCCGTGCCTGCCACCGGGTCGATCCACAGGAACGTGCCCGACTGCCCGAAGTGACCGAAGGTGGCGGGGGAGGAGTTCGCTCCGGTCCAGTGCGGCGACTTGTGGTCCCGGATCTCGAAGCCGAGACCCCAGTCGTTGGGGTTCTGGTGGCCGTAGCCCGGCAGGACGCCCTTCAGCCCGGGGTGGACGACGCTCTGCGCCTCCAGCACCGTGCGCGGGTCCAGGAGCCGGGGCGCCTGGACCTCCGCCGCGAACCGCACCAGGTCGTCGACGGTCGAGACGCCGTCGCGGGCGGGGGAACCGTCCAGCGTGGTCGCGGTCATCCCCAGGGGCTCCAGCACCGCCTGGCGCAGGTATTCCGGGAACGGGATGTCGGTGGCCTTCGCGATGTGGTCGCCGAGGACCTCGAAGCCCGCGTTGGAGTACAGGCGCCGGGTGCCGGGCGGGGCCGTGACCCGGTGCTCGTCGAACGCGAGACCGCTGGTGTGGGCGAGCAGGTGCCGGACCGTGGACCCCTCGGGACCGGCCGGTTCGTCGAGCTCGACCGCGCCCTCCTCGTACGCCACCAGCGCCGCGTAGGCGGCGAGCGGCTTGGTGACGGAGGCGAGCGGGAAGCGGTGCCCGGTCGGGCCGTGCCTGCCGAGGACGGTGCCGTCCGCTCGTACGACGGCGGCTGCCGCGGTGGGGACGGGCCAGTTGTCGATCATCGCCAGGCTCTGCATGGGTACGAGACTAATTGGTCGGCCCCTGAGGTTCCTCAGGCGCTTCGCCCTCGCAGGTTTTCCGGCAGCGGTCGCGGAAAGCGTCACGACAGGCGGGGTGCGCCCTCCCGGGCGGCATCCGCGGGTTCCGGCCGGTCCGCACCGGCGTCCGGGGCGGCACCACGCAGCGCTGCCTCGACCCGGCGGTTGGAGGTCATGGCCGCCGTGAGGGCGGTCATGGTGAGGAGGAGCCCGGAGGCGGCGTAGAGCGGGGTGCGCAGGTCGTACGTGGTGGCCAGCCAGCCGCCGAGGAAGGCGCCGAACGGGGCGGCGCACATGGCGAGCATACGGGAGGTGGAGGCGACCCGGCCCATCAGGTGGGCCGGGACGATCGACTGCCTGAGGGAGGGGCCGAGCACCATCGTGGCGCCCATGCCCGCCCCGCAGACGGCGAGCGCGAGCCCGGCCACGTACGGATTCGGGGCGGCGGCGAGCCCCAGGATGGCGAGCCCCTCGACCGCGGCCGTGCAGGTCAGCGCGGTGCCGGTGCCGAGGCGTCGGCCGAGGAAGGAGGCGATGCCCGCGCCGAGCAGGCCGCCCGCGGCCTCCGCCGTGAGAAGCAGGCCGAAGCCGAAGGTGTGGATGCCCAGACGGTCGTGCGCGAAGAGGGCGAGCACGGTCTCCACGGCGAGGAAGGCGACGTTCCCGACCGCCGGACGGAGAGCGAGCCCGAGCAGCAACTGATTCCGGAAGACGTACGACGCCCCGGCCCGCGCCTGTCGAAGCAGTGACTCGCGGGCCTCCGGCAGGGGCCGGGGCACGGCGGGCAGTGACCTTACGAGCAGCGCGGAGAGCGCGAACGACACCGCGTCGGCGAGCAGCGGAACCGCCCGCCCGAGTGCGAGCAGCGCACTGCCCGCGGGTGGCCCCGCGAAGCCGGACGCGGCGGTCTGGGTGCCGCGCAGACGGGAGTTGGCGCGCTCCAGGAGGGCGGGGGCGCGGCCGAGCAGATCCGGCAGATAGGCCGTGGCGGCCGTGTCGAAGAAGAGTCCGCCGAGGCCGAGCAGGAAGGCGACGGCCGCGAGCAGGGGAATGCTCAGCGCGTCGAGAGCGGCTGCCGCCGCCGGTATCGCGAGCAGCACCGCACGTGCCGCGTCCGCGACCCACATCGTGCGCCGGCGGTCCCAGCGGTCCACCAGCGCACCGCCGAGCACCCCGAAGAGCAGCCACGGCAGGGTCCCGGCAGCCGTGACGACGGCCAGGGCCATCGGATTTCGGGTCAGCGTCAGGGCGAGGAGCGGCAGCGCGGCATGCGTCACCCCGTCACCGAGCGAGGACACCGTCTGTGCGGTCCACAGCCGTCCGAAACCGGACGGCAACTTCTGGGCGTCCGGCGTCACTCGGAGCCTCCCTCGGCCTGATCGCGCGGAGCCGGGCGGAACAGCGCGAAGGCGAGTGACACGTCCGGCAGCGACGGATCGGACAGCTCCCGGTACTCGTCCGCCAGTGCCTGCAGCCGCGCTCCCAGTTCCCCGAACTGCTCCTCGGTGAGCCGCAGATGCGCCATCCGTACGTGACGCTCGCCATCCGCCGGTGCCGCCTCCAGGTCCGCCACCGCATGCCGCATCAGCGCGTCGGGCTGCCCGGCCCCGGTATCCGGGAGCTCGATCGTCCGGGCGGCCATCGCGTAGTACCGCTCGGTGACCCCCCGGACCTTCCGCGTCCGCACCACCTTCACCAGGCCGGCCCGTTCCAGCAGCCGCACGTGATAGCTGGAACTCCCTTTCGCGAGGCCCACCCGCCCGGCGATCTGTGTGATCGTCGCCGGCTCGAAGCGGAGCACGGCCATGATGCGGTGGCGCGTGAGATTGGAGACGGCGCGCAGCTGCTCGTCAGTGGTGACGTGAAACGTCTCGGGAAGATCATCGGAAGGCATGTGCCCAATGGTCAACGTTTCTTGACCATTGGGCAAGGGTGTTGTCGAAACTCGCTTCCGATTGCGCTTGCTTAGAGTGCACTCCAGGGTTCTAGCGTGGAGGGCATGACGGTGACGGAGACGGAGACGGAGACGGAGACCGGTTCGGCGGGAACGGATGCCTGCGCAGCGTCCGCCCGGCCCCATCCGCGTTCCGATGGCCAGGATCACTTCACCATCAGTGAGGTGGCCGCCTTCACCGGGCTGAGCGCCCACACGCTGCGCTGGTACGAGCGGATCGGGCTGATGTCGTACGTCGACCGGTCGCACACAGGACAGCGCCGCTTCACCAGACGCGACCTGGACTGGCTCGGCTTCGTCGGCAAGCTGCGGCTGACCGGGATGCCGGTCGCCGACATGGTCCGTTACGCGGAACTGCTGCGCGAGGGCGAGCACACCTCCCAGGAGCGTAAGGAATTGCTGGAGGCGACCCGCCGCGACGTGCGGAAGCGGATCGTGGAGCTCCAGGACACCCTCGCCGTCCTCGACTACAAGATCGAGTCCTACGCAGGCGCCCAGCGGGTGCCGGAAAGGCCCAGTGCCTGATGACTGACAACAAGATCGCCACCGTGGAGCTCGGCAGCGGTGGCCCGCAGATCGGCGTCCAGGGGCTCGGCTGCATGGGCATGAGCGAGTTCTACGGCGACACCGACGAGGCGGCGGCCCGCGAGACCCTGGAGACGGCCCTCTCCGCGGGCGTCACGCTGTTCGACACCGCCGACGTGTACGGCCTCGGCGCCAACGAGACGTTCATCGCGCCCTTCGTCGGCGCGCACCGGGACGAGATCACCCTCGCCACGAAGTTCGCCATCGAGCGGCGCGAGGACGACCCGCACTACCGGGGCGTGCGCAACGACCCCGCGTACATCCGGCAGGCGGTCGAGAGCAGCCTGCGCCGGCTGAACACCGACGTCATCGACCTCTACTACATGCACCGCCGCGACCCGTCCGTACCGCTGGCGGAGTCCGTCGGCGCGATGGCCGAGCTGGTGCGGCAGGGCAAGGTCAAGCAGCTCGGGCTGAGCGAGGTGACCGGTGCGGAGCTGCGCGAGGCGCACGCCGTGCACCCCATCGCCGCCCTCCAGTCCGAGTGGTCGCTCTTCAGCCGTGACGTCGAGCGCAGCGCGGTGCCCGCCGCGGTGGAGCTGGGCGTGACCTTCGTGCCGTACTCGCCGCTCGGCCGGGGGTTCCTGACCGGGGCGTTCGCGGACGCGGGCAAGGACCTGGCGAAGAACGACTTCCGGCAGTTCCAGCCGCGCTTCACCGGCGACAACGCGAGGACGAACGCCGCGCTGCTGGAGCCGGTCCACAAGATCGCCGCCGCGCACGGGGCGACCGCGGCCCAGGTGGCGCTCGCCTGGGTGCAGCAGCGGGCCCAGGTGCACGGGCTGGCCGTGGTGCCGATCCCCGGCACCCGCAAGAGCAGCCGGCTGCTGGAGAACGTCGGCGCGACCCGGCTCACGCTGTCAACCGAGGAGCTGGCGCTGCTGGAGCCGATCGCCGGCCAGGTGGCGGGGGACCGCTACCCGGACATGAGCTCGACGTCCGCCGCCCGCGAGTAGCGCGGTGCGCCCACCCGCCCGGTGCGGCGGGTGGGCGCGTGAGCGGGATCAGTCGGGCAGCCGCTCCAGGAGCCAGGTGCACAGGTCCTCGGTGATGGCGGTGTGTCCGGTCGTCGTGGACGAGCAGAGGAATTCGTCGACCTCGCTCTCCATCACGTCGAGTTTGTCGATGTTCGCGTACAGGTCATCCTGTTTCTCGACGTCACGGATCGCGACCGCGCTGACCGAGGGCACGAAGCACACGTTCTCGTACCGGAGGTCGGTCTTGCCACCGAGCTTCTTGATCGTGTCGGCGAGGATCTTGTACGTGTGCAGGGTTCCGCCCGGGGCCCCGTCCACCTCCGGGAAGCCGTTGGTGGTGACGGTCTGCTCGGCCTTGGGGAACCTGCGGTTCAGCTGGGCGGCCGTCACGTCGTTGCCCTGGGCCTGGGCGTAGAAGGTGGTGCCCGGGTAGATCCGGTCGATCCCCAGTGCGATGTCGCCGGGATTCACCTCCGGCAGGCCGACGCCGTCGCCACGACCGTTGGCCACCGCCAGCGTCCTCGGCCTGCGGGGCCAGCCGCCGACCTGCTCCAGTGCGGCCAGGAACTCCGTGCGCTCGGGGGCGACCCCGATCGTTTTGGTGTCCTTGTCGTAGTGCCGCCACAGCATCTGGCGCGCGGCCGGACTGTCCATCTGCTTCGCGAAGTCGTTCGCGAACGGGATGAAGTGCGAGAACGCCTGCACCCCGACCGGGATCGACGCCCCGCGGTGCGGACTGTCGTAGGAGAAGTACAACGCGGTCCGGTGGTCCGTCCCCTGCGTCTCGAGCCTGGCGAGCGCGTAGCGGGTGACGATGCCGCCCATGCTGAAACCGCCGACGGTCAGAGGGGCGTTGCCCACCTGTTCGGCGGCGGCCCGCGCGATGGCGGCCATGACCGCCTCCGCGTTGTCCAGGATCGACGCACTGCGCTCCTCGAAGCCGAGGAGGATGACGTCCCTGCCGCGTCGGCGCAGCTCGCTGACGAGCGCGAAGTCGCCGCCCTCCAGGCCCTGGTAGAGCGTGTCGAGCTCGCTCCGGCCGAGGTTGAAGCCGTCTGCCATGATCACGGGCCGGACGAGGCTGCCGTGGTTGCCTTCTCCGGGGAAGACCCAGGCGAAGCCGTTCGGCAGAGGCCATTCGTCGTGCTCGGGCACATCGACGGGCCCGGCGGGCTCGCCGGCCGGGTGACCGCTGAGGGTGAACGAACCGACGTCGGGCTCGGTCGTCTCGGGCATGCGCGTACTCCTCGGAGGAAGGGGGGTGGGACGACGCCATCATTGTGGGCGATTTGGGCGAACACCCCTCCTGAGCTGCGGGGTTCACCACATCTGATGGAGTACGCATGGCAGATGTTTGGAGTGTCCGCACTCAGGCAAGGCCCCGGCGTGCCTGTTCTCGTGCCTGTTCTCGTGCCTGTTCTCGCGCCAGTCCTCACGCAGTCCTCGCGCCTGTCCTCACGCCAGCCCCAGTGCGAAGACCGCGAACCCGGCCGCGAGCACCCCCGCCATCGCGCGGCGGGCATGCGCGGCCCGCGTCCCCGCCTTCCACGGCGCCTCGAACCGCCGGGCGTACCGCGCGATCAGCACCAGCAGCCCCGCGAAAACCGGCATCCAGGCCAGCCGGGCCAGGACCCAGCCGAGCGTGTCCGGACCGGTCGTCAGCCCGGGCACCGCGCCGGCGAACGACGCCGGTACCGCTGCCGCCAGCATCGCCGTCTGGTGCCAGCACAGGATCGTCATCGCCGACAGGTTGATCACGACGACCGGCGCCCACACCAGCGGCCTGCGCAGCAGTCGGCCGATCCGGCTCCGCAACAGGATCGCGGCACCGCTCTGCGCGGCGGCCAGCGCCAGGACCAGCAGCGACGGCGGATGCGAATTGGTACGGGCCTCGCCCGGCACCCCGACCATCGACGCCGGGTAGTGGAAGAGCAGCAGCAGGGCGGCGAACAGGACGCCTCCGCCGACGAGCAGGAACCGGGCGCCCCGCTTCCCGATCCGTCCCTCGCCCCAGGAGACGCCGAGCTGGTACGCGAAGAGCCAGCCAGGAACGATGTTCAGCATGCTCAGCCAGGAGGGCATCGCGTCACCGAGCGGCCCGTAGCGCAGCAGGTCGACGACGGCGACAGCGCCGAGCAGCGGGGCCGCGGCCCAGCCGCCGAGCCTCTTCGCCATCCGGATGCAGAACGGCGTCAGCGCGGTGACCACCGCGTACACACCGACGAACCAGAGCGGCTGGATCACCAGCGTCGACCCGGTCCGCAGCGTGTCGCCCGGCACACCGAGCGCGTGCAGCACGGGGATCAGCGCCGCCCAGACGGCCGTCACCCCGAGCACCGGCCTGCCCAGGCGGGCCATCCGGCCACGCAGCCAGGCTCCTGTCGTGGACTTCCTCCGGCGGTAGGAGAGCACCGAGGCGTACCCGCCGACGAGGAAGAAGACGCCCAGCATCTGGAGCACCCAGCTGAACGGGGCGAGCCCGCCGAAGGCCGAGAGCGGGCTGGCGTTGTGCAGGGCGCCGCCGTCGTCGAGCCGGAACCCGCCGAGCAGCCAGTGCCCGGTGGGTACGGCGAGCAGCGCCAGGGCGCGCAGACCGTCGAGGGCGCGGTCGCGACGGGCGGGGGTGCGGGAGTCGATACGGGAGGCGAGGGCGCGCAGGCTCATCGCGTGGCCCCTTCCGCTGCCGTCGCCCCGTACGTGCCGTCCGCGATCGCGGCGAAGGCGTGGAGGGACTCGGTGCCCGGGGCGAAGTAGCCGGTGTGCCCATGGGCGTCATGGGCCGGCACCCGGAGGGCGCCGAACTGCGCGGAGGTCGGGTCGGCTCCGTGGCCCAGCCCGGCGAACTCGACGTTCGGTACGTCGTCGATCCAGTCGTCGGGGTCCTTGGCGGCCCACACCCGGGCATCGGTGTGCAGGTCGTCGACGTTGTCGGCGCGCATCCCGGGCGAGCCGAGGACGACCAGGTCGGTGGCGTGCAGCCGGGACGCGGCGAGGCCGCAGACGACGGAGCCGTAGCTGTGGCAGAACACGGTGGGGGCGGGCACACCGGCGGCCGCGAGGCCGTCCGTGAACCGGGTCAGCCGGTCGGCGCCGGCCTCGGCGAGCGATCCGGTCGCGGCGTCCACTCCGACGCCGACGGGGGTGGTGTACCCGGCCCAGGCGATCACCGCACTGCCCGGACCGGTCTCCGCGTACAGCGACTTGGCCATGCCGGCCGGCGTTCCGTACACATCGTTCGTACGGTCGAAGGTGCCGGCGTCGATGTCCGAACCCGGCACCACGACGGACACCCGGTCCGCGGTGGTCAAGTCCCCGAACACCTCGGCGACCTGGCCCCGGCCGCGCGGGTCGAACGCGAGGATCCGGCGCTGCGGGTCCGCGGCGAGGCTTGCGTACCGGGGGTCGTGATCGGCCTTCAGCGCAAGGGTGTTGGCCCGGTAGCGCAGTTCGACGGGTACGCCGTCGAGGTTCCCCACGACGAGTGGATGCCGGGTGATCAGGGACTGGCGGTCCTTCTCGCTCAACCCCCGGAAGAACAGCGCCACTTCCGCAGGAGTGTCCCGCGCCGGATCGGGCAGCTCCCGCCCCAGTACGTGATCCGACCGCCAGGCAGCGGTGCCGGGCGGCGGCCCCGTCAGCGCCTGCTGGGCATTCCCCGACGCCCAGCCGGCGGTCCCTGTCACGATGGTGGTCGCCAGGGCGACCGCGACCAAGGTCCTCGCATAGCGGCGCATCCGACCCTCCCTCTCCGGCTGAACCGGCTCCCGCACGCCGTTCGGCGCGTCGGAGAGGAAGGTAGGAAGACGACGGGTGCGGGGGCGTCACACCGGGGGGCCAAGTGCGAGGTGATACCGGGGTAGGGGGTGTACGGGGGGCTGTCCCCACCGCTGGGCTGGGGCCCTCACCCCGCGCCCGGCACCACCAGCCCCGCCTCGTACGCGAAGATCACCGCCTGGGCGCGGTCGCGCAGGTCCAGCTTGGCCAGCACCCGCCCGATATGGGTCTTCACCGTCTGCTCCGCCAGCACCAGCCGCCCCGCGATCTCCTGGTTCGACAGCCCCCGCGCGATCAGCTCCAGTACCTCGGTCTCGCGCGGGGTCAGCCCGTTCAGCCGCAGCGCGGCCCCGCTGCGGGCGGCGCCGGACGGCCGCTGCCGGGCGAAGTCCGCGATCAGGCGCCGCGTCACGGACGGCGCCAGCAGCGCGTCGCCGGCCGCCACCACCCGGACCGCCGAGATCAGGTCCGCCGGCGGGGCGTCCTTCAGCAGGAAGCCGGACGCGCCGGCGCGCAGCGCCTCGTACACGTAGTCGTCCACGTCGAAGGTGGTGAGCATCAGCACCTTCGGCACGTGCACCACGCCCACGGGCGGGTTCAGCAGCTCGCGCGCCGCCGCCAGGCCGTCCATCTCGGGCATCCGCACATCCATCAGGACCACGTCCGGATGAGTGCGGCGGCTGACGTCGACGCCCTGCCGGCCGTCCGGCGCCTCACCGACCACGTCGATGTCGGCCTGCGCCGCCAGCAGCGCCGCGAATCCCGCCCGCACCATGGCCTGGTCGTCGACGATGATCACACGGATGGTCACGGGTCCTCCGGATTCGGGGGCGGGACAGAGGAGAAGGAAGGGGCTGAGGCAGGTGGCAGGGGGAGCCGCGCGGCCACCCGGAAGCCGCCGTCCGGCAGCGGCCCGGTGTCGAGCGTTCCGCCGGTCAACCGTACGCGTTCGCGCATGCCGACCAGCCCCTGTCCCGTCCCCGTCGTCTCCACGGGAGTGTGCGGAGCCAGCGACGAACCCGTGCGCTCCGGCGCGTCGTTGACGACCAGCACCGTCAGATGAGCGCCGTCGGAGCTGACCGACACCCTGGTCCGGGCACCCGGCGCGTGCCGGACCACATTGGCCAGGGCCTCCTGCACGATCCGGTACGCGGACAGGTCCACCGTCTGCGGGATGCCCTTCAGCCCGGCGGGCAGCGACAGCTCGGCCGGCAGCCCGGCCCGTACCGTCGCCTCGACCAGCTGCTGCACCCGGTCCAGCCCCGGCTGAGGCGCCCGCTCGCCCTCCGTACCCTCGCTGCGCAGCACCGTCAGGAGCCGCCGCATCTCCCCGAGGGACTCCCGCGCACTCGCGGCGATCGAGCCGAACTCCTCGCGCGTCTCGTCCGACAGCCCCTGCAGCCGGTACGGGGCGGAGTCGGCCTGGACCGTGATCACCGACATGTGGTGCGCGACCACGTCGTGGAGCTCGCGGGCGATCCTGGTCCGCTCCTCCAGCAGCGTCCGCTGCGCCCGCTCGGCCTCGCTGATGGTCTCCTGCTCGGCGAGCAGGCGCCGCGCGTCGCCCCGTTCCCGCACCGCCGCGCCGATCACCAGCACGACGGCGCCGAGGATGAAGAGCAGGAGCGAGTTGTCGGTGCTGCGGTGGGTGGAGACCAGATACAGGACGAGCCCCGCGGCGCCGGTCGCCAGCCAGACGCCGACCAGGGTCCGCCGACGCTCGCGCAGGCCCAGCGCCAGGAGCAGGAAGAGGTAGCCGACGAGACCGGGCGGTGTCCACGGCCAGGCGTTGTCCTGCCCGCCGTCCTGCCCGAGCAGCACGACCGCAGTCAGGATCTGGGCCGGGAAGATGATCCACCAGGCCTGCAGCGGGCGGTGCGCGAGCATCAGGAGCGGCGCGGCCTGTGCGACGCCGAGCGCTCCCGCGATGCCACCGCTCAGGCCGTACTGGTCGTTCAGGACGGTGATCGTGACCGGGACGAAGACGGCGACGAGAGCCAGGACGGCGGCGTACGGCAGCAGCCGCTGCCACTGCTTCGGCGCGTCGGCCAGGAGCGGTCTCGGGGGATGGGACGGATGGGACAGCGCATGGGCGATCTCGCGCAGACTGCGGAGGGCGGCGCTCAGCAGACCGTCCGCCGGTGGGTGCGGGGGAGCGGGCGGCGGCGATGGCGGCGGGGGCGGGGAGGAAGGGGGCATGGCCTGATCAGGGTAGGCAGCGAAGCCGCCTGCCCGCGTCATACCGGGGTTCCGGTCTGCCGCCGCGCCTCTCGTACCGGGGTATCACCCGCCGGTACGAAAGGGGGCGCCGCAGACCGCTGGGGCCTGTCCGGCGGATCTTGGTGATGGCGGAGTCTGCCCGTACGTCGTGGCGGTCAGCCCAGAGGAAGGCTCTTTCCAGCCACGAGTGGCTGATCGCTCTCACGGCATAGTCCATCTGGGGGTTCGCCTTGGCATTTGCTGGCTCCGGAATCAGTAGTTCCGCTATCCCTTGACCGTCAAGTCGTTTCCATCTTTGGAGCGTTATGAAGGTTTCCCGCTTGTCCGCGGCAGTTGCCCCCGTCGTGGCTGCCGGTCTGCTCGTCACCATGCAGGCCCCTGCCGCCTCCGCAGCGACGTTCACCGCGGAGCTGGTGGCTCGCCACAGCCAGAAGTGTGTGTCGGTCGCCGGCGCGAGCACCCAGAACAACGCCGACGCGGTCCAGTGGGACTGCGTGGATGCCCCGAACCAGCAGTGGAAGCTCGTGGCCACCAGCGCCGGCTACTACAACATCAGCGCCGTGAACAGCGGCAAGTGTCTGTCGATCGAAGGCGCGAGTGTCCAGGACAACGCCAAGGCGGTCCAGTGGGACTGCGTGAACGGCAGGAACCAGGAGTGGCGGCTCGTCCAGAAGGACAACGGCTACTTCTCCATCGAAGCCCGTCATAGCGGCAAGTGCCTGTCCGTGGCCGGCGTGAGCACCCAGAACAACGCCGCGCTCGTCCAGTGGGACTGCGTCGAGGGCAGCAACCAGCACTTCCGGCTCGGCTAGAAGCGAACGACTCATCATGTGACCCCTTGATCGGTCACTCGTTGGCCCGCGTATGGGTCGGGGGGATCTGACGAGTCGCGAGTGGTCGCTTCTGAGGGCTCATCTGCCGCCGGCGGGCGGTCGGGGTGGCCGGTGGAGTGATCACCGCATGGTGGTGAACGGGATGCTGTTCCGGGTCCGGACCGGGGTTCCGTGGCGTGATCTGCCGGAGCGTTACGGGTCCTGGAAGACCGTCTGTGAACGGCATCGCCGTTGGTCGGCGGACGGGGCCTGGGACCGGATCTTGCAGGCGGTCCAGGCCGACACCGATCTGGCCGGCCGCGTCGACTGGTCGATGGCCGGGGTTGACTCGACGTCCTGCCGGGCCCACCAGCACGCAGCTGGTGCCCGCAAGGCCCGGCCGCGGGTTCCGAGAAAAGGGACGACGCCCCGGCACCACCGTCCCGATGAGGGACTCGGACGGTCCGGGGGCGGATTGACCTGCAAGATCCACCTTGCTGGTGAGGGTGGCTGTCGCCCCTTGGCCTCTCTGGTCACGCCGGGCCAATGGGGCGACGCACCGCAGATGACCGAGGTCCTGGGCCGGATCCGGGTTCCCCGCCTGCTCGGCGGGCGGCCCCGGACCCGGCCCGGTCGCGTCAGCGGTGACAAGGCATACAGTTCTCGCCGCAACCGACGCTACCTACGAAGACGCCAGATCAAGCACACGATCCCGGAGCCGAAGAACCAGCGGGCCAACCGCCGGCGGAAGGGCAGCGCGGGCGGCAGGCCCTCGGGGTTCGACCAGGAGCACTATCGGCGTCGCAACGAAGTTGAGCGGACCGTCAACCGCCTCAAGAACTTCCGAGCAGTCGCAACCCGATACGAGAAACGGGCCTATGTCTTCCACGGCACGGTCACCGCAGCAACGGTCCGCCTATGGCTCCGACCATGATCCGCCGGACAGCGCCTAGAGCTCGGCGAGCAGCTGGGCCTTCTTCGCGCTGAACTCGTCGTCCGTCACCAGACCGGCCTGGTGCAGCTCCCCGAGATGGCGGATCCGCTCCGCGATGTCCGCCGGGTCCCGTCGTCCCGCGCCCACCATGGCGGCCGGGGTCGCGACGGGCGTGGTCTGCTTCCTGCGGACGGATTCCAGTACGGCCGCGGCGAAGGGCAGCGACTCGTGCACCGGGCCGTAGCCGAGGCCGAAGATCACCGCGGCCGGGTCCTGATCCACGCGGGTCGGATGCGCCGCCATCGGCTGTGCACTGGGGGCGGTGCTCGTCAGCAGGCCCGCGCCCGGGCCGGTGGCCGCCGGTCCGGCGCCCGTACCGGTGGCCGGGCCCACGGACTCCAGTCCGCGCGGCACCAGCCGCAGATAGCCCTCGAAGGCCTCGGGTGAACGCCACTCGACCCCGCTCAGCTCCGTGACCGGGAACGTCTGGTCGCCCGCTTTCCACTTCTCCGACGAGGCACCCGTCCAGAACCAGCGGAAGGAGATCCGGTCCCCGTCGAAGCTGGCTCTGCCGTCGTAAGCCTTGAAGTGCATCGGGGCCTCCGGCGCAGCGACCAGGAACCGGTCGGCGGGTTCGCCCGCCTCGGGTCCCAGCCGTGCGCGCAGCTCGTCCGCGTAGTACTCGGCGAGGGTCTCGCGTTCGGCGGGGAGCACCAGGCGGTACGGATCGCAGCCGTCCTTCAGCTGCCCGGCCGCCGCCTCCAGCAGCGGATCGGCACCGGGTCTCGGGACCGCGCGCAGCACCACCGTGCCCCGCTTGCCCGGAGTCAGCGTCACCGACGACAGCGCCGCATGCGGCACGCGGCGCTCACGAAGGCTCTGGAGGAGCCTCGGTGTACGGATACCCCGTTCGAAGCGGATGAGCACGGAGTCGGTGTCGAACTCCCAGGTGGCCTGAATTCCGGCCAGCACATCACCCATGTGCCTCATCGTATGCGGCACTTGCCCGCTCGTCCCCCTTCGGAGGTCCTCACAATTCGTGGCCGGTCGCGGATCTCTACGCGCGTCAGACCCGTTCACGCGGTCGGTTGTGCGCGTCAGAACGTCTCATGGCCGGAAATCTGGTTGTGGCAGCCGTTGCCGGCCTGGGCACAGGTCACGGAGGCGTAGGCGCCGGCACCGATCGCGGCGAAGTTGCCGAGGCTCTCGGTTCCCGGCTCGAAATAGCCGCTGTGGCCGACCGCGTCGCCCGCTGACGCGATCCGCGCACCGAAGTCCGGATCGACCGGGTCGGCCCCGTGGCCGAGGCCCCCGACCTCCAGGTTCGGCACGTCCTCGATCCAGTCGTCCCGGTCCCGCATCGCCCACACATTGGCCCGGGTGTGCAGCTGGCCGGCGTTGTCGGCCCGCATGCCGGGGCTTCCCGCGACCGCGATGTCCGTCACCCGGGCGGGCAGTTGGTCCGCGGCGACGCCGCACAGGACGGAGCCGTAGCTGTGGCAGAACAACGAGACGGGCGCGGTCCCCGGGAGCGCCCCGACAAGTGCCTCGAGCCGGACCGCCCCGCGCTCGGCGAGATTGCCCAGCGCCGCGTCCATGCCGATGCCGGCCGGTGCGGTGTAGTCGGCCCAGGCGATCACCGCGGTCCGCACGCCGGGATGCGCGGAGTGCTCGGCCGCGTACAGGGACTTGGCCATGCCGACGGGCGCGGCGTTCGTCTTGCTTCCGGTGCGTTCCAGCGTGAGCAGGTTCGTATCGACGCCCGGGACGATCACCGAGACCCGAGCGGCCCGGTCGAGGTCGCCGAACACCTCGGCGGCGTGGCCACGGCCCGACGGGTCGAACGCGAGGAAGTGCCGGCCGTCGGCGAGCATCGACCGGAAGCGGTCCGCCCGGTGCTGCGCCTCGGCGCGGCCGTCGAGGGAGAGCCTGGGGTCGTGCACCCGGGCCCGCTCGGTCGTGCGCGCCTGTTCCAACGCGATCCGGTTCGCCTGGTAGCGCAGGGTGACCGGGGCGCCGTTCAGATTCCCCACCACGAGGGGGTACTTGCGGGCCAGCCCGGCGCTCTGCGCGTCCGTCAGCGCGGCGAAGAAGTGCGCCAGCTTGTACGGAGGCGCATCCGCCGACGGGAGCGCGTGTCCCGCTATCGAACCCTTGGCCCAGGAAGCGAGTGCGACGGTGCGTGGCGCGTCGGAGTGCTGATGACGCACGGCGGTCCAGCCTGTGGTCGCCAGCATCACGAACACGACCGCGATGGCGAGAAGAGCGCGCCAGGCGGTGAGCGTGGGGGAGGAGTCGAAGGAAGTCACTTCGGCCCACATTAGGAGACGCGCGTAAGACGTCGTTAAGCGGGTGACGCACATCACCCGGCTACGGGGAAGAGAACGCCGTTTCGCTCACGCTGTGTTCGGCCTTGCGGCACGCTCCGACGCGCCCGGTGCCACCGGAGTGCCGCATCGGGGCGCCGTGGCCCGCCTGTTGTGAGGTCGGTCATGTGCCGCGCCTGAGGCGTACGGCACACCACCTCAGTTGAAGGGCGCCGTCTCGGCCGGGTGCGCACGCCAGTCCCCGGCGAGGGCCGGGCCCAGCTGGTCCAGGTAGGTCTCGGTCAGCGTCCGCAGCGAGTCCATGCTCCCGTCGCAGCCCCGCCCCCACAGCTGCCCGGTCACCCGCATCACTCCGGAGAACGCGGCGACGGCGACGCGCGGCCGCGGATCCCGTGTCATGTCCAGGCCCTCGCGCTCGGCGATGAGCCCGGCGATCTGCTCCTCCAGGGCGACGCTGCGCCGCATGTGGGCGGCGAGCAGGGAGGGGGTCGATTCGATCATCTGGTACGTCCGCATGTGGAGTTCGACCGGGATGAGGGCCTCGATGGCCTCTCCGATACTGTTCCAGGCGCACAGGACCGCGCGACGCATGGCCTCGAAAGGGGTTTCGGCGGCGGGACGTTGACGCAGTTCGAGGATGAAGCGCGACTCCACCATGTCCTGGACGGCGAAGACGACCGATTCCTTGCCCGCGAAGTAGCGGAAGAAGGTGCGCTGGGAGACCTCGACGGCGTCGGCGATCTCGTCGACGGTGGTCTCCTCGTACCCCTGGGTGGTGAAGAGGTCGAGGGCGGCACGGAGCAGGGCGTCCCGGGTGCGTTGCTTCTTGCGTTCGCGCAGCCCGGCCGGAAGGCCTGCGGCTCGCTGCCCGTCGGTCACTGAACTGGTCCCCTTTTCCCTGCTTTGTCCAGCTCAGCCTACCTGTGAGCTACGTGACAGTTACCGACTTGTGAATTGGTTTGTCAACTGTCAGCGACTGACACTAATCTCCCGCGTATGACTAGTCAGCCCACCCTAGAGAAGGCGTCGCGGGAGCCTCAGGGCCCTGCCGGCTCCGCACCTGCCAAGGGGCTGCGCGGCCACCCCTGGCTGACGCTCTTCTCCGTGGCCATCGGCGTGATGATGGTCGCGCTCGACGGCACGATCGTCGCGATCGCCAACCCCGCGATCCAGCAGGACCTCGGCGCCTCGCTCGCCGATGTCCAGTGGATAACCAACGGTTACATGCTGGCCCTCGCGGTCTCCCTGATCACCGCGGGCAAGCTCGGTGACCGGTTCGGCCACCGCCAGACCTTCCTGATCGGTGTCGTCGGCTTCGCCGCGGCATCGGCAGCCATCGGCTTCTCCGGCAGCGTCGTCCTGGTGATCACGTTCCGCGTGCTGCAGGGCCTCTTCGGTGCTCTGCTGATGCCGGCCGCGCTCGGCCTGCTGCGCGCCACCTTCCCGGCCGAGAAGCTGAACATGGCGATCGGCATCTGGGGCATGGTGATCGGCGCCTCGACCGCGGGCGGCCCGATCCTGGGCGGCGTGCTCGTCGAGCACGTCAGCTGGCAGTCCGTCTTCTTCATCAACGTGCCGGTCGGCGTGATCGCCCTCGTCATGGGCGTGCTGATCCTCAAGGACCACCGCGCCGAGAACGCGCCGCGCTCCTTCGACATCGCCGGCATCGTGCTGCTGTCGACGGCGATGTTCTGCCTGATCTGGGCGCTCATCAAGGGCGCGGAGTGGGGCTGGGGCGACGCCAAGACGGTCGGCTTCCTGGTGGCCGCCGTCGTCCTGTTCGTCGCGTTCACCCTCGTCCAGCAGCGCGTCAGGGAACCGCTGATCCCCCTGGCCATGTTCCGTTCCGTACCGCTGTCCGCGGGCACGGTGCTGATGGTGCTGATGGCCTTCGGCTTCATGGGCGGCCTGTTCTTCGTCACCTTCTATCTCCAGAACGTGCACGGTCTTAGCCCGGTCGACAGCGGTCTGCACCTCCTGCCGCTGACCGGGATGATGATCGTCGCCTCGCCGCTCGCGGGCGTCATGATCACCAAGTTCGGTCCACGGGTCCCGCTCGTCGGCGGCATGGTGTGCACCGCGATCGCGATGTTCGGCATGTCCCAGCTGACCGTCGGTACCGGCACCGTCACCATGTCGATCTGGTTCGCCCTGCTCGGCCTCGGCCTCGCACCGGTCATGGTCGGCGCCACCGAGGTCATCGTGGGCAACGCCCCGATGGAGCTCTCCGGTGTCGCCGGTGGTCTGCAGCAGGCCGCCATGCAGGTCGGCGGCAGCCTCGGTACGGCGGTGCTGGGCGCGATCATGGCCGCCGGGGTCGACTCCGAGCTTCCCGGCAACTGGAAGGAAGCGCAGCTTCCGCCCCTGTCGCCCGAGCAGCTGGACCAGGCGTCCTCGGCCATCAAGGTCGGCATGCCGCCGGTCGCCGAGGGGACCCCGCCGGACGTCGCGGGCAAGATCGTGGGCGTCGCCCATGACACGTTCGTGTCGGGCATGAGCACGGCGTTCATGGTCGCCGGCATCGTCGCGGTGATCGCCGCACTGGTCGCCACCCTGACCAAGCGCGGAGAGAACGCCGAGGCGGGCGCGGGCGCCGGTCACATCTGACCTGACCCGCCCCGGCGCCTCATGGCGTCAACACAGCGCGTACAACAGCCCCGCCGGAACGTTCCGGCGGGGCTGTCGCCTATCAGGGTGGTCCCGCCCCCGGGCCTCTTCCCGAGCCGCTGCCGCGCGGCTCAGGGTGGATGCGGAAGATCCACATCTGCACGGGGGTTGATTCACATGCGTACGACCGTTGTCGCGGCCGCCCTGGCCGCCATCGCGCTCCTCCCACAGGCCCCGGCCCAGGCCGCACCCGGCCGGCCCGGGGACTGCGGAAGCGGCCAGCTCTGTCTCTGGGCGAAACCCGACTTCACCGGCGCCCGGCAGGTCCACGAGCTCTCCACCATCGACATCGAGAGCTGTGTACCGCTGAAGGCGGGTGCCACCGTTCAGGCCCTGGTCAACCGCACGGGCCGCCCCGTCACCACCTACCAGTCGGCGGAGTGCGACGAGACCGGCGAGTTCGAGACCTACCCGGGCGGCGGCACCTGGGTCCCGCGCACCCCGTACCAGGTGCGTGCCTTCAAGATCTGGGAGAACTGACCCACAGGCAGCCCGTGAAGACGGGCACGCGGCCCGGGCCGACCGGCCCGCGGCCCGGGAGAACCGGCCCGCACACAGCACCGCGGGGCGGCCGGACCCCTTGGGGTCCCGCCGCCCCGCGTCGTGCGTTCCGTCCCTACGCGTCGCCGCCCGCGGCACCGGGATCGGCCGAGGCCACGTCGAGCAGCTCGTAACGGTCGACCGCCGTCTTCAGCGCCGAACGGTCGATCCGGCCCTCCTTCGCGAGCTCCGTGAGCACCGCGAGGACGATCGACTGCGCGTCGATGTGGAAGAACCGCCGGGCCGCCCCGCGCGTGTCCGCGAAGCCGAAGCCGTCCGCACCCAGCGACTGGTACGCACCGGGCACCCAGCGCGAGATCTGGTCCGGCACGGACCGCATCCAGTCCGAGACGGCCACGAACGGCCCCTGCGCACCGGACAGCTTGCGCGTCACATACGGGACGCGCTGCTCCTCCTCCGGGTGCAGCAGGTTGTACCGCTCCACGTCCACGGCCTCGCGCCGCAGCTCGTTCCAGGAGGTCGTCGACCAGACGTCCGCCTTCACGTTCCACTCGTCGGCGAGGATGCGCTGCGCCTCGACCGCCCACGGGACCGCCACACCGGACGCCATGATCTGGGCCGGGATCTCGCCCTTCTCGCCGCTGCTGTAGCGGTAGACGCCCTTCAGGATGCCCTCGACGTCCACATCGGCGGGCTCGGCCGGGTGGCGGATCGGCTCGTTGTAGACGGTGAGGTAGTAGAAGACGTCCTCGTTCTCGTCGGGGGTCCCGCCGTACATCCTGCGCAACCCGTCCTGGACGATGTGCGCGATCTCGAACCCGAACGCCGGGTCGTACGCGACACAGGCGGGGTTGGTCGAGGCCAGCAGCTGCGAGTGGCCGTCCGCGTGCTGGAGGCCCTCGCCCGTCAGCGTCGTACGGCCGGCGGTCGCACCGAGCACGAAGCCGCGCGCGAGCTGGTCCGCCATCTGCCAGAACTGGTCACCCGTGCGCTGGAAACCGAACATCGAGTAGAAGACGTACACCGGGATCAGCGGCTCGCCGTGCGTGGCGTACGCCGAACCCGCGGCGATCAGCGAGGCCGTGCAGCCCGCCTCGGAGATGCCGTCGTGCAGCATCTGCCCCGTCGGCGACTCCTTGTACGCGAGGAGCAGATCGCGGTCCACCGACTCGTACTGCTGCCCGAGCGGGTTGTAGATCTTCGCGCTCGGGAAGAACGCGTCCATACCGAAGGTGCGGTACTCGTCGGGCGCGATCAGCACGAAACGCTTGCCGATCTCCTTGTCCCGCATGAGGTCCTTCAGGATGCGGACGAACGCCATGGTGGTGGCGATCGACTGCTGACCCGAACCCTTCTTCGCGGTCGCGTACGTCTTGTCCTCGGGCAGGACCAGCGGCTTCGCCCGCACCACACGCGTCGGGACGTAGCCGCCCAGACCCTTGCGGCGGTCGTGCATGTACTGGATCTCTTCCGAGTCGCGGCCCGGGTGGTAGTACGGCGGGTTGCCGTCCTCCAGCTGCGCGTCCGCGATCGGGATGTGCAGCCGGTCCCGGAAACGCTTGAGGTCCTCGGCGGTGAGCTTCTTCATCTGGTGGGTCGCGTTGCGGCCCTCGAAGTTCGGCCCCAGCGTCCAGCCCTTGACCGTCTGCGCCAGGATCACCGTCGGCTGGCCCTTGTGGGCCTTGGCCGCCGCGTACGCCGCGTAGACCTTCTTGTGGTCGTGACCGCCGCGCCCGAGGTGCAGGATCTGCTGGTCGGTCATGCCCTTGACCATGTCCCGCAGCCGCGGGTCGTCACCGAAGAAGTGATCACGGATGTACGCACCCGTCTCGGTGGCGTACGTCTGGAACTGGCCGTCCGGCGTGGTGTTCAGCTTGTTGACCAGGATGCCCGTGCGGTCCTGCGCCAGCAGCGGGTCCCAGGAACGGTCCCAGACCAGCTTGATGACGTTCCAGCCGGCGCCCCGGAACTGCGACTCCAGCTCCTGGATGACCTTGCCGTTGCCGCGCACCGGGCCGTCGAGGCGCTGCAGGTTGCAGTTGACGACGAAGGTCAGGTTGTCCAGGCCCTCACGGGCGGCGATGGAGAGCTGGCCGAGCGACTCCGGCTCGTCCATCTCGCCGTCGCCGAGATACGCCCAGACGTGCGAGGCGGAGGTGTCGGCGATGCCGCGCGCCTCCATGTAGCGGTTCATCCGCGCCTGGTAGATCGCACCGAGCGGGCCGAGGCCCATCGACACGGTCGGGAACTCCCAGAAGTCCGGCATCAGCCGCGGGTGCGGGTAGCTGGACAGGCCGTTCGGAGCCTTCGACTTCTCCTGGCGGAAGGCGTCGAGCTGCGTCTCACTCAGCCGGTCCAGCAGGAAGGCGCGGGCGTAGATCCCGGGGGAGGCATGCCCCTGGAAGAAGATCTGGTCGCCGCCCAGCCCGTCGTCCTTGCCGCGGAAGAAGTGGTTGAAGCCCACGTCGTACAGCGAGGCGGAGGAGGCGAACGTGGCGATGTGGCCGCCCACACCGATCCCCGGACGCTGCGCACGCGAGACCATCACGGCCGCGTTCCAGCGGGTCGCGTTGAGGACCTTGCGTTCGATCTCCTCGTCGCCGGGGAAGAACGGCTCGTCCTTGGTGGCGATCGTGTTCACGTAGTCCGTGCTGCGCATCTCCGGCACGGCGACACGCTTCTCGCGCGCGCGCTCGATGAGCCGGAGCATGAGGTAGCGGGCCCGCTCACGGCCTCGCTCGTCGACGGCGGCGTCGAGGGAGTCGAGCCATTCCTGGGTCTCTTCGGGATCGAAATCCGGGACCTGACTCGGAAGGCCGCCAATGATGATCGGGTTGCGATCGGATCCGGAAGCCACGCTGTTCCTTCGCTGTTCGGTGCTGCTCTACGGGGCCTGGGCACGGGAGTCGTCCCCCCCGGTGTGTCTGCGCGTACGCCATCCCATCGTGTACCGCGAGGACGCAAACGTCATCTCTACCGAGAGGTAACCGCCGACTTTCCCGACTCCGTGTCCCGGACGGGCGCACGGGACACGCCGAAGCGGGTATCCGGCCGGGCAGGAGGTCCCCGGCGCGAGGCATCGGGCCATGAGGCACGGGGCACGAGGCATCGGGCAGGATGGGCCGGGCGGGATGGGTCGGGCCAAACCGCAACCATACGCCCAAGGCGGCCAAGCGTTCCCAAACGCTGTTCGACTCCGATTGCCGGACCGAAACCGCATAAGCTGTTCAAGGACGTAAAGGGTGTGGACGGCAGCGCCGGCTCCCGCAGAGGGTCCGCCGACAGTGCGGTGACGTGGCAGGGAACGTCACCGTTTAGGCGGTCTCGTACGCTGGGTACTTGCGCGATCCGCCGCTCCCGTGTGGACTACGGCCAACGCCCCGCGCACGCGCGTGGCTGAAGCATTTTCCGAAACATGATCAGGAGGCAACCCGTGAGCGCGACCGCGGACCACGCGGAGGAGCGGACCAACCCGGCAGCACGCCTGGGGTTCGAGCCCGGACAGGTGGTCCAGGAGATCGGCTACGACGACGACGTCGAGCTGGAGCTCCGTGAGGGCATTGAGGCCACTACCGGCCAGGATCTCGTCGATGAGGAGTACGACGACGTCGCAGACGTCGTCCTGCTCTGGTTCCGCGACGAGGACGGCGACCTTACGGACGCGCTGGTGGATGCCATTGGTCTGCTCGAGGACGGCGGTACGGTCTGGCTGATGACGCCGAAGACCGGCCGTGACGGATACGTCGAGCCGAGCGACATCAACGAGGCTGCCCAGACAGCCGGTCTCGCCCAGACCAAGAGCATCAGTGCGGGCAAGGACTGGACGGGCAGCCGTCTGGTCACGCCGAAGGCGGCCAAGGCCAAGCGCTGAACCGCACTCGCCCCTGAAGGCCCCCGACGGCATCGCGCCGTCCGGGGCCTTCGTACATTCCCCCGCTACCCCGCACGTCCGCAGGAACCTTCCACGGGTGCTGCACGGCCGCTCCGCGCCTCTGCGTAGGGTGGGAGTCACCCGGACAGCCCAGCCCGGCGACGTAGCGAAGGGACGCGTTTCATGGCGATCGAGGTCGGCACCCAGGCCCCGGATTTCGAGCTGAAGGACAACCACGGCCGGACCGTGAAGCTCTCCGACTTCCGCGGCGAGAAGAACGTGGTGCTGCTGTTCTACCCGTTCGCCTTCACCGGCGTCTGCACGGGTGAGCTCTGCGCGCTGCGCGACGAGCTGCCCACGTTCGAGAACGACGACACGCAGCTGATCGCCGTCTCCAACGACTCCATCCACACCCTGCGCGTCTTCGCCGAGCAGGAAGGCCTGGAGTACCCGCTCGTCTCGGACTTCTGGCCGCACGGCGAGACCTCGCGTGCGTACGGCGTCTTCGATGAGGACAAGGGCTGCGCGGTGCGCGGGACCTTCATCATCGACAAGGAGGGCGTGGTGCGCTGGACGGTCGTCAACGGCCTGCCCGACGCACGCGACCTCAACGAGTACGTCAAGGCGCTCGGCGCGCTCTGACCCGAGATCCGGTGGATCTCTCGGCGACCCCCGGCCAAAAGCCTGTTTTGGCCGGGAACCGGTCACTAGGATCCAGTCGTTGATCGGATGCCAACACGACGTGGAGGCGCCGGCACCGGCCGGCCCCCAAAGAAACCAATGGGAGGACTCGTGGGAGTCAGCCTCAGCAAGGGCGGCAACGTCTCGCTGACCAAGGCCGCGCCCAACCTGACCGCGGTCATCGTGGGTCTGGGCTGGGACGCTCGTACCACCACCGGCGGAGACTTCGACCTCGACGCCAGCGCGCTGCTGACGAACGCCGAGGGCAAGGTCGGCAACGACGGCAACTTCGTCTTCTTCAACAACCTCAAGAGCCCCGACGGTTCCGTCGAGCACACCGGTGACAACCTCACCGGTGAGGGCGAGGGCGACGACGAGGTCATCAAGGTGAACCTGGCCGGTGTCCCGGCAGACGTCGACAAGATCGTCTTCCCGGTCTCGATCTACGAGGCGGAGTCCCGCCAGCAGAGCTTCGGCCAGGTCCGCAACGCGTACATCCGCGTGGTCAACCAGGCCGACAACACCGAGCTCGCGCGCTACGACCTCAGCGAGGACGCCTCGACGGAGACCGCCATGGTCTTCGGCGAGCTGTACCGCAACGGTGCGGAGTGGAAGTTCCGTGCCATCGGTCAGGGCTACGCCTCGGGTCTGCGCGGCATCGCGCAGGACTTCGGCGTCAACGTCTAGCCGGCAGTCCGGGGCGCGCGTCCCGGACCGCACCAGCACGTCCCGTCCGGCGCCGCACCCTGTGCGGCGCCGGACGCGCTCGGCAGACTGATTCACCGGTTCGTCACCGGTTCATCGACTCGGGGAGGACACACCATGGGCGTCACGCTCGCCAAGGGAGGCAATGTCTCCCTCTCCAAGGCCGCACCCAATCTCACCCAGGTGCTCATCGGGCTCGGCTGGGACGCACGATCCACGACGGGGGCGGATTTCGACCTCGACGCCAGCGCACTGCTGTGCCAGTCGGGCCGGGTGCTCGGCGACGAATGGTTCGTGTTCTACAACAACCTCACGAGCCCCGACGGCTCCGTCGAGCACACCGGTGACAATCTCACGGGTGAGGGCGAAGGGGACGACGAGTCGGTCATCGTGAACCTCAACGAGGTACCGGGCCACTGCGACAAGATCGTCTTTCCGGTCTCCATTCACGAGGCCGACAATCGCGGACAGACGTTCGGCCAGGTCAGCAACGCGTTCATCCGAGTGGTCAACCAGGCCGACGGCCAGGAACTCGCGCGTTACGACCTCAGCGAGGACGCCTCCACGGAGACCGCGATGATCTTCGGTGAGCTCTACCGGTACAACGGCGAGTGGAAGTTCCGTGCAGTGGGACAGGGGTACGCGTCGGGACTGCGAGGCATCGCTCTAGACTTCGGGGTCAACGTTTCGTAAAGCCGCGCACGGCGCGGGGGAGCCCCGTGCACGTCGGGGGAGACCCGTTACACACATGATGGGGTAGCCAGTGCTTCTGAAAACCTTCGGCTGGTCGCTCGCGATTACCGCGATCGGCCTGGTCGCAGCGTGGTTCTACGGGGGGTGGGAAGCCTTCGGAGTGGTGGCGATCCTTTCCATCCTGGAGATCTCGCTGTCCTTCGACAACGCGGTGATCAACGCCGGAATCCTGAAGAAGATGAGTGCCTTCTGGCAGAAGATCTTCCTCACGATCGGTGTGCTCATCGCGGTCTTCGGTATGCGGCTGGTGTTCCCCGTCGTGATCGTGGCCGTCACCGCCAACCTGGGACCGATCGAGGCTGTCGATCTTTCCTTCAACGATCCGGACCGCTACAAGGAACTGGTCACCGACGCCCACCCGGCGATCGCGGCTTTCGGCGGCATGTTCCTGCTCATGATCTTCCTCGACTTCATCTTCGAGGATCGTGACATCCAGTGGCTCCGCTGGATCGAGCGCCCGCTCGCCAAGCTCGGCAAGGTCGACATGCTGTCGGTCTGCATCGCGTTGATCGTCCTGCTGATCTCGGCACTGACGTTCGCCGGCTCGGCTCATCAGCACGGCGGCGGACACGCGGACAAGGCCGAGACGGTCCTGCTCGCCGGTGTCGCCGGTCTGATCACGTACCTCATCGTCGGCGGTCTCTCCGGGTACTTCGAGAACAAGCTCGAAGAGGAGGAGGAACGCGAACACGAGCAGGAGGAAGAGGCCAAGCGGACCGGCAAGAAGATCTCCGCGGTCGCTCTCTCCGGCAAGGCCGCGTTCTTCATGTTCCTCTACCTGGAAGTGCTCGACGCGTCCTTCTCGTTCGACGGCGTCATCGGCGCCTTCGCGATCACCAACGAGATCGTGCTGATGGCCCTGGGCCTCGGTATCGGCGCCATGTACGTCCGTTCGCTCACGGTCTACCTGGTCCGCCAGGGCACCCTGGACGACTACGTCTACCTGGAGCACGGCGCGCACTACGCGATCGGCGCCCTTGCGGTCATCCTGCTCGTCACGATTCAGTACGAGATCCACGAGCTCATCACCGGTTCCGTCGGCGTCATCCTGATCGGCTGGTCCTTCTGGTCCTCGGTCCGGCGCAACAAGGCGATCGCGGCCGATGGAGGCGAAGGCAGCACGGAAGTCTCCGCCGGGGTGTGACCCGGTAGCGAATGAGGAACGCTCTCTGCGGGGCGGCTCGTACGGCAACGGTTCCGGGGAACACCCGGAACCGGCCCGGAGCCGCCCCGCAGCGGTGCGTGCGTCGCACGTGCCGCGTGCGACAGGTGAGGCCGACATGTGTGGGGGTTGGGGATGGCGTTCTGGAACAGCCTGTGGCCGGGGCGGGAATCACAGTTCGAGTCGGGCAGTGCGGCAACCAACTCCATCGTGCTCTCCCGGCGGCACGCCACGGTCTCGCTGACCAAGCAGGGCGCGCTGACCGGCAATCTCCGGGTCAATCTCTCCTGGCAGATGCGCACGTCCGACATCGAGGGCCGGTCCCGGCAGAACGG
Source organism: Streptomyces sp. NPDC087901 (assembly GCF_044742205.1). Taxonomy (NCBI): domain Bacteria; kingdom Bacillati; phylum Actinomycetota; class Actinomycetes; order Kitasatosporales; family Streptomycetaceae; genus Streptomyces; species Streptomyces sp. NPDC087901. Next base: position 657,322 of record NZ_JBIUUC010000001.1, read on the forward strand.
CCGGCTGCTGCGGCCGCTGAAGCTCTTCCAGCCGGATGTGGTCCAGGCGCACACCCAGGGCGTGGCCAACGTCGACCTGGACCTGGGCTGCATGTACGAGCTGACGGACGGTACCAAGGGCGTGGTGCAGCCGCTCGGCAATCTGCTCGGTGATCTGAACGCGCCGCCGTACATCAAGCTCAGCGGGGACGACCGTTTCGGGTCGGCGTCCGGGGAGACCGTGTACGTCAACCTCGACCAGCGCGAACAGATCAAGCGGATGCTGTTCTTCGTCTACATCTACGACCAGACCCCGGCCTTCGAGCGTACGCACGCGAAGGTGACGCTCTACCCGGGCAACGGGCCGCGCATCGAGATCGAGTTGGAGGAGCGGGCCCCGCAGGCACGCTCGTGTGCCGTGTTCACGCTGGAGAACGTCAAGGGCGAGCTGATCGTGCGGCGCGAGGTGAAGTTCGTGTACGGCTTCCAGTCGGAACTGGACCGGCTGTACGGATACGGCATGCAGTGGGGGCGCGGCTACAAGACGCGTGCGTGAGTCGCCTTGTCCGGATCACGCGAAGGCTCCAGGGCCTCTCGTTCGGATCCGCACGAAAGGCTCCAGGGCCTCTTGTCCGGATCAGGCGGGTTCGCGGGGCGGATCACGTCCGGATCAGGGCCGTATGAACTGCGGCCCCTGCGGTGGCAGGGCGAAATTCGGGTCGGGCGCGTGCGCTGCCGCCGCCGCAGGCTGCGGGTAGCCGTAGGCGGGCTGTGCGGCGGCCGGCTGAGGGTAGCCGTAGGCGGGCTGCGGGGCAGGTGCGGCGGGGGCCGCAGTGGGCTGCGGATAGCCGTAGGCGGGCTGCTGGTGCTGGACCGTGGTCTGCGCGTCGGGGCCGACTGCCGGTGCGGGCGGGAACGCGGGGGCGGGCGGCGGCGTCGGGCCGGGCTCGGCAGCGGCCTCCGTCTCGTCCACCGAGATGCCGAAGGCGGTCGCGAGACCGATGAGACCGGTCGGATATCCCTGTCCCACGGCCCGGAATTTCCAGCCATCGCCGCGCCGGTACAGCTCGCCGCAGATGATCGCGGTTTCCTCGCCCGTATCCGGCCGCACGTCGAAGACGGCGAGCGGCTCCCCGCCCGCCGCCGCGGCGTCGTAGAGCAGGACGCGGAGATCGTGCACGTGCTCGAAGGGGGCCCCGTCGGAGGACGCGGCGATGACGACCTGGTCGACCGAGGGGTCGAGCGCGTTCAGGTCGGCCTCGATGGTGTCCGTCAGGCCCTCGGGCAGGCTTCGCTTCGGCAGCCGTCGTACCAGGCCGGAGGGGTGGCGGGGCTGGTTGTAGAAGACGAAGTCCTCGTCGGAGCGCACGCGGCCGCCGGAGCCGAGCAGCAGGGCCGAGGCGTCCACATCGGGTACCCCGGCGCCCGGGGTCCAGCGCAGCACGGCCCGTACAGCCATGGCATCGAGTGGGACGTTCGAGCCTTTCACCATCGCGTGCGTCATGCCCGTCATCCTGCCTGCTGGCCGGCCGTGCAGACAACGCGGGGGTCGCAGCCGTGTCTCGCGAGAATGTCGGAACGATCGCCTCCGCACCCTTGGGAACCATCGCTAAATGGACGAGTTACCCGGAATTCATGTGGGCAGGGAACTGCCGACACCCACCCGTACGTACTATTACCGGCCACACGTTGTCCGACCGGCCAGGTAGTACGGGGGGAATCACATGCGTCATTTCGGGCATATCGCGCCTGCCGTGAGGGGCGATCTGTTCTTCCGGGAACCGTGCGCCTTCGACGCCGGGTCGCCGGCTCCGGTCCTCGCGGCCGCCCTGGGCGCCACGCTCTACAGCCCGGCCACCCGGCCCAGGCTCGCCGACGACGTCCTCAAGCAGGCCCGTCGCGGAGTCGTCTCCATGGTGCTGTGCCTGGAGGATTCGATCGATGACTCCGAGGTGCCGGCCGCCGAGGAGAACCTGGTCAGGCAATTCGCCGACCTCGCGGCGCGCGGCGGCGAACCGCCACTGCTGTTCATCCGCGTCCGCGAACCGCACCAGATCACCGACCTCGTGCGCCGGCTCGGCGAATCCGTCCGATTGTTGTCCGGTTTCGTACTTCCCAAGTTCACGCAAGAGCGTGGCATCTCGTTCATGGAAGCGCTCACCAAGGCCGAGTCCGCGTGCGGCCGACGGCTCTTCGCCATGCCCGTGCTCGAATCCCCCGAGCTGCTGCACCTGGAGACCCGCCATGAGGTCCTCCAGAAGATCGCCCGCACCGTCGACACCTACCGTGACCGGGTGCTTGCCCTGCGCCTCGGCGTCACCGACTTCTGCTCGGCATACGGACTGCGCCGGGCGCCCGACATGACGGCCTACGACGTCCGGATCGTCGCCGACGTCATCGCCGACGTGGTCAACGTGCTGGGCCGGGCGGACGGGACGGGCTTCACCATCACCGGCCCCGTCTGGGAGTACTTCAGGCTTCAGGAGCGCATGTTCAAGCCACAGCTGCGCCGCAGCCCCTTCCTGGAGGGCAGCGCGGAGGAGCTTCGTACGGCCCTGATCGAGCACGACCTGGACGGACTGCTGCGGGAGATCGAGCTCGACCGGGCCAACGGCCTGCTCGGCAAGACCTGCATCCACCCGTCGCACGTCGCACCCGTGCATGCGCTGTCCGTGGTCAGTCACGAGGAGTTCAGTGACGCGCAGGACATCCTGCGGCCGGAGCGCGACGGTGGCGGGGTGCTGCGCTCGTCGTACACGAACAAGATGAACGAAGTGAAGCCCCACCGCGCCTGGGCCGAACGCACGCTGCGGCGGGCCGAGGTCTTCGGCGTGGCGAAGGAGGACGTCGGCTTCGTGGACCTGCTGGCGGCGAGCGTCGCGGAATAGCGGTGTGCCCGCGCGCGCAGGCGCGTGATGCTTGAGGGACGGGTCCGCATGGGCGGGCGTGTGACAGGCCAACGGAAAGAGACAGCGAACGTGGTGTGGTCGGGTAGCTGGGTCGCGGAGCGGCTGGGCGTCGAGCTGGTGGGCGACGGGGAGCTCCGCGAGCTGCTGGGCCTCGCCCTGCGGCGCAACCCCAAACGGGCACATCTGCTCGTGTCCAACGTGCTCGGCAAGCATGTACCGCAGCGCCCCTCGGTGGTGTACGGCGCCGGGGTCGAGCTCGGCCGCCGGGTGCGCGAGCTGCTCGGCGAGGACGGGGCGCGCCGCGCGGTCGTGCTCGGTTACGCGGAGACGGCCACCGGCCTCGGCCACGCCGTCGCCGACGGGCTCGGATCGGCGCCCTACCTCCACTCGACGCGACGCCCCGTCGAGGGCGTGGCGCGGGCGGGCGGCTTCGAGGAGTCGCACTCGCACGCCACCTCGCACCTGCTGCTTCCGGAGGACCCGGACCTGCTGGCAGCCGAACGGGGCGGTGAGGCGGGCGCGACCCTCGTCCTCGTCGACGACGAGTTCTCCACCGGCAACACCGTTCTCAACACCATCCGCGCCCTGCACGAGCGGTACCCGCGCAAGCGGTACGTCATCGTGGCCCTGGTCGACATGCGCTCGCCGGCCGACCAGGGGCGGCTCGCCGAGTTCGCCGAGGAGATCGGCGCCCGCGTCGACCTGGTGGCAAGGAACACGGGCACGGTCCGCCTTCCGGAAGGTGTTCTGGAGAAGGGGCAGGCCCTGGTCGCCGAGCAGGAGGCGGCTCAGGAGGCGGCGCAGCCCCGCGTGGGGCGGCCCGGGGGAAAGCCCGAGCCGCTGCGCACCCTTCCCCGTGCCCACACCCGGATCGACCTCCAGTGGCCCGCCGGAGTGCCCGACGGCGGCCGGCACGGCTTCACCCCCGCACACCGCGCACTCCTGGAAACCGCCCTCCCCGCCATGGCGGACCGCATCGCGCAGGCGCTGGGCGAGCACCCCCGCCGCGTCCTGGTCCTCGGCTTCGAGGAGCTGATGTACGCGCCCCTGCGCCTGGGCACCGCCCTGGAGGAGCGCACGGGAGCCGAGGTCCGCTACTCGACCACGACCCGCTCCCCGGTCCTCGCCGTGGACGACCCGGGCTATGCGATACGCACCCGGCTGGTCTTCCCGGCCCACGACGACCCGGCCGACGGCCCGGGCGAGCGCTACGCGTACAACGTCGCGGGCGGCGGCTTCGACGCCGTGGTCCTCGTCGTCGACTCCACCGCCGACACCCACGCGCTGCACGGCCCGCACGGCCTGATGCAGCAGCTCACCCCGCATGCCGCCCATGTCCTGCTGGCGGTCGTCCCCTCGTACGTACCGCCCGGGGCATCCGCCGACGAGCCGGCCCCGTCGTACGCCCCCCAACGGCAGGAAGAGTCCGCCATGCTGCCCGAGCCCCTCCGCGGCCCCGCCTTCTCCTCCTACGCACCGGACGAGGTCGGCTGGCTGCTCCAGGACCTCTCGGACACCGAACTGGAGGCGCCCACCGAGGAGCGCGAGGAGGCGATACAGAGCGGCGGCGCGCACTACGCCGAGTCGCTGCCCGTCGAGTACCAGCCCTCCGAGCAGTACCAGGACCTGTTCAAGGCGGCTCTGGACCTGTCGGCCGCCCGCATCGCCCGCGCTGTCGGCACGGTCACCGAGACGGTCCTCGCCGAGCGCGGCCCCCGCCCCGTGCTCGTCTCGCTGGCCCGGGCCGGCACCCCCGTCGGCGTACTGATGCGCCGCTGGGCCCGCCTCCGGCACGGCATCGACCTGGCGCACTACGCCGTCTCGATCGTGCGCGGCCGCGGCATCGACGCCAACGCCCTGCGCTGGCTTGCCGCCCACCACAACCCGGCCGACGTCGTCTTCGTCGACGGCTGGACCGGCAAGGGCGCCATCACCCGCGAACTGGCCGCGGCGATCGCGGAGTTCGAGGAGTCCGACGGGACCGAGGGCTTCAACCCGGAGATCGCGGTCCTGGCCGACCCGGGCGGCTGCGTCCGCACGTACGGCACCCGCGAGGACTTCCTGATCCCCTCCGCCTGCCTCAACTCCACCGTGTCCGGGCTGATCTCCCGTACGGTCCTGCGCTCCGACCTCGTCGGACCCGATGACTTCCACGGCGCGAAGTTCTACCGGGAGCTCGCCGGGTCCGATGTCTCCGGCCACTTCCTCGACACCGTCACCGACCGGTTCGGCGAGGTCACCGACGCCGTGGACGCCGAGGTCAAGGAGCTGCTCACCGCCGACCGGGCCCCGACCTGGGAGGGCTGGGCCGCGGTGGAACGCATCAGCGAGGAGTACGGCATCCACGACGTGAACCTCGTCAAGCCGGGTGTCGGCGAGACGACCCGCGTCCTGCTGCGCCGCGTCCCGTGGAAGATCCTCGCCAAGCGCGGCGCCGGCGCCGACCTGGAACACATCAGGCTGCTGGCGCAGCAGCGTGGCGTGCCGGTCGAAGAGGTCGACGAACTCCCGTACACCTGCGTCGGATTGATCCACCCCAAGTACACGCGCGGGGCGACCGGCGCGGACGGCCGGGCGGTGGAGTCCAAGTGACCTCGCCCGTGACGCTGGTCGCCAGCGACCTCGACCGCACCCTCATCTACTCCGCCGCGGCCCTCCAGCTCCCGATGCCGGACGCCGAGGCCCCCCGTCTGCTCTGCGTCGAGGTGTACGACAGGAAGCCCCTGTCGTACGTCACGGAGACGGCGGCCGCGCTGCTCGCCGAGCTGACCCGCTCCCCGGCCACGGTCTTCGTGCCGACCACCACCCGTACCCGCGAGCAGTACCACCGCATCCATCTCCCGGGCCCCGCGGCAGAGTTCGCGATCTGCGCCAACGGCGGACACATCCTGGTCAACGGCGAGTCCGACCAGGGCTGGCAGCGGACCGTGGCCGGCCGGCTGGCCGAGGAATGCGCCTCGCTCGCCGAGGTCCGCGCCCACCTCGTCTCCGCGGCCGACCCCGCCTGGCTGCTCAAGGAAAGGGTCGCCGAGGACCTCTTCGCCTACCTCGTCGTCGAGCGGTCCCTGCTGCCGGCCGACTGGACGAAGGAACTCGCCGCATGGGCGGAGCCGCGCGGCTGGACCGTCTCACTGCAGGGCCGCAAGATCTACGTCGTACCGCGTCCGCTCACCAAGAGCGCGGCGATGCGCGAGGTCGCCCGCTGCACCGGCGCCACGCTCACCCTGGCCGCCGGTGACTCCCTCCTCGACGCCGACCTGCTGCTCGCCGCTGACCGGGGCTGGCGCCCCGGCCACGGCGAACTGGCCGACGCCGGCTGGAGCGCCCCGCACGTGACGGCGACCGCCGAGAGCGGTGTGGCCGCGGGCGAGGAGATCCTGCGACGCTTCCTGGAGGCGTCGGGCTTGCGCCGGGCGGCCTGAGCGGAGGGCCTGCGGGGGCGTAGCGCTGAGTCGAGGGCCGGCGGGTGCCGCTGAGCCGAGGGCCTGCGGGGGCGCAGGGCCGAGTCGAGGGCCGGTCGGTGCGTACCGCTGAGTCGAGGCCCGTCGGCGCATGCCGCTGACAGGCGCTCGACGCGCCGCCGAATTCGCTCGAACCGGCCCCGCCCGCGGCTACAGTCACCGCGTTCCGCCCGTCGGCGGAGCACTCGGCAGAGCGGGGAGTGGCGCGATGACCAAGGGCAACGAAACCAAGATCACGGACGAGCTGTACGCGTACATGCTCGCCCACAATCCGCCGCTGGACGCGGTGCAGCGCGAACTCGTGGAGACCACGTACGCCAAGCTTCCCGATTACGCGGGCATGCAGTCGGCCGAGGAACAGGGCCCGCTGCTCGCCTTCCTCGTCCGGCTGACGGGGGCACGGCACATCGTGGAGGTCGGGACCTTCACCGGGTTCTCCGCCCTCGCGATGGCCCAGGCCCTGCCCGCCGGAGGCCGGCTGATCGCGTGCGACGTCTCGGAGGAGTGGACCGCCTACGGCCGTGAGGCCTGGGCGAAGGCAGGCGTCGCCGACCGGATCGAACTGCGGATCGCCCCGGCCCTCGACACCCTGCGGGCCATGCCCGCGGAACCGCACATCGACTTCGCCTACCTGGACGCGGACAAGGAGAACTACATCGCGTACTGGGAGGAGCTGGTGCCCCGGATGCGCCAGGGCGGCCTCATCACCACGGACAACGTGCTCTTCCACGGCGGCGTGACGGACCCGCGGGCGACCGGGGCGGCGGCGGCCATCCAGGAGTTCAACAACCACGTGTCCGCCGACCCGAGGATGGACAGCGTGCTGCTCACGGTGTCGGACGGACTGACGCTGTCACGCAAGCGGTAGCCCCGGCCGCCGGCTTTCGCGGGGCTCAGCCGCAGCAGCCCCCACCGCAGCAACCGCCGCCGCCACCACCGGCCGAGGGCGCGGGACCGGAACCGGCCGAGCCGCCCACGGCGACGGCCGAGAGAAGTTTCACGGTGTCCTCGTGCCCGGCGGGGCAGGAGGCGGGGGCCGAGGACTCGGCCATCGGACGGCTGAGCTCGAAGGTGTCTCCGCAGGAGCGGCAGCGGTACTCGTAACGAGGCATGTCCCCAGGCTATCGGCCGGGACGGGCAACGGGCATCCCCGAACTCGGCCATCGGCCGGGCCGGGCGGCGGGATCCTCGCACTCCGCTATCGGCCGGGCCGGACGACGGGCATTTCCCCGACCGCCCGCCGTCGCGCGAGCCGCTCCTCACGCTCGGCTTCCTCGGGATGGCGGGCTCGCCAGTAGGGATTGTCATGGGGGAGCCCGCCGCTGACACGTCCGTACATCCCGAACATCATCAGCAACAGACCGACCACGAAGCTGAAGAGCACGTTCTGTATCTCGAAGGCGAGGAAGTTGAGCCCGGTGTCCAGCAGGGCGAGATTGACGAAGCCACTGAGGACGAAGGCGATGCCCAGCACCATGTTGAGCGTTGAGGCGAAGTTGCCGCCGATGACCATCCCGATGAAGAGCAGCAGCCCGACGCAGATCGACAGGACGCTGAGCGCGCCGTTGGTGCTCAGACCCGCGACGGTGTCGCCGCCGGTGTCGAAGAAGCCGACCTTGTCGATCAGTCCGAGGATGCCGAAGGCGAGCAGCACCAGGCCCATCAGCCCGGCGCCGATCTGGTAGACGCGGCTGAGCCGGTGGTCCACGGGCAGGTGCTCATCGAGCAGGGTGGCCTTGCGATGGGCGGCCGGCGGCCGCCGTGCGGGGCGCAGTACATGGGTGGCCATGGGGCCTCCTTCGCGTACTACCAGGATCCCGCGGGGCCGGGGCCACCGCACGTCAGGGCGGCCGCGAGCATGGGTGCGGGGCGGGCGCGCGCGGGCCGGGCGCGGAGTCGGGGCGAGCGGGGGCGGTTGCGCGCCGCGCCCGCGCCCTCGCACGTCAAGGGCCCCCGTCCTCGCACGTCAGGCGCCTGCGCTTCGCCGTCAGGTGTCGGCCCCTCGCCCGCCAGGTGTCGGCCCCGCGCACGTCAGGCGCCGGCTCCGCGCTCCTCACGGATGTCGGAGACGACGCGTGCGGCGGTCTGCCGTACGCCCTCCGTCACGGTCAGGAAGTGCCAGTAGTCGGGGTGGCGTCCCTCGAGGGCGGTGACGGCCTGGTCGAGCCGGGCCACCGCGTCGTCGAGCGGCTGGGCGTGGCGCGGCTCGGGTGTGTGGCGCCCGGCCATGGCGAGGCGCTGGGCGTCGCGGATGGCGAACCGGGTGCGCTGGATCTCCTGCTGCGGATCCTTGGCGACGGCGTCCAGCCGCTGCAGCCGGTCACCGGCTGCGGACACTGCCTCGTCCGTGGCGTTGAGCAGGGCCCGTACCGTACTCAGCCGCGACGTGGCATCCGCCCAGCGCTGCTCGTCGCGCGCCTTCGCGGCCTCCTTGAGCTTCTCCTCTGCCTGGCGCACATTGACGGCCGCCTGCTCGGGAACCGGCTGGAGATCCTGCCAGCAGGCCGCCGAGAACCGCCGCCGGAGCTCGCTGAGCACGGGCTCGACGGAGGCGGACCGGGTCGTCAACGCCTGTGCCCGCGTACGCAGCGTCACCAGCCGCTTGTCGATCTCGGCTGCCCGCTCGGGCAGCTGCACCGCCTCGGCGCGTACGGCTTCGGCATCGCGCAGCACCTGATCGGCGCGCTGGAGGGTCTCGGGCACGCCGTGCCGGCCTGCGCCCTGGTTGAGCTTGGTCAGCTCGGGGGCGAGTGCGGCCAGCCGCGCGGCGAGATCGTCCGCCCGCAGTCCGGACGCGCGCACCGCGTCGAGAGCGTTGCTCGCGGCCAGGAGCGCCTGCCGCGCCCGCTCCACGGCGGGGGCGAGCCGGGCGAGCTGAGTCTCGGCGGTCCCCAGCAGCGGACCGAGCCCGGCGGCGAACCGGTCGAGCTCGCCCTTGACGCGTACGAGCTCGTCCTTGGCGGCGGACAGCTCGGTCCGGGCACGGGAGGCGACCGAAGGCTCAAGATCATCCCGGTCGAGATCGTGCGCGTCGACGGCCGTGATGTAGGCGTGGCTGGCCTCGTCGATGCGTCGCCCGAGAGCGGCGAAGTCGTCGACGGCCTTCCGGGCGGCCGGCGAACTGTCCACGGCCGTGATGGTCTCGATGGAGATCTGCAGATCGCGCTGCGCGGTGTCGAGCTCGTAGAAGGCCTCGGCGGCGGCATCCTTCGCGGCCTGAGCCTCGGCCCGCTGCCCCTCCCCGCGCCCGCCGAACCAACGCCGTGTACCGCCCCCGGCGACGGCGGCAGGCAGCGCCGCGGCAAGCAGCGGCACGGGCAGCAGCATCAGGAGCAGGACATCCCGCACGCCGCGGCCGCGTCCGTACCGGCTGACAGGGACATCACTGACGGCGGAACTCCCACCCGCTCTCGCCTGCGGCTTCGCGTGTGTCGCCGTCACATCCCTCTCCCGTGCTGTTTCGCCCTGCCCGGTACATTCTCCCACCAGGTAAGGACGAACACACGGGCCGGTTAGTTCGCGCTTCGCACAGTGACTTCGCCGTTGTCGCTGTGCGCCTTCACCGCATGCGGGCTGTCGTCACTGCGGGGCACGGCCACGGAGACGTGCCCGTTGTCGGCCGACGCGGACACTGCGTACCGGTCCTTGCCCGCGGGCAGATCGATGGTGATGCTCCCGTTGTCACTGACGCTGTCCACCAGATCCGGAACACGGCTGAAGTCGAGCTTCACCGAACCATTGTCCGAGCGGGCCACCACGGAAGCCGCCGAGATCCGCTCGCCCCGCACGGCGCCGTTGTCGCTCTTCAGCTCAAGCGGCCCGGTGACATCCCGCACGACGACCCCGCCGTTGTCGGAGAAGAGCTTGAGCGGAGTACCGAACCCGGACGCGGTGACCTTCCCGTTGTCGGCATCCACGGTCAGCGCGAGCCCACGAGGCACCTTCACCTGGTGCTGCGCCCCGCAGTCGCTGATCATCGCCTCACACTTCACGCGAAGCGTCAGCGTGTCGCCCTCCAGCTTCCACACGGGGTCCGGCCCGCTCCCGAAGACGACCCACCCGTCGACCCTGCGGGTCACCTCGATCCGCTCCACATCGGCGGGCACGACCTCCACGGTGGAGTTCTCCGCATCGATGGTCAGCGCCTTCCCGCTGTACGCGAACGACTTGTGCTCGGCGGGGGCGTCCTCCACGTCGGTGCTGCCACACCCACTGAGCGCGCCCACGAGGAGAAAGGTTCCCCCGGCGGCCACGAGGGCGTTGGTGCGGGCACGGGTGCGAGTACGGGTACGGATGGTCATGGCGATGGAGTCCCCCTGGCTGGCGCTGCCGATGTGCCTCCACCGTATGCAGCGCCCACCGCCGGGACGATCCGGACGGCTACCGTCTCGGGGGTGGGGGTAGCCCCCGTACGGCCTGCGCGGCCGGCCGACCCGGCCCGGGTAACCGATTGTCGAGGGGTGCCGTGAGGCATGTAACCTGTTGCTTCATCCACGGGTGCGTAGCTCAGGGGTAGAGCGCTGCTCTTACAAAGCAGATGTCGGCGGTTCGAAACCGTCCGCGCCCACCAGTAGGTAGCACGACAAAGGCCCAGGTCACCGGCGGTAAGCCGAGAGCCTGGGCCTTGTTCGTTCGTCCGCGAATCCGGCGGGGGAGTGGCGTCGTGCCATTCACGTGCCAGATGCGTCGTCGGGCTCTGCCGGCCGGGCCCTTCTGATCTGCTCGTCGACGTGAGCGGCGATCGCATGGTCGCGGCCGTTCACCAGGTGCTGGTAGATCAGCGCGGCACGCACCGACGAGTGGCCCATCCGCTGCATCAGTTCCCGTGTGGTCGCACCGCCGGTCGCGGCGAGGGTGTTCCCGGTGTGGCGCAGATCGTGGAAGTGGACGTCTCCCAGACCTGTCGTCGCCAGGGCTCGCAGCCACAGGCGGCGGAAGTTGTTCCGGCGAAGCTGCCCGCCCCTTGCTCCCGTGAAGACCAGCCCGGTGCGACCTGGCTCGGCGTAGACATCGAGGTGAGCAGCCAGGCTCTCCGTCAGCGAGGCAGGGAAGGCGACGGTACGCACACCTGCCGCGCTCTTGGGTGCCTTGACCAGGATGCCGTCCGAGCGGGTCTCGGCCAGGGCACGCCGTACGGCGACGGTTCGCCGGTCGAGGTCGATGTCATGGCGCTGGAGCGCGGCGAGCTCCCCGAAGCGGAGACCGGTGAAGGCCGCCAGGAGGATGAACACCCGGAAGCGCGCCGGCACGGCGTCGGCGAGCTGGAAGACCTCCGTGACATCGAGGAACGGCCGTTCGGCTGTCTTCGCCGCCCCGGCGCCCTTGATACGGCAGGGGTTCCGCTGGATCAAGTCGTCGTCGACTGCGGTGTTCATGATGGCGCGGAGGATCTGGTACGCCTTGGCGACCGTCGGTTCACCAACACCGGACTCCAGGAGGCCGGCACGCCAGCGGCGGATCTGCGGTGTGGTGATCTCGCTCAGGACCACGTTCGCGAAGGTAGGCAGGACGTGGAGACGTAGCGCGCTGCCGTTGCGTTCGCGGGTGGTTGCCGCGTAGTCGCGCTCCTTGAACCAGGCGTCGGCGTAGACCCCGAAGAGGACCTTGTCGTCCGGGTTCTTCCACCGGCCGTCGAGGATCTCCGCTTCCTTGCGGACGAGCCACCGATCAGCGTCGGTCTGAGTGGGGAAGGTCTCCGGAGCCGAACGCAGCAGACCATCCGGGCCGGGATACCGGGCCTGAAAGCGGCCGGACGGCAGCTTGCGGACCGAACCGAACCGGCGGCGTTTCCCCTTCTGGTTCGCCATCAGGCCACCGCCCCGAAGCGCTGTCGACTGGTGACGATCGGCTGGACAGTGTTGGCCGCGACGAAGTCAGTCAAGGCGCCTTCAGGGATGCGGACATGCCGCCCCACCTTCACGAACACGATCCGCCGTTCGGCGATCAGGCGCCGAGGGAAACGCGCGGTCGTACCGAGGAGTTGAGCCGCCTCCTCCACCGTGAGCAGTCGGTCAGTCATGCGTTCACGCTTCCTTCCAGGGCGAGGGCTTCGCGTGCGGTTTCTCGGTTGTGTTGCAGGTCTCTGGCGATCGAGGCGGCGAGGAGGGATTCGCCGGGGCTGTGCCCCTGTCCGGCGTACTGCCAGTCTGTGAGGACGAGGACGGTCGGGTCTTGGGCCGGGTCGGGCAGGCCGAGTTCTTCGCGCTGCTGGGAGGCGCGGTAGTCGGCGCGGATCTGGCGGAGTGCGCCGAGGGTGGTGGAGTAGCGGCGGGACTTGGTGGAGAAGTGGCCGCGGAAGCCGAGCATGTGTGCCCAGGCCCGCAGTCGCCGGTCCGGGTAGAGCGGATCGAGATCGAAGCAGGCTTCGATGAGGCGGCGCGGGTGGTCGGGTACGTCGAGGAGGGCCAGGGCCTCGCGGTTGCCGATGCGGCGGTCGACGGTGCCGGTTGTCTCGGCGGCCTTGGTCGCGTACTTGGCGACGTAGGAGGCGACAGCCTGTTCGGTGATGTCGGTCCCGACGTCGAAGGCGCGGATGGGGCGGATGTCGAGCTGGGTGCCCCAGCGCAGTGGGCGGGCGGGTTGGCCGGCGGCGGCTGGGATGGTGATGGTCGTGTAGGCGTGCGCGGCGGCGGCGCGGATGGAGTCGCTGAGCAGTTGCACGGAGGCCCAGGAGGGTGGCGGGCTGTCGGGTCCGTCCGGGCCGTCGAGGCGCATGACGGCGTGGAAGTGGACGGCGCCGCGCTTCTGGAACTCGGCGACCTTGCCGTACGAGACCCGTGCCGCTTCTTTGAGTTCGCGTTGGGTGAGGCCGGCGCGGGCGGCGATCTCGCGGCGGAGGCGGTTGGCGAAGCGTTGCCAGAGGTCCCCGGCGTGGTTGTTGAAGAGGACCGCGCCCGCGTAGTCGTACGTGTCGGGGTTGAGCGGGGTGCCGAGGGCATGGTCATCCGGCCTGTGGGTGGTGCCGCAGCGGCAGTGGCCGGAGTCGGGGCGGTTGTGGACCGGGCCGAAGGACGGGGCGGTGATCGTGGCGAAGACTCGGGGGTGGTCGCGGACGGTTGTGGGGACGTCCTTGTCCTGGTCGCCCGCGAGTCCGGCGCGGATCAGGTGGTAGGTGTCGGCGGAGTAGGTCCAGGCGCAGGCCGCGCAGCGTGAGGCGCGGCGGTTGCCGCAGGCGACGCGAAGCCGTCCTCCGGGCTCGGTGCTGGTGGAGTAGCGGTGCAGGGTCTGGCCGGTGGTCCTGTCCTTGGTGAGCGTCCAGCCGGAGAGGTGGATGGGGTTGGAGCAGCCGCCGGTGCGGCGGATCTGGTCCTGCCAGCGGTCGAAGCCGGTGGACCCAGCCACCCGCAGCAGATCGCCGAGGGTGGCCGGGTCCAGGCTAGCGAGGATCGTGTCCGTCACGCGTGCTCCCGCTGGACGACCGGGGCGGGAGTCGCGGTGCGGGGCGATCCGGTGCCGCGGCAGAGGCGGCAAGCGACCAGGAGGGTGGCGCGGGTGCCGTTGTCGAGGAGCGTCCCGGTGTCGATGGCGACGACGGGGAAGCCGTTGCAGTCCGGGCAGAGACGCGGCGGGGCAGGGCTGTGCTGGGCCATGATGGCGGTCCTTTCGGCTGCGGTTGGAAGGGGCCGGACTGTCCGGGCGGCGGCGATGCTTGGCGGCTTGTGCGCCGTCCGGGGGCCGGTCAGCGGTGCTGGTCTGCGGAAGTGATGAGCGAGCGGATGACCAGGGCGCAGATGGCGACGGATGCGCCGGTGACGGCGACCGCGAGGAGCATCGAGACCAGGACCGCGCCGACGACCAGGACGACGGCCGTCCCGCCTCCCACGAGTGCGACGACGGCGCCGGGCGTGAGCTGGACGGTGGGCCTGGTCGCAGCGGTCGGGACACTCAGTGGGGCAGGGCTCGGCGGGGTGTGCTGGACCACGGCGGTCGGCTCGACGACGGTCGGTCGAGTGATGAGGCCGGTGGGCTGGGGCATGGTCGGAACCTTCGGCTTGAACATGGTGGATCTCCCTTCGCGGGTGGTTACTTGACGGCGGTGTCGATGGCGGGGGCAAGGAGGCTGTCGGCGAGGAGGTAGCCGCCGAGCAGGAGGACGGCGACGAGCCACAGGGGCGGGCGGATGAGCTTGATGCCGAGCCAGCCGACGATGATCAGGGCGAACCAGAGGGGGACGTCCACGGGGCCGTTCTCCTATCGGGCGGTGCAGCGGTGGGTGCGGGCGGCGAGCTGGGCGGCGGTCTGGCTGGAGTAGTCGGCGGACCAGCCGCAGCGGTCGTTGGTGCAGACGGCGGCGTGTTTGGTCTGGTCGCGGTGGTCGCGGTGGGTGCCGATCTGTACGGGGCCGATCCGCATCACGGAGTGGAAGCGGTCACGAGCGGGCATGGCGGTGGTTCTCCCGTCTGGTCAGGCGAGTTGGGCGGCGATGGTCTCGGCGAGCTGTGGTGGGACACCGAGCCGAGCGCGCAGGGTCTCGGTGTCGATCGGGGCGCCGGTGCGGGCCTGGTGGTCGTCGGCGAGCTTGCGGGCGTGGTCGACCAGCGCGGCCGGGACCGGCGGACCGGCGGGGGCGAGTGCCGGGGTGTTCTCGTCAGCGGCGGCGATCGGCTCGGGCTCGGGCGCCGGATCGGGGGCGGATCTCCGCTCGACTTCTGTCGCGGGATGCGGGACTGCGGGTGCCGGCGGAACGGGCTTCGGCTCCTCGGTGGTGTGCGAGTGGGCGAGGAGGGTGCCGCCGAGGAAGGCGAGCGCGGGCCATCCCGCGATGCCGAACCGCAGCCAGGCCGGCGGGTGGGTGAGGTCGAGGAATCCGGCGGTCGCGACATTGGCACCCAGCGAGGCGAACAGCGCGATCAGGAACCAGCACCAGGCCAGCCGGGACGGACCCTCGCTGCGCAGGCGTCGCCACGACGCGACCAGGAGCAGGTCCACCGAGATGGGGTAGGCCCAGGCCTTCCAGCCGTCCTGCCCAGCGGCGTTGGCGAGGTCGTGCAGGTGGGCGAAGGACAGGGCACCGGCGATGACGGCCTGGACCAGGACGGCGTCCACGCGGAACGCGGGGCGGGCCATCAGACGCCCCCGGGGTGGTCGGTGCCGCCGATGGGGTCGTAGCCGGGCGGGAACATCCCCGGCGGGGGCTCCGGAAGCGACACGGCCAGGGACGGGCCGATGGTGTCAATGAAGTCGTTGTCGGCGCCCGGCATTTCGGCGTACAGGGCCAGAGCGCCGAGCATCAGGACGGTGCGGTGGAAGTCCTCGATGTGCTCACACATGGGAGTCGGTCTCCCTTCCTTCAGGCATGGAGCGGGTAGGGACTTGGCGCGATGCGGTCGCGCCGACCGGGGATGCGGGAGGACTCAGGCCGTGGCGGGGGTGGCCTTGGCGAGCGGCTCGGAGGCCGGGTCCAGGGAACCGACCATGGGGCGGAAGGCCGCGAGGACGGGCAGGGCCGGTGTGCGGTCGGCGTACCGGTTGCAGATGTTCACGGCCTGGCGCAGCGAGGTGTGCGGGGCGCGGATGCGAGCCCAGCCGCCGGAGGAATCTCCGGTGACGGCGATGCCGGGAGTCTCGGTGGGGATCTGGATAGCGGCCAGGACGGCGTCCGGAGCGATGTCGCCGAAGGCCATGTTGGCGGAGGACTCGTCATTCACGCGGTGGGCGGTGCGGCCGGTGAGCTGGGCGCGGAGCATGGTGATGCCCTTGCCGAGTTCGGAGCCGAAGCGCTGTCCGCAGATCTCCAGGTAGATCCCGGCAGCGCGGCCGAGTTGGGCGAGGCGGACGAGGGCGGTGATGATCCGGTCGCGGCGCTTCTCTTCGTCCTTGGACGCGAACAGGGCGAGTTCGGCGACCTCGTCCACCAGGACCACGACCGGCACCGGCCGTAGGTGTTCGGGCAGGTCCCAGATGTCAGCGGCTATTGCCGCGTCCGGCACGTTCACCGTGGTCCGCTGTTCAGCCCGGATCAGTTGGTAGACGTCCCCCATGTGCGTGACGAGAGCTTCGAGGAGCTCCAGGGCGGTGTCGGGGTTATCGGCGAGGGCGGAGAACCGGCGTGCTAGCGGGAAGAGTTCGACCCCCTGCTTGCAGTCGATTCCTACCAGTGCGACGTCCATGGGCGCGAGGCCGGCCACCAGGTTGCGCTGGTAGACAGACTTCCCCGACTCGGTGGCGCCGAGGGTGAGCCCGTGCGGAACGCTGCGGTAGTCGCGGTAGCGGACTGCCCCGTCCTCGCGCAGGGCGACCGGTACCCGCATAGGTGCGGGATCGATCTTGGCGGGCATCTGCACCCGCTTGAGCACGTCGTATCCGGTCATCCGCACTTCGACGACGCCGGAGCGCAGTTCGCATGAGGTCACGCCGTACATGCCGAAGGAGTGGCGCAGCCGATCCGAGGCGGCGGAGACGTCGAACGCATCTTGTCCGGGGCGGAGCTTGAGGCGTAGCACCAGGCCGGTTCGGGTGGGGTGGACGCGCAGGATGCGCGGGGCGCGGGACTCCGGCACGGGCCGGTTCGCGATCCGGGCGAGGGTCAGACGCCAGCGGGAGGGCGGGACGGTCAGTCCGCACGCGTCCATCACGGAGACGTAGCGGGCCAAGACCCGCAGAGCGGCTAAGACGGCGCCGAAGGCCAGCCAGTACCAGGCGGGGCGCCGCCACCGCAGGATCACTGCGGTAGCGACAACCAGCACTAGGGCGACCGTGAAGCCGGTCATGATCAGGTCGCCTTCGACTGCGACGCAGCGGCGGCGAGCGAGGTGACAGCGACCGCGCGGAACGCGATTCCGTGCTTCTTCTGTCCGTTGAACTCGTTCTCCCACGCCGATGCGACCAGGCCGGTCAGCGCGACCGGGGTGCCCATGGCCAGGTCCTCGGAGACGCCGGGCTGGGGGACGGTGAGCTTGAGGATCTCCACCTCGTCGGGCGTGGAGAACATGACCTCCACCGTCATCAGCGTCACGCCGTCTTTGTCGAGGGCGATCTCACCGGTACGGCGGTCTTTGACCTTGGGCTGGGGGGCCTTGGCGACCATCACGGTCGCGTTCGTGGTGTCGACGGGAATCTGACGCACAGCAGATTACTCCTCTGTAGGTGCCGAACTCCATCACTCATGTATATGAGTGGCATGAAGAAGAGTGCATCACTCCTGTATATGAGTCAACCCGCTACGAAGAGGAAATCGCAGCGGGCTGAGGTGAGTTGAGTGTGCGTCAGTCGGCGGCGGGGATCCTGTAGCTGAAGACGAACTGGTCAGCGGCCATGAGGGTGTCGCAGACCTCGACCACACGACCCTCCTTGGTCACGGCATCGCGGATGAGGTGAATGACCGGGGCGCCGGGGCTCAGCGCGAGTTCGGAGGACTCCGCCTTCGAGGCCGGCCGCGCCTGGAGGGTCTCGACGAACTCCGCGAAGACATGGCCGTCGTCCTCAAGCCGGGCGTAGATCCCACCGGGCCCGGGGTTCTCGGAGAACAGCTCCGGGATGTCCTTCACAACGCCCCACGGTAGGTACGACGTTGCAGTCTCGACCGGAGTGCCGTTGCGGAAGTAGAGGCGGCGGCGGGCCAGCACCTTGGCTCCGGGGTCCACACCGAGACGTTCCGCGATGTCAGCGGGTGCATCGGCGGGGCCGATGAACAACACGCTCACCTTGGCGGTCGCGCCGGCCTGCTCCGACTCCGCCAGGTAGGCGGCCTTGCCACCCTTGCGATGCGAGCGCCGGAACCGATCGGAAGACCGATGACGCACCGGGGGCCGAGCCTTCACCAAAGACCCCTTGCCGTGCCGGGTCTCCACCAGGCCGCTCGCACGGACCTCCACCATGGCCTTACGGATCGTCCCGCCGGAGACGCCGTAGCGGTCCACCAGCTCGGACTCACTCGGCACCATGTCGCCAGGCTTGAGGACACCGGCCCGGATCTGCTGAACGATCTCCTCGGCGATCTGAACGTACCGAGGTACGGCCCTGTCACCTCCTACTGCTGTTCCCATCGACCTACTCACTCTCCTATGCTCCTGTACATGAGTAACAGCGCCCAGGAAGCTCCGTCAACGCCGAAACACAGTGTGTCCGTGGCGGGGGCTGTCGTGCGCGAGGACGGCCGACTCCTGGCGATCCGCCGAGCGGACAACGGGACATGGGAGCTGCCGGGCGGAGTGCTGGAACTGGACGAGTCCCCGGAGCAAGGCGTCAGCCGCGAGGTCTGGGAAGAGACCGGCATCCGCGTCGAGGTCGACGAGCTCACAGGCGTCTACAAGAACACGACCAGGGGCATCGTCGCCATGGTCTTCCGGTGCAAGCCCTCCGGTGGCACCGAGCGCACTTCAACCGAATCAACCGCGGTCGACTGGCTCACCCCGGAGCAGATCACCGAGCGCATGTCCGAGGTCTACTCAATCCGCCTACTCGATGCCCTGGACGGGGCCGGCCCCCACGTGCGGAGTCACGACGGCCGTCGGCTGAACCAGGCACAGTGACGGCTGCAGGCCCTCACGAGAGGATGAGCCGTGACGAAGCTCTACCCCTCGTCCAGCGTCTCTTGGACGGCGACATTGCCAGCGAAGCCGAAGGCGACGAGATCCTGGACGCCCTGTACCGCGGACTCGCATGCCCCCACATCAGCGAGTACATCTACTGGGACTTCGATCCCGACCTGAGCGCCGACAACATCGTCGATCGAGCGTTGGCCTACAAGCCGATCGCACTCTGACTCACGCAGCGCGGTAAGAGTTTCTCTACTTCATCAAGGCCCGCGCACGGCGCGGGCGCGCGCCGCCTCAGCGGCGCGGCCTGCCTCCTGTCTCCGCCCCGGCTGGCCGCGCCCGGCGGCGCGCTACGTGCTGCGGGCGGAAGCGAGAAATCATCCGCGGCTTCAGGACATGCCTCCGGCGGGGGCGCTCAGACTCCGGGATGGGAGGGGCGCCGTTCGCGGGCGCCGGCGGATTCGTGGCCGGGGTGAGTGGTGGGTTGAGGGAGTCGGCTGAACTTCTAGTCCCATCTGCATAACCGATGGCATGAAGCTGTGAGCAAACAGTAACGTGGCGTCAGGTAAACGGAGTTAGGGTGCCAAATGGACTTCACCGACCAACTGGGTCGACTGGCGAGGGCGCATCAGCTAGGTGCTGACCTGTCGGCCAATGTGCAGGCTTGGGGCGACAGCAGATCGTGCGACGCCCAAGCTGTGATCGCACCAGACCGTCTTAGCTGGGAACTCCGGCTCCGGGTGGCCCAGCCTCCGCCACTCGCGGAATGGGGCTTCCGCTTCGGCGAAGCGATCAATCACCTTCGGTCCACGCTCGACAACCTGGTCGTCGCCATCGCCCGACAGTCTGGCGTCGAAGACCCCGTACGGCTTCGCGCCCTGATGTTCCCCATCTGTGATGCTCCAAAGGACTGGAAGAGCCGCCAGAAGGCCCTGTCCTGCTTGCCTGAGTGGTGCCGCGACGCGCTGGAGCAGCTTCAGCCACTTCAGCGTCCCGCACAGGGTGGAAGCCTTGAGGAGGACTTGCTAAGCATCTTGCGCGACCTCGATAACACCACTAAGCATCACCTGCAGGTGAAGCCCGGCTTGGCACCTCAGTCCATCCACCATGCTCCAGCCATCGAGTTCGAGACCGAGGAGGGGGCAGCCGCGAGCGTGCCACCCGATACGGAGATCGTGGTTGCACCGTTCGAGGACAATGCTGTCCTGCTCCGGCATCGCACCAAGGGGCGGATCAAATCCGTCCGGGGGCACTACAGCTTCACAGCCCAGGTTCAGGTGGTGTTGGCTGGTGGCCGTACCTTCGGGGTCACAGAACTTTTGGCAGCACTTTGGGAGTACACGCATCTGGTCATGAGCGTCGTAATAGGGAGAGCACAGGAGTCAGCCTGAAGCTCAGAGCGGCCTCTTGCGGCATTGCCGATTCGTCAAGGCCGGGCCTACGTGGGGCGCAGCAGGACTATCGAGTCCCTCCGCTCAGCATGATCGACCTGATAAGGATAAGGGCAGGTCTCAAATCCTTGGCATGGACGCTGCCCTTCGTCACAGCCGACACCCTCAGACTCGACCATTGCCACGGAAGCGGCCTCTAGCCGTTTCCCCTCCTTGCCCACAGGCCATTTACGCGCTCCTTCTGGCCTGCATAAATCCAGGTTGGTACCGGCGGCGCCCCTGAAGTGGCGATGCAGTAGTCGCCGTAGGCTGAGAAGACCGTACCAATGCGGGTGGAGGAGAGTTCTTCATCTGTAAAAGTTGTGAGTGAGTCGAGACGTCGATCAAGTGTCTCACTTTTCGACTCGGCTGATCGCCAAGCCATAACTTCAGCCAGTTGCGTGAAGGCGGCCCCAGAGGCCAAAGCAACCACGATCAAGCGTGCAAGAATAATATCGCTGTCGCCAGAGGTTATTGGGATGGCTACGAGAATGGCCCCAACAGCGACAATTGAAAATATCCACAGCGCGCGTCCATAGTAGTCTGCCGCCGACTTATACAAATGCTTTCCCCAAAAGGCATTTTCCTGGAGATGCTCGCAAAGTCGCTTCATGCCAAGAGAAGCCTCGCTAGCGAAATAGTCTGCCGGAACAGGAGAGGGGAGCGTTTCTCCTTCGGGTGGAGTGACGCGACCAAACCAGTTACTGAGATCGACTTTTTCGCCGACTGTTCCGAGGGCGTCAAGCAGAAGGCCACGAATCCTTCCCTCCTCGCCAGCCGAGTGGCATTTCGTGGCTCTATTGCGGGCGATCCAGGATGAAATCTGGACGCCCAGCGCGATGAGAGCGGGAATATAAGTCAGCGGACTCGCAATGAAGACCGATGTGACACCCAGGGAAAAGGTTGCCACCTGGAGCCACCTACTCGCCCTGTAACCCTTTGCCGCTTTCTCAAGCTGCGCATTGGCCAGTGCGATGATTTCATGAGATGACGCTTGAGAACTGGTCACCTAGCAAGCTCCCCCAGTGATTGAGAGCCCCTCGCACGTCCCCTTGCTTTTCGCACTGAAGGGCCTTGTTAGCGATGGCTCGTGCAACGGAAAGTGAAGCGACGTGATCCTTTGAACGCATTTCTGATGAAGATTCCGCAAGTTCGAAGAAATCAACTATCGCGCGCGTGATCGACGGCATTCGAAAACGAAAGGCGGAACTCGCAATATTTTCGATCTCGTAAGAAGCGATGGGCTGCCCGTTGCACTTACTCCACCATTTGATTATCTGGATGAGGTGAATGAACTCCCCCCCAAGCAGTGCACCTTTTCGGTTAATCTTTTGATTGCGCTCCCCTGGATCGTATGAATTCCATCGACCTCGATCGGCTGACGGAATTTTAAAGCTTCCGCTCTTGGGGTTGCCGACATCGGGAATGGCCGGGATTACGTCAACGTCTGGGCCTTGGGCGAAGCGGATACGAACTGTATTATCCGAGATTCGCGCTTCGCGGTATCTGAGTTTAAGGGTGTCCAGAAGTCTCGCCGTGATGGAATGGGGAGTGGTTTCTGCAGGCGGTTGAGGGCTCAGCACTGCCACGACGTCTATATCGGAGAACTTTTGAATCGCCGTCGAGCGGGCCATAGAGCCAGTCATTTTGCATTCTTGCACCGTGGTCGCCTGGGAAAGGAACTGGCAAATTTCCTCTGCGCGCTCTACTGCCTCATCAATCTGCTGTTGACTCAAGCTGATGCGTCTTACGAAAATCTCGAAGGTTTTCTCCAAAGTGGAGTTCATGTATTCGATGCGCTCGGATCCTCAGGCTGAAGGGGATGGCAAGGTTGGTCTCACGTCATTTTGCCCTAGGAGTGCTACGTTTGGTGGTTGCTCGGAGGAACACCCGCCATGGGCTTGCGGCCGTCCGTAGCCGGCCAGCGCTGGCAGTCAGCACCCACAGGTAAGCACCCCCACCCCAGTCTGGGCTGGGCCCCGCCAGTTGATCTACCACACTAGAAGGGTGGTGCATGCACCCGGGGAGCTGAGCTAACGCGCGCTGATCCGTGCATCGGGTGAGTGCCTAACTGCGTGACAACGCAGACGAACAACAGCGGACGAGCGTGGAGTCTGCGGACCATCAGCGCAGGTGAACGGCAAGCCCCTCAAGGCGCCACGTCTGCCCAAGTTGCTTCGGGACGAACAGGTCAGTACTCAACGCCATGCCCGATCCGTGCCCGGAAGGGTGGTCAACCCCGGTAAATAGCGGGCGTCGAAAGGGTCCCGCCTTGGAGGGCCCCCTCCATGCCCGCCATTGCTGGTCAAGGCGGCGCAACAAGCTGGAGAAGCGTTGCTTCCCAAGCTCAGGTGAAGGGGGAGATCTGCCGGCTCGCCAAATACTCGAGTGTGGCCTCACCGCACGCCTCGGCGGACGACAGGTCAGTCCTGAAGAACCCCTCCGCCCCCAGAGCGCCGCCGGAGACGATCACCATCCAACGGTGCCCCTGCCCGCGCTCACCATCAGCCTTGAAGACCACCGAGCATCCTCGCTTGGCCAACCACTCCATCAGTTCCACCACGTCCACGACTGCCCCTCCCAGGCCCGTCGAGGGCGAGCCGTAGCGCACCAGATTGGCACCAGAATGACCGGTCAGCAGCGGTCACCACGAGCCACTCAGACACTACTCAGCTCACTCCAGATGGGGCCGTTTCCCCAGGTCAGCGCCTCAATCGCTCTCAAGCGATCAGTGATTCCCAAGCTCAGCATCTGCGTGTCACGGGCAATGTCATACTCGCGATGTGTCCCTCGACCAAGAGTCTTCCGAACCGAATGATCCCGCCGAGGTGTTGGCCAGGACGCCCTGGGGAGCCTTGGAGCATGCTTATGGGTCGGCTATTGACGTCCCAGAGATACTGGCTGGTCTGCTGGACCCTGATCAGCCTCTCAGGTCCCGGGCGTTGGACCGGCTGCATCATGTGGTGCACCACCAGAACACGCTGTACACCGCCACTGCTCCGGCCGCCCTGTACGTGGTGGGGATCCTAGGCGATTCACGTACCCTCTGGGCTGTCGACAAGAGACCGCATAGCTTCCCCGGTCCAATGCGCGCGGAGTTGCTGGGGTGGCTTGATTCCGTAGCCGATGCAGCAGACGACGCGACTGCGGCGACCAGCCGACGTTTCGGGTTTCCGCCAGAGGAATACGCACCTTTCGTTGAGGTATGCCGGATTCGACCGCAGCTTCACCGCGCTGTCTCTGCGTTCCTTGACGACTCAGACGTCCACGTGCGTGAGGCTGCCGCCTCTGCCTGCATCCCGTTGCTGGACGACCCCTACCTGCGCCACCAGCGAGCTGTCTTGGTCCCCCTGTTGCGGCAGGTTCTGGCTACGAGTGCGCTATGGCAGTACCGGGAGAGGGTCATCGACGCCCTTGCCAGCTGGGGTGAGGACACCACCGGGCTGGAAGGCCAGCAGGAGCGGTACGTGTTTTGCGGAGCAGAGCACCAACCTTCGCCGTGGGCAGTCGAGCCGGAGGGCGGTTACGACATGGATCCCCCCTTCTGACTTCGGTGTGGCTGCTGTTCAGGTAGTGATTTGCCCGCTACACCGGTGCGCTGAGGGGCAGCCGGGTCGGCATCGCGCAACGGGGAGGAGAAGCCCGGATCTCTGCTCAGGTCCTCCTCCCCGCGTAGTAGAAAGGCTGGCTTTGGCGGGCACGGTTGTGCCGCCGCCGCCACCTCAGATTCGGCGAGGATCGTTCGCCGCCAGGAGATGGCCACGGCTGGAGGCAACGCGAAGCAAGTCCCTCAGGGCGCCCGTCAGGTCGTGACCCAGGCGGCGCAGGTCGTTCTGGTTCGTGTCCCGGTCGTCGAGGGTTTCCAAGGCCTCTTTCAGCAGCTCGGCCGCCGCGCCGAGTTGGATTGCTTCGACGTTGTCCGCCAGGCGGGAGATATAGCCGCCGGGGTCGTCTGTGCTCAGGTAGCAGGGCTTGTCCTCTGGGCCCGTCCACGGGAGCAGTCGCATTTCGTTCGGTGCCGTCATCCTTGCGTCTGCCTCTCGTCGAGCACGTGGTGGGTGGTGAAGACGGCGTCGACGCGGTCTCCGGGGAAGGCCAGGAGCGCGGCTTCGATGACGCGGCCGGTCGGGTCAGTGGCGATGCGGGTGATCGCGAGGACGGCCGTGGTGGATCCGATCCGGAGGGCCGAGGATTCCTCCGGTGTGGGAAAGCGGGCGCAGACCGTCTCTCGGACGGTGGCCGGCGACGGGCCAAGGACGGCGAATCTCGTGACCGCCCCCCGCCACGCGGAGTCGTCGTCGAGCACTCCGGCCGGGGCCAGGTCGCGCGGGATGTAGATGCGGGCCAGGCCGTGCGGCGGCCCCTGTTCGAGGCTGAGGCAGGTGTACTCCGCGAGGGGGCTGCCCGTTGGCACCTTCAACAGCGTCGTCAGGTGCACGGAAGCCGGAACAGTGGTGCTGCGAACCGTGACGCGCACCGTTGGCTCAGCAGCGGTCCAGGGGTCCAGGGTGCCCCAGCCGCCGACGTACATGATCTTGCGACGTGGGCGACGCACGAAGTTGCCCTTGCCGTGGACCTTCTCGACGAGCCCTTCGCCCTGGAGCACGGCCAGGGCGCGTCGCAGAGTCGCCGTGCTGACTTTGTACTGGCTGGCCAGGCCGGCTTCGGACGGTAGGCGCTCGCCCGGCTTGATGCGGCCCGTCGTGATCTGGTGGCGGAGATCGTCGGCGATGTCGTGGTGACGAGGAGGCACTGAGCCGATCACCGCCTTCTCCGCAGTCGCACGGCGACGAGCCGGGTACGTGTGTGTATGGCCAGCATCTCGCCCGATTCGAAGACCAGCTGTTTGGCCCCTTGGGGGAGTTGGAAGAGGTCTCTCACCTGGCATGCCTGGCCGCCGAGTTGGATGATGTCGCCGCGCTGCACGGTGGCCGCGGTGACCTCGATGTGGGAAACCAGCGCACCGACGGGGACTTGAGGCCTCACAGCGTCACCTCCACGGGCGCGGATCGATCGGGCGTCGTGTGGCACGGGCAGTCGCACGCCTCGTAGGTCACCGGGACGTCGACCGGCGCCAAGAGCGGGGAGGATTCAACGCAAGAGGAGTGCGTGCCGATCCGGCACGCGATCGAGCGGTAGGGGACGGAAGTGGTGTCCGCACCGCGTGGCTGTCGACGAGGGGGCATCAGTGAACCCCCGCGAGGGCCGACCAGGCATCGGCCGGCAGACGAGGCGCGATGACCACCGCTCGCGTCCGTGCACGCGCTTCCCACGCCACCAGGTACGGACGGACAAGCGCAACGTCCTCACCTCTCAGGGGGCAACGGTGGACCGCGCCAGCCGAAGCCTGGCCCAGGACGACGGTCAATGCGTCAGCCGACGCGGCGGAGGTGCGAGTGGCCAGCGGCCGGGAGGGCGGTAAGGGGCGGTGATGCCGGCCCTTGGGGAAGTACCGCTCTCTGGTGAGCGAGCCGGCGCGGCGGATACGGTTGAGCATGCTGTTCAGCTCCTATCGCTGATAGCCCGGTCCCCCGACATCGCCCGTCGTGGGGACCGTTTTGCGTACGACCGCCCATAAGGTGCGGCCGTTCAAGCTGGTGGCCAGGAGTCCGAATCGATCGGCATCGGCCACTACGTCCAGGACCTCTCGCCATGACTCGGCGGAGAAGGTTTCCGGCACTTCTGCCTCGACCGTCGTGAACCGGTTGTGCTCCTCCACGCGCGTGGGGAGCCCGGCGGTGGACAGCCGGGCGGCGATGGCCGCCGCACTCACTCCCGAAGCGGACACAGGGCAGCCTCCGTCACCGACGATCACTTTCAGTGAAGCTAGTTAACTAGATTAGAGCTAGTGGACTAGATTTTCCATATGTCTGAGCAACCGCCGTATCTCCGCATCGCCGACGAACTCCGGCAGCGCATCGCGGAGCACGTCTGGGGACCCGGGGACCGCCTTCCTTCCCGCGCCCAGATCGGCCAGGAGTGCGGCGTGGGCGAGAACGTGGTGCGCCGGGCACAGGAGTTGCTGATCTCCCAGGGAGTGCTGGAGGGCCGGGCCGGATCGGGCACGTACGTCGCCGAGCCGCGGCAACGGGTACGGGTCGTCAGGTCATCAGCGCGCGAGCAACCGGGCGGGTCTCCATTCCGCGGGGACATGAAGGCCCTCGGCAGGCAGGGCGATTGGGAGAGCCGGACCGACGCGAAGGTGCCGGCCCCGGCGGAGATCGCCGGGCGGCTCGGGATCGTCGAAGGCGAGCTGTGCGTGCGGACGACGTACGAATTCCTGGCAGACGGCAGGCCCGTGCAGTTGTCGACGAGTTGGGAACCCTACGACCTCACCGCCGGCACACTCGTCGTCCTCCCCGAGGGAGGGCCGCACGCCGGGGCAGGTGTCGTGAACCGCATGGCCGCGATCGGAGTCATCGTCAGCCATGTCGTGGAGCAGCCGGAGCCACGGCAAGCGACCGCCGGGGAGGCATCACTACTCGGCATCCAGAAAGCCGCACTCGTAACGCACATCCGGCGGACGTACTACAGCGATCAGGGCCGCCCAGTGGAGACGGCGGACATCGTGGTACCCGCAGCGCACTGCGAGATCGTCTACGAGATCCCGATCAGCCGATAGCGGGCCTACCCCGGCAGTCCAAAGCAGTGCACGGCCGTCCCCCTTCCGTGCCCGGGGAACAGCGGTGCTCAAGCAGGGAACAGGCAGGGCGACGGCCCCTGACCATACGTACTGGTCAGGGGCCGTTCATCTGCGGTGGGTGTCGGATTTGAGCCCACGGTGACATCGATGCCACGAGGGTTTTCAGAACCGCGCCGGCATGCCAAGTCCCCCTGACCTGGGCTTTAGACCTCCGCAGCCCTTGGAACGTGCCCGGAAGATGAACGACTGCGTACGGCTATGAACGAGACTAAGGATGAGACTGTCCCGGCGGCTTACCAGAAGTCCCGTGGCAGTGTCTATCGCTTCTTACGGATCTTGCGCTTCTTCGCCTTGGCTTCCTTCTCCTTGCGCTGTGCGACTCCGTAGGCCGACCAGGGCCCTTGGTGCTTCGCGCAACGAGAGGTGCCGACTACTGCGAGGTTCCGGCAAGTCGTACCAGCTTTGGTGCGTGCGCCGCACCTGGACTGAGATGCCACTCCATACCCCCTGCCGAGCCAAAAACTTCAGTCCCAGGAGGCTTCCACGCAGTTCTCATGTAGGGGGAGGCGTACGCGCGACGCACGGAAGCACGCCCTGCGTAACCACAGAGGGACGAGTCGGAAGCTTCAGCCGCCACTCAGGCGACAGGCTGCCCGGGGCCGCGGCGAGCCGACTCTCGACGCCGCACGGGGCCCGTCAGGGGCCCCAAACGCAGTGTTCAAGCTCTTAACCCATGGACGTGCGAGTTTGGAGGCCTCTCATTCCTCGGCGCTAAATGTTTGCGCGGGGCTCCGCATGAACGCACCCGTGCCTTATCATGTGGGTTGGGAGTGGGGGGATTTGCGTGGACGACCTATCTTATCGGCTTTCTAACGCTCTGCACGGGATGACTTCTGGGCAAGAGTTCTCGGAAATTCCAGATATTGCCGCTTATGACGATATTGCTAGTCAGTGGAACAAGGGGTACCGGGAAGAGCGCGAGCAGTCCATTCGGGACGGCAATATTGGTCCGAGGCATATTGAAATCGTGGACTACCCGAAAAACGAGATAAGTGTGCGCCCGCTGGCCCGCTTCTCGGCGGCGGATAGACTTGTTTATGATGCCATGGTCTTCGAAATCGCCCCCGATCTGGATAACTTCAGACATAATTCTTCCTATGGCTATAGGTGGCACCATGCCTCCGGGCGTCCAATGTTTTGGCGTACCTCCTGGACTGAGATGAGACGACGAGCTCAAGCAAAATTGATGTCTAATTGGCGCTATAAAATGGCATCATTGGATGTCTCGTCTTTCTATGAGCACATTGATATCGGGATCCTATCTGACGATCTCGGCATGATATCCAGCAATGAAGCGGCTGTCGATCGAATTTCCGATTTCCTTGAGAGATTTCAAAGAATTAACCATGCCTGGGGTTTGCCGCAGGGGTCGGATGCGTCGGGAATATTGGCCAACGCGTACCTAGCACCCGTGGATGAATTTCTGCAGCGCCATGGGTTTCCTTTCTTCCGGTATTCGGACGATGTGATGATCTTCGATGAGGACTGGAATGCGCTTAGGGATGCGATTATTGAAATCAATAGGATACTTCGCTCTAAGCGGCTGTCTATGTCAGCCCACAAAACAGGCATCCATGATTTCTTCGAGTCCTTTCGTGAGTTCTTGAGCGCAGAGAAAGCGTCAATTGATCAAGCTGTTCGTGCCGGTGACCCTGAGGCCGCCCGAGACATGCGCGAATTCTTCGATAAGTTGATTACGGCAGATAAGGTAATTGCCAGCGACCTGAAGTTTTCTCTGAATAGATTCAGAAACATGGAGGATGACTATGCGGTCGATTGGTGCCTAGACAACCTCCGGCTAGTTGCCTATGCGTCCAGGGAGATATTTGCCTACTTCGCAGTATGCGAGAGTAAGCACAATGTAATCCAGCGCCGCCTGGAAGAATTTATGCACTCCTCTGAGAGTGCAAGCTATCCGTATGTAGAGCAAAGAGTGCTGCGGTACTTCGTGGGACTCGGAACTGAGAGTGAAAATATCAAGGGTGCCGCTTGGGGAATAATGGAGGACAGTAATCGAGAGGAATTTCCGAGAGAGTTCGCTGTTAGGTACCTAGGCAGCGTGGCTTCCGCTTCCGAGGCTCAGCTTCTACGGCATAAGTTTGAAAGCGAAGCGAGCACCGTAATGCGTAGGGCCTTTCTGATGGCCCTGTACGAAGCAGGGAAGCTATCTGTTAGGTATTTGGGCGAGGTGAAAAACTCGTTGCCAGAGTTGCGTTGGACATGTAATTATCTTGAGGAAAATCCTAAAATTCCAACGTCTTAAGGGTGGGGTCGCCTTGAATGATGAGCAATTTGAAGCCATCAAAAACGAACTTGAACGGATACAGGAAAATTGTCTCTATAGTGCACAGGCATACTTCGAAGCGGCTAAACGAGCTGAATTTTGGGGACGACTTATGGTTTTCGTTCCTGCCTGCGTATCAGCGTTTTCCGGATTTATGTCGGCCATGAATAAAACTCCTACCTGGGGTGCCGTGTCCGCAGTAGCGGGAGCCGTCGCTGCGACAGCCTCATTCCTTGGGGCTACCAAGAAAGCTGCCGATTTTCAGTCATCAGCGCGCTCCTATACTTCCCTACGGCATAATGTCCATGTGGAAATAGCCTTGCTGTCGCCCGCTCAGGATTGGGTTGATGCTCAATCTGCGTTGCGCTCATTGAATTCTTCCTATGTGCAGATCGTTTCTACTGACGTCCCGATGTCTAATCGTGCTTTCAACGTAGCGCGAAAGCGCATCCAGCAGGGGATGGCCTCGTGAAGCAGCATCCTGCGGAAGCAGTTAGTTGAAGATCGCGCATGCTGTCGGGGCGCGGATAGAAGCCGACGATCGCTTGACGAGGTGGGGAAAATTTTGCCGCCGCTTATCCGCTGGCCAAGACCGAGTGATGACGAGGGTGACGTGCATCCGAAGGGGCCGCCTGTGGCTTGGGCTGCTGTACAGCAGCGGCGTACCGCAACCGCAGCGACCGCCCCCGCTCGCCACTGTCTCTCCGGACCCTCGTAACGGCCGGTATGGCCGTAGCTGACCGATCCGGCTAGAGCTACGGATCAGAAGGTCTCTGACATCCACGGCTGACATCACGGCACAGGACGGAGGCGTACATAGGCACCTCTGCCTGACCGTCATGACCTCGCAGCCTTGAGGCCTCGGTGCCCGGCCGAACTTACAAAACAGGTGTCTCCTGTGAGCGCCGCCCGCTCAGCACCCCCGGGCCAGAGGCCGGCTGTCAGAGCCCGGTGGGAGGGTGGAGCCATGCAGGACGCGCTCTTTGACTCGCCGGACGAGGCTCCGGAACATGCCGTGATCGCTCGCTTCCAGCTGGGCGGCGACGACTTCGGTGAACCTGACCAGAGGTCATTGGTCTTTGCAGCCGAGCGGTCCATCGGTGCCGCGGTCGCAGCCGCTGGTGTTGGTGAGGTCGACGGCAATGAGTTCGGCGGGGGAGAGGTTGTGATCTACGCCTATGGTTCTGATGCCGAGGCCTTGTTCCGGGTTATGCAGTCTGGGTTGCGCATGCTTCCGTTTCGGCCGGCCCATGTCGCGCTGCGCTATGGCGAGCCCGGTGACGACGTTGTGAGCGAGCGCGTTGAGCTCTAGGCATGCGTGCCAGATGCGTGCCAGATCGAGCGGTCAGTCACGGTCATTTGGGGAACGTCCCGGCGTCAGCAGCTGGTGACAGCCGTCGCAGCGCACAGACAGACTGAGCTGCGGTGATGGCTCAGAGGCCGATGCCAGGCTTACAAAGCAGATGTCGGCGGTTCGAAACCGTCCGCGCCCACCAATGCAAAGGCCCCCAACCGATCATGGTTGGGGGCCTTTGACATCTACTTCTGACATCAACGGGTGCGGTCACCCACGGTCGGGACGCTGCCGCTTCAGCATGCGGTCCAGGTGACTCACGGCCTCGCGCTGGGTGTCCTGGACGACGTGGGCGTAGATGTTCATCGTGACCGCGATCTGACTGTGCCCGAGGATCTCCATCACGACGCGGGGAGCGACGCCGGCGGCGGTGAGCAGGGTTGCGCAGCCGTGCCTGGCATCGTGCAGCCGGATCACGCGGAGTCCGGCCGTACCGGCAACCCGGGTGAACGAGCGGTACAGGTTGCGCGGCTCGATCGGATGGCCGGTGCGGGTGGTGAAGACGTAGCCGGTCTCCTCCCACTTCTCGCCAGCGGCTCCGCGCATGGCAGCCTGCCGCATTCGTTGCCAACGATGGGGAGCGACGCAGATCGCGGGCAAGGGGAGCGTCTGCTTCCTGCGCCTTCCCTTGGCATCGTCCTCGTGCGCCTCACCGCGGACGCGCTGGCGCTGGGTTCGGAGGCGGATCTCTCGCTTTTCGAGGTCGAGGTTTTCCCAGCGGAGTCCCACGACACGTGTCCCTCGCGTGCCCGATCTGTCGGGAAGCCGGGGGGAACCAAGGGGAGTTGCAGCAAGGCTCCGACCCAGGTCAGCGAAGGTGCAGGTCCTCGGACCATGGCAGCTCCCGGCCAAAGTCTCTCCACGTCGATCTTCCCTGCCAGGCACACGGACCGTAATCGCGAAGCGCGCCCCAGCCCTCATTGACACCAGGACTTGAACACGTTCAAGATACTGTTCGCCGCTTCCTTGAGGCGTCGCTACCGGAACATGTGCGAGACACGAGAGGCAGGGCCGTATGGCTGCCGACCAGCATCAGCGGATACGACGTGCACTCATGAGCGCTGCGTTGGGAGGTGCGGTGACATTCCTGTTGGCCTCCTGTTCCGGCTACTACCCAGTCGAGGTCAGCACCGTTGATCGGCTGACGGGCGTGTGGTCGGACTGGACCGGGGCGACAGTTGAGTTCAAGGACGACGGTACGTTCACAGCCAAGGGCTTGGACAAGGCGGACGTCGTCGGCTGGGGGTGCTCCGGGTTCGCCGACCGGCAACATGGAACCTGGTCTCCCTCCGGAACGTATGGCGAGGTCACCTTCGACGGCGTGGACTGCGAGGAGATGAAATTGGCCTTCTACGGCTCCCCGGATTCCTTCATCGCCTGCTTCACTCGGGACGTGACTTCCGGAGGATGCACGCACGAATTCAGCCGGGAGGAAGGCTGACCCGAGTGGTCCTGGCCGCGAACCGACTACGTGACCGCCACGGCACGGGACATGTGCGGGATAACTCGTCAGCCGGCGGGCGTATCAGACGCTTGAACTGCATGGACATGGGGAATCAGACCGGCCTCCGGAGTCGTGTGTGTTGAGCGGCATCATGTTCTCCATGACCTCTGAATCCAGCAGCGCTCCCGTTGAGAGCACCCAAGTTACGGCCGTGACCGATGGTGTCGCCCAAGTCTTCGAGTGGGAGGCGGGAGCGCGGATCGAGGTGCGAGACCTCGGGGGAGAGGTCGTCATTGAGGCGAACGCCGCGGGCCTCAGGACGCTCGCTGGGCATCTCCTCGTGTTGGCCGGCGATGGAGTTCCCGATGGAAGTCACCTGCACCTCGAGGACAGTAACGGTCTGGAGGACGGGTCCGCCGGCTTGGTCCTGGAGCGCAGCGACGACGAGTGACGGTACGCGGGAAGCTGGGCACGGAGCTGACATCCGCGGCTGACATCAACGGCGGTGGATTGCAGCAGCCGTGCCCGTCTCCTCACGGCGCGGGCAGCCGTGGAAGCGCAAGCAGGCATGAGCGTCCGGGCGAACTTACAAAGCAGATGTCGGCGGTTCGAAACCGGCCGCGCCCACCAGTCAAAACGCCCCCGCAGCGAGCGGCTGCGGGGGCGTAGACGGTAGTAGGTGACGGCAGTGGCCCGGCCGTGGTCCGTCGGAGAGCGCCCAGGGCTACCTCGCTTCCCACGGGTCCGGAGACGGCTTCAGGTCGTAGGTCCGGTGGAGTCGCGCCTGGGCAGCCTTGAGGTACTTGATTCCTTCGTCGAACGTGCGCCACCCCCGCAACGCCTGCGCGGCCTCTTGGGGGGACTGGATCAATCTGTCCTCCGGCGCTGAATCGAGGACCTCGCGCGCGCCCTCATCGAGGTGTTCGATGGCGGCCGACCAAGCCGTCCGGGTCTTGGGGTCGGGGAGGGAATCGAATAGCCGGGCCGTGCTGAGCGCATCCATGAGGCCACCGAAGTCCAGTGTCACCAGCTCCAGTTCGGCACTGGGGCGGCCTTCTTGAGCCTTCATCGCTTCCTTGATCAAGCTGACCATCGCCGTCTCGCCTCCGTACATGTACCAACTGTTGACGGCCTCGGCGATCTCGGCGGCGGTAGTCGGTGTCGGCGCCGCGGTCGGAGACGGGGACGCGGTCGGAGACGGAGACAAGGTCTCCGTCGGGGTCGGTTGTGCGGCCGAGGTGGCGCCGTCCCTGGCCGGGCTGGAGCCGGCTCCCGCGCAGGCGCTGAGCAGCACAGCCGTGACGACCGTGAGCAGCAGCAGCCGGCGGTCGCGCCCCCGTCGGTGCACCACCGGGTCCTGGTGGTCAGGGTGGTGAGCGGCCGGGCTCGGGAAGTCACGCTCGCGCCCCCACGTACCCATCGTTCGCCTGAGCTGCAGGGTCCTTCGTAACACGGCACTTCCTCTCGTCCGGCATGGGGAAATCAGCCCCCGGGGTGATCGGAGCGGCTGGTGCGCGGCCGCCCCTCGACGCTAGGGCGAGGCGATACATTCCACCAGCGACTGGATCGCATGGGAGCCATGCGACAGAGGCATGAGTTACACGGGACGGAAGGGTGGCTCGTGTTCGATATCGACGCGCTGCGGCTGCTGGTGACCGTGGCCGGGACAGGGTCTTTCACCAAGGCAGCGGTCAGCCTCAACTACACGTAGTCAGTGTTCTCCCGGCGCATCGCTTCAAATTCCGGCAGGATCACAGCCCGCCCGAATTGCCATCCAGCGTACGGCCCCTGATCATTCTCGACCCCGAACCGGGCAGGACACCGGACAAAACCGCTCCACCGACTCTGCCGAAGGGCCTCAGGCAGCCCCGATCGGACTACTAACTTGTTGCTTCGCGCGTTGCTCCTGTTTCACTCAGGTATGGACTGGACGACGATTGGCACAGTGGTGGCAGCGGCGGCTGCAGTGGTGGCCTCGCTAATTTCGCTTGTGCTGTTTCTGGCGAGTCGAAGGCAAGAAAGGTGTGGCGTTGAGAATGATAAGCGAAATCTTTTTCTTTCGCTAAATGAGCAGCTTATGCAGCCAGACCTGCAGCGGGGCAGGGGCATCCTCCGTGAACGGGTGAAAAGTAAGAGAGACGCCGAGATCATGTATCGCCGAAAACGGGATGATCACTGGGCTGTATCGCAAGCCGTAGCGATGTTCGACTTGTTGGGGCTGTACGTCAGTCGCAATTACGTAGATAGAGATTTGGTGGTGGCGGAGTGGGGAGAGATGCTCGCCTTGTCCTATAAAGGGCATGGGGACTATTTCATCGAATCCAGGGAGTCGAAACTCAAATGGAAGCCTTATCCACACTATGTAAAATTGGCGGGCGAAGTGATCGCTGAGATAGGGCCTCAAGGGTACCGGGCGGCGGGGGCGGCAAGGTCTGCATGATCCGGTAGAGCGTCGGTTAGGCGGTGCTATGACGTCCGTAGCCGGCATCAACGGCGCGGATCGCGGCAGCCCTCATTTGGCGACGGAGGCTTCGAGGGCCAGAGCGCGAGGGCCAGAGTTGTGCCCATGGGCGGCGGTGCTGCAGCCGAACTTACAAGGCGGTTGTCAGGCGACGCCGCGCGTGCCAGATGGTGACAGCCCCGGCTGGCGGGCGGCTTTGGGGTTGTGCCGGGTCAGTCAGCTGTCCAATCCGGGCATGGCCCATCAGCGTCCCTTCCTGTGACGGGCGTGCCCTGATCGTCGTACCGAACCACGGGGGTGGCCTTCATTTTGAGGTTTTCGAATCCCTGGAAGCGGCTGGGCGGCCAGCAGGATTTCGTGTTCACCTGCGCCTCGTGCACGGACTCGATCTCTCTCATGTTCGCGCGGCCGAGATTGCTACCAAGTGGTAGAGCCTCGGAGAGGTCGGCCTTTCGGGAGGTAGCGGTCTCCAGATTGGCGTTGGTGAAGTCAGCGCTACGCAGATTAGCGCCGTCAAAATTTGCGCCCACAAGCTCAGCGTCGCAGAAGCTCACGCCGTGCAGGTCGAGGTCGCGGAAATCGGCGCCCTTCATCCTCTTGCCGGTGAAGTGCAGGCCTTTCAGTGACCGCTTCCCGGGAGTGAACCCAGGGATACTTTCGGAGATCTCCGCATTGGCGCGCCATGCTGCTCGCTCCTGTGCGGCGACGAATCCTCTCTCCAAAAACAGCACGCTCAGACCTACCGCGAAGCCTGTAATCAGACCGCCACCGAAGGGTGATTACGTCGTGTGGGGGCGCGGAGTCGACCACTCGTGGTTCGCGGAGGAGGAATCGGTGGTGCTGACCGTTCGATGGCCTTCCGTGCCCGGCTATGCAGTGGCAGAGAAGCGCCGCGTACAGGAGTCGAGTTGAGCCGAGTTAAGTTGAGTTGAGCCGAGCTGGTCCGAGTTGAGCCGCACGCAAAGGGCTGCGATGGCTCCGTTCGTCGGTCGCGGCGACGCGGGCGGTCGCCTCGTACGGACCGCGAGCCTGTCGCTCCTCGTGGCCGCATCCTGGTTTCCTTCGATCCGGTTCCGGCCGGGCAGCGCAGGGATCGATCTTGACCTCGACTTCGCTTGAGGTTTTACGGTGCTTGCACCAGCGATCGATCAGGGGGCACGACACATGACGACCCAGCAGACATCCGATGCCGGACTCGCCGCGCAGCCGGCCGCGTACTGGACCGGAGTGGCCTATGAGGCGCTCACCTCGTTCATTCGGGCCCGGCAGGCCGAACTGGGCTTCACCCAGCCCCAGTTCTGGCTGCTGCGCAACCTGTCGGCGAACGACATCTCACCCGACGGTCGTGGCATGACCATCCTCGAACTCCAACAGGCCATGAGCTCCTACCTCAGGCCCGAAGACGACCTGAAGGCAGAAGCGGACGTCTTGTTGGAGCGCGGTTGGCTCACTCTCGACGGCGAGGGGCGGTTGTGGATCACCGAGTCGGGCGAGGAGGCCCGTGTCGGTCTCAAGCGGCACGCCCCGGCTATCCGGGCCCGCATCCATCAGGGCATCGACGACGCCGACTACGTCACCGCGGTGAAGGTGCTCCAGCAGCTGATCCGGAACACCGGCGGCACCCTGGACTGAGCCCGGCCCCCCATTGCCATCCGGGCCGCCGGGTCCATGCTCCGGCGGGCGTCGCCGTCAGGCGGCCGACGCTGGGCCGGGTGGCAGGTGGACCGTCATGATCAGGTGGCAGGTCCGGGGGCCGATGCCGCGGTAGGTGTGGGGGGCGTCGCCGTCGAAGGTGGCCGTCTGGCCGGCCTCCACCTGATGTTCGGTGCCGTCGACGATCAGTGCCATCCGGCCGGAGGTGACGCTGACCGTTTCCACGACCCCGGCCTGGTGCGGGTGGCTGGGGTACTCCTCGTCCGGCTCCAGCCGCCAGCGCCAGACCTCGACCGGGGCCGCGCCCGAGGTCGTCAGCATGAGCCGGGCCTCGCTGCCCCGCGTTCCGGTCCACAGAGGGGTCACGGCGTCGGCCGATACGACACGGACGCGGCCTTCCGTCGGTCCTTCCATCAGCGCGGACACCGAGACGCCGAGTGTGTCGGCCAGCCGGACCAGAGTCGCGAAGTTGGGGTTGCCCTGGGCCTTCTCCAGCCCCACCAGGGCGCCCTTGCTGACCTGCGCACGCCGGCCCAGCTCGTCCAGGGACAGGCCTGCGCGGGTGCGGGCCGCCCTGACGTTGTGCGCGAGCGTCCGCAGGGCCGTGTCCGTCTCGGCCATCCGATCACCATCCTTGCGAAGGACCACTGGAATGCACCGTGCGGTCGTTTGGTTGACACTCGACGGTCGGTTCGTTGTACCTTTGGGTCGGTCCATTGAATGGTAAGGGAAGTGCCCGTGATTGCTCTGCTGCTGGCCCTGAGCAGCTCACTCGCCTACGGATGCGCCGATTTCCTCGGCGGTCTCGGGGCCCGCAAGGCTCATGTACTGCGCACCGTGATGATCGCAGCTCCGGCCTCTCTCGTGGTCGAGCTGCTGCTGTGGCCGTTCCTCGGTGCGTCGTTCAGTGCCGGGGCCCTGGGCTGGGGCGCCGCGTCCGGTGTCGCGTCGGCCGCCGCGTTCGCCCTGCTCTACAGGACGCTGGCGATCGGCCCGATGAACGTGCTGTCGCCCGTCACCGCACTGGTGTCCGCCATGCTGCCCGTGGGTGTCGGGCTACTGCAGGGGGAGCGCCTGGGTGTCGCTGGGCTGGTGGGTCTGCCGCTCGCGCTGGCCGCGGTGGTGCTGGTCAGCGCCGGGCACGGCTCGGGGTCGGCGCGGCCCTCGCGTACGGTGCTGCTGCTGGCACTCGGTGCGGGCGCCGCCATCGCCCTCCAGCTGGTCTTCCTGCACCAGACGCCGTCCGACAGCGGGGTCGCGCCGCTGATCATCGGCAGGGCGGTGTCCTCGGCCGTCACCCTCGGCGCTGCCGGGCTGATGTTTCGAAGGCTGGGGTCCGAGCGGCCCGCCTACGCGATGTCCGCCACCGCCGGTGTACTGGACTCGGTGGCGAACCTGCTCTTCCTGCTCGCCGCCCGCAGCGGAGACCTCGCCGTCGTCGCCGTGATCACTGCCCTATACCCGGCCGGCACCGTCCTGCTCGCCCGCAGCGTGCTGGCCGAGCGCATCCAGCGCGGCCAGATCGTCGGGCTCACCGCCGCCGCCGCTGCCGTCAGCCTCCTCGCCCTCACCTGAGCCCCCCGCCCGCAGCATCTGTCACGTACAAGGAGCAGCATGTTCATCCAGCCCGTGACTGTTGTACGTACGAAGGAACGGAGCACTCGCTCATGACTGAATTCCGCCTCACTCCCGCCGTCGCCGACTCCTTCCCCGACACCCTCATCGCCGTCGTCACGGCCACCGGCCTGCGCGGCCGCGAGGACTGGCCCGCCACGGCCGCCGCACTGGGGGAGCTGGAGCGGCAACTCGTCGACAGCGCCTGGCAGCCCGCCGAGGAGACCGATCCCCGCATCGAGGCGTGGCACACCGCCTACCGCTCCTTCGGCACCAATCCCCGGCGCATCCGCCCCAGCGTCGACGCGCTCGGCAGGCGCTTCGCCAAGAAGGGGACCCTGCCGCGGATCAACCCGCCAGTCGACTCCTACAACGTCGTCTCCGTCCGTCATGGCCTGCCCGCAGGCGCCTTCGACCTCGACCAGGTCACCGGCGGCGTCGACATCCGCTACGCGGACGGCAGTGAGGAGTTCACCCCGCTCGGCGAACCCGGCACCGTCGAGACCCCCAAGCCCGGCGAGATCATCTACGCGGACACCAGCGGCGTCCTGACCCGGCACTGGAACCACCGCGACGCCCACCGCACCCGCGTCACCGAGGACTCCACCCACGTCGCGTTCCTTCTCGAAACGCTCCATGCCACCCGCGACGGCGACCTCCTGAAGGCCGCAGCGCTGGACCTGCGGGAGCTGCTGGCCCCGCACGCTCAGCAGACGACCGTGCGCTACCTCGGCCCGGCGCAGTCCCGGATCGCCGTGTGAGGGCTGCCGTCGGGCGGGAGAGTCCCCGTCTTGTGGCCGCCGTACGGTTGACGCGGTGGGTCATGATCGCCCGATGACAGGTGCGAAACTACCGGCTGGGTGGACTCTGGAGGAGATCCGCCGCGTCTCCGGCGACCGGGAGGCCACGGTCCTCGATACCGATCGCTCGGTGACGTGGGTGGTGGGGCCGGGTCGCTATGCCGAGAAGGAACGGCTCTACCCTGAAATCGTTCTGGGATTCCGGGGATTGTGTCTGGTGAAGCCCGTCGATGACGACGACTGGTACATGGGCAGCCTGTACGACGACGGTAGTGTCGACTGTTGGAGCGCGCACTCCGATCTCCACGAGGCGCTTCGGGGGCTGTAGGCCCGGCGCCGTTCGCTCCGGGGGGAGCCGCGTGCGGCTGGACCATGAGAATGCCCGTCCCTTGCGGACTTCGGTGTTTCCGATGATCACCGGCAACTCGCAGTCCAGAGAGCACAATTGAGTGATGGACCCCCACGGCAGGGCAAGGGCATTGCAGGACCCCGACGAGCTGCGGAGACTCTTCTCGCTCGTCCTCGACCAGGTCGATCCCGACACGTCGGGCCTCGCATACCGGTTGGTCGGGACCGGTGCCGCGCTGGCACAGGGAGTCCCGCTGCCTGTGGGTGACGTGGATGTCCTGGTCGGACACCGGGACGACGTCGACAGATTCGCAGCCGGGCTGTCCGGGTTTCCGTGCCTGGACGCACCGGCCTGGCTGCCCGATGCGCGGCAGTACTTCACGCGGTTCAGGGTCGACGGGACCGATGTGGAGATCAGTACGGTCGAGTGGTCGGCCGACACCGACACGTTCGAGTGCGCGGGGCGCGGCCCGTGGGAGCACTGTGTGCGCGTCGGGTTCGGCAGTCATGTCGTTCCCGTCGTCCGCCTGGAGTTGAGGCTGGTCTCCGAGCTGGTCCGGAACCGTCCCGACCGGATTGCGCCCCTGATCGAGCACATGCGGGTGTACGGTGCCGATCTTCTCCTCGTGCGGAGGGCCATGAGTGAGCGCGAGGTGGAGCCGAAGTTGCAAGCCCGTGTCATGGAACAGCTCCAGAAGCAATGAGTAGCTCCAGAAGCAATGAGCAGCCTCGGAAACGAAAGCTGCGCAGAATCGAGGAACCATCCTGAACGGCGTCGTGCTGGTGCACGGTCTGTACCACGACCCACTCCACTTCGACCTGGTCGTCGCTGAGTTGCGAGCCGGAGGGGTCGACGTCGTCGTTCCGGAACTGCACCGGGGCTCGCTCCAGGCCGATACCGAAGCCGTACAGGCAGCTGTCGATGCCATGGGGGAACCGCCCCTCGTCGTGGGGCACTCCTACGGCGGGTCCGTCATCACCGGACTGACGGGCGTCGGTCACCTGGTGTACCTGGCGGCCTTCGTGCCCGCAGAGGGGGAGAGCGCGGCCCGTCTCGGCGGGTCGACTCCACTTCTGGCTTCCGCCGTCGTACGGGACGGCGACGGCCGCACCCACGTGGATGCGGCCGCGGCCGTGGACGTGTTCTACGGCGATGCCCCGAGGGAACGAGCCCTCTGGGCAGCGTCGTTGCTGCGGCCGCAGAAGCCCGGGTGCGGCCGAGGCGTGCCGGTGCGGCAGGCATGGCGGAGCACGCCGTCCACCTACATCGTCTGCAGTCAGGACCGCGCGATCGACCCCGAGGTGCAGAGAGATATGAGCAGGCGCTGTTCCAGCACCCTGACCTGGAACACGGGCCATTCACCCTTCATCAGCGAACCCGGGAGAGTCGCCGCCGCACTGCGCGGCCTGCTTTCGCCCAGGGCCGGGCGCCGTCCCGAGACCGACGACGGGTAACCGACGGCTCCGGAGCCGTACAGGCCCCACTCGTGCGTTGGCGGCAGGCATGCAGCGGTCCCAGCGGTCCCGTTCGCGGTTCGTGCGGAAGCTGTCTGCCCAGGCGCGCCAGCGGGGAGAACGCCATGAACAGCGGGGACAGGGAGAGGGCGACGGCGGTCACCAGCAGGCTCGTACGCAGTCCCCAGTGGCCCGCCAGGAAGCCGCCCAGCAGGGAACCGACCGGGGTCAGGCCCATGCCGGCGAAGTTGATCGTTGCCACGACCCGGCCTTGTATCGGCAGGGGCGTGATGGCCTGCCGCACCGCCATCAAAGTGACGTTGACCAGCTGACCGAAGGTGCCGAAGGCGAAGTTGACGCCGATGAGTACGGGGAGCGTGACGGCCGCCGAGCCGTGCAGCGCCGGTACGCACAGCATCACGCCGTCCGCGATCACCGCCGATGACACCAGCACCCTGCCGTACCCGAACCTCCCCGGCAGCCTCGCCGCCAACAGCGATCCCACGACCGCGCCCGGGCCCGTCGCGGCGAGTGCCAGGCCGATGGCCGTGGCCGACAGGTGCAGTCCGCGCGGGAGGTGGAGCAGGTAGACGGTCATCAGGGCGGCGAACCAGAACTGGAAGAGGGCCGAGGCCACACCCACCGCCCGCAGCGAGGCGTTGCCGGCCACGAAACGCAGGCCCTCGTCGATCTGCCGCCACATGCGGGCCCGTCCGTCGATGGGCGCCGGTACCGGTTCGTGCCTGCGGATCCGCCAGATCGACACGGACGACAGTGCGAAGAAGAACGCGCCGGTGACGACAGCGGCCGGGCCCGAGAACACCGACACCAGCGTGCCACCGAGTGCCGGGCCGCCTATCTGCGCCGCGGATCTGCTGCCCTCCAGGGCGCTGTTGCCCTGCGTCAGCTGGTCGCGGTCCACGAGCCGTACGAGCGACGCCTGGTACGCCACGTCGAAGAACACGCTCAGTACGCCGACGAGCAGAGCGACCACGAACAGTACGGGCAGTCCGAGGAGGCCCAGTAGACAGACGGCGGGGATCACCGCCAGCGCGAGTGCCCGGCCGCAGTCCGCCAGCACCATCACCGTACGGGCACGCCGACGGTCCACCCACGCGCCCGCGAAGAGCGAGAGCAGCAGGATCGGCGCCTGTTCCACCGCACGCAGGAAGCCGAGTTGACCGGAACCCGCGTTGAGCGACACCACTGCGACGAGCGGCAGGACCACCTGCGTGGCCTGCTCCCCGAACTGCGACGCGGTCTGGCCCACCCACAGCCTGCGGAAGTCGGCGTCCCGCCACAGCCCCGGCGGAGCCCCGGCCCCGGTCTTGCCGGCCGCCTTCATCGCGTCGCCCGGACGCGCAGGGCTCCGGACCGGGATTCAGGGGGATTCGGTGGAGGGAGGCGGCGGGCAGGTGCGGAGGAGGTTCGGATGGACGGCATGGGTTGCACGGGGGCCCCTTGAG
The DNA here is from genome assembly GCF_044742205.1 of Streptomyces sp. NPDC087901. NCBI lineage: Bacteria > Bacillati > Actinomycetota > Actinomycetes > Kitasatosporales > Streptomycetaceae > Streptomyces > Streptomyces sp. NPDC087901. Next base: position 699,159 of record NZ_JBIUUC010000001.1, read on the forward strand.
CTGCGAAGGACAACGCTCGCCGGCCGGGGCACGGGAATGTGCACCGGCGGTTCGGGCGAGAAAGGCTCGCTGTGCCGCAGACCGGAGGCAGCACGCGATGACGGGTCGATCACGACCTGCGACGTCAGCGCGCGCTCGGGCGACCGGGCATCTCCACTCCTGCCTGAAGGATCAGTTGATGGTCGAAGGTTAGCCGTGCGGGTCCGTGAGGGGGGAGGGAATTTCCGCCCCACCCCTGTCACCCGTATGGCCGCGTCCAAGTAGCCGCGCCCGAAGGTGCCGAGCAGGGTCGGTCTGACGTAGCCCCACCGGCCCAGGAGTTCTCATGGCACAGACAGCGCCCACGCCCGACAGCTCTTCCTCGCCTCCGTCGCACCCCGGGGGCATCAACCCCTGGGCGGCCGGCGGGATCATGTTCGCCGGTGTCCTGCTGATGGTCGACGGGGTGCTGGGGGCGATCAAGGGCATCGCCGGTATCGCGTCCGACGACGTCTACGCACGGATCAACAACTACGTCTTCGAGTTCAACGTGACGACCTGGGGATGGATCCACCTCATCCTCGGCGTCATCATCGCCGTAGTCGGCTGGGGCATCCTCAAGGGCTCCGTCTGGGCGCGCGGCGCAGGTGTGGGGCTCGCGGCGCTCAACATGATCGCCAACTTCATGTGGCTGCCCTACCAGCCGATCTGGGCCGTCGTCTCCCTCGCGATCGACACCTTCGTGATCTGGGCCCTGTGCACGGACCGCTCGAAGTCGGTCATCGGATGAGCGCGGGCAACGGCGCCGGCCCGGCGGCGGCTCCCACCGCCGGGCCGGCGCGTTCGGCAGCGGCGGACGCCTGGATATGGGGATATCCGCTGCTCCAGAACTACCGCACCATGTATCCGCAGGCCATCGACCCGGACGATCCCCGTTCGGTCGGTGGTTTCGGGCGGTTCCGGCACTACTCCCAGCCGTTCACCCCGGCCAACACCGATGTGGTGACGCCCAACAACGACACCCCGTACTCCTGGGCGTGGCTCGATCTGCGCGACGAGCCGTGGGTGGTCTCCGTACCGGCCGTCGACCGGTACTACGTCCTGCCGCTCCACGACCTCGACACCTCGTACGTGGGTTACATCGGGACGCGTACGACCGGGAAGGAAGCCGGGGACTACCTCGTCGCGGGACCCGGGTGGCGGGGGCAGGTGCCCGACGGGATCAGCGGGGTGCTGCGTGCGGACACCTTCCTCGTCGGGATTCTCGGGCGTACGTATCTGGCGGGCCCCGGGGACGTGGCGGCCCTGCGGACGATCCAGGAGCAGTACCGGCTGCGACCGCTGTCGGAGTTCCTCGACACGGCAGCCCCGCACCCCGTCGGCGAGCCCGTCTGGCCCGTGTGGCGCGAGGAGGACCTGGACAGTGCTGAGTTCTTCACGCTGCTCGACTTCCTGCTCCAGTTCTTCCCCGTACTCGACAGCGAAAGGGAGCTGCGCGAGCGGCTCGCCGCGCTCGGCGTCGACGGCAGTGGCGAATTCGAACTCGCCGCGCTGAAGCCGGAGATCCAGGAGGCCGTCCGGCTGGGGATCGCCGACGCGCGCGAGCGGCTGGAGGCGGCGAAGAGCGGGGCCGCCGACTCCACCGGCTGGTTCGGCACGCGGGCCGAACACGGTGACGACCACCTCACCCGCGCGGTCGGCGTCGACAAGGGGCTCTACGGGCTGCCCGCCGCCGAGGCCTGGTACGCGGGATGGCTGGAGGACGACCGGGGCAACCGCCCGCCGGACGCCTCCGTCCGCGACCACACCGTGCACTTCCCGGCCGGGCAGCTGCCGCCCGCCCGGTTCTTCTGGTCCGCCACCATGTACCGGCTGCCCGAGCGGCTGCTCGTCGCCAACCCCGCCGACCGCTACTCGATCGGCGACCGCACCCCGGGCCTGGTGTACGACGAGGACGGCGGACTGACCCTCTACGTACAGAAGGACCGGCCCGACGACCCGAAGCAGGCCGCCAACTGGCTTCCCGCGCCGGACGGGCCGTTCACCATCGCCGTCCGCGTGTACGGGCCCGAACCGTCCGTCCTGGACGGTGGCTGGTCCATGCCGACGCTCGCCGCGCACGACCGCTGAGCCGTGCACGACCGCTGAACTGCGCACGACCGCTGAGCCGTGTGCGACCACTTAAGGGGAGGTCTTCCATGTCCGAGGAGCAAACGTCCGAGCTCGTCGAGCTGGCTGCCGAGGCGTACGTCTACGGGTATCCGCTCGTCTTCGACCTGTCGATGGTTGAGACGTGCCTGCACAAGGGGTTCGGCACGCTGGCGGCAGCGCCCTTCAACCAGTTCTCCCATTCCGACCGGCTCGCCGACGCCGACGCGCACTTCGTGTCCGTCAACAACGACACCGTCTACTCCCTCGCCCAGCTCGACCTCTCCGGCGGACCGGTCCGGCTGCACGTCCCGGACACCGACGGGGCGTACTACGTCCTGCAGTTCGTCGACGCATGGTCCAACAACTTCGCGTACGTCGGCCGCCGGTCCACGGGGACGGAGGCGGGCGACTGGCTCGTCGTGCCGCCGGGGTGGGCGGGCACCGCGCCCGACGACGTGCGCGGGGTGATCGACGCCCCCACCACGGTCGTCACCATCGTCGGCCGCAACGCCTGCGACGGCCCCGAGGACTTGCAGCGGCGGGTCCGCGGGCTCCAGGAACAGCTCACCCTCGCCCACCTCGAGCCGGGCGAGCACCGCACCGGTCTGCCCGCACCCGACGCCGGGGTGCCGGCGGAACTCCGCTTCTTCGAGCAGCTCAGGGTGTGGATGGCCGACTTCCCGCCGTCCGCCGCGGACCGGGCCTATCAGGACCGGTTCCAGCCGCTGGGACTCCTGGAGGAGGGGCCTTCGCCGTACGTCCCGGCCGGTTCCGCTCTCGTGCGCGCCCTGACCGAGGGGCTGGCGCTGGGCAAGGAACGGGTGGAGGCGGCCAGCCGGTCGGGGGCCGGGGACGGGGGCGGGGGATGGTCGATGAATCCCCACCTCTTCGACTACAACCTGGACTGGTTCGGCGTCGGGACCATCGACTCACCGGAGTGGAAGATCGCGGACCGGGAGGCCTCCTACCTGGCCAGGGCGGTGGCGGCCCGCATCGGGCTGTGGGGGAACCACGGCTACGAGGCCGTGTACGCGCAGACCTTCCACGACGCCGCGGGTGCGCCGCTCAGCGGTGCGCACCGCTACGAGCTCCGCTTCGAGGAGTCGCCGCCGGTCGACGCGTTCTGGTCCGTGACCATGTACGACACCCCGGACTACTTCCTCGTCGCCAACCCGGCGGCGCGGTACTCGATCGGGGACCGTACGCCCGGGATCGTGCGCGCCGACGACGGGTCGCTGACCATCCACATGAGCAAGGAGCGGCCTGCCGATCCGGCCGCCGCGGCGAACTGGCTGCCGGCGCCGGAGGGCGACTTCCGGCCCATGCTCAGGCTCTACATGCCGGAACGGGCCGTCCTCGACGGGGAGTACGAGATTCCCCCCGTCCGGCGGGTCGAAGGGGGTGGCCGTGGGTGACGCGATCGGCCAGATGCTGGCGTCGGCCGTCGGCATCGCGATCAGCCCGCTGCCGCTGATCGCCGTCATTCTCATGCTGGCCACCCCGCGCGGCCGGTCCAACGGCATCGCGTTCGCGCTCGGCTGGACGGTGTCGCTCGCCGTCCTGGTCACGGTGGTCGTGCTCGCCGGCTCGGGGGCCGACGCCTCCGAGGGCGACGAGGGACCCGCCACCTGGACACTGTGGCTGAAACTGGGGCTGGGCGCACTGTTCGTGCTGATGGCGGCCAAGCAGTGGAAGGGACGGCCGAGGGAGGGGCAGGACGCCGAGCAGCCCAAGTGGATGCAGGCGATCGACGGATTCACCCCCGGCAAGTCGGCCGGGCTGGCGGCCGCGCTGGCCGTCGCCAATCCGAAGAACCTGGTGCTGGCGGTCGGCGGTGCCGTATCCATCGCCTCCAGCACGGCGGACGGGGGCGGGAAGGCTGTCGCCGGCGTGCTGATGGTGCTCGTCGCGTCGCTCTGCACCACGTTGCCGCTGTCCGTCTACCTCTTCGGCGGGGAGCGGTCGGCGAAGGTGCTGGGGGAGTGGAAGGCGTGGATGGGGCGGCACAACGCCGCGATCATGACGACGGTGCTGGTCGTCCTCGGTGCCAAGTACGTCGGCGACGCGATCAGCGGCCTGGCCGGCTGACGGCCCGGGGTGGGCCGGGGTGCGTCGGGCCCGGTGGGCCGGGCGCACCCGCAGCCCGGGACGTTGTCAGTGCTGCGGTCCACACTGGAGTCATGTGCCGCAGTATCAAGACCCTTCGTCCGCCGGCCCTCCCCGAAGAGGCGACCGAGGAGGACATCCGCGCCGCCGCCCTGCAGTTCGTCCGCAAGGTGTCCGGCTTCCGCGCTCCGGCCGCGCACAACAGGGAGGTCTTCGACCAAGCCGTCGACGACATCGCCGAAGCGACGGCCAGGCTGCTGGACGGTCTGGAAGTGCGGGGTGGTGTCAGGACGCCGTAGAGACCGAGACCGGGGCGGATGCGGCTGCGGCGGCCGCCGCAGCGGGGCGCTTCATCAGGAGTGCGGCGAACGCCCCCGCGACGAACAGGGCCAGGACCGAGAGGGCCGTGCCCAGCCAGCTCGCGCCGAGCCAGTGTGCGCCGAAGTAGCCGAGGCCCACGCTGTAGCCCGCCCAGGCCACGCCAGCCACGGCCGACCACGGCAGGAATTCCTTCACGTCGCGGTGCGAGGCGCCCGCGCCCAGCGAGACGACGGAGCGGCCGGCCGGGGCGAAGCGGGCGATGACGACGAGGACCCCGCCGCCGCGGCTCAGCGCCGCGCCGAGACGTTCCTGCGCCGAGGTGAGACGGCGCGAGCGGGCGATGGCGCGGTCCAGGCGCTCGCCGCCGCGCCAGGCCAGCTTGTACGCGACGAGGTCGCCGAGGACCGAGGCGGTGGCCGCGCAGAGGATCAGGGCCAGGACCGAGGGGACCTCGGTCACGTGCCGGGCCGCGCCTGCTGCGTCGGCAGCGACGCTGGTGGTGCCCGCGGCGGCGGCCGTTGCGGCCGTGATCACGAGGACTCCGCTCGGCAGCACGGGGAGGAAGACGTCCAGCAGCACGGAGAGGGCGACCACGGCGTAGATCCATGGGCTGCTGGTCAGCGCACCCACACTCTCGAGCACCTTCTACTCCCCGATTCGTAACCACGCCGCGACGTCGCAAGGGGAGCGGCAGGAGCGGCAGGGACAGCTGTACAGCGTACGCCTGCCGTTCACCTGGAGATCCCTATATATGCGTGATGTTGGGCATCTCACGTGAGTCACAGCCGTGCCGCGGCGCGCTGCCCGCCCCCGTACGCGTGTCCTCCTGCGCCCGTACCTCGTGCCCGCCGGGGAGCGGCTCCCGGCGGGCACGAGGTCCAGCAGCGGGCCCGGTCGGCGCGAACCCGTGCGGTGGGGGTGCGGATCGCGTCAGGCGGCTACCGGGGTGCTCGGCTCGACTGCGCGGTCCTGGTCGCGCTTCGCGGTGGTGCGGGACGTGAACAGCCGGTCCAGGGCCAGGGCGCCGGGGCCGGTGAAGACGAGCAGCAGGAAGGCCCAGCAGTAGACGGCCGAGGGCTCGCCGCCGTTCTCCAGCGGGAAGAGCGCATCGGGCTGGTGGACCTTGAAGTACGCGTACGCCATGGAGCCGGACGCGACGAGGGCGGCGATACGGGTGCCGAGGCCCAGCACCACGAGGCCGCCGCCGACGAGCTGGATGACCGCCGCGTACCAGCCGGGCCAGGTGCCGGCAGGTATGGAGCCGCCGCCCATGGCGCCGCCGAGGATGCCGAAGAGCGAGGCGGCGCCGTGGCAGGCGAAGAGCAGGCCTACGACGATGCGGAAGAGCGCGAGGGCATAGGGCTGGGCTTGGTTCAGGCGTGTGTACATGGGGGGAGAGCTCCTTCGGTCTGGTGGGGACGTGAACCGACTGAGCGCCTTAGATTAGGTAGACCTCACCAATACTTGCAAGTTCAACGTTTTGTCGACTGGCTGAAACCCGACGGTGCGTCATCGGTCAGCGAGCGGTCGAAGGCCAGCTCCAGCACGGTCCCCGTCTTCCGTGACTTGGCCTGAACCAATGACAACGCGGCTTTCCGGCCACTCAAGGTCAGCGTCATCAACTGATTGCCGAACCACGGTCCGTCCGTCCTGTGCCACCGCACCGGCGGCGTCCCGGTGCGCCCGTGCCGTGCCAGCAGCCGGCCGAGCAGCCGTCCCGCCCGGCTCCAGGCGAAACGGAAGCCGCCCCTGAGCGGTGCGGGGATGGAGTTGTGCACGGGAGAGCAGGTCAGCTGCAGAACGCGGGCCGTCGGTGCGCCGCCGGGGGCCGGAGCGGACGGGTCGGGCTCCGCGATGTACGCATGGTGCACATCGCCCGACAGCACGCATACCGTCGCCGGGGCCTCCGGCCCCTCGGCCACCTCCCGGATCAGCTCCGTCAGCCGTCCGAACGACTCGGGGAACGCCGCCCAATGCTCCAGGTCGGAGCGCCGTCGCAGGAACTCGCCGACGCGCGCCCAGCGGCCGTCCGGCCCGCCCCGCTCGCCCCGGCACAGTGCGGCGCTCCACTGCTCCGCGTCATGGACCAGGGGCGGCAGCAGCCACGGCAGCGAGGTGCCGATCAGAAGGTGATCGCAGGAGCCGGGCGCGGACAGGGCCTCCTGCCGCAGCCACTGAGCCTCCTGCGGGTGGAGCATCGCCCGCTGCTGTTCGTCGAGCACCCGGGCCGCGCGGCTGTCGACCATGAGCAGCCGTACTCGGCCGAAAATGCGCCGGTAGCTCCAGCGGGTCCGGGTGGGGTCGGCGGCGGCCTCGGCGGCGAAGCGACGCATCGCTTCCGTGGCGTCCGCGGTGGCGTGCACCGCCGTGTGCAGCGGGTCCGCGGCGATCTCGGCGGGGGAGAGATTGCCCAGATGCTGGTAGACCCAGTACGACATCAGCCCGCTGACGATCCGCTCGTGCCACCAGGGCGTGGCCCGGACGGAGGCCAGCCAGGCGGCGCTGGTGTTCCAGTCGTCGATGACGTCGTGATCGTCGAAGATCATGCAGCTGGGGACCGTCGAGAGCAGCCACCGCACCTCGGGGTCGCGCCACGACTCGTCGTACAGGCAGGTGTATTCGCCGTAGTCCGCCACCTCCGCTCCCGGCGGCTCGCCCAGATCGCGCCGTGCCGCCAGCCTGCGGCGGGTCGCCTCGGAGGTCTCGTCCGCGTACACCTGGTCGCCCAGGAGCAGCAGGACGTCGGGGCGTACGGCGTCGGGGTCGGACGCGAGGCGTGCGGCGAGGGTGTCCAGGGCGTCCGGGCCGACGGGGTCGGTCCGGCCCGGCAGGTGGCCGTCGGCGGGCGGCGCCGCCCAGCGGCAGGAACCGAACGCGACCCGGACCGTGGCGGGTTCGGCCCTCTCGCCGTCGTCCGCCGCTGCGGATATGGGCGGGGTGGTGATCGTGCTCGGCGGGAACCGGTACTGCTCGGGCGGCCACACCGTGCGGTCGTCGAGCAGTACCTCGTACGGGGTGGTGGAGCCGGGCGTCAGTCCGGTCACGACCACCAGGGCGTAGTGGTGCCCGGCGACCGCGAAGGTTCGGGACGAGCCCGACGCCCCGTCCGCGCACCGGACTTGGGCCGTGCACGGCCGGTCCGCCTCGACCCAGACGGTCGCGGTGGAGGCGGTCTCCCAGTCGACGTACCGCAGCAGTGGTCCCAGGCGCAGCCCGGCCATGTGGTGCTCCTCGCGTCGTTCCGTACGGGACGGTTCCGTACGACGGATGCGTACGGCGGGTTCGTACCGTACGGAACGACGGGGGAGTGCGAGGTGGTTCCGGGAGGGTGCCCGGCGGTCAGCCGGTCCCCGGTCCTCGCCGGGCGATCAGCAGCCGTTGAGCACGGACTGCAGGGCGCTCTTCTCGGCCGAGTCGACACTCAGGTCGTAGTAGTGCTTCACGTGCACCCAGGCGCGTACGTACGTGCACTGGTACGCGGTGCGCGAGGGGAGCCAGGTCGCGGGGTCCTGGTCGCTCTTGGACTGGTTGACGTTGTCCGTGACCGCGATGAGCTGCGGACGCGTCAGGTCGTTGGCGAGCGCCTGTCGTTGGGCGGTGGTCCAGCTGGAAGCGCCGGAACGCCACGCCTCGGCGAGCGGGACCATGTGGTCGATATCCAGATCGGATGCTGCGGTCCAGGTGGCGCCGTCGTACTGCGAGTACCAACTGCCGCTGACCGCGGCGCAGCTGGAGTCCTGCGAGACGTTCGTGCCGTCCCTCTTGAGGACGACCTCGCGGGTGTTGCAGGCACCCGACTGGGTGATCCAGTGCGGGAACTTGTCCCTGCTGTATCCGGTGGACGAGCCCTCCGCCGCCACGGTCAGCTCACTCAGATACGTGCGGGCGGTGGACGCGGAGACCGGGGTGGGCATGGCCGCCTGCGCGCTGGGGGCGGTGAGCAGTCCGGTGGTTGCGGCGAGGGCGGCGGTTGCGGCGAGGACGGCTATGCGACGCGCGTAGACACCTGACATGCGAACTCCCTTGATGTGGGGGGATATTGGGCGGCCCGTTCGGAACGGCCCGGCCATCGTGGCGGCGCCAGGTTTCCGTGGGGTGGGCGCCAGGTAACAGAGTGGCGACATGGGCACGTCACATCAAGGGGTCTGACAAAGAGGTTCGGGGTGCGGGGGCGTACCGGAGTGCGTGCGCGGGCGTACGGAACCGAGGGGCGGCAGGTCCGTGGGCCGGGCCGGGGTGGGGCGGGCTCCGACTCGGCGCGGGCGGTCGCGGTTCGCGGCGGGGGCCCGGACGGGGGTGGTCTTAGGGTGGCCGCGTGCTGCTTCCGGTCAACCTCACGCTCGGCGTCGTCCTGGCGCTGCTGCTCGTGGCGGCCGCCGCCGTCGCCCGGTTCGCGTCCCTCGGCCGGTCGCGCGAGATCGTCGTGGCCGGGCTGCGGGCCGCGGTCCAGCTCGCCGTGGTCTCCTCGCTGATCGGCTGGGTGGTCCACGCCCTGGCGCCGATGTTCGCGTTCATCGCGCTGATGTACGCCGTGGCCGTGTGGACCGCGGGGCGCCGGATCACGGGAAACCGCACGTGGCGCTGGGCGGCCGTGCCCATCGGGGCGGGGGTCGTGCCGGTCGTCGTCGTGCTGCTGCTCACCGGCCTTGTCCCGGTCCGGGGCATCGCGCTGATCCCGGTGACGGGCATTCTCATCGGGGGCGCGCTGACCGCGACGGTGCTCGGCGGCCGACGGGCGCTCGACGAACTGGCCACGCGGCGGGGGGAGGTGGAGGCGGCGATGGCTCTCGGGTTCCTGGACCGTGACGCACGGCTGGAGATCGCCCGGCCCGCGGCGTCGGACGCGCTGCTGCCGGGGCTCGACCAGACGCGCACGGTGGGACTTGTCACGCTGCCCGGGGCCTTCGTGGGCATGCTGCTGGGCGGCGCCTCACCGGTACAGGCGGGCGCCGTACAGCTGTTCGTGCTGGTGGCCCTGATGGCCGTTCAGGCGGCGGCCGTCGCGACCGTGCTGGAACTGGTGGCGCGAGGGCGGCTGCACCGCGAGTCGGCGGAGGAGCCGGATGCGGGGCGCTGAAGCCGGGCGGGGTGGCCGGCGGTGGCGGGCCGAGCCCCGTACGGGCAGGGGCGGTTACGCGCGCAGGCCGGCTGTTGTGCGCCGAGCCCCGCGCGGGGAGGGGTGGTTACGCGCGCAGGCCGGCCGTGGCGGGCGGGAGGTGCTGCGTGAGCAGGGTTCCGCCGGGGGTGTCGGCTGTCCCGTAGGTGTCGGCTATCGCGCGCTGATGTGCAGTACGACCGAGCCGTCCGCCGCCGCTTCCACCCGGATCTGCGTCAGGTCGTCGACGTGGGCGTCGGGGGAGAGCGCCGCCGCGCGCGGGCCCACGCCCACGACGCGCATGCCCGCCGCGCGGCCGGCCGCGATGCCCGCTTCGGAGTCCTCGAAGACGATGCAGTCCGCCGGTGCGAAGCCGAGTCCGGCCGCGCCCTTGAGGAAGCCCTCGGGGTCCGGCTTGCTGGCGCCGACGCTCTCGGCGGTGACGCGGAGCTCCGGCATCCGCAGCCCGGCCGCGGTCATCCGGGCCCGGGCCAGTGCCAGGTCGGCCGAGGTCACCAGGGCGTGCGGGAGCGGGGCGATCGCGTCCATGAATGCAGGGGCGCCGCCGACCGGGACGACGCCGTCGGTGTCGGCGGTCTCCTCGGCGAGCATCACCCGGTTGTCCGCGTAGTTCTCCTCCATCGGGCGGTCCGGGAGGAGCACCGCCATCGTGGCGTACCCCTGCCGGCCGTGGACCACCTTGAGGGCCGCCACCGGGTCCAGGCCCTGCCGCAGCGCCCAGCGCCGCCAGCAGCGCTCCACGACGGCGTCGGAGTTCACCAGCGTGCCGTCCATGTCGAGGAGGAGTGCGTGGGCGGTGAGGACGGTGGCCGGCATGGGCGGGCTCCAGAGCGGGGGAAGCGAACGCCGCGGGGGACATGCGGCGCGGGAGAGAGAAACAAGTGGCCCCCGCTCGCCGGTCAGGGTGTGCGCGCGGAGGCCACTTTGTTTCTCCACGATACAAAAACGGGACCGGGAAAGCGAATCCCGGCCCCGGAGTGGCCTTCCGTGCTGATCAGTGGTGCCCCCGGCCCGTCGTGGCCGCCTCCAGCACGCTCCGGGTGTTCGGCCCGTAGACACCCTCGGGGTCGCCCTGGATGTTTCTCCATGTCTGGTACTCGCGGACGGCCTGCTCGACCCGCTCCGAGTAGTCGTCGTCGATGGGGCCCTGCGCGAGCACCCACGCCTCCTGGAGCCGGCGCTGCAGCTCGGTCACCTCCGGGCCGTCGTCGCCGCGCCGCAGCGTCGGGCCGCTCTGCGACTGGGCGGGCGGCGCCACAGCCGCGGGGTTACTGGTCCCCGCCGTGGCAGCCGGGGACGAGGCGGCGGCCGACCGTGACGGGGACGCCGACGTGGAACGGGACGAGGAGGCGGACGCGGACGACGATGCGGACGACGATGCGGAGGCGGAGGCCGACGCGGACGGCGAGCCGGACGCCGACCGTGAAGCCGACGAGGAGGCGGACGCCGACGCGGAGGCCGACGGCTCGACGCTCTCCTCGGGGAGGCTGGCCACGGTGGAGGGCAGTGCCTGATCCAGGTCGGCCTCCTGGTTCCTGTCCCCGTTGAACAGCCCGCCCACGAAGGCCGCCGTGCCGACCACCGTGACGACGGCCGCCCCCGCGACCAGTGCCGCGAAGGGTCGGCGACGCCGTGGCTGTACGGGGTCCGGGCCGGTCGTGAGGAGTGCGGTGCCGGCGAATCCCGCCGCGCCGCCCGGGTCCGTCGCGTCCGGCACCGCACCCGGCGCCGCCGGATCCAGGAACAGCGGCATCGTCGTGGCGGCGTCCCCCGGCTGCCCGCCCGGCACGTGCTCCTGCGGAGTCGAGGAGGCCTGGGAGGCACCGGAGGCGGCCGGCGCCGCGTCCTCGCCGCCCAGCGTCACGTACGGCCGGATGCGCAGCGGATCGAAGTCCTCCGCCGCCGCCATCTCCGCCGAACGCTCGGCGTGGTGCTGTTCCGTGATGCGCTGCTGTTCGGCGGCCAGCTCCCGGCCGTCGAGCTGCCCGGTGGCCTGCTGTGCGAAGGCGGCGTCATGACCGGCCTGCCCCGGTCCGGTCACGCCGTACTGCCCGTTCTGCTGCGGTCCGGCTTCACCATGGGCCGCGTGTGACGCGCAGGCGCAGCGCGGGCCGGTGCCCGGTCTGTTGTCCGTACCGCACTCCGGGCATATATGTCCCGTCATTGTGGGTCCCCTCCCCTTGAACTGCCTGCGATTATGCAGCCCGCCGCCAGGAAGCCCAATCATGACGTTCTTCGGCAGGCCATAACGGTGCGGAACGGACAGGATGGGGGTGTACCGGATCCGAGGAGATGTTCTATGGCCCAGCAGCTGAGCCCGCCGGCCCCGGCCCCCGGTGCCGACCGGTCCACGAGGTCGGTCCTGGTGGCGATCGGCGCACTGCTTCTCGGCATGCTCCTCGCGGCACTCGACCAGACCATCGTCTCCACCGCACTGCCGACCATCGTCAGCGATCTCGGCGGTATGGAGCACCTGTCCTGGGTGGTCACGGCCTATCTGCTGGCGTCGACCGCCGCGACTCCGCTCTGGGGCAAGCTCGGCGACCAGTACGGGCGCAAAAGGCTCTTCCAGACCGCCATCGTCATCTTCCTGATCGGCTCGGCGCTCTGCGGCATCGCCCAGAACATGCCGCAGCTGATCGGCTTCCGCGCCCTCCAGGGGCTGGGCGGCGGCGGTCTGATGGTGCTGTCGATGGCGATCGTGGGCGACATCGTCTCCCCGCGTGAACGCGGCAAGTACCAGGGCCTGTTCGGAGCGGTGTTCGGTGCGACGAGCGTCCTCGGTCCCCTCCTCGGCGGCCTCTTCACCGAGCACCTCAGCTGGCGCTGGGTCTTCTACATCAACCTCCCCATCGGGGTCGTCGCCCTGGCCGTGATCGCCGCCGTGCTGCACATTCCGGTCCGCCGGACGAAGCACACCATCGACTACCTCGGCACCTTCCTCATCGCCTCGGTCGCCACCTGCCTGGTCCTCGTCGCCTCGCTCGGCGGCACCACCTGGGCCTGGGGATCGGGGCAGATCATCGGCCTGGCCGTCCTCAGCGTGCTGCTGCTGATCGCCTTCGTGTACGTGGAGCGGCGCGCCGCCGAGCCCGTCCTGCCGCTGAAACTGTTCCGGATCAGGACCTTCAGCCTCGTCGCGGTGATCAGCTTCGTCGTCGGCTTCGCGATGTTCGGCGCGATGACCTATCTGCCGACGTTCCTCCAGGTGGTGCACGGCATCACGCCGACGATGTCCGGCGTCCACATGCTCCCCATGGTGTTCGGTCTGCTCATCACCTCGACCCTGTCCGGCCAGATCGTCAGCCGTACGGGCCGCTGGAAGGTCTTCCCGGTCGTCGGCACCGGTCTCACCGCGATCGGCCTGCTGCTCCTGCACCGGCTCACGGAGACGAGCCCCACCTGGGAGATGAGCATCTACTTCTTCGTCTTCGGTGCGGGGCTCGGCCTGGTGATGCAGGTTCTCGTCCTGGTCGTGCAGAACGCCGTCTCGTACCAGGACCTCGGCGTCGCCACCTCGGGCGCGACCTTCTTCCGCTCCATCGGAGCCTCGTTCGGCGTCGCGATCTTCGGCACCATCTTCACCAACCGGCTCACCGACAAGCTCGGCTCCGCCCTCGCCGGCCGGCCGCTGCCGCCCGGAGTCAGCGCCAAAGAGCTGGCCGCCGACCCGCGCGCCATCGGCCAGCTGCCGCCCGCGATCCAGCAGCCCGTGCTCAACGCGTACTCGACGTCGATCACCGATGTGTTCCTCTACGCCGCCCCCGTGGTCCTCATCGCCTTCCTCTTCGCCTGGCTGCTCAAGGAGGACAAGCTGCGCGGCTCGGTGACCGCCCCCGACTCCACCGAGACGCTGGCGTCGAACCCGGTGGAGCGGTCCTCGTACGACGAGTGCGCACGTGCCCTCTCGGTCCTCGCCACCAGGGAGGGCCGCCGCGAGGTCTACGAGAAGATCACCGAGCGGGCCGGCTACGACCTGTTGCCGGCCGCCAGCTGGATGCTGCTGCGCATCAAACGGCACGGCACCGTCGAGCCCGCCCGGCTCGCCGATGTCGCCCCCGTACCGCTGCGGGTGATCAGCGACGCCGCCCGCCAGCTGGAGGAGCGCGGTCTGGCCCGCCGGGTGGGGGTGCAGATGGTGCTCACCGAACCGGGCGCCGAGGCCGTGGTGAAGCTCGCGCAGGCCCGTGAGGACTCCCTGGCCGAGCTGCTGGGCGACTGGTGGGGTCCGGGCCGCCCGACCGACCTGGTCGCCCTGGTGTCGGAACTGACGGCGGAGACCACCGGATCGAGCAAGGAGCGCCCGCACAGCCCGGGGCCCAAGCGGGACCACGCGGCCGGGCACCCGCACCAGCGGCCCACCTGAGGGCTGTCCCCGCGGGTGCTTGCCCGCAGGTCGCAGGTCCTTACAGCTCCTTGGCGAACCAGTGCTCCGCGTACTGGCGCCGGTGGAAGGCCGGGACCTCGCGGTAGCCGTGCTTGGCGTACAGTCCGCGCGCCTCGACGAGGTCGTTACGGGTGTCGAGCCGGATCTGCCGCACGCCCATGGCCCGCGCCAGGCTCTCGACGGTCGTGAGCAGCAGCCCGCCGCCGCCCGTGCCGCGCGCCTCGGGGCGTACGTAGACCCGGGTCAGCTCCGCGATCCCCGCGTCCATCACGACCAGCCCGGCGCAGGCCGCCGCACTGCCCCCGAAGCGGCCGACGACGAACTCGCCGGTCGGCGGGACGAGCCGTTCGGCGCCGTCGTCGGTGAGCCCCTCGTCGATCTCCGCCGCGGTCGCGGGCCGCTTCCAGTAGCGGCTGGCCACCTCGTCGTAGTAGTCCCGGCGCAGCAGGGCGGCATCCGGGGAGTCGAAGCGTTCGGGGTTCATGGTCCAGGTCATCGGGTCATTCTGGGGTCCGTATGGCTGTATGGGGAAACGATTTGGTGCCGACGGCGCACCCCGCGGACGTCTCGAGGAGCGCCGTCCCGCAACTCACCCGGCGTACGCATGTCCAGGTCGCCGGGCCCGGCGCAGGGCCCCCTCTCACCTCAGTGGCGGCGGCACGGTGACCGGCGGCGGCGGTGTCACCGGACGTCGCCCCCGTGCCCGCAGCACCAGCACCAGGGCCGCGACCACCACCACCGCTCCACCGAGCAGCGACAACACCCAGGCCGGGATGCCGCCCACGGTCAGCAGCTCGTCCCGGTAGTACGTGGTCCGGTACGGGGTGTCCGCGGCGGCCGCCCGCAGTTCGTGGTCCCCGTCGATCAGCTCCGGCCGCGGGAAAGACTGGTCGATCGCCGTGACGAACACCGGCTTCCCGCCCGTCAGCGCGTCGAGCGCCGGATGCGCACCCTGCTCCTGCCCGGTGCCGACCCGGCCCGCGTACGTCACCTCGGGGCGCTGCCCGCCGATGGCGCCGCGCGGCTCCATGCGGTGCGCGGCGAGCACGTACAGACCCAGGGACTGCGGCGTCGCGGCGAGCCGGGACAGGCGCATCGGGTAGACCGGACGGTCGCTGGCGAACCGCAGCCGCAGCGGGTCGAGCTCGCCGCTCAGCGGGCTGCCGGACTCCTGGGGAGCGAGGCGCACGGCCACGTACTCCCACTTCTGCTCGACGTAGGGGCGCAGCGCCGTCGCGAGCCGGTCCGGCAGATCGAAGCCGTTCTCCTTCAGCCAGCCCTCCAGCGCGGTGGGGTCGGTCGCGGCCAGCCGGGCCACGTCGAACGGCCCGAGCCGTTCCCGGCCCACCACCTCGACGGGTGCCGCGGCCGCGGGAGCGGCGGCGCGGTCCCCGGACCTGCTGTCGGAACCACCGAACGGCCAGTCCTTCGCACGTGGCCAGAAGTAGTGGCGTGTGGCGCTCACCGGGGCGGTGAGGGTTTGGAGCTCGGAGAAGAGCGAGGCGTCACCGAGCTCGACCGTGGCCCGGTGCGGCACGGGCATGATCCAGGCTGCCTCGGGGGCGTTCCCGCGCACGGTGAGCCGCATCACGATCTGCTCGGTGCTGCCGTCCCAGCCGACCACGGACGTCTCCCGGTCGACCGACACCTGACTGTCACGGTGCACGACCATCGCCCCGCAGCCGCACGCGTACGCCGGTGCGACCAGCGACCCCAGCTGCAGCGAGAACACCAGCATGACCAGGGACAGCGCACGGCGCGCCCACCCGCGCGGCCGATGCCGCACCTGTCGATTTCTCCCCGCACACCGCATGTTCCGTGTTCCTCCCCGTGGTCACCGATCAGGGGCTCAGACGTGCGGGCGGCCTCACCGGTTCCGGCCGTTCCGGCCTGTCCGCACCACCCCGCCGGGCATTCTTTCGGACAAAAGCGAGATGACAGTCAGGTGAAGAGGGGGTGATTGTGTCTACCTCATAGGGCAATGCGAAGGTTTCACAGCATGCCGGACAGAGAACCGGCACCAAACGTTGGGAGGGTCGGCGCAACGTGGCGAACGCGGAGCACAGTGTGCGCACAGACGCGGCGACGGGAGCGAGGACCGGGGCTGCCCGTGCCGTGCTCTGGCTGGTTGTGGCCGCATTGGCCGTGCGGCAGATGGCGGTGGTGCTGCGGCAGCCGCCCGGCGAACGCCTCACCGATCTGGAGACGTGGATCGGTGAGAACGGTGTGCTTCATGTGACGGGTTCGCTCTACGACACCGACCGGTTCACCGGCACTCCCTTCGCCGGCCTGGTGCTCAAGCCACTGACCCGCACGGCCGAACAGAGCCTCGGCGTCGCCTGGACCTTCGGTTCGCTGCTGCTCGTCGCCGCGCTCGGAGTCATCGCGGCCCGCGCCCTGCCCGCCCCCGTCAGCCGCCGTACGGCCCTGCTCGCCGCCCCCGTCGCCATCAGCCTGCTGATGCTCTCGCTGCCGGTGCGCAACGCCCTCCACCTGGGCCAGACCAGCATCCTGCCGGTCCTCCTGGTCCTCGTCGGCTGCTTCGTGGTCCGTGGTGAACGGACCTCGGGCGTACTGATCGGGGTCGCGGCCGCGCTCCAGCCGACGGTGCTGCTCTTCGCCGTCCTGCTCTGGCTGACCGGCAGACGCCGGGCCGCGCTGACCGGCGGCGCGGCCTTCGCCGTCTGCACGGCGCTGGCCTGGGCCGCGATGCCGCACGACTCGTGGACGTACTGGGTGCACCATGTCGCGGGCGCGGGGCTCGGCGACCAGGCGGACAGCCTCGCCAACCAGTCGCTGCACGGTGCGCTGCTCCGCCTGGGCCTGGAGGGCCCGCTGGAGATCACCCTCTTTGTCGTGCTGGCCGCGGCCGTCTGCTTCCTCGGACTGCGCCGCGCCGCACGGTACGCGCGCGACGGCCAGCTGCTGCTCGCCGTGGCCGTCACCGGCTGCGTCTCCGTCGCCGTGGCGCCCACCGCCTGGCAGCACCAACTGCTGTGGGTGCTGCTCGCCGTCGTCGGCCGGGTCGGCAAGCGGGCCTCCGACCGGCCGGTGTGGCCGGCCGTCGTGATCCTCGTCGTCACACTGCCGGGCAAGATGCTGCTGCCGAACATCGAGGCGATGTTCCCGGTCCGCGACAACGTGCTGCTGATCGCCGCGCTCGCGGCCGCGTGCGTCGCCCCGTTCGTGCCGCGCACCTCGCCGCACTGGCAGCAGCCGATCCCCACCGACCACGCGTCCCCGGTCGCCGCCCGCTGGAGCAGGGTGCCGCTGCTGCCGTTCTGGCGGCGGGTGCTCAGCCGGCCGAACCTGCTGCTGGAACTCCTGCTGATCAGGGTCGTCTACTCCGCGTACCAACAGGTCAGGCTGGCCGCGACGGCAGGCCGTGCCACCGCGGAGCACCACGGCCGGCAGATCCACTCGATCGAACAGTGGCTGCACATCGACATCGAGCACTGGGTCAACCACTCGGTCGTCAAGGTCGGCTGGCTTCGGGACTTCTTCGACTACTACTACTCGACGTTCCACTTCATCGTGCCGCTGACCATCCTGGGCGTGCTGTACGTACGCCGCCCCGCGGACTACCGCTGGGTCCGCAGTTCCATCGGCTTCGCCACGCTGCTCGCCCTGGTCGGATTCTGGCTCTACCCGCTGGCCCCGCCGCGGCTGATGCCCGGGCTCGGCTTCATCGACACGGTCCACGGTGTCCAGGACTTCGCGAAGCCCGACTACGGCACGCTGACCGGGGTGACCAACCAGTACGCGGCGATGCCCTCGCTGCACTTCGGCTGGTCCCTGTGGTGCGGTGTGGTGATCGTGATGCTCGCCCCGAAGGTCTGGATGAAGGCGCTGGGGGTGCTGCACCCGCTGTTCACGCTCTCGACGATCGTCGCGACGGGCAACCACTGGGTGCTCGACGCGGTGGGCGGGGCGACGGTGGTGGCCCTCGGCTTCGGTCTCACGTACGTGCTTTCGGGCCCGCGCAGGCTGCGGAGGCCGGGAGAGAAGCCGCAGAGCGCCACGGAGGCCACGACGCTGTCGAAACCGGTCGGGCGGGTCACCGAGAGCGCCTGACGGCGGGCGATGGCCGAAGGGGTGCCGGACGGCAGAAGCGTCCGGCACCCCCTCGGTATGTGGATCGTCGCGTCCCCAGCATCCGCCCGTCCGGCGGACCCCGCCACTCCAACGGATCAGCGGGACGGCCCCAGTGCCCAGGTGGCGAAGGACAGCGTGAGCATCGACACGACCGTGGAGGCCACCACGGAATTGCGGGCGAGGCCGGTGTCCAGGCCGTACTGCCGGGCGTAGATGAAGGCGTTCTGCGCCGTCGGCAGAGCGGAGCAGAGCACCACGGCCAGCACCTGATGATCGGGCAGGTGGAGGAGCGGACCGGCGACGGCGAAGGCGACCAGTGGCTGGACCAGGGTCTTGAGCGCGACCGCGACACCGACCTCCGCACGGCCCGCGACCCGGCCGGTCCCGTCGGCCGGGCCGCCGTGCAGGGACAGACCCAGCGTGATCAACGCCGTCGGGACCGCGGCGGCGCCGAGCACGTCGCAGGAGTGGGTGACCGCGGCCGGCAGCCGCAGTCCGGACACGGAGACGGCCACGCCGAGCAGCGAGGCCATGATGACGGGATTGCGGACCGGCATGGTGAGCATGCGCCGCAGCCCGCCGCCGGGGCGCCCGGCCGCCTGTGTGCCCGAGTCCAGCAGGGTCAGGATCACGGGTGATACCAACAGCACCTGGAACAGGATGACCTGCGCGACGAACGAGGCGTCGCCGAGCACCTGAACCGCCACCGGGATGCCCAGGTTGGCGGAGTTGACATAGCCGGACGCCATGCTGCTGATCGCGCCGTCAGCCCTCTTGCGGCCGAAGAACCGCCGGCCCACCACGTATCCGAGCCCGGACACCAGCGCCGTGCCCGCCGCGAACGCCACCATCGACACATGGGCGAAGGAGGCGGGCCGGGACCCGGACACCATGGTGAACAGCGCGGCGGGCATGGCCACATGGAAGACGAACCGGCCGAGGACGGACTCCGCCTGCTCTCCGAGAAGTCCGCCGCGTCCGGCCGCGTAACCGATGGCGGTCAGGATCCAGATGGGGGCGAAGCCGGAGAGCAGGGCATGCATGGTCGCCATGATCCCCGTGCACCTGTCCGCCATGCGGACGGGGGTGCGGAGAGACAGGACGGGGGCCTTCACGCCCTGGACGGGCCGTAGTTGATCCGGCCCGTCCAGGGGGCGTGGGTGACGTCCGTGCTCAGGCGTCCGTGGTGCTCACCTGCAGCTGCTTGATGCCGTTGAGCCAGGCCGACCGCAGCCGCCGGGGGTCGCTGACCAGCCGCAGGTCCGGAAGCACGTCCGCGATCGCGTTGAAGATCAGGTTGATCTCCATCACGGCCAGGGACTTGCCCAGGCAGAAGTGCGGACCGCCGCCGCCGAAGCCGAGGTGCGGGTTCGGGTCGCGGGAGATGTCGAACTGCTCCGGGTTCTCGAACACCTCGGGGTCGTTGTTGGCCGAGGAGTAGAACAGGCCGACCCGGTCGCCCTTCTTGATCTGCTGTCCGCCCAGTTCGAGGTCCTGGGTGGCGGTCCGCTGGAAGGAGACCACGGGCGTCGCCCAGCGGACGATCTCCTCGGCGGTCGTCTCCGGCCGCTCGCGCTTGTAGAGCTCCCACTGCTCGGGATGGGTCAGGAAGGCGTGCATGCCGTGGCTGATGGCGTTGCGCGTGGTCTCGTTGCCGGCCACGGCGAGCAGGATCACGAAGAAGCCGAACTCGTCGGAGGAGAGGTTGCCCTCGCCCTCCGCGGCGACCAGCTGCGAGACGATGTCCTTGGCCGGGCACTCCTTGCGCGCTGCCGCGAGGTTCATGGAGTAGGAGACGATCTCCATGGCCGCCTCGGCGCCGATCTCCTCGGTGATCGCGTACTCCGGATCGTCGTACGCGGCCATCTTGTTCGACCAGTCGAAGATCCGGGCCCGGTCCTCCTGCGGTACGCCGATGAGCTCGGCGATGGCCTGGAGCGGCAGCTCCACGGCGATGTTGGTGACGAAGTCGAAGGACCCTTCCTCGTCGGCCCCGGCGAGGGCCGTCTCGACGATGGAGCGCGCCCGGTTGCGCAGCGTCTCCTCCAGCGACCGGATGGCGCGGGGGGTGAAGCCGCGCTGGACGATCTGGCGGACCCGGGTGTGTTCGGGCGGGTCCATGTTCAGCATGATCAGCTTCTGGACGTCGATCTGGTCCCGGCTGATCGACTCGTTGAAGCGGATCACCGCGGTGTTGGTGTTCGACGAGAACAGTTCGGGATGGGTCGAGACGTACTTGACGTCCGCGTGCCGGGTGACGACCCAGTAGCCCGAGTCGTCGAAGCCGGAAATGCCGGTGGGCTGGGTGCACCACCAGACCGGTGCCGTCTCCCGCATGAGGGTGAACTCGGGGTGCGGGACACGGGCGTGGAGCAGGTCGGGATCGGTGAAGTCGAACCCTTCGGGCAGATGGGGGCAGGGCATCGGCAGCTCCAGGTCAAGAACTCCAGGTCGGTCCGAGAGCCGCCGGAACATCGTCTGACGACCCATCAGAAGTTGCCCGAAAGGTAGTAACGAGTTCTACAACTGACAAGGGGCATGGCCGGATCTGTTGCGTGAAGCATCGGTGAACCGGGTCGGTTCGTGGCGAGTATCTGCCGTGAAGCCCGGCAAGGTGCGTGCACGACCCTTGCGTACCGGGGGTAAGCCTCATAAGACTGCTTGCAGAACTAGAACGCGTACTAGTTCCTTCCGTGGGCGCCGGGACGCCTCTGCGGAAGTGCGAGGAGAGGACGAGCTCATGGCCGCGGAACCCGTCATCGTCGAAGCCGTACGCACCCCCATCGGCAAGCGCGGAGGCGCGCTCGCCAATCTGCACCCGGCCTACCTGCTGGGTGAGACCTACCGTGAACTTCTCGGCCGGACCGGCATCCACGCCGACTGCGTCGAACAAATCGTCGGCGGCACCGTCACCCACGCCGGTGAACAGTCCATGAACCCCGCGCGCAATGCCTGGCTCACTGTGGGGCTTCCCTACGAGACCGCCGCGACGACCGTGGACTGTCAGTGCGGATCCTCGCAGCAGGCCTCCCACATGGTCGCCAACATGGTCGCGGCCGGGGTGATCGACGTCGGCATCAGCTGCGGGGTCGAGGCGATGTCGCGCGTGCCGCTGGGCAGCGGCTCCAAGCACGGGCCGGGCAAGCCGTGGCCCGACGAGTGGAACGTCGACCTGCCCAACCAGTTCGAGGCCGCCGAACGCATCGCCCGTAAGCGCGGCCTCACCCGGGAGAACGTCGACTCGCTCGGCCTCATCTCGCAGGAGCGGGCGGCCGTCGCCTGGGCCGAGGAGCGCTTCAAACGCGAGACGTACGCGGTCCAGGTGCCCACCACCGAGGCGGAGCAGGCCGCGGGGCAGGGCATGTGGCGGCTCGTCGACCGTGACGAGGGGCTGCGCGACACCACGATGGAGGGGCTCGCGCGGCTCAAGCCCGTGATGCCCACCGCCATCCACACCGCGGGCAACTCCTCGCAGATATCCGACGGCGCCTGCGCGATCATGTGGGCGTCCAAGCGGATGGCGCGGGCCCTCAAGCTCAAGCCGCGGGCCCGGATCGTCGCCCAGGCGCTGGTCGGTTCCGATCCGCACTTCCACCTCGACGGCCCCGTCGACGCGACCCGTGCGGTGCTCGGCAAGGCCGGGATGTCACTCAAGGACATCGACATCGTGGAGATCAACGAGGCGTTCGCGTCCGTGGTGCTGAGCTGGGCGCAGGTCTTCGACCAGGACCTGTCGAAGGTGAACGTCAACGGCGGCGCGATCGCGCTCGGCCACCCGGTCGGCGCCACCGGCGCCCGGCTGATCACCACGGCCCTGCACGAACTGGAGCGCAGGGACAAGGAGTTCGCGCTGATCACCATGTGTGCGGGCGGCGCGCTGGCGACCGGGACGATCATCCAGCGGCTGTAGGCCGGGATGCGTGGCCGGGCCCGCGCCCTCGGTGGTGCGGAGGTCGTTCGCGGGCATGACGAAGAGCCCCTGCACGCCGCGCGATGCGGTGTGCGGGGGCTCTTCGCCGCTACTGGCTGCGGTCCGGGTGGACTCAGTACCAGTTGTTGGCCTGCCAGAACGACCAGGCGCCACACGGGCTGCCGTAGCGGGAGTCCATGTAGTCCATGCCCCACTTGATCTGGGTGGTGGGGTTGGTCTGCCAGTCGGAGCCGGCGGACGCCATCTTCGAACCGGGCAGCGCCTGGACCAGGCCGTAGGCGCCGGAGGAGGCGTTGGTCGCGCTCGGGTTCCAGCCGCTCTCGTGGCTGACGATGTTGCTGAAGCACTGGAACTGCGCGTCGTCACCGATCATCTGCTTCGCCGTGTCCTGAGCACTCGCGGCAGCGGACGTCGGCGCGGCGGAGGTGGCCGCCATGGCCGGGGAGACGCCCAGGGCCACACCGGAGGCACCCAGCAGCACTGCTGCACCGGCGACGGCGGACTTGCGACGGGCGAGGATGTTACGGGCGAACGACACAGGGAACCTAACGTCGGGTACGGGGGAGTCGCGTGCTCCGGCCCGAATCCTGCGTGGACCGTTGCGCGTTGACCGCTGTCCGTTCCGGTGGACGCTGCGGTGCTCGGCGACGTCTCAAGTGTTAGCCGCGCCGTTCAACCACCGCAACGACCCCCGGTACGACCCCGCCTCGCACCCAGGGCCGAAGGTCCCGAACCACCCCAAAACGCTTCATAGCAGGTCGGAGGGTGTGCAACGGGGTCCCGTGACCGTCCCTCCCGACTCCTAATCCGCTTCGTACAGGACCAAGGTCCTGTGGGTGCCCTCACTCCTCCGGGACCCCGAATGTGACCTGGGCCTCGAAGGCGGCACGGCGAGTGGCCCGGCGCAGCGCCTTCAGCAGCGCGGTTCCGACGGTCAGTGTCAGTACGACGGTGAGCACGGCGCGGCCCAGGTCCCAGCCGAGCGACGTGGCCGTGCAGTAGGCCAGGAAGCGCACCAGGTTGTCGCCCAGCGCGTCCCCGGGCCGGAAGGAGATGCCCGAGCCGAGCCCCGGCACGATCGTCCACCCGTACAGATTCATGACCGTTCCGTACGCGAACGAGGCGACCGCCCCGTACGCGGCGAGCATCAGCAGCTCGGCGGGCCCGCGCAGCCGGTCAGGGCCCGGCAGCAGCCCGGCGCCCATCGCGAACCAGCCCATCGACAGCATCTGGAACGGCATCCACGGGCCCACCCCGCCGGTGAGCAGCGCGGACGCGAACATCGTCACCGAGCCGAGCACGAAGCCGAAGCCCGGCCCGAGCACCCTGCCGCTCAGCACCATCAGAAAGAACATCGGCTCCAGACCGGCCGTCCCCGCCCCCAGCGGCCGCAGCGCCGCCCCGACGGCTGCCAGCACCCCCAGCATCGCGACCGCCTTGGCGTCGAGTCCGGCGTCCGCGATCATCGCGACCACCACCCCGACCAGCAGCGGCAGCAGTGCGGCGAACAGCCACGGCGCGTCCTTGGAGTGCGCGAGCCCGGAGTCCGGCCCGGCCAGCAGCGGCCAGCCGAAGGCGGCCACCCCGATCGCGCTGATCAGGATCAGCGCGGCGACGGCCCGCGGCCCGAGCCGCACCGGCCGCGCACCCCGCCCTGTCGTGCCGGTCATCCGGCACCCCCCAGCGCCTGGCGGACCTGCGACACGGTGAGCCATTCCTGCGGGGCGAGGATCTTGGCGACCTGCGGGGCGAACGCGGGCGAGGACACCACCACCTCCGGTGTCGGCCCGTCCGCGACGACCTCCCCGTCGGCGAGGATCACCACCCGGTGGGCCAGCTCGGCGGCCAGCTCCACGTCATGCGTGGCCAGCACGATCGCATGGCCCTCGGCCGCCAGCGTGCGCAGCACCCCGACGAGGCGCGCCTTCGCCGCGTAGTCCAGACCGCGGGTCGGCTCGTCCAGCAGCAGCAGCGGGGGCCGGGCGGTGAGTACGAGCGCGAGCGCCAGGGCGAGGCGCTGCCCTTCGGACAGATCACGGGGATGCGTGGCATCCGCGACACCGGGCAGCAGCTCGGAGACCAGGGCCCGGCAGCTGCCCGGCGCGGCGCCCGCATCGGCGTCGGCCGCCGTGCACTCGGCGGCGACGGTGTCCGCGTACAGCAGATCGCGCGGCTCCTGCGGTACGAGACCGACGCGGCGCACCATCTCGCGCGGCGGGGTGCGGTGCGGGGTGCGGCCGCCGACGAGCACGGTGCCGGACGTCGGCTCGACCATGCCGACGAGGGCGGAGAGCAGGGTGGACTTGCCCGCGCCGTTGCGCCCCATCAGGGCGACGGTCTCGCCGGGGGCGACGGTGAGCGTCACCCGGCGCAGCGCCTCGACGCGCCCGCGCCGCACCGCGAGGCGCTCGACGCGGGTGGTGGCGTCGGTGACGGGCTCGGGGGGCTCCTGCGCCGTACGGCCGAGCAGCCTGGCCAGGGCGGACCGGCGCGGCGTGGGGTGGTGAGGGGACGCAGGCGGGGGAGGTTTCAGGGTTTCGCCACCGCCGACAGGCCCGGGCGTCACGCCCGCCAGCCGCTCCCGCATCCCCGAAGCCCGCCGCCGGGCATCACGGACCGACAGCGGCAGCGGCTCCCAGCCCGCCAGCCGCCCCAGTGCCACCACCGGCGGATGCACCGGCGAGAGGGCCATCACATCGGCGGGCGTGCCCGACACCGGGGCGGCGCCCGGCGACGGAAGCAGGACGACCTGGTCCGCGTACTGCACCACGCGCTCCAGCCGGTGCTCCGCCATCAGGACTGTCGTCCCCAGGTCGTGGACGAGCCGCTGCAGCACCGCGAGGACCTCCTCGGCGGCCGCGGGGTCCAGCGCGGACGTCGGCTCGTCCAGCACCAGGACGCGAGGGTGCGGGGTGAGGACGGACCCGATCGCGACCCGCTGCTGCTGGCCCCCGGACAGGGTGGCGATCGGCCGGTCGCGCAGCCCGGCGAGCCCCAGCAGATCGAGGGTCTCCTCGACCCGCCGCCGCATCACGTCGGGGGCGAGGCCCAGCGACTCCATGCCGTACGCCAGCTCGTCCTCGACCGTGTCCGTCACGAAGTGGGAGAGCGGGTCCTGGCCCACGGTGCCGACCAGATCGGCGAGCTCACGGGGCTTGTGGGTGCGGGTGTCACGCCCGCCGACGGTGACGCGGCCGGTCAGCCGGCCGCCGGTGAAGTGCGGCACGAGCCCGGACACCGCACCCAGCAAAGTCGACTTACCGACCCCGGACGGCCCGACGAGGAGCACCAGCTCACCCTCGGGAACGGTCAGGTCGACCCCCGACAGCGTGGGGTGCCCGGCCCCCTCGTACTGCACCGAAACATCGTCGAACCGGATCACACCTGCTCCTCGAAGCCAGTGGGGGAGGGTGGGACGGGCGAGCCTGTGGGGGAGGGCGGGACGGGCGCGACGATTGCCGGCAGCAGGCCGATCAGCACCGCGGCGGCCGGCCACAGCGGCAGCACGGGCGCGGTCAGTGGTACGACACCGGGATGCAGCGCCGCCGGATCCGCACTGCCCGCCCAGATCATCGCCACCGCGACCGTCGCACCGGACCCCGCGACCAGCCAGGCCCGCACCCCCCACCGGTCGGGCCGGTAGCGGGTCCGTACCGAACGCGCTCCGCCGAGCCGCAGCCCGGCCATCGCGGCGACGAGCCCGGCGATCAGCAGTGGCAGCCCGTACACCGCACCCTGCGCGGCGAGCAGCCCGTACGTACCGGCGCAGACGCCCAGCAGCCCGCCGAGCGTGAGGACGTTCGTGGTGTGCCGGACGGCGGCCGGCACCTGGGCGGTACGCCCGTACCCCCGCGCGTCCATCGAAGCGGCCACCGCGACCGACCGCTCCAGCGCGCCCTCCAGCACCGGCAGCCCGATCTGGAGCACGGCCCGCACCCCGCCGGTCGGCCTGCCGCGCAGACGTCGGGCGGTGCGCAGCCGCATCACGTCGGCGACCATGTTCGGCGCGAACGTCATCGCGACGACGACCGCCACCCCGGCCTCGTACAGCGCACCGGGCAGCGACTTCAGCAGCCGGGCCGGGTTGGCGAGGGAGTTCGCCGCCCCGACACAGATGAGCAGGGCGGCCAGCTTCGCCCCGTCGTACAGCGCGAACAGCAGCTGCTCGGCGGTGACCCGGCCCCCGATCCTCACCCCCTTCGCCCAGTCCGGCAGCGGCACCTCGGGCAGCGTGAACACGACATGCGTACCGGGGATGGGGGAGCCGAGGAAGGCGGAGAAGAGCAGCCGCACGCCGATGACGAACAGCCCGATCTTGATGAAAGCCCCGTAGGACCGGGCCCACGGCGCATCCGTGCGGCGCGCGGCCACCACGTACCCCGCCACGCCGACCAACAGGCCGAGCAGCAGCGGATTCGTCGTCCGGGAAGCGGCGGTGGCGAGCCCGAGCGCCCACAGCCACCAGGCCCCGGCGGGCAGTGCGTTGCTCCGGGTGGCGGCGGGGGCGCGCCAGGCACGGATCCGGTCCACCGGGGCGTCCGCGGTATCCGCGGGCGCACCGCCCGTCGAGCCGGTCATCCGCGGCGGCGGCGGGCCTGCGCGACTGCGGCGATGCCGAGGAGCAGGACGGCGGCGACCCCGACGAGGACTCCGGCGGACGGCCCGCTGCCGTCCGAACCGTCCCCGCCGGTGGCGACACCCGCCGACGTGGGCGCGGAGGCGTCGGCCGTGGCCTTCCGGCTGCTTTCGCCGTTCCCGGACACCTGCTCACCGCAGCCGGAGGCCGGATAACCGGAGATCGCGCAGAGCAGCGCGTCACTGCCGTAGCGCAGCGGTTTGGCCACCGAGGCGAGGGCGTCCGCGCTGCTCGCGTCCTCGGGGACCTGCGCGCACGCGGTACGCGGCGCGGGCGGCGTCTCCCCGTCCGGAGCGTCGGCGGCCGTACCGGGATCGATCACGAGCGCGACCCGCTTGGTACCGCCCGCGGCGGGTGTGTCCGCGCAGATCTTCGCGAAATCGGGGGAGCGGCGCGGCTTGGCCGCGTCCTGCGAGTCCGCGCTCACGGCGAACCGGAAGCCCTGCACCGAACCGTCGTCCGGGCGGACCAGCGAGGGCCCCTGGGTGGCATAGGCCCACCCGCTGCCGGAGCCCTCCCAGAACGACCAGTAGCGGTAGCCCGCAGCCTGGGCCGTGCCCGTGCCGAGCACGGCCAGGACGGCGCCCATGGCCACCAGCAGTGCGACGGCCCGTCCGGATCCGGCGCGCCTCAGGGGATGCCGGGTGGCCTCGGACCGGGCGGCCACGCCCTGGCACGCACGCTTCCCGCGTTGTCGTCGGTCGACGACGCTCCGCGTCGCCTCCCTCCTCCGCCGTGGAATCGCACGCACCGGACCGCGTCCGCTTCTCCGGTCCGAGGCCACCCGACAGCCGCTCACAGCTGCTGGTTCTTGCGGCGGCCGCTGATCAGGAAGCCGGCGCCGGCGCCGACGGCGAGCCCGATCCCGACGAACCACCAGACACCGCCGATCCCGTCACCGTCGCCGCTGTCCTTCTTCTCCTCCTCGGTGGCGCTCGCGGTCGGCTTCCGGGTGGCGGTGGGTGCGGGCCCGGTCGCGTTCAGCTGGGCGACGAGGTCGGCGCCGCCGAAGTCGTGGAGGTCCGCGCCGGTGGAGTGGGCGGCCATGACCAGCTGCGCGTAGGCGGCGGGGCCGTTCTCCTTCGCCCAGTCCGCGGAGTTCTCCGCCAGCCACTTCACGGACGCGGCGGCCTTGTCCTTGTGACCGGCGGCGGACAGGGCGACGACCGCGTCGGCGGTGTTGCCGAAGTCGGGCTGCGGGGTGCTGTCCTCGGCGCCTGGCATCGGCGGCGAGTCGAGGTGGCCGGTCTTCGCGAGGGCCCCGCCGAGGTAGTAGGCGCCGTTCTGGGCCGCCTGCTCGGGCTTGAGCGCCGCACCCTTGGTGCAGGTGGGGTCCTTGACCGCGGCGTTGTTCCCGATGACGAATCCCTTGCCGAGGGAGCCGAGCACGGCGGCCGCGGTGGCGTCGCCGTTGGCGACGAGCTTGCCGGCCTTGTCGGGCTGGTACGCGAACGCGCCGCCGTCCTTGCCGCCGCACGGGATGGCGAAGGTGAGCAGGGCGTCGTACGGGGTCTTGCCGCCGTCCGTCGTCACATCGCCGAGCTTCTGCCCGGCCCGGCCGAGGGTGCCGATGACGATCGAGGTGGAGTTCGCGTCACTGGGGCTGCCGGCGGTGTAACCCCAGCCGCCGTCCTCGTTCTGCACGGACTTCAGCCAGTCGACGCCGGTCGCGACGAGGTCCTCGTGCCCCCGGACCTCGTGCAGCGCCTGCACGGCGACCGCCGTCGCATTCGTGTCGATCATGGTCTTGGCGTCGCAGGGCACGGAGGCGTCGGGCCGGTACGCGGGGAACGCCCCGCTGTCGCACTGCTGGCCGATCAGCCAGTCGACGGCCTTCTCGGCGGGCGTGACGCCCACGGTCCGCTGTGCGATGAAGGCCAGCGACTGCCGCCAGACCCCGTCGTACGTCGGGTCCTTCGTGCCGTACAGCCCCGAGGGCAGTGCCACGGACGGCGAGGGGGAGGGGGACGGCGCGGCGACTGCGGCCGGGGCTGCGGCCGCACAGAGCACGGTGGCGGTGGCGGCGAGCGCAGCTGCGCTGCGGCGTACGGTCATGGCGAGCGGGGCCTCTCCTGGGGGAACCGGGCACAGGCACACACAGGCACCAGGCTCCGGCTCCGTATACCTCGACGGTGCCGGCCGCCGGGGGGTCCCGACGACACGAGCCGGTCACGACACGGACAGGGCATTCCGGCTCCCGCCGGTGAGGCGGTCACGGCTGCGGGTCAGCGCCGGATTCGCACCGGCTTCCCCCTGAACGGGCATGATGACGACCAGCCCACTCTACCGGGCGGGTGCTACGGGGCCCTGCCCGGGCGCCGGGGGCGGGGGCGGCGCCGGGGCAAGGGCTGCTCGTCCGGAACGCCCGGAATAGTCCATGGCCCTTTCGGAGGGTGATCGTTAAACTGCAACCGGCTTGAGAATCAGTCGGGTTGAAGGGGTGGCGGGTATGACGACAGGTGCAGGGGGATTCCCTCCGCCTCCTTCCCGGCCACCCGATACACCGCCACCTCATCCCCCCGTGCCGCCGCGCACGGATCCGCCCCGGTGGGCATGGTGGGTCGGAGGGATCGCCATCCCGCTGATCGGCATCGTCGCGACGGTGATCTTCAGCAACGGCTCCGACCGCGATCCCGTCTCGGCGCCTGCCCCGGCCCCCGCCCCCAGCAGCCCGCAGTCGGAACCCTCCGCCCGGTCGAGCCCGGACCACGCCTCGGCGGAGACCGGGTCTCCCACCGCGACCCCGGACGCCTCGGCATCCCCGAGCGCTCCGTCCTCCTCCGATGCCGACCTCACGGCGCCGGCCGGGTACGCACAGGTGACCAGGACCATGTGGGGGCTGGCGCCCGCTCCCTGTAACCAGCACGAACAGCAACTCGTCGATCTCGACGACGGCATGAGCCGGGTGGAAACGTCGGGCATGGGCGAGGACAACGGCGCGAGCAAGGATCCCCGCGGGGCCGAACTCCTCTACTGGCCCGGCAGCTGTAACGACCAGAACAACTATGTGCTGCGCGCGCTGCCCAACACCCGTGTGGGCCTGCTGCAGGCCGACGTGCCGAAGTCCTTCGAGTCCTGCAAGGCGGCGTCGAGGACCGGCTTCGGAGCCCTCGGGCTTCTCGACAGCTATGAGCGCGGCAAACGGGGCTTCGTCGAAGGCGCGGCGCTGTGCTCCGTCACGGACCAGGGTGCTGTCTCGATGGCATTGATCGAGCACATCGACGACGGATCGGACGAGGCGTCGGTCAGTGGCACGCTCTACGTGTGGCCGAAGTCGTCCTGATCCGCCCGGCCCACCGGAACCGCACCCGCCGCACTCCGTCCAGGGCGCCCAGCGGCTCACGGGCCGACCGGAGTTGACGGCCGAGGGTCGCCCGGTTGCGTGCGCGCGCGGTGATCGTCACAGCTCAGGATCGTTCCCTGCCCCGCCCGTCGGAGGGCGCCCGCCCCCGACGGGCGGACGGGCGGTCAGGCGTTTCGGCGGAGGTCCAGCATGCAGAAGACCTTGTCGTACCGGGCTTCGCCGACCGCCACGAAGTCGGGCAGCCGTCCGTACTCGGTGAAGCCCAGCGACCGGTACAGGTGCAGGGCAGGGGTGTTGTCGCCCCGGGCGTCCAGGGTGAGGACCTCGATGTCCCGTTCCCGGGCATCGGCGATCAGGGCGGCGGTCAGCGCCCGGCCGACACCACGGCCTTGAGCGGCCCCGTCCACCGCGACCTTCTCCAGGTCCGCGTGCGGCCGATGGGTGGGCCGGGCGTAGCGGCGCCAGTACCCGAACCCGGCAAGGGCGCGGCCCACGTAGGCCGCCCGCAGGGACGCGTCCCCCGACCGCACCGCGGAGACGACATCGCGGAGCAGTTCCGCCACCTCGTCCCGCGAGGGCGGCTCGACCCAGCCCAGCGCCGCACCGCCGGCGACCAGGCCGGCCAGGATCCGGTGGGCCGACTCCGCGAACCGGCCTTCCAGCTGCGGATCGGCCGCCAGCTCCATGGCGTTCAGTACGACGGGCTCATCGCGGCGCTCTGTGATCACAGGGGCAACTGTGCCATCGGCGCGGCAGTGCCAAGGGACCGGCGTGGGGCCGTGATGACCGGGCCTCTGACGGGCGCACCTCGCGAGCCCCTCGTTCGGGTGAATAGTCGTTCCGGTTTGTCCTCTGTCATCCGTTACGCATAGATTCCCGTCCACGCTGTCCGCGAACTGTTTTCCCTCAGCTCGCAGTTGAGCGACCACGCGACCCGTCATCATCGGCTGGGAGGCCCCGCCCCTATGTCCGGAACCGTCGACCGGTGGACCACCGCACTGCGCAGAGCCTGGAAGGACGGCACGGCGTGGCCGTGGTGCCTGGCGGTCATCGCGGCGGCGTGCGGCTACGCCGTGGCCACCGTCTTCCACCCCGGATACCTCAGCCCGGACAGCAACACCCAGCTGGGGCAGGCACTCGGCGACGAGCCGGTGAACGACTGGCATCCGCCGGTGATGGCGCTCGCGTGGCGGATCCTCATCCGGATCACGGGGGACTTCTCCTCCATGGCGGCGACGCAGGCAGCCATGCTGTGGGGGACGCTGTGGGTGCTCGCCCGGCTGGTGTGGAAGAGGACCGGCAGTCGCGGGCTCTCCCTCGCGGTACTGGCCGTCGGATTCGCGCCGCACATCATGAACTTCACCGGCGTGGTGTGGAAGGACGTGCACCTGGCGTACGCGCTCCTCGCGGTCTTCGCGATCGCGCTGACCGTGCGTGACCTGCCGCGGGAGCGGTTCAGGGCCCGCTGGGCCCTGCTCGCGCTGGGTCTGCTGTTCCTCGCTTACGCCGCCCTCGTGCGGAAGAACGCCATTCCCGCCACGATCCCGGTCTTCGCCCTGCTGGTCCTCGCGGCGTGGCCCGCCCCGGGCCGGCGTCGCTGGCTGGCGGCCACCGGTGTCTTCGTCGCGGTCGTGGCGGGCGGCAGCGCCGCGGTGAACGTGGCCACCGCTCCGCTGGCCACGCGCGTGTACGCGGTGATCCCGGTGGACGACCTCGTCCACGTGCTCACCCCGGACCAGGTGCGCGCCGCCGCCGAACAGGCGGGTGCGGACGCGGACCTGCGGGACCGGATGGTCGCCGCCGCCGTCACCTGCCAGAAGCGGCACATCACCTCGGACGGGTACCTGCAGTGCTTCCCGCAGCGCAGGCCGTTCGATGTGACGTATCTGGACCGGCGCGCCGACGTCGTCGTCCGGATGTGGACGCAGCAGATGCCGAAGCACTGGAAGGGCTACGCCGAGTACCGGGCCCGGGTCTTCACCAAGCTGCTCTTCCAGAGCAACCAGACCTTCTGGAACGGCTCCCATGTCAATGCCGGTGCCCGGCTGCACCCCGAGGTGCCCAAACAGCCGCTGAACGACACGCTGCGGTTCGCTCTGCAGAACTATGTGACCGGGTTCGCCCGCGACCTGCCCATGCTCTTCCAGGGCTGGTTCTGGCTCGCCGTCTCGCTGGTGCTGGTGCTGCGTCGCCGGTGGGCCGGTCCCTACACCCGGGAGCTCCGGCTCCTCGGGGCCAGTTCCCTCCTGTACATCCTCGCCTATCTGCCCACCGCGCCCGAGTCCAACTACCGTTACGTGTACTGGCCCGCGCTCTCCGGGACCGTCGCACTCGCCCTCGTCGCCACCGCCTTTGTGGCGCGCCGGCGCGCGGCGGCCGGCGGGACCGCCGGTGAACCGGACGCCAGCCCCACCGTGCCGTCGGCCGGCCGGGCCCCCGAAGCCGTCCCGGCGGGACCGCGCGAGGACACCGGTGCCGTCGTGTGACTCCGGCCCCGCGCCGGCGTCACACCGCCACGTACGTCACCGGCTCGCTTCCCGTCACCGCTTCCGCGCGTCCCAGCTTCACGAGGCGGCGCAGGTGTGACTCGGCCTCCGAGACGGCGATGTTCCTCGACCCGTAAGGGATCTGCTCCCAGGGGCGGTTCCACTCCATGCGTTCGGCCAGCTGCCACGGCGTGAGTGGTTCGGCGAGCAGCGAGAGAAGGCCCGTCAGGCGCTCCTCGTGGTGGTCCAGGAGCTCCTGTACGCGGCCTGCGGCATCCGCGAACGCGTACTGGTGGGCCGGCAGGACCTCGGCGACGCCGAGTCGGCCGATGCGTTCCAGGGAGTCGAGGTAGTCGCCGAGCGGGTCGGTGGCCGTGGCGTCGTCCGGGTCCTCGTAGAGGCCGACGTGCGGGCTGATGCCGGGGAGCAGGTGGTCGCCGGAGAACAGGCGGCCGCGGCCGGGGAGGTTGGCCGGGTGGTCCTCCTCCAGGTGCAGGCAGACATGGCCCGGGGTGTGGCCCGGGGTCCAGATCGCGCGCAGGGTGCGGCCCGCCAGGTCGAGGAGCTCGCCCGGCACGATCTCGCGGTCCGGGATCGCGGCCCGCAGGCCGGGCAGGGTGCGCATGCGGCCGCCCTTCTCGCGGGCGGCCAGGAGCGGGGCGATGTGGTCCTCGGGTGCGCCGACCGTCGCCAGCTTCGTCGCGAGGTAGGCCAGCCAGGTGCCGGGCTCCGACGCGCGGGTACGGCGGACGATCGCCGTGTCGGCCGCGTGCATCGCGATCCAGGCGCCGGACGCCTCCCGGACCTGGCCGGAGAGGCCGTGGTGGTCGGGGTGGTGGTGCGTGATGACCACGCCGTGGATGTCGGTGATGTCCACGCCCACGGTGGTGAGCCCGGCCGTGAGCGTGTTCCAGGCCTCCGGGTCGTCCCAGCCGGTGTCGATCAGGACCGGGCCCCGGTCCGTGTCGAGGAGGTGGACCAGGGTGTGGCCCAACGGGTTGTCCGGGATGGGGACCTTGATGCTGTGGACGCCTCCACCATGGTTGATCACCTGCGTCATGGACTCCCCATCTCTGAGCGGCCTGGGCGGCGTGCGGGGTACGGCCACGACGCGCCGCGTCCACTGTAACGAGAACTTGTTCCAGTGGTAGCCCCGGTCGACTGTCCGTTCCGCCCGAGCCGCGGCACTGTACGGGGGAGGGCTGTCGCGGGAGGGTGGTGACGGGGAGCGCCTCGTTCGCCGCGCGGGGAAGGACCGGGCAGTCGTTGTCCCAGCCGTGGACTCCTGGAACTGGAACTGGTATCAGTTCTGACACGCAGTCAGATGCGTGCCGGATGCAGAATCCGGATGCAGAACCAGTCAACGAGTCGGGTCACGTGCCGCGTCGCGGGAGGCAGCAGCCATGAGCGAGCTTGTCGAACACGGAAAACTGTTCATCGGCGGGAAGTTGGTCGATCCGCTCGGGCGGGATGTCATCGAGGTCATCTCCCCGCACACCGAGCAGGTCATCGGCCGTGTGCCGCATGCCGCCGAGGGGGACGTCGACCGGGCCGTCGCCGCCGCCCGGCAGGCGTTCGACCACGGGCCCTGGCCGCGGATGACGCTGGACGAGCGCATCGCCGTCGTCACCCGGATCAAGGACGCGTTCGCCGTACGGTACGAGGAGATCGCCCGGGTCATCAGCTCGGAGAACGGCACCCCGTACACCTCCAGCGTCATGGTGCAGGCCCTCGCCGCGATGATGGTGTGGGACGCGGCCATCACGGTCGCGCGCACCTTCCCATACGAGGAACGACGCGACGGGGTGCTCGGGCCGCTGCTCGTGCGCCGGGAGCCGGTCGGGGTCGTCGCGGCCGTCGTGCCCTGGAACGTGCCCCAGTTCACCGCCGCCGCCAAACTCGCGCCCGCACTGCTCGCCGGGTGCTCGGCCGTCCTCAAGGTGTCGCCCGAATCGCCGCTCGACGCCTACATCCTGGCGGAGATCGTCGCCGAGGCCGGGCTGCCCGAGGGTGTGCTGTCGATCCTGCCCGCCGACCGCGAGGTGAGCGAGTACCTGGTGGGGCATCCCGGCGTCGACAAGGTCTCGTTCACCGGGTCCGTCGCCGCCGGCCGGCGCGTCATGGAGGTCGCCTCGCGCAACCTCACCCGCGTCACCCTGGAGCTCGGCGGGAAGTCCGCCGCCGTGATCCTCCCCGACGCCGACCTGGCCGCCGCGGTCGCCGGCATCGTGCCCTTCGCCTGGATGATCAACGGGCAGGCCTGCGTGGCCCAGACCCGCATCCTCGTACCGCGTTCCCGGTACGAGGAGACGGCCGAGGCCTTCGCCGCCGCCGCCGGTGCGCTGAAGGTCGGCGACCCCCTCGACCCCGCCACCGAACTCGGACCGCTCGTCGCGCAGCGCCAGCAGCAACGCTCCCTCGACTACATCCGGATCGGGCAGGAGGAGGGCGCGAAGGTACTGACCGGGGGCGGGCGTCCGGCATCCCAGGAGCGCGGCTGGTACGTCGAGCCGACGCTCTTCGGTGACGTCGACAACTCCATGCGCATCGCCCGAGAGGAGATCTTCGGGCCGGTCATCTGCCTGCTGCCGTACGGCGACGAGGACGAGGCCGTGAAGATCGCCAACGACTCCGAGTACGGCCTCAGCGGCAGCGTCTGGACCGCCGACACCGAGCGCGGCATCGACATCGCCCGCCGGGTCAGGACCGGCACGTACAGCGTGAACACGTTCAGCCTCGACATGCTCGGCCCGTTCGGCGGCTACAAGAACTCCGGACTGGGCCGGGAGTTCGGTCCCGAGGGGTACGGCGAGTTCTTCGAGCACAAGATGATCCACCTGCCCGCCGGATACGGGGGCGAGGCCTGATGGGCGACCGCTGGAGCGTCGAGGTCGACCGGGCCGTCTGCATCGGGTCCGGGATGTGCGTGAACCACGCACCGGACGGATTCCGGCTGGACACCGCCCGGCAGTCCCACCCGGTCGACCCGGAGACGGACGCCAACGAACGCGTCCTCGCCGCCGCCGAGGGATGCCCGGTCGAGGCCATCACGGTCGCGCTGGCCGACACGGGCGAGGTGGTGTTCCCGCCGGAGGACTGAGGGGAGCGGGTGGCGGCGGCTGCCCGGCCCCACGGCACGGCCGGCTCCCCGTCCTCCTCCGCAGCCGCCTCGGCGAGCGCGCGTACCAGCGGGGTCTCAAGGGCCGTACGCCGGACCAGAGCCCACTGGACGGCCGGGGCGTCGTGGAGGGAGAGGTGCACGACGTCGGTCCGCGCGGTGCAGCGCCGCCCCACGCGGTTCCATTCCCGGCCCCGTGTTCGTCCCGTCCCGCCCCCCTTGTGGGCCGTGCGGGCGGGCGGATCAGGGCCGCGCACCCGACAACAGATGCAGTCGCAAAGCCAGTTGCAGTTCCAGCGCCCGGTCCGGCTCGTTCCAGTCCCGGCCCAGCAGCACCTGGATCCGGTCCAGCCGCTGCACCACCGTGTTCACGTGCACGTGCAGCTCGTCCTTGGCCCGGATCAGGCTGCCGCCGGCGCCGAAGTACGCGCTCAATGTCCGCACCAGGTGCGTGCCGCGCTGCGCGTCGTAGTCCAGCAAGGGTCCCAGCGCCGCTGTCACGAAGCCGTCGACGTCCTGCGCGTTGCCCAGGACCACGCCCAGGAAGCCGAGTTCGTCCACGCACGCGCCCTCGCCCGTACGCCCCAGCACCCGCATCGCCCGCAGGCAGCGTGCCGCCTCGCCGTACGCGGCTGCCAGTTCGCGGGGGCCCCGGGCGGGGCCTGCGGCGGCCACGGTGACGGGGGACTGCGCGAGCTGGCCGAGCTGGGCCGCCGCCGAACGGGCCGCGCGCCCCGCGCCCGTGTCGACGCCCTCGATCAACAGCACGACCGTGCCCGCGTGTTCGGCGCTCACCCCGTGGATCTCCCCGCCGAACAGATAGCGCATGGCGGCCGGGGCGAGCCGCTCCCGCGCTCCGGTCTCCGCCACCAGCAGCAGATGCGGGCGGTCCAGGTCGATGCCCAGGCGGCGGCCGCGCTCGGCCAGCCCCGCCGGGTCGCGGCCGGTGTCCGTCAGCAGGTCGGCGATCAGCTCGCCCCGTATCCGGTTCTCCGTCTCGGCCACCGTGCGGCGCAGGAGCAGGAGGAGCCCGGTGACCACGGCCGACCGCTCGAAGAGCCGCCGGTCGGAGTCGTCCAGCGGGCGGCCGCGGTGCAGCACCAGCCCGGCCAGCAGCTCCTGCCCGGCGAGCACCGCGCAGACCACCCGCCCGTCGCGGTGCACGGCGCGTGCCCCCGTACGGGACTCCTCGGCCGCCTCCGCCAGCCACCCGGCGTCCATGCTGTCGGCGGCGAAGCCCGTACCGTCCGGGCGCACGGCGGCCAGCGGACGGCCGCCCGGGTCGTGAATGGTCAGCGGGGAGTCGAGCAGCCCGGCGACGGCCGCCGCCACGTCCTTGACGTCCCTGCCCCGCAGTACCAGGTCCGTCAGCCGGTCGTGAGACTCCTCGGCCCGCCGCATGGCCGCCGAGTGCGCCCGTACCGAGGCGTTGGCCTCGGCCAGCTCCGCGTTCGCCTCCGCCAGCTCGGCGAGGGCCGCGGTGGTGTCGGCCAGCGCGCGGGCCGTGTCGATGGCGATCGCGGCGTGCGCGGCCAGCGAGCAGAGGAGGGCCACCTCGTCGGGGCTGAAGACCCGGGGCGCGCGGTCGGCCGCGAAGAGGACGCCGATCACCTTTCCCGTACCGCCGCGGCTGGAGCCGAGCAGCAGGGGCACGCCCAGGATGGCGACCAGGCCCTCGTCCAGGACGCCGGCGTTGATGTTGCGGGTGTGGCGGAAGCGGTCGTCGGTGCGGTAGTCCGGTGTCGCGTACGGGCTCGCCGTCTGCGCCACCAGGCCGCCGAGCCCCTCGCCGAGCTCCAGCCGCAGCCGCTGGAAGAGCACCGACACCGACCCGTCGGTCACCCGCATGTAGGTGTCGCCCGCCTCCTCGTCCGGGAGCGTGAGGTAGGCCGTGTCCGTACCCAGCAGCATCCTGGCCCGGCGCACGATCGCCTTCAGCACGTCGTCCAGGTCGCGGGAGGCCGCCAGGTCGCCCGCCGTGTCGAAGAGCGCGGTCAGCTGGAGCTCCCGGCGCCGGTGCTGCCGCAGGGCGCCCCTGATCCGCAGCGCGGTGGCCGTGGCCCGCTCCACCTCGGCGAGCTCCTCTGAGGGCACACCGTCGGCCCGAGCCGTCGACAGGACCGCCCCCAGCGCCTCGGCGGGGGCGTCGTCGGCCAGCAGGTCGAACAGATGCCGGAGGTGGGGTGCGGCGGAGGGGAGCGGTTCAGGCATGGCGTCCAGCGTTCGTCAGACAGGGGGAATCGGGGAGCGGTCGGTCAGTTCGCGGTCCAGCCGCCGTCCATGGCGAGCGAGGTGCCCGTGATGTGCCCGGTGCGTGGCCCGCACAGCCACAGGACCGCCTCGGCGACGTCCGCCGGCTCGATCAGCCGCTTGATCGCGCTGCGCTCCAGCATGACCCGCGCCACCACGTCCTCCTCCGAGATGCCGTGCGCCCGCGCCTGGTCGGCGATCTGGTTCTCGACCAGGGGCGTGCGTACGTATCCGGGGCTGACGCAGTTGCTCGTCACCCCGTGCTCCGCCGCTTCGAGCGCCACCACCTTGCTCAGTCCCTCCAGTGCGTGCTTCGCCGTCACATAGGCCGACTTGTAGGGACTCGCGCGCAAGCCGTGCACCGACGAGATGTTGACCACGCGCCCCCAGCCGCGTTCGTACATGCCCGGAAGGGTCCGGCGCAAGATGCGGAACGGGGTCTCCACCATGACGCGCTGGATCAGGGCGAAGCGCTCCGGCGGGAACTCGTGGACGGGGGCGACGTGCTGGAGCCCCGCGTTGTTGACCACGACGTCCACATGGGCCGGCAGCGTGTCGACGACCGCGGGGTCGGACAGGTCCACCACCCAGGGCGTCCCGCCGATCTCCTCCGCCAGGCTCTTCGCGGCCTCGCCGGACCTGTCCACGATGTGCACATGGGCGCCCGCCGCGGCCAGCGCCTGCGCGCAGGCCCGTCCGATGCCGCTCGCCGCACCGGTCACCAGCGCGGTGCGCCCGGCCAGCAGCGGTTCAGCGGGTACCTGCGGTGATCCGCCGCCGGGGGAGGGGGCGGCGGGATCGCGATCCGGTCTGCGGGAAGTCTCCATGGCCGTCACCGTAGGTACGTGGCGGCCCGTGTCACACGGCGCCGGTGCACACACCCTCCTGCCCCGGCATGGTGGCGGCGCACATGGTGCCGCCCGGCGCGGGGCCGCCCCGCCGAGGGCTCCCCGGAGCGCACAAGGGACCGGCCGCACACACCTCGCACCCGCCGGTGTCCGCCTGCCACATGGGCGTGCGCAGGCGCTGCTCATAGGTTCCGGCAGCAACCCGAACCCCCCCGCACGAACCGACCAGGGAGGCACCCGTGCGCCCATCGATCCTGAGACGCCTGTTCCGCCGCGTAGCGTCCACGGCCGTCCTCGGCCTGCTCGCGGCGACGCTGAGCACCACCACCGCCGCCGCACAGCCGGCCGCCGCTGCCGCCGGTGGCCTCCAGCAGGTCACCGGCTTCGGCTCCAACCCGGGCAATCTGCAGATGTACGCCTACACACCCGCCGGCCTTCCCGCGAACGCGCCCCTGGTCGTCGCCCTGCACGGCTGCACCCAGACGGCCTCCGCGTACTACACCAACTCCGGCTGGCCGAAGTTCGCCGACAAGTGGGGCTTCGCCGTCGTGTTCCCGCAGACCACGTCCGCGAACAACTCGCTCTCCTGCTTCGGCTGGTTCGACCCGGCCGAGGACACCCGGGGCAAGGGCGAGGCCGCCTCCGTCGTCCAGATGGTCGAGTACGCGAAGCAGCAGTACGGCTCGGACGGCCGCCGGGTGTACGTCACCGGCCTCTCTGCGGGCGGCGGCATGACCGCGGACCTGCTGGCCGCCTACCCGGACGTGTTCGCGGGCGGTTCGGTGGCCTCGGGGCTGCCCGCGCAGTGTGCGACGAGCCAGGCGGCCGCGTCGGGCTGCCAGACGGGCCCGCAGAAGCTGACGCCCGCGCAGTGGGGGGACAAGGTCCGCGCCGCCCATCCGGGGTACGCCGGCCCCTGGCCCCGCGTGGCGGTCTGGCAGGGGACCTCGGACTACACCGTGTACCCGGCGAACGCCACGGCGCTGCGCGACCAGTGGACGGACGTCTGGGGCATCGGCCAGACCCCGTCGTCCACCGACACCCTGCCCGGGAACACCACCCGCAGCGTCTACAACGACGCCTCGGGCAACCCGGCCGTGGAGACGTACTCCGTCTCCGGCATGGGCCACGGCCTTCCCGTGAGCCCGGGGACCGGCGACCAGCAGTGCGGGACGACGGCCGCGTACTTCCTGAACGCGATCTGCTCCACGTACTACACGGGCGTCTTCTGGGGACTGGACGGCGGAGCTCCCGGCGGTGGCGGCGACCAGCTCCCGGCCCCCACGGGCGTGACCGTCACCGGCACCACTGCCAACACGGCGTCCCTGTCCTGGAACGCGGTCGCGGGCGCGGCCTCGTACGCCGTCCACCGCAACGGGACGAAGATCGCGTCGCCCACCGCCACCACGTACACGGACACCGGACTCACCGCCGGGACCGCCTACCGCTACACCGTGACGGCCCTGGACGGATCGGGCACGGCCGGCACCACGTCGGCCCAGGTGACGGCGACCACCACCGGCGGCAGCACGCCCGCACAGTGCCACACCGCCACCAACTACGCGCAGGTGACGGCGGGCAGGGCCCACACCACCGGCGGGTACGTCTACGCCAACGGATCCGACCAGAACATGGGGCTGTACAACGTCTTCGTCACCCACACCCTGAAGGAGTCGCCCGCCGGGTACTTCGTGATCGCGGACAGCGGCTGCACCACCGGCTGACGCGTGCGGTGGGCCGGGCCCGGCAGGCAACCGCCGGGCCCGGCCCACCCGTCAGGCGTCCTGCCGCGCGTATGCCACCATCCGGTCGGCGACCTCCCGCCCGCCCCGCTCGCCCGTGAGCACCGTGTAGTGGTTCACGTCCTTCACCGCCACCGGCTCCACCCGGGTCCCGCCCAGGTCCGCAGCCGCCAGCCGGCTCTCGTCGTACAGCCCCTGCTCCTCGTCCATCAGACCGCGCGCCGCCCACAGCAGCGTCGCCTCGGCGGGCAGTTTCCGTACCGCCGAGAGCACCTCCGCGTCGAACAGGCCGACGCCGTCCGTGCGGATCGCCTCGATCCGGCACGTCGAGCGCAGGGCCGGCTCCTCGCCCGTCAGATCGCGCTGGATGTACGCGTCCACCTCGTCCGACCACGCGCCCGCGAACGCCGGGTGTGCCTGCCAGAAGGCGCGGTAGGCGGCCCGGTCCGTGAAGGTCATCGACAGCCTGTCCATCGCCGGGCCGATCACCGCCGTCAGCAGCTCGTCGGGCGTCAGATGCGTGGGCGCGGGGAAGCCGATGCCGCCGTCGACGAGCAGCAGCGGGCCGAAGCGGTCCGGGTGCCGCACCGCGGCCAGCGCCGCCACGAACGCGCCCATCGAGTGGCCGGCCAGCACCACCCGGTCCAGGCCGAGGGCCTCGGCCAGAGTGGCGACGTCGTCCGCGTGCGTGGCGATGCCGTACGGGCCGGGGAGACGCGAACTCCCTGCCCTGCCCCGCAGATCCGGGGCGATCAGCGTGACGCGGCCGGCCAGCTGCCGGGCCACCGTGGCCCAGGAGAGTGCGTTGGCGGTGATGCCGTGCAGCGCCACCACCGTCGGCGCCTGCGGATCGGTGGCCGGCCAGCGCAGTGCGGCCAACTCGCCTCCGTTCACAGGGGCTTTGATCTCCTCGTACGGAATCACTGGTCTCCGGTCTCCTTCCGGTGCGCGACGGCCCTCAGCCTGGACGGCAGCCGGGCCAGGCCGCCCGGCAGCAGATGTACCACGGCCACGAACAGCACGCCCAGCAGGAACAGCGGCTGGGAGAGCGGGACGCGGAGCACCGCGGGCAGCCCGGCGACCGCGCCCGAACCGGCCAGGTCGCCGAGCCGGTGGTCCGCCCACGTGTAGAGGATGCCGCCGACCATCGGACCCCAGCGGGTCCCCGAGCCGCCCAGCACCACCATCACCAGAAGCGACAGCGTGAAGTCGGACGTGGTCGTCTGGGGCGTGGAGCCGCCGGTCAGGAGCAGATGCACGATGCCGCCGAGCGCGGCGAGCGCGCCCGCGACGACGAAGGCCGTCAGCTTGAATCCGTACGGTTTCAGGCCCAGCACCTCCACCCGGCGCTCGTTCTCCTTGATGCCCTCCCAGACGCGCCCGGTGGGGGAGCGGACCGCCCAGGCGACGACGGCCAGGGTCAGGACGAGGTAGGCGAGCGCGATCCAGTAGAGGTTCGCCGTGTTGTCGATGCCGACGAGCCAGGAGGGGAGCAGATCGGCCGGGGCCGCCCGGCCCTCCTCGCCGCCCGTGACCCCGCCGGGATTGCGGGACACCAGGATCGAGCCCGCCTGGGCGAAGGCGAGCGTCACCATGGAGAAGCCGATGCCGGTGACGCGCAGGCTCACCGAACCCAGGACCAGGGCCAGCGCGATCCCGAAGAGAAGTCCGAGGACCGCGGCGAGGCCGAAGGGCAGTCCCGCCTCCAGCAGAAACGTGTTCGTGGCGTAGCTCCCGGCCGCGAAGTACAGGGCGTGGCCGAACGAGAGCAGTCCGGTGCGCCCGAGCAGCAGGTCGTAGCCCGTGGCCAGTGCGCCGAACAGCAGGCAGGTGGCGAGGAGTTGGAGGCTGCCCGCGCTGCCGAGCGGGCCGTCCAGCAGCCCCGGCACGGGGACGGCGCTGAACGGTGCGACGGCCAGGACCAGCAGGACGGCGGCGGGCCACCAGCGCAGCAGCCGGGGCCGGCCGGACGGCAGGGGCGCGGCCGCGGGGCCGCCGGTGCGCTCGTGTGTCTCGGTGGCGGTGCTCACGCGAGCCTCCCCGTCAGTCCGCGCGGGCGGATCAGCAGCAGCGCGGCGAGCAGGACGACGACCGCCAGATCGCCGAGGCCCGCCGCGGTGTAGTAGTTGGCGAACTGCTGGACCAGGCCGATGACGACGGACGCCACGGCGGCGCCGGTCACCGAACCCATGCCGCCGGTGACCACGACGACGAACGCGAAGATGAGCAGCGAGGTGCCCTGGCGGGGGTCGACCGAGCCGAAGTACAGCCCGCCGAGCGCCCCGCCGAGTGCGGCGGCGCAGCCGCCGATCGCGAAGACGAGCGTGAACGCCTTGCGGACGTCGACGCCGAGCGCGGTGACCATCGCCCGGTCTTCGACCCCCGCCCGTACGACGAGACCGTGCCGGGTCCGGCCCAGGAACAGCCGCAGCGCCACCAGGACCACGACCGCCGCCGCGATCAGGACGAGGCGGTTGACGGGGACCTGTGCGCCCAGCAGCCCGAAGGTGCCGGACAGCGCCTCGGGCCCCGGGAAGGTCCGGGCGTCCGGGCCCCAGATGCCCGACAGCAGCGCCGGGACGGCGAGCCCCACCCCGACCGTGGCGAGCACCTGCTCGCGCGGCCGGGTGTAGAGCGGGCGGACGACGGTGAGTTCCAGGAGCACGGCTGCCGCAGCGCCCACCGCTGTACCGAAGAGGACCGCGAGGACGAAGCCGGCGCCGCCGGGTCCCGCGCCGGGCAGATTCCCGGACGCCGCCCACCAGGTGCCGTACGCACCGATGGACAGCAGCGCCCCGTGCGCGAAGTTGAGGACGTCCATCAGGCCGAAGATCAGCGAGAGTCCGGACGCGATGAGGAAGTAGAGGGCTCCCAGACCGAGTCCGGTCATGGTGAGCAGGACGAGGGTGGACATCAGGAATCCGCCTCCGCGGTGTGTGGGGTCAGCGGGCCGTGGCCCACGCCGAGCAGCCTGCGGGCCGCCTCCGCGTCGCCGAGCAGCCCGGCCGCCGGCCCCCGGTGGGCGGTCCGGCCGTCGGCCAGCACCACGCAGTGCGCGGCGAGGCGCCGTACGACGGCGAGGTTCTGCTCCACGAGCAGCACCGGCACCGCCTCGGCGGCCCGCTCCAGCACCTGCGCGACCTCGGTGACCACCTTCGGCGCCAGGCCCTTGGTGGGTTCATCCGCGATGATCAGCCGGTTGGCGTTGAGCAGGGTGCGGCCGATGGCGACCATCTGCTGCTGGCCGCCGGACAGTGTCCCGGCCAACTGCCGGGCACGTTGCTTGAGTTCGGGGAAGAGTTCATGGACCAGCGCGTAGGAGGGTTCGCCCGCGCCGCGC
Source organism: Streptomyces sp. NPDC087901 (assembly GCF_044742205.1). Classification (NCBI taxonomy): domain Bacteria; kingdom Bacillati; phylum Actinomycetota; class Actinomycetes; order Kitasatosporales; family Streptomycetaceae; genus Streptomyces; species Streptomyces sp. NPDC087901. The sequence continues at coordinate 742,969 of NZ_JBIUUC010000001.1, forward strand.
CGCTCCGCCAGTCGCAGGTTCTCCGCGACCGTCAGCCCGGCGAAGACGCCACGGTCCTCGGGGGCGTAGCCGATCCCGCGCCGGACCAGCGCGTGCGTGGGCAGGGCCACCGTCTCCTCGCCGTCGAGGCGGACACTGCCGCTGCGCGGGACGAGGCCGAGGAGGCCCCGTACGGTCGTGGTCTTTCCGGCGCCGTTGCGGCCGAGCAGCGCGGTCACGCCGTGACCGGCGACGTCCAGGTCCACGCCGTGCAGGATGTGGCGGCCGCCGATCAGGACCCGCAAGTCTCGTACGGCGAGCAGGGGTTGCTCCGTCACAGTCCCTCCCCGAGGTAGGCCTGCTGCACGGTCGGATCGGCGGTCACGGCCTCGGGGGTGTCCAGGGCGAGCAGCCGGCCGTGGTGCATCACGGCGAGCCGGTCCGCGAGGCCCAGCAGCACGTCCATGTGGTGCTCGACCATGAGGACGGTGCGCCCCTCCTCCCGGTGCAGGGTGCGGATCAGTTCGGTCAGCGCCGGGACCTCCTCGGCGCTCACCCCGGCCATCGGCTCGTCGAGCAGCATCAGCCGGGGCTCGCCCACCAGCAGCACGGCGAGCTCCAGCTTCCGCTTCTCGCCGTGCGACAGCTCGGCGGCCGTGGCCCCGGCCCGGTGGCCGAGACCGGTGCGCTCCAGGACGCCGGTCACCTCGGCGGTGTACGGGTCGGCGCGGCGCCAGAGGCGGTACGAGCCGCCCCGGGCGGCCTGCGCGGCCAGCCGGACGTGGTCGGCGACGGTCATCGCGGGCCACAGGCTCGACGTCTGGAACGTCCGGCCGACGCCGCGCCGGGCCCGGACGTGCGCGGGCCGGTCCGTCATGTCCGCGCCGTCCAGGGCGATCGTGCCCGCGGTGGGCAGGGTCAGCCCGCTGATCAGGTTGAACAGGGACGTCTTGCCTGCCCCGTTGGGGCCGATGAAGGCGAGGAACTCGCCCTCGCCAACGCTCAGGGTGATGTCCTGGACGATGGTCGCGCCGCCGACGCTCCAGCCGATTCCGTCCAGCCGGAGCACGGGGGTCGCGAGGTCCCCCGGGCCGCCTTCCTGGCGCCCGGGGGTGTGGGGTGCGGTCACGGTTCAGCCCGCCGAGGGCTTCGCGGGCGGCGCCACGGTGTCCATCGCCTCGGTGTCCAGGAGCTCCGGCTTCGCGGCGGCGCCCTTGCCGGTCAGCCGGGCCACGAACATCGGCTGCAGCAGTGCGTGGTCCTCCGCCCGCACCTGCTGCTTGCCCTTGGCCCCGTCGAAGGTCCAGCCCTCCAGGGCCTTCACCATCGCGTCCGGGTCGGTGGCGCTGCCCTCGGCGACGGCACGCACGACCATCTGGGCCGCGGTGAAGCCGTCCGGGGTGAACAGGTCGGGCGTGCCGCCCGCCTTCGTCACCGAGTCCAGCATCGCCTTCTCCACGGCGTTGCCGCCGCCCGCGCCCGGGAAGTAGTGAGCCAGGAACGACACCTTGGACCCGGCCGCCCCGAAGACCGGGTACGAGGCGGTCCCGGCGAGCCCGGTGACGACCTTGCCCGCGCCCAGCACGCCCTGCTGGTCCAGCGCGGTCCACAGCGCGGGGGCGGTGGAGCCGGCCCAGGCGACGAAGACCAGATCCGGCCCGCCCGCCTTGACCTGCCGGGCGAACGGCGTCAGGTCCGTCGCGCTCGGCGGCGCCAGTACGGAGCCCACCTTCGCGCCCTTCGCGCCGAGCACCGCCTTCACGGCGGCGACGTTGGCCTGGCCGAAGGTGGAGTCCTGGGCGAGGACCGTGACCTTCTTGCCCTCGGCGTCGCCGAGCATCGTGCCCGCCGTCAGGATGTCCTGGTAGGACTGGCGGCCCGAGCGGAACGTGTAGTGGTTGATGCCGGTCACCGCGTCGGTGGCCGCGGGGCCGCTGACGTACAGCACCTTGTTCTGTGCGGCGAGCGGCGCCATCTGGAGGGCGACGCCGGAGTCGGTGGTGCCGGCCAGCACCTTGTAGCCCTTGCCGATCAGGTTCTTCGCGGCGGAGACGGCCTTGCCGGGGTCGCCCGCGTCGTCCTGCTCGGTGACCTCGATGCGGTGGCCCGCGACCTTGCCGGTGCCCTTCGTCGCGTAGTCCAGGCCGGCCATGAAGCCGTCGCGGTACTGCTTGCCGTAGTCCGCGAGCAGTCCGGTGCGGGAGTAGACCAGCCCGACCTTCACGGTCGCGTCCGCGGCCGCCTTCCCGGACCCGTCGGTGCCGGAGTCGCCCGCCGTTCCGGCGGCGGTGCAGCCGGTCAGCAGGAGACCGGCGGCGGCCAGGACGGCGGCGGTGGACAGTGACCTGTTCGGGGCGGTGCGGCTGCCGACTGTGCTGGATCTGCTGACTGTGCTGGCTCTGCGACGCATGGTGACCGGCTCCTCGGCGTGTTCCTGTGATGTCGCCGAACCGTATGAACACCGTGCCGTCGTCGATATGGTGCAGGGCACCCCACCTGACCCCGGGAGCATGTGGGCGCGGTCCATAGGCAGGGGCCAGGGGCCAGGCGCCCGGATGCTCAGCCGGCCGGTTCCTCCGCGGTCAGGTCGATCAGCCGGCACACCGTCTCGATGTCTATCTTCACCTGGGCGATCGACGCCCGGCCCGACAGCCAGGTGATCAGTGCCGAGTGCCAGGTGTGCTCGATGACCCGGACGGCCGAGAGCTGCTCGGGCGTCGGGCGGTCGAGCTCCATCGCGTCCAGGATGATCGCCGTCGTGAGCCGCGAGACGGTGTCCACCTCGGGGCTCACACTGCGGTCCGCGAAGGTCAGCGCGCGCACCATCGCGTCCGCCAGATGCGGTTCGCGCTGCATCGCGCGGAAGGCCCGCATCAGGGTGTCGGCGACCCGCTCCGCCGCGTCGTTCCCGGTCGGGGGCCGTTTGCGGAGCGTCCCGTGCATGTGCTGGAGCTGGTCCTGCATGGTGGCGACCAGCAGATGGACCTTGGAGGGGAAGTAGCGGTACAGGGTGCCCAGGGCCACCCCGGCGGCCTCCGCCACCTCGCGCATCTGGACGGCCTCGAAACCGCCCCTGCTGGCGAGCTGGGCGCTGGCGTGCAGGATACGGCGGCGGCGGGCCTCCTGGCGTTCCGTCAGGGGCGGCGATGCCGGTCTGGCTTCCGCTGTCATGTGTCCCATCCCGAGGCTTCTGTCCGCGACCGCGAGGCTGCGGCGGCCGGTCCGGCGGCGCACAGCATGCCAGGGTGTGTGCCGTGGCGCGAATCACCTGATCCGGCCGTTGCACCGTTGCTACCTGCCGGTAGATTCGTAGCTCATTGAACGATCCAGTCTGTAACTTGTTCTAGATTAGCGTCAGCGGTTACGCTCCGGCGAACACGCAGTGAGATAGGGGGCCGAGTGTGACCGCTGAGGCCATAGAGTCGGGCCCCCGTGCGGGCGACGCCACGTCGGACACGGACGCGGGCGCCGCCGGCGACCGGCCCCTGCGCATCGCGCTCCTCACCTACAAGGGCAACCCCTTCTGCGGCGGCCAGGGCGTCTACGTACGCCACCTCGCCCGGGAGCTCGCCCGCCTCGGCCACAGCGTCGAGGTGATCGGCGCCCAGCCCTACCCCGTACTCGACGAGGGCGTCCCGCTCACCGAGCTGCCGAGCCTGGACCTCTACCGGCAGCCCGACCCGTTCCGCACCCCGAAGCGCGGCGAGTACCGGGACTGGATCGACGCGGCCGAGGTCGCCACCATGTGGACCGGCGGCTTCCCCGAACCGCTCACCTTCAGCCTGCGCGCCCGGCGCCATCTCGTGGCCCGGCGCGGCGAGTTCGACGTCATCCACGACAACCAGACACTCGGCTACGGGCTCCTCGGCGACCTCGGCGCCCCGCTCGTCACCACGATCCACCACCCCATCACCGTCGATCGAAAGCTCGACCTGGACGCCGCCCCGACCCGCCGCCGGCGCGCCTCCGTCCGCCGCTGGTACGCCTTCACCCGCATGCAGAAGCGGGTCGCGCGCAAGCTGCCGTCGGTACTCACCGTCTCCGGCTCCTCCAAGCAGGAGATCGTCGACCACCTGGGTGTGCGCCCCGGCCGCGTCCGCGTCGTGCACATCGGTGCCGACACCGACCTGTGGTCGCCCGATCCCGCCGTCGCCGAGGTGCCCGGCCGGATCGTCACCACCTCCAGCGCCGACGTCCCGCTCAAGGGCCTCGTCCACCTCGTCGAGGCGCTCGCCAAGCTCCGTACCGAGAACCCCGCGGCACACCTCGTGGTCGTCGGCCGCCGTGCCGAGGACGGACCGGTCGCCCAGGCCATCGAGCGGCACGGACTCGCGGACGCCGTCGAGTTCGTCAAGGGCATCAGCGACACCGAACTCGTCGACCTGGTGCGCAGCGCCCAGATCGCCTGCGTCCCCTCGCTGTACGAAGGCTTCTCGCTGCCCGCCGCCGAGGCCATGGCCACCGGGACCCCGCTCGTCGCGACCACCGGCGGTGCGATCCCCGAGGTCGCGGGCCCGGACGGCGAGACCTGTCTGGCGGTCCCGCCCGCCGACGCCGGGGCTCTGGCCGACGCGCTCGGCCGGCTGCTGGGCGACCCGGAGCTGCGCGCCCGGCTCGGGGCCGCGGGGCGCGCACGGGTCCTCGCCCGGTTCACCTGGAAACAGGCCGCGATCGGCACCGCCGCGCTGTACCGGGAGGCGATCGCGGCCCGCGCCGCCACCGGCCCCGGCGGCCGGCGGTGACACCCCGCTTCCCGATCCCCTGACCTCCCTCCTTCCCCTCCCGACTCCCTCGACCGCGAAAGCAGGCATTCGTGCTGACCGTGGACTTCACCCGCTTCCCGCTCGCCGCAGGCGACCGAGTGCTCGACCTGGGCTGCGGCGCCGGACGCCACGCCTTCGAGTGCTACCGGCGCGGCGCCCAGGTCGTGGCTCTCGACCAGAACGGCGAGGAGATCCGCGAGGTCGCGAAGTGGTTCGCCGCGATGAAGGAGGCCGGTGAGGCGCCCGAGGGAGCCACCGCCACCGCGATGGAGGGCGACGCGCTCAACCTGCCGTTCCCCGACGAGTCCTTCGACGTCGTGATCATCTCCGAGGTCATGGAGCACATCCCCGACGACAAGGGCGTGCTCGCCGAGATGGTCCGGGTCCTGAAGCCCGGCGGCCGGATCGCGATCACCGTGCCGCGTTACGGCCCCGAGAAGGTCTGCTGGACGCTCTCCGACGCGTACCACGAGGTCGAGGGCGGGCACATCCGCATCTACAAGGCCGACGAGCTGCTCGGCAAGATCCGCGGCGCCGGCCTCAAGCCGTACGGCAGCCACCACGCGCACGCCCTGCACTCGCCCTACTGGTGGCTGAAGTGCGCTTTCGGCGTCGACAACGACAAGGCGTTGCCGGTGCGGGCGTACCACAAGCTGCTCGTCTGGGACATCATGAAGAAGCCGATGGTCACCCGGGTCGCCGAGCAGCTGCTCAACCCGGTCGTCGGCAAGAGCTTCGTGGCCTACGCGACCAAGCCGCACCTGCCCGTCGCCGCGGCCGCCCAGGCGCCCGTGCGGACCGACGACTCCGCCAAGGCCGAGGCGTGAGTCTTCCCGAGCGGACCGAACACCTCGTCCTGCCCGGCGTGCTCACCGCCGAGGAGGCCGCAGAGACCGTCGCCGCCGTGCTCGCCGTGCAGTGCGACGACGGCGCGCTTCCGTGGTTCCGGGGCCACCACCTCGACCCGTGGGACCACACCGAGGCAGCCATGGCCCTGGACGCGGCCGGCGAGCACGCCGCCGCGGAACGCGCGTACGAGTGGCTTGCCCGCAACCAGAACGAGGACGGCTCCTGGTACGCGGCCTACCACGACGGCGACCCGCAGCAGCCGACCGACCGCGGCCTGGAGACCAACTTCTGCGCCTACGTGGCCGTCGGCGTCTGGCACCACTACCTCGCCACCGGCGACGACGCGTTCGTCGACCGGATGTGGCCGACGGTCTTCGCCGCCGTCGAGTTCGTCCTGCGGCTCCAGCAGCCCGGCGGGCAGATCGGCTGGAAGCGGGAGGCCGACGGCACTCCGGTGACGGACGCGCTGCTGACCGGTTCCTCCTCCATCCACCAGGCCCTGCGCTGCGCGCTGGCCCTCGCCGAGAGCCGCGAGGAGCCGCAGCCCGACTGGGAGTTGGCGACGGGGGCGCTGGCGCATGCGATCCGCAGCCACCCGGAGCGCTTCCTCGACAAGAGCCACTACTCGATGGACTGGTACTACCCGGTCCTCGGCGGCGCGCTCAGCGGAGCGGGCGCCAAGCAGCGGATCGAGGAGGGCTGGGACCGCTTCGTCGTCCCGGACCTCGGCGTGCGCTGTGTGCTGCCCAACCCATGGGTGACCGGCGGCGAGAGCTGCGAACTCGCCCTGGCCCTCTGGGTGATGGGGGAATCCGACCGGGCTCTGGAGATCCTCCAGTCGGTCCAGCACCTGCGGGCCGAGGGCGGGATGTACTGGACGGGGTACGTCTTCGAGGGCAACCGGGCGTTCTGGCCCGAGGAGCACACCGCGTGGACCGCCGGATCGCTGCTGCTGGCGGTGGCCGCGCTCGGTGGGGACGAGGCGACCACCGCGGTCTTCAGCGGGGAACGGCTGCCGAAGGGGCTGGAGCCGGACTGCTGCGGCTGAGAGAGCCCGCTCTCAGTGCCGGATGCGGCCGGCCACCGCGTGGCCGACGAAGAGGTACACGACGGCGGCCAGGCCGTATCCGCAGACGACCCGGGCCCAAGCCGCGTCGAAGGTGAACAGGTCGTACGACCAGCCTGCGAGCCACCGGGCGGTGTGCTGCACGAAGTCGACCAGGTCGTTGGCCCGGTTGGCGTCGAGCAGGTACATCAGAATCCACAGGCCGATGATGAAAGCCATGATGTCGGCCACCACGGCTATGACACGTGCTGCGGTGCTGCTTCCCTTGCCTCTGCTGTAGGACATGGAGTCCGGGTTGCCGCTTTCGGCCCGGTGAAACCCGGACGGCGGTCCCGGGTGGCGGGGCCGGGCCCCCGGAGCCAGCCTGACGGAGGAGTGCCGGGCCCCGGCACCCGCTGCGATGTCCCCGGTCAGAGAGGCCCGCCGTGCCCCGCTCCGCACCGCTCCGCCGACTCCTCGTGGCACTGCTGCTGTCCTGCACCGTGCTGGTGAGCACCACCGCGTGCGGGAGCGACGACGAGAACAGCGGTACGGGCAGTTCGGCATCGCCCACCGGTACGTCGTCGGCCGAGGCGCAGAAGTTCGCCAAGACGCGGTTCGTCGCCAACGCGGGGCTCGCGGCGGGCGCGACGTACCAGTGGATCGTCAAGCCGTACCGCGCCGGGAAGTTCAAGAAGGGGGCCGACGGACGGACCTTCGCACTCGTCAAGGCCGGGCTCGCGGGCGGATTCGCCTACAACCGGCTCAGGGCGGCGTCGGACAACGCCAAGGGCGACCCCCTGCTCTCGAAGGCCGTCGCCCCGCTGACCGCGGGCATCGAGTCCCTCAAGGGCATGGCCACCAAGCTCCGCAAGGGTGAGGCCGGTGACGGGGACGTCGGCGCGTTCGAGAGCGTCATCAACAGCATCAAGGACGCCGGGAAGAGCGCGGGCGCCGAGGTGAGGGACAAGGTGCCGTCCACCTCGCAGCTCAGCGGATAACCGCATGTGAGGGGTGGTCATGCCCGCACTAGAGTGCGGGCATGACCACCCCCATCGCGCATACGCGCTACTGCGACGAAATCGTCCGGCTGACCGACGTGTTGAGGGCGGCGATCAGCGGCGCGGACCTCGACGCGACCGTCCCGACCTGTCCGGAGTGGACGCTGCGCGACCTCGCCGTCCACATCGGCGGCGCCCACCGCTGGGCCGGCGAGATAGTCCGCTCCCGGGCGACCGAGGAGGTCCCGGACGAGCAGGTGCCGGCGTTCACCCCCGGCGGCGACGACCCCGCCGTGCTCGACGCCTGGCTGGCGGACGGGGCGGCCGGGACCGCCGGGGCGCTGCGGGAGGCGGGCCCGGAGGCGGAGGTCTGGTCCTGGTACCGGGACCGCAACGCGGGCTTCTGGGCGCGGCGCATGGCGATCGAGACCGTCGTCCACCTGGCGGACGCTGCCCTGGCCGCGAAGGTGCCGTACACGATGTCGCCGGAACTGGCCGCCGACACGATCGACGAGTGGCTGGAGATCGTCGCCTTCGCCCAGGCCGGGGGTGACCCGGAGGCCGCGGAGCTGCGCGGGGCGGGCCGCTCCATCCACCTGCACGCCACCGACGTACCGGACGCCGAGTGGCTCATCGAGTTCGGTGAGGACGGCTTCACGTGGCGCCGCGCGCACGGGAAGGCGACCGTGGCCCTGCGGGGGCCGCTCACCGACCTGATGCTCGTCTTCAACCGCCGTCTCGCCCCGGACAGTGACCGGGTCGAGCTGCTGGGCGACGCGGAGCTGCTGGACTTCTGGCTGGCCCGGTCCTCCTTCGGCTGACCGGCACGGCCGTGCGGCCGGTCTGCGGGCCGGGGCGCACGCCCCGGCCGCCGGGATGCGCCGGTGTGCGGGCCGGGCGGGCCTGGGCCAAGCTGGATGGGCAGCCCGTCCCGTCCTGCCAGGAGGTGCCGATGGACCCGGTCCGGGCCCTGGAGCGGATCGCCTTCCTGCTGGAGCGGGGCAGGGCCGACACCTACCGCGTCCAGGCCTTCCGCACAGCCGCCCGCACCGTCGCGGCGATGGACGACGGCGAGGCCGCGGAACGGGTGACGAACGGCTCCCTGGAGCGGGTCAAGGGCATCGGCCCCCGTACCGCCCAGGTCGTCCGCGAGGCGGTCGCCGGGCGCACGCCCGCCTATCTGGAGCGGCTGGAGACGGAGACCGCGCAGAGCGGCCCGCTCGCCGAGGGCGGTGAACGGCTGCTCGGGCTGCTGCGCGGCGACTGCCATCTGCACTCCGACTGGTCGGACGGCGGCAGCCCGATCGAGGAGATGGGCCGCACGGCGGCGGAGCTCGGGCACGACTGGGCGGTGCTCACCGACCACTCGCCCCGGCTGACGGTGGCGGGCGGACTCTCGCCCGAGCGGCTCCGGCGACAGCTCGACGTGGTGGCCGAACTCAACGAGCACTGGGCGCCGTTCCGGCTGCTGACCGGCATCGAGTGCGACATCCACCTCGACGGCTCACTCGACCAGGAGGAGGAGCTGCTGGAACGGCTGGACCTCGTGGTGGTGTCCGTGCACTCCAAGCTGCGGATGGACCCCGGCCCGATGACCCGGCGCATGGTCGCCGCCGTCCGCCACCCGCAGGCGAACGTCCTCGGTCACTGCACCGGGCGCCTCGTCACCGGCCGTGGCCGCCCGGAGTCGCGGTTCGACGCGGACGAGGTCTTCGCCGCCTGCGCCGAGGCGGGCACGGCGGTGGAGATCAACAGCAGGCCCGAACGGCTGGACCCGCCCCGGCGGCTGTTGCGTCAGGCCGTGGACGCGGGCACGCTGTTCGCCGTCGACACCGACGCGCATGCGCCCGGACAGCTCGACTGGCAGATCCACGGCTGCGCCCGCGCCGAGGAGTGCGGGGTCCCGGCGGAGCGTGTCGTCACGACGTGGACGGCGGACGAACTGCTCGGCTGGACCCGCGAGGGACGGCTGCCCGCCGGTCCCCAGGCAGAGACCTGAGCCGTCGGCGCGAGGTGCCCGGCTGCGGGGTGTGCCGCCCGGAAGAGCGACCCGTCGGGCTCCCCGCTCTCCTTGCCGGGCCACTGCGCCCGGCTCTGCCTCCCGGCCCCGTAAGGGAGTTGATTCCCTGCCGGGCTGGTGCGGACGTTGCTGGTGAGGAAGCATGGGCATGCGCGGTACGGGGGTCGTCCGCGCAACCGATGTGCGAGACGAAGAGGGCCGATGACTGACAAGCAGGGCACCCGGACGCCGGTGGACGGAATCGACACGGGCACGCCGCATTCGGCGCGGGTGTGGAACTACTGGCTGGGCGGCAAGGACAACTACGAGGTGGACCGCCGGCTCGGGGCGACGATGGAGGAGCTGTACCCGCAGATCATCGAGATAGCGCGCGCCTCCCGGGCCTTCCAGGCGCGAGCGGTGCGCTATCTGGCCGCTGAGGCAGGGATACGGCAGTTCCTGGATCTCGGCACCGGCCTGCCGACGGCGAACGCGACACACGAGGTCGCCCAGGGCGTCGAGCCGACGGCACGCATCGTGTACGTGGACAACGACCCGATCGTCCTGGCTCACGCGCGTGCCCTGCTGACCAGCCGGCCCGAGGGGGCGACGGACTATGTGCACGCCGACCTGACGGACGCGAAGGCGGTGCTGGGCGAGGCCGCCCGGACGCTGGACCTCGACCAGCCGGTGGCTGTGATGCTGCTCTCGACGCTGGGACACGTCGCGGACTCGGACGAGGCCGCGGCGCTGCTCCGCAGCTACTTGGACGCGCTGCCCGCGGGCAGCCACCTGATGCTGTGCGACACCATCGAGACTCCGGAGACGCAGGCCGGGTCCGACGAGTACGCCAGCGGCGGTGCCCTGCCGTACATCTCACGTCCCAGGGAGATCGTGGGGGCCTTCGCGGACGGACTCGAGCTGGTGGAGCCGGGCTTCGGCTCGATCAGCCTGTGGCGCCCCGAGGAGCCGGCCGTCGGCGAGCCGGTCGACCAGTGGGGATTCGTGGCCGCCAAGCGGTAGCCGGCGCCGGCCGCAGGATGATGAGCCGGGTGAGGCGGAGCCCGGGGCGGTAGCGGTCCTACCGGTTGAGCTCCGCCAGCACCCGCAGGGTATGCGGGTCCGGCGCGGTCACCAGGAGATCGGTGACCGGGCCCTTGCGCCACAACTCCAGCCGTTCCGCGATGCGTTCCCTCGGCCCGACGAGCGAGATCTCGTCGGCGAACGCATCCGGCACGGCCAGTACCGCCTCCTGCTTCCGCCCCTCCAGGAACAGCTGCTGGATCCGCCGCGCCTCTTCCGCGTATCCCATCCGCGCCATCAGGTCGGCATGGAAGTTGCGGGCCGCGGCGCCCATGCCGCCGATGTAGAAGCCGAGCATCGCCTTCACCGGCAGCAGCCCCTCCGCGACATCGTCACAGACCTGCGCGCGGGCCATCGGCGCGATCATGAACCCCTCGGGGAGGCCGCTCAGCGAGGCCTCGTACACATCGGTGCGCAGGGGCGACCAGTACAGCGGCAGCCAGCCGTCCGCGATCCGGGTGGTCTGCGCGATGTTCTTCGGCCCCTCCGCGCCCAGCAGCACCGGGAGCCCGGCGCGCAGCGGATGCGTGATCGGCTTCAGCGGCTTGCCGAGGCCGGTGGCGTCCGGGCCGTTGTACGGATGCGCGTGGAACCGGCCGTCCAGGGCGACGGGCGCCTCGCGGCGCAGCACCTGGCGAACCACGTCGACGTACTCGCGGGTCGCGGTGAGCGGGCTGCTGGGGAACGGGCGTCCGTACCAGCCCTCCACGACCTGCGGACCGGAGAGCCCGAGGCCGAGCATCATCCGGCCGCCGGAGAGGTGGTCCAGGGTCAGGGCGTGCATGGCGGTCGCCGTCGGGGTGCGGGCCGCCATCTGTGCGATGGCGGTGCCCAGTCGGATACGGGAGGTGTGGGCGGCGATCCAGGTCAGCGGGGTGAAGGCGTCCGAACCCCAGGCCTCCGCCGTCCACACCGACGCGTATCCCAGCTCCTCCGCCGCGCGGGCGAGGTCCAGATGGGCCGGGTTCGGGCCGCGGCCCCAGTATCCGAGAGCGAGTCCGAGCCGCATTCCGGTGCCTCCAGGCATTTCTGACGATGCATCAGATGTAGTCGGAGGGTACGACAGCGGCCCCCCGCCCGGAAGGGGCGGGGGGCCGCTGTCGGTGGTGCGTGTGGCGCTGCGTCAGCCGCGCTGGATGCCCGTGGTGTCCTGGAGCACACCACGACGGCCGTCCTGCGTCTGGGCGATGAGGCCCGGACCGCTCTGCTCGACCGCGAGATACCAGGTGCCCGGCGCCAGTTCGGCGATCGGGGACGGCGAACCGTCCTCGCCGTACAGCGGACGGGCCACCGGAACGGCGAACCAGAACGGGGTGAAGTCACCGGCGGGCGCGGCCTGCTGGGCAGGCGCCTGACCCTGCTGCGGGTCGGGCTGACCGGGGGCGGGCTGACCACCGTACGACGGCGCCTGGCCCTGCGGCTGGGGCTGTCCGGTGTAGGGCGGCTGCTGCTGGCCGCCCGGGTAGCCATAGCCCTGGCCCGGCTGGCCGCCGTACGGCGGCTGCACGGCCTGCGGCTTCGGAGCGCCCGCCAGCGGGGCCTTGAGGGCGGGGAGCATCGGAGAGGCCACCGCACCGGCGGCCAGCGCCAGGGAGGAGATCAGGCCGAGGATCAGGCCGGCCCCGGCGTCGATCTGGCCGAGGTCGATGATGGTCCAGAAGAGGTTCCACGCGGTGAACACCGTGGCGGCCACGCCGAATGCGGCGAGGTCGAGGCCGAGGACCTTGCGCGGCTGGGGCTGTGAGCGGGACAGCACGATCAGTGCGGCACCGACCACCCCGACCATGTAGACGCCGATCGCGTTACCCAGGGAATCCCAGGAGTTGGGCGCGTCGAGGCTGGTGCTTCCGTAGTCGAAGTAGTCGAGGAAAGAGGCGATGAACAGCACGACCGCTGCTCCGATCACCACGCCATCGCCTCGAGTGAGGGAGCGGATATTCACGTGAAGGTCCTTAGTCGGTCGTCTCGTCGGGGCGGTCGTCGCTGCCACCGGTACGGCGCGAAGCTCGGGAGCGGCCCCCCATCGTACGGATGAATCTATCGTCTGCCCGGGCGGGTTGTGTCCCTGCCCGGTCCTTGGGCGGGCATCCTCCCGAATTCATCGCAGAACCACCTCTTGACTACCCCTTGAGGTAGCTGCTGATGCCGTCCGCGATGCCCTGGGCCGCCTTCTGACGCCAACCCGCACTGGTGAGCAGGGCGGCATCATCCGGATCACGCATATTGCCGCATTCGATGAAGACTTTGGGCACGGTCGACAAATTCAGTCCGCCGAGATCCTCGCGGGTGTCCAAGCCGGTTTTGCCGCCGATGTAATTGGAAGGCGCACTTCCGGTAGCGCGGACGAAGAGTCCGGCGATCCGGGTCCCCAGATCACGCGAAGGGCCCACGATTTTCGAGGTGTCCGCTCCGCCGCCGCGCACCGATGCGGGAAGAATCACATGGAAGCCGCGGTTCCCGGCCGCCGAACCGTCCGCGTGGACCGAGACGACCGCGTCGGCCTTTGCCTTGTTGCCGATCCGGGCCCGCTCGTCGACGCAGGGCCCGAACGCCCGGTCGCCGTCGTACGTCAGGAGCACCTTCGCGCCCTGCGCCTGGAGCAGCGTCCGCAACCGGTGCGAGACATCGAGCGTGAACCGGGCCTCCGCGTAACCGGAGTTGGTGGAGGTGCCGGTGGTGTCGCACTCCTTGTGCGTGGTCCCGATGTCCACCTGGCGGCTGATCTCGGCGGTGTGCAGGTGGTTGTCCGGATTGTGGCCCGGGTCGATGACGACCGTCCTGCCGGACAGCGGCCCGGACGGGGCGTCCGGAGCGGACGGCGAGGGGGAGGCGGGCTTCTTCGACCGGGACGGGGAAGGGGACGGGCTCGTGCGCGCCGGTGACGGCGAGGCGGACGCGGCCGCCGAGGACGGGGCGGCGTCGCCGCCCTTACCGGGCTGCGCCTGTGCGGCGCCACCGCCGCCGCAGCCGGCGACGCCCAGGGACAGCACGGTCAGCGCCGCGGCGGCGGACAGGGCGGGGCGGCGGGGCGTGGGAGGAACACTCTCGTCGTGACGCACCCGGCGATGCTATCCGGGAGCCCGCGCGGTGTCCGGAGCGCTCGGATTCCCTTCGGTGCGGCGCAACGTACCGGAGTGCTCGGTTCCGTACCGGTGCGGCGCAACGTATGGGAGTGCTCGGTTCCGTACCGGCACGCCGGAGCGAACGGGAGCGCTCGGATGCCGCCCCCGTACGTCTCAGCGAACGGGAGCGCTCAGATTCCGGCCCCGGTACGCCGCAGCACGCGCAGCGAATCCGTGACGGAGATCTCGGTGAACGCCCCCGAAGCCAGCGCCCGCCGATAGACCCGGTACGGGGCCTGGCCGCCGTGGGCCGGGTCCGGGAACACGTCATGGATCACCAGCAGCCCGCCCTCCGCGACATATGGCGCCCAGCCCTCGTAGTCGCCGTTCGCGTGCTCGTCGGTGTGACCGCCGTCGATGAAGACGAGGCCGAGCCGCCCTCCCCAGACAGCCGCCACCTGCGGCGAACGCCCCACGAGCGCCACCACGTGCTCCTCCAGACCGGCTGCGTGCAGCGTGCGCCGGAACGTGGGCAGTGTGTCCATCCGCCCCACCTCGGGGTCCACCACCGTCGGGTCGTGGTACTCCCAGCCGGGCTGCTGCTCCTCGCTGCCCCGGTGGTGGTCGACGGTGAGAGCCGTCACACCTGCCGCACGTGCCGCGTCGGCGAGCAGGATGGTGGAGCGCCCGCAGTACGTGCCCACCTCCAGCAGCGGCAGACCGAGCGCGGCCGCCTCGGCGGCTGCGGCGTACAGCGCGAGTCCCTCGACCACCGGCATGAAGCCCTTGGCGGCCTGGAACGCGGCGAGAATCTCCGGCTTGGGCTCGGCGGCCACGGGGTTCCTCCTGGTGGGACGGGTCGTTTCGACGGCGCCCCATCGTGCCGCACACCCCCGCCGACATGGTCGGCGGGGGTGTGCGGCCGTGACGGAGGGCTGGCTCAGCAGCTCTGCCAGAGGCGGGTCATGACACGGACACCGAAGCGCAGTCCCTCCAGCGGGACGCGCTCGTCCACGCCGTGGAAGAGCCGGCCGTAGTCCAGGTCGTGCGGGAGCTTCAGGCCCTTGAAGCCGAAGCAGCGGATGCCCAGGTGGGTGAAGGCCTTCGCGTCCGTACCGCCGGGGTTGCAGTACGGCACCGGGTGGCCGTCCGGGTCCTCGGCGCGCACCGCGTCGCACATGGCGTCGACGAGCGGGCCGTCGAACGTGGTCTCCATCGCGATGTCGTGGTTGACCCACTCCCGGGTGACCGAAGGGAGCAGCAGCTTGTCGATCGTGTCGATCAGCTCCTGCTCGTGGCCGGGCAGGAAGCGGCCGTCGACACGGGCGGTGGCCTTCCCGGGGATGACGTTGGTCTGGTAACCGGCGTTGAACATGGTGGGGTTCGCCGAGTTGCGGAGCACCACCTGCATGAAGTCGGAGACCGGGCCGAGCCTGGCGAGGGTGCCCTCGATGTCGTTCTCGTCGAACTCGACACCGTAGAGCCGGGCGGCCTCCTCGAGCAGCGCGCGGACCGGTTCGATCAGCCGGATCGGGAAGGTCTCGCGGCCGATCCGGGTCAGCGACTCGGCGAGGTCGGTGACCGCGTTCTCGTCGTTTGGGGACGAGCCGTGGCCGGCCCGGCCGGTCGCGGTGAGCTCCATCCAGGCCATGCCGCGCTGGGCGTTCTCGATCGGGTAGAGGCGACGGGTGTCGTCGATGGCGAAGGAGAACCCGCCGCCCTCGCCGATCGCCTCGGTGACCCCGGCGAACAGTTCCGGGCGGTGCCCGACCAGCCAGTGGGCGCCGAACTTGCCGCCCGCCTCCTCGTCGGCGAGGAAGGCCAGCACCAGATCGCGCGAGGGCTGCGTGCCGGTGCGGGCGAAGTGGCGGGCGGTGGCCAGCATGACGGCCACCGTGTCCTTCATGTCGATCGCGCCGCGGCCCCAGAGGTAGCCGTCCCGGATCTCGCCGGAGAACGGCGGCACCTGCCACTCGGAGGCGTCGGCGGGCACCACGTCCAGGTGGCCGTGGACCAGCAGGGCGCCGCGCTCCGTGTCGCGGCCCGAGATCCGGGCGATGACGCTGGCCCGGCCGGGGGCGGACTCGATGAGCTCCGAGGCGATGCCCACCTCGGCGAGGCGGCCCACGACCCACTCGGCGCTCGCGCGCTCGTCGCTGGTGGGGTTGGAGGTGTCGAACCTGATCAGTTCGGCGCAGAGGTCGACGACCTCGGCCTGGGCCTCGTCGGAGGCCGGGACCAGGGGGGTGGGGTCGGGGGTGGTGCTCATGCTGCTCCCACAGAGGTGGTGGTGCGGGCGGCGGGGACGGCGCCGTCCCCGTCGTCCAGGGTGGAAGTGCCGTACGGCTTCACCCAGCCCAGCAGGCCGAGGACGCTGTACAGGACGAACGCGGTGGCCAGCGAGTTCAGGGCAGGGATGCCGCCGTCGTAGAACTTGCCGACGCAGAACGCCGCGATCCAGATGACGATCGACATCGGGACCCAGGTCGGCGAGGACTTCGGCAGCGTCTCGGACTCCCGGGTGTCGTCCAGCGGCTTGCGCATCTTCTTCACGACCCAGTACTCGGCCACGATGATGCCGCCGATCGGCGGGATCGCGACTCCGAGGATGGTCAGGAACTCGGTGAAGTGGGTCATGATCCCGACCGCGGACAGGAGCGTGCCCGCGATGCCGAGGACGATCGTGACGGCGCCGCGGTGGACGCGCTTGCCGAAGACGACCTGGAAGAAGTTGACGACGCCGAGCGAGGAGCCGTACAGGTTCCAGTCGTTGATCTTGGCGGTGGACATCAGGACCACGATCACGCCGAAGGCGCCGGAGGTGGAGAGCACGATGTGCGAGACCTCGTTGCTCTTCACCAGGTGGCCCAGGAGCACACCGGTCAGTCCGACGATGTACTCGGAGAGGATCATCGACGAGGCGCTCTGCAGGAAGACGTGCGAGCCCCGCTTGTTGTAGCGGGTCATCTCCGGGGAGACGATCGCGCCCGTCATGTAGCCGCCCGCGATGGCGGTGGCGGCGACGGCCAGCGGGATCGTTTCGCCGGGCGGCGGCGAGTGGATCAGGTCGCTGAACGAGTGGTCGTTGAGCGTGGTGATGACGGACCAGGCGACCATCGCGAAGAACAGCGGGGTGACGATCTTCGCGAAGTTCGCCATGTACTTGAAGCCGAAGATCACCAGGGCGGTGATGGCGATCCCGGCGAACACGCACCACATCCAGGACGGTCCGCCGACCAGCGCCGAGACGCTGTTGCCGAAGATCGTGTTCTGGACGCCGAACCAGCCGACGAGGCTGACCGCGATGACGAAGCTGACCAGCGCGGAGCCGTTGCGGCCGAAGCCCACCCAGCGGGTCAGCATCGGGGTCGCGAGACCCTCGCGCATCCCGGCCAGGCCGATCGCGAAGATCACGACCTCCAGGATCACCGCGCCGAGCGTGAAGGCGAGGAACGCGTCGCCGAAGGTCATGCCGACGCCGATGGTGGCGCCCAGAGTGAACTGCGAGATCGAACCGGACTGGGCCAGCCACTGGAGCAGCATGGACCAGAAGCCGAACCGCTTGTCACGCGGGACGCGCGAGAGCGAGTAGTCGTCGCTGCCGATGCTCTTGGTCTCCTGGACCACGGCGTCGGCCTGCGGGGCGGCTGCCATCAGGACTCCTGGGGTGTACGGCCGAAGGTCTGCAGGTGAGCCAGCGACCCGTAGCGATTGACGAGGTTGTCGAACTCCACCGCGTCGTGGAAGTCCAGGTGGCCGCCGCCGTAGGCCTTGGCGACCTCCACGGCGTAGCGGGCGGCGGACGCGATGTCGCTCTCGTGACTCGCGCCGGTACCGCAGCCCGGCACCGCGGCGGCCGAGGTGATGGCCAGGCCGACGACGGGAGCGGCCGTCGCAGTGGAGGGCTGGAGGATCGAATTGATGTGGTGTGCACCATTACCGTACGGCGTGATGTCCTGTGTGGTCACGGGGTACGTGACCAAGGGCTCACCGGTCACCACGGCCAGCAGCTCACCGAGCTCCTCGCTGACCCGGAGCACCCAGCCCTCCTTGACGGTGGGCGACAGGGCGAGGCCCTTGTGGTTGATGATCCGGTTGCCCTTGGTGGTGTCGATGGAGAGCACGGCCTCCATCTCGCCGGTCACCTCGTGCCGGTTCATCGTGGCGATGTCCACGGGCGAGCCCATGAACGGCACCGGGTCGTGCGGCTCGGTCGGCGCGTTCGGGCAGATGTGCGTGGCGACGACCACATCGCCGGGCAGCACATCGCCGCGGCGGCGCATGTCCAGCAGCTTCGCGGCGGTGGCGACGGCCGAGACCGCGCCGTCGGCGTCGGAGACCAGACCGGTCACCTCGGGCCGGGCGCCGATGCCGCCGAGCCGGCCGACGACGCCCAGCGTGCGGGCGTCGCCCCCGGCCGTGCGTCCCCGGGAGCCGGGGACGCGGACCATGACGAAGTCCGTCGAGCCCTGTTCGCCGGCGACCGTGGTGACCTCCGCGGACGAGCCCTCGGCCCCCGCTACGGAGTCGAGGTACTCGACGACCGTCTTGCCATTGACCTGGGGATCGTCGAGGAGATCGACGATGTCCAGTACGTACTTCAACATGGGGGGCCTTTCTCGCGCATCCATCACACCCGTCCGGCGCCCGGCAGGGAGTGGGACGCCGGACGGGGTGCTGAGAGCAGATTCGGGATCGGATAGCGTTGAACGCAACTGTTTCCCGTTATTTGCAATTCAGGTCTGAATGGTGAGATGACGATGGCGGACTTCGATCTTGACCGGCGCACCCCCGCCGGCGCCCTGCAAACCGTCGACCGGGCGCTCCTCGCGCTGCTCGCGTTCGAGCGGACCCGGCCCGACTGGGGCGTCACCGAGGTCGCCGAGGAGTTCGGCTGGGACACCTCGGTGGCCCAGCGGCTGCTCGCCACCCTCGCGGGGCGCGGCTTCCTGGTCTCCGACCCGGCCACCCGCCGCTACCGCATCGGCCCCGCCGTGCTGCGCCTGGGCAGGCTCTGGGAGCGCTCCGGATCCCTGGAGCTGCTGGCCGGACCGGTCCTGGAGGAGCTGCGCCGGGTCACCGGTGACACCGTGCTGTTCTGTCTGCCGGACAGCTTCCACATGCGGTGCGTGGCTGCCGAGGAGGGGGAGACCGGGCCGCTGCGCTACTACCCGCTGGTCGGTGAGCTCTACCCGGCGCACGCCGGGGCGACCAGCAAGTCGTTCTACGCCTACCTGCCCGACGAGCAGCGCCACCGGCTCTTCCGGGGGCGCCCGATGGCCCGGTTCACCGACCGGACCGTCACCGATCCGGACCTGCTGGAGCAGGAGTTCCTGAAGGTCCGCGCCCAGGGGTACGCCTGGACGGTCGGCGAGTACGACACCGGCGTCGCGACCGTCGCCGTACCGGTCTTCCTCGGCCGCGAACCGTACGGAAGCCTCAGCCTGGGCGGCGCCGAGGAGCGGTTCCAGGGGGCGCCGGAGAACCGCCTCGACGCACTGCGGCAGGCCGCCGAGCTCCTGGAGAAGCGCCTCACCCACCCGCCGCAGCGCCCGAAGCCCAAGGCCCGCCGCACCCGCACGGCCTGACCCGAAGAGACCGAAAGAAGCCCCGGAGGAACCCCGTGAATCTGCTCCTGCTCTCCAACTCCACCCAGCACGGCTGCGGTTACCTGGAACACGCCATCGACACGGTCGCGGCCTTCCTGCCCTCCGGCGCCCGGCTGGCCTTCGTGCCCTACGCGCTCGCCGACTACACCACGTACACCGCGCGCGTCCGGGATGCTCTGGAGCCGGCCGGGATCAGCGTCCGCGGCGTCCATGAGAACGCTGACCCGGTCGCCGAACTCGCCGCTGCCGACGCCGTGTTCATCGGCGGCGGCAACTCCTTCCGGCTGCTGAGCGCGCTCTACCGGACCGGTCTGCGCGACGCCGTCACCGAGGCGGTGCGCGAGGGGCTCCCCTACATGGGGGCCAGCGCGGGGACGAACATGGCGGCGCCCACCCTCCGCACGACCAACGACATGCCCATCGTGCAGCCGCCGTCCTTCGAGACGCTCGGCCTCGTCCCGTTCCAGATCAACCCGCACTACCTGGACCCGGACCCGGAAAGCACCCACAAGGGCGAGACCCGCCAGGAGCGGCTCATGGAGTTCCTGGAGGAGAACGACGTGCCGGTGCTCGGTCTGCGCGAGGGCTCATGGCTGCGGGTCAACGGGCGCCAGGCCCGGGTCCAGGGCGCCCGCCCCGCCCGGCTGTTCACCCGCGGCACGCAGCCGCAGGAGCTCCCGGTGGGGACGGACGTCTCTCATCTGCTCACGACCGCACCCCGGTTCGACGCGCCGGTGCGCTGAGCGTCAGCACCAGGTCGGTCTCGGTCCGCGGCCCGGGCGCCGGGTGCGACGCGGGGCGGGCCCGCGGTGCGTATCCGGCGGCCGATCCGGCCAGGACGAAGCTGCCGTTGCCGGGTGCGGCGAGCGCGTAGCGGCCCTGGGCGTCCGTGGTGGTGAGCCCGGCCTGCCGGCCGTGCCGGTCGATCAGGGTCACGTTGGCCCCGGCCACCGGCGTCCCGTCCGCCTCCAGCACGCGGCCGCGGAAGCCGTCGGAGCCGAGATACGGGTGCGGGACAGCGGGGAGCGGGTTGCCGGCCTCGCGCGCGGCCGCGTCGGCCGAGCTGCTCGCCAGCAGCACCGGCGCGCCGGCCTTCCGCTGCGACGGCAGGAACGCGGCCAGCACGAGACCGACCAGCACCGCACCCGTCGCGATCATGAACGAGGTCCGGAACCCCTCCATGCTGGGCACCGCGACCGGCCCCATCTGCACCGAGGTGTTCGCCAGCACCATGCCGATCACCGCACTCGACACCGAGGTGCCGATCGAGCGCATCAGGGTGTTCAGCCCGTTGGCCGCGCCCGTCTCGGAGGCGTCGACCGCGCCGATGATCAGCGCGGGCAGCGAGGAGTACGCGAGCCCGATGCCGGCCCCGAGCAGCACCGCGATGACGATGGTCTGCCAGGCGGCGCTCATCAGGCCGAGCCCGGCCCCGTAACCGATCGCTATGACCAGCATGCCGAGCATCAGCGAGACCTTGGGGCCGTACCGGGCGGAGATCCGCGCGTACAGCGGGGCGACGAACATCATCGTCAGGCCGAGCGGGGCCACGCACAGGCCGGCGACCACCATGGACTGGCCGAGCCCGTAACCCGTGGACGCCGGCAGCTGGAGCAGCTGCGGAAGGACCAGCGAGACGGCGTAGAAGGCGACCCCGACCATGATCGAGGCGAGGTTGGTGAGCAGCACCTCGCGCCGGGCCGTGGTCCGCAGATCGACCAGCGGCGCGTCGCTCCGCAGCTCGAAGACGCCCCACAGCACGAGGACCACCAGAGCGGCGGCGAGCAGGCCGAGCGTGGTGCCCGAGGTCCAGCCCCAGTCGCTGCCCTTGGTGATCGGCAGCAACAGGAGGACCAGGCCGAGCGAAAGGCCGAGCGCCCCGGTGACGTCGAACCGTCCGGGAGCGCGCAGCGAGGTCTCCGGCACCGCGAGCACGGTCAGCCCCATGGCCAGGACGCCGAGACCGGCCGAACCGAGGAAGAGGGTGTGCCAGTCGGCGTGCTGGGCGACCAGCGCGGCGGCGGGCAGCGCGAGTCCGCCGCCCACCCCGATCGAGGAACTCATCAGGGCCATCGCGGAGCCGAGCTTCTCGCGCGGCAGCTCGTCGCGCATGATCCCGATGCCCAGGGGGATGGCGCCCATGGCGAAGCCCTGGAGCGCACGGCCCACGATCATGATCACGAGATCGTCGGTGAACGCGCAGACCAGCGAACCGACCACCATCACGGCGAGGCTGACCAGCAGCATCTTGCGCTTGCCGTTGAGGTCCCCGAGCCGCCCCATGATCGGGGTGGCGACGGCACCGGCGAGCAGGGTGGCGGTCATCACCCAGGTCGCGTTGGACGGGTCGGTGTGCAGGAGGGCGGGCAGGTCCTTGATGACGGGGACGAGCAGGGTCTGCATCACCGCGACGGTGATGCCCGCGAAGGCGAGCACGGGGACGATCCCGCGGCCCGTCTTCGATGTCCGCGGATCAGGAAGCTCCGCGGCGGGCTGTTCGTGCGTCGTCTGTGGCATACGTGCGGCCTCCGGGCAGCGGAAGAGGAGGGGTGGGGCGGGGAGTGCGGTCCCTGCGGCGGACAGCGCTGACCGCCAGGTACGTGCATGGTGAAACCTTCCGGATGCCCGTGGTATTCCGGTGAATGAGGCAAGAACAGGTCAAGGCGGCCTGCCCGGTTTCCGGCCCGGTCGTAAGTCGGGGCGCATCTGACCTTCCGTCAGATTGGAACGTGTTCTACTCTTGCGCCGTTCCAGTGGCTGCGACCGGCGAGGATCCGCATGGGCATCGGAATCACCGAAGAACACAGGGAGCTCGCACAGGCCGTGCGGGGATGGCTGGCACGTGCCGTACCGCCCGGGGAAATCCGCAAACTGCTCGACGCGGAAGCCCTCGCCGCCCCTCGCGCACGCCCCGCGTACTGGGACGGGCTCGCGGAGCAGGGGCTCCTCGGCATCCATCTGCCCGAGGAGTACGGGGGCGGGGGCGGCGATCTCCTCGATCTGGCCGTCGTCCTCGAAGAGGCGGGCCGCGCCGCACTGCCGGGCCCGTACCTGGCGAGCGCCCTCGCCTCGGCGGTCCTGCACGCCTCGGGCGCCGGTGAGCTGGTGCGCGGCCTGGCGGACGGTACCCGCATCGGGGCCGTCGCCCTCGGCCCCGGCGGTCTCACCGCCGTCGAGCACGAGGACGGCCACCTCCTGGACGGCGAGCTGCCGCCGGTGCTGTCCGGCGCCGAGGCGGACCTGCTCCTGCTGCCCGCCACCTCGGCCACCGGCATCCGCTGGTTCGCCGTCGACGGCGCCGCGCAGGGCCTCACCGTGCGCCCGCACCGCAGCGCCGACCCCACCCGGCCCACCGCCGCGGTCCGCGCCGACGGGGTCCTGGTCCCCGCGGAACGCGCCCTGCGTACCGACTCCGGGCTCGTCCGCGACCTCGCCGCCGTCCTCCTCGCCGCCGAGGCGTGCGGCGTCGCGGCCCGTTCGCTGGACACCGCCACCGAACACGCCAAGGTGCGCGAGCAGTTCGGCCGCCCCATCGGACAGTTCCAGGGCGTCAAGCACCTGTGCGCCGACATGCTCGTACGCGTCGAACAGGCCCGCGCGCTGGCCTGGGACGCCGCCCGCGCGGCCGGTGAACCCGAGGGAGTGCGCGGCCTGGCCGCCGCACTCGCCGCGGCGACCGCCCTGGACGCCGCGTACAGCTGCGCCAAGGACAGCATCCAGATCCTCGGCGGAATCGGCTTCACCTGGGAGCACGACGCCCACCTGTATCTGCGCCGCGCCCTGGTGGCGCGCCAGCTGCTGGGCGCCGGGGACGAACACCGGCAGCGAGCCGTCCGCCTGGCCGGAGGCGGAGCGCGCCGCGAACTCACCCTCGAACTCCCGGCGCAGGCGGCAGAGCACCGCACGTCGGCCCGCGAGGCCCTCGCGGCCGCCCGCGGCCTCGACCCGAGAGCCGCCCGCCGCGCCCTCGCCCCCACCGGCTACGCGGCCCCTCATCTGCCCGCGCCCTACGGACTGGGCGCCGGCCCCGTACAACAACTCGCCGTGCAACAGGAGTTGCGCGAGCAGGGCGTGAAGCTGAGCGATCTGGGGATCGCCACCTGGGTGGTGCCCTCCCTCATCGCGCACGGAACCGCCGAGCAGCAGGACCGCTACCTCCTGCCCACGCTGCGCGGCGAACTCCTCTGGTGCCAGCTGTTCTCCGAACCCGGCGCAGGCTCCGACCTCGCCTCGCTGCGCACCCGGGCCGAACGGACCCCCGAGGGCTGGCGGATCAACGGCCAGAAGGTGTGGACGAGCGCCGCCCAGTGGGCCGACCACGGAATCCTGCTCGCCAGGACCGACCCGGACGCCCCCAAGCACCAGGGACTCGGCTACTTCCTCGTGGACATGAAGAACACCGAGGGCATCGACATCCACCCGCTGAAGGAGATCACCGGCGACTCCCTCTTCAACGAGGTGTACTTCGACGACGTCCTGCTGCCCGCGGACGCCCTCGTCGGCGAGGCCGGCGGCGGCTGGCAGGTCGCCCGCAACACCCTGGGCAACGAACGCGTCCACATGGCCGACCAGCTGACCTTCGACACCGGTCTGGAAGCCCTGATCGAACGTGCCGAAGGACTCGACGGCGCCTGCAGGGCCCGGATCGGGGCACTCGCCGCCGAGGCCCACGCGCTGGCCTGCATCGGGCTGCGGACCACACTCCAGCAGGTCTCCGGACTGGAACCGGGCGCGGGAGCCTCCGTACGCAAGCTCGTCCAGACCGCCCACCAGCAGAAGGTCGCCGAGCTCGCCCTCGAACTCCTCGGCCCGGACGGGGCGGTGTGCGAGGGAGCGGGGGAGCGGACGGTGCACGGCTTCCTGATGTCCCGCTGCCTCACCATCGCGGGCGGCACCACCCAGGTTCAGCTCAATGTCGTCGCCGAGCGCATCCTCGGCCTCCCCCGGGACTGAGAGGGAGCGGCGACGGGGGGCGGCGTCGCGGGGCCGGCCACGCGCATCTGCCGCGTTGCCGTCGACCACCATGGCTCCGCCACGGCTCAGTCCTCCGCCTTGCAGCCGCACGCACCCCGCCCCGCTCCTTCACCCACCCCCAATCGCCGCCCCCTCTGAGAGGACACGATATGAAGGCATACATAGTCGGCGTCGGGATGACGAAGTTCGAGAAGCCCGAGACCCGCGACTGGCAGTACTGGGACATGGCCAAGGAGGCCGGGAGCGCGGCGCTCGCCGATGCGCGGGTCGCGTACGAGGACATCCAGCAGGCCGCCGTCGGCTACTGCTTCCAGGCCTCCACCGCCGGACAGCGCGCCGTCTACGAGCTCGGACTGACCGGTGTGCCCGTCTACAACGTCAACAACAACTGCGCCACCGGCTCCACCGCCCTCATGATGGCCCGCCAGTTCGTCGAGGGCGGCGGCAGCGACTGCGTCCTGGCGCTCGGCTTCGAGAAGATGGCGCGCGGATCGCTCGGCGGCGGCGGATCCGACGGCGGCGCCGGCGACTTCAAGACATCCCCGGTGGCCCGGCACTACGGGATCATGGCCGCCGCCCACGGCTTCGAGATGACCCCGCCCACCGCGCAGATCTTCGGCAACGCCGCCAGGGAACACATGGAGCGGTACGGCACCACGGAGGCGCAGCTCGCCGCCGTCGCCGCCAAGAACCACCGCCACTCGGCCGGCAACCCGTACGCCCAGTTCCAGGACCCGTACACGGTCGACGAGGTCCTCGCGGCCAAGCCCATCCACCGCCCCCTGACCCGGCTCCAGTGCTCACCGACCTCCGACGGGGCGGCAGCGGCCGTCGTCGTCTCCGAGCGCTTCGTCGGGCAACACGACCTCGGCGACCGGGCGGTCGAGATCGCCGCCCAGGCCATGACGACCGACACCGAGGCCTCCTTCGCCTCCGGGACCTGTATCGACGCGGTCGGACTGCCCATGTCGAGGGAGGCGGCACGGCAGGTGTACGAGACCGCCGGCATCGGGCCCGACGACCTCGACGTCATCGAGCTCCACGACTGCTTCTCCATCAACGAACTCCTCACCTACGAGGCGCTCGGACTGTGCGGCGAGGGCGAGTCCGGGGCGCTCGTCGAGTCCGGCGCCACCACCCACGGCGGCCGCTGGGTGGTGAACCCGTCGGGCGGGCTGATCTCCAAGGGGCACCCGCTCGGGGCCACCGGAATCGCCCAGGCCGCCGAACTCACCTGGCAGCTCAGGGGCGAGGCGGGGGCCCGCCAGGTGCCGGACGCCCGGACCGGACTCGCCCACAACATCGGGCTCGGGGGAGCGGCGGTGGTGACGCTCCTGCGGCGGTGAGGGCCCGGTGGAGCCCTCGGTCCTACGCCGCTGGACCGAGGCCGGTACGGCCTGGAAACCGATGTACGGGTCGCGAGGTGGCTGAGAGTATGACGTTCATGGTTGACATCTCGACGCCCACACGCCGTGGCGGCGGTACCCGGACCCGTACCTGGGCGGTCGTGGTCGCCGCCTGTACCGGCCAGTTCCTCGTCGTGCTCGACGTGTCCGTCGTCAATGTGGCCCTCCCGTCCATGCGCACCGACCTGGGGCTGAGCGCCGCGGGACTGCAATGGGTGCTCAACGCGTACTCGATCGCGTTCGCCGGATTCATGCTGTTCGGCGGGCGGGCCGCCGACCTCTACGGCCGCAAGCGGATGTTCCTCGTCGGCCTCGGCCTGTTCACCGCCGCCTCCCTCGCCGGAGGACTCGCCCAGGAGGGCTGGCAGTTGCTCGCCGCCCGCGCCGCCCAGGGACTCGGCGCCGCGGTGCTCGCCCCCGCGACCCTCACCCTGCTCACCGCGGCCGTCCCCGAGGGGCCGGCCAGGACCAGGGCCATCGGCACCTGGATGGCCGTCGGAGCGGGCGGCGGTGCGGCCGGCGGACTGATCGGCGGGGTGCTCACCGACGCCCTGTCCTGGCGGTGGGTCCTGCTCATCAACGTACCCATCGGGGTGCTCGTCCTGGCCGGCGCCGCACTCCGGCTCGCCGAGGGCCGGGCCGGTGAGCGCAGCCGTATCGACCTCCTGGGCGCGCTGCTCGTCACGGCGGGCCTGGCCTCGGTCGCCTACGGCATCGTGCAGACCGAGGAATCGGGCTGGACCGCCGTCGCGACCCTGCTTCCGCTGCTGGGCGGAGTGGCGCTGCTCACCCTGTTCGTCCTGGTGGAGGCCCGCACCGCGAAGCCGCTGATGCCGCTGCGGGTGCTGGCGGCGCGGGCGGTGGCCTCGGCGAACGTGGCGATGTTCGTGATCGGCTCGGCCACGTTCTCGATGTGGTACTTCATGACCGTGTACGCACAGAACGTCCTGGGCTACTCCGCACTGGAGGCCGGACTCGCCCTGATTCCCACCTCGGTGGCCGTCGTGGTCGGCTCCAAGTGCGCGCCGCGGCTCATGGTCCGCACCGGCGCGAAGAACCTGGCGCTGATCGGCACGGCGACCGCGGCCGCGGGCTTCGGCTGGCAGTCCACGATGACGGCCGACGGCTCGTATCTCACGGCGGTCTGCCTGCCCGGCATCCTGATGATGGCAGGCACCGGCCTCGCGGCCACCCCGCTCGCCACCCTCGCCACCTCGGGCGCGGCCCCCGGCGAAGCCGGCCTGGTCTCCGGCCTCGTCAACACCTCCCGCACGATGGGCGGTGCACTCGGCCTGGCCGTGCTCTCCACGGTCGCCGCGGCCCGCACGGCGGGCTCCACGGACGCGGTGGAGCTCACGGCCGGTTACGCGCTGGCCTTCCGGACGGCGGGCGGGGTGCTGCTCGGCGGACTGCTGCTGATGGTCTTCTGGCTGCCGCGCCACGGGTCGGCGAAGCGCTGACGGCTGCGCCGGGTACCGGCACCGTCCTCAGAGCCACCCCTGCTGCCGGGCTGCCCGGACCGCCTCCATCCGGTTGCGTGTGCCCGTCTTCCCGATCGCCGCGGACAGGTAGTTGCGGACGGTCGACTCCGACAGGTGCAGCTTCAGCGCGATGTCGGCGACCGTCGCGCCGTCCACCGAGGCCATCAGCGCATCGCGCTCCCGCGCGGTCAGCGGGCTCGGCCCCGCGCTCAGGGCGGCGGCGGCCAGGGCGGGGTCGATGACTGTCTCCCCGGTCAGCACCCGGCGGATCGCCACCGCGAGCTCCTCGACCGGCCCGTCCTTGACCAGGAAGCCGGCCGCCCCGGCCTCCATCGCGCGCCGCAGATAGCCGGGCCGGCCGAACGTGGTGAGGATCAGCACCCGGCAGTCCGGCACCTCCTCGCGCAGATCGGCGGCCGCGTCCAGGCCGCTGCGACCCGGGAGTTCGATGTCCAGGAGCGCCACATCGGGCCGGGACATCAGGGCGGCGGCCACGATCTCGTCGCCCGCGCCCACCTGGGCGACCACCTCGATGTCCGGCTCCAGCCCGAGCAGCAGGGCCAGCGCGCCGCGCATCATGCCCTGGTCCTCGGCGAGCAGCACTCGTACGGAATTGGTCGGCCGGTGATCCTGCGGCATCTCGTTCACGGGGGACAGCGTAGGGCGGGCTGCCTGTCGGGCCGGTCCGGCAAGGCCGTGGACGCACGCCCGGCCCTCAAGCCCGGCGGCTACTGGACGGGGGCCAACTCCAGAGCCTGGACCATGCGTTTCCATCCGCCTGGCACGGTCCCGCCGAGGGCCGCGCCGACGACTGTGCGGAGCGCTTGGCGGAACTCGGGCAGGCCGTAGCAACGCCTCGCGGACCATGCCGCCGCCGCCCCGCCGCAGAAGGCCACGAGGACCAGCACCATGTGCGCCGAATCCATCCAGGCGTTGCGGGCGAGGGACGCCGGTTCCACTCCTTCCAGTTCCTCCGCGAAGCCGTTCAGCTCTCGCCGGCCTCGTCGTCCGGTGCGCCCGGCGTGCCCGCCGGAAGCTCCGCCGTCACCACGAAGCCGCCCTCCGGCCCAGGCCCCGCCTCCAGTGAGCCGCCGGCCACGGCGAGGCGTTCGGTGAGGCCCTTCAGGCCCGTGCCGCCTATGCCCGGGGACGGCGGTGTCGCCGGGGTCCGGCCGTCGTCGGTGACCGTGAGACGGACCCGGTCGGGGGTGCCGTCGACGACGAACGCGCAGACGGTGGCGGTGGAGTGGCGGACGACGTTGGTGACGGCCTCCCGCACCACCCAGCCCAGCAGCGCCTCCGTCTGCGGCGCGAGCGGGGGGCCCGATCGGCGGACGGACGGTTCGATCCCGGCGGCGGTCAGCGCGGATCTGGCACCGTCGAGTTCGGTGGCCAGGCTGCCCTCGCGGTAGCCGGTGACCGCCTCGCGGATCTCGGTGAGCGCCTGCCGGCCGACGGATTCGATGTCGGCGACCTGGAGGAGCGCGGCGTCGACGTCACGCGGTGCGAGCCTGCGCGCCGCCTCCGACTTGACGACGATCACCGAGAGCGTGTGGCCCAGCAGGTCGTGCAGATCGCGGGAGAAGCGCAGCCGTTCCTTCTCGACGGCGGTACGGGCCAGTTCCTGCCGGGTGGCGCGCAGTTCCATCACCGTCTCCGACAGGGTGAGGATCGCGGCCGTCACCGCACCCGAGATGAACGTCCCGTAGCCCAGCGTCCAGGGCGTCGGCCCGCCGTCCTCGCGCCACACCGCGATCAGGCACGCGGACACGGCGAGGCCGAGCAGCCCGGCGGCGAGCCAGCGGTGGCGCAGGATGGTGCCGCACGCCAGCGAGAGCAGCGGGAAGAAGAGCAGCCAGCTGCCGCCGTAGCCGATCGCCAGTCCGAAGGTGATGGCTGCCATCGCGCCCAGCAGGACGTACGACACCGGGCTCTCGCGCTTCTCCTTCACGAATCCGCGGAACACCACGGAGATGTAGAGGGAGTTGAAGGCAAGAAGCCCGAGGCCGCCGATCCACGGGTTGGGCGTCTCGCCCTGGAAGAGGTTGGAGAAGGAACCCAGGCCCATCAGGAGCCAGGGCAGCAGGACGTACGGTCCCGGGGGGCCGGGCCGGCGCCCCTCCTGGCGCAGCCGGCGCCGTTCCCTCCGGGCTGCTCTTCCGTTCCTGGGCATGTTCACTCCCGTCACACGGTCCTCGCGGACCGACGGTACGAGATCACGGCGTACATGCCGAACAGCAGCAGCCAGGCGGAGAGTACGGCGAGAGTGGTGGCGCCGGGCGCGTGGCCTTCGGTGGTGGCCCAGCCCAGGTCGGCGAACCGGTTGGCGGGGGTGAACCTGCCGAGGGAGCGCAGCCACCCGGGCAGCAGCTCCAGCGGGAACCACAGTCCGCCGACGACACCGAAGCCCATCAGACACGCGACGTTGACGACTCCGGTGCCTTGCGGAGTGAGCCGGTAGCCGTTGCCGATTCCGAGCAGGGTGAAGGGCAGCGCGCCGATCCAGAGCAGCAGCACCAGCACGGCCCACTGCCAGACCGCCATCCGTACCCCGTTGACCAGCCCGCCGGCCAGCAGCAC
Organism: Streptomyces sp. NPDC087901; assembly: GCF_044742205.1. NCBI lineage: Bacteria > Bacillati > Actinomycetota > Actinomycetes > Kitasatosporales > Streptomycetaceae > Streptomyces > Streptomyces sp. NPDC087901. The sequence continues at coordinate 772,800 of NZ_JBIUUC010000001.1, forward strand.
CGTCAGGATCGTCGGCAGCACGGTCACCGAACCGCTGACCGCCCGGCCCACGACCGCGTGTGTGGGGGAGAGCGGGGTGATCCGCAACTGCTGGAGCCAGCCGAGGGACTTGTCGGAGGCGACGCCCGTGCCGATCGACATGGCGGAGCCCAGTGCGCCGTACGCGGCCATGCCGACCATCGAGGCGGTTTTCCAGCCGTCGACTCCGTCACCGCCACCGATGTTCGTGAAGATCAGGTACATCATCACCGGCATTCCGGTGCCGAAGACGAGGAAGGTGCCGTCGCGCAGGGTGCGGCGTATTTCGAGCACGATGTACTGGTACATCAGACGGACTCCTTCGCGGGCCTGGAGGCGCCGGCGGCCGGCGCGGTGAGGGAGAGGAAAGCGGCCTCCAGCGTCGCCAGGGACACCTGGAGGCCGCGGATCAGGCCGAGCCGGGCGAGCTCCACGACGGTGGCGTCCGAGTCGTCGGTGTGCAGCACCGCCCGGTCGCCGGTCACCTCGACGGTCACGACACCGGGCAGCAGCTCCAGGCCCTCGGTGGACCGGCCCGCCAGATCGAAGGAGACCTGGCTGTGGCCGGCCGCCGCCTTGATGGCCTCGCCGCTGCCGTCCGCGACGATCCGGCCGCGGTCGACGACGACGATCCGGTCGGCGTTCTCGTCGGCCTCCTCCAGATAGTGGGTGGAGAAGAGCACGGTGTTGCCGCGCCGGGCATAGGCCCGCATGGACTCCCAGAACGCGTGCCGCCCCTCCACGTCCAGTGCGGCGGTCGGCTCGTCCAGCACGATCAGTTCCGGATTTCCTGCGAGGGCGACGGCGAACCGGACCCGCTGGATCTGGCCGCCGGAGAGCTTGTCGATCCGCCGGTTCGCGTACTCCGCGACACCCGCCAGGTCCAGCGCCTCGGCGACCGGGAGCGGCCTCGGGTAGGTGGAGGCCACGAACGTGATCAGTTCGCGGACGGTGACCCGCTGGATGGGGCGCCCGTCCTGGAGCATGGCCCCGACCAGGCCCGCCCGTACGGCCTGTTCGGGGGTGCGACCCAGCACCTGCACACTGCCGGCGTCCGGCTCGTTCAGCCCGAGCAGGAGGCTGATCGCGGTGGACTTGCCCGCGCCGTTGCGCCCGAGCAGGGCGACGGTCTCGCCCCGCTCGACGGTCAGTCCGATCCCGTCCACGGCCCGCACCCGCTGTCCGGGTCTGCCGAAGGTCTTCACCGCCCCGGTGAAGACCACCGCGGCCCCGTTCCCCGTTGTCTGCGTCATGCGTACGACGCTACGGAGCCGGGAGCCGTCGTGGCAGAGGCGTATGTACGGACTCGGCGATGACAAATGTCATCGCCCGTGGCGGAGGGCGAAGAGGCTGCGTGAATGTGGATCTGACGAGACGTCAGCAGTCTTCACAAGTGCTCGGCGCTGCGTTATACATAGGGCCAACCGGCTAGAACGCGTTCTAGAACGGGCGTGGTCTCCGGTCCCCGCACGACCTCGGTGCGGCCGACGGTGCGGACGGCCGCACCGAGGTCTTTCACCGTCGAGGAGCAGCTTCCCCATGCCCATTGATGCCGAAAAAGCTCTCGCTGCCGAACCCCGGACCAGCCGGATCAGCTGGGACCACAAGGACGTCCAGCTCTACCACCTCGGGATCGGCGCGGGCGCCCGTCCCGACCTGGCCGACCCCGCCGTCGACCCCGGCGAGCTGCGCTACACGCTGGAGTCCCGGCTCCAGGTGCTGCCCTCCTTCGCCACGGTCGCCGGCGCGGGCACGGCCATGGCCGGCGGCCTCTCCGTACCCGGTGTCGACATCGACCTCGCGGCCGTCCTGCACGGCGGGCAGAGCGTACGGGTGCACCGGCCGGTCCCGGTGAAGGGCAGCGCCGCAGTGACCTCGAAGGTCGCCGCGGTGTACGACAAGGTCAAGGCGGCCGTGCTGGTACTGCGTACCGAGGCCGCCGACGACGACGGCCCGCTGTGGACCAGCGACTCCCAGATCTTCGTGCGCGGCGAGGGCGGATTCGGCGGCGAGCGCGGCCCGTCCGAGCGGATGGCCTATCCCGCCATCGCCCCCGACCGCGTAGTGGAACGGCCGGTCCGCCCCGACCAGGCGCTGCTGTACCGCCTCTCCGGGGACTGGAACCCGCTCCACGCCGACCCGGACTTCGCCGCGAAGGCGGGCTTCGACCGGCCGATCCTGCACGGCCTGTGCACCTACGGCATGACGCTCAAGGCCGTCACCGACACGGTGCTCGGCGGCGACGTGACCCGTATCCGCTCCTACCGCACCCGGTTCACCGGGGTCGTCTTCCCCGGCGAGACCCTCCGCATCGAGATGTGGACCGGCGAGAACGAGGTGCGGGTCGAGGTGCGAGCCATGGAAAGGGACAACGCCATGGTCCTCGGCGACACCTTCGTCGAACACTCCTGAACCCGAATCCGCATGTGAAAGCCCGTACCCGTACCGATTCCAAGAGCACCGCAGGCCCGTGAGGGGAGCCGCACCATGCGCGCAGCCGTACTGCACGAGATCGGCCAGGACAAACTCGAAGTACTCGACGACGTCGAGGCGGTGGGCTTCGGCCCCGGAAAGGTCAGGCTTCGCGTCCGGGCCACCGGGCTGTGCCATTCCGACATCTCCGCGATGAGCGGGGTACTGCCGCAGCCCGCCCCGTTCATCCCCGGCCACGAGGGTGCCGGCGAGGTCATCGACGTCGGCGACGGGGTGACCGGGCTGAGCGCGGGGGACCGGGTGCTGGTCTGCTGGCTGCCGGCCTGTGGCACCTGTCAGGCCTGCAAACGCGGCCAGACCCACCTCTGCCTGGCCGGCTTCATGAACGCGGGTACGCCCAACTTCAAGCGCCCGGGCGGCGATGTGTTCGGGTTCGCAGGGACCGGCACCTTCACCGAGGAGGTCGTCGTCGGCGCGGGCTGCGCGGTGCCGATCCCCGACGACGTGCCGTTCGAGATCGCCGCGCTGATCGGCTGCGGGGTCACCACCGGCCTCGGCGCCGCCATCAACACCGCGCAGGTGGAGGCCGGTTCGTCGGTCGCCGTGATCGGCTGCGGCGGCGTGGGCATCTCCACCATCCAGGGCGCCCGGGTGCAGGGCGCCGCCCAGATCGTCGCCGTGGACCCGGTGGCCTCCCGTCGCGAGGCGGCGCTGCGGTTCGGCGCGACCGAGGCGGTCTCACCCGACGAGTTCGCCGACGCCAAGCAGCGGATCACCGGTGGCGAGGGCTTCGACTACGTCTTCGAGGTCGTCGGCAAGTCCGCCACGGCCCGCACCGCGTACGAGCAGACCCGGCGCGGCGGCACCCTCTGCATCGTCGGTGCGGGCGCCATGGACGACAACTTCCAGGTCAACATGTTCGAGCTGTTCTTCGACGAGAAGCGGATCCTGCCCTCCATGTACGGAGGCGGGGACGTGCTCCGGTCGTACGAGCGGGCCATCGCGCTCTGGCGGGCCGGTCGCATCGACCTCGAATCGATGATCACCCACCGGGTGCGGCTCGACGGCATCAACGACGCCCTCGACCAGATGCGGACCGGCGAATCGCTGCGCACCTGCATCGAACTCTGACGACCTCACCGCCCGCCCCCTCCCGAGAGGACCCCGAGAACCGATGTCACTTCCCCTGGACGGACTGTCCGCGATCGTCACCGGTGCAGGCCGCGGCCTCGGACGGGCCGAAGCGCTGGAGCTGGCGCGGCTCGGCGCGGCCGTCGTCGTCAACGACTACGGGCAACCGGGCCGCGACGGCTCGGGCGAGGCGTCGGCCGCCCCCGCCGAGGAGGTCGCCGAGGAGATCCGGGCCGCCGGAGGGCGGGCGGTCGCCCACCTCGGCGATGTCTCCGACCACGAGCAGGCCCGCGCGTTGGTCGAGCTGGCCGTCAGCACCTACGGCAAGCTCGACATCCTGGTCAACAACGCGGGCATCCTGCGCGACCGGATGATCTTCTCGATGACCGAGGACGAGTGGGACTCGGTCCTGCGGGTGCACCTCAAGGGCCACTTCAACACCACGCACTTCGCAGCCGTCCACTGGCGGTCGAGGTCCAAGGAGTCCGGCGGCCCGGTCTACGGCCGGATCGTCAACACCTCGTCGGAGGCGTTCCTGGCCGGTTCGGCGGGGCAGCCCAACTACGCGGCGGCCAAGGGCGGCATCGTCGGACTGACCACCTCCACCGCGCTGGCCCTGGCCAAGTACGGCGTCACCGCCAACGCCATCTGCCCGCGCGCCCGGACCCGGATGACCGAGGACGTCTTCGCGGGCTTCCAGGAGCCGCAGGACGGGCGGCTCGACGCGCTCGCGCCCGAGCACGTCTCCCCGCTCGTCGGCTATCTGGCATCCCCGGCGGCCGCCAAGGTCAACGGGCAACTGCTCGTGGTGCACGGTGGGATGGTCGCGATCGTCGAACGCCCGCGAGTGGCGGCGAAGTTCGACTCGTCGAAGGAGACGTTCTCCTTCGACGAGCTGGACGAGCTGATCTCCCCGTACTACGCGGACCGGCCGCCGAACGAGACGTTCGCGGCGGCGGAGGTCCTCGGACTCAAGCGCGGCTGAGCCCGTCTCGGACGGAGACAGAGGAGGGCCCCCGCAGCCGGCCGGCTGCGGGGGCCCTCCTCTCCCTCGTTGAATTTCCTGGGCGGAGGTCAGGCCGCCCTGCTGCCACCTTCGGAGGGGCGGCGGTGGCGGCCGTGCGGTTGTGCTGCCGTGTCGTCCGTCGCCACACCCCCTCGGTGCTTTCCGTAGCCGCCGGCTTCGGCCCGTTGCGCGTCCGCCCCCGGCGGACGCGTCTGGGTCGTGTCGGATCGCGCCTCAGACATCTGGGAAGTCACCCCGTTGTGATCGCTTGCGTGTTGGTCTCCGGGGCCCTCGCACCACCGCCCGGGAACGGTCACCGTCGGCGACCGCGGTGCGCGATTGCGTGAGATCCCCGGCCCAACTCTAGTCAGGTGCGGTACGCCCCACGAGCGGCGCCTGCCCCAGGGGAACGGGTCTGCACACAGGAGGAGGCGTTACGGCGGCGGAGGGTTGCATACCGCTTTCCGTGCAGTGCGCCGGGCCCGGATGCCCGGTCGGCTGTACGTCGACGGGGGCCGTCAGGAGCGCGACCGCGCAGGCTGTCTCCGCGTTCGCGTACGGCAGTCTGAGCACCCCGTCACGCGACCAGACCCCGCTGCCGGCCAGCCATCCCTCGGGCGCGGCGAGGTGGTGCAGCCGGCGGCCCGACGGGCGCCAGATCCCGGCCCAGCTGCCCCCGGCCCCGTCGATCCGCAGGGCCACCGCGCAGCTCTCCGGCATCAGCATCTGCCCCGGCTGCACCGCGAACGGCGTCACGGCGGCATCCGGCAGACGCAGGCACTCCGGGAAGCGCACCGGCAGGCAACTGCCCAGCACCCCCCAGCCGAGCCGGTCGTGCCCCGGCGCGTCGGAGCGGATCAGCAGCAGGCCGCTGTCCGGATCGGCGAGCAGCAGCCGGTCGTTGCTGTCCGGTGCGATCTGGAGCAGGGGGGTCATTTCGGCGCCACGCCCCAGGTCCACCGCGACCGCCTTCACCGGGCCGCCGCCCGCCGGTTCCCGGTCCAGGGCCAGCAGCCGGCCCGCCCGGTCCAGCCAGACTCCGCCGGAACAGCGCCCCGGCAGGTCCACGATGTGCTCCGGTCCGAACGCGCCGCCCGCCACCAGCCAGAGCCCGGTGGAGTACGCGCCGACCGACAGGGCGTACGCACTGACACCGTCCGGCGAGGGCGGCAGCAGGGTCAGATCGCCGCATTCGACGGCGCCCAGCTGGAGTTCACCGGTGCCGGGCCCGGTCGGGTAGAGCAGCGAGAAGGTGTGCCGGCCGGCGACCCGGCGCCGGATCAGCACCCGGCCGTCGGCGAGCGGCAGCACCTGCGAGTCGGCCTCCTCCGGCTGGTCCAGCGGGAGTGGCACGGCGTACGGCTCGGGGCCGTCCAGCGTCCAGCGCTCGGCGTACCAGGCGGGCGTGCTGCCCGGTTCCGTTCCGGTGGCGACGCCGCGGGCGGCCGTGAGCCGTGCCGCGTAGCCGCCGTCGGCAGTGAGCGTGAAGGCGGGCAGGACCGTTTCGCCAGGGCCCGGCCCCAGCTGCTCACCCGACGCGACGGGCTCCAGCGGGCCCTCCGACGTGACGGCCTCCAGCGGGCCTCCCGACGTGACGGCCTCCATCGGGCCTCCCGACGTCACCGACGAGACCGCCCCGACTGTCGCCGGCTGCTGCAACGGCTCCGGCAGGGCCGCTGCGCTCCCGGCCGCCGCCGGTGCCTCCCCGGCTTCCTCCGGCTCGTCGGGCCCCGGCTCCACCGTCTCGCCGGTTCCGGCCGCCTCAGCGGTCCCGTCCTCGATGGCACAGACAGTCATCGCCTCATCACCTCCGGCAACCGAAGCTAGTTATCGCACTTCCTGCCGAACAACACGAGCCACGTCACTTCACACATAAGGGTGGCGATGCCCGGATTCGCCTGAGAAGGCGGGGGTGGTTGTGCTCTACGGGATGCGGGGTGCCTAAGGTAAGGCATTCCTAAGAGTTACCTGTGTGATCCTCGACTGGAGCAAGTGATGTCCCTTCGTCGCCGCGGCACTGCCGCAGTCGGCCTGGCCGTAGCGGCCGCCCTGTCCCTCTCCGCCTGCGGGAGCGACGACGGCAACTCCGGCGCCTCGGGCAAGTCCGAGGCCGGTGCCGACAAGAAGGCCGCGGTCGCGACGGGCGGCAAGGACTTCGGCGACGCGGCGAAGAAGACCGCGGAGTACGGCACCGACGCCCCGGCGGGCACGTTCCCCCGTACCGTCACGCACGCCATGGGCAAGACCGAGCTCAAGGCGGCCCCGAAGCGGGTCGTCGTGCTCGACGTCGGTGAGTTCGACAACGTCGTCTCGCTGGGTGTGAAGCCGGTGGGCTACGCCCCCTCCGAGGGCGACGCGGCGATCCCGTCGTACCTGAAGAAGGACGCGGGCGACCCCAAGAACGTCGGCACGATCAACAACCTCAACCTTGAGGCGATCGCCGGACTCAAGCCCGACCTGATCCTCGGCAGCCAGCTGCGCGCCGCGGACAAGTACGACGAGCTGTCCAAGATCGCACCGACCGTGTTCGCCATCCGTCCGGGCTTCACCTGGAAGGAGAACTACCTCCTCAACGCCGCGGCGCTCGACAGGACCGCCAAGGCGAAGTCGGCGCTCGGCGCCTACGAGGCGAACGCGAAGAAGCTCGGCGAGGACATCGGCCCGAAGAAGCCGACCATCTCCATGGTCCGCTACCTGCCGGACAAGATCCGTCTCTATGCCAAGGCCTCCTTCATCGGCACCATCCTCGACGACGCGGGCCTGCCGCGGCCCGAGAACCAGCAGATCGACGAGCTGGCCGCGGAGATCAGCCCGGAGAAGATCGACGAGGCGGACGCCGACTGGATCTTCACCGGTGTGTACGGCGACGTGAAGGCCACCAAGCGCGACACGACTCAGGCCAACCCGCTGTGGAAGAACCTGAAGGCCGTCAAGGAGGGCCGGGCGAAGAACGTCTCCGACGAGACCTGGTACCTCGGTCTGGGCGTCACGGCCGCGAACCTGGTCCTCGACGACCTGCGCGCGGACCTCGTGAAGTAGCCCGCCCGCGCGCCGGCGCCCCCGCGCCTTGCGCCCTGCCCCTCGGGGCGCGGCGTGTCCTGCGCTCTGTGTCCTGCGTCCTCTGGCGCGACGGTGCGTCGCGTCCCGGAACGCAGCGTGCGATGAGCCCTGCGCCTCGCGCCCTGTGACGCAGCTGCCGGCCGCGCCCCGCTCGTGACGCGGCACCGCCTTGCGGCGCGGCGCCGGGACGTAACGATTGATGACCGCCCGGCGGCCCGATGCCACGGGTCCGACCGGCCATGGGATGCGGGGCACGGAGGCCAGGTAGCCTTTCCTTTGTGCCCCGTCTGTCTGAAGTCATCGCCGAGCTCGACGCCCTGTGGCCTCCCGAGCGGGCCGAAGGATGGGATGCGGTCGGCACCGTCTGCGGTGATCCGGACGCCGAGGTCGACCGGGTGCTCTTCGCCGTCGATCCCGTGCAGGAGATCGCCGACGAGGCGCTGAAGCTCGGCGCCCAGCTGATCGTCACCCACCACCCGCTCTATCTGCGTGGTACGACGACGGTCGCGGCCGGCACCTTCAAGGGCCGGGTCGTGCACACCCTCATCAAGCACGACGTCGCGCTGCACGTGGCCCACACCAACGCGGACTCCGCGGATCCCGGCGTCTCCGACGCCCTGGCGGGCGCCCTCGACCTGCGTGTCGAGCGGCCCCTCGTACCGGACCCCACGGACCCCGCCGGCCGCCGCGGCCTCGGCCGGATCTGCGCGCTCGACCACCCCGAGACCCTCGGCGCGTTCGCCGCCCGGGCCGCTGCCCGGCTGCCCGCCACCGCGCAGGGCATCCGCCTCGCGGGCGACCCGGAGTCCCTCGTGCGGACCGTCGCGGTGAGCGGCGGATCGGGCGACAGCCTCTTCGACGCGGTGCGCGCCGCGGGCGTGGACGCCTTCCTCACCGCGGACCTGCGCCACCACCCGGCCTCCGAGGCCGTCCAGCACTCGTCGCTCGGCCTGGTCGATGCCGCACACTGGGCCACCGAGTGGCCGTGGTGCGAGCAGGCCGCCGCACAGCTCGACGCGATTTCCGACCGCCACGGATGGGACCTGCGGGTCCATGTCTCGAAGCAGGTCACCGACCCCTGGACCACCCACCACTCTTCTGGAGCCCCCAACTGAACGCCGCGCCCGCCGACCAGATCCGACTCCTCGACGTCCAGGCCCTCGACCAGCGTCTCTCCCAGCTTGCGCACCGCCGAAACTCCCTGCCCGAGCACGCCGAGATCGAGTCGCTCACGGCCGACCTCGCCCAGCTCCGTGACCTCCTCGTCGCCTCGACGACCGAGGAGAGCGACACCGCCCGCGAGCAGACCAAGGCGGAGCACGACGTCGACCAGGTGCGCCAGCGCGCCTCCCGCGACCAGCAGCGCCTGGACTCCGGAGCGGTCACCTCGCCCAAGGACCTGGAGAGCCTGCAGCGCGAGATCGTCTCGCTCGCCAAGCGCCAGGGCGACCTGGAGGACGTCGTCCTCGAGGTCATGGAGCGCCGCGAGTCCGCGCAGGAGCGGGTCGCCGAGCTGACCGACCGGGTCGCCGCCGTGCAGGCCAAGGCCGACGACGCCACCGCCCGCCGGGACGCCGCGACCCAGGAGATCGACACGGAGACCGCGACGGTCACCAAGGAGCGCGAGGTCGTCGCCGGTTCCGTCCCCGCGGATCTGCTCAAGCTGTACGACAAGCTCCGCTCCCAGCAGGGCGGGGTGGGCGCCGCCCGCCTCTACCAGCGCCGTTGCGAGGGCTGCCGTCTCGAGCTCAACATCACCGAGGTCAACGACGTGAAGGCCGCGTCCTCCGACACGGTGCTGCGCTGCGAGAACTGCCACCGCATCCTGGTCCGCACCGCGGACTCGGGTCTGTAGTGACGCAGCCGCGCCAGTTCGTCGTCGAGGCCGACGGCGGCTCCCGGGGCAATCCGGGGCCCGCCGGTTACGGCGCGGTCGTCATCGACCCGGCGACGGGGGAGACCCTGGCCGAGGCCGCCGAGTACATCGGCGTCGCGACGAACAACGTCGCCGAGTACAAGGGCCTCATCGCCGGACTCCGGGCCGCGAAGGCGCTGGTTCCGGATGCCTCGGCCGACGGCGGGCCGCGGGTGCACGTCCGGATGGACTCCAAGCTGGTCGTGGAACAGATGTCGGGCCGCTGGAAGATCAAGCACCCCGACATGAAGCCGCTCGCGGCCGAGGCGGCACGCGTCCTGCCGGCGTCCGCCGTCACGTACGAGTGGATCCCGCGCGAGCAGAACAAGCACGCGGACCGGCTCGCCAACGAGGCGATGGATGCGGGCAAGCGCGGCAAGCAGTGGGAGCCGGCGTCATCGACGGCGGACCTCGACACCCCGAGGTCCTCGGTGGCCGCCGCCCTGCCGCCGGTCTCCGGACCGCCCGGTGACGCGGCGGCCGGTGCGGCGAGGGCCAGGGCGGCGCTGAACCGTCCCGCTCGCGCCGCCACGACCACCCCGCAGGTCGGCTGGGGTGTCGCCCCGGACCTCGGCGCACCCGCCACGTTCGTGCTGCTCCGCCACGGCGAGACCGCCCTCACCCCCGAGAAGCGGTTCTCCGGCAGCGGCGGCACCGATCCCGAGCTCTCCGCCGTCGGCCGCGGGCAGGCCGAGCGGGCCGCCGACGCCTTCGCCGCGCGCGGAACGGTGCAGGAGATCGTCAGCTCCCCGCTGCGCCGCTGCCGCGAGACGGCCGCCGCGGTGGCGGCCCGGCTGGGTCTGGAGGTCCGGATCGAGGAAGGGCTGCGCGAGACGGACTTCGGCGCCTGGGAGGGCCTGACGTTCGGCGAGACCAAGGAGCGGTACGGCGCCGATCTGGACGCCTGGCTCGCCTCCGCCAAGGCCGCCCCGACCGGTGGCGGCGAGACCTTCGCCGAGGTCACCCGCCGTGTCGCCGCCGCCCGCGACCGCCTCGTCACCCGCTACGCCGGGCGCACGGTTCTCGTGGTCACGCACGTGACACCCATCAAGACCCTCGTCCGGCTGGCGCTGGGCGCACCGCCCGAGTCGCTGTTCCGGATGGAGCTCTCGGCGGCGTCCGTGTCGACCGTGGCCTACTACGCGGACGGCAACGCCTCCGTACGGCTGCTGAACGACACGTCCCACCTGTCGTAGCCACCGTGCCCGGACAGCACTCGGCCCCATCGGCCGGGGGGAGGCCGATGGGGCCGGGGCGGCTCCGGCAGGCCGGGGGATTGCCTGCCGGAGCCCGGGTATCCCGGAGTCCGGGTCACGTGCCTTCAAAGGTCTCGTGCCCCGGACCTCCGGGAAGCATGCGTTCGAATCGCGACGAGTTGCGGCCGGCCGGCACCGGACTCCGGGGCGGCGCCCTCCGCTCAGCCGCGCAGCGCAGCCGCCTCGGCGGCCAGCCGCTCCACCCGGGACCAGTCCCGGGCCGCCACCGCGTCGCCGGGGATCATCCAACTGCCGCCGACGCAGCCGACGTTCGGCAGGGCCAGGTAGGAGGGCGCCGAGGCGAGCGAGATGCCGCCGGTCGGGCAGAACCTGGCCTGGGGGAGCGGGGCGGACAGCGCCTTCAGATAGGCCGTGCCGCCCGCCGCCTCGGCCGGGAAGAACTTCATCTCGGTGACCCCGCGCTCCAGCAGCGCGACCACTTCGGACGTCGTCGAGACACCCGGCAGGAACGGCACCCCCGACGCCTTCATCGCGTCCAGCAGCGCGTCCGTCCAGCCGGGACTCACCAGGAACCGGGCGCCCGCGGCCACGGTGTCCGAGACGTTCCGCGCCGAGATCACCGTGCCGGCGCCGACCACCGCGTCCGGAACCTCCGCCGCGATCGCCTTGATCGCGTCCAGGGCGGCGGCGGTCCGCAGCGTCACCTCGATCGCCGGAAGCCCGCCCGCGACCAGGGCCCGGGCGAGCGGCACCGCGTCGGCGGCGTCCTCCAGCACGACGACGGGCACGACGGGGGCAAGGTCCAGTACGGAGGAGGTCATGCCCTCATCCTGCCCCGCATACCGCACCGTACGCAACGAGCGTTGCACATGATGCAACGGGCCTAGAAGTGCTCCCGTGGCCGGGTCAGTGGATCTCCGTCACCACCACATCGAGCTCCCACGTCCGCCCGGACCGCGCGGGTGCCTGGGCCTCCACCACGTACCCCAGGTCCCGCAGGACCGTCACCAGCTCCGCCGGGTCCTTCGGCCGGGCCCCCGCCTGCAGCAGATCGCGGACCATCCGGCCCTTCGTGGTCTTGTTGAAGTGGCTGACCACCGACCGCTTCTCCACCCCGTCCACCAGCTGGGAGTGCAGCACCCGCACGCTCGCCGTGCGATCGGCCACCGCACCCTTCGGCTTCCACGCCGCCGCGTACGCGGACGACCGCAGGTCCAGCACAAGACCGTCCCCGGCCGCCTCCGGCATGACCTCCGCCATCGGTTCGCGCCAGAACGCCCCGAGAGCGCCGAGCCCCGGCAGCTTCACCCCCATCGAGCAGCGGTACGGCGGAATCCGGTCGCCCACCCGCACCGCGCCCCACAGCCCGGAGAAGACCAGCAGAGACTTCCCGGCCCGGCGGCGGGCAGCCGCGTCCAGGGACGCCAGGTCCAGTGCGTCGTACAGCACCCCGGTGTAGAGCTCCCCGGCCGGACGCGCCCCCGCGGTCCGCAGCTCCACGTTCTTCGCGATCTCGCCGCGCAGCCCCTCGCTGAGCCCCAGCACCACGCGGGCCTTCTCCTCGTCCGCGACGCACAGCTCCACCAGCCCGTCCAGCACGGCGGCCCGCGCCCCGGCCAGACCGGGCAGCGAGAGCGACTCGGGCTTCAGAGGTGCTCCGCGCCCCGAGGCGGCCTTTCCTTCGGAGGGCGGCAACAGCACGAGCACGGCGGTTCTCCTTCGTACGTACGGAAAAGGGGCCCTCCGGCCTGCGCACGGATCCCCGCGGCGTCGCCCGGATCCGTTCGAACCCCTCGCGCCAGCGTACGGGGAACGGGCGCCCGTCCATCCCGCCACCCGGGATGCCGCCCGCCCCGCCCCGCCATACGCTCGGTCCATGCCCCGCCGCCATCTCCACATGACCGGCGCAGCCGACACGCCGCTGCGGACGGCCCTGCGCGCGCTGCGCACCGAGCTCGCACTCCCTGACCGCTTCCCGTCCGACGTGCTTGCCGAGGCGGCCGAAGCGGCACGGAACCCGGAAGTCGCCGGGCACGAGGACGCCACGGATCTGCCGTTCCTCACCATCGATCCGCCCACCTCCACCGACCTCGACCAGGCGATGTACCTGGAACGCCGGGCCCACGGCTACCGCGTGCACTACGCCATCGCCGACGTCGCCGCCTTCGTCCGCCCCGGCGGTGCGCTGGACACCGAGGCCCACCGCCGGGTGACCACGCTCTACTTCCCCGACGGCAAGGTGCCGCTGCACCCCGAAACGCTCTCCGAGGGCGCCGCCAGCCTGTTGCCGGGCGAGACCCGCCCCGCCGTGCTCTGGGAGATCGACCTCGACGCCGAGGGCCGCGCCGTCGCCACCCGGGTGCGCCGTGCCCTCGTACGCAGCCGCGCCAAACTCGACTACGCGGGCGTGCAGCATCAGATCGACACGGGCACCGCGGAGGAGTCCCTCGCCCTGCTGAAGGACATCGGCACGCTGCGCGAGGAACAGGAGGTCGCCCGCGGCGGCATCTCGCTCAACGTGCCCGAGCAGGAGATCGTCGAACGAGACGGCACCTACGGCCTCGAATACCGCGCCCCGCTCCCCGCCGACGGCTGGAACGCCCAGATCTCACTGCTCACCGGCATGGCCGCGGCCCGGCTGATGCAGGAGTCCGGCACCGGCATCCTGCGCACGCTCCCGGTCGCCCCCGACGGCGCGGTGGCCCGGCTGCGCCGCTCGGCCGAGGCGCTGCGTATCGACTGGCCGCACCACGTCCCGTACGCGCAGGTCGTCCGGTCGCTCGACCCGAAGCGGACCAACCACGCGGCGTTCCTCCAGGAGTGCACCACGCTGCTGCGCGGCGCCGGCTACACCGTGTTCGAGAACGGCGAACTGCCCACCCCCGCCGTGCACGCCGCGGTCGCCGAGCTCTACACGCACTGCACCGCGCCGCTGCGACGCCTCGTCGACCGGTACGCCGCCGAACTGTGCGTCGCGGCCGCCGCGGACCGCGATCCGCCCGAGTGGGCCCTGACCGCGCTTCCCGCGCTGCCCAAGGAGATGGCGGACGGGACCCGGCGCACCAACACGGTGGAGCGCGAGTGCGTCGACCTCGTCGAGGCGGCGCTGCTCAAGGACCGGGTCGGTGCGGTCTTCGACGCGTACGTGGTCGACGTGAAGGAGCAGGAGCCGACCGCCGGCACCATCCACATCGACGACCCGGCGATCGTCGCCCGCATCGAGGGCGGCACCGCCGAACTCCCCCTGGGCGAGCGGCTGCGGGTCCGGCTCACCCAGGCAGATCCGGGATCGTCGAAGGTGCTGTTCGCGCCCGCGTGAGCGCGGCCACGGCGGCCCGCGGATCATCCGCCTGGAACCGGACGGCGCGCGCCTGCCCGCGACCGCCGAGGGGTCGTACGAAACCCAGCGGCGCGGCCAGCTCCACCGTCACCGTCGTCTGGCCGCCGACCGCGAGATCGAGCACCCCGTCAGGATCGAGTTGAACCAACCGCCCCTCGGGGAAGCGCCGTTCGACCCGTACGGCGGTGATCGAGGCAGCGGGGATCCGCAGATCGAAGAGCGCACCGTAGCGAATCCGCAGTGATCCGTCCCCGCCCACGACATGGGGGCGGGTGACGCAGGCGGCGTGCAGGGCGAGCACCAGCAGCACCCCGTACACATCCAGTACGAGCAGGATCCGGTGCACGACGGGCCAGGGAATCAGCAGCGCCAGCATCACCGTCTCCACCACCGAGACGAAGACCAGGCCGTACATCATCGCGGTCTGCGGCCCGGTGTACGCGACAGCCAGTGCCCCCTCCGGCACGGCATGCCGCCGCCGCACCACCCACAGCCCCAGGCTGTGCAGGGCCCGCAGCTCGTGCGCGACGAGCCGCCCGACCGGCACCGGTACGACGGTCCGCAGCGCCGCAACCGCCGCTTCCCGCCGTCCCGCACCCTCCCTGCGCCCCGCGCGCCACAGCCGCCCCAGCACGACGGCCTCCAGGGCGAACGCAACCAGAACCACCCCCTCCGCACCGGCCAGTACGGCCCCCGGTATCCGCACACCGGCCACCAGGCACACCCCCACCGCCAGCTCGGCGGGAAACACGGCCGCAGTCACGAGCTGCGCGCCCCGCACCCCTCTCGTCGCCCTCATCGCCCCGTCCTCCCCTTGACCCGCTCCGTCAGCGCCACCATCACCCGGCGCACCACCTCGGCCTGCGCGGGCGGGTAGTCGGCCAGCAGCGCCTCCCCGAACCCCGTCATCACCGGTCCGCCGTCCGGGATCGCGGCCAGCAACGCGTCGGGCGTCAACGCGACCATCCGGTCGGCCAGCGGCGCGATGCGCGGATCGTCCACGGGCGCCCCGTCGAGCGCGTCCAACTCCTCGTACAGCGCGAGGACGGCGGGGTCGGCGGCCAGCGTCCGCAGCCCGGCGAAGATCTCGCTGTCGCCGACGGCCGTGTCCAGCAACGCCAGATGCTCCCGGTCCTTGGCGGCGGTCGGGGAGTCGGTGGCGGGCCCGGCGGCCAGCAGCTCGGCCAGCGCGGGCGACACGGGTTCGACACCGGTCAGCGGCCCCTCCATCAACTGGGCGAGCCGCAGTCGCCGCTCCCGGATCTCCCGCTCCTGACGAGCCAGATCGGCGTCCAGCTCACGCAGTACGTCCCCGAGCGGACGCCCGGCGTCACCGGCGAGCACCTCCCGCACCTCGTCCAGCCCGAGCCCCAGCTCGGTGAGCCGCCGTATCCGGGCCAGGAGTACGGCGTCGCGCACGCTGTAGGAGCGGTAGCCGTTGGCCCGGCGGGCGGGCTCGGCCAGCAGACCGATCTGGTGGTAGTGCCGCACGGCCCTCGGGGTGAGCCCGACGAGCGCGGCGATCTCTCCGATGCGCATGGGGCCAGTAGAAACCCTGACGCTGCGGCAAGGTCAAGGCAGCGCCGGGCCACGCCCCCTGGTCCCTGCGGTGCGTCTCCCCATCTCGTACGATCGCGCCTTCGGCTCCGCAACCCCGAGTCTGCAGGAAGAGGAGGGCGCCATGACCGGTCTCGCGGCCCGGCCCGCCACCGACCGTGCCCGTCAGATCCTCGCCGCCGCACGCACCCTGCTGGAGCAGGAGGGCCCTGAGGCTCTCACGATGCGCCGCCTCGCAGGGTGCGTGGGCATCACGGCGCCCTCGCTCTACAAGCACTTCCCGGACAAGTCGTCCGTGGTGAACGCCCTGGCCGACGCGATGCTCCGGGAGACCTCCGGGGTGCTCGAAGCGGCCGAGGCCGCGGCCCCGGGCTCCTTCCCCGCCCTGGCCACCGCCTACCGCGCCCACGCCCTGGCCCACCCCCACCTCTACCGCCTCACCACCGGCCACCCCCTCCCGCAGGACCTGGAGGAGCGCGCCGCCGCCCCGCTCTTCCGCGCCCTGGCCGGCGACGAGGGGCTTGCCAGAGCGGCCTGGGCCTTCGCCAACGGGATGGTCACGATGGAGCTCAACGGCCGCTTCCCCACGGACTCCGACGTCGCGGCGGCCTGGACGGCAGGGATCGCGGCGTTCGCCTCGGTCCGCCTCTGACAACTGCCTGCTGTCCTGTGCCACGATCGGGGGAAACACTCCCATCTCACGGACGGCGGATTCCCCGATGTCCCATTCTGGCGAGCGACCGAGGAAGGGGCGTGACATGTCTGCCATGCCGCACGAACCGCTCTCGCAGGCGGAAGTCCTGCTTGAGGGCTTCCTGGCGCTGGACACGCCGGAGGGCTTCCGGGCCGAGCTGATCGAGGGGGAGATTGTCGTGATGCCGCCGCCGGACGGGGATCATGAGGACTACATCAGCGTGATCATGAAGCAGGTGATCAGGCATGCGCGGACCGATATGGACTTCTCCGGGAACAAGGGCCTGAAGCTGCGCAGCGGCGGGGGGTGCCCCAAGAACCACGTCATCCCGGACGGCACGTTCGCTCCCACCGAACTGCGCCTGTACCGGGGAGCGGACCCTTGGATGCCGTGTGAGGGGGTGGCCCTGGTTGTCGAGGTCACCTCGTCCAAGCCGGCGGCCGACCGTACGGGCAAGCGGCACTGCTACGCGCGAGGCCCCGTCCCGCTCTACCTGCTGGTCGACCGCGAGGAGTCCTCGGTGACGCTCTTCAGCGACCCGCAGGGGGACGACTACCGCCAGCACTGCACGATTCCGTTCGGCAAGCCGATCCGCCTTCCGGCGCCCTTCGCGCTCGATCTGGAGACCGAGCCGTTCATCTGAGCCGTTCACGTGCCCTGTCGGGACTCCGTGGCCGGACGGGTAGCATGGGCGCCACGGCAGACGAGCCGGGCGGACGGCCGCGTGAGGATCTTCGGACCCTCCCGAGGAACGTCCGGGCTCCACAGGGCAGGGTGATGGCTAACGGCCACCCGGGGTGACCCGCGGGACAGTGCCACAGAAAACAGACCGCCTGGGACTTCGGTCCCCGGTAAGGGTGAAACGGTGGTGTAAGAGACCACCAGCGCCTGAGGCGACTCAGGCGGCTAGGTAAACCCCACCCGGAGCAAGGTCAAGAGGGGCCGTCGCAAGACGGCTCTGCGCGAACGTTCGAGGGCGGCCCGCCCGAGTTCGCGGGTAGACCGCACGAGACCGGCAGCAATGCCGGTCCTAGATGGATGGCCGTCTCCCCGGCCGCCGCGAGGCGACCGGGCGACAGAACCCGGCGTACAGCCCGACTCGTCTGCCGCTCCTCCTGCGGGGGCCGCACCCCCGCTGCCGCCCCCGAAGCAGGCGTTGACGCACATCGGCGTCCGGATCACCCTCCCCCGAGCCCCCGGCCGAAAGTCCGTTGGGAAGGCCCAGGGGCCGGAGCGTCAGTGTGCCCCTGCCGCCGCCGGATCACCGATGGCTCAGGACATTGATGACGCGCCCGTTCGGATCGCGTACGAAGAAGCGGCGCACGCCCCACTCCTCGTCGGCCGGGCCGTAGACGATCTCCGCGCCGCCCTCCACCACCGCCGCGTACGCCGCGTCCACGTCCTCCACCTCCACGCTCAGGTCCGGGGTGACGGGGCCGGTTCTGTCGGCGGTCATGATGCTGATCTGGGCCGTGGGGTGGGAGGGGGAGGCGAGCGTCATGATCCATCCGTGGTTCATGACCTCTTCGAAGCCCAAGTGCCCGTAGAAGACGGCGTTGGCCCGCATGGCTTCGGGATCGTCCCCGCTTCCGTCACCCGTGCCGATCGGGATGTTCGGGACGACGCGGCGGGCCGGCATCGGTGACTCCTGTCGGTGGCCGACGGTGAGCAACCGAGCTTACGGGGCGGGGGGCCGGACGGCCGGGTGCGCGACCAGGTGCCGCGCAGGGTATTCGGCGAGCCGTAGCGGACCGGTCGGTCTGATTCCGGTGGGCAAGAGGCCACCGCGGACGCCTAGTTGGGGGCGCCGGCCTGGCTGGGTACGTTTTCGACGCTGCGGAGCAGACGCTCACCGCGATCTTCGGCCATGTCCAGCGTGGCCAGGACGGCCGGCGTCGAGATGCTCGGCAGGACGTAATGCAGCAGGACCGAGATCCGCCGGCCCAGGTCCTCGCGGTTGGACAGGACCTGGGACATCACCTGGATGCCCGAGAAGGATCCCGCCAGCATCTCGGCCGCCTCGCTGGGATCGACGTGAGGCAGTAGCTCACCCTGCGCCTTGGCGGTCACCAGGAGGTGTTCGAGCCGGTCTATCCAGGCGCGAAAAGGTGTGCCGCGGTCGAGGCCCTCCACGGCCTGGTCCATGGCGAGGCCGACGCTGGCACGGACCAGCGGCTCATGGCGCAGACGGTGGGCAAGGAGCATGCCCTGGTCCACCAGTTCCTGGAGCTTCGTCAGCTGGGGCGGCAGCGGATCGCTGTGCAGCTGTATGTCCATCACCCCGAGCGCGAGGTCCTCCTTCGAGGCAAAGTGGAAATACAGTGCGCCCTTGGTCGCCCCCGCGCGTGCCAGGATCTCGCTGATGGTGGCGCTGCTGTACCCGCGCTCGTCGAACACGTCGGCGGCCGCCACCAGGATCGACCGGCGGGTCTGGATCGCGCGCGCCTGCTGTGCCATCAGCTTCTCTCTACGTAGTGGCGTGGTTCGTGCCACAGGGGGTTGGCTGGAAAGGAAAACCGGGCTGTCAGTATCTTACTGCGGGGCGGCTCGGCCCTTTGACTCGGATCCTCCTGGGGGAACTT
The DNA here is from genome assembly GCF_044742205.1 of Streptomyces sp. NPDC087901. Lineage (NCBI taxonomy): Bacteria > Bacillati > Actinomycetota > Actinomycetes > Kitasatosporales > Streptomycetaceae > Streptomyces > Streptomyces sp. NPDC087901. The sequence goes on from NZ_JBIUUC010000001.1 coordinate 791,753, forward strand.
CATGGTTCAGCTCACCTCACGCAGCGCTTCGATGTCGCTGGAGAGCGTCGGGCACGTCGGGCACTTTGCGGGTGCCGGCCGTACCGATGCCGCTTCCGGCGCTCCGGCAGAGGCGTCATCGGCCGGTGGGGAGGCACCCGGCGCCAGAGGAGGAGGGTCGCCCGACCGGCTGAGACAGCTGGTCCACCGGACCGATTCGCAGGACGTCTTCCCCACCGGGCTCATCCGGCTCACCGACACCCAGTTCTCGGTACCGGCCCACTGGCCGCGGTCCCACCGGTTCTTCGCCCCCGTCGGCGGCCGCCATCAGGACCCCCTGCTCATAGCCGAGACCATGCGGCAGACGACGATGCTGGTCGCCCATGAGCAGTTCGGTGTGCCGGTCGGCGACGCCTTCGTGATGTGGGAGCTGAGGTACACCTCCGCGTCCGAACGGCTCGCCCTGGGCGACGACGCCTGGGACATCACCGTGGACGTGTCCTGCTCCCGGATCCGCCGCCGGGGCCGGAGTCTCGGCTCCATGCACATCGAACTTCTCCTGCACCGCCGCGGCACCGTGCTCGCATCCGGCGGCGGCCGGATCAGCTGCTCCTCGGCGGCGGCGTACCAGCGGCTGCGCGGCCACCGCAGCGCCGTGCTCGGCACCCCGATACCCCTCCTGCCCGCCGTCGCACCGCGCACGGTCGGCAGGACCTCCGAAGAGGACGTCGTCCTCTCGCCCGGCACCGAGTCCGGCACCTGGCTGCTGCGCACCGACACCCGGCACCCGACACTCTTCGGCCGCCCCAACGACCATGTGCCCGGCATTCTGCTGCTGGAGGCGGCCCGGCAGGCCGCACACGCCGCCACCGGTTCGGCCTTCCTGCCGACGGATCTTCAGGCCGACTTCCTCCAGTACGTGGAGCTGGACCGGCCCTGCCGGATCGAGGCCACACCGCTCCCGGCCGACGGCGTCTCGCCCCCCAGCGTGTTCGTACGGGCTGTCCAGGACGGCGAACCGGCCTTCACCTGCACCCTTCGCGCGCAGGGCCCCCACCCGGCCGGTCCCGGCGACGTCCGGAGCGAACTCTCGTGACCCCCCGCATCCTCATCACCGGTGCGACCGGCTTCATCGGCAGCCGGGTCACCGCCGCCGCCCGCGCGACGCCCGGGGTCCGGCTACGCCTGATGAGCCACCGGACCGCGCTCGACGCCGCGGCCGAAGGGCCCGGATTCGAGACGGTGTACGGGGATCTCGCCGACCCCGGATCGCTGCGCGGCAGCTGCGAGGGTGTCGACGCCGTGATCCACTGCGCCTCCCTGATCGGCTCCGACCAACAGACCGCCCGGACGGTCAACGACCACGGAACCCGCGCGCTGGTCGACGAGGCCGTACGCAGCGGAGTCGGCCGGATCGTCCAGCTGAGCACCGCCTCCGTCTACGGCAGGGGCCCCTTCACCGAGTTGCTCCCCGGCGCGGCCGAGCCCGCACCCGCCTCTGCCACCAGCCTGACCCGGGTCGCCGCCGAACAGCACGTCCTGGCTGCCGGGGGAGCCGTCCTGCGCCCGCACATCGTGTACGGGGCGGGGGACCGGTGGGCGATTCCCGGACTCGTCGCCCTGCTGCGCTACCTGGAGGCGGCGCCGGCCGGCTGCGACGCCCGCCATTCGTTGATCGACGTGGAGACCCTGGGCCGGGCACTGCTGGGAGCGGCGCTCGCCCCGAAGCCGCCGTCCGGTGTCTACCACGTCAATCACCCCGAACCGGTGGGCTGCTCGGATCTGCTGTCCACGGTGCTCGGCGCACTCGGACTGCCCTGGGCGGGCACGGAGATCGGACTGGACGAGGCCCGCGCGCGGCTGGCCGGTGTCCCGTACGCCACACACCACTTCGAGATGCTCACCGTGGACCACTGGTTCGCCGACGAACGGGTCCGGCAGGAGTTCGGCTGCGACCCCGGGCCGGACTTCCGGACGTCCTTCGCCGCACACGCCCCCTGGTACCGGAAGTTCCTCGACCGCTGACGCTGCCGCTCACGCGTGTGCGGGGATTCCCGTCACGCGCCCGCCGGGGCCGGGATGCTGGTGCCCGTCCCGCTCACCCGCACCCGCGCGTCGCCCGCCCGCAGGGTGACGGTCAGCGTGCCGGGGCGGCCCATGTCCTCACCCTGGTACAGGGTCAGCCCGGCGGTCTCCGGGACCAGGGACAGGGTGCGCAGGTACGCGCCGAAGGCGGCCGCCGCCGCGCCCGTCGCCGGGTCCTCGACCACACCGCCGACGGGGAACGGGTCGCGGACGTGGAAGACGGTGTCCGACGCGCGCCACACCAGCTGCAGCGTGGTCAGGTCCAGCCGGTGCATCAGGGCTTCGAGGCGCGCGAAGTCGTAGGAGAGCGCGGCCAGTCGCTCACGGCTCGCGGCGGCCAGCACGAGATGGCGGGCGCCCGCGTAGGCGATCCGGGGAGGCAGGGCCGGGTCGAGATCCGCGGCCGGCCAGTCCAGCGCGGCCAGCGCCTCCGTGACGTCTTCCGGAGCGACGTCCGTGACGTGCGGCTCCACGCTGGTGAGGGTCGCCCGCAGTTCGGCCCCCTCGCGGACGACGGAGACCGGCACACGGCCCGCCGCGGTGGCGAACTCCAGGTTCCCGGGGCCGTCCCGCTCGGCGAGGGCCAGGGCCGTGGCCACGGTGGCGTGGCCGCAGAACGGGACCTCGGCCTTCGGGCTGAAGTAGCGGATCGCGTAACCGCGCGCACCGGGTTCCGACGCCTCGGTCCGGCCGGTCAGAAACGCCGACTCGCTGTAGCCGAGCCCGGCCGCGACGGCGAGCATGCCCGCATCGTCCAGACCGGAGGCGTCCAACACGACTCCCGCCGGATTTCCGCCCGCGGGGTCGGCGGAGAAGGCTGTGTAGCGCAGGATCGCGGTCCCGGGAAGATCAGTCATGTGCGGCACAACCGCGCCGCGGCCCGGGGCATTCCCCCCCCGGTCCCGCCCCGTCACCGGGCGGGACCGGGGACGGCCCGGGACCGCGGCGGCATGCTCAGTGGCAGTTCTTGGTGCCGTTGCTCGCCTTCGTCCAGGAGCAGGAGTCCAGGAGCTTGCCGCTCGGCTTGATCAGCCGCGCCTTGTCACCGGTGTTGTTCCAGACGTACGAGCCGCGGTTCCAGTACACGTGCCCGGAGCTGTTCTTGGCCTTGCCGGTGTGGACCCGGACGGTCTTGCCCGCGCCGATGCTGTAGGCGGGGAAGGTGTAGGTGTACCCCGTGTTGTCCTTGAGCTTGTAGCCCTTGAGCTGCACCTTCGCCTTGGTGTTGTTGTGGATCTCGACCCACTCGGCCTTGAGCGAGGTGTTGGACCGGGTGTCCTTGCCGGGGCTGTCGTACTGGATTTTGCCCAGGTGCACCCCGCCCTGGTGCTTCGCGGCCGAGGCCGGGGTGGCCAGGAGCAGCGAGCCCGCGAGGGCGGTGGTGGCGGCCAGGGCGAGGGGCACCGCGGTGCGTATGCGCATGCTGTGTTCCTTGTGTGGAGTTCCGGTGAAGAACTGTGAGCATAAGGGCAGCACGCGCTTGCCGGACCGGGCGGGGTGAGAATCCGGCGGGCATCGGTCGTTCGGGCGTGAGGGCCGGTCAGTTGTGGTCGTCCGGGGGGCGGTTCCGGCCCGGACCGGTCAGCCCCGGCCCACGTACGGCATCGCCGTCGCCATCACCGTCACGAACGGGATGTTGGCCTCCAGTGGCAGCTCCGCCATGTGCACCACCGTCCGGGCCACGTCCGCGGCCGCCATCACCGGTTCCACGGCCAGTTCGCCGTTGGCCTGGAGGATCCCGGTCCGCATCCGCTCCGTCATGTCGGTCGCGGCGTTGCCGATGTCGATCTGCCCGCAGGCGATCCGGTACGGGCGGCCGTCCAGCGACAGCGACTTGGTGAGGCCGGTCATGGCGTGCTTGGTCGCGGTGTATGCGACCGAGTGCGGGCGCGGCGCGTGCGCGGAGACCGAGCCGTTGTTGATGATCCGTCCGCCCTGCGGGTCCTGCTCCTTCATCTGCCGGTACGCCGCCTGCGCGCACAGGAACGCCCCCGTCAGGTTCACGTCGACCACCGTGCGCCAGTCGTCGTACGAGAGGTCCTCGACCGGCACCGCACGCGGCCCGAAGGTGCCCGCGTTGTTGAAGAGCAGGTCGAGGCGGCCGAAGCACTCCCGTACGGAGGAGAACAGGGCGTCCACGTCGCCCGGGCGCGACACATCGGCGGGGACGGTGATCACCCGGGCGTCCGGCCCGGCCAGCGCGGCGGTCTCGGTGAGAGGCTCCGGGCGGCGGCCCGCGAGCGCCACCGACCAGCCGGCGCCGGCCAGGGCGAGAGCCACCGCGCGGCCGATTCCGGAGCCCGCGCCCGTGACCACGGCCGTCTTCGTTGCGGAGTTCAACGGTTTGTTGCTCATGGTGCGGCAGCGTACGCCCGGTCGCGGGGCGACCCGGTTCCGGACGGGCCGGGCAGGGTGAAAGCGTTTGGCCGGAAGGGGTGTTCGCGTCCTGAGCGGTGACTCCCGCGCCGGGTGCCGGCGATTCCGCGGGTGTCGCAGCGACAGTAAACGATCATGGATGTGCCGCATACGCGGGATTTGCCCCTGGGGATCCATTTCTGCCGCATTCCTCATCCAGGCGACGTCCGTGCGACGTGAGCACGCCAACCGCCCGATGCGCCGGCCCGATGGACTTCCCCCACATCACCAGTCAGGGGAGGGACAGATGACGCACTCATCGCACCAGCAGGAGATGCGCGACGCGGCCCGGCACACCGGCCGTCGCCGCTTTCTCACCGTCACCGGAGCCGCCGCCGCACTTGCGTTCTCCGTCGGCCTGCCGGCCGCGGGAGCGGCGAGCGCCGCCGAGCTCGACGCCCGGAAGATCACCGAGGACCCGTTCACCCTCGGCGTCGCCTCCGGTGACCCGCTGCCCGACTCCGTCCTGCTGTGGACGAGGCTCGCGCCCCGCCCGTTCGAGCCCGACAGCGGACTGCCCGCCGCCCGCGTCGAGGTGCGCTGGGAGCTGGCCCGCGACGAGCGCTTCCAGCGCATCGTCCGGCGCGGCACCGCCACCGCCCACCCGGAGTTCCACCACAGCGTCCACGTGGACGTCAGAGGCCTCGCCCCGGACCGCGTCCTCTACTACCGCTTCCGCACCGGGCAGTGGACCAGCCCGGTCGGCCGGACCCGCACCGCGCCCGCCCCCGGCGCCCACAAGCGCGAACTGAGCCTGGCCGCGGTCTCCTGCCAGGCCTACCACGACGGCTACTTCACGGCGTACAAGCACCTCGCCGAGGAGGACGTCGACGTCGTCTTCCACCTCGGCGACTACCTCTACGAGTACGCCGTCACCGCGACCGGCGGGGCCCGCAACTACACCGACCGCACCCTGCCCGCCCTCTTCAACCGGGAGACGACCACGCTGGAGGACTACCGGCTGCGGTACGCCCTCTACAAGTCCGACCCCGACCTGCGCGCCGCCCACGCCGCGCACCCCTTCGTCGTCACCTGGGACGACCACGAGACCGAGAACAACTACGCGGGCGAGACCCCCGAGAACAACGTGCCGCCCGAGGAGTTCCTGATCCGCCGGGCCGCCGCCTATCGCGCGTACTGGGAGAACCAGCCGCTGCGCGCCCCGCAGCAGCCGCACGGCCCGGACATGAAGCTCTACCGGCGCCTGCAGTTCGGCCGGCTCGCCCAGTTCGACATCCTCGACACCCGCCAGTACCGCAGCGACCAGGCGTACGGCGACGGCTGGCAGACCTCCGGACCCGAGTCCGAGGACCCCTCGCGCACCCTGACCGGTGCCGCCCAGGAGCGCTGGCTGATCGACGGGTGGCGCCACTCGAAGGCCACCTGGAACGTCGTCCCGCAGCAGGTCACCTTCGCCCAGCGGCGCGACGTCCCGACCGACGCCTACAAGCTCTCCATGGACTCGTGGGACGGCTACCCGGCGTCCCGGGACCGCGTCCTGAGGGGCGCCGAGGCCACCGGGACGGACAACCTCATGGTGCTGACCGGCGACGTGCACGTCGGCTACGCCTTCGACCTGAAGCGGGACTTCGACGACCCGGCCTCCCGCACCGTCGGCACCGAGATCGTCGCCACCTCCATCGCCAGCGGCAAGAACGGTTCGGAGAAGCCGGCCAACTGGACGAACCAGACGACCGCCAACCCGCACATGAAGTTCTACAACGGGCGCCGCGGCTACGTCCTCGTCACGCTCCAGGAGCGCCAGGCGCGCGCCGACTACCGCACGGTGTCCGCCGTCACCACGCCCGGCGCCCCCGTGACGACGGCCGCCTCGTTCGTCACGGAGGTGGGCAACCAGGGCCTGACCCCGGCCTGACCAGGGCCTGACCCCGGCCCGACCCCGGCTTGATCTGGGGGTCGGACGTCCTACGACACCACGCCGTCCACGGGGTAGCGGACGCCGATGCGCTCACGTACCGCATCGAGCGTCCGCATCACCGCGAGCGAACCGTCCAGCGGCACCAGCGGGGACTCCGTCTCGCCCGCCAGGACCGCCCGCATCACCTCGGCCGCCTCGAACTGCATCCCCGTCAGGCCCTGCGGCCCCGGACCGGAGGTGATCTCCTCCGGCTCCCTGCCTGCCCGGTGCAGCACGAAGCGCTGCGGATAGAAGAAGCTGTCCGGGAAGTCGATCCGGCCGGCTGTCCCGATGACCGTGGCGGCCGTCGGGTGATGCCCGACGATCGAGCAGGAGAGCAGGGCGTTGGCGCCCGACTCCCAGCCCAGCAGCATGCCGGTGCTCAGGTCGACGCCCTCCGGCGACAGCAGCGCATCGGCCTGCACCCGGTCCGGCTCGCCCAGCAGCAGCTGCGCGAACGACACCGGATAGACCCCCAGGTCCAGCAGCGCCCCGCCGCCCAGCGCGGGATCGCGCAGCCGGTGCCCGGCGCCGATGTCGCCGGCGAAGCCGAAGTCGGCCTGCACGGTGCGGATCTCGCCGATCGCCCCGTCCCGCACCAGTTCCGTCATCCGCCGGATGACCGGGTTGCAGTACGTCCACATCGCTTCCATCAGGAAGAGGCCGCGGTCCCGGGCGAGCTTCACCAGCTCCTGGGCCTCGCGCTCGTTGATCGTGAACGCCTTCTCGCACAGCACGTGCTTCCCGGCCTCCAGGGCGAGGGCCGTCGCCTCCCGGTGCGCGGAGTGCGGCGTGGCCACGTACACCACGTCGACGTCCTCGTCGGCGACGAGCGCGGCCCAGCTCCCGTACGCCCGCGGTATCCCGAACCGCTCCGCGAACGCCTTCGCCGAGGCGTCCGTACGGGAGGCCACGGCCACCACCTCCGCATCGGGCATCGCCTGCAGGTCGGCGGTGAAAGTCGCCGCGATCCCACCTGTCGCCAGCACGCCCCAACGGACAGTCCTGCTCATGCACGCTCCCACAAAGGTGTCGACCATTCCGGCTGAGCTGAGAGCATAGAGGCGGATTCAACAACTATGGAGATGAGAATGCCGGAGAGCGGCGTCAGCCGAGCCCAGCAGATACCCACGCCCGACACCGGGGCCGGGGCCGGACTTCCCGGCAGGCCCGCCCCCCTCCCACCCGGCCCCGCCGCCACCGCCCGGCGCACCGGACTCCTCGTCACTCTGGTCCTCGGCGGACTGACCGCGCTGCCGCCGCTGTCCATGGACATGTACCTCCCGGCGCTCCCCGCCGTCACCGACGCGCTGCACGCACCCGCCACGACGGTCCAGCTCACCCTGACCGCCTGCCTCACCGGCATGGCGCTCGGCCAGGTCGTCGTCGGCCCGATGAGCGACCGCTGGGGCAGGCGCCGCCCGCTGCTCCTCGGGATGGTCGTCTACGTACTCGCCACCGCGATCTGCGTCTTCGCCCCGACCGCCGAACTCCTCATCGGCTTCCGCCTCGTCCAGGGCCTCGCGGGCGCGGCCGGCATCGTCATCGCCCGGGCCGTCGTGCGCGACATGTACGACGGTGTGGAGATGGCCAGGTTCTTCTCGACACTGATGCTCATCTCCGGCGTCGCCCCGGTCATCGCCCCCGTCATCGGCGGACAGGTCCTGCGGCTCACCGACTGGCGGGGCATCTTCGCCGTCCTCACCGTCGTCGGCATCCTGCTCACGCTCGTCGTCTGGAAGTGGCTGCACGAGACCCTGCCGCCCGCGGAGCGCCACACCGGCGGCATCGGGGACGCGCTGCGCACCATGCGCGGCCTGCTCGCCGACCGCGTCTTCAGCGGCTACATGATCGCGGGCAGTCTCGCCTTCGCCGCACTCTTCGCCTACGTCGCCGCGTCTCCGTTCGTGGTCCAGGAAATCTACGGTGCCTCGCCGCAGACCTTCAGCCTGCTGTTCGGCATCAACTCCGTCGGGCTGATCGCCGTGGGCCAGATCAACGGCAAGATCCTCGTCGGCCGGGTCAGCCTCGACAAGGCGCTCGGCTTCGGCCTCGCGGTCATCGTGCTGGCCGCGACGGCGCTGCTGCTCATGACGTCCGGGGTCTTCGGGGACGTCGGACTCGTACCGGTGGCGACCGGCCTGTTCGTGCTGATGTCGGCGATGGGCCTGGCGATGCCGAACACCAACACACAGGCGCTGATGCGCACCAAGCACGCCGCCGGTTCCGCGTCCGCGCTCCTCGGCACCTCCCAGTTCCTGATCGGCGCCGTCGCCTCGCCGCTCGTCGGGATCGCGGGGGAGGCGACGGCCGTGCCGATGGCCGTCGTGCAACTGGTGTGCGCGGTGGGCGCGCTGGCGTGCTTCCTCGGGCTGTGCCGCCCGTGGCAGCAGGTGGCCGCGCGGGCCTGAGGCCGTGAGGGAGCGGGCCGGCCGGCCCGCTCCCGTGGCCGGCCCGCCCCTTCCGGTGGGCGGCCGGGTGTCAGTCCGCCTGCGGATAGCCGATCAGGTGCAGCCGGTCCTTGTCGTCGGCCCAGCGGAACAGCCCGACCCCCTCCGGGGACTCCGCGCCCGGCACCCGCACGTTCGGCGACAGCATGTCCGTCACCCCCGCCGACAGGTCGGCCTCGACCGGGAAGCCGCCCCCGGCCAGCACATCCGCCGCGTTGCGCACGTTCGTCGCCCCGTACGCCGTTCCGCCGTCGGTCACCGACGCCAGGACGAGCGTCTTGGACCCCTCGGTGTCCTCGAAGCAGAAGCCCTTGCCGGCCTCCAGATCGAACGCGAGGTTCCCGGCCACCAGATAGTCGCCCGACGACGAGACGACGGCCTGCGGGTACTGGCCCGGCGCGATCGCCGGTTTGTGGCACTGCACGGAGACCAGTGCCTTGCCCGTCTCCGTGTCGTGCACCGTCCACAGCTCGTGGGTCGCGGCGAGCTTCGAGCCCTTCGTGAGCTGCCACTTCGCCAGCACCACTCCGGGGGCCACGGACGTCGGGACGCCGCTCCGCTTGTCGGCGCCCTTGGGCGCCACCTTCCGGCTGAACCAGCCGCCCTGCACCCAGAACTCCCGGGCCCCGCTCACCAGCAGGCCCTTCGACGTCAGACCGCGCACCTCGGTGAGGTGCTTGCAGGACGCGCAGTCCTTCGGGTACTTCAGCGCCTTGGCGGGGACCTTGGTGACCCTGCCGGTCCCCGGGTCCACCACCACGCTCGAAGTCCCGCCGTCGCCGATCACGATGCCGGGGCCGGTGGCGATGACGGTCGGCACCGACCTCCACGGCACCTCGACGCGCTGCCGGTCGCCGGTCTCCACGCTGTACACGTCGAGGGAGACGATCCGGTCGGCCGGCGCCGGAGCGTCCTCGCCGACCTTCCCGTACGCCCAGGTCACGAAGTACTCCTGGTCCTCCGTGGTGACGGTGAGCAGCTTCGGGAAGTGCGCCGCGGCCGGCGGGCGCCAGGCGTCCCCGCTCCAGCCGGCCCGCCCGGTCTCCGGGTCGATGGTCCGCAGCTGGTACTCCCCCTGGGCCGTCCGCACCAGATAGGCGAGCCGCCCGGTCGTCCGGGAGAGCGCGTAGTCGGGGGAGGTGCCGATGAGCTCCCAGCCGCGCCTGGTCGTGTACGTGGACGGGACGGTCAGCTGCGTCGCCGGGCCCGCACTCCGCTTCACCGGCTTCTTCGGCTTGGGGTCGGCCTTCTTGTTGCCGCTGTCACCACCGCCGGCGGACAGCAGGAGCAGCAGAGTGAGCACCACCAGCCCACCGACCAGAGCCAGGCGCACGACCCTCTGCCTCTTGCTCCCACTGCTGACCGGAGTCAGGCGCCCGAACTTCAGTCTCATGGTCCCTCCGATGGGCACGACGCGACCTCGCGGCGGTCAGCGTAGCAACTGGCGTGTATGCGTTTACAGTTCGGTTCCGTTTCCATTCAGTCCCGATCCTGTGCGGAGTCCGGGCCCGTGCGCGTCCGCCTACAATTCCTCGGTGAACGTCACCCTCCCCACCGCGGAAACCCTGCGCGCCGCCCTGGCCGGACTCCTGGACGGGCTGCCGCCCAAGCAGGCCGCCCAGGCCGTCGACCGGCTCATCGCCAATTACCGGGGGACCACCCCCACCGACGCCCCGCTGCTCCGCGACCGCTCGGACGTCGCCGCGTACGCCGCGTACCGGATGCCCGCGACCTTCGAGGCGGTACGGTCCGCACTCGACGCCCTGCGCGATGCCGCCTCGGACTGGGAGCCGGCCACGCACACCGATGTCGGCGGCGGCACCGGGGCGGCGAGCTGGGCGGTCGCCGGGGCCTGGGAGGGGCCGCGGACCACCGTCCTGGACTGGGCCGAGCCCGCCCTCGAACTGGGCCGCGACCTGGCCGCGGCCTCCGGCGTCCCGGGACTGCGCGCCGCCGAGTGGCAGCGGGCCCGGATCGGCGAGGACCTCGCCCTCGACGCCACCGACCTGGTGACCGTCTCCTACGTGCTCAACGAGCTCACACCGCAGGCGCGGACCGCCCTCGTCGACGCCACGGCCCGTGCCGCGCAGGCCGTCGTGATCGTCGAGCCCGGCACCCCTGACGGCTACGCCCGCATCATCGAGGCCCGGGACCGGCTGATCGCCGCCGGACTCACCGTCGCCGCACCCTGCCCGCACAGCGACGCCTGCCCCATCGAGCCGGGCACGGACTGGTGCCACTTCTCGGCCCGCGTCAGCCGCTCCTCGCTGCACCGGAAGGTGAAGGGCGGCTCGCTGCCGTATGAGGACGAGAAGTTCAGCTACGTCGTGGCCACCCGCTTCACCCCGCGGCCCGTGGACGCACGGATCACGCGCCGGCCGCAGATCCGCAAGGGCCAGGTGCTGCTGGAGCTCTGCACCCGGGACGAGGCGCTGCGACGGGCCACGGTCACCAAGCGGCACGGCGAGCTGTACCGCGCCGCCCGGGACATCGACTGGGGCGACGCCTGGCCGCCCCCGCAGGAGCCGGAGAGCCCCTCCGGCCGGTGACTCCCCGGCCGGCTAGCCGCGCAGCTCCTGCGTGCAGCACTTCACGCTGCCGCCGCCCTTGAGCAGCTCACCGAGGTCCATCGGCACCGGCGCGAAGCCGCGCTCCCGCAGCGGGTCGAACAGGCCGGTGGCGGCCTGCGGCAGCAGCACGTGGAGCCCGTCGCTCACCGCGTTCAGGCCGAACGCGGCCGCGTCCGCCTCGCTCGCGATCAGCGCGTCCGGGAAGAGCCGGGCCAGCACCGCCCGGCTGCCCGGCGAGAAGGCGCCCGGGTAGTACATGATCTCGTCGGCCGCGTCGTCCAGCACGCTCAGCGCCGTGTCCAGGTGGTAGTAGCGCGGATCGACCAGATCGAGACCGATCACCGGCCGCCCGAAGAACTCCTGGGCCTCGTCGTGCGAGAGCGGACTGGACCGGAAGCCGCGCCCCGCCAGGACGTACGAGGAGGTCACCGCGAAGTCGCCCTCGCCCTCGTTGACGTGGACCGGCTCATGGATCTCGGTGAAGCCGTGGCCGCGGAACCAGTCGCGGTGGGCGGCCGCCTCCGGGAACCGTTCCTGGTACGCGAAGCGGGCCCCCAGCACCCGGCCGTCGATGACGGTGGCCCCGTTGGCGGCGAAGACCATGTCCGGCAGGTCCGGGTGAGGCGTGAGCAGCTCGACGGTGTGACCGAGAGTGCGGTAGCGGTCGCGCAGGTCCTCCCACTGGGTCTGCGCCAGCGGCAGGTCCACGGGCTTGGTGGGGTCCATCCAGGGATTGATGGAATACGTCACCTTGAAGTGGGCCGGGGCACACATCAGGTAGCGGCGGGGTGTGGCTTCACGAGGCAACGGTGGCTCCTCACGAATCGTCGCTGCGGCATTGGTGGCCGCTGCGGCCGGTGCGTCGCACGGGTGTGTGCGTGAGCCCATAGTGCGCCGTTCCGGGCCGCAGGCACAGTGGACCGATCGGGTGGTTCCGTACAGCTGTGTGACGTGTGACCGCGTGGTTCCGTGCGAGAGCGGTGGCCACCCCCTTCCACGGCCCCGATCACCTGAAATTCATCTGCCATTTCATGACAAACAGTGCAACATCGGTCACCACGGGGCGTCGGCCGTCCTACCCCGCTTCGGAACTCTGGCCACCCGAAGCGCAGGATGGTGGGACCATGGGCAGGGGCAACGCTGAGGTAAGGGGATAGATGGGCGCCGATTTCAGCCACAGTCGCGGCTCGGAGAGCAGGTTTTCCCACTGGCTGCGCCGACGGCCCAAACCGCAGCAGAGCGATGTCGACGGCGCCGCACGCGAGGCGCTGCTCCTGGCTGTCGCCGAGGCGGGGATGCCGATCGCGCCCGCCGCCCATCCGGTCGGCTACCGATGTTCGTGCGAACGCGTCGGCTGTCCCACCCCCGCCAGGCACCCGGTCTCCTTCGCCTGGCAGACACAGTCCACGACCGACCGCGCACAGATCGAGCGCTGGGCCCGCAGCCAGCCGCAGGCCAACTTCATCACCGCGACCGGCATGATCCACGATGTTCTCGACGTGCCGCTGTCGGCGGGCACGCAGGCGCTGGAACGGCTCCTCGCCGCCGGTATCGAGGTGGGCCCCGTGGCCTGCTCCGGCGACGACCGGATGCTCTTCTTCACCGCGACGCGCGGTACGCCGGAGGACGAGGACGAGTGGTGGCCGTGCGAGCTGGACTGCCACCCCGAGACGATGGACGAGCACCCCGGGCTGCGGTGGCACTGCCGTGGCAGCTATGTGCTGCTGCCGCCGGCCATGCTTCCGGGTGAGCTGGACGTCCGCTGGGTCCGGGGGCCGGAGAATCCGCTGCCCGACCCGCTGACGCTGCTGGAGACCCTGACGGACGCGTGTGCGCGGTTCGTGGGCTCCGCGGAGCAGAGCGACGTCGACCACGAGTCGGTGGCCTGGCCGCTGAGCCGGTAGCCGGGATCGGTGCGGGAGCCCCGGACCGGGCGGCCGGGGCCGTTAGCCCCGCGCCGTACCCGTGCTGGGATTCCTTCGCCCCGCGCCGTTCCGGTGCTGGGCCCCCTTCGCCCGCGCCGTTCCGGTGCTAGGACCCCTTCGCCGCCGTCAGCCCCGGCACGCGGTTCAGCACGATCACCTTGCCCGACCCGGCACCCTTCTTCGGGACGTACACCAGCTGGCTGGAGACCCGCTCCTTCGTGAGGGTGCTCTGCACCTCACCGGTCAGCAGTGCGGCGACGTCCGGGGAGACCGTCGGGCGCAGCCCCTTCGCGGCGGTCTGCCGTTCGAAGTGCTTGCTGCTGAAGAAGACCAGCGCGCCGCCGTCAGCCGTCTCCAGGCCGAGCGGCCCGAAAGGCCCGCTGCTCAGCGGCTGGTCGATGTACTGGTACGAGAAGCCGGCCCGTCGGGTGTTCAGGCGGGCGTTGCGCCAGGCCGAGGTGGACGATCCGGGGGCGAACACGTCCGGCGCGCCCTTTTGCAGGTAGCCCGTGTACTTCGCGCCCAAGTCCTGCGGAGCCACCACCAGTTCGGCGCTGTCCGCGGCCGTGGGTGTGGCCCGCCCCTCGCCGTCCTTCGCGAAGTCGGGGAGTTGGGACGGGGTGACGACCGACAGATAAGCGGCCTTCCACCTCGCGTCGGGGCCGGACTTGACGAAGACGAACAACCAGCGGGTGTCGAGCTTCCCGCTGTCCTGATCGCGGTTGGAGTCCGTGTCCGCGAGGAACCACCGCGGCCAGCCGGCCTTCTTCGGAACGACGTAGTTCACGTCGGTCAGTTCCAGCGGCCGGTGGTTCGCGTTGCCGTTGGGATAGCTCTTCCCCCGGGCCCGCAGCCCCGCCTGGTTGATCGCTCCGAGCGCGCCGGTGACCTGCTCCGCGTCCAGCGCGGGGTCGTAGGCCTTGTCCGCCGCGTTGTACGCGGTGGTGAAATCCTCCAGGGCCTGCGCGGCCTCAGGCCGCGTCGCCGCCGGGACGACTTCCAGCTCGCCGTGCACCGTCACGCACCCGCTCGCCGTCATGCTCAGCACTGTCGCTGTCGCGAGCCCCGTCGCCAGCCGAACCGGCCTCAGGCTTCTCATCCGTTGCTTTCCGCGCCTTCTGATCCGTCGCCCCCACTGCAGGGCTCTCTGACCGTCCGAACCCTACCGGGGAGAGGAACAGCGCGAGGGTGGGGATCAGATACAGCGCCCACACCGTGATCTGGAGAACGGTCGGATCGGGCTGGAAGTTGAACGTCCCCTTCAACAGCGTGCCGTACCAGCTGTCCGGCGGAATCGTGGCGCTGATGTCGAACGCCCGGTTCTGCAGACCGCCGAGGAACTCGGCCTCCTGCAGGTCGTGGACGCCGTACGCGAGCACACCCGCCGCGACGACCACCAGCATGCCGCCGGTCCAGGTGAAGAACTTCGCCAGGTTGATCTTCAACGCGCCCCGGTAGAACAGCCACCCCAGCACGACGGCCGTGGCGATGCCCAGCACCGCGCCGATCATCGGATGCCAGCCGTCGTCCGCCGCGTGCACCGCACGCCACACGAACAGCGAGGTCTCCAGGCCCTCGCGGCCCACCGCGAGCAGCGCCGTGGCGACCAGGGCGCCGGTGCCCATCGCGAGCGCCGCGTCGAGCTTGCCGTGCAGCTCCGCCTTGAGATGACGCGCGGTGCGGCGCATCCAGAAGACCATCCAGGTGACCAGGCCGACCGAGAGGATCGACAGCGAACCGCCGAGCGCCTCCTGGGCCTTGAACGTCATCTCCTGCGAACCGAATTCGAGACCGGCGCCGAAGGCCAGACTGACGACGATCGCGATGCCGACCCCGACCCAGATCGGCAGCAGCTTGTGCCGGTTGCCGGTCTTCACCAGGTACGCGATGAGAATGCAGACGACCAGGCTGGCCTCAAGGCCCTCGCGCAGGCCGATCAAAAAGTTGCTGAACACGTTTCGGTTCCCTTTCCGCTTCGAGTCCCGTTACGAGAACAGCGCCCGGCCCCACCAGTCGTCCTTGTCGCGGACGCCCGGCGGGACGGCGAAGTGCGCCGAACCCACGTGCTGGATGTACTCGTTGAGTGCGTCGTGTGCCGCCAGGCGCCGCTGGAGCGGTACGAACGCCTTGCGGGTGTCGCGCTGGTACGCGAGGAAGAACAGCCCGGCGTCGAGACGGCCGAGGCCGTCCGTCCCGTCGGTGAAGGAGTAGCCGCGGCGCAGGATCGTCGCCCCGTCATTGGTGTCGGGGTGCGCGAGCCGTACGTGAGCGGTCGGCAGCATCGCCTTCAGGAACGGCTCGTCGCGCTCCTTCGCCTTGCCGACCGGGGCGCCCTCGCCCTTGTCGCGGCCGAAGACGTCCTCCTGCTCCTGCAGTCCGGTCCGGTCCCAGGTCTCGATGTGCATGCGGATGCGCCGGGCCACCAGATAGGAGCCTCCGGTCATCCAGCCGGCGCCGTCCTTCTCGCCGACCCACACGTGCCGGCCGAGGGCGGCGGTGTCGGTGCCGGAGATGTTCCGGGTGCCGTCCTTGAAACCCATCATGTTGCGCGGGGTCTGGGCGTCGGGCGTCGTCGAGGACGTCTTGCCGAAGCCCAGCTGCGACCAGCGGATCGCGGTGCGGCCCATGCCGATCCTGGCGAGGTTGCGGATGGCGTGCACCGCCACCTGCGGGTCGTCCGCGCAGGCCTGGACGCACAGGTCGCCGCCGCTGCGGGCCCTGTCGAGGTTGTCGCCCGGGAACTTCGGCAGCTCGACCAGGGACTCGGGCCGCCTGTCCTCCAGGCCGAACCGCCCCTTGGCGAACAGCGAGGGGCCGAAGCCGATCGTCAGGGTCAGCCGGGACGGCTTGAGCCCCAGGGCCTCGCCCGTGTCGTCCGGCGGAGCCTCCGCCAGACCCCCGTAGGCCCCGTCGCCGACCGCGTGGCCGGCCGTCATCCGTTCGGCCGCCCGGGTCCACTCCTTGAGCAGCGCGACCAGTTCGGCGCGGTCCTTCGTCGTCACGTCGAACGCGGCGAAGTGCAGGCGGTCCTGGACAGCGGTGGCGATCCCGGCCTGGTGCGCACCGTGGAACGGCACCGCGGCGCCGCTGTCCGCGGCCGTGACCGGGGTGTCCCCGGAACGCACCGCGGCCACCGCGCCGCCGGCCGCAGCCGCACCGAGCGCGAGCCCGGCGCCGCCCCAGCCGAGCAGCGCCCGCCTGGACGGGGCGCCCCCCGAGGTCTCGTCGGCGTCGTCGGATGTCTGCCGATTCTGCTCGGACATGCCCGGAACCTCCTTCCGGCCGGTTACTTCGTCACCGCGGCGGCGAGCCGCGAGAGGGGCTCGGCCAGTGCGTTGACCGCGTCCGACAGCTCCTTGCGGTCCGCCTTGCCGACCTTCTCGTACGAGGTGAACACGTACGAGTTCTTGTCCGTGCGGTACTTGTCGAGCAGCGTGTTCAGTGCCGCGAACTGCTTGTCCAGGGACGAGGTCAGCGCCGCGTCGTTCTTCGTGGCGATCGGCTTCAGCAGCGCGTAGGACTTCTCCGCGCCCTCGACGTTGGCCTTGAAGTCGACCAGGTCGGTGTGGCTGTAGCGCTCCTCCTCACCGGTGACCTTGCCGGTGGCGACCTCGTCGAGGAGCTCCTTGGCGCCGTTGGCCATCGAGGTCGGGGTGATCTCCGCCGTGCCGACCCGCTTCTGCCAGTCGAGCAGGTCCTTGTAGAGGGTGGGCGCGAGGGCCTTCTCCTCGGTCCCCAGCTTCTTGTCCTGCCACAGCGCCTTCTCCAGGCGGTGCCAGCCGGTCCACTTCTGACCGTCCTCCAGGCCGTCCTCGCGGACGTCGACCTTCGGGTCGATGTCGCCGAAGGACTCGGCGACCGGCTCGGTGCGCTCCCAGCCGATACGGGAGTCGGCGTAGGCCTTCTTCGCGGCCTCGATGTCACCGGCGGCTACGGCGTCCGTGAAGACCTTGACCTTGGGCAGCGTCTCGTCGGCCTGCGCCTGGACGTAGGTGCGGTACGCGGCGACGGCCTTGTCCATCTCAGGGCTGCGCTTGGCCACCTTGCCGCCGCTGACCTCGATCTTCTGCCGGATGCCGTGGCCCTTCATGCCGGGCTTGCAGGCGATCTCGTACGAACCGGCCTTGATCTCGGCGGTGATGGTGGCCTTGGTCCCCGGGCCGATGTTCTCGCGCTCGGCGACGATGCGGTCGTCCGGGAACAGGACGTAGACCTCGGTGACCTTGGAACCCTTGTTCTGCACGGCCAGCTCGATGTGCCCGGCAGGCAGCTTCGTCTTCGAGACGTCGCAGGAGTCGTCCTTGGCGACGACCTGGACGGCGCCCTCGCCCTTGCCGTCGCTCTTCTCGGCGCAGCCCGTGACAGCGGTCAGAGCGGCCACGGTGGCGGCAGCGGTGACGACGGAGAAACGAACGGCTCGCATGCGGGCTCCACTTGACGACGAAAGGAGAAGGAAGGAACAGCCGGACAAAGCCGGGTGAGGCCGACCTAACTTAACCGAGGCTTACCTGACTGATACCCCTCCTCGCAGTGATTCAGCTCTCACAGAGGACTCACAGAAACGAAGTGATCACAACCGACCCATGAGCGACCCCGGAACGGGTCATGCGATGGTCAAGAGGCCCTTTCCGGCACGACGAGCGGCACCCCGGTCCGCGGATGCGGGAACACCTCGACCGGCTGTCGGTAGACGCTGCTGAGCGAGGCACTGGTGAACACCTCGGCCGGCGGGCCTGCCACCGAGATCCGCCCGTCGTGCAGCACGGCGGCCCGGTCCGCGTACGCGGCCGCGAGGCCCAGGTCGTGCAGGACGACCACGACCGCGTCCCCGGCCGCGGCCCGTTCCCGGCAGATCCTCAGCACCAGTTCCTGATGGCGCAGGTCGAGCGCGGCGGTCGGTTCGTCGAGCAGCAGCAGCGGTGCGCGCTGCGCCAGCACCCGGGCCAGGGCCACCCGGGCCCGCTCGCCGCCGGAGAGTGCGGAGAAGGGGCGGGCCGCGAACTCGGTGACCTCGGTGGCCGCCATCGCCGCGCGGACCGCCGGATCGTCCTCGTCCGCCCGGTCCGTCCCGGCCCAGGGTGCGCGCCCCATCCGTACGACGTCCTCCACCGGGAACGGGAAGGAGAGAGCCGCGGACTGCGGCAGCACCGCCCGGCGCAGCGCCAGTTCGGGCGCGGACCAGTCGGTGACCGGGCGCCCGCCGATCCGCACCTCCCCGCCCTCGACGGGCAGGTCGGCGGCCAGCGCGGCGAGGAGGGTCGATTTGCCCGCCCCGTTCGGGCCGACGAGCGCCAGCACCTCGCCCGCGTGGGCCGTCAGGTCGATGGAGTCGAGCACCTGCCGCCCGCCGAGGCGGACCCGCAGGCCGCGCGCCTCGGCGACCGGGTCGCCGGGGGAGACGGGCGCGGGCAGCTGCCGGCCCCGTACCGCGAAGAGGTTCCGCAGCGTCCTCATGCCCAACCACCTTGCCTGCGACGGGTTCTGCGCAGCAGCCAGAAGAAGAACGGGCTGCCGAAGAGCGCGGTCAGTACACCGAGCGGCAGCTCGGCCGGATCGGCGACGGTACGGGCCGCGAGATCACCCGCGACCAGCACCAGCGCACCACCGAGCGCGCTGCCGGGCACGAGGAAGCGGTGCCCCGGGCCGTTCGCCATCCGCAGCAGGTGCGGCACCAGCAGCCCGACGAACGAGATGATCCCGGCGACGGCCACCGCGGCGGCGGTCAGCAGTGCCACGACGAGCACCAGCACGATCCGGAGCCGCTCGACGTCGACGCCGAGGTGCCGGGCCGGCCGCTCGCCGAGCGCCAGCAGGTCCAGCTTCCGCGCGTAGAAGGGGGCCAGGGCGAGCCCGAGCACCGCGCACGGCAGTACCGCCAGCACCTTGGGCCAGGTGGCCTGGGCCAGCGAACCGAGCTGCCAGAAGGTGATCTGGGTGATCTGCGCGTTGTCGGCGAAGAAGATGAACAGACCGATCAGCGCGCCCGCGAACGCGTTGACGGCGATGCCCGTGAGGATCAGCGTCACCACCTCCGTCCGGCCGCCCGACCGCGACAGCGCGTACACCAGCAGGACGGTGAGCAGCCCTGCGACGAACGCGCAGACGGTGATGGTCCAGTTGCCGAAGAAGCTCAGCCCCAGCGCGATCGAGGCCACCGCACCGACCGCAGCCCCCGCGGAGATCCCGATGACGCCCGGCTCGGCGAGCGGATTGCCGAACACGCCCTGCATCAGGGCTCCCGCGCAGCCGAGCGAGGCGCCGACCAGCAGCGCGAGGACGACCCTCGGCAGCCGTACGTTCCACAGGACGCTCTCGCCGACCCGGTCCAGGGCGTGACCGCCGAGCCCGATCCGGTGCTGGACGGAGGCGAGCACGTCGCCGAGCGGGATGCTGTACGCGCCGAGGCCTGCGGACAGCAGGCAGCCCAGGAGCAGTGCGGTGAGCAGCCCGGCGGTCAGGGTGACGGCCGTGGAGTGCCGGGCCGGGGGCGGCGCAGGGGCCTCTTCGGCCGCGGCCGGCCGGGTGGGGGCCTTGTACGAGGTGGTCACTTGGCCGCACCGCCCTCGGGGTGGAGATGGGCGACCAGGTCGCTCAGCACCCGGTCCGTGCGCGGCCCGTAGTTCAGCAGCACCCCGTCGTCGATCGAGACGATCCGGCGGTCCAGGCCCGCCGGGGTCTCCGCTACGCCCGGGATCTTCACCAGCCCGTCGACACCGCCGACCGAGTCGAGGCCCTTCGCCATCACGAGGATCGCGTCGGGGGCCGCCTTGGCCAGGGCCTCGCTGGTGATGGCGGTGAAGTCCTTCTTCAGCCCGGACGCCTTGCCCGCGTCGACGGCGCCCGCCGCCTCCAGCAGCGAACTCGCCCCGGACTCCCGGCCGCCCAGCAGATAGACGGACGCGGAGCCGCGCAGATAGAGGAAGGCGACCCGCGGCTTCTCCGCCCCGTCGGCCGGCGCGGGCACGGACTTCCGTACGGCGTCGATGCGGTCCTGGGTGCGCTTCCTGAGCGCGTCACCGGACTTCTGTACGCCGAGGGCGGCGGCCACCGTGTCGATCCGGCGGCCCACGTCGGCGAGCTCCTTGGCGGGTTCGACGACCACGAGCGGAATGCCGGCGTCGCGGATCTGGCCGATGGCCTCGGCCGGGCCGGTCGTGGTGTCGGCGAGCACGACGGTGGGCCGCAGGGACAGGACGCTCTCCGCCGACACGTCGTGGGCCCGGGTCACCACGGGGAGCTTCGCCGCCTGTTCGAAGGTGGCGGTGATGTCGCGGGCCACCACCTGCTCGCCGAGGCCGAGGGTGAAGACGATCTCGCTCAGGCTGCCGGTGAGCGGCACGATCCGGTCCGCCGAGGTGATCGTGGTCCGCTTGCCGTCCGCCGACTCCACGGTGACGGGCAACCGGGGTGCGGGCGTCGCGGCCAGCGGCTCGATCCGGTCGGCTGCCGTGGACGCCTCGGCTCCCGCCGTCTTCGCCGTGGTAGCCCCCGTACCCCCGCAGCCGGCCAGCAGCAGCGCCGTCGCCAGGGATACGGCGGCCGTCAGGACGCCGGTGCGCCTGCGCCTTGGTTGCCCGGCGCCCCGGCCCGGCGGGTCGAAGTCCTGATGGAAGCGCACTGGGGCACCGTCCTGTCGTTCTGCGGCGTGCAGTTGGTAAGGGATTGCGAGGAATGTGACGGAAAGGGGTACCGGCACACGATGTACATACCTTAGGTTAGCCTTACCTTATTTTCTAGACCTCGGAGGGGTCCTCATGTCCTCGTTCAGACCTGCCCGCGCGCTCGCCGTCGCGCTTCTCGCGGTACTGCCGGCAGCGCTGCTCCCGGCCGCCGAGGCGCAAGCGGCGACCCGCACGGTGCAGGGTGGACGGCTGGACTGGGGCATCAAGTCCTCCTTCCAGAGCTATGTCACGGGCCCGATCGCACAGGGCAGTTGGGGCCTGACCGGTGGTGCGGCAACGGTCGGCGGCAGTCAGTTCCGCTTCCACTCCGCGACCGGTTCCTACGACCCGGCGAACGGCGCCTTCCGGGCCGGCTTCTCGGGTGGTGTCCACTTCACCGGCCACAAGCAGTCCGGCGGATCCTACGAACTCGACCTCACCATCAGCCGCCCCACCGTCCGGATCCAGGGTGGCAGCGGCACGGTGTACGCGGACATGGTCAGCAAGGACCGGGGGAGCGGCCGTGTCACCTCCACCGCCCAGGTCCCGCTGGCCACGCTCGGCCTCTCCGGGATCGACATGACGGGCGGCTCCACCCCCATCGCCCTCAACAACATCCCGGCGACGCTCACTTCGCAGGGCGCCAAGGCCTTCGCCGGCTACTACACGACCGGTACGCCCTTGGACCCGGTCAGCCTCTCCGTGGACACCTCGGCCCCGGCCGGGAAGCCCGCCGCGTCGACGTCCCCCGGGACGCCGAAGTCCCCCGGGACGCCGAAGGGCAGTGCGAGCCCGAAGGAGACGTCGGGCCGCTTCGAGGACGCGGCCGTCGACTGGGGTGTGCGCCGCACCTTCCGTGAGTACGTCACCGGCGCGATCGGCCAGGGCAAGTGGACGCTGTCCGGCGGCGCCCAGGACGGCGGAGCGCTCTTCCGCTTCCCGGAGGGCACGGGCACGTACGACCCGGAGAGGCAGAGCCTGGCGGCGGACTTCGCGGGCAGCGTCCGCTTCACCGGGGCGGGCGGCCTCGACCTGAAGCTCTCCCGGTTCGCGGTGGTCCTGAAGGCGGGCACGGGCACGCTCCGCGCCGACGTCCTGAGCGAGGGCGCCACCAGCAGGGCCGTCCCCCTGGTCACCTTCACGGCAGAGGACTTCGCCCCGAAGGACGGCCTCGCGGTCCTCACGGAGGCCCCCGCCACCCTGACCGCCGGCGGAGCCAAGGCGTTCGGCTCCCTCTACAAGGCGGGCACCGCGATGGACCCGGTCTCGCTCGCCGTGGCCGTAACGGCGAAGGCGGAGCTGCCCGCGCTTCCCGACCTGGGCAGTGAGCCGACGCCCTCGGCGCAGCCGTCGGACAGCGCCCCGGCCAGGACCCCCGTGGCCGCGGCCACCGTGGCGGACGAGAGCTCACCCACCGGGCTGTACGTGGCACTCGGCGCCGGAGTGCTCGCCGTGGCCGCGGCCGGCGTGCTCCTTCTCGTACGCCGCAACCGCTCCACCGCGGACACCCCTTCCTGACCCGCATCCCTTTCCCCGCCAGAAAAATCCCCCGCACCACCCCCGTTGATCGCTGTTCATCCCTGAGGAGACCCCCGACCATGGCAGCCACCCGCCGTCCCATAGCCCTTGCCGCCGCCGTCGCCACGGCCGCCGCCCTCGGCGCCGCCTTCGCTCTTCCGGCGCTCGCTGCCGAGCAGTCCACGCAGAGCGCCGCCGCGGCAGCACCGGCGATGGAGCTGAAGGACGGCACCCTGGACTGGGGCTTCAAGGAGTCCTTCCGCAAGTACATCGGCGCCGCCGGAAAGATCACGGTCAAGGACGGCGCCACCCAGGCCGAGGGCAACGGTGTGTTCACCTTTGTCAACGGCAAGGGCACGTACGACATGACCACGCACGGCACCGACACCGCCTTCGAGGGCGGCGTCAACTTCTCCGCCCACGGCGGCGTCCTGGACATCACGCTCTCGGACGTCAAGCTCTCCACGGCCGGCACGGGCGGTGCGATCACCGCCGATGTGGCGACCCCGGCCGGCACCTCGAACGACGTGGCGGTCGCCGACCTCGACCTGTCGGCCGTCCGGCCGGGGCAGGGCGCGGGCGGGGCGATGGTCTTCAAGGACATCCCCGCGAAGCTCACGAAGGCGGGCTCCGAGGCCTTCAACGGCCAGTACAAGGAAGGGGAGGTGCTCGACCCCGCCACGCTCACCGTGAAGGCGGTCGCCACCCCGACCGAGAAGCCGACGGACCCGGCCGAGCCGACGGAGAAGCCCACCGAGAAGCCCACCGAGAAGCCGACCGACCCGGCCGAGCCGACGGAGAAGCCCACCGGGAAGCCCACGACGCAGCCGACGGAGTCGACGCCGAAGCCGTCCCCGACCACCACCGTCACCGACAAGCCCGCCGTCGCCCCGGGCACGATCGTCGACGGCACCCTGGACTGGGGCGTCAAGGCCTCCTTCCGTTCGTACATCACGGGCACCATCGCCAAGGGCAAGGTCGAGACGGCCGCCGGCGCCACCGCGTCCGGCAACGGCTACCGCTTCCCCGATGCCACGGGCCGGTTCGACGCCGCGAAGCAGACCCTGAGCGCCGCGTTCCACGGCAAGGTCCGCTTCCTGGGCCACGAGGAGAACGGCGCGTACGCCCTCGACCTCTCCCTGACCAACCTGAAGATCGAGGCGGACGGCACCGAGGGAAAGCTCATCGCCGACGTGTCCGCCAAGGACCGTGAGACGAAGGAGACCGCCCACTACACCGGTCTCGCGCTCGCCGACCTCAAGCTGCCCGCGGGCGGACTCACCGCCAAGAACGGCGTGGTGACCCTCTCGGCCGTTCCGGCGAACCTCACCGCCGCCGGTGCCACCAAGGCCTTCGGCGGGATGTACCAGGCGGGTGACCAGCTCGACGCGCTGACCGTCGCGGTCGCCCTCGACGAGGATGCCGAACTCCCCTCCACCGGCGGCTCGACGGGCGGCTCGACCACGGGCGGCACCTCCACCACGGGCGGCTCGTCCACCATCGGCGGCTCGTCCACCGGCGGCGCCGGCACGGTCGGCGGCTCGGGCGCCCTCGCCTCCACCGGCTCCGACCTCCCGGCCGGCACCCTGTTCGCCGCCTCGGGCGCCATCGTGGCAGCCGGTGCGGGAGCGGTCGTCGTGGCCCGCCGTCGCCGTACCGTCTGATCCCCGTCCCCACCGGGCGACACCACCGCCCGGGTACCGGCCCTCACACGGGGCGGGTGCCCGGGCGGGTGCTTGAATGCGCACGTGAGTGACTACGACGTACCCGCCGGCATCGACGTACTACGCGTGTTCTGCGGCCCCGACGGCCGGCACGGGAACGCCCTCGGAGTCGTACGCGACGGGCGCGACCACCCCGATGCGGTCTCCCGGCAGGAGCTCGCCCGGAAGCTCGGCTTCAGCGAGACCGTGTTCGTGGACGACCCCGAACGCGGCCACCTGGACATCTACACACCGGGGCTCAGGCTGCCGTTCGCCGGGCATCCCGTGGTCGGCGCCGCATGGCTGCTGGACCTGGAGATCCTGGAGCTGGGTGTGGGGGAGGTCTTCGCCCGCCAGGACGGGGAGTTCAGCTGGATCACCGCCCGCCCCGAGTGGGCGCCGCCGCGCACGCTGGAGCGGTACGGCTCGGTCGCCGAGGTCGACGCGCTGCCGGCCCCGCCGCCCGGTGAGGGCTGGCTCTACGCCTGGGCGTGGGAGGACGAGGCCGCAGGCCGGGTGAGGGCGCGGGGGTTCCCCCGGCGGTTCGATGGGATCGCGGAGGACGAGGCGACGGGGGCTGCGGCGCTGCTGCTCAGCGACCGGCTGGGCCGCGCCCTGAACATCAGGCAGGGCCACGGCTCCCAGATCCTCACGGCCCCCGCACCGGACGGCACGGTGGAGATCGGCGGCCGGGTCGTACTGGCGCTCAAGGGCTGACCGCCAGGCGGAAGGCCAATCCCCGTAGCGGCGAGATCAAGCCTGCCCGGCGATTGAGGACACAGCGAATGAGAACACGACGAAGCGGCGGGGCACCCCGAGCCCGGGTGCCCCGCCGCCGGCCGCACAAGGCCTAAGCGCTGAGCGGGAACACCTCGCCAAGCTCCCGGAACACCGCGGTGTTCAGCGCGAACGCGCGCTTGCACTCGTCCACGATGCGCTGCTTCTCCAGGTCGTCCGCGTTCACCGCGTCCAGCAGTTCCCGGTAACCCCGCTTGAAGGAGGCGGGGTTGGCTATCTCCTCGAAGACGTAGAACCGCACCCCGTCACCCTTGTGCGCGAGGCCCCATGTCTTCTCCGCCTTGTCGCGGATGATCTGACCGCCCGAGAGGTCGCCCAGGTACCGGGTGTAGTGGTGCGCGATGTACCCGGCGGGCCAGGTGCGGGCACACTCGGCGACCCGGTCGGCGTACGCGGCCGTGGCCGGGAGCGGCTCCAGGCCCTCGCGCCAGTCCGCACCCCGCAGATGCGTCAGGTCCCGCTCCAGCTCGGCGGTGCGCATCAGCTCGGGCTGGATGAAGGGCCCGGCGACCGGGTCGTCCGCCAGCGCCTGGGCGCCGTCCTCCAGTGCCCGGTACACGAACCACAGCTGCTCGGTGTAACGCGTGTACGCGTCCACCCCGAGACGCCCGCCGAGCAGATCGCTCATGAAGGTCGAGGTCTCCGCCTCGGTGTGCTGCTCGTGCGACGCGGTGCGGATCAGCGTCGAGAAGGGCGTGGCGGTGACGGTTGCGTCCAAGGCGGGCCTCCGGGGACCGAGGGGGACGGGAAGTCCAGAAAGAGACGGAAATACCGGGCCGCCGAGGCTGTTCGCCCGGCGCCTGCCGATGCGTCGATCTTCCTACTAAGGCTTACCTAAGTCAACTGCTTCCCGACGGCTTGTCGGTAAAAACGGCCGGAGGAAACGAGGAACGGCCGCCCGGAAGGGGCGGCCGTTCGGTGAACAGGGGAGGAGTTACGGGAGCGTGAGGATGTCGGCGCCCGTCTCCGTCACCACGAGCGTGTGCTCGAACTGCGCCGTGCGCTTGCGGTCCTTCGTGACCACGGTCCAGCCGTCGTCCCACATGTCGTAGTCGTGGGACCCGAGCGTCAGCATCGGCTCGATGGTGAACGTCATGCCGGGCTGCATCACGGTGGTGGCGTGCGGGCTGTCGTAGTGCGGAATGATCAGTCCGGAGTGGAACGAGGAGTTGATCCCGTGCCCCGTGAAGTCCCGCACCACCCCGTACCCGAAGCGCTTCGCGTACGACTCGATGACCCGGCCGATCACATTGACCTGGCGGCCCGGCCGCACCGCCTTGATCGCCCGCCTCAGCGACTCCTCGGTGCGCTCCACGAGCAGCCGCGACTCCTCGTCCACGTCGCCGCAGAGGTAGGTGGCGTTGTTGTCGCCGTGCACCCCGTTGATGTACGCCGTCACGTCGAGGTTCACGATGTCGCCGTCGCGCAGCACCGTGGAGTCCGGGATGCCGTGGCAGATCACCTCGTTGAGCGAGGAGCAGAGCGACTTGGGGAAGCCCCGGTACCCCAGCGTCGACGGATACGCGCCGTGGTCGCACATGAACTCATGGGCGACCCGGTCGAGTTCGTCCGTCGTCACACCCGGCGCGATGTGCTTCGCAGCCTCACCCATCGCCTGGGCGGCGATGCGTCCCGCGACGCGCATGCGCTCGACGGTGTCGGCGTCCTGGACCTCCGGGCCGCTGTACGGCGTCGGAGCGGGCTTGCCCACATACTCGGGGCGCCGGATGTTTCCGGGCACGGAACGGACGGGAGTGAGCTCCCCTGGTACAAGCAGCGACTGGCCAGACATGCCAGTGAGTTTAGGGCCTGCGATTCGGATCATGCCGGGCTCGCGGGGTCCGGCACGCACATCTGCCGCGTTGTCGTCGGTCGCCAATGCTCCGCAGTGACTCCTCCGCCTTGCAGTCGCACGCCCCGGACCCCGCTCCCTGATCCGAATAGCAGGCCCTAACCAGCGTGTATGGGGCAGCATGGCACCGAGGAAAGGAACCCACGATGGCTCTCTTCAAGAAGCGCACGGTCGGCAAGCCGGGCGAGTGGTTCTACTGCCTGGAGCACAAGAAGGTCGAGGAGGGCCCCGAGTGCCCGGCCAAGGACCGCTTCGGCCCGTACACCTCCCGTCAGGAGGCGCAGCACGCGATGGAGACCGCGCAGGAGCGGAACCTGGAATGGGAGACCGACCCCAAATGGCACGACCGCCCGGACCCGGACGAGAACGCGGGCGGCTGAAGGCAGGGTTCTGACGGCAGGGGTCCGGGGCCCGCGAGCCCCGGGCTCAGCCCGTCGGCGCCGCCCGCAGGGCCTCCTCGCTCTGCGCGCGCCTGCGCAGCGCGTCCTCGTCCGTCTCCGAGTCGTACGTGAGGAGTTTCGGCAGGGCCGCCGCCAGCAGCGCCACCGAGGCGACGCAGGCCACGCCCCCGGACCAGACCGCGGTGCGGGTCCCCGTCCACCCGGCCATACCGCCGGCCCGTACCTGCCCCAGTTGCGGGCCGACGCTGTACGAGAGCACCTCGATGCCCGCGAGCCGCCCCCGCAGCTCCTCCGGGATCGTCTGGTTCCAGATGGTCGAACGGCCGAGCCCGCTGAGCATGTCGCCCGCACCGGCGACCGTCAGACAGACCAGCACCAGCCATACGTTGCCGAACCAGCCGGCCGCCGCGATGGCCAGCCCCCAGACGGCCGCACCGAACACCACGAACAGCCCGTGCCGACGCACCCGCGACGTCCAGCCGCTGGTCAGTCCCAGAACGAGGGAGCCGACCGAGCCCGCCGCGTACATCAGCCCCAGCGACCACTCGGCGTCCAGCTCGTCACTTAGGAACGGGAAGATCGTGTTCGGGAAGGCGAAGAACATCGCCGCCATGTCGATCGCGTACGTCCCGAGCAGCACCGGCCGGCTCCACGCGTAGCGCGCCCCCTCCGCGATGCCGCGCAGCGACGGCTTCATCCCCTGCTCCGCGGGCGGCGCGGGCGTGAGCCTGCGGCACAGGACCACGGAGACGGCGAACGTGACCACGGTGACGGCGTACGCCGTGGCGTGCCCGGCATAGGCCACCACCAGGCCCGCCAGCGCCGGGCCCATGATCGCGCCGGCCTGCCAGCGCAGCGAGTTCAGCGCGGCGGCGGCGCCCAGCTGGTCGTGCGGCACGATGCGGGCCATCAGCGAGTCCAGCGCGGGCCGCTGGAGCCCGGCGAGTGCGGAGACACCCCCGGCGACCACATAGAGCGGCCAGAGCATCGGATCGGGCAGGGCCGCGTTCACCAGCAGGACGAGCGCGAGCAGACCGAGCCCCGCCTCCGTGGCCAGGATGACCTTGCGACGGTCGGCCGCGTCGGCGAGCGCCCCACCGTAGAGCCCGAACACGACCAGCGGCACCAGCTCGACCGCGCCCATCGCGCCGACGGCGAGCGGGGACCCGGTGAGGTCCTTGATCTGGAGCGGCAGCGCGATCAGTGCCATGAAGCTGCCGAAGTAGGTGACGATCCCCTGCACCCACAACAGGCGGAAGTCCGCCGAGGAACGCCAGGGCGAGAGGTCGGGCAGCAGCGCGGCGAGCCTGGCGGCGAGGGAGGGGCGAGAGGTCACGAGGAGACATGGTCCGTCCCGGTGCGTGCCCGATGCAAACAGATTTCGGAGCGTGGAGCCCGGCCGCTGGTGTTCCGGGTCACCACCGCGCCGGCGGCGGCGCGGTCAGCTGGTCGGCGAGACGGGACAGCCGGTCCCGGAACCGACGCCGGCCGCGCTGCACCGGAGTGCCGTTCTCCCCTGCCGCCGCGCTGACCAGGTGCTGGACCGTGTCCAGGTCCACATCGTCGCCGCCCGTCACGGAGAGCGCCTCGTGGGCGAGCCCCCGGACCTCCGGATCGCCGTTGTCCAGCGACAGGACGGTCGCCCCGGCCCGGCGGGCATCGTGCACCCGCTCCAGCAGCCCCTCGCCCGGCCGCTCCGGCACCACCACGAGCAGCGTCTCGCCCCGCCCCGCCGCCTCGATCCGGCCCAGCCCCACCGCCAGGTGCGCGGGGTCGCCCGGTTCCACCCGGTGGCGCACCAGCGTGGGCACCAGCTCGGGCAGCCCCGACCAGGTGGACTCGTCGACCAGATGGGCCGCCAGGTGCCACGGCTCGTACACCTCGGTCCCGACCAGCAGCAGCCCGCCTCCGTGCGGCACGACGGACGAGCGCAGCGTCCCGGCGAACCGTCGGGTAGCCGACGGCCACTGGGTCCCGGCGAGCACCTCACGCAGCAGCGCCACTCGTACGGCATCCATGGCCCGGCATCATGCACCACACCGGGGACCGCACACCGGCGAACGGTGGCGGAACCATCCGTACGGGGCGTCGCGCGAAGGTCCGTCCCACTGGCCGAGGACACAGCGTCCCGCTCTCGTACCTGGCAGTAGTGTCGGGGCCATGACTACAAATGACAGCGGCAGCGCGCCCAAGCCCCCCGCCAAGGACCCGTGGGACCTCCCCGACGTATCCGGCCTGACCATCGGCGTCCTCGGCGGCACCGGCCCGCAGGGGCGCGGACTCGCCTACCGGTTCGCCCGCGCCGGACACGACGTGATCATCGGCTCCCGTGCGGCGGACCGCGCACAGACCGCCGCCGACGAGCTGGGTAACGGCGTCCGCGGCGCGGACAACGCCGCCTGCGCGCGCGACAGCGACGTCGTGATCGTCGCAGTGCCGTGGGACGGGCACGCCAAGACCCTGGAGTCCCTGCGCGACGAACTCGTCGGCAAACTCGTCATCGACTGCGTCAACCCGCTCGGCTTCGACAAGAAGGGCGCCTACGCGCTGAAGCCCGAGGAGGGCAGCGCCGCCGAGCAGGCCGCCGCCCTGCTGCCGGAGTCCCGCGTCACGGCCGCCTTCCACCACCTCTCGGCGGTGCTGCTCCAGGACGAGACGATCGAGGAGATCGACACCGATGTGCTGGTGCTGGGCGAGGTCCGCGCCGACACCGACATCGTCCAGGCACTGGCCGGCCGCATCCCGGGCATGCGCGGCATCTTCGCGGGCCGGCTCCGCAACGCCCACCAGGTCGAGTCGCTCGTCGCCAACCTGATCTCGGTCAACCGCCGCTACAAGGCACACGCGGGGCTGCGCACCACCGACGTGTGAGCCGGCCACCGCACCCTGCGCCCGGCGGCCGGGGGCATGGGGGACACTGGACGGGACCGCGCATCATCCCCCGACAGGAGCCACCCCCATGCCCCGCCTCGCTCTCTACGCCATCGCCGTCTGCGTCCTCGCCGTCGCGGCTGCCGTGATCTCCTTCGTGCAGGGCAGCTGGCTACTCGGGATCGTCTGGGTGCTGCTGGTCGGGCTCTCGTCCAACATGTCCTGGTACTACGTGCGCCGGCAGCGCGTCGTGAACGCCCAGGCCGCGCAGGGTGTGTAGGGCGCCTATCCGTTCACGTTCATCGCGCACACCGGATTCTGCGTCTGCCAGAACCGGTAGGCGTCGAGACCGCAGTACGTCTCGAACTCGCTGACGCCCAGCGACCGCAGCAGCGCGTCGATCGCGTCGAAGAAGGCCGCGTTCACCCCGGGTACCCACAGCAGGCCGAAGACCGCGATCAGCCCGAACGGCGCGAACGGCTCCACCGCGCGCCGGACCGAGTGCGAGAGCCACGGCTCGATCACCCCGTAGCCGTCCAGCCCCGGCACCGGTACGGAGTTCAGGATCGCGGCCGTCACCTGGAGCAGCGCCAGGAAGCCCAGCGCGTACCGGAAGGCGAGGGGGACGCCGTCCAGTGCGTCCAGCCAGAACGGTGCGGTGCACACGAGCGCGAACAGGACGTTCGTCAGCGGGCCCGCCGCCGAGATCAGGCTGTGCCGCCAGCGGCCGCGGATCCGTCCCCGCTCGATGAAGACCGCACCACCGGGCAGCCCGATGCCGCCCATGATCACGAACAGCACGGGCAGCACGATGCTCAGCAGGGCATGCGTGTACGCCAAGGGGTTGAGGGTCAGGTAGCCCTTGGCACCGATGGAGATGTCGCCGCTGTGCAGCGCAGTCCGGGCGTGGGCGTACTCGTGGAGACAGAGCGAGACGACCCAGGCCGCCGTGACGAACAGGAACGTGGCGAAGCCGGGCTGCTCGGCGAAGTCCGTCCACACCGCCCAGCCGGACACCGCCGTCACGGCGGCGATACCGAGGAAGACCGGGCTGATACGCCGGTCGCTGCGGGGTGTTGCGGTGGTCATCGGCGAGCTCCTGGTGGCTGCGGGGAAGGCGGGAGCGGGCGGGCGGCGAGCCCCGACCGTACAGGCGACACGCGGAAAACGTCTCGCTTCGGGCCGGTGGTTCCATGAATGGTGGAGGCATGACGGGCAGGGATACGGGCGGGGCGAGCGGGTACGGCCGGGTGGCTGTGGATGGCCCGGCCCCCGTCACGGACAATGGGCGCGTGCGCTACGGCATCCTCGGTACCACCCAGGCACTTCGCGACGACGGTACGGCCGTCGCCATCGGCGGGGCGCGGCTGCGCGCCCTGCTCGCCGTGCTCGCGCTGCGCCCCGGCCGGACGGTGTCGGCCGCGGTGCTCGTCGACGAGGTGTGGGACGGGGACCCGCCCGCCGACGCGTCGGGGGCGCTGCAGGCACTCGTGGGCCGGCTCCGGCGGGCGCTCGGCCATACGGCGGTCGCCTCCGCGGACAACGGCTACCGGCTGGCCGCCGAACCGGACAGCGTCGACCTCTACCGCTTCGAACGCCTCTCGGGCGAGGGGGCGCGAGCCCTGGAAGCGGGCGATCCGGCGAAGGCCCTGAGCGTCCTCGACGATGCGCTCGGCCTCTGGCGCGGACCGGCGCTGGCCGATCTGCCCGACCGGCACTCCGCCGCGGCCCGCTGGACCGTCCGCCGCCTCGATGCCCGCAGGAACCGGCTCACCGCGGCGCTCGCGCTCGGGCGGGCCGACGAGGTGCTGCCGGAGCTGGCCGCGCTCTGCGACGAGCACCCCATCGACGAACCGCTCCAGGCGCTGCGGCTGCGTGCCCTGCGCGACGCCGGGCGGACGGCGCAGGCACTGGCCGCGTACGACGAGGTGCGCACCGTGCTCGCCGACCGGCTCGGTACCGACCCGGGACCCGAGCTGAGCGCGCTGCACGCCGGACTGCTCCGCCAGGAACCGCCCCGTCCCGCCCCGCGAACGACGACCCCCCGAGCCCCGGCACCGGCTGTCCGGCAGGGCAACCTCCGGGCCCGGCTCACCAGCTTCGTCGGACGCGAGCGCGATATCGACGCCCTGCGCGACGACCTCTCCCGGGCCCGGCTGGTCACCCTGCTCGGACCCGGCGGGGCGGGCAAGACCCGGCTCTCCCAGGAAGCCGCGGAATCCTTCGACCCCGCGTCCTGGCCGGACGGCGTCTGGCTGGCCGAACTCGCGCCCGTCGACGACCCGGAAGCGGTACCGGAGGCGGTCCTCGGCGCCCTGGGCGCTCGCGAGACCGTGCTGCGCGGTGCCGGTGCCGAGGAACTCCGGGCCGCCGAAAGGGGTGCGGGCGAGCCGCTCTCCCGGCTCACCGAACACTGCTCCCGGCGCCGCATGCTGCTGCTCCTGGACAACTGCGAGCATGTGATCGAGGCCGCCGCTGCCCTCGCCGATCATCTGCTGGCCCGCTGCCCGGGGCTCACCGTCCTCGCCACCAGCCGCGAACCCCTCGGCGTGCCGGGCGAGTTCGTCCGGCCCGTCGAGCCGCTGCCCGACCCGACGGCACTGCGCCTGCTGGCCGAGCGCGGCGCCGCCGCCCTGCCCGGCTTCCGGGTCGACGCCGACGAGGCGACCGCGGCGGCCACCGCCGAGATCTGCCGCCGCCTGGACGGTCTGCCGCTCGCCATCGAACTCGCCGCCGCCCGGCTGCGGATGCTTACCCCGCAGCAGATCGCCGACCGGCTCGACAACCGGTTCCGGCTGCTGACCGGCGGCAGCCGCACGGTGCTCCCGCGCCAGCAGACCCTGCGGGCCGTCGTCGACTGGTCCTGGGACCTTCTCACCGAGGACGAACGCGCCACCCTGCGGCGGCTGTCCGTCTTCGCCGGCGGCTGCACCCTCGAAGCGGCCGAGGCGGTCTGCGCGGACGGGACGCAGCAGGCGCAGGAGGTCGCCGGACTGCTCGGCTCACTTGTCGACAAGTCCCTGGTCGTCGCCGCACCCGCGGCGGACGGCGGGATGCGCTACCGCCTCCTGGAGACCGTCGGCGAGTACGCGGCGGAGCGGCTCGACGAGACGGGGGAGCGGGACGCCGTCGAGCGCCGGCACCTCGTGCACTTCCGGGAGCTGGCCCGTACCACCGACCCTCTGCTCCGCGGCGCCGGACAGCGCGCCGCCATCGAGCTCTTCCAGCGCGAGTACGAGAACCTGCGCACCGCGCTGCGGCACGCCGTCTCCGCAGGTGACGAGCAGGAGTCGCTGTGCCTGGTGATCTCCCTCTCCTGGTACTGGCAGATCCGCAATCTGCGCAGCGACGCCCTGCACTGGGCCGACGCCGCCGCGGCTCTCGGCCCCGACCCGTTCGCCGCACCCGTGCGGCCCGCGCCCTCGATCTTTGAACGCTGCACCGACGCGCCCCCGCCCATGGGACCCGAACTGCTCCAGGAAGCACGGCGCCAGGTGGCGCTGGTGCAGCTGGTCAACATGGACCACGCGATGGACGAGTGGACGAACGAGGCCAGCATGGTGCGGCTGCGGGGGATCGCCGACACCTACCGGGCCGGTCAGCCGCAGACCTGCCGGAGCCCCGCGTCGCTCTGGTTCTTCGCCGTCATGCTGACCGGCGGCGTCGCAGATCTGCGGCACCTGCTGAACGAAACGGTCCGCGCCGCAAGGGAGTTCGCCTTCGAGTGGGAGCTTGCCGCGGCGCTCCAGATGCGAGCCAACGTCCTGGCCAACCGCCCCGACTGGGCGGGCGCGGCCCATGTGGACGCCGACGAGAGCCTGGAGATCTTCAGCCGTCTCGGCGACGACTGGGGCATGGCCGAGGCGCTCTCCTCGCGCGGTGAGGCGAGCGAGAAGTCCGGCGACTTCATCCGGGCGGCCGAGGACTACCAGGCCGCGATCGACTACGCGGAGAAGCTCGGCGCCCTGGCGCAGGTGTCGGTGCTCCGCACCCGCTACGCCTCCGCGCTCACCGAGTTGGACCGGGGGGCCGAGGGCGAGGTGATCCTGCGCGAGGTGATCGCGGACGAGCGGCATGCGGGACACGAGGCGCGTCCGGCGGCCCGGCTCTTCCTGGCGCTGTGGCTGGGCCGCTCCGACCGTACGGCCGAGGCCCGCGAGCAGTTCCTCGAACTGCTCGAGGAGTTCAGATCCCAGACCATGGCGATCTTCGAGGGGTTCGTGCTGGGCGGCCTGGCCTGGCTGGACAACCAGGACGGGGACTACGCCGGCGGCCTGGACCTGGGCCGGCAGGCGCTGACGCGCCTGGGTGATCCGCTGACGCAGATGGTGGCGCCGCAGATGGCGGTGATCCACCTGGTCACCGTGGCATGGGCGCTGGGCGGGCTCGGCGAGGAGCGCGGGGCGGAGCTCGGCGCGCGGCTGCTGGCCGCCGGCCGGGCGCTGCTGCCGGAGGGGCACTTCCTGACGTCGATGGAGCGGGAGAACTTCGCCCGGGCCGAGGCGATGGTCCGTGCGGCACTCGGGGATACCGCCTACGAGGCCGCGCACGCCGAGGGCGGCGGTCTCTCCCGGGAGGAGGCCGCCGCCCTCGTGGACGCGTACCGGGGCTGATGGACCCGAACCCCTGCGGTCAGGAGGTCAGGACTTCTTGCGGAACTTGGACACCGCGAGCGGGGCCATCGCCGCGGTGATGACCACGGTCCAGCCGAGCGTCAGCCAGACCGAGTTGCCGACCGAGGTGCCCATCATCAGGGCGCGGGCCGCGTCGGCCAGGTTGGAGAGCGGGTTGTAGTCGGTGAACGTCTGGAGCCAGCCGGGCATCGTCGTGGGCGGGGCGAAGATGGAGGAGCCGAACTGGAGCGGCATCATCACGATCATCCCCATTCCCTGGACGGCCTGAGCCGTCTTCATGGACAGTCCGAGCAGGATGAAGATCCACATGATGGCGGCGCCGAACGCGGCCGCAAGGGCGATCGCCCCGATGAGCCCCAGCACCGACCCGTGGAGCTCCATGCCGAGCGCGAAGCCCATGCCCAGCAGGATCAGCGTGGCGACCATCATCCGGGCGAGCTCGACCACGATCTTGGCGATGAGCACCGAGGAGCGGGCGATCGGCATGGTGCGGAACCGGTCCATGACCCCCTTGCGGAAGTCGTCGTTGACACCGCTGCCGACGGCCATGGCGATGTTCATGCCCATCATCGCCATCAGACCGGGGATCAGGTAGTTCAGGTATTCCTGCCGCCCGCCGCCCATGCTGCTGCCGACAGAACCGCCGAAGACGTACACGAACAGCAGCACGAAGATGACCGGCATCAGGAGTGCGTCGAACATCGACTCCGGATCCTTCTTGATCTGGAGCAGATTGCGCCGCACCAGCGCCCCGATGTGGCGCAGGTTGTTCCGCAGTCCGATCCGGCCCTCGTCGTGGACCTTCGTGGCCGGGGCGGCCACGGCCGCGTCGGTGGGGGTGGGCGTCAGAGTCGTCGTGCTCATGCCGCGACCTCCTGGGGGATCGTGTCGGTGACGGTGGCCTTGCCGCCGGTGACGGCGAGGAACACCTCGTCGAGGCTGGGCAGCGCGGTGGCGACGTGCGCCAGCGAGAAGCCCCGGGTGCCGAGCAGGCCGATGACGGCGGTGAGCTGCTCGTCGCTGAGGATCGGTACGTAGAGCAGTCCCTCGTCCGGGACCGCCTGGGCACCTGCCACACCGTCGAGGCCGGCCTCCCTGATGGCCTGCGCCATCGCGGCCAGTTCGGCCGGGTCGGAGGGGCGGATCTGCAGGGTGCGGCCGCCGACCTTGGCCTTCAGCTCGTCGACGCCGCCGCGGGCGATGATCTTGCCCTTGTCGATGACGGTGAGCTCGTTGGCGAGCTGTTCGGCCTCTTCCATGTACTGGGTGGTGAGCAGCACGGTCGCCCCCTCCGCGACCATCCGCTGCACCTCGTCCCAGACCTCGTTACGGGTACGGGGGTCGAGCCCCGTCGTCGGCTCGTCCAGGTAGAGCACGGCCGGGCTGCCGATCATGGAGGCGGCGAGGTCCAGCCGGCGGCGCATTCCGCCGGAGTACTCCATCGCGGCCTTCTTCGCCGCGTCGGTGAGCGAGAAGCGCTCGAGCAGCTCGTCGGCGCGCGAGCGGGCCTTCCTGCGCGGCAGGTCGAGCAGCCGCCCGATCATGTAGAGGTTCTCCCAGCCGGAGAGCTTCTCGTCGACCGAGGCGTACTGCCCGGTC
The DNA here is from genome assembly GCF_044742205.1 of Streptomyces sp. NPDC087901. Taxonomy (NCBI): domain Bacteria; kingdom Bacillati; phylum Actinomycetota; class Actinomycetes; order Kitasatosporales; family Streptomycetaceae; genus Streptomyces; species Streptomyces sp. NPDC087901. The sequence goes on from NZ_JBIUUC010000001.1 coordinate 828,132, forward strand.
AGGCCGATGGTGCGGCGCAGCGCGCGGGGCTGCTTCACCACGTCGAAGCCCGCCACGGTCGCGTGTCCGGCGTCGGGCTGGATCAGGGTGGACAGGACTCGTACGAGGGTGGTCTTGCCGGCGCCGTTGGGGCCGAGCACGCCGAGGACGGTGCCCTCGCGCACATCGAGGTCCACGCCGTCCAGAGCCTTGGTCGAGCCGTAGTGCTTGACCAGTCCCCGTACCTCGACGGCGTTCTTGCCGTTCCTGGGGTTCTTGTCGATTCGCGTCATGTCCACCATCAGACCAGCCGCCACCGACAGCACGCCGACAGGCCGCCGACAGCAGGGCGACAGCCCGCCGATGGGGGAAGTCGGCGGGCTGTCGGTGGTGCGGCAGTGGTCGGTGGGCCCCGGTGCCGGACGGCTCCCGGGGCGGGTCCGGGGCCGTGCAGGCTTCGGTGGAAGCCGTGCGGGCCCTAGTGGAAGGTGTGCTCCGGCGCCGGGAAGGTGCCGCCCACGACCTCGTCCGCGTACGCCTTCGCGGCGTCGCCGAGGACCTGGCGCAGGTCGGCGTACTGCTTGGTGAAGCGCGGCACCTTGCCGCCGGTCAGGCCGACCATGTCGGTGTAGACCAGCACCTGCGCGTCGGTGTCGGGGCCGGCCCCGATGCCGACCGTGGGGATGTGCAGGGTGCGGGTGACCTCGGCGGCCAGTTCGGCCGGGACGAGCTCCAGGACGACGGCGAAGGCGCCCGCGTCCTGTACGGCCTTGGCGTCGCGCAGCATCTGCTGGGCGGCTTCCTCACCGCGGCCCTGCACGCGGTAGCCCATCGCGTTGACGGACTGCGGTGTCAGGCCGATGTGGGCCATGACCGGGATGCCGGCGTCGACCAGGAGCTTGATCTGCTCGTGGCTGCGCTCGCCGCCCTCCAGCTTGACCGCGCCGACCCCGGACTCCTTGATCAGCCGGGTGGCGTTGCGCAGGGCCTGGACCGGGCTCTCCTGGTAGGCCCCGAAAGGCAGGTCGGCGACGATCAGGGCGCGCTTGGTGCCCCGGACGACGGCGGCGGACAGGATGGCGATCTCGTCCATCGTGACGGGCACGGTGGTCTCGTAGCCGAGGTGACAGTTGCCCATGGAGTCACCGACGAGCATGACCGGGATGCCGGCCTCGTCGAAGACGGACGCGGTCATCGCGTCGTAGGCGGTGAGCATGGGCCACTTCTCGCCGCGCCCGGTGGCGGCGGCGATGTCGTGGATGGTGATGCGGCGGTTGCTCTTTCCTCCGTACAGCGCCTTGCTGCTGTCGGACGGGGCTCCCGCGGGGGGTGTGGCGGACTGGTTGTGCGCAGCCTGAAGCGACATTGCCAACGGCTCCTTCGTCATCTCGAGGCGCCCTGACGGCGTCCCCGGATCTCTTCCATGGTGGCATCCCGGAGCCGTTCCCGGGAAGTGGGCCCGCCACAAGGGTGGCATCCGGTGTCACGGCAGTCCGGTAAAGACTTTCCAATACGAGACGGTCTCGTATCGAAATGAAGTTACGCTTCTCGTCATGTCCATACCGTCCGGCGCTCCTGTCGCCGTGCCCCAGGTCCCCGAGGCGGTCCACCGCCGCCGCTGGGCGATCCTCGCCGTCCTGATGTTCAGCCTGCTCATCGTGGTGCTGGACAACTCGATCCTGAACGTCGCCGTCAAGACGATCGCGTCCCCCTCGCCCACCGGTCTGGGAGCCACCCAGAGCGAGCTGGAGTGGGCCATCAACTCCTACACGCTCGTCTTCGCCGGGCTGCTCTTCACCGCGGGCCTGCTCGGCGACCGCATCGGGCGCAAGAAGGTCCTGCTCTTCGGCATCGTGCTGTTCGGAGCCGGTTCCGCCTTCGCCGCCATGTCCGGATCGCCCGCCGAACTGATCACCTGGCGTGCGGTGATGGGCTTCGGCGCCGCCTTCGTCATGCCGGCGACGCTCGCCGTCCTGATGAACGTCTTCGAGCGTGACGAGCAGCCCAAGGCCATCGGTATCTGGGCCGGCAGTGTCGGCCTCGGCATCGCGATCGGCCCGATCACCGGCGGACTGCTCCTCGAACACTTCTGGTGGGGCTCGATCTTCCTGGTCAACGTGCCCGTCGTGGTTCTCGCGCTGATCGCCATGGTGGTGCTCGTGCCGGACTCCAGGGACCCGAAGCCGGGACGGCTCGACCCGGTCGGTGTGGTGCTCTCCATCATCGGCCTGGTGCTGCTGGTGTACGGCATCATCCGCGGCGGCGAACTCGCCGACTTCACCGACGCCTCCGTGGTTCTGCCGGTCATCGGCGGCCTGGCCGTCCTGGTCGTGTTCGTCCTTCACGAGAAGCGCAGCAGCAGCCCGGCCATCGACGTGTCTTACTTCAGGAAGCCGGCCTTCTCCGCGGCCGTCGCCGCCATCGCGCTGGTCTTCTTCGCGCTGATGGGTGTGACGTTCTTCTCCGCCTTCTACATGCAGAGCGTGCGCGGCTGGAGCGCCCTGCAGTCCGGGCTGCTGATCCTGCCGCTGGCCGTCGCGCAGATGGTCTTCGCCCCACGGGCCCGGCTTGTGGTCGACCGGTTCGGCGCCCGCGCCGTGTGCACCGTCGGCATGCTGATGGTCGCCGCCGGCCTCGCGGCGTTCGCCCTGTTCGACGCCACCACCCCGGTCTGGGTGATGTGCGTGGTCTTCTTCGTCCAGGGCACCGGCATGGCCCATGTGATGCCGCCGGTCACCGTCGCCGTGATGCAGGCGCTGCCCCGCGAGAAGGCCGGCTCGGGCTCGGCCGTCAACAACACGTTCCGGCAGGTCGGTGGCGCCCTCGGGATCGCCGTCCTCGGGTCGGTGCTGTCCGCCGTCTACCGCGGCGACATCGAGGGACACCTCGACGCGGTCCCGGCCGCGGCCAGGGATGTGGCGGGCGAGTCGATCGAGGCGACGCTCGGCGTCGCGGAGAAGATGGGCCCGGCGGGCACCCCGCTGGTCGCCGCCGCGCACGACGCCTTCATGAGCGCCATGCACGTCACGGCCATCGGGTCGGCGTGTGTCGCCCTGGTCGGAACGATCGTGGTCGCCCTGTTCCTGCCGGGCGGGGCTCCCGCCGGGCAGGAGGCCGCGCAGGACGAGGAGGCCGTGCCCGCGCCCGCCGGACGGTGAGGCCGGCGGCCCGGCACGGCCCGGGGCCTTCGTCCTGACCGGGCCGGACGGGGCGGGCCCGGTCAGGCCCGGACGGCAGGCGCCGATGCGGCCGGGCGCCGCCCGCGTCGGGGAGAATCGGGGGCGGCGAAAGGTGGTTTCACGTGCAGGCTCAGGCACCGGACCGGGACGGCCGGCTCCCCGGGGAGCGGGACCGGGACGACCGGCCCTCCGAGGAGCGGGGCCGGCAGGTCCACGACGGCCGGGAAGCGGGCCGGCAGGTCCACGACGGCCAGGACCCGGAGCCCCGCCCCGGAGATGAGCAGGAGCCCCGACGCGGCCGCCCGCGCAGCGCGGCGGCCGAGCGGTCCATCCTGGACGCCGTCGTCGGGCTCCTGGAGGCGGGCGAGCCCCTGGCCGGACTGTCCATCGAGCGGATCGCCCGCACCGCCGGAGTCGGCAAGGCCACCATCTACCGGCGCTGGGCCGGCAAGGAGGAACTCTTCGTCGACGTCCTGTGCGAGATCGAGCCGCCGGAACCCGAGGTCTCCGGCACCGGAGGCCTCGACGACCTGCGCGTCCTGCTGGAGTCCATGCGCACCCGCGGACTCGCCCAGCGCTCCTCGGTGCTGCTGCACAACGTCTTCGCGCAGATGAAGAGCCATCCCAAGCTGTGGACCGAGTACCAGCGCACCGTGATCGCACCCCGCCGGGTCGCGATGCTCGCCGCCGTCGGCCGTGCGGTCGAGGCGGGTGAGCTGCGGGGTGACACGGACGTCGAGCTGATGGACGACCTGTTCCTCGGCCCCATGCTCGTACGCACGATTCACCGGCCCGAAGCGCCGCTTCCCGAGGACCTCGCCGACCGCATCATCGGCCTGCTGGTCGAGGGCCTCGGGCCGAGGTCCGCCGCCGCCGGATCCGGTGAAGACGCAGGCCACGGCTGACTCGCCCGGGTCCCGGGCGAGTGTGATCGTTCTGTCACAAGGCAAAGCGGACCCCCGGCGACCGGAACCCGCCGTACCGTTCGCGTCGTCCTCAGGGCAGTACGGCCGTCGCCGACGGCCGGAAAGTCATCGCACATCGCCTAGGGTCGTGGGGCGCGGCGATGTGTACGGCAAGGCAGTGAGGACAGCGCAATGGTGCAGGCGTACAGGGCGGACACCGGTAACGGCGACGCAGGACCGCAGCGCACCGGATCACGCTTCCGGGACCTGCGCGAAAGACTGACCCGTGACCGGGGCATCTGGCGGCGGGGGATCGTCCTGGCCGGCTGTTCGGTCCTGCTGACCCTCGTGATGCTCCTCCACGCCCAGATCCCGAACACCATCGGCAACCTGGGCAGCCTCACGGAGACGTTCCTGCCGTGGTGCGCCGTCTTCGTCCCGCTGCTGCTGATCCTGGGCCTGGTGCGCCGCTCGGCGACCGCGCTGATCGCCCTGCTGCTGCCGGTCGTGGTCTGGTTCAACCTCTTCGGCGGGCTGCTCACCGACAAGTCGGGCACCGGCGGCGACCTCACCGTCGCCACTCACAACGTCAACGCGGACAACCCCGATCCCGCCGGCACCGCCCAGCAGGTCGCCGGCTCGGGCGCCGACGTCATCGCCCTGCAGGAGCTCCCCAGCGGCAAGGTCGCGGCGTACGAATCGGCGCTCGCCGACCGCTTCCCCTACCACTCGGTGCAGGGGACCGTCGGCCTGTGGAGCAAGTACCCCCTGAGCGGCACCCGCCCGGTGGACATCAAGATGGGCTGGGTCCGCGCCATGCGGACCACCGTCACCACCCCCGAGGGCCCGATCGCCTTCTACGTCGCCCACCTGCCCTCGGTACGGGTCAAGCTGCACGCCGGATTCACCGCCAGCCAGCGGGACCAGAGCGCGGACGCCCTCGGCGAGGCCATCTCCCACGAACCGCTGGAACGGGTCGCCCTGCTCGGCGACCTCAACGGGACCATGAATGACCGCTCGCTCCACGCGGTCACCGCCCAGATGCGCTCCACCCAGGGCGCGGCGGGTGACGGCTTCGGATTCAGCTGGCCCGCGTCGTTCCCGATGGCCCGGATCGACCAGATCATGGTGAAGGGTGTCGAGCCGATGTCGTCGTGGACGCTCCCGGCCACGGACAGCGACCATCTTCCGATCGCCGCCCGCGTCAAACTGTGACGCAACGGTCCGTTTACCTCCGGGCATAAATCGTCTGAGAGAATTTGTTCCGAACGGGAACAAGGCCGCCGGCGAGGAAGCCGGTCCGTCACCGTGCGATCCGGCCCCAGCCGGCCCGCGCCGGCGCACGTACGGCCGCGTCTCCTCCTGCCTTCCTGCTCCCGCGGGCCCACCGGGCCTGCCGGAGCGCACGGGGCCCACTTCGGAAAGGTCTCTCTTCATGCCTCTGGCTCTGCTCGCACTCGCTGTGAGCGCCTTCGGCATCGGTACTACGGAATTCGTGATGATGGGCCTGCTGCCCGACGTCGCGGACGATCTGGGCACCTCCGTCCCCACCGCGGGCTACCTCGTGTCGGCGTACGCGATCGGTGTGGTGCTCGGCGCCCCGCTGCTCACCGCCGTGGGCTCACGCATCCCGCGCAAACGGATGCTCCTCCTGCTGATGGGGCTCTTCACCGTCGGCAACCTCGCCTCCGCGCTCGCCCCCGGCTTCGGCTGGCTGCTCGCCGGACGGCTGCTGGCCGGGCTTCCGCACGGAGCCTTCTTCGGAGTCGGCGCGGTCGTCGCCACCCGGCTCGCCGCCGAGGGACGCCAGGCGCGGGCCGTGGCGACGATGTTCCTCGGCCTGACCATCGCCAACGTCGTCGGCGTCCCAGCCGCCACCCTGCTCGGCCAGCACCTCGGCTGGCGGGCCACCTTCCTCGTGGTCGCGGTCATCGGGCTCTGCGCGATGGCCGCGCTCGCCCGCCTCGTCCCGCAGATCCCGGCAGAGGCGCAACGGCACGTCCGCCACGAGCTGAAGGCCCTCGGCAACCGTCAGGTCCTGCTCGGACTCCTCACCGCCGTCTTCGGCTTCGCCGGGGTCTTCGCCGTGTACTCCTACCTCTCGGCGATGACGACCGAGGCGATGGGCTTCGGCGAGTCCTCCGTGACGCTGGTGCTGGCGCTCTTCGGCATCGGCATGACCCTGGGCGCACTCGCCGCGGGACCGCTCACGGACCGGGCGCTGCGCCCGACGCTGTACGGCTCGCTGGGCGCGCTCGCTGTCGTGCTGGTCGTCTTCCCCTTCGCCGCCCATGTGCAGTGGGCCGCGCTGGTGATGGTCGTGCTGCTCGGCGGGGTCGGCTTCATGACGACCACACCGTTGCAGATGCTCGTCATGAACAAGGCCAAGGACGCCCCGACCCTGGCGTCCGCCTCCAACCACTCCGCGTTCAACCTGGCCAACGCGGGTGGCGCGTGGCTGGGCGGCATGGCCATCGCGGCGGGCTGGGGCTGGACCTCCCCGGCCCTGGTCGGCGCGGTACTGACAGTGGCGGGACTCGCGGTGGCGGTCACAGCGGGCGTCCTGGACCGCGACCGGACCCCGTCGAGGGTCGTGGCCCGGGCGGTGACGTCCGCCCCGCAGAAGGCCGGGGCGGACGTGCACTGAACCCAACGACCGATCAAGCCCGCGCCCGCCGAACGCGAGCCTGCCAAATCAAGCCCGTCCGGCGATTGAGGACAAGACCTCGGCCGGACGGGCCGCACGCACTTCGCTCCGGACACGTCCAGGGGTCCGTAACCCCACCCCCCGGCGTCAGCCGGACTCGCGCCACCGGTTCGTGATCGGCAGCCGCCGGTCCTTGCCGAAGCCCTTGGGCGAGATCTTCGTGCCCGGCGGGTACTGCCGCCGCTTGTACTCCGCCGTGTCCACCATCCGCAGCGTCTTCGCCACCAGCGCCGCGTCGAACCCGGCCGCGACGATCGCGTCGAGCCCCTGGTCGCGGTCGACGTACATCTCCAGGATCCGGTCCAGCACGTCGTAGTCGGGCAGCGAGTCCGTGTCGACCTGACCGGGCCGCAGCTCCGCGCTGGGCGGCTTGGTGATGGAGGCCTCCGGGATCGGCGGGGTCTGCCCGCGCTCCTCGGCGGCGCGGTTGCGCCACTTCGCCAGCCGGAAGACCGACGTCTTGTAGACGTCCTTGATGGGCCCGTACGCGCCTACGGAGTCGCCGTACAGCGTCGAGTAACCGACCGCCAGCTCCGACTTGTTGCCCGGCGCCAGGACGATCTGGCCCTCCTGGTTGGACACGGCCATCAGCATCGTGCCGCGCAGCCGGGACTGCAGGTTCTCCTCGGCGAGGCCGGTGAGCCCCAGCGACCCCATGTACGCGTCGAACATCGGCTCGATCGGTACGGTCCGGAAGTTCAGCCCGGTACGCCGCGCCAGCTCGGCCGCGTCACCCTTGGAGTGGTCCGAGGAGTACTTCGACGGCATCGAGATGCCGTACACGTGCTGTGCGCCCAGCGCGTCGCAGGCGATCGCCGCGACCAGCGCCGAGTCGATCCCGCCGGAGAGCCCGATCAGCACACTGCTGAAGCCGTTCTTCGCCGCGTACGCCCGCAGGCCCACGACGAGCGCCGAGTACAGCTCCTCGTCGTCGTCGAGCCGGTCGGCGTACCCTCCGGCCAGCTCCGCCTCGTACGCGGGCAGCGGCTCCTCGGAGAGGACCACGTGGTCGATCCGCAGCCCGTCGTTCACCACGCCGGCCGGCGCCTCAGGCGAGGCGGCCGGCAGGTCGAGGTCCAGGATCACACTGCCCTCGGCGAACTGCGGGGCGCGGGCGATCACTTCGCCGTCCTTGTCGACGACGATCGAGTCGCCGTCGAAGACCAGCTCGTCCTGGCCGCCGATCATCGCGAGGTACGCGGTGGTGCAGCCGGCCTCCTGGGCCCGCTTGCGGACCAGTTCCAGCCGGGTGTCGTCCTTGTCCCGCTCGTACGGAGAGGCGTTGATCGACAGCAGCAGCCCGGCGCCGGCGGCGCGCGCGGCCGGCACCCGGCCCCCGTCCTGCCAGAGGTCTTCACAGATCGCGAGCGCCACGTCGACGCCGTGCACCCGCACGACGGGCATCGAGTCGCCCGGCACGAAGTACCGGAACTCGTCGAAGACCCCGTAGTTGGGCAGGTGGTGCTTGGCGAAGTTCAGCGCGACCTGCCCGCGGTGCAGCACCGCGGCGGCGTTCCGCGGAGACCCGGCGGGCTGGCCGTAGCGGGGCGCGGCGGACTCGGAACGGTCGAGGTAGCCGACGACGACCGGGAGTTCCCCGAAGCCCTCCGCGTCCAGGCGGGCGGCGAGCGCGCGCAGCGCGTCCCGCGACGCCTCGACGAAGGACGACCGCAGGGCCAGGTCCTCGACGGGGTAACCGGTCAGCACCATCTCGGGGAACGCCACCAGGTGGGCGCCCTGTTCGGCGGAGTGCCGGGTCCAGTGGAGGATCGACTCGGTGTTCCCGGCGAGATCGCCGACGGTCGAGTCGATCTGATTCAGTGCGAGGCGTAGTTGAGGCACGCCGCCCAGTGTAATCGTCTGACTGACGCAATGTCCTGGCGGGCCGTGCGAAAAGTGCCGCGGCCCGCCAGGGCGCCGGTCAGCGGCGGTAGCCGAGGACCGTCATCATGCCCGCCTCCGCGTGGTACAGGTTGTGGCAGTGGAGCATCCACAGACCCGGGTTGTCCGCGTCGAAGTCAACGGTCAGCGTCTGCCGGGGCAGCACGATCGCGGTGTCCTTGCGGGCCCCGGCAGCGCCACCGGCCAGCGCGAAGGTGTGCCCGTGCAGATGGATGGGGTGCCACATCGCGGTCGCATTCCGGAATTCCATCCGGACCCGCTCCCCGGTCTTCACCGGGTGCCGCTGGTCGGCGGTGTACGGCTTCCTGTCGAAGGCCCAGTCGTACGCCTCCATGGAACCCGTCAGCCGCATCCGCACGGTCCGGTCGGGCTTGCGGCCTGAGAGGGCCACGGACTCGTCGGGGGCCAGCCGGCCGGCCGTCACCAGCTCGCCGTCCAGCTCCTTCGGCCGCACGGACGCGCCGGGCGCCGCGCCGCTCCCGGTCCGCAGCAGCGCCATCGTGGAGGCCTTCTTGCCCTCGGCCAGCGCGGTCAGCGGGAACACCCCGTCCCCGGCGGTGACCAGCACGTCGTACCGCTCGCCCATGCCGATCAGCAGGGCGTCCGTGGGGGTGTGCCGGACCGGGAAGCCGTCGGTGTGCGTCACCGTCATCCGGTGGCCGCCGAGTGCGACGCGGAAGGCGGTGTCGCCGCCCGCGTTGATGATCCGCAGCCGGATCCGGTCGCCCGGCCGTGCGGTGAAGGCGGACGGGTCCTCGGGCACACGGCCGTTGACCAGGTAGTACGGATAGCCGACGTCACCGGCGTCGCCGCCGCCCAGCAGCTCACTGGTGGCGCCCATGAGCATCCGCGAGGGCCCGCCGCCGTCCTCTTCCGCCGCGGGCGTCCCCGGCATCGCGTGCCCGCTGTGGCCGTTGCCCCCGGTGAGTTCCTGGAGCACCGCGTCGGGGGTGGAGCCGTCCACCCCGTCGACCCAGTCGTCCAGGACGACGACCCACTCCTTGTCGTACGACAGGGGCTCCTTCGGGTCCTCAACGATCAGCGGCGCGTACAGCCCGCGGTCGAGCTGGACGCCCGAGTGCGGGTGGATCCAGTACGTCCCGGGGCCGGGCACCGCGAACCGGTAGGTGAAGTCCGTACCCGCCCCGATGGCCCGCTGGGTCAGCCCGGGTACTCCGTCCATGTCGTTGCGCAGGGCGAGTCCGTGCCAGTGCAGCGAGGTGGCCTGCGGCAGATGGTTGGCGAGGGTGAGGGCGAGCGTGTCGCCCGCGGTGACCCGGATCTCCTGCCCGGGGAGCCGGTCCCCGTACGCCCACGAACTGACGGTGCGCCCGCCGCCCAGGTCGAGCCGGGACGCGGTAGCGGTCAGGGCGATCTTGCGCTCGGGGCCGGCGCCCCGCCGCTTCTCGGCCGCGGCGACTTCCGGGCCGTCGGGGGAGACGTAGCCCTCCGGGACCGCGGTGCCGGAGGGGGCCCCGTGATTCATGGCGGCGTGGTCGGCGGCTCCGTCGCCGCTGGAACAGGCGGCGAGAACTCCCGTACCGGCAAAGGCGAGCGAGGCGCCGAGCACGGCGCGTCGGGTGTGCTGAGCGGGCATGACTGAGTGCACCTCAAGGATGTTGTCGGTGTGCTGAGGACGGACGGGGGCGCGGGGCGCCTATATCCGAAGCACCGACAGTCCGGTGAGGACGGCCTTGCGCGGCCGGGGCGGGGGAGGAGGGGGCCGGGGCATCCGCAACGACCGGACCCGGCCCTGGCCCAGCCCCCGGCCGGCGTACCGGCGTACCGACGACAGCAGGATGAGCAGGGCGACGCCCCAGGTGGCGAGCACGGCCAGGCAGACGGCCATCGGGTCCATACCGTGCTGGGGTGCCGGGGAGTCGTGCCGGACGGCCGCCGCAGGTCCGGGTGTCATGACGGGCCCGGGCGGCGCCACGGCCGCGTCGGGCCCGGCCATCACGTGCGAGGCGGCTCGCGCCGTGAGCCCGGGGCCGCTGTGTTCCGACGGGTGTCCGACGGTGTGCATGGTGAAGATCCCGAAGAGCAGCGCGGCGAACAGCAGCAGCTGCCCGTACGTCGCACTCCTTGGTCCGGACATGCCGTCACACTACCCCCACCGGGTATATGGACGGCGATGGCCCGTCACCCCGCGCGCCGCGGGAGGACGGGCCGTACCGACCGCACCGGTCGCGCACGGGTCAGCTGCGGGAGTAGACCTTCTCCGCCCAGCCGGCGATCTGGTCGTCGGAGAGGTGCTGGGCCAGATCGGCCTCGCTGATCATCCCGATCAGCTTCTTGTTCTCGATCACCGGCAGCCGGCGGATCTGGTGGTTCTGCATCTCCTCCAGCACCGCCTCGACACCGGCCTCCGCGTCGATCCACCGCGGCGTGCCCTGAGCGAGTTCGCCGGCGGTCGTCTTCGACGGATCCCGGCCCATGGCCACACAGCCGACCACGATGTCGCGGTCCGTGAGGATGCCGATCATCCGGTCCTGATCGCCGTTCTCGGAGATGGGCAGCGCGCCGACGTTGTGGTCGCGCATCATCTGGGCGGCCCGGTCGAGGGTCTCGTGCGCCGGGATCCAGGTGACGCCGGTGTGCATGATGTCCTTGGCGGTGGTCATGGGGGATTCCTCCTGCGTGCCGATGGGCACTTCCGTACGACCCCGAGCGAACCCATCGTCATGGGCCCGTTCGGAGTACGCGACCGCTATCGCCCATTCGGGTGCATCTGCGGCGGAGGGGGACCTTACGGGGCGAGCCCGGCCTGGGCGTTGTGCGGACCGGGGCGGTGCGTCAGGGGCGGGGCACCCCGTTCTGCCAGCATCCCGGCCATGGCTTCCAGCTCCGACTGCTGGCCCTCGACCATGCCCCGGGCCAGCCGCTTCTCCACCTTCACCGTGCACAGGTCCACGCAGCCGCGGGCCATGTCGATACCGCCCCTGTGGTGGTCGGTCATGAGCTGGAGGTACAGGATCTCGGCCTGCTTGCCACTGGCCCTGCGGAGCTGTTCGAGCTCGGTACGGGTCGCCATGCCGGGCATGAGGGACCCGTCGTGGGCCTCGTAACCGCCGCCCATGCCCGGCATCCCGGCCATGTCGTGGCCCGCGTGCCGGCCGGCAGCCATCCAGGCCATCGGCTCCTGCCCGGCGGCCGCCTTCGGCAGCTCCCACAGGTCCAGCCAGCCGAGCAGCATGCCTCGCTGGTTGGCCTGCGTGTTGGCGATGTCGTACGCGAAACGGCGCACGTCCTCGTCCTGGGTGCGGTCGCGCACGATGAAGGACATCTCCACGGCCTGCTGGTGGTGGACGGCCATGTCGCGGGCGAACCCGGCGTCCGCGGAACCGGATGCCGGGTTCTTCGCGGCGGGGGCGGCCGCGTGATGCTCCGCCCCGTCGCCCCGCGCGGCCGCGACCGTCGCCGCCCCCGCGAACAGCAGCGCGAGCGCGACGGCGGAACCCGCCGCCCACCGGATGCGCCGGGTGCGATCGGTCACCGTCACGGAGCCGCCAGTCCGCCGGTGCACGCCGCGCCCGGCTCGGGCGTCTGCGCACCCTGCACGTACTTGGCGAAGAACTGCGCCACCCGGCGGTCATCGGCACCGTCCACCGTGACCTGCTTGCCCCAGGCGCTCAGCATGATGGCACCGGCCTGGTCCTTGTACGGGCTCATCAGCGAGTACGGGGTCTTCCCGACCCGCTCGGCGAGCTTGTCCACGTCGGCGGCCGAGGCCTTGTCCGTGTACGTCACCCACACCGAACCGTGCTCCAGCGCGTGCACGGCGTTCATGTCGGGAATCGCCTTTTTGTATACGTCGCCGTCGCAGTTCATCCAGACGGGGCTGTGGTCCCCGCCGACCGGCGGCTTCATCGGGTACGAGACGGTCTCGGTGACGTGGTTGCGGGCCAGCTTCTTCGCGTCCCACGTCTTCTCGCCCTGGATCGGCCCTTCGGCCAGTTCCTTCTTCTCCGCCTCGGACTGCTCGGCGTTCTTGGCGTCCGCGGCCTTCTGGTCGGCCGAGGCCTCGGACCTGTCGATCAGCGTGTAGGTGCCGAAGGTGACGAGACCAGCGACGACGACGACGCTGAGGCTTATGACGAGCACGCGGGTGCGGCGGTCTCGCGCGCGGTCGGCCTTGCGCATCTGCTCTATGCGGGTCCTGCGGTCGAAGCTCATGTCGTAGGTCCTTCTGCGAAGGGGCGATGAGATGACGGGAACGGGTCGGGAACCGGTGTGCGCAGGGCAGTTGCGAGGCCGTCGCGTCCCATACACACCATGGCCGCCGATCGTAGTGGGTGGCCGAGTGCTCCATCTCACGTCGGGTGCGTAATCTGGGTGAAATCCGGGGTCGTGATACTGGACTTCCTCCCCTACCCCGGGCGGTGGTGCACGGACCGTCTGAACTGCAAGGATGTGGCTATGGACAAGCAGCAGGAATTCGTCCTCAGGACACTTGAGGAGCGCGACATCCGGTTCGTACGGCTGTGGTTCACCGACGTGCTCGGTTACCTCAAGTCGGTGGCCGTGGCCCCTGCCGAGCTGGAACAGGCGTTTGACGAGGGCATCGGCTTCGACGGCTCGGCCATCGAGGGCTTCGCCCGGGTGTACGAGTCGGACATGATCGCCAAGCCGGACCCGGGCACGTTCCAGATCCTGCCCTGGCGCGCGGAGGCCCCCGGCACGGCCCGGATGTTCTGCGACATCCTGATGCCCGACGGCTCGCCCTCCTTCGCCGACCCGCGCTACGTGCTCAAGCGCATCCTGGCCAAGACCTCGGACCTGGGCTTCACCTTCTACACCCACCCCGAGATCGAGTTCTTCCTGCTGAAGAACAAGCCGGTCGACGGCACCCGCCCCACCCCGGCGGACAGCTCCGGCTACTTCGACCACACCCCGCAGAACGTCGGCATGGACTTCCGCCGCCAGGCGATCACCATGCTCGAATCGATGGGCATCTCGGTCGAGTTCAGCCACCACGAGGGCGCCCCCGGCCAGCAGGAGATCGACCTGCGGTACGCGGACGCACTGTCCACCGCCGACAACATCATGACGTTCCGCCTGGTCATGAAGCAGGTCGCGCTGGAGCAGGGCGTGCAGGCGACCTTCATGCCGAAGCCGTTCTCGGAGTACCCCGGCTCGGGCATGCACACCCACCTCTCCCTCTTCGAGGGCGACCGCAACGCGTTCTACGAGTCCGGCTCCGAGTACCAGCTCTCCAAGGTCGGCCGCTCCTTCATCGCGGGCCTGCTCAAGCACGCCGCGGAGATCTCCGCCGTGACCAACCAGTGGGTCAACTCCTACAAGCGCATCTGGGGCGGTTCCTCCCGCGCCGCGGGCGCCGGCGGCGAGGCCCCCTCGTACATCTGCTGGGGCCACAACAACCGCTCCGCGCTGATCCGCGTCCCGATGTACAAGCCCGGCAAGACCGGCTCGGCCCGCGTCGAGGTCCGCTCCATCGACTCCGGCGCCAACCCCTACCTGACGTACGCGGTGCTCCTCGCCGCGGGCCTCAAGGGCATCGAGGAGGGCTACGAACTCCCGGCCGGCGCCGACGACGACGTCTGGGCCCTGTCCGACGCGGAGCGCCGCGCGATGGGCATCGAGCCGCTGCCGCAGAACCTGGGCGAGGCGATCGCGCTGATGGAGAAGAGCGAACTGGTCGCCGAGACGCTCGGCGAGCACGTCTTCGACTTCTTCCTGCGCAACAAGAAGCAGGAGTGGGAGGAGTACCGCAGCGAGGTCACGGCCTTCGAGCTGAAGGCACTGCTGCCGGTGCTGTAGGCGCCCTCGGCGCGTGCGGTGTGTGTGGACGGCTTCGGGCCGACGGTTTCGTACCGTCGGCCCGAAGCCGTATCGGGTGCGAGGCGATCACGCCGTGCGAGGCGGGGGAGGAACAGCCGGGGCGGGTGTGCCGCGGCCGGCGCTCGTCGGGTCCCCCGCTCCCGTGGCCGGATGCGGAGACGGCCGGGGCGATGCACCTTCACATTGGCTGCCGGGCCGGCGATCAGGATGTGTGCCCCCTCCGGGATCCTCGTAGCCGACCTGGACGCTGTCCGAACGGCCGACCGCGTCTCGCCCCCTTCCTCACCGGCGCCGACCTGACCATCGCCTTCGGCTCGGAGGGCGGGCGGAGGGAGAAGCCGAGAGGCGGCAGACGTGCTCGCAGCACGGGTGCACATTGCAGCCACCCCGCTACTGACTATTCGTCAGATCTCTGCGATGCTCCGCGCCATGGTGGATGGACCGGGAACGACAGGGCCGACGGGAGAGGCGCCCCAGGGTGCCCCGGATGTGCTGGCGCCCGCCCGGCTCGGGCCGCTGAGGCTGCGCAACCGGGTCATCAAGGCCGCGACCTTCGAGGGCGCCACCCCCGACGCACTGGTTACCCAGGAGCTCATCGACTACCACCTGCGACCCGCCGCAGGCGGGGTCGCCATGACCACCGTGGCCTACTGCGCGGTGGCGCCGGAGGGGCGTACCGAGCGGCGTCAGCTGTGGATGCGACCCGAGGCGCTGCCGGGGCTGCGCAGGCTGACGGAGGCGGTGCACGACACCGGTGCCGCCGTCAGCGCACAGCTGGGCCACGCCGGGCCGGTGGCCGACGGCCGGTCCAACGGGCTGACCTCCCTCGCCCCGATGGCAGGGTTCAACGCGCTGAGCATGCGCCGCAACAGGGCGGCCACCGCCGAGGACATCGACCGTGTCATCAAGGCCCACGCCGAGGCCGCCCTGCTGGCAGCCGAGGCCGGTTTCGACGCCGTGGAGATCCACCTCGGCCACAACTACCTGGCCAGCGCCTTCCTCAGCCCCCGGCTGAACCGCCGCACCGACGCGTTCGGTGGCTCACTGCGTGCCCGCGCCGCCGTGGCGCTGGGTGTCACGCGTGCGGTACGCGACGCGTTGGGGGACCGGCTCGCCATCACCGCCAAGCTGAACATGAAGGACGGTGCGCCCGGCGGGCTCACCGTGGACGACAGCCTCCAGGTGGCGCGCTGGCTGGAGGCGGACGGCAGCGTCGACGCACTCGAACTGACTGCGGGCAGCTCGCTGTTGAACCCGATGTACCTGTTCCGGGGAGGCGCCCCCGTCGCCGAGTTCGCGGCCAACTTCCCGCTCCCCCAGCGGCTTGCGATCCGGGCGGTGGGCCGCGGCGTGTTCCGTACGTATCCCTACCGCCCCCTGTACCTGCTCGACTCGGCCCGGCGGTTCCGCGCCGAGCTGGAGCTGCCGTTGATCCTGCTCGGCGGGGTCACCGACCGGCAGGGCATGGACCGCGCCATGGCGGAGGGTTTCGAGTTCGTCGCGATGGCCCGCGCCCTGCTGCGCGAGCCCGACCTGCTGCACCGCATCGGCCGTGACGCCGCCACCCGCTCGCAGTGCATCCACTGCAACCGCTGCATGCCCACCATCTACACAGGGACCCGCTGCCCGCTGATCGAGGAACGGGCGCGCTGATTCAGGAACGGTCGCGCCGAGCGGCTTCAGGGCGCGGGGTCCGGGAGTCCGGGCCGGAGCCGGAGCCGGCCCCCGGAAGGATGCGCCCCGGAGGCGTGGTGCGGCGAGTCGACCGACGGTGGATCCATGACATCTGCTCCGCCGCCGTCGCGTCGCCGTCTCCGTACGGAGTGGATCGCCGCCGCAGTCGCCTTGCTGGCGCTGGTCGTGTCCGTCCTGAGCCTGATGCAGTCGCGTGACGCGAGCAACAAGGCCCAGCGACAGGCGGAACGTGAGCAGGCGGTCAAGGTCAGCTTCATCCGGCAGCCCAACGCCGACGGTACGGAGACCCTGAGCATCGCCAATCACGGGCACCTCCCCATCCACGACATCACACTGACCTTTCCCGGGGGTGACTACATCGACGTGGGATCCATGGACGGGTGCACCGTCTGGTGGGTCACACCGCTGAGCCTGGTGGCCCCCACCGGGGAGAGCGCCGGTCTCGGCGAGCCGAGCCGGCTCTATTTCACCGATGTCGCGGACCCGGCCAAGAGCTGGCTGATCGAGGACAAGGGGCCCAAGGAGCCGAGTCCTCCGCAGAACAGGAAGCATGACGTCAAGCCCACGTTCCTCGCCGGGATGCAGTCCTCGCAGATCGAGCACTGCGGCTGAGGCCCCGGAAGATCGCCCGAACAGCTGAAGGAGTGGTGTTCCCATGCGTGTCCTCCTGGTCGGAGCGGGAGGCGTCGGCACGGCGATCACAAGGATCGCGGCCCGCCGGCCCTTCTTCGAGCACATGACCGTCGCCGACTACGACCTCGGACGGGCGGAGAGCGCCGTCGCGGCCCTGGGGGAGCGGGGGGACCGGTTCGGCGCCGTCCGGCTGGACGCCTCGGACCGGGCAGCGGTGCGGCAGGCGCTTGGTGAGCACCGCTGCGACGTCCTGCTGAACGCCACGGACCCTCGTTTCGTGCTGCCGCTGTTCGAGTCCGCCCTCGCCCACGGCGCCCACTACCTCGACATGGCCATGTCCCTGTCCCGGCCGCACCCGACCCGTCCGTACGAGGAGTGCGGGGTCAAGCTCGGGGACGCGCAGTTCGAACGGGCCGCGGAGTGGGAGGCCGCAGGGCGTCTCGCGCTCGTGGGCATGGGCGTGGAGCCCGGCATGTCCGATGTGTTCGCCCGGTACGCCTCCGACGAGCTCTTCGACGAGATCGAGGAGATCGGGATCCGTGACGGGGCGAATCTGACGGTGGACGGCTATGACTTCGCGCCGTCATTCAGTATCTGGACGACCATCGAGGAGTGCCTGAACCCGCCGGTCGTGTACGAGCAGGAGCGGGGCTGGTACACCACGGCCCCCTTCAGCGAGCCGGAGGTCTTCGACTTCCCCGAAGGCATCGGGCCCGTGGAGTGCGTCAACGTGGAGCACGAGGAGGTGCTGCTCGTCCCGCGGTGGCTGAAGGCCCGGAAAGTCACCTTCAAGTACGGGCTCGGCGACGAGTTCATCGGGGTGCTCCGGACCCTCCACATGCTCGGACTCGACCGGACCGAACCCGTGTCCGTGAAGAGCGGCTCGGGGCAGGCCGCGGTATCGCCTCGTGACGTGGTCGCCGCCTGCCTGCCGGACCCCGCCGGACTCGGCGAGCGCATGCACGGCAAGACGTGCGCGGGAACCTGGGTGAAGGGCGTCAAGGACGGCCGGCCCCGGGAGGTGTACCTCTACCACGTCGTCGACAACCAGTGGTCGATGCGGGAGTACGGCTCCCAGGCCGTCGTCTGGCAGACCGCGATCAATCCCGTGGCCGCCCTCGAACTCCTCGCGGGCGGCGCGTGGGGCGGCAGCGGAGTGCTGGGGCCCGAGGCCCTGCCCCCGCGGCCGTTCCTCGATCTCCTGACCGAGTACGGCGCACCGTGGGGCATGCGCGAGCAGTGACCCGTACCGCGCACATCCGTTGGGCCGTGTGCGCGGCGGATGTGCGTAACCAGAATCGTCTCAATAGCATGAAATCGGCCCATTCCGCTTCCTCCCCGGGCCCGTGACGTAGCGAGGGCACATGGCGAAGGACCTTGCCGGACCAGCACAGCCGGCGACTCTGAAGGCCAACGCGATCGGCTTCGTCGACGCGCTCGTCATCGGGCTGAACGCCACCTCCCCGGCCTACTCCGTGGCGGCCGTCATCGGGCCGATCGTCGCGCTCGTCGGCATCTACGCACCGGGAGTGCTCTTCGCCTCCTTCGTGCCGATGCTCTTCATCGCGTCGGCCTTCTACTACCTGAACAAGGTCGACCAGGACTGCGGGACGACGTTCTCCTGGGTGACCCGCGCGATGGGGCCGTGGAGCGGGTGGCTGGGGGGATGGGCCATCACGATGACCGGTGTGCTCGTCGTGGGTTCCCTCGCGGACGTCGCCGTCAGCTTCGGCCTGCTGGCAGTCGGACTCGACAGCTGGGCCGACAACACGTTCGTGCGCCAACTGCTCACCGTGATCCTGATCCTGGTGATGACCGGCCTCTGCGTCATCGGTACCGAGCTGTCGGCCAAGGTGCAGAACGTGCTGATCCTGGCGCAGGTGGCCTTCCTCATCGTCTTCGTGATCGTCGCGCTGTACCGCGTCTACGCGGGCACGACGTCGTTCGACTCCATCCATCCGTCGGCCGCGTGGCTCAACCCCTTCGGGGCGGGCGGCGCGGCCCTCACCAGCGGCCTGCTGCTGGGCGTGTTCATCTACTGGGGCTGGGAATCCGCCGTCAACCTCACCGAGGAGGTCGAGGACTCCGCGACCGCCCCCGGCAAGGCGGGTGTGTGGTCGACCGTCATCCTGCTGGTGACGTACCTGTCCGTCGGCTTCGCGGTCGTCGCGTTCGCCGGAACGGCGTACCTGGCCGAGAACGCCGACGAGGAGGAGTTCGTCTTCGCCCTGCTCGCCCGCGAGGTCATGGGCGGCTGGGACTGGGTCGTGCTGCTCGCGGTGGCGACGTCCGCGCTCGCCTCGACCCAGACCACTATCATTCCCGCCTCCCGCACCGCGCTGTCGATGGCCCGCAGGCATGCGCTGCCGGCGCACTTCGCCCGTATCAACCCGCGGTTCAGGACACCTGACGTGAGCACCTGGTGGGTGGCCGCCATCGCCATCGCCTGGTATCTCGTCGTCAACCAGATCAGCGAGAACGCCCTGTTCGACTCACTGACGGCGCTGTCCCTGCTGATCGCCTTCTACTACGCGCTGACCGGGGTGGCCTGCGCGGTCTACTACCGCCACCATCTGACCGAGAGCGTACGGAGCTTCCTGCTCATCGGCCTCGGTCCGCTGATCGGATCCGGTCTGCTGACCTGGCTGCTCGTGCGGTCCGTCATCGACATGTCGGACCCGGCGAACTCGTACAGCGGCACCTCGTGGTTCGGTCTCGGCCCGCCACTCGTCATCGGTATCTTCATCAGCCTGATCGGTGTGGTGCTCATGGTGGTGTGGCGGTTCCGGTCGTCCCTGTTCTGGGACGAGCGCCGCGGTGTGGTCGACCCCGAACTCGTGCACGGCAAGGAGCGCTGACATGTCCGTGGTCCTCGGCTACGACGAGTCACCCGGTGCCGCACGCGCCCTGCGTATCGCCATCGAGGTGGCCGCCGCGTACGGCGAGCCGCTGGTCCTGGTCTACGGGGCGGCGCCGCCCGGCCCCACGGGCGAGGAGTACCGGGCGCACTACGAGGCTGTCCGCCAGGCGGGCCGTTCGGGGCTCGAGCGTGCGCTCGCGGCGGCCGAAGAGGCGGGCGTGTCCGCCACCGTCGAGGTGATCGACCGGAGCCCGGCGCAGGCCCTGATCGAGGCCGCCGCACGTCACGAGGCCCGGGTCATCGTGGTGGGCAGCTGGGGCGAGAGCCCGATCCGCGGGGCACTGCTCGGCTCCACCCCGCACAAGCTCCTCCACCTGTCGACCGTTCCGGTGCTCTGCGTGCCGACCGAGGTGTGAGCCGGCAGACGGCGACACCCCGGCGGTTGCCCGGTCGGCCGACTCGCCCGACTCAGCCGAAGCTGCGTCCCATCTCGTCCAGGATCTCGTCGATCACTTCGATGGGCTCCCGGGCCGGGCCTCCTCGATCCACATGCGCATCGCGATCCGCAGCGAGGAGAGGAACGCCGTGGCGAGGACCAGGGGGCGGACCGGCTCTGTCGAGTGGGCCGGGCGCCCGGCCACCGCCTCGGCCAAGTCGCGTTCCAGCGCTGCGTGGTTGGCGAGCTGGCGGGCCAGGAGGGAGGGGTGGTGCATGGCCAGGCGGGTGCGGACCGCCCATTCGCGTTCCGGAGGTGCGACGCGCTCGGCGAACCGTGCCACGGCCGCCCGCAGCGCCGTCCAGGCGTCCTCCTCGGCGGGGCGCTCGCGCACGGCCCTGACGAGCTCCCTGATCTGCTGCTCCTCGCCGTGGAGAAGGGCGTCCTCCTTGCCGGTGAAGTAGTTGGAGAACGTTCTGCGGGAGACCCCGGCCGCATCCGCCACGGCCTCCACCGTGAGCTGGTCGAAGCCGTGCTCGACGGTCAGCCGCAACGCCGCTTCGTGCACGGCCTGCCGGGTGGCTTCCTTCTTGCGTTCCCGTAGTCCCACAGAGCGCTCCATGGGCGTCATTATCTGTGGCCGCAGTGGGGACCGGATCTTGAGCCGGGCTGCGGTAGTGTTTCGCATCCCCGCACGGGGACGTACCGAAGGAGGTGGGACCCATTACCGCTGCATCAGGCTGGGTGCTCGCCTCACACGATCGCGTGGTCGACCGGACGTAACCGGCCGCGGAGCACCCATCGGCGTTTTCCCGAAAGGCTCTCCGCTCCATGCCGGTCCCGCTGTCACCCCTCGCTCTCTCCTCTCTCGTCACCACCCTTCGCTCCGCCGGCTGCGTATTCGCCGAGGACGAAGCGGATCTGATCGCCGCCACCGCGGCCGGTCCCGTCGAACTCGCCGCCATGGTGGAACGGCGCGTCACCGGCCACCCCCTGGAACACGTCCTCGGCTGGGCCGAGTTCAGCGGTCTGCGCATCGCCGTGGATCCCGGGGTCTTCGTCCCCCGCCGCCGCACCGAGTTCCTGATCCGCCAGGCCGCGGAACTGGCCCCGAGCCCGGCTGTCGTGGTCGACCTCTGCTGCGGTTCGGGCGCGCTCGGTGCCGCGCTCGCCGCCGTGCTGGACGACGTCGAGTTGCACGCCGCCGACGTCGAACCAGCCGCGGTGCGCTGCGCCCGGCGCAACATCGGCGACCTGGGCCGGGTCTACGCGGGCGACCTCTTCGCGCCCCTGCCCGGCTCCCTGCGCGGGCGCGTCGACGTGCTCCTCGCCAATGTGCCGTACGTACCGACGGACGATGTCGCCCTGCTGCCCGCCGAGGCGCGCGTCCACGAACCGCTCGTCGCCCTCGACGGAGGCGGCGACGGTCTCGACGTGATGCGACGGGTGGCCGCCGAGGCACCGCAGTGGCTCGCCCCGGGCGGCAGCCTGCTGGTCGAGACCAGCGAACGGCAGGCGGCACGGGCCGAGGAGGCCGTGGGCGGCAGCGGGCTCGTCCCGCGTGTGGTCACCTCCGACGAGTGGTACGCCACCGTCGTCATCGGGACTCTGCCGACCGGCTGAGCAGAGACCCGGACGAGCCCCGCACGCCGGGCTCGTCCGGGCCGGGCGCTCAGACGAACCGCCACCGGGTCTGGGTGAACGGGTCGCCCTTGCCGAAGCCGAACACCGTGCGCGGGGACACCGCGAAGACCTCGGCCCGGTTGTCCTGCGAGCCCACGAACGCGCCGTCGGCCACGTCGAAGTGCCAGACCGGGCCGTACTTCGCCTTCCACGCCTCCGCGAGGCCGGCCAGCCTGTCCGCGTCGGTCACCCGCTCCGCCCGGCCCTCGACCACCACGTCGAGCCCCGCCGACCAGGAATTGCTTCCGGTCGTGAGGACGACCTCGTCGTTGGCCGCCAGATTGCGGGCCTTGCGCTCCTCGGAGCCCGTACAGAAGTGCAGCGCGCCCTGCCACCAGACACCGATCAGGGGTGTGACGTGCGGGCGTCCGTCCGGGCGGACCGTGCTCAGCCAGTACAGCTCGGCATCGGTCAGCAGCTGCTGGGCGCCGGCCCAGGGGCTCGGCACCGCGCCAGGGCTGCTGTAGCGGGGGTCGAGCTCGGTGACTGGCTCGGATGCGGACATGGTCGGGCCTTCCGGTCGGGTGCTGAATGCGATCCTGCCTACGAAGTACGGACTGCGCACCTGCTCCGTATTCATCGGTGCGGGACTACGCTCGTAGAACTGGGTGGTGATCGGGCGGCGAGCAGGAGAGCGCGGAATGACGACGTTGCCGGGGCGCAGGAGCAGTACGTTCACCCGACTGCTGCGGCACGGTTTCACCGATCCGTCCGCCGCCGAGCGGCTCCTCGACCTGCCCGACCTGTCCTCCGTACGGTCCGACCCCGTCCTCCTCGAAGCCCTCGGGGCCACCGCCGACCCCGATCTGGCGCTGCGCAGCCTCGTCCGGCTCGTAGAGGCCGAGGAGGCCGACGAGCGGCAGATCCTGCTGGACACCCTCGTCACCGCCAAACCCCTGCGGGACCGGCTTCTCGGGGTGCTCGGAGCATCCGAGGCCCTCGGCGACCACCTGGCCCGGCACCCGCGCGACTGGCAGGCCCTCGTCACGTACGAGGCGGCCGATCTGCACCCCGGGGTCCCCGAGTTCGAACGCGAGCTGGCCGGGGCCGACGACCCGGACTCGTTGCGCGTCGCCTACCGCCGGTGCCTGCTGTCGATAGCGGCACGTGATGTGTGCGGTACGACGGATGTCGCCGAGACCGCCGCCGAGCTGGCCGACCTGGCCACCGCGACGCTCCGGGCCGCGCTCGCCGTCGCACGTACGGCCACGCCCGCCGACGCCGCGCAGTGCCGGCTCGCCGTCATCGCGATGGGCAAGTGCGGCGGCCACGAGCTGAACTACGTCTCCGACGTCGACGTCATCTTCGTGGCGGAGCCCGCCGACCGCACCGACGGCGCCGAGGAGAGCGCGGCCATGCAGGCCGCCACCCGACTGGCCGCGCACATGATGCGGATCTGCTCCGACACGACCGTCGAGGGCACCATCTGGCCCGTCGACGCCAACCTCAGGCCCGAAGGCCGCAACGGGCCGTTGGTTCGCACGCTCAGCTCGCACCTCGCCTACTACCAGCGCTGGGCCAAGACCTGGGAGTTCCAGGCGCTCCTCAAGGCCCGGCCGGTGGCCGGCGACCCCGAGCTGGGCGCCGAGTACGTCGAGGCCGTCTCGCCCCTCGTCTGGCAGGCCGCCGACCGCGAGAACTTCGTGCCCGACGTGCAGAAGATGCGCCGCCGCGTCGTCGACACCATCCCCGCCGACCGGGTCGACCGCGAGATCAAGCTCGGCCCCGGCGGGCTGCGGGACGTCGAGTTCGCCGTCCAGCTGCTCCAGCTCGTGCACGGCCGCAGCGACCCCGCCCTGCGCAGCGGATCGACCCTGGAGGCGCTGGGCGCGCTCGCCGAGGGCGGATACGTGGGACGGGTGGACGCCTCCCAGCTGGACGACGCCTACCGCTTCCTGCGCGCCATGGAGCACCGCATCCAGCTCTACCGGCTGCGCCGCACCCACCTGGTCCCGGTGGACGAGCCGGACCTGCGGCGGCTCGGACGCTCCCTCGGTATGCGCACCGACCCCATCGCCGAGCTGAACCAGGCCTGGAAGCGGCACGCGTCCGTGGTGCGGCGGCTGCACGAGAAGCTGTTCTACCGGCCGCTGCTCGACGCCGTCGCCCAGCTCGCGCCCGGTGAGTCCCGGCTCAGCGCGAAGGCCGCCGCGCACCGCCTCGAAGCCCTCGGATACGAGGACCCGGCGGCCGCTCTGCGGCACCTGGAGGCGTTGTCGTCCGGGGTCTCGCGCAAGGCCGCCATCCAGCGCACCCTGCTGCCGGTGCTGCTCGGCTGGTTCGCGGACTCCGCCGACCCGGACGCCGGACTCCTCGGCTTCCGCAAGGTGTCCGACGCGCTCGGCAAGACCCCGTGGTACCTGCGACTGCTCCGGGACGAGGGCGCCGCGGCGGAGAACCTCGCCCGGGTCCTGTCGGCCGGGCGCCTCGCCCCCGACCTGCTGCTGCGCGCCCCCGAGGCGGTGGCGATCCTCGGCGACCCGCAGGGGCTGAAGCCGCGCAGCCGGGACGCCATGGAGCAGGAGGTGCTGGCCGCGGTGGGGCGGGCCGAGGACGCCGAATCCGCGGTGGCGGTGGTGCGCGGGGTGCGCCGGCGCGAACTGTTCCGTACGACGTCCGCCGACCTCATCGGCTCCTACGGCACCGAGGACAGCCCCGCCGAACCCGACCCCGGGGCGCTCGTCGACCGGGTCGGCAGCGCCGTCACCGATCTGAACGCCGTCACGATCGCCGGGGCGCTGCGCGCCGCCGTCCGCGCGGAGTGGGGCGACACCCTGCCCACCCGGTTCGCGGTGATCGGCATGGGCCGCTTCGGCGGCCACGAGCTCGGATACGGCTCCGACGCCGACGTCCTGTTCGTCCATGCGCCCCGGGAGGGCGTCGACGACCAGGAGGCGAGCCGGGCCGCGAACCGGGTGGTCGCCGAGATGCGCAGGCTCCTCCAGCTGCCCACCGCCGACCCGCCGCTGCTCATCGACGCGGATCTGCGTCCCGAGGGCAAGAGCGGGCCGCTGGTGCGCACACTGAAGTCGTACGAGGCCTACTACCGGCGCTGGTCCCTGGTCTGGGAGAGCCAGGCCCTGCTGCGCGCCCAGCCGATGGCGGGCGACATCGACCTGGGCCGTGACTTCATCGAGCTCATCGACCCGCTGCGGTATCCGATGGAGGGACTGGGGGAGGACGCGGTCCGGGAGATTCGGCGGCTGAAGGCCCGGATGGAGTCCGAGCGGCTGCCGCGCGGCGCGGACGCGACCCTCCACACCAAGCTGGGCCGGGGCGGGCTGAGCGACGTGGAGTGGACGGTCCAGCTGATGCAGATGCAGCACGGCTGGGCGGAGCCGGGGCTGCGCACCACCCGGACGAGGGAGGCGCTGGCCGCGGCGTGCGCGGCGGAGCTGATCTCCGGCGAGGACGCGCAGACGCTGGACGAGGCGTGGGTGCTGGCGACACGGGTCCGCAACGCGGTGATGCTGGTGCGAGGCCGGCCGGCCGACACGTTCCCCTCCGGGCCGCGGGAGCTGACGGCGGTGGGGCGCTATCTGGGGTACGAGCCCGGGCACGTCGGTGACATGTTGGACGACTACCGGCGGATCACGCGGAGGGCCCGGGCGGTGGTGGAGGAGCGGTTCTACGGGGCGTGAGGTGGTGCGGGTCGTGCGGGGCGCGAGGTGGTGCGGGGCGCGGGTCGTGCGGGGTTCCGTCCCCCCGGACCCCGCTCCTCAACCGCCTCCTCAATCGCCGGAGGGGCTTGAGATGGCTGCCTTCTGGGCACGCGGGCGCCTCGTCACCGCGGCCAGGCGTGGGCGGCGGGTGAGTTTCGGGGGGATCAGCCTCGGCAGGTGGTGCGGCAGCGCTCCGTACCAGGCGTACGACACCGCGTAACCGAAGGCCAGGCACGCCATGCCGCCCACCGCGTCCAGCCAGAAGTGGTTCGCGGTCGACACGATCACCATCAGGGTCACCGCCGGGTAGAGCAGGCCCAGGATGCGCGCCCACGGGGCGGAGGCCAGTGCGAAGACGGTCAGGCCGCACCACAGCGACCAGCCGATGTGCATCGACGGCATCGCCGCGTACTGGTTCGACATCTGCTTGAAGTTGCCCGAAGCCATCGAACCCCAGGTCTGGTGGACCATGACCGTGTCGATGAAGTTGCCGCCGTTCATCAGACGGGGCGGAGCCAGCGGGTACAGGTAGTAGCCGAGCAGAGCCACCGCCGTGGTCGCGAACAGCGCCAGGCGGGCCGGTGCGTAGCGGCCGGGGTGGCGGCGGAACAGCCAGATGAGCACACCGATGGTGACGACGAAGTGCAGGGTCGCGTAGTAGTAGTTCATCGACACGATCAGCCATGTCACCGAGTTGACCGCGTGGTTGACCGACTGCTCCACGGCGATTCCCATGAACCGCTCGACCGACCACAGCCAGTCGGCGTTGGAGAGGGCTGCCGCCTTCTGTTCCGGAACGGCGTTGCGCACCAGCGAGTACAGCCAGTAACTGACCGCGATCAGCAGGATTTCGAACCAGATGCGTGGTCGCCGTGGCGACCGTGGTGAGCGGAGTCCGGCCAGACCGCGGTCGAGCAGTCTGCCGATCCGGTTCGCGTCGCCGTTCTGCTTCGCATTTGCCTCGGGAGCCGCCTCGTTCACGATGGGTGACGGGGTGGCCTCCGTGCGGCCTTCCTGTGGTTTCACGCTCAATTCACCCATAGGCACAGAGTCTGCCAGATTTGCCCCCTCCGCCTGATGATCCTCCGGCCGGGAGCGGGTTGCACGTCCTGCGGGCTACGGGCGCGCGTGGGATCCTGGGACGGCCGGGGCGGTGGCGGCCGCGTCGGGGCCAGGGCCTGCGGCGGTCGAACCGCGCACGACCAGTTCCGGCATGAAGACGAACTCGCTGTGCGGGGCGGGCGTGCCGCCGATCTCCTCCAGGAGCGTACGCACCGCGGCCTGCCCCATCGCCGTCACCGGCTGCCGGATCGTGGTCAGCGGCGGATCGGTGAACGCTATGAGCGGAGAGTCGTCGTAGCCGACCACCGAAAGGTCGCGCGGTACGTCCCTGGAGAGCCGGCGGGCTGCGCGGATAGCACCGAGTGCCATCATGTCGCTCGCGCACACCACAGCTGTGCAGCCCCGCTCCATCAGCGCCGAGGCGGCCGCCTGCCCGCCCTCCAGCGTGTACAGAGAGTGCTGGATCAGTTCCTCCACCTCGTCCGCGGTGAGGTTCAACTGCTCCTGCATCGTGGCGTGGAAGCCCTCGATCTTGCGGAGTACGGGCACGAAGCGCTTCGGGCCGACCGCCAGGCCGATCCGGGTGTGGCCCAGTGACACCAGGTGCGTCACCGCGAGTCGCATGGCGGCCCGGTCGTCCGGTGAGATGAACGGCGCCTGCACCTTGGGTGAGAAGCCGTTGACCAGGACGAAGGGGACGCCCTGGGCGCGCAGTTGTTCGTAGCGCTGCATGTCGGCCGAGGTGTCGGCGTGCAGTCCTGAGACGAAGATGATGCCGGAGACGCCCCGGTCGACCAGCATCTCCGTGAGCTCGTCCTCGGTGGAGCCGCCGGGCGTCTGGGTCGCCAGCACCGGGGTGTAGCCCTGACGCGTCAGCGCCTGGCCGATGACCTGGGCGAGCGCCGGGAAGATGGGGTTCTCCAGCTCGGGCGTGATCAGGCCGACGAGTCCCGCGCTGCGCCTGCGCAGACGTACGGGCCGTTCGTAGCCGAGGACGTCGAGCGCGGCAAGGACGGATTCACGGGTGGCCGCAGCAACACCGGGCTTGCCGTTCAGTACACGGCTGACCGTCGCTTCGCTGACCCCCGCCTGAGTTGCGATATCGGCAAGCCGTGCGGTCATGGGACTGGACTGTACCGGGCGTGGGTCGGATTGCCCACCATGGACAGGAATCGTGCGACAGCTCCCGCGCGGGCCCTCGCGCGCATGGGCAGGAGGGGACGCCCTCACGGCCCGGCAGCAACGTCTTGCAAGGTCTTGCGGGGCGGGATTGCGGGTTGCGGTCAGCTCGTCGCACTGCGGAATCGGGCGTGGGTACCCGCTACTGCCAGGGGTCGGGCGCTCCCGTCAAGAGGCTTGACGGCAACCGTGAGGACACGCGAATGTAACGATCGCCGAAGCTTGCAGAAATCTTCCGCAAAGTCTTTCGGCCGTCTTTCATCCTTGTTACGTTCACGTCGACCCGGCGCCGCGACGGAGCGGTACGGCAGTTGAAGGAGTTCAGATGCGACGTGGCATAACGGCCACCGCCCTGGTCGCGGCCCTGGCGCTCGCGGCGACCGCCTGCGGCAGCGATGACGACAGTTCCGAGGGCACGTCCAAGGGCTCGGGCGAGCTCTCGGGCACCGTGACGTGGTGGGACACCTCCACCGCGGGCAGCGAGGACAAGGTCTTCAAGAAGATCGCCGAGGGCTTCGAGAAGGAGCACCCGAAGGTCGACGTCAAGTACGTCAACGTCCCCTTCGGTGATGCCCAGAACAAGTTCAAGAACGCTGCGCAGGCCGGCTCCGGCGCCCCCGACGTGATCCGCTCCGAGGTCGCCTGGACCCCCGAGTTCGCGGACCTCGGCTACCTCGCCCCGCTGGACGGCACCGCCGCCCTGGTGAAGCAGGACGACTTCCTGAAGCAGGCCGCCGCGTCCACCAAGTACAAGGACAAGACGTACGCGGTGCCGCAGGTCATCGACTCCATGGGCATCTTCTACAACAAGAAGATCTTCAAGGCGGCCGGCGTCGAGGTTCCGAAGTCGATCGCCGAGCTGAAGTCCGTCTCGAAGAAGATCAAGGCGAAGACCGGCAAGACCGGCTTCTACCTGCGCGGCGACGACGCGTACTGGTTCCTGTCCTTCCTGTACGGCGAGGGCGGCGACATGGTCGACGCCGCCAACAAGTCCGTCACCATCGACAACGCGGCCGGCGTCAAGGCCATGGCGGTCGTCAAGGACCTCGTCGACTCCGGCGCCGCGAAGACCGACGCGACGGACGGCTGGGAGAACATGCAGTCGTCCTTCAAGGACGGCGACGTCGCGATGATGATCAACGGCCCGTGGGCCGTTGCCGACACGTACGCCGGCAAGGAGTTCAAGGACAAGGCGAACCTGGGCGTCGCCCCGGTCCCGGCCGGCTCCGCCGCGCAGGGTGCCCCGCAGGGTGGTCACAACCTGGCTGTCTACGCCGGTTCCAAGAACCTCGACGCCTCCTACGCCTTCGTCGACTACATGACCTCCGTCAAGACGCAGGCCCAGGTCACCAAGGAGCTCAACCTCCTGCCGACCCGCACCTCCGCCTACGCCGAGGAGTCCGTCGTCGACAACGAGATCGTCGGCTTCTTCAAGCCGGTCGTCGAGAGCGCCGTCGAGCGCCCCTGGATCCCGGAGACCGGCAGCCTCTTCGCCCCGCTCGTCACCGAGTACACGAAGGTCCTCACCGGCCAGACCTCCCCGGAGAAGGCGGTCAAGACGACCGGCGACTCCTACCGCAAGCTCCTCAAGGGCTGGAAGTAACTCAGGAAGGCAGGCCGACTGATGGCTGTCCACACCAGCCAGTCGGTGGCGAAGGCCGCGGGCGACGACGTCGCCCGCGGCCGGAGCCGCGGTACTGGTAACCCCCCGCCCCCGAGCAAGCTCCGGCGGGCTCTGTCGACGCACTGGTACGCCTGGACGATGGTGGCCCCGGTCGTCGTCGTGATCGGCGTGATCATCGGCTATCCGCTGGTCCGCGGTATCTACCTGTCGCTGACCGACGCCAACGAGCGCAACGTCGCGCGGTCCATCGGTGTCAACCACATGCCCGCCACGTACAAGTTCGTGGGCCTGGACAACTACACCGACGCGCTCACCGGTGAACAGTTCCTCGGCACGCTCTGGTGGACCCTGGTGTGGACGGTCTCCTGCGTGGCCATCACCTTCGCTCTCGGCCTGGTGTTCGCCAACATCCTCAACCGTAGGATCGCCGGACGCTCCGCCTACCGGATGGCGCTCATCCTGCCCTGGGCCATCCCCGGTTTCGTCTCCGTCTTCGCCTGGCGCTTCCTCTACAACGAGGACCGCGGGCTGCTCAACAAGTTCCTCTCCGGCGGCGGCTTGGGTGGCATCGACTGGCTGGGCGATCCCACCTGGGCGAAGGTCTCCGTCATCGTCGTCAACGTGTGGCTCGGTGTGCCGTTCATGATGGTCGCCCTCCTCGGCGGGCTCCAGTCCATCCCCAGCGAGCACTACGAGGCCGCGGAGATGGACGGCGCCACCGCCTGGCAGCGCTTCCGCCACATCACGCTGCCCGGACTGCGGCCCGTCTCCACGACGGTGATCCTGCTCTCCACCATCTGGACCTTCAACATGTTCCCGGTGATCTTCCTGCTGACCGGCGGCGGACCCGGCGACGCCACCCAGATCCTGGTGACCCAGGCGTACAAGTTCTCCTTCGAGATCAGCCCGCGCGACTTCGCGCAGTCCTCCACGTGGGGCGTGCTGATCCTCGTACTCCTGCTGCTCTTCGCCGCTGTGTACCGGCGAGTCCTCCGCACCCAGGGAGACGACTGGTGACCACCGCACCCACCCCCACCGCGCGGCACTCCGCGCCCAAGGTCCGGCTGCGTGGCGAGCGTTCACCGCTGGCCTCCACCGCACTGCACCTGACGCTGATCGTCGCGTCCGTGATCGCGGTCTTCCCCGTGCTCTGGGTCCTGCTCACCTCGCTGAAGCCCGCCGAGCTCGCGACCACCACGGACTTCTTCAAAGAGACGACGTTCGAGAACTACACGAACCTGCTTCAGAACACGAAGTTCCTGACCTGGTTCGGCAACTCGGTGGTCGTCGCGGGGCTCACCACGCTCATCGGCGTATTCGTCTCCGCCTCCACCGGCTACGCCGTCAGCCGTTTCCGCTTCCCCGGCAAGCGCGGACTGATGTGGACGCTGCTGATCACCCAGATGTTCCCGGTCGCCGTCCTCATCGTGCCGATCTACAACATCATGGCGGGCATGGGGCTGCTGAATAAGCCGGCCGGTCTGGTCATCACCTACCTCACCATCTCGGTGCCGTTCTGCGCCTGGATGATGAAGGGCTTCTTCGACACCATCCCGCGCGAGATCGACGAGTCGGGCCAGGTCGACGGCCTCACCCCGTTCGGCACGTTCTGGCGGCTCATCCTGCCGCTGGCCAAGCCCGGCCTCGCCGTCACCGCGTTCTACTCCTTCATCACCGCCTGGGGCGAGGTGGCGTACGCCTCCGCCTTCATGGTCGGCGAGGACAACCTCACGCTCGCGGGCGGACTCCAGCTGTTCGTCAACCGGTACGGGGCTCAGTGGGGTCCGATGACCGCCGCGTCCGTGCTCATCGCGATACCCGCGGCCCTGGTCTTCCTGTTCGCGCAGAAGCACCTCGTCACCGGCGTGTCCGCCGGAGCCGTCAAGGGCTGAGGTCCGCGGCAGCAGCACGACCCGCACGCACCAAGTCACGGTGGCGCCGGCATCCCGACCCGGTCCCGGCGCCGCCCCCCACCCAGACACCCCAGGGACGACATGACCCAGCACCTCGCTGCCCCCTCCACCGGCACGTCCGACGGCGCCCCGGGCCACCGCACCGGCTGGTGGCAGGACGCGGTGATCTACCAGGTCTATCCGCGCAGCTTCGCCGACGGCAACGGCGACGGCATGGGCGATCTCGCAGGCGTCACCGCCCGGCTCCCGTACCTCAGGGACCTCGGCGTCGACGCGGTGTGGCTCAGCCCCTTCTACGCCTCCCCGCAGGCCGACGCGGGCTACGACGTCGCCGACTACCGGGCCATCGACCCCATGTTCGGCACCCTGCTGGACGCCGACGCCCTGATCCGGGACGCCCACGACCTGGGCCTGCGGATCATCGTCGACCTGGTGCCCAACCACTCCTCCGACCAGCACGAGTGGTTCAAGCGCGCGCTCGCCGAGGGCCCCGGCTCCGCGCTGCGCGAGCGCTACCACTTCCGCCCCGGAAAGGGCGCGACCGGCGAACTCCCACCCAACGACTGGGAGTCCATCTTCGGTGGCCCGGCCTGGACCCGGACCACCGACGCGGACGGCACGCCCGGCGAGTGGTACCTCCACCTCTTCGCGCCCGAGCAGCCCGACTTCAACTGGGAACACCCGGCCGTCGCCGACGAGTTCCGCTCGATCCTGCGCTTCTGGCTCGACATGGGCGTCGACGGCTTCCGGGTCGACGTCGCGCACGGTCTCGTCAAGGCCGAAGGGCTGCCCGACCTGGGCGCGCACGACCAGCTGAAGCTGCTCGGAAACGATGTCATGCCGTTCTTCGACCAGGACGGTGTGCACGAGATCTACCGCAGCTGGCGCACCATCCTGGACGAGTACCCCGGTGATCGAATCGCGGTCGCCGAGGCCTGGACCCCCACCGTCGAGCGCACCGCCAACTACGTGCGCCCCGACGAGATGCACCAGGCCTTCAACTTCCAGTACCTGTCGACCGCCTGGGACGCCGCCGAGCTGCGCACCGTCATCGACACCTCACTCAACGCCATGCGTCCGGTCGGCGCCCCCACCACCTGGGTGCTCTCCAACCACGACGTCACCCGGCACGCGACCCGGTTCGCCAACCCGGCCGGCCTCGGCACCCAGATCCGTACCGCGGGCGACCGCGAGCTGGGCCTGCGCCGGGCCCGTGCCGCCAGCCTGCTGATGCTGGCGCTGCCCGGCTCCGCCTACGTCTACCAGGGCGAGGAGCTCGGCCTGCCCGACGTCACCGACCTGCCAGACGAGGCCCGCCAGGACCCGTCGTTCTTCCGGGCCGAGGGCCAGGACGGCTTCCGCGACGGCTGTCGCGTGCCGATCCCGTGGACCCGTGAGGGCAGCTCGTACGGCTTCGGCGACGGCGGCAGCTGGCTGCCGCAGCCCACCGGCTGGGGCGAGCTGAGCATCGAGGCACAGACCGGCGTGTCCGGCTCCACCCTGGAGCTGTACCGGGCCGCGATCGCCGCCCGCCGGGTGCACCCCGGGCTCGGCGCCGGGACCGCGGTGGAGTGGCTGGACGGCCCCGAGGGCGTGCTGGTCTTCGCCCGTCCCGGCTTCGTCTGCACCGTCAACACCACGGGCGCCCCGGTCCGGGTCCCCGTACGCGGCACCGTCCTGCTGTCGAGCAGCCCGGTCCAGGCCGACGGCGCCGAGATCGAGCTGCCGGCGGACACCACGGTGTGGTGGACGGTGTGACCGTCCCCCCGCCCAGGGCAGGCGGCGCGCTGAGGCTCTCGGACATCGCCGGCCAGGCGTCCGTCAGCGAGGCGACCGTCAGCCGGGTGCTCAACGGCAAGCCGGGCGTCGCGGACACCACGCGTCAGCGGGTGCTCGCGGCGCTCGACATCCTCGGCTACGAGCGCCCCGTAAGGCTGCGGCAGCGCAGCGCCGGGCTGATCGGACTGGTGACGCCCGAGCTCACCAACCCGATCTTCCCGGCGTTCGCGCAGTCCGTGGAACAGGTCCTGGCGGGCCACGGCTACACCCCGGTGCTCTGCACCCAGCTGCCCGGCGGCGCGACCGAGGACGAGCTCGTCGAGCAGCTCGTCGAACGCGGCGTCGGCGGCATCGTGTTCCTCTCCGGACTGCACGCCGACACCTCGGCCGACCCGGCGCGCTACGCCGCGCTGACCGACCGCGGCGTGCCGTTCGTGCTGATCAACGGCTACAACGAGCGGATCAGCGCCCCGTTCGTCTCGCCCGATGACAACGCTGCCGTGCGGATGGCCGTGGGGCATCTCGCCGAACTCGGCCACCGCCGGGTCGGTCTGGCCATCGGACCTCAGCGCTATGTGCCCTCCCGCCGCAAGCGGGACGGGTTCGTGGACGCTGCGGTCGCGTTGCTGGGCCTGGACCGCGCCGACGCCGAAACCCTGGTCTGTTCCACGCTGTTCAGCGTCGAGGGCGGTCAGGTGGCGGCCGGTGCGCTGCTGGACCAGGGCTGCACGGGCATCGTCTGCGGCAGCGACCTGATGGCGCTGGGCGTGGTGCGTGCCGCCCGGGACCGCGGGCTCGACGTGCCGCGCGACGTGTCCGTGGTCGGCTTCGACGACTCGCAGCTCATCGCGTTCACCGACCCGCCGCTGACCACGGTGCGCCAGCCCGTGCAGGCGATGGCGGCGGCCGCGGTGGGCGCACTGCTTGAGGAGATCGGCGGAAGTCCCGTACAGCGCACGGAGTACGTGTTCCAGCCGGAGCTGGTGGTACGGGGATCCACGGCGGCGCTGCGCAGCGCCTGAGCGGCGGGGGGAATCGGGGCCGGGTCCGGAGGGGGGACCCGGCCCCGACGCGCGTCCTCCGGGGCCGGCGCCGCGAGCTCGCAGCTCAGGGGGGCGGTGATTCCGACGGGACGACGGATGGCGGGCCAGCGGCTTCTCCTCGGGGTCGTCGTCCTCCGCGACGTAGCTGACCCAGCTCGCGGACTGCCGCGCCCAGGAGGCGGGCACGTCGAAGGTGATGCCGCGCTTGGCGTTGACCACCGTGTTCCAGCCGGGGACGAGCGGGCCCGAGCTGCCATCGGCCGCGGACCGGTCGGTGCCGTCGGGGCTCGCCGAGCCCGTCGCCGCGGGCTTCGTGTCGGTCTTCGCGTTCCCCTCGCCCCCGTCGTCGCGGAGCACCAGGAAACTGGTCACGCCGCAGGCCACGACGACCGCCGCGGAAGCGGCCACGACAGCGGTCACGGTCCTGTTCCGGCGGCGGGGCTCGGGAGCGCCCATGCCGAGTGTGGGTGCGGCGTGCCAGTCGGGGCCCGGCAGGCCGGGCTGCGGCGGAGTCGAACCGGGGGATTCGGCCCGGGGGTTCGGCTGATCACGGGGCGACTGCTGTTCTGGCCACATGGAAGGCGAGTCTAGTGAGGCCTGCCGGGCCTGTTGCGGCGGTGCGGTTCCTGACGGTTCGTCATCGCCGGCGAGCGGATCGCGACTGCGGGGGTCACGCACAGGAGAGGCCCCGAGGCCGGCCCGGATGGGCCGGCGGGGAAGCGGCCTCGGGGCCTTTCCGGTGGTGTGACCGGTCCGGCCGGCCGGGCGCGTGGGGCCCGTGGGTGACGGGACCCCCGGCCGGCCGGACCGGAGTCGGGAGAAAGGTAACAGCGCTGCAATGTCTTGCGTAAGACCTTGCAGGAAGAAATCTGCAGTATTTCGTGGATGTGAGCAGGTCGTGTCCAAAGGGTTGACCGGAACCTGACGGACTCGTACGGTCTCCCCGCGGCAAGGTTTGCATTCTTGCAGCAAGAAGATTCAGGAGCCTTGAGGGCAGGGCGCGTTGCCGTATGAGGCTGCGAGGCTCGCGGGTTGCCTCGGACCGGAGAGCGGACGCGGTCTGGTGTGTGCGGTTCCAAGGCGGAGGGCGTCGACGCGGAGCGCCGGCGACCGACGACAACGCCGGAAGCGTGCGCGCCAGGGCGTGGCCGCCCGGTCGGAGGTGATCCGCAAGCCTCTGAACCGTCACCCGCATTTCCCCCACAGCAGGAGGAAAACATGGCCAGCAGACCCTTGTCTGCCGCGCTCGCTCTGATAGCGGGCGCCGCCGCCCTCGTGGTCCCCGCCACGAACGCGCAGGCCTCCGCCCCGGGTACCAAGGACGTCACCGCTGTCCTCTTCGAGTGGAAGTTCGACTCCGTAGCCAAGGCGTGTACGGACTCCCTCGGCCCGGCCGGCTACGGCTACGTGCAGGTCTCGCCGCCCCAGGAGCACATCCAGGGCGGGCAGTGGTGGACCTCGTACCAGCCGGTCAGCTACAAGATCGCCGGACGGCTCGGCGACCGCACCTCGTTCGCCAACATGGTCAGCACCTGCCACAGCGCGGGCGTCAAGGTCGTGGCCGACTCGGTCATCAACCACATGTCGGCCGGTTCCGGCACGGGCACGGGCGGGTCCTCGTACAGCAAGTACGACTACCCCGGCCTGTACTCGGTCAACGACATGAACGACTGCCAGTCGCAGATCAACAACTACGGCGACCGGGCCAACGTCCAGAACTGTGAGCTCGTCGGCCTGGCCGACCTGGACACCGGTGAGGACTACGTCCGCGGCAAGATCGCCGGATACCTCAACGACCTGCTCTCCCTGGGCGTCGACGGCTTCCGCATCGACGCGGCCAAGCACATCCCCGCCGGTGACCTCGCCAACATCAAGTCCCGGCTGAGCAACTCCGGCGTCTACTGGAAGCAGGAGGCGATCTACGGCGGCGGCGAGGCCGTCTCGCCCGACGAGTACGCCGGCACCGGCGACGTCCAGGAGTTCCGCTACGCCCGCAGCCTCAAGCAGGTCTTCAACAACGAGAACCTCGCCAACCTGAAGAACTTCGGCGAGGGCTGGGGCTTCATGTCCTCCTCGAAGGCCGCGGTGTTCGTCGACAACCACGACACCGAGCGCAACGGCGAGACGCTGAACTACAAGGACGGCGCGAACTACACCCTCGCCAGCGTGTTCATGCTGGCCTGGCCCTACGGCTCGCCCGACGTCCACTCCGGCTACGAGTGGTCGGACAAGGACGCCGGTCCGCCCAGCGGCGGCACGGTGAACGCCTGCTTCAGCGACGGCTGGAAGTGCCAGCACGCCTGGACCGAGATCTCCTCCATGGTCGGCTTCCGCAACACCGCACGCGGTGAGGCCGTCACCAACTGGTGGGACAACGGCGGCGACCAGATCGCCTTCGGCCGCGGCTCCAAGGCGTACGTCGCGATCAACCACGAGGGTTCATCCCTGACCCGTACGTTCCAGACCTCGCTGCCCGCAGGCGACTACTGCGACATCCAGTCCGGCAACGGCGTCACGGTCAACGGCTCCGGCCAGTTCACCGCCACGCTCGGCGCCAACACGGCTCTCGCCCTCCAGACCGGCGCCCGTACCTGCACCGGCGGCGGCACCGACCCGACGGACCCGACCGACCCCGGCACGGGCACGTCCGGCGCCTCCTTCGGCGTCAACGCCACCACCCAGCTCGGCCAGAACATCTACGTCACCGGCAACCAGTCCGCCCTCGGCAGCTGGAACCCCGCCGCCGCGCTGAAGCTGGACCCGGCCACGTATCCCGTCTGGAAGCTCGACGTGAGCCTGCCCGCCGGTACGTCGTTCGAGTACAAGTACGTCCGCAAGGACGCGAGCGGCAACGTCACCTGGGAGAGCGGTGCCAACCGCACGGCCACGGTGCCGTCCTCCGGCAAAGTCACGCTGACCGCCGACGTCTGGCGCAGCTGACCCCTTACGCCTCACCTGCCGGACGGGCCCCACCGGCCCGTCCGGCCCTGCACCCGTACCCCGTCGAGGAGAACCCGAGTGATACGTCCGTACCCGCGCGTGTCCGCGCGAAGAGCGGCGCCCGCCGCCGTCGTCGCGGCCGCCCTGTGCGCGGCCCTCGTGCCCGCGCTGCCCGCCGCCGCGGCCAGGCCGCCCGCCGCGCCCTCGGACGCCAGGCTGGCGGCCCAGCCCGACCGTCACGACCTGACCCGCGAGCAGTTCTACTTCGTCATGCCCGACCGCTTCGCCAACGGCGACACCGGCAACGACCGGGGCGGGCTGACCGGTTCGCGGCTGGAGACCGGGTACGACCCCACCGACAAGGGCTTCTACCAGGGCGGCGACCTCAAGGGGATGACCAGCCGCCTCGACTACATCAAGGGGCTCGGCACGACCGCCATCTGGCTCGCCCCGATCTTCAAGAACCGCCCTGTCCAGGGCACAGGCAAGGACGCGTCGGCCGGCTACCACGGCTACTGGATCACCGACTTCACCCAGGTCGACCCGCACTTCGGAACCAACGCCGACCTGACGAAGCTGATCGAACAGGCCCACCGCAAGGGCATGAAGGTCTTCTTCGACGTCATCACCAACCACACCGCCGACACCGTCGACTACGCCGAGAAGACCTACGGCTACAAGCCCAAGGGCGCCTACCCGTACCTCGACCGGAACGGCCGGCCCTTCGACGACGCCGCGGGCATGGCGAAGACGGACGCGGACTCGTTCCCGTACAAGCCGGTCACCACCGGCGGCAAGACGCCGTCCTGGCTCAACGACCCGACGATGTACCACAACCGCGGCGACTCGACCTATGCCGGCGAGTCCACCACGTACGGCGACTTCTCCGGGCTCGACGACCTGTGGACCGAGCGGCCCGAGGTCGTCTCCGGCATGGAGAAGATCTACGAGAAGTGGGTCCGCGACTTCCGTATCGACGGCTTCCGGATCGACACCGTCAAGCACGTCGACATGGACTTCTGGACCCAGTGGGCGACCGCGCTCGACACCTACGCGGCCAAGCACGGCCGCAAGGACTTCTTCATGTTCGGCGAGGTCTACTCCGCCGACACCGCGATCACTTCCCCTTACGTCACCCAGGGGCGGCTGGACGCGACGCTCGACTTCCCCTTCCAGGAAGCGGCCCGTCAGTATGCCTCGCAGGGCGCCCCGGCCTCCGAGCTCGCCGCCGTCTTCGGCGACGACTACCGGTACACCACCGACAAGGCCAACGCCTACGAGCAGGTGAAGTTCCTCGGCAACCACGACATGGGCCGCATCGGGACCTTCCTCAAGCAGGACAACCCGAAGGCCGACGACGCGGAGCTGGTCAAGCGCGCCGAGCTCGCCAACGAGCTGATGTTCCTCAGCCGCGGCAACCCCGTCGTCTACTACGGCGACGAGCAGGGCTTCACGGGCGCAGGCGGCGACAAGGACGCCCGGCAGACCATGTTCGCCTCGAAGACCGCGGACTACCTCGACGACGACGAGCTGGGCACCGACCGTACGCACGCCTCCGACGCGTACGACACCACGCACCCGCTCTACCGGTCCATCGCCGCGCTCTCCGAGCTGACCGCGAAGAACCCGGCGCTGCGCGACGGCGTCCAGACCGAGAGGTACGCCGAGGGCTCCGTCTACGCCTTCTCCCGTACGGACCCCGAGCGCGGCAACGAGTACGTCGTCGCCACCAACAACGGCACCGCGGCGAAGACCGTCGAGTTGTCCACGGAGTCCGCCGGAATGGACTTCCGTACGCTGTACGGCGGTTCCGGCACGGTCCGCAGCGGCGCCGACAAGAAGATCACCGTCACCGTCCCGGCGCTGTCCAGCATCGTGCTCCGCGCCGCGAAGACCCTGAACGCCCCCGCGGCCAGGCCCTCGATCACGCTGAAGGCACCGGCCGCCGGCGCCACCGGCACCGTCGAGCTCACCGCCGACGTCGACGGCGGCTCCCTCAACCGGGTCGTCTTCGCCGCCCAGACCGGCAACGGCGCGTGGACCACCCTCGGCACCGCCGACCACGCCCCGTACAAGGTCACCCAGACCATCGGTGACACGACCGCCGCCGGAACACCGCTGCGCTACAAGGCCGTTGTGGTCGACCGCACCGGACGCACCGCGAGCGCGCTCGCCGCGTCGGCCGCCGGACAGGCCCCCGCCCCGGCGAAGCCCGTCGCGGTCGAACGCGACTACGCCGTCATCCACTTCAAGCGCGCCGACGGCGACTACGACGGCTGGCAGGCCAGGTCGGGCGACACCACCGCCGCCTTCGCCGGCCGGGACGCCTACGGCGCCTTCGCCTGGATCAAGGTGCCCGAGGGCGCCTCCGCGGTTCCGTACACCGTCGAGAAGGCCGGCACCGCCGACGGGGCCGAGCGCACCGTCGACCTCGCGAAGACCGGCCAGGTCTGGATCGAGCAGGGCAAGGACGGCCAGACCGACACCGCCCCCGACGGCGCCTACCCCGCACCGGACAGCACCAAGGCCGTCCTGCACTACTACCGGGCCGACGGCGACTACGACGGCTGGGGACTGCACACCTGGACCGGCGCCAAGGAACCCACCGACTGGTCCAAGCCGCTCCAGCCGGTGAAGAAGGACTCCTCCGGCGTCACCTTCGAGGTCCCGCTCGCCGACGGGGCCACCTCGCTCAGCTACATCCTGCACCGCGGCGACGAGAAGGACCTGCCCAGCGACCAGTCGCTCGACATCGCGAGCTACGGCCACGAGGTCTGGATGCTCGGCGGTACGGCCGGCTATCTGCTGCCGCAGACCGGCGGCGTTCCCACCCCCGACCTCACCAAGGCCGAGGCGCAGTGGATCGACTCCGACACCGTCGTGTGGAAGGTGAAGGCCACCGACGCCACCAGCCAGCAGCTCGTCTATGCATCGAGCGGCGGCATCTCCGTCGTCGACGGCGCACTCTCCGACGAGGGCCAGTGGCTGAGGCTCAGCCCGTCCGCACTGACCGACGCGCAGAAGACGAAGTACCCGCACCTCAAGGACTACCCGGCCTTCACCGTCGACGCCCGTGACCGGGACAGGGTCCGCGAGGCCCTGCGCGGCCAGCTGATCGCCACCCAGCGCGCGGCCAACGGCGCCCTGCTCGCCGCCACCGGCGTCCAGAGCGCCGGCGTGCTCGACGACCTCTACGGGACGAAGGCGGGCAGCGCCTCGCTCGGCCCGGTCTTCCGGCACGGCACACCCACCCTGTCCGTCTGGGCGCCCACCGCCCGTACCGTCTCGCTCGAACTCGACGGCAGGACCGTCCCGATGCGGCGCGACGACCGCACCGGCGTCTGGTCCGTCACCGGGAAGCGGAGCTGGAACGGCAAGCCCTACCGGTACGCCGTGAACGTCTGGGCACCCACCGTCCAGAAGCTCGTCACCAACAAGGTCACCGACCCCTACTCCACCGCGCTGACCACCGACTCCGCCCGGAGCCTCGTGGTCGACCTCGAAGACGGCAGGCTCGCGCCGAAGGGCTGGAGCGGGCTGGCCAAGCCCGCCGCCGTGCCGCTGCGCGACGCCCAGATCCAGGAACTCCAGATCCGCGACTTCTCGATCGCGGACCCCACGTCCAAGCACCCCGGTGAGTACCTCGCCTTCACCGACACCCGCTCGGACGGGATGAAGCACCTCAAGGAGCTCGCCGGCTCCGGCACCAACTACGTCCACCTGCTGCCCGCCTTCGACATCGGCACCATCCCCGAGAAGAAGAAGGACCAGCAGAAGCCGGCCTGCGACCTGTCCGTCTACGCCCCCGACTCCGAGGAGCAGCAGGCCTGCGTGGCGAAGGCCGCCGCGAAGGACGCCTTCAACTGGGGCTACGACCCGCTGCACTACACCGTCCCCGAGGGCAGCTACGCCTCCGACCCCGACGGCACCAAGCGCACCGTCGAGTTCCGGCAGATGGTCCAGGGCCTCAACGGCGCCGGACTGCGGACCGTCATGGACGTCGTCTACAACCACACCGTCGCCTCCGGCCAGGACGACAAGTCCGTCCTCGACAAGATCGTGCCCGGCTACTACCAGCGGCTCCTGGAGGACGGCACCGTCGCCACCTCCACCTGCTGCGCCAACACCGCGCCCGAGAACACCATGATGGGCAAGCTCGTCGTGGACTCGGTCGTCACCTGGGCCAAGGAGTACAAGGTCGACGGCTTCCGCTTCGACCTGATGGGCCACCACCCCAAGGCCAACATCCTGGCTGTCCGCAAGGCGCTCGACGCGCTGACCGTGGCCAAGGACGGCGTCGACGGGAAGAAGATCATCCTGTACGGGGAGGGCTGGAACTTCGGTGAGATCGCCGACGACGCCCGCTTCGTCCAGGCCACGCAGAAGAACATGGCCGGCACCGGCATCGCCACCTTCTCCGACCGGGCCCGCGACGCCGTACGCGGCGGCTCCCCGTTCGACGAGGACCCCGGCGTGCAGGGCTTCGCCACCGGCCTCTACACCGACCCCAACACCTCCACCCACAACGGCACCGAGGCCGAGCAGAAGGCCCGGCTGCTCCACTACCAGGACCTGATCAAGGTCGGACTCACCGGCAACCTCGCCGACTACACCTTCACCGACACCACCGGCACCGCGGTCAAGGGCTCGGGCGTCGACTACAACGGAGCCCCGGCCGGATACGCCGCGGTCCCCGGCGACGCCCTCGCCTACTCCGACGCACACGACAACGAGACGCTGTACGACGCCCTCGCCTTCAAGCTCCCGGCGGGCACCTCGGCAGCCGACCGGTCCCGCATGCAGGTCCTGGCCATGGCGACGGCCACCCTCTCGCAGGGCCCCTCGCTCTCCCAGGCCGGCACGGACCTGCTGCGCTCCAAGTCGCTGGACCGCAACTCCTTCGACAGCGGCGACTGGTTCAACGCCCTGCACTGGGACTGCCGCGCAGGCAACGGCTTCGGCCGCGGCCTGCCGCCGGCCGCCGACAACCAGGCCAAGTGGTCCTACGCCAAGCCGCTGCTGAGCAACACGGCGATCAGCCCCGGCTGCGCACAGATCAACGGCGCCTCGGCCGCGTACCAGGACCTGCTCACCATCCGGTCCACGGAGAAGGACTTCGACCTCTCCACCGCCGGACAGGTGCAGTCCACGCTCTCCTTCCCGCTCTCCGGCAAGGACGAGACCCCCGGTGTGATCACCATGCGGCTCGGCAAGCTGGTCGTCGTCCTCAACGCCGCCCCCGGCATCACCACCCAGAAGGTCGCCGCTCTGGCCGGGAAGAACTACGCCCTGCACCCCGTCCAGGCGGCGGGCGCGGATCTTACCGTCAAGAAGTCGACGTACGAGAGGAGTTCGGGAAGCTTCACCGTCCCGGGACGCACGGTGGCGGTGTTCTCACTGCGCTGACCCGCAACGGGACTACCGTATGGGCAGCCGCCGGGGAGAGCCGCAGCACCACACTCCCGGGCGCGCCCTCCCACTCCACCAGGCCGGTCCCGGCCTCCTTCCCCGTACGGCACCGGCGTCGATCGCCTGCCGGTGCCGTACGGGGCACGGGGGCCGGGACCGGCCGCTCCACCCGGTCAGCGACGGTGACGATGGCGAGCAACATTCCCGAGGAGACCACGAGTTTCGTCGGACGCGAGGCAGAACTCGACCGGATCGGGCACTCCCTCGCCACCGGCCGGCTGACCACCCTCACCGGTACCGGCGGCGTCGGCAAGACCCGGCTGGCCGTCCGCGCGGCCGGGCGCGCGGAATCCGCGTACCGCGACGGTGTCCGGTGGGCCGATCTCGCCCCTCTCCACGACGACGGACTGCTCCTTGCCACCGTCTCCGACGCGGTCGGACTCAGCGACCACACCCTGCGGATGCCCATCGACGTGCTGTGCGAATGGCTCGCCGACAAGCAGCTCCTGCTGGTCCTGGACTCCTGCGAACACCTGCGCCCCGCCTGCGCGCATCTCCTCGGCGAGATCCTCACCACCTCGCCCGGGCTCACCGTCCTCGCCACCAGCAGACAGCCCCTGAACATGAAGGGCGAGCAGACCGTCGACGTGGAGCCCCTGCCCGTCGACGGCACGGCCGACGCCCTCACCCTGTTCCTGGAGCGGGCGGCCGCCGCCGCCCCCGGCACACCCCTCGACGAACCCGCCACCATCGCGGCCGTCGCCGAGATCTGCCGGCGTCTCGACGGAATCCCCCTCGCCGTCGAACTGGCCGCCGCGGGCATCGGGCGCCAGAGCGCCCAGGAGATCGCCGGCCGGCTCGCCTCCCGCCTCGACGTGTTCGCCGATGCCACGCTCAGGCCGATGCGCCACCGCACCCTGCGTACCACCATCGGCTGGTCCCACGAGCTGTGCACCCCGCTGGAACGGCTGCTCTGGGCCCGGCTCGCCGTACTGCGCGGCGACTTCGACGAGTCCACGGCCATCACCGTCTGTGCCGGTGGACCGCTCACCGCGGACGCGATCCCGAAGACCCTGCGCGCCCTGGTCGCCAAGTCCGTCGTCGCCCGCGACGGCGAACGCCACCGCATGCTGGACACGCTGCGCGAGTACGGCCGGATGTGGCTCGCCGAACTCGGCGAGGAACGCGCGGCAGCCGACCGGCACGCCGCCTGCTTCCTCCAACTGGCCCGCGGCGCCCATGCGGGCTGGACCGGCGACGACCAGATCCACTGGTACCACCGCATCGCCGATGCGCACGCCGACCTGTGCGCAGCCCTCGACCACCTCCTGGCCCACGACGCCGCCGCCGCCCAGGAGATGGCCGGCCGGATCGGCTTCTTCTGGTGCTGCTGCGGCCACCTCGCGCAGAACCGGGGCTACGCCCAGCGCGCCCTGGACGCCGGCCCCGCCACCGGCCCGCACCGCACCCGCGTCCTGTGGGTGCTCGGCATCTGCGTCCTGCTCCAGGGCGACTACCCCGCCGCCGAGCGCATCGGCGAGGAGTGCGTACGGGCGGCGGCGGACGACGGCACCGACGAGGGGGTCCTCGCCGCCGCCTATCTGCGCGGCCTCACCCATCTGATGACCGGCGAACCGGAGAAGGGGCTGCGCGCGGCCGACCGGGTCCTGCGCACCACCGTGGCCGGCACCCCGCTCGAAACCGCCTACCGGCTGCGCTGCCACCTGATCACCGTCTTCGCCCTGACCGGCCTCGGCCGACTGGACGAGGCCGCCGAGGCCGCCGTCGTCCTGCGCGCGGCCTGCGAGGCCA
The DNA here is from genome assembly GCF_044742205.1 of Streptomyces sp. NPDC087901. Classification (NCBI taxonomy): domain Bacteria; kingdom Bacillati; phylum Actinomycetota; class Actinomycetes; order Kitasatosporales; family Streptomycetaceae; genus Streptomyces; species Streptomyces sp. NPDC087901. The sequence goes on from NZ_JBIUUC010000001.1 coordinate 872,336, forward strand.
GGGACGAGTGCTGGACCCTGAGCTATGTCGACTACCAGCTCGCCCTGATCGCCCTGCTCCAGGGCCACGCCACTGCGGCCGCCACGCACGCCAGGTCCATGCTCGCGGGCAAGCACCGGCTCCGCGACCGCTTCGGCATCGCGCTCGGCCTCGACATCCTGGCCGCCGCGATCGCCGCCCAGGGCGAAGGCGCCGAAGCCGCCCGGGTGTACGGCACCGGGCAGGTCTACTGGCGCATGGTCGGTCACCCCCAGCGCGGCACCCCGGAACTGGGCCCGCTGCGCGAGGCCTGCGAACGCCAGGCCCGCGCCGCCGTGGGCGACGCCGCCTACCGGCTTGCCTTCGAACGGGGCCGCTCCGACAGCGCGGAGGCGGGCCTGGCCCAAGCGCTCCACGGCGAATTGCTCACATAGTGAATTCTGCTTGTGCGCCTTCCCCGAACGAGGGAAGGGTAGAGGCGATCACCGTCCGCGCCCGCCGTCCCGCGCCCCGCCAGGAGACCTTCATGCCGCAGATCACCGTTGACTACTCCGCCGAGCTCGACGACACCTTCGACCGCTCCGGCTTCGCGGGTGCGCTGCACCCGCTGGTCGCCGAGAAGGTCACCACGAAGATCGCCGCCTGCAAGACCCGGTTCCGCCGGGTCGAGGAGACCGTGGTGGCCGACGCACCCGACGGCGACGCGCTCGTGCACGTAGACATCTCGCTGCTGCCCGGCCGCACCCCCGAGATCAAGGCCGGGCTCACGGAATCCGTACTGGAGCTGCTGGCAGGGCACATCCGGCCGGCCGCCGGGCTGACCCTCCACCTCTCGGCCGAGGTGCGCGACCTCGATCCCTCCTACCGCAAGAACTGAGCTCCAGGAGGTCTCGCTACCGCAGCCGCTGAGGAGGCACGGCCGGCACGGCGGGCGCCAGTGAGGAGAGCCGCACCAGCAGGTCTCCGAACGGCCCGTCGGCCGGCTCCTGCGCGAGGACACGCAGCACGACGCCCGCCATCTCCTCGTTGTACGCGGCACTCACGGCGGCCAGCGCGGCGAAGTCGTGCACCAGCTGCAACTCCAGCTCCGCACGCGGGATCTGGCGTCCGTCCAGCCAGATCAGGGCCGTCGACTCGGCGAGCGAGACCCAGGACCGTACGACCAGTCTCAGCCGGGCCGGGGGCTCCTCGACGCCCAGATGGGCCAGAATCTGCTCGCAGGCCGCCTGACGCACCCCGTCGATCATCGCGTTGGCCGTCGAGGAACCGACCGCCGGCCCGCCTCGCATCAGCGCTGCGAACCCGGCACCGTGGTCGTCGACGAAGTCGAAGAACCGCCCCATCACCCGCAACAGCCGTGCACCCAGAGGGCCTTCGCGCGGTTCCAGGAACCGTGCGGCCAGCTCGTCGGCCGCCCGCCCCAGCGCCGCCTCGTACAGGCTCTGCTTGCCCGGGAAGTAGTGGTAGACCAGCGGCCGGGAGATCCCGGCCGCAGCGGCGATCTCGTCGATCGACACCTCGTCCGGGGGCCGGTGGCTGAACAACTCCAGCGCGACACCGATCAACTGCTGTCTGCGCTCCTCGACGCCCATCCTGCGCCGTACCCCGGTCGTCATGAGGAACAGGGTACCGACAGGCGGGCCGGGCATCCGTCTAGAGGTCCAGTACCAGGCGTTCCCCCCGGCACCGCGACACGCAGATCAGCATCGAATCGCGCCGCTCCGCGTCCGTCAGCAGATCGTCCCGGTGCTCGATGTCGCCTTCCAGGACGCGCTGTTGGCACGTTCCGCAGAAGCCCTGCTCGCAGGAGTACGAGACATGCGGCAGCTCGGCCCGTACGGCGGCGAGCACCGACTGACCGGCCGCGACCGGCACGGTGCGGCCCGAGCGGCGCAGCTCCACCTCGAACGGTGCCGACCCGGCGGCCTCCGCGCCCGACGCGGAGAACCGCTCCAGGTGCAGGGTGCAGCCCGGCGGGAGCGCGGCAGCGACGGCGTCCATCAAGGGCTCGGGACCACAGCAGTGGACCGCCGTGCCCTCGGCCGCGTCCGCGAGGGCCGCCGCGACGTCCGGGTGGCCCGCCTCGTCCTGCGGGACGACGGTGACCCGGTCGCCGTCCCCGCCCAGCTTCTCGATCTCCGCCAGGAACGGCATCGTCGCCCGGCTGCGCCCCCCGTACAGCAGCCGCCAGTCGGCGCCCGAGGCCGCGAGCGTGCGCAGCATCGGCAGAACCGGCGTGATGCCGATGCCGCCGACGACGAAGAGGTACGAGGGGGCATCGGCCAGCGGGAAGCGGTTGCGGGGGCCGCGGACCTCGATCTCCTGGCCCTCGTGGAGCAGGGCGTGCACCTCGCGGGAGCCCCCGCGGCCGTCCTCGGCCAGCCGGATCGCCACGGTGTACGTGCCGCGCTCGGCCGGGTCGCCGCACAGTGAGTACTGACGGACCGGGCCGGACGGCAGTACCAGGTCCAGATGCGCGCCGGGCTGCCAGGGCGGCAGGTCCGGGCCCTCCAGACGGAGCTGTACGACGCCGTCCGCAGGCATGGTCCGCTCGGTGATCAGCAGCCGCCGGGCAGTGGTGGAACGGCGCTGCGCCCGGCCGGACACCGGTTCCTCCAGTGCGGGCAGCGGCCACAGCGGGGACTTCTCGATGCGCCGGCGCATCGCCCGCTTGGCGAGCAGTGCCGCGCCGGCCACTACGGCGACGGTACGCAGACGGGGGAGGGGGAGGGGCATCGTCAGCCGGCTTCCGTCGTGCGGGCCTCGGCCGCGACCGCGGCGGGCGAGTGGGAGAGATAGGCGACGGCCTGTGCGGTACTGCCCTCCTGCGAGGGGTGGTAGGTACGGCTCAGATAGCGCGGGATGGAACGCAGCATCGCGGGTGTGCTGGGCAGGGTGCCCCGCCGGCCGCTGCGGTAGAACTGCCCGAACGACGCCTTGCCGTCCAGCAGGCTCGGGTCGTTCTCCATGAAGAACCGGGCGCCGCGCTGCCAGAGGAAGGCCAGCGCGGAGAACGCCGTGGCCCAGGTCCGCACCCGCCGCCGGTAACTGCCGTCGACATGCATGAACACGTCGAACGCGACCGAGCGGTGCTCGACCTCCTCCGCACCGTGCCAGCGCAGCAGATCCAGCATCGTGGGATCGGCGCCGCGCCGCTCCAGCTCGTCGGCGTTGAGAATCCAGTCGCCGAGGAACGCGGTGTAGTGCTCGATCGCCGCGATCGTCGCCACCCGCTCCATCAGCCACCACTTGCGCGCCCGGCCCGGCGGCAGCGTCCGGTCGCCGAGCATCTTCTCGAAGAGCCAGTCGACCTGGGCGGTGTACGGGGTCGGGTCGAGACCGAGCTCCTTCAGGTGAGGGAGCACGTCGTCGTGGGCCTGGGAGTGCATCGACTCCTGGCCGATGAACCCGATGACATCCTGGCGCAGTTGCTCGTCGTGGATGTACGGGAGCACCTGGCGGTAGACGTGGATGAACCAGCGCTCCCCGGCCGGGAGCAGCAGGTGGAGCACGTTCATGGTGTGCGTGGAGAACGGGTCGCCCGGCAACCAGTGCAGGGGAGTCCTGTCCCAGGCGAAGGAGACTCGGCGGGCCTTGAGCGGTGTCCGCTCCGACGCGACCGCCGCCGGCTGCGTGTTAGACATGGTGTCAATGTACTGAGGGGTAGGCCCAGGGAACAGGGGCATGCCACGAATTCCTGAGCCGGCATCCGGCCGCGGCCCCGGTGCGCTCAACGCAGAGCCCCGACGTGGCTGCCGTCCGCGAGCCGCCCGGTCAGCCGCGCCCGGTCGCCCGCCCCGGCCGGCACCGCGAGCAGCCGGCCCCGCGCACGGCCGGTCACCCCGCCGGACGTGGTCAGCGACGCGAACTGCTCGCTGCCCGCCGCGAGTACGTACCACCGGCCGCCGCGCGACTTCCACAGCACGCCCGCCAGCACCTGCGGGGAGCGCGTCCCGCAGTCCGGCGAATCCTCCGCCCGCGCCGCGACCACCCCCGGCGGTCTGCTCCCCGGTGGCCGCCCGGACGGGGCCTGGAACTGGGCAAGGGCCCTGTTCCCGGTGCCCCGCCAGGTCTCCGCCCGGGTACACAGCCACTGGGCCGTGCCGTTCCCCTCGGGCAGCGACTGCGTCGCGTACAGCCATGAGTTCACCGTGCGCACCCCGTGCGAGCGCACGGCCGACAGCAGGCAGGCGGTCCGCGCCCAGCTCGCGTACTCCGAGCGCCCCGATACGTCGTGCGGCCTCGCCGGCGGGCCCGAGGTGAGCCGGACCGGGGCGAGTTCACCGAGATCCGTCACCAGCCGCACCGCCGCCTCGTCGGCCAGCTCGACGGCGTACCAGGACCGGCAGCCGGGTGCGGTCGCCGGGCTGGTCAGCGGATCGGTCACCCCGTCGGCGGAGCGGTGCAGCGCGCGCGGTGGCCGGCCCGGGGCGAGCAGATCCCGGACCCGCACCTGCCGCACCCAGGGCGCCGTCAGATAGCGGACCGCGCCCCCCGCCCGGGCCACGACCAGGGCGCCCGCCGACGTCACGTCCGCCCCGTCGACCCGTGCGAAGTCGAGCGCCGCGCCCTCGGACGGATCGGCGTCACGGGGCTCCGCATACCGCACGACCCGCAGCCCGTCGTAGAACAGCACCACCGCGGACGCGCCCACCTCGCCCGCGTACAGCAGCTGCGGCGGCCCCATCGGCGGCCCCACCGGCGTCCGCGGCGTCGCCGACGTCCGCACACCGCCGTCCGGCCGCGCCCACACCCGCAGCGCCCGCCGCAGCAGCCGCGTGTCCTCGGTGCGGTCGCCGCGGGTGGGCCAGGCGGTGAAGTCGGTACGCGGTGAGCGCTGCCAGAACATCGCGGGCACCCTCCGCAACGCCCCCGGATCCAGGGCCTTTTCGGCGGCGGGGTTGCGCGCGTACAGGGGCGCGGACAAGGCGTCACGGCCCCAGCCATCGCCCGGCAGACCCCACAGCGTCCCGCACACCAGCAGGGCGGCAATGCCGGCCAGCGCCGCCCGGACGTATCTGCGGCGGCGCGGCAGATCCGGCAGCCGGGCCTGGAGCGAACAGGGATCGAACCCGGACGACGCCAGCAGCGCGCAGGGGGCCGACACCCCGTCCGCCTCCATCAGCGCCGCATGCGGATCGGCCACCCCGGCGTCGGCCAGCACCCTCCGGACCTCGCCGTCCGCCAGCCCCTCCAGACCGCGCAGGACGAACGCGGCCCGCGCCGCGCCGCTCATCGCCGACAGCTGCTGCTCCAGGGCCAGTTCATCGACTCCGCCGGAGTGCGGGAACAGCCGGAGGCCCCAGGTCAGCGGCAGGACGGGCGGAAACTGGGCGCGACGCGGCCGCCGCCGCAGGCGCAGCGGCAGGCCCGCAGCCAGCGCGCCCCGCAGCACCTGCCGCCGGAGGTACGCGTAGCCAGGATCGGCCGGCTCCGCGCGGCCGGGACGGCGCGGCAGCGGAACGGCTTCGCTGTCCGCCGGCCCGGCTCTGCGTGCCGCCTGCAGGGACCGCTGGGCCAGCGCGTGGGCCGTGAGAACGCGCCGGTCGCGGCTCAGCGAGTGCGGCAGGACGAGATAGCCGAGCCGGGTCAGCCGCGGGTAGTGCTCGACGAGCGCGGCCTCGGACCGCCCCGCATCGAACCCGGCGGCGGCTGACGGTACCTCTGGCAGTGGACGCACGTTCAGCTGAACGAGCGAATCGTGCGATGGTCACTCCGGGTGATGTGAGGGGCCCGCCCCGCACGGCTTCTCGCGCCCGCGGGCCTTCTCGCGTTCGGCTGCCAGGACCCGCACCGAAGCGGCACGATGGGCGGATGACGACGCGGCGCGGGGCGCGAGGGGTGCAGGATGCGTGGCGCGCGGCGGCCCTCGTGGCCGGCTGCGTGGGCCTGGCCCTGCTCGCGGCATGCGACGGTGGCGGTGACGGGACCGCGATCCCGCCGACCGCCACCGGCACACTGGAGGAACTCGCCGCACAGGCGCACTGCGAGCCGAAGATCCAGACCGACGCCCAGGAGCTGCGGCAGGCCAACTGCACCACGGAAGAAGGGCGTTATGTGCTGGCCACCTTCGCCACCGACCGGGGCCAGCGGGAGTGGATCAACGAGGCCAACGACTACGGCGGTTCGTATCTGGTCGGCCGCAGGTGGGTCGCCGTCTCGGACGCCACGGTGATCGCAGCGCTGCGCGGCCGGCTCGGGGGGACGGTGGAGACTGCCTCGCCGCACCACTCGGGGAGTGGCGGCAGTGGGGGGAGCGAGGCAGGACACTCCGGTCACCGCGGGAGCTGACCGCGCAGGCGTGCGGGGGTGTTCGCCGCAGAGGTGGCCCTCAGCGGCACTTGCGCCCGTCGTTGATGCAGCTCACCACCTTCCGCATCAGCCTGTCGTCGAAGACGTTGATGAAGTCGCCGTGATCGGTGACGGGCTTGTGCAGCTGCTCCGGAAAGGAGTCGACGGCGAACCCGGGCCCCGGAGGTACGTCGTACACGATCCGCTGGACCAGTTGCGGAATGGCCCGGAAGCCGCCCGGGCACCTCCCGTCGTCCTGCGCGAAGGCCACATGGGTGCGGTGGTTCGCGCTGTCGGTGTTCCGGCCGTCCCAGCAGCTCTGGAAGGCGAAGGAACGGACGACCTGGCTGCCCTCCGGACAGATCGGGTACTTGTCCTTGAGTTGCCGGTCCTCGAAGCCGGTGCAGCTCCAGGAGGCGTTGGCATTGGCGTCGCCGTTGGTGAACGCCTTGGCGTCGCCGGTGATGATGCGCAGGAAGCGCGGCATGGCCGTGACCTTCCCGGTGGGATTCCCGGCGAACTTCAGCGTGACCTGGGACGGGGTCTGGATCTCGCCGGTGTTCTGGTCCCTGCCCCCGCCGTCGGCGTCGGCGTCGTTCTCCGCCGTGCCGTTCTGCAGGCGGAGCACGGGCCAGTAGTACGTGGACCGGTCGCCCTGGTTGCGGCAGGTGGTGTCCCCGGCCGCCAGGTCGTCGTCGCCCGAGAAGGCGTCCGTGGCCTGGTTGCCGACATAGTCGTGCATGTGGTGGGCGCCGTTGCCGACACCGGGGGCGGCGATGACGTTGTCCGGGTTGAACTTCCCGTTCTGGTTGCGCCCGCACTCGGTGGTGAAGGTGCCACGCGACGCGCCGCGCAGCCGGGCGGGCGTGCCGACGTCGGGCCGGACGGACTGGATGTCGACGAAGTCGGAGTCCTCGGGGCCGTTGCCGCCCTGGTCCTGGTCCTGGTCCTGATCGTCTCCGTCTCCGTCTCCGTTTCCGTCCCCGTCCCCGTTTCCGTCCTCGCCGGAACCGTCGTTCGTGGGCTCGCTCGTGGGCTCGTCCGAGGGACCGTCCGCTTCGTCGCCCCCTTCACCGCCCCCTTCGTCGTCCGCACGCAGACTGCACGGGGCCAGCGAGCCGAGCCCCTCCGGGCGTTGCGCGGTGCGCCCGATGGCGGTCGCGATGCGGTCGATGCTGGCGGCCCGCCGGGCCTCCAGCGGGTCGAGCACGGCGTTCCGGGCCAGCTGCGGATCCCTGGCCATCCTGTCCCTGCGGTCGGCGAACTCCCGGTAGGCATCGGTGATCTGGGTGTCCATGGCGGCCAGTTCGCGGTCGACCTCCGGCCGGGCCGGATCGGGCACCTCGGGGATCTCGTTGACCACTTCGGGGCAGTCGATGGTGGACGCCTGGCGGACCGGCTGCCAGTTCCGGCCGTGGGACGAGGCGGACGAGCCCTCGCCCGCAGAGGCGTAGACGTTGACCGCGGCCAGCCCACCCCCGCCCAGGATCAGTGCGGCCGAGGCGATGATCGCCCGGTTGGCCAGGGTGGAGCGTTTCTTGCGCGATGTGCGTCCCATGGAACTCCTCGGACTCCTCAGGCTTCGCGGGGGAGAAGCGTGACGTTCCATACGGGGCCGGTGCGCGGTCCGTTCAACGGGAGGTGGAATGCGTGTGCGTCAAGTGTCGGGCGTGCGCGTCCGGTTGGGGTGGCCGCAGCAGCTGGAGGCTTGGACTTTCACGCATGAGAGATAGGACGTATGAAGCGCACACCCTTCCCGAGAGCCGCTTCTTGCGGCAACATGCACGCGTCGGCACTCGATAGATCCGACCACTCGTGGTTGTGAATGAGAGGGAACCATGGCACGACGCACCCATGCACTCAGCGCGATCGCACTGGCGGCCGCCGCCGCGCTCGTTCCCGTACAGGCCACGGCGCAGCAGTCCGCGCCCCGGGCGTCCGTGTCGCCCGCCGCCTCGTGCGACGCACCCGTGAGACCCGCCTCGCAGATGACGGTCGAGGCGTGCGACAGCCCCGAGCGGATCATCGAGAAGGCGGCGAACATCGTCCCCACGACGGGACAGCTGGCGTGGCAGCGGCGGGAGGTCACCGCCTTCACGCACTTCGGGATGAACACCTTCACCGACCGCGAATGGGGTTCCGGCACGGAGGACGAGAAGCTCTTCGCGCCGAAGAGCATCGACGCCGACCAGTGGATGCGCGCCTACAAGGCGGCCGGCGTCGAGCAGGTCATGCTGACCGTCAAGCACCACGACGGTTTCGTCCTCTACCCGAGCCGCTACACCGACCACTCGGTCGCCCTCAGCCCGGGCAGCCCCGATGTCGTGGCCGCCTATGTGAAGGCTGCCCGCAAGGCGGGCCTGAAGGTCGGCCTCTACCTCTCGCCCTCCGACGGCGCCGAGCTCCCGCACGCCTGGCACGCGGAGTGGGTCGAGAAGATCCGCGCCAAGCAGGCCGAGGGGAAACCGCTGAGCCTGCCCGAGCGGATGGCGCTGGCGGACGGTGACCGCGCCCCCGCCGGCCAGGGCCGCTTCGGCAACGGCAGCGCCGTCACCGAGCGAACGATTCCCACGCTCGTCCCCGGCGACGACCGTGCCGCCCGGGTGAAGAGCGGCAAGCTGCCCACCTTCAAGGTGCGGGCCGACGACTACGACGCGTACTACCTCAACCAGCTCTACGAGATCTTCACCCAGTACGGTCCGGTCGAGGAGCTCTGGCTCGACGGCGCCAACCCCTGGTCGGGCTCCGGCATCACGCAGAAGTACGACGTCAAGCAGTGGTTCGACATGGTCAAGGCGCTCTCGCCGAACACCGTCGTCTTCCAGGGCCCGCAGGGCGTCCGCTGGGTCGGCAACGAGTCCGGCACCGCCCGGGAGACCGAGTGGAGCGTCACCCCGCACGCCACCGACCCGTGGACGGGGCTCGGCAGCCTCCCCAACGACTCGACCGACGCCGACATCGGCTCACGCGCCAGGCTCCTCGGCCCGGACGTCAACCACCTCCAGTGGTACCCGGCCGAGGCGGACGTCTCCAACCGGCCGGGCTGGTTCTACCACGAGAACGAACAGCCCAAGACCGCAGCGCAGTTGATGAACCTGTACGAGAAGAGCGTCGGTCGTAACGCCTCGCTCCTGCTCAACGTCCCGCCCACTCCCGACGGCCGGATCGCCGACGCGGACGTCGCGACACTGACCGCCTTCGGCGACGACGTGCGCCGGATCTACGGCTCCGACGTACGCACGCAGGGCCCGGGCCCGTTCACCTTCGACCGGGTGGCGGTCCGTGAGGACATCCGGCGCGGACAGCGGGTCGAGAAGTTCGCCGTGGAGGCCAGGATCGACGGTGCGTGGCAGCGGATCGCCGAGGGCACCACCATCGGCCACGAGCGCATCCTGCCGCTCCCCGCAGCCGTCACCGCGTCGGCGGTCCGCGTCAAGGTGCTGGAATCCAGGGCGAAGCCGCACCTCGGGGCGACGACGCTGCATCTCAGCACCCCTGCGGCCAGGCCCTAACCCCGGTCCAGATACGCCAGTACCGCAAGAACGCGGCGGTTGTCGTCGTCGGAGGGCGGCAGGCCCAGCTTCCCGAAGATGTTCGAGGTGTGCTTGGCCACCGCCCGCTCCGTGATCACCATCTGTGAGGCGATCGCCGCGTTCGAACGGCCCTGGGCCATCAGCTCCATGACCTCCCGCTCCCGCGGTGTCAGCCCGCCCATCGGCTTGTCCTGCGCGCGCCGCGACAGCAACTGTGAGATCACCTGCGGGTCCATCGCCGTGCCACCCGCCGCGACCCGGCGTACCGCGTCGATGAACTGGTCGGCGTCGAACACCCGGTCCTTCAGCAGGTAGCCGATCGCCCCGTTGCCGTCCGCCAGCAGCTCGCGCGCGTACAACTGCTCGACGTGCTGGGAGAGTACGAGCACCGGCAGCCCCGGCCTGGCACGCCGGGCCGCCAGAGCGCACTGGAGCCCCTCGTCCGTGTGGGACGGCGGAAGCCGGACGTCGACGACGGCGACGTCCGGCTCCAACTCGGCGAGTGCTCTGGTGAGTTCGGGCCCGGTCTCGACGGCGGCCGCGATCTCGAAGTCGTACGCCTCCAGCATGCGCACCAGGCCGTCGCGCAACAGGAAGAGATCTTCGGCTAGGACAACTCGCAAGGGATCTCCATGGTCACCATGGTGGGACCGCCCGCGGGGCTGCTGACGGCCATGATGCCGTCGAATGTACCGAGTCGGCGTTCGATACCGCTCAGGCCCGAGCCCGCTCCGGCCACCGCGCCCCCCTTGCCGTTGTCCGTGACCGAGATCCTCAGCATCCCGCCGACATGCTGCAGGTCCACCCAGATCCGGTCCGCTCCCGAGTGCTTCGCCGCGTTCGTCAGGGCCTCGCTGACCGCGAAGTACGCCGCCGACTCGACCGGGGCATCGACCCGGCCGTCCAGCTCCACGTCCACCTCCGACGGGATCGGCAGCCGCAGCGCCAGCGCCCTGACCGCGTCACCGAGCCCCCGCTCGGCGAGGACCGGCGGGTGGATGCCCCGTACGAGGTCACGCAGTTCCGTCAGCGCCTCGGCAGAGGACGCGCGCGCCGTCGCCAGCAGCTTCTTGGCCTGCTCCGGGTCCTTCTCGATCAGCGCCTCGATGGTGCCGAGATTCATGCCCATGGCGACCAGCCGGGCCTGCGCCCCGTCATGCAGATCCCGCTCGATGCGCCGCAGCTCCGACGCGGCGGTGTCGACCGCCTCGTGCCGGCTCTCGGTCAGCCGGTCGATGCGCAGGGCCAGTTCCTGCTCATGGGTGGGGGCCAGCACCGAGCGGGCGATCACGAAGTGTGCCCGCAGCAGCCGCTCGCTCAGTGCCACACCGGTCGCGAAGAGCGCCACACCCAGCGCGGCGGCGGCGAGCCCCGTCGCCTGGCTGTCGACGGGGACGAACGCGTACCAGTACCGGTCGTCCGTGAAGACCCGCCACAGACCCGCCGCCAGGACGAAGCCCTCCACGGGGTAGATCATCAGTGCCGCCGCCAGGACGGCCACGACATAGCCGGCCGTCATGTCGACCAGCATCCACTGGATGTCCCGCCAGGTCGCCGGGTCCTTCAGCATCAGCGTGGTCCGCTCCACCTGCCCGGTGAACCCGCTGCGCACATCCTTCGGAAGCGGCCGGTACGGGACCGGTATACGGACGTTTGACCAGGTGATGGCCAGCAGCCGGCGCTGATTGGCGTGCTTGCGGACCGCCTCCAGTACCTGGGGGGTGGTGACCAGGCCGATGCCCAGCGGGATGAAGGCGATGGAGAGGACCGCCAGCACGAAGAGCGTGATCGACCCCACCGTCGCGGCGATCGACAGCACCAGCCCGCGCCCCGCGGCCAGCAACGCCGCTCTGATCCGTCCCTGCTTCGCGTTCATGCTGGTCCCTCTTCCCTCGCCCGGCTTGCCGAGCCGTCGTGCCGGCCCCGGTCCGCACACAGTCTGACCCGTCGGGCGCCGCGGGCGTCAGCCGTCCTGCCACCGGGCGGGGGTGTACCTACCACCACCCCCGTGACCTCGCCCTACGTCCCGCCGAGTGGGGGCCTCGGCGGCTGGGGCGGCGGGCCCGGGGTTCCTAGATTCGTGGTGTCCGGTCCGACGTCTACATCAGGGGGCGAACAACGCCATGAGGCGCAATCTCGCGGCACGTATCGGTGTGTGGAGCGCACACCATCGCAAGACGGCCATTCTCGGCTGGCTGCTCTTCGTCGTACTCGCCGCGGGCATCGGCGGCGCGTCGGGCATGGTCGAGATGACGAACGCGGAGAACGGCGCCGGTGACTCGGCCCGGGCCGAGCAGATCCTCTCCGACGCCGGCCTCGGCCACCGGGCCGGCGAGATGGTCATGGTGTCGTCGGCCGAGCCCGACGGCTGGCGGAAGGCGGCTTCGGAGCTGTCCACGGCCCTCGGGAAGACCGGTGAGGTGACGGGCCTGGCCGAGCCGGTCGTCTCCGAGGACGGCAGGGACGCGCTGATCACCTTCGAGATGAAGGGCGACGCGGCCACCTCCGCCGACCGGGTGCAGCCCGTCCTGGACGCCGTGTCCGGGGTCCAGGACGACCGGGCGGACGTGACGGTCCGCCAGTTCGGCGAGGCCAGTGCCGGGAAGTGGCTCGGCGATCTGCTCTCCGAGGACTTCAAGAAGGCCGAGTTCACCGCCGTGCCCCTGGCGCTCGGCATCCTGCTGGTCGCCTTCGGCGCCGTGGTCGCGGCCCTGCTGCCCGTGGGCCTCGCGCTGACCGCGTGCCTGGCGGCCTTCGGCCTGCTCTCGCTCGCCAGCCACCAGCTGCACCTCTTCCAGACCACGTACTCCGTGATGTTCCTGATGGGCTTCGCCGTCGGCGTCGACTACTGCCTCTTCTACCTGCGGCGTGAGCGTGACGAGCGGGCCGCGGGGCGCGATGCCGAGACGGCGCTGCGGATCGCCGCGGCGACCAGCGGCCGGTCCGTGCTCGTGTCGGGGCTGACCGTCATGGTCGCGATGGCCGGCATGTTCCTGTCCGGGCTCCTGCTGTTCAAGGGCTTCGCCCTGGCCACGATCATCGTGGTCTTCATCGCCATGATGGGCTCCGTGACGGTCCTGCCCGCACTGCTCTCCTGGCTGGGTGACCGGATCGACGCCGGACGGGTACCGCTGCTGAACCGCCGCAACAAGCGCGGCAAGAAGGAGAGCGGCAGGATCGCCGGCAAGCTGCTGCGGCTCGTCCTCGCCAAGCCGAAGTTCTTCGCCGCCGCCTCCGTCGTCGTCCTGCTGGTGCTTGCCGCACCGGCCCTCGGAATGAAGACCGAGTCGCTGGGCCTGGAGAAGCAGTTCGGATCGGACTCCCCGCTGTCGGTCGCCTACCGCCACATCAGCGAGACGTTCCCCGGCGGTCCCGCCCCCGCCCAGGTGGTCGTCGAGGCGGACGACATCGAGGCACCGGCCGTACGCAAGGCGCTCGCCGGCTTCGACAAGGTGACCGTCCACCGGGCGCAGAACGTCGCGGAGATCGAGGTACCGCTGCCCGGCGGCAAGGCCGGTCTGTCCGAACTGCGGGAGGACCGGCTGCCGGCCGCGTTCGACGGCACGGGTGCGCGGGCCTATGTCACCGGTGAGGTGGCCGGGTCGGTGGACTTCAACGACCAGCTGAAGAGCGGCATCGTGCCCGTCTTCCTCTTCATCACAGCGGTGACCTTCCTGCTGATGCTGTTCTGCTTCCGCAGCTACGTCATCGCCGTGACCTCGATCCTGCTCAACCTGCTCTCGGTCGCCGCCGCCTACGGTGTGATGACCGCCGTGTTCCAGCACGGCTGGGGCGCCTCGCTGATCGGTTCGGAGGGGGTCGGCGCGATCGAGTCCTGGATGCCGCTGTTCGTCCTCGTCGTCCTGTTCGGGCTCTCGATGGACTACCACGTCTTCGTGGTCTCCCGGATCCGCGAGGCCCGTGGCCGCGGTCTCTCCACCCCGGCCGCGATCGACGAGGGCATCCGGCGCACGGCCGGCGCGGTGACCGGTGCGGCCGTGATCATGGTGGCGGTGTTCTCGGTCTTCGGGACGCTGTCGATGCAGGACATGCAGCAGATGGGCGTGGGCCTGGCCGTCGCGGTGCTGCTGGACGCCACGGTCGTACGGATGGTCCTGCTGCCCTCCGTGATGGCGCTGCTGGGCGAGCGGAACTGGCGCACCCCGCGCGGCCTGACCCGCCTGCCGGACCTGGACCACAGCGAGCCGGAGCCGGACCGTGCTGCTGCGGCGTCCCCGGTGATGCACAACTGACCCCGGACGGACGAGGCGGGCCCCGGCTGCGGTACGTACCGCAGCCGGGGCCCACCTGTGTGCGGTCAGGGCGCGTACTTGTAGCCGACGCGCCGCACCGTCTGGATCGACCGGCGGTGCTTGACGCCCAGCTTGCGGCGCAGCCGGGCGATGTGGACGTCGACGGTGCGACCGTCGCCCACGTGCCCGTAACCCCAGACCGTGGTCACCAACTGGTCGCGGGTGTGCACCCGGTGGGGGTACGCCACCAGATGGGCGAGGAGCTCGAACTCCAGGTAGGTGAGGTCGAGTGTGTCCCCGTTCACCGCGGCGGTGCGCTGGACGGAGTCGATCCGCACAGCCCCGGCTTCCTCGTCCTCCAGCACCTCGGGCACCACGTACTGGGCGGCCGCGGCCGCGATGGCCGGCTGCTGGTCGGCGGGGATGAGCACCAGATATCCGACCATGGCCGGCCGGCCGGGCAGCGCCGGCAGGGTGTGCTGGGGCGCGGGCAGCCAGGTCGCGCCCGGAGTCAGGAACGCGGAGACGTCGGCAGGCCGGACGACTTCGTCCGGATCCACGGCTCGCAGACGAGGCCGGCTGGGGGAGTGGGGACGGGCGGAAGCGGTCGCAGCGGTCGTCGACGGCGCTGCGGTGGCAGCGACTGCGGCGGAGAAGGTACGAGTGTTCGCCATGAGGGTCAGCTCTTTCGCGCGAGGGAGTCGTCTGTGGACGGACTTGCTTCGTGCGCGCGGACCGAAGACCGGGGTGAGCGGTGTTAGAGGGCCTGCGCGTTCAACGCGCGGCAACACACCCGGTCGAAGTCGTGATGCTGACGGGAAGGCCAGAACGGCTCGAGGTCGCTGCGACCTGTCGAAGTGTGCTGGATGCTGGCCATGCCCCCATTGAACCAGAGAACGGGGCGGGGGAGCAGGCCTCTCTCACTCGTCGATACGGACCCTTTGCGTTACGTTCCTCACTCGTGTCTCTCAACCCGCCGGTCACCCGCGCCGGTTGGGGACTCATGCCGTCCCGGGCACGCCGAAGGGCGCCCACCGGCAGTGCGGCGGGCGCCTCTCGGACGTGCGGTTGCTGCGGGATCAGACCTGGTCGGCCTTCTCCAGCGCGGCGCAGCAGGTGTCGGTGATCAGCCGCGTGACGACGTACGGGTCGACGTTGGCGTTCGGGCGGCGGTCCTCGATGTAGCCCTTCTGGTCCTGCTCGACCTGCCACGGGATACGGACCGAGGCGCCGCGGTTGGAGACGCCGTAGCTGTACTCGTTCCACGGGGCGGTCTCGTGCAGGCCCGTAAGGCGGTCGTCGATGCCCGCGCCGTAGTTCTTGACGTGGTCCATCGGCTTCGAGCCCTCGCCCAGCGACTCGCACGCGGTGATGATCGCGTCGTAGCCCTCGCGCATCGCCTTGGTGGAGAAGTTGGTGTGCGCGCCCGCGCCGTTCCAGTCGCCCTTGACCGGCTTCGGGTCGAGGGTCGCGGAGACGTTGAAGTCCTCGGCGGTGCGGTAGAGCAGCCAGCGGGCGATCCACAGCTGGTCGGAGACCTCCAGCGGGGAGACCGGGCCGACCTGGAACTCCCACTGGCCGGGCATGACCTCGGCGTTGATGCCGGAGATGGCGAGGCCCGCCTTCAGACAGTTGTCGAGGTGCTTCTCGACGATCTCGCGGCCGAAGATCTCGTCCGCGCCGACGCCGCAGTAGTAGCCGCCCTGCGCGGCCGGGAAGCCGCCCACGGGGAAGCCGAGCGGGCGGTGGCCGTCGAAGAAGGTGTACTCCTGCTCGATGCCGAAGATCGGCTCCTGACCCGCGAACTGCTCGGCGATCGGGCGCAGTCCGGCACGCGTGTTGGACTCGTGCGGGGTCATGTCGATGTTGAAGACCTCGCACAGGACCAGGACGTCGTCACCGCCACGGATCGGGTCCGGGCACGTGAAGACCGGCTTCAGCACCCGGTCGGAGGCGTGGCCCTCGGCCTGGTTGGTGCTCGACCCGTCGAAGCCCCAGATGGGCAGCACGGCCACGTCGGACGGCGGGGAACCGGGCATGATCTTGGTCTTGGAACGGAGCTTGGCGGTCGGCTCGGTGCCGTCGATCCAGATGTACTCAGCCTTGAACGTCACGGAAGCCCATCCTTTGCGGGTGCTGCGGTCTATGCAGCGCAGCTTCGCAAGGCGCGATTTCCCGACCGTTGCCCTCGTGTGAACCCCGTGTTACCGAGGTTTCCTGCGTAAGACCGGCCGGCCGTGGGGTGCCGCCTACCGGCTGCCGCGGTCCCGGAGCAGCGGCTCGAAGCCGGCGGCACGGATCCGCCGCACCAGCTCCTCCGGGGTGGTGCCGAGGGCCACCGCCGCACGCGGGAGCAGCCAGTCCGCGTCGGCGAGCCGTTGCAGCAGGTGCCCGCGCCGGACCTGCGCCTCGGACAGCCGGAACGTCTTCAGGTAGGCGACCTGTCCCTTGTGGTCGGTGATCGTCTCGCCGATGTGCTGCCCGTCCCGGTTGCGCAGGAACGGCGGCAGGAACCGCCACAGCGTGAACGACCCCATCCGGTACACCCGGTCGAAGCCGTACGAGGTGTCCAGCAGCTCCCGTGCGAAGAGCGTGTCGTGCGTCTCGCTCCACTCCCGCTCCTGCCCCCGCGCGGCGGCCCGCAGACCGGCGAGCGTCCGGACATGGGGGCCGTCCGCGATCCGGGCCCCGAACTCGGCGACCGGCGCGCCGTACATCGCGTACTGATGGACCAGCTCCCCGTACAGGTCCTGCACGAGCGTCGGGTGCAGGAGGCGGTAGTCGTCGGGATGCGGGACGACGAAGGCGGCGGCGAGCGCGTCAGCCGTATACACCATCACCCCGCACTGACCGGGATGGATCTCGAACGCCCGCAGCGCGTCGCCCAGCCCGCGCACCGACCACCCCAGGTACGCGTCCTCGGCGCGCGGCGACAGCCCGTCGCGCAGCGCCTGGCGCGACCACTCCTCCCAGGCGGTGGACGGCCCGCCGAAGTGCAGCGACAGATAGCCCTCCATCGCGAGGTGCAGCGGCAGGAAGCGCAGCCGGTTCCCGGGCTGCCGCTTGGCCAGGCGGTGGTGACGGTGGCGCGGCAGCGTGAGCGTCCTGGGCGGGGTGCTCCGGGAGCCGCTCCCGTCCTGAGCGGCGAGCTGTGTCCCGTACGCGGCGGTGTTCGCGCCTTTACCCGTCCAGTCCGCGACGAACCCATGCGGGATGTACGAGGTGTAGTGCGTACGCGGACCCACCTCCACCACACCGGTCCCGAACCCCGAGTACACCTCCCGGTGCAGCCGGAGCCCCTCGACGGGCTGCTCGCGAACCAGCGGTACGAGCCGGACGCCGCCCCACACCTGCGCCGGGCGGGCGGTGAGCCCGGTCAGTTCGAGCCTGTTCACAGCGGTCCTCCCGACGGGTCGTCGTTCACGAACCGGGCGACCTGCCGGTCCAGGTACGCGTACAGCTCGGCGGGGCCGGTGCGGCCCTCGGAGAAGTGCGCGATCTCCACCAGCGCCGGCAGGTCCTCCGCGTCCCGGATACCGGCCGTCGGCACGCCGGGCGACAGCCGCCGGACGTCGAAACCGTCCGCGTCGTATACAGGGTTCACATGCACCACAGCAGTGCTCCGATCCGGGTCGAGCCTGGTCCGCCACACCCGCAGCACCTCGCCCGCGAGCCCCGGCGGGGCGTTGTCCCAGCCGTCCGAGACGATGACCAGCCGGTCCGGACCGTGCTCCAGAGCGTCCAGGACGCGGAGACCGAGCGGGGTCGGGCCCCATGGCCTGACCAGCAGCGGATCCCGCACCCCGCTGGTCCACAGCGGGGCGTACGCGCCGGGTGCGGCGAGCGCCTCCAGCAGGAAGTGGCAGGCCAGTGCCACGGCGAGCGGGCGGCGTCGCTTCTCGCCCGAGCCCGACGAGGAGTAGCTGTCGTCGAGCACGGCGGCGACCCGTCCCCAGCTCCCGGCGTGCGGGCCCGCCGCGCGGCGGGCGGCGGTACGCAGGGCGAGGGTCAGCTCCGCGCGATGCTGCCGGCGCGCAGGGGCGTCGAACGCCAGGACGTACAGCGCGAGCCGGGTCAGCGGCATCACGGTCAGATCGACGCCCGCCGGAAGCTCCCGCGGAGAGGCCTTGCCGCGCTGCCCCTGGGTGCGCAGCCGCTCCAGCCGCGTCATCCGGGGAGCCATCCGCTCCAGGAACGCCTCACGCTTCATGCCGTGCCGGGCGGCGAAGCCCTCGGCGACGGTGAACGGCAGTTCGCCGACGGCGCCCTGCTCGTAGTGGGCGCGGCGCCAGGCGTCGAGTAGCCCGTGCCGGTAGCGCGGCAGTTTCCCCGGCCGGAAGAGGAAGGCCCCCAGCTCGCCGCCCGGCGCCGCGCCCGGCTGTCCCCCGTCGTCGTCGAGCCGGAGATGGGCATGGCGGACCGCGGTCTTCAGCCCTGTGCGGTACTTCACGGCGTCGTGTGCCGGATCCGGCCGCCCGGCCAGCCAGTCACGCATGATCGCGCGGGTGCGCCGGTTGTTGACCTTGGCCGCGCGCAGCCCCCGGAAGAGGCGGTAGACCCGTTGCGGCGGCAGTTTCGCCAGCCGGGCCGCGATCAGCCGGCCCTCGGTGCGCCTCTCCTCGTCCGAGGCTTCGGCGGCGTGCTCCAGCAGACCCTGCACGATGCGCACGGCGTTGTGGTCGTTGATGTCCAGGGCGAGCGAAGCGGCATACACCCGGCGGTAGTTGACCCGCACGTACTCGTGCAGGAAGTCCAGCGAGAGCTGCTGCCGGTACGCCTCCGAGCGGAACTCGCGCTGTCCGGTCGCGGTGATCGCCGCGTTGACGAACAGGAGCACGTCCTCGGCGGCGACAAGATCGGCAAAGGTTTCGGTCGGCATGATGAATCCCCCGTGGTGTTCCGCGAGGCGGTACGCACAGGCGGAAGCCGGCCGGGGAATGAGGGGGCGAACAGCGAAATTTTTGCTTTAGAGGCAAGTCCCGGAAGTCGCCCCGGAGTCCCGCGGCCGGCCCCGCCAACATAACGACCTCCCCGCACGCCCCGCCACCGGATTCGAACGGCCAGGACGGCGCACCCGGCACACTGGTCCCATGACTACACCCGTGACCCCCCTGCGTATCGGTCTGGTCGGTGCGGGCCCCTGGGCCCGCAACACCCAGGCCCCCGCCCTCGCCGCCCACCCCGGCGCCGTGCTGAGCGGGGTGTGGGGCCGACGCGCCGAGGCGGCCGAGGAGCTGGCCGCCGCGCACGGCACCACGGCGTACACCGGGGACGCGGGGCTCGACGAACTCTTCGGCGCGAGCGACGCCGTGGCGTTCGCCCTGCCGCCGGACGTCCAGGCCCCGCTGGCCGCGCGCGCCGCGGCGGCCGGCTGCCATCTGCTGATGGACAAGCCGGTGGCCACCACCGTCGAGGGCGCCCGTGAAGTGGCCGAGGCCGCCGAGCGGGCCCGGGTCGCCTCGATCGTCTTCTGCACCCTGCGGTTCGCGCCGGAGACCGCGGACTGGATCGCCGAACAGGGCGCGAAGGGCGGCTGGTTCACCGCTCACGCCGAGTGGATCGGCGCCCTGTGGGCACCCGGCGCGGACAGCGAGTACGCCGCGTCCCCCTGGCGCCGGGAGAAGGGCGGCCTGTGGGACGTCGGCCCGCACGCGCTCTCGGTCCTTATTCCGGTGCTCGGCGACGTCACCGCCCTGACCGCGGCCCGCGGCCCCGCAGGCACCCACCATCTCGTCCTGCGCCACACGTCCGGCGCCTCCAGCACGGTGACGCTCACGCTGGCGGCACCGGTGGCCGCGGCCGGGGTGGGCATCGAGCTCAGGGGCGAGCACGGCATCGTCGGCCTGCCCCGGTGGGACGGCGCCGTCGGGGCGTTCGGCGCGGCGGTGGACGCGCTGATCGAATCGGTGCGTACGGGGGAGGCGCACCCCTGCGACGCACGGTTCGGGCTCCGCCTGACGGAACTGCTCGCGGACGCCGAGGCGCAGGCGGGAGAGTAGGCCTCTGCCCGCGCCGGGCGGTCACTCACGCCCGGCGCGCAGGGCCCTTGTTCAGCGCCCCAGCGCGTCCCGGACCGCCTCGTCCGTGCGCGCGACCACGGCTGTGCCGTCCTGCGCCGTGATGATCGGCCGCTGGATGAGTTTCGGGTGCTCGGCGAGGGCGGTGATCCACCGCTCCCGCGCATCCGCCTCGCGCGGCCACTCCTTGAGCCCCAGCTCCTTCGCGTCCGCCTCCTGGGTCCGCGTGATGTCCCACGGCTCCAGCCCCAGCCGGTCGAGCACGACCCGGATCTCGTCCGGCGACGGCACGTCCTCCAGGTACCGGCGGACGGTGTAGTCGGCACCCTCCGCGTCGAGCAGCTGCACCGCGCTGCGGCACTTCGAGCAGGCGGGATTGATCCAGATCTCCATGGGTCCAAAGGTACGCGATGGACTCGCGAAAACCCCTCTGGCCAGGGGCGATTGTCAGTGGGGGGCAGTAAAATAGGGGTAGTTCGTGAGGGTTCCACCACCGTGCCAGGAGGTTGCAGATGGCCGTAGCCGCAGTGACGACCAAGCCGCTCCACACACCCCTGAAGAAGAGGCGGCTCCCCGCCGGACGGCCCCGTGAGTGGTACGTCTCCCACAATCGCCGGCTGAAGGCGATGCGCCTGGCGATCGCCCTGCTCGACGCAGGCGTCTACCACCCGTCGAGCGCGAGCAACGCCCGGATACGTACGGCCGCCGAGCGCCTCGCCGTCCACCCGCCGTCCGACACCACCTGCCGCATGGTCCGCGCGCTGATCCGCTACGGACGCTGACTCCCACCGCTCCCGCCGAGGACCGCGCCCCCGGACGACCCGGGGGCGCGGTCGCGTCTCAGAACCCGCTGCACGTCGCGGTGGCGAAGGGGCCGGAAGCCCTGGCGGTGCGGCGGGTGCCGTCGTCCACCGACACCGAACAGGCCACGTCACCGCCCGACTTCCCGAGGCCGGCGGCGAACGAGCCGTTGTTCATGAACCCCTTGGAGTCCAGCTCCCCGGCCCACGGCAGGGTCCGCAGGGTCATCCGTCCGGTCGACAGGGCGTCGCCCCGCCAGGTGCTGTAGGTGAGCACCACGTTCTCGGCGGTGCCGGTGACCTCGTACCGGATGTGAACGGTCCGCGAGCTCTCCGCCGAGACCTCACGGGCCAGCACCGCGGAGACCGCACCGAGGCCGAGGGCGAGCAGCACGAGGACCATCAACAGCACCCACGGCCACAGCCGCCGCCGCGGGGGCGGCGGGACCGGTGCGCCGGGGGCGGTCTGCTCACTCATCCCCCCAGCCTCGGCGGTCCGCGCCCGGCCCGCGACCCCACGGCCCCCGGCCGCTCGCCCGTCCGGCCTACACCGCATGCGCCCCCACCTGCCGCCCCTTTGACTTGGGGTGACGGACGAGTGCTGGGAGGCACGATGAAGAGGCGAGGCCTACGGGGTGCGGGCGCGGTGCTGGTGGCGATGACCGTGGCGTTCACGGCATCGGCCTGCTCGGACGACGGGGACAGCGCGTCCAGCACGGCGTCCAAGGCGGCGTCGGCGGCCGCATCCGTCGCCTCCCGGGGCGCCGATGTGGTCGCCTCGGCGACGGCCGCCGCCGGGGACAAGCTGAACGACTTCAAGGACGGCGTGAACGCGGGCGGCGACGTCAAGGCGGGCGCCCCGTCCACCGACGAGGACGGCCGTGTCACCTCGAAGATCACCGTGACGAACAGCACCGGCTCGACGCAGTCCTACGGCGTGCAGATCAACTTCAACGACCCGAACGGCAATCTGCTCGACACGGTCGTGGTGACGGTCGACGACGTGGCCGCGAAGGGGACCAAGACCGCCACGGCCCGCAGCAACCGCAAGCTCGACGGGGACGTCGAGGTGGAGGTCGGAAAGGCGCTGCGGCACTGACGGCGCGGGACGTCCACGGTGGTCCGCCGGGCCGGTACGCTCCGCCGTCGGTACCCGACGGCCATGCCCCGACCCAGGAGAACAGCACATGAGGATCCATCTGACCGGCGTCTTCGTCGACGACCAGGACAAGGCCCTGCGCTTCTACACCGACGTACTGGGCTTCGTGAAGAAGGCCGAGGTCCCGGCGGGCCGGGACCGCTGGCTGACCGTGGTCTCGCCGGACGACCCCGACGGGACCGAACTCCTGCTGGAGCCCGACGGCCATCCCGCGGTGAAGCCGTACAAGACGGCCCTGGTCAGGGACGGCATCCCGGCCGCCTCCTTCGCCGTGGACGATGTTCCCGCGGAGTTCGCCCGACTGCGTGAACGCGGAGTGCGCTTCACCCAGGAGCCGCTGGAGGTGGGGCCGGTGACCGTCGCGGTCCTGGACGACACCTGCGGCAACCTGATCCAGATCGTGCACAGCGCCTGACCCTGGAATCCGCCGAGTCCGCCTGACCCTGGAATCCGCCGGATCCGCCGGGCCGTTCGGTGGCGGGCGGGAACGGTCGCCCCGCCTTCAGGCTCCTGCCCCGCCCTCAGGCTCCTGCCCCGCCCTCAGGCTCCGGCCTGAAGGCGGAGGCCCGCCAGGGTCAGCTCCAGCCCGGCCAGGAATTGCTCCTTGTCGTCGTGCCCGTCGAACTCGTCGACGATGTCGTGCACGAACGGATACTTCTCGGCGTCGAGCGCACGCCACGTCTCGGCGTAGCGCCCGAGGAACTCTTCGCGGCCCACGAGGCCGTCGACCACCTCCTGGGGCGGCTCCTGCCCCAGGTCGGCGGCGTTGGCGACCACGACGCCCACGATCGCCGAAACGGCGTGGAACCGCTGCCGTGGCGTGAGGCCGAGCCGAAGCGTCCGCTGCCCCAGCTCCTCGTAGAGCCGCAACGCGTTGCCCTCGACGTTGATGTTGCGCATGAAGTGCGCACCCAGCCACGGACGGTCCACGACCGCGTCGAACAGCGTGACGGCCATCACGCGCAGGTCATCGATCGGGTCGCCGCTGTCGTTCTGCCCTTCGACGGCGGTCAGCACCCCGCCGAGCACGTGGTCGATGGCGCGGTCGAGCAGGTCGTCCTTGCCCGATACGTACCAGTAGATGCTGCCGACGCCGGTGCCGAGCCGGGCCGCGAGGGCGCGAAGGGTCAGCGCGGGCGCGCCCGCTTCGTCGAGCAGGGCCACGGCCGCGGTGAGAACGGCCTCGATGGAGTGCGATCCACGCTGACGTCCTCGGGAAGGGCGATCGGCGGGTCGTGATCGTGGGCCTGTCATGGTGCCCATCCAATCACAGCTTGCGCATTTATCGAACTACGTTCTATGGTCGAACGTCGTTCGATAGTCGGCGACGTTCCGAAAGGAGGCCCGCCATGACCACCACCGCCACCGCGCCCCCTGCGTCACGCACCTATCCGTCTCTGCGCGCCGCATGGATTCCCCTGGCCGCGCTCTGCCTGGCCTTCTTCGTCGAGATGGTCGACAACACGCTGCTCTCGATCGCACTGCCCACGATCGGCCGGGACCTCGGCAGCGGCACCACCGCGCTCCAGTGGGTCACCGGCGCGTACTCGCTGACGTTCGGCGGCCTGCTGCTGACGGCGGGATCGATGGCCGACCGGCTCGGGCGCCGACGCGTGCTGCTGGTCGGCCTGGCGGTGTTCGGCCTGCTGAGCCTGGGCGTCGTCGCGGTCGGCACCGCGGGGGAGCTCATCACCTTGCGGGCCGGCCTGGGCATCGCTGCTGCGGCGATGGCCCCCGTCACCAACTCGCTGGTCTTCCGGCTGTTCGACGACAAGGCGCTGCGGATGCGCGCGATGACCCTGATGATCATCGTCGGCATGTCCGGCTTCATCCTCGGCCCGCTGCTGGGCGGGACCGCCCTGGCTCACGTGCGGTGGCAGTGGCTCCTGCTCATCAACGCCCCGATCGCCCTGATCGCGGCCATCGGTGTCCGTCTCGGCGTCCCGGCGGACCGGCCGCAGGACCTGACCCGCGACAGGCTCGATCTGCCGGGCGCCGCGCTGAGCGTCGCCACCATCGGCCTCGCCTGCTACTCGCTGACCAGCGGCGTCGAGCACGGCTGGCTCTCCGCGATCACCCTCGCCTCGTTCCTCGGCGCCCTGGCCGCGGGGATCGCGTTCGTGTGGCACGAGCGCCGCAGCCCATCGCCCATGCTGGATCTCCGCCTCTTCTCCAACGGCACCGTGCGCGGCGCCGCCATCGCGCAGATCGGCACGGCCATCGCGATGGCCGCCGTGATGTTCGGGCTGATCCTCCACTTCCAGTACGCCTACGGGTGGAGCCCCGTACGGGCCGGTCTGGCGAACCTGCCGCTCATCGTGACCATGATCGCCGCAACCCCCCTGTCCGAGTGGCTCGCGGCACGGTTCGGCCACCGCATCGCCTGCCTGGTCGGCGCGGTCTGCCTGGCCGGCTCACTGGCCGGTCTGTCCTGGGGCGTCGACCGCGGGTACGGCGTCATCGCGGTCTGCATGGTCGTGATGACCGTCGGACTGCGCACCGTCATGACGATCTGCGCCATCGCGCTCGTCGACGCGGTGCCGAGCAACCGCACGTCGATCGGCGCGGCGCTCAACGACACCGCCCAGGAGGTCGGAAGCAGCATCGGCACCGCCGTGGTCGGCACCCTGATCGCGGCGCTGGTCACCACGCAGCTGCCCGCAGGCACCTGGAGCGACACCCTGGTGGCGTCGTTCTTCCACGGGGAGCGGATCACCTACGCCGTGCTGGCGGTCATCGTCGGCCTGGTCGCGGCAGGCGGAGCACTCACCCTCACCGACTCCCACGCCACCGAGGAGCCCCACTGAGAGCCACCCGCGACCGCGCGGGGCAGGACACGCAAAACGCCACCGGGACCAGCGCATTTCAGCGCCGGTCCCGGTGGCCTGTTCACGTGTCGCAGCTCAGGTCGTACACCTGACCCCGCGGTTTAGAGGTCGAAGTACAGCTCGAACTCGTGCGGGTGCGGGCGCAGCTGGATCGGGGCGATCTCGTGCGTGCGCTTGAAGTCGATCCACGTCTCGATGAGGTCGGACGTGAAGACGCCGCCCGCCAGGAGGTACTCGTGGTCCGCCTCGAGGGCGTCGAGCACGGCCGGGAGGGAGGTCGGGACCTGCTGGACGTTGGCGTGCTCCTCGGGAGCCAGCTCGTACAGGTCCTTGTCGATCGGCTCCGGCGGCTCGATCTTGTTCTTGACGCCGTCCAGGCCGGCCATCAGGAGGGCCGAGAAAGCGAGGTACGGGTTGGACGACGGGTCCGGGGCGCGGAACTCGACGCGCTTGGCCTTCGGGTTGGAGCCCGTGATCGGGATGCGCATCGCGGCGGAACGGTTGCGCTGCGAGTACACCATGTTGACCGGGGCCTCGAAGCCGGGGACCAGGCGGTGGTACGAGTTCACCGTCGGGTTGGTGAAGGCCAGCAGCGACGGGGCGTGCTTCAGGATGCCGCCGATGTAGTAGCGCGCCATGTCCGAGAGGCCCGCGTAGCCCTGCTCGTCGTAGAACAGCGGGTCGCCACCGGCCCACAGGGACTGGTGCACGTGCATGCCCGAGCCGTTGTCGCCGAAGATCGGCTTCGGCATGAAGGTCGCGGTCTTGCCGTTGCGCCAGGCGACGTTCTTCACGATGTACTTGAAGAGCATCAGGTCGTCGGCCGCGGCGAGCAGCGTGTTGAACTTGTAGTTGATCTCGGCCTGGCCGGCGGTGCCGACCTCGTGGTGCTGGCGCTCGACCTGGAGGCCGTTCTTGTCCAGCTCCATGGAGATCTCGGCACGCAGGTCGGCGAAGTGGTCGACCGGCGGGGTCGGGAAGTAGCCGCCCTTGTAGCGGACCTTGTAGCCGCGGTTGTTCTCCTCCGACCCGGTGTTCCAGGCGCCGGCCTCGGAGTCGATGTGGTAGAAGGACTCGTTCGCCGAGGTCTGGAAGCGGACGTTGTCGAACACGTAGAACTCGGCCTCGGGGCCGAAGTACGCGGTGTCGGCGATGCCGGTGGAGGCGAGGTAGGCCTCGGCCTTCTTGGCCACGTTCCGCGGGTCACGGCTGTACTGCTCGCCGGTGATCGGGTCGTGGATGAAGAAGTTGATGTTGACGGTCTTGTCGCGGCGGAACGGGTCGACACGGGCGGTCGACAGGTCCGCGCGCAGCGCCATGTCGGACTCGTGGATGGCCTGGAAGCCGCGGATCGAGGAGCCGTCGAAGGCGAGCTCCTCGGTCGGGTCGAAGACCGCTGCCGGGATGGTGAAGTGCTGCATCACACCGGGCAGGTCGCAGAACCGGACGTCGATGAACTTGACGTCTTCGTCGGCGATGTACTTCTTCACGTCGTCGGCGTTCTGGAACATCCAACTCCTCCTACTCCCGGCCCGGGAGGGACGGGGTTGCAGCTCGTTGTGTGGCCAGTGCGGTGGCACACGCTGGACCCGACCATAGGCAGACCGGATTTCTCAAGCATGACCCATTTGTTTCGCCGAAGTTAACCGAGCCGGGTGTGAGCGGCACCTCGTCACCCGTACGACGGCCGGTTCCCGGCACGTTCCGGGCCGGTTTCGGTGCGGTGTCCCGGGCCGTGGCGGCCCCCCGCCCGGCAGGGGCCACGGGCGGGCGCAGTACCGTGGTCGGGTGGACAATAGGCAAGCAATCGGATCGTGGCTCTCCGGGCCGCGTGCGGCCGCCGAGGAGATGGGCGCCGACTTCGGGCACCGGGGCAAGCGGCTCGGGCTTCCCGAGCAGGGGCCGGGTGCCATGGCGCCGCTCGGCCGGCGCTTCGGCGCGATCTTCGTCGACTGGGCCCTGTGCATGCTGATCGCATACGGGCTGTTCGCTCGCGGTGACCAGCAGGCGACGGGCAACTGGGCGCTCGGCATCTTCCTCGTACTGAGTGTGCTCACCGTCGGCACCATCGGCTGTACGCCCGGCAAGCGCCTGCTGGGCATCAAGGTCGTCTCCGAGGGCGGCGGGCGCCTGGGGACCGGACGGGTGCTGGTGCGCAGCGTGCTGCTGTGCCTGGCGATCCCGGCCCTCGTCTGGGACCGCGACGGCCGCGGACTCCACGACCGGCTGGCCCGCGCCGTTCAGGTCCGTATCTGATCCGGCCGTTCAGGTCCGTTTCTGACGTTCAGGTCCGTATCTGATCCGAGGGAGAGCCGCCGGGGAACAGCGCACCGACGAGCGGCGCACCGACGAACGCGAGCGGCGCACCGACGAAAGAGGGCGGGTCGCGAACCCTGTGGTTCGCGACCCGCCCTCTTCTTGCGTTCTCTCAGTCCGCTCAGCGCATCTTTCCGCCGCGCGGCATCCGCATGCCCTTCGGCATGGGGCCCTTCGGCAGCGGCATGTTGCTCATCAGGTCGCCCATCGCCCGCAGCCGGTCGTTGGTGGCGGTCACCTGCGGGCCGGTCAGGATGCGCGGCAGCTTCAGCATCTTGGTGCGCACCTTCTTGAGCGGCACCTGACCCTCGTCGTTGCCGACGATGATGTCGTGCACGGGTACGTCGACCGCGATGCGGGCCATCTTCTTCTTCTCGGCCGCCAGCAGGCCCTTCACCCGGTTCGGGTTGCCCTCACCCACCAGCACGATGCCCGCCTTGCCCACGGCACGGTGGACGACGTCCTGGCTGCGGTTCATCGCGACCGCAGGCGTCGTGGTCCAGCCACGGCCCACACGGTCCAGCACGGCCGCCGCCGCACCCGGCTGTCCCTCCATCTGCCCGAAGGCCGCTCGCTCGGCACGCCGCCCGAAGACGATCGCCATCGCGAGGAGGGCGAGCACGAAGCCCAGGATGCCCACGTAGATCGGGTGGTCGATCAAGAAACCGATCGCGAGGAGGACACCGAAGGTGACGATTCCCACGCCCGCGACAACAAGACCGATCTTGGAGTCGGTCCGCCTGGTCATCTTGTAGGTCAGGGCGATCTGCTTGAGCCGCCCCGCGTTCTCGGCGCTGTCCGCGCCTTCAGTGGATTCTGCCTTCCTCGCCATGCAATGAAGTTTACGTGGCCTAGGAACGGTGGTCGGCCACGGCCTCCAGTACGTACTCGGACTCGACCCGGTCCTTGGCCCGGCGGCGGTCCTCCAGGACCGCGGTCCAGGCGTTGCGGCGGGCGGTGCGCTGGCCGCTGCTCAGGAGCAGCGACTCGACGGCGCGGAGGGCATCGGTGACGGAAGGAAGGGCGGTGGCGCGTACCGGCACGGCCTGCATCGTGGAATTCCCCTCGGAACGGATGCGCTCACCGGACGGTGCCGGCGGGCGGAGTGTGCTGCGCGGACTGGATACGGGACGCAGGGTCGGCAGTGGCAGGGAGAGTCACTGCGCTGCGTGTATCCAGGGTCACTGCTTGGTGTTACCAGCGCATGACCGGTCGGTCAAACACCAATGAAACCTTGATACGGGCGCCGCGCACGCCGACGCGGCCCATACGCGCCTCCGACCTGCGAGGAGCGCATGGGCCGCGTCGAATCAGCGATTACTGCTCAGTAGCTTCTTGTGCTCGGATTCACACGGACGCTGCTACGCGGTCGGCGCCGCGGCCACCGCGCCGCGCCGCTCCATCGCCTGCTGGAACAGCCGGCCCGCGCGGTACGAGGAACGGACCAGCGGTCCGGACATCACACCGGAGTAGCCGATCGCGTCGGCCTCGTCCTTGAGCTCCACGAACTCGTGCGGCTTCACCCAGCGCTCGACCGGGTGGTGGCGCGGGGTCGGCCGCAGGTACTGCGTGATCGTGATGAGCTCGCAGCCCGCGTCGTGCAGGTCCCGGAGTGCCTGGCTGACTTCCTCGCGGGTCTCGCCCATGCCGAGGATCAGGTTGGACTTGGTCACCAGGCCGGCCTCGCGGGCGCGGGTGATGACCTCCAGGGAACGCTCGTAGCGGAAGCCGGGGCGGATCCGCTTGAAGATCCGCGGCACCGTCTCCACGTTGTGCCCCAGCACCTCGGGGCGCGAGGAGAAGACCTCGGCGAGCTGCTCGGGCTCCGCGTTGAAGTCGGGGATCAGCAGCTCGACCTTGGTGTGGCCGCCCTCCCGCTCCGCCGTCAGTGCGTGGATCTGGCGCACGGTCTCCGCGTACAGCCAGGCACCGCCGTCCTCCAGGTCGTCGCGCGCGACGCCGGTGATGGTGGCGTAGTTCAGGTCCATCGTGACGACCGACTCGCCGACACGGCGGGGCTCGTCCCGGTCCAGCTCCTGCGGCTTGCCCGTGTCGATCTGGCAGAAGTCACAGCGGCGGGTGCACTGGTCACCGCCGATGAGGAACGTGGCCTCGCGGTCCTCCCAGCACTCGAAGATGTTGGGGCAGCCGGCCTCCTGGCACACCGTGTGCAGACCCTCGCTCTTCACGAGCTTCTGCAGCTGGTTGTACTCGGGGCCCATCTTCGCCCGGGTTTTGATCCACTCGGGCTTGCGCTCGATGGGGGTCTGGCTGTTCCGGACCTCGAGGCGCAGCATCTTGCGCCCGTCGGGTGCGACAGCGGACACTCCGGCACTCCCCTTTGCTCTCGCTGCATTGGATTCTTCGGCGAACACCAGGGTACGCCCGTAGTTCAAACGGCTTTACGTCTGCCCAACCTGTGGCCGACAGGGCCTATTCCCGGAGGGGCGCTCCGAGGGTCAGGCCGTGGCCACGGCCTGACCCTCGGAGGACTCCCGCTCGATCGTGCGCGGGGCGAGGTCGGCGTTCTCCAGGATGTCCCGGAGGTGCTTCTCGGCGACCGGCAGCACGTCGGCGATCGTGATCTCGCGGCCGAGCTCGTAACTGAGCGACGTCACGCCGGCGTCCCGGATGCCGCACGGCACGATCCGGTCGAACGAGGTGGTGTCCGGATTCACGTTGAGGGCGAAGCCGTGCATGGTGACGCCCTTGGCGACCCGGATGCCGATCGCGGCCAGCTTGCGGTCCTCGCGGCGCTGACCGGCGTTGGACGGGGCGTACTCGGGGCCGTTCAGCCGGGCGTCGAACTCCTCGTCCTGCAGCCGCGGGTCGAAGTCGAGGGAGAGGCCGCCGATCGCCGGGCGTTCCTCGACCGGGTCGCCGAGCACCCAGACGCCGCTGCGGCCCTCGACCCGGCTGGTCGCCACGCCGAACTCGGCCGCCGTGCGGATCAGCGCGTCCTCCAGCCGGCGGACGTGTGCGACGACGTCCACCGGACGCGGCAGCTTCTGGATCGGGTAGCCGACCAGCTGGCCCGGACCGTGCCAGGTGATCTTGCCGCCGCGGTCCACGTCGATGACCGGGGTGCCGTCCAGGGGGCGCTCGCTGTCGGCCGTGCGCCGGCCCGCCGTGTAGACGGGCGGGTGCTCCAGCAGCAGGCAGGTGTCGGGAACGGTGTCCTCGAACCGCGCCGCATGCACCTCGCGCTGCTTCTGCCAGGCCTCCTGGTAGTCGACGGCATCCTCGCCGAATCCCAGACGGACGAACCGAAGCTCAGTCACGGAAGCAGCCTCTCTACTTGCGGCGCCGGGGCCGGGGGATGTCCCCGTCGTCACGTCACCATGCACCGAATCGCGCCTCCGGCCACTGTACGACCGGCGTCGGAGCGGGGGCCCGGCAGGTGGTTCCCGTCAGCGCCGCCCTCAATCCTCACACGATCGGATGAATGTGAGGCGAGAGTGGCCGGGGTTGCCCCGGTTGCCGCTAAATTCGCGCCGTTCCCCGGGGCCTGCCCAGCACCGTGACTCCGCGGGGAAACGTGTCAGAGCAGGCCTCAGGGACTGCCCGCCCATGCCCGCCCGGCCCCGAAGGCAGGAGACCGTACAGCTGATGTCGGAACGACCCCCGCAGCGCACCCCCAACCGCCGACTCGCCTCACTCATCACCGAGGCCGGGTTCTCCAACGCCGGCCTCGCCCGCCGGGTGGACCAGCTCGGTCTCGAACACGGCCTCGACCTGCGGTACGACAAGACCTCCGTGACCCGCTGGCTGCGCGGGCAGCAGCCGCGGGGCACCACACCCGCACTGATCGCCGAGGTCTTCACCCGGCGGCTCGGCCGCCGGCTCTCCGCGCAGGACCTGGGCCTGGACGCCTGCGCGCCCGTCTACGCCGGTCTGGAGTTCGCGGCGACCCCCGCCGAGGCGGTCGACATCGTCAGCGGACTGTGGCGCAAGGACTCCGGCAGTCATGTGGAGCTGCGGAAGATCGCCTTCACCCCGGCGGGCCTGGTCGTCCCCAGCCGGGACTGGCTGATCGGGCGGGCGGACGAGTGGGTGGGACGGGCGGGCGAAGCCGCAGCGGTGGCGGGCGGTACCGCCGGGGCGCACGGGGGCGCCCAGGCGCACCCCGGGCCGCGTACGGCGCCCGGACCGCACGGGATGCCCGGCAGCGCGGCCAACGGGCAGCACAGCGGCGGGAGCGGCCTCGGAGGACCCGGCGGCGGGTTCGTGCCCGGGGTGCCCGAGCAGGGCAGCGCACCCGGCGTCCGGCACGGCCTCCGCGGGCCCACACCGTCCCGGCCGGCCGGACCGCACGCGCCGGGCGGCTCCCCGGCCTCCCTCGGCCCCGGCTTTCCCCGGCAGCGGCAGGCCGAGCGGGGCTCCGGGCAGAAGGTCGGCAGCGGCGACGTCGCCGCCCTGCGCTCGGTCGCCGAGCTCTTCCGCACGCTGGACAACGCCTATGGTGGCGGCCACGCCAGACAGGCCCTCGTCCGGTACCTGGAGCACGAGACGGAGCCGATGCTGCGCGGTACGTACGGGGAGGCAACCGGGCGACGGCTCTTCGCCGCAGCGGCCGATCTGACCCGGCTCGCCGGCTGGACCTCGTACGACATCGCGGCCCACGGTCTCGCCCAGCGCTACTTCGTCCAGGCGCTCCGGCTGGCACAGGCCGCCGGCGACCGGGCCTACGGCAGCTTCGTCCTGATCACCATGAGCCGGCAGGCCGTCTACCTCGGCCACGGGCGCGAGGCGGTGCAGCTGGCGCGGGTGGCCCAGCAGGGAGTCGGCTCCTCCGCGCCCCACGCCGTGCTGGCCCTGCTGCACGCGGTCGAGGCGCGGGGCCACGGCGTGCTCGGCGAGGCCAAGGCGTGCGTGGCCTCGCTCGCGCGGGCGGAACGCGCGCTGGAGGCCTCCCGTCCCGGCGACGAGGTGCCGTACTGGGCGCGCCACTTCGACGAGGCGCAGCTGGCCGACGAGTTCGGGCACTGCCATCGCGACCTCCAGCAGTACCGGGCCGCCGCACAGCACGCGGAGCGCTCTCTCCAGCTGCGCGCGCCCGCGTACGCCCGCAGCCGGCTGTTCTGCCGGGTGGTCCTGGCCTCCGCCCGGCTCGGGCTCGGCGAGCTCGACCAGGCCTGCCGGCTGGGCGCGGAAGCCGCGCAGCAGGCCGCCGAGATGCGGTCGGTGCGCGCCACGGAGTACGTACGGGACTTCGAGCGGCGCCTCGAACCTTTCCGCGACGCCGCCGCGGTCCGCGGCTACCGCGAGCGGGTGGCCGCGCTGGGATGAGGCCGCGCCCGACGGGCGCGGCCCCGGTCCGAGGGCTCTGCGCCCTGCGGCCCGCTCTCCGAGGGCCCTGCGCCCTGCGGTCCCCGGTCCGACGGGTTCTACGCCGCCTCGGAGAGCGCCGTGGTGTTCTCCCCGGCAGGGCTCACCCCCAGGTCGGTGAGGATCGCCGCGGCCGCGCGACGGCCGGAGGACAGGGCCCCCTGGACCGTGCCGGTGTCGCGGTGGTCGCCGCACACGTACAGGCCGGCGAGCAGCCGGACCGGGCGCTGCGGGTCGTGCGGGGCCACCATCGCGGGCACCGCCTCCGGATCGTGGTGGGTGGCCAGCAGCTCCCAGTCGTCGGTGGGAGTGCCGTAGAGCGCCGCGAGGTGCGCGCGGACCGTGCGGTCCAGATCGGGCGGCGGAGTACCGAGCACCGTCGAGCTGATCAGGACCCGGCCGTGCGGGGCGCGCGCCGGATCGACCTCGCTCATCACCGCCGTGTGCGTGACCGGTCCCGAGCGGTCGGCGTCCAGGAGCAGCGATGCGCCGGTCGGCGGGGGAGCGGGGGCGGTGTGGTGGAGCACTGTCACCGGGTGGAAGGAGGGCACGTGCAGACCGGGCAGCAGTTCGGCCGCGGCGCCCGCGCCGGTTGCGAGCAGCAGGGAGCGGCAGCCCAGCTCGCCGTGCTCCTTGGTGCGCACCGAGGTGATGTCCGCCGCCGTGACGTGCACGCCGGTCCGTACGGTGCCGGGCGGCAGTGTGGCCGCGAGCAGTTCGGGCAGTGTGGCCGAACCCCCCGACGGTACGCAGAGCCTGCCGCTCGCGTACCCGCGCAGCGCGAGATCGGCGCACCGGCTCGACGTGGTGAGCGCGGGGTCGCTGAGCAGCGCCGTGAGCAGGGGCCGCACGAAGCCGTTGAGCGTCCGGGCGGACAGGCCGCGGCCGGACAGGGCGTCGAGCGCGGCCCGTTCGGGCCTGGCCAGGATGCGGGCCCGGGGGGTGGCCGCGAGCCGGGCCAGCGCCACACCGAGCCGGGCCTGGTCGATCGCCCCGCCCATGGCGCCGGTGAGGCTCCCTCCCAGGGGCGCCCGGGGGGCGCTTGCGAGGGCGCGCGCCGCTTTGAATGCGCCCCGCGCGCTGCGCGAGCCCCGGGGGCTGCGTATCTCCCCGGTCCGGTACCGGCGTCCCTCGCTGTGGACGAGTACGCCGGGGTCGAAGTTCCGCAGGACGAGTCCGTCGAGTCCTGGCGTCGAGCGCAGCTCCGGATACGAGGTGTTGAGAAGCGGTCCGATGTGGTCGAGCCGGAACCCGTCGACCTCGTCGGTCATCATCCGGCCGCCGACCCGGGGGCCGGCCTCCAGGACGCTGACGCTCACTCCCGCACTGGTCAGTCGGTGGGCCGCTGACAGGCCGGCGATCCCGGCCCCGATGATGACGACGTCCGCGTGGTGTGCCGTGCTGAGCACGTGCCCCTCCCCGAGTCGGCGCAACTGGTGGGAGGGTATTGCCCTCAACAGGCCACCGGAATGCGCGAGTTCGGCATGATGCTAGGAGGGTGGCGGGATTGCGCGCAGTCGCGCGCGGGCCGGGGCACCGGTGCACGGGGTCGCGCGTCCGTCTGAATCCGGCGACGGAGCGCGGCTCCTGGGGTGCGGGATCAGCGCAGAGCCGCCCGGACGGCGGCGTCGATCCCGGGGAACGCGAAGGCGAATCCCGAGTCCAGCAGCCGCCCGGGCAGCACCCGCTGACTCCCCAGCACGTCCTCGGCGAAGTCGCCCAGGGCGATCCGCAGCGCCGGTGCGGGAGCGGTGAACAGGGTGGGCCGACGAAGGACCCGGCCCATCGCCGCTGTCACCTCGCCGTTGGTGACCGGGTCCGGCCCGGTCAGATTCACCGCTCCCGACAGCTCCGGGGTGTCCAGGACGTGCCGCAGCGCCGCGATGTGGTCGTGCAGCGCGATGAAGCTCCAGTACTGCCGCCCGTTGCCGAGCCGGCCGCCGAGCCCCGCGCGGAACAGCGGGAAGAGCCGCCCCCAGGCGCCGCCCTCCCGGGCGACGACCAGTCCGGTGCGCGCGTGCACGGTCCGCACCCCGGCCTCCTCCGCGGCGGCCGTGGCTTGCTCCCACTCCACGCACACCGACGGCAGGAAACCGTCGCCGGGCGGTGCGCCCTCGTCGACCGCACGGTCCCCGGTGTCCCCGTAGAAGCCGATCG
The DNA here is from genome assembly GCF_044742205.1 of Streptomyces sp. NPDC087901. Lineage (NCBI taxonomy): Bacteria > Bacillati > Actinomycetota > Actinomycetes > Kitasatosporales > Streptomycetaceae > Streptomyces > Streptomyces sp. NPDC087901. The sequence goes on from NZ_JBIUUC010000001.1 coordinate 906,997, forward strand.
CGGACCCGGACAGCAGCACCTTCGGCGGCACGTCCAGCGAGGCGACGGCCTCCGCGACCGCGGCCGTGCCCAGCACCCGGCTGTCCCGGATCTCCCGCTTGTACGCCTCGGTCCAGCGGTGGTCGCCGACCCCGGCCCCGGCGAGATGGACGACGGCATCACAGCCCACCAGCCCCGCCACGTCCACGTAACCCCGCTTGGGGTCCCACTCCACCTCGTCGCCCGTCCGTGCAGGGCGCCGGACCAGCCGGACCACCTCGTGCCCGTCGGCCCGCAGCGAGCGCACCAGCGCCGCTCCGATGAGTCCGGTCGATCCGGTGACAGCGATACGGGAGTGCGACATGGGGCCATCCTGCCCCATATGCCGCCGACGACGCGTGGCACAGTGACGCCCATGGCTGAGTCCTTCGACCGTTCCGTACCCCTCGTCCGCTCCGCCGTCCTCGACGACGGCCCCGCCCTCGGAGAGCTCGACCGCAGCACCTGGTCGACGCTGCACGCCGTGCAGCCGCGCCCGCAGCCGCCGTACGAGCCGTTCTTCGACGACCGGCACCGGCCGCAGGACGTCCTGGTGGCCGATGCGGTGAACGCGGCGGGCGAGACGGTCGTCGCCGGGTACGTCCGCGTCGTGCCGCCCACGCCGCTGGCCTGCAACGCGCACGTCCGGCAGATACAGGGCCTCGCCGTGGCCGGCTGGGCGCGGGGGCGGGGCCTGGGCCGCACGCTGATAGGCGCGGCGTGCCTGGCGGCGCGCCGTCAGGGGGCGAACCGGATCACCCTGCGGGTGCTGAGTCACAACGCGCCCGCCCGTGCGCTGTACGAGGCGCAGGGGTTCACCGTCGAGGGCGTCCTGCCAGGCGAGTTCTTCCTCGGCGGGCGTTACGTGGACGATGTGATGATGGGCCGGCCGCTCAGCCCGTGACCGGGACCCGGACGGCCGCGCCTCACCCGGCGCCGAACCGCTGCCACAGTGCGGGCATTCGCGCCTCCAGGACCGCGTCGTCCTCGAAGTCGAACGGGGTGCCCTCCGGCTCGGAGGCCTGGGGCGGCAGCCCGAGATCCGGCGCGACCACCCCGGTGAGCTGCTCGTACGCCTCGTCGGCGGCGTAACCCAGCTCCTCCGCGTCGCCGTCCAGCTCCTCGTCGAAGTCGTCGAGGAGTTCGGCCAGGCTGTCCGGATCGTGCACAGCGCCCTCGAAGACCTCCCGGCCCTGGCCGATCAGCCAGCAGCGGAAGTAGTCGAAGGCGTCGTCGCTCGCCCCGCCGAGCAGCACACTGGCGGCCGCCCACAGGTCCCAGCGGTACGCCCGGTTGTAGCGGGCCTCGAAGTGCCGGGCGAAGTCCAGCACGGAATCGGGATCGAGCTGCACCAGCCGTTCGACGAGCAGGTCGGCATGGTCCTCGGGGTCGCCGTCGGCGGCCTCGCGGGTGCTGTCGACGATCTCCCAGAATTCCGTCTCGTCCATCACGGGTCCAGCATCTGCCCCGGAGACTGCCGATGCACGCGGAGACGCCGAAATGAAGCCTTACGGCCTCACGTAGAGCGCGTGAAGCGCTTCGGCGGCCGCCGCGAACCTGCTGCGCAGGGCGGCCGGCTCCAGGACCTCCAACTCCGGTCCCAGGGAAAGCAGCTGACCGTACGCGACATCCAGGGACTCGACCGGCAGCGTGACCGTGACCCATCCGTCGGGGCCGGGCGGACCGGCCGCGTCCAGGGCGTCCCGGGCGGCGACGCGGTCCACCGCGTGCGGCAGCCGGCGGACGGCTGTCTCCGAGAGCCGCAGCGTCACCTCGGTCCGCAGGATCGACCGGGCGAACCCGGCCGAGCGCTCGTCCCAGAACGCGGGCAGATCGAAGCTCTCGTCCCGGACGAACCGGGTGTCCGACACGGTCATCGCCGTGAAGCGGTCGATCCGGTACACCCGGAAGTCGTCTCCCGCGCGGGCGCAGAGATACCAGACCCCGGCCTTCAGGACGAGCCCGTACGGTGCCAGTTCGCGGTCCACCTCGGCGTCCCGGCCGGCCCTGCGGTAGCGGGCGCGGACCGTGCGGTCGTCCCACACGGCCTCGGCCACGACGGGCAGGAGCGCGGGGGTGGCCGGTTCCTGGTACCAGCCGGGTGCGTCCAGGTGGAAGCGCTGGGAGGCGCTGGCGGAGGCGTCCCGCAGGGACGGGAGGAGGGCCGCCGACACCTTCAGCCGGGCGGCGGACGCCGCGTCCTCCAGGCCCATCTCGCGCAGCGCGGAGGGCAGGCCGGACAGGAAGAGCGCCTCGGCCTCGTCACGGGCGAGACCGGTGAGCCGTGTGCGGTAGCCGCCGACGAGCCGGTACCCGCCCGCCCGTCCCCGGTCCGCGTAGACCGGGACCCCGGCCTCGGAGAGCGCCTGGGCGTCCCGGGTGATGGTCCGCTCGGACACCTCCAGCTCCTGGGCGAGCTCGGCGGCGGTCATGGCGGGGCGGGACTGCAGAAGCAGCACCATTCTGATGAGCCGGGCAGCACGCATGCGGCCATTGTGGCCGCGGCCGGGGGCGCGTGTGGCTCGGGCCCGACCGGTGCGGCCTCAAGCACCGGCCGGGCCCGATCGAGTACAAAGCCTGTGCCGGAGCGGGGCGGACGCGTACGGAGGACGGGGAGCGGGGCGGGCCCGCGCCCCGTCCTCCGGGGCCGTCAGAGCCCGTAGCGCTCGCGGGCTTCCTTGACCGCCGACGCGGGCAGCTCGCCGCGGCGGACCAGCTGGGCCAGGGCCGCGACCGTGATCGACTGCGGGTCGACGCCGAAGTGGCGGCGGGCCGCGTCACGGGTGTCGGAGAGGCCGAAGCCGTCCGTGCCGAGCGAGGTCCAGTCCTGCTCCACCCACTGGCTGATCTGGTCCGGTACCTGGCGCATCCAGTCGCTGACCGCGAGGACCGGGCCCGGTGCGCCTTCCAGCGCCTGGGTCACGTACGGCACCCGCAGTTCCCCGCGGAGCAGCGCCTCGTCGCACTCCAGCGCGTCCCGGCGCAGCTCGCCCCACGAGGTGGCGGACCAGACGTCGGCCGTGACACCCCAGTCCGCGGCCAGCAGCTCCTGGGCCTCCAGGGCCCAGTGGATCGCCGTACCCGAGGCCATCAGCTGCAGGCGCGGCGCGTCCGCCTTCGCGGGCGTGCCCTCCTTGAAGCGGTAGAGGCCCTTGAGGATGCCCTCCTCGATGCCTTCCGGCATCGCGGGCTGCGGCTTCGGCTCGTTGTAGACCGTCAGGTAGTAGAAGACGTTCTCGGCCTCGGGGCCGTACATCCGGCGCAGACCGTCCTGGACGATCACCGCGATCTCGTACGCGAACGCGGGGTCGTAGTTGAGCGACGCCGGGTTCGTGGACGCGATCAGGTGCGAGTGGCCGTCCGCGTGCTGGAGGCCCTCGCCCGTCAGCGTCGTACGGCCCGCCGTGGCGCCGACCACGAAGCCGCGGCCGAGCTGGTCGCCGAGCTGCCAGAACTGGTCGCCCGTACGCTGCCAGCCGAACATCGAGTAGAAGATGTAGAACGGGATCATCGGCTCGCCGTGCGTCGCGTACGACGTGGAAGCGGCGATGAAGTCGGCCATGGCGCCGGCCTCGGTGATGCCCTCGTTGAGGACCTGGCCGTCCTTGGCTTCCTTGTAGTACATCAGCTGGTCGCGGTCGACCGGGTCGTACGTCTGGCCCAGCGGCGAGTAGATGCCGGCCGACGGGAACAGCGCCTCCATGCCGAAGGTGCGGGCCTCGTCGGGGACGATCGGAACCCAGCGCTTGCCGGTCTCCTTGTCCCGCATCAGGTCCTTGGCCAGACGGACGAACGCCATCGTGGTGGCCAGCTCCTGCTTGCCGGAGCCCTTCTTCAGTGCGGCGAACGCGCGCTCCTCGGGCGCGGGCAGCGCCACCGCGTGCACCCGGCGGGCCGGGGCGGGGCCGCCGAGGGCGGCACGGCGCTCCTGGAGGTAACGGACCTCGGGGGAGTCGGCGCCCGGGTGGCCGTAGGGCACCAGGCCCTCGTCCAGTTTCGCGTCCGGGATCGGCAGCTCCAGCAGGTCGCGCATGGCGCGGAACTGCCTGCCGTCCAGCTTCTTCATCTGGTGGTTGGCGTTGCGCGACTCGAAGCCAGGGCCGAGCGTGTAGCCCTTCACCGTCTGCGCCAGGATCACCGTCGGCGCACCCTTGTGCGCAAGTGCCGCCCGGTACGCCGCGTACACCTTGCGGGCCTCGTGGCCGCCGCGCGAGGTGTGGAAACACTCGGCGATCTTCGCGTCGGTGAGCAGCTTCGCCAGCTCGGCGAGCGCGGGCTCGGTGCCGAAGAAGTGCTGGCGGATGTAGGCGACGTCGCGGGTGGCGTACGTCTGGAACTGCGCGTCCGGGACCTCACGGAGCCGGCGCACCAGCGCACCCGTGGTGTCGAGCTGGAAGAGCTCGTCCCAGGCGGTGCCCCAGAGCGTCTTGACGACGTTCCAGCCGGCGCCGCGGAAGGCGCCCTCCAGCTCCTGGACCACACGGAAGTTGGCGCGGACCGGACCGTCGAGGCGCTGCAGGTTGCAGTTGATGACGAAGGTCAGGTTGTCGAGCTGCTCGCGCGCCGCGAGGGCGAGGGCAGCGGTCGACTCGGGCTCGTCCATCTCGCCGTCGCCCAGGAAGGCCCAGACGTGCGAGTTCGACGTGTCCTTGATGTTGCGGTTGGCCAGGTAGCGGTTGAAGCGCGCCTGGTAGATCGCCGACAGCGGGCCGAGGCCCATCGACACGGTGGGGAACTCCCACAGCCAGGGCAGCCGCCGCGGGTGCGGGTAGGACGGCAGACCGTCGCCGCCCGCCTCCTGGCGGAAGTTGTCGAGCTGCTGCTCGCTCAGCCGGCCGTCGAGGAAGGCGCGGGCGTAGATGCCGGGGGAGGCGTGGCCCTGGATGTAGAGCTGGTCGCCGGAGCCGTCCCCCTCCTTGCCGCGGAAGAAGTGGTTGAAGCCGGTCTCGTACAGCCAGGCCGCCGAGGCGAACGTGGCGATGTGACCGCCGACGCCGAAGCGGGAGCCACGGGTCACCATCGCGGCCGCGTTCCAGCGGTTCCACGCGGTGATCCGCGATTCCATCTCCAGGTCGCCGTCGAAGGCGGGCTCCGCGGCGGTGGGGATGGAGTTGACGTAATCGGTCTCCAGCAGCTTGGGCAGCGCGAGACCGGCGCCCTCGGCGTGCTGGAGCGAGCGCCGCATCAGATACGCGGCACGGTGCGGGCCCGCGGCCTTGGTGACGGCATCCAGGGAGGCCGCCCATTCAGCGGTCTCCTCCGGGTCGCGGTCCGGGAGCTGGTCGAGCTCGCTCGGAAGCTTTCCTACGGGGTCGGTCATGATCGCCGCCTTCCGGTGAGGAGGGGGGTGGAGAAGTCCCTGACTGGCAGGACAGGGCGATGGGGCCGGTGGGCCCGCGGAGTGAACTGTAAGGCTCCGATCGATGATCGATCAAAGGATGAAAGGCAAAACTTCTCGATATCGAGAAAAGTGGCATGGGGTGCCGCGAAATGGGGCACGGAGTGACGGGACCTATCAGACAAAAGGGGCGCTCGCCTGCACAGGCGAGCGCCCCTCACGACACATGCGCACCGCGCGGCGCGGCGACCTCAGGCGCGCGGGGCGCAGCCGAGCACATGGGCCTTGACCAGCACCCCGATGTCCGGGTCCTTCCGCAGGAACGCCTCGATGAGCGCCTCGTGCTCCTCCGCGTACGACTTCTGCACCGTGCCCAGCCAGCGGATCGAGAGCGCCGTGAACACCTCGATGCCCAGCCCCTCCCAGGTGTGCAGCAGAACGGCGTTGCCGGCCGCCCGGACCATCTCCCGGTGGAACCCGACCGTGTGGCGCACCTGCGCCTCGCCGTCGGCCAGCCGGTCCGCCTCGTACAGGGCCGTCACATGCGGGGCGAGCAGCGAGCAGTCCTCGCCGAGCCCCGGGGCCGCGAGCTCGGCGGCGATCTGCTCCAGGCCGGCCCGTACCGGGTAGCTCTCCTCCAGGTCGGCCGCGGTGAGGTTGCGGACCCGGACGCCCTTGTTGGGTGCCGACTCGATCAGCCGCAGCGTCTCCAGCTCCCTCAGCGCCTCGCGCACGGGCGTCTGGCTGACCTCCAGCTCGGTGGCGATCCGGCGCTCCACGATCCGCTCGCCCGGCTTCCAGCGCCCGCTGACGATCCCGTCCACGATGTGCTCGCGGATCTGTTCGCGCAGCGAGTGGACGACGGGCGGGGTCATGAGGGGCTCCTTCGGGGCAAACCGGTGCTGCCTGCACCAACTCGGCTGCCGGAGCGACCGGTGGTGTCTAGACAATACGGCGGCGCCCCCGTCCGGGAGTGTTCCGGACGGGGGCGCCGCTGGTGAGGCTGGTTACAACCGCGTTGTTCAGAGGCCGAGCTCGACCTCGAACTCACCGGCCTCCAGGATCGCCTTGACCGCGGTCAGGTAGCGGGCGGCGTCAGCGCCGTCCACCAGACGGTGGTCGTAGGAGAGCGAGAGGTACGTCATGTCGCGGACGCCGATGACGGTGCCCTCCTCGGTCTCGATGACCGCGGGACGCTTGACGGTGGCGCCGATGCCCAGGATGGCTGCCTGGTTCGGCGGCACGATGACGGTGTCGAACAGCGCACCGCGCGAGCCGGTGTTGCTGATGGTGAAGGTGGCACCGGACATGTCGTCCGGCGTCAGGCCGCCACCGCGGGCCTTGCCGGCCAGCTCGGCGGTCTTCTTCGAGATGCCGGCGATGTTGAGGTCGCCCGCGCCCTTGATGACCGGGGTCATCAGGCCCTTCTCGGCGTCCACGGCGATGCCGATGTTCTCCGAGTCGAAGTACGTGATCGTGCCTTCGTCCTCGTTGATCCGGGCGTTGACGACCGGGTGGGCCTTCAGCGCCTGGGCGGCGGCCTTGACGTAGAACGGCATCGGGGAGAGCTTGACGCCCTCACGGGCCGCGAAGCCGTCCTTCGCCTTGTTGCGCAGCTTCATCAGCTTGGTGACGTCGACCTCGACGACCGAGGTCAGCTGGGCCTGCGAGTGCAGCGCCTTCATCATGTTGTCGCCGATGACCTTGCGCATGCGGGTCATCTTGACCGTCTGACCGCGCAGCGGGGACACCTCGAGCTTCGGCGCCTTGGAGGCGGCGGCCGGAGCAGCGGCGGCGGGCGCCGGGGCGGCAGCGGCGGCCTTGGCGGCCTCCGCGGCGGCGGCTGCGGCCACTACGTCCTGCTTGCGGATACGGCCACCGACGCCGGTGCCCTTGACCGCGCCCAGGTCGACGCCGTTCTCGGCGGCGAGCTTGCGGACCAGCGGCGTGACGTACGCGCCGTCGTCACCGGAGGTCGCGGCCGGAGCGGCCGGGGCCACCGGGGTGACCGGAGCCGGAGCAGCGGCGGCGGGTGCCGGAGCGGCCGGAGCCGGAGCGGCGGCGGGCGCGGCGGGAGCCACCGGAGCCGGCGCCGGGGCGGCCGGTGCGGGAGCTGCCGGAGCGGGAGCCGCGGCGGGGGCCGGGGCAGCGGCCGGAGCCGGAGCGGCTGCGGCCGGAGCAGCGGCCGGGGCGGCACCGGGAGCACCGATGACGGCGAGCTTGGCGCCGACCTCGGCGGTCTCGTCCTCGGCGACGACGATCTCCAGCAGCACACCGGAAACCGGGGCCGGGATCTCGGTGTCGACCTTGTCCGTGGAGACCTCGAGGAGGGGCTCGTCCTCGGTGACCTCCTCGCCGACCTCCTTCAGCCAGCGGGTGACGGTGCCCTCGGTGACGCTCTCGCCGAGCGCCGGAAGGGTGACGTCGGTGCCGGAGGCACCACCGGCGGGGGCGGCGGCCGGAGCCTCGGCCGCGGGGGCCGGAGCGGCGGCGGGGGCCTCGGCGGCCGGCGCCGGGGCCGGGGCGGCCTCGGGCTCGGCGGCCGGAGCCGCAGCGGCCGCGGGGGCGCCCGTGCCGTCGTCGATGACGGCCAGCTCGGCGCCGACCTCGACGGTCTCGTCCTCGGCGACCTTGATGGAGGCCAGGATGCCGGAGGCGGGGGCCGGGATCTCGGTGTCGACCTTGTCGGTCGACACCTCGAGCAGCGGCTCGTCGGCCTCGACGCGCTCGCCCTCGGCCTTCAGCCAGCGGGTGACAGTGCCCTCGGTGACGCTCTCGCCGAGCGCCGGAAGGGTTACGGAAACCGACATGGTTTCAGTTGCTCCTAACGAAAATGCGGAAGTGGTCGGTCGTCGCGCCCGGTCGACTGGATCAGTCGTGGGAGTGCAGGGGCTTGCCGGCCAGGGCCAGGTGGGCCTCGCCGAGCGCCTCGCTCTGGGTCGGGTGGGCGTGGATGAGCTGCGCGACCTCGGCCGGCAGCGCCTCCCAGTTGTAGATCAGCTGGGCTTCGCCGACCTGCTCGCCCATACGGTCACCGACCATGTGGACGCCGACCACGGCACCGTCCTTGACCTGGACGAGCTTGATCTCGCCCGCGGTCTTGAGGATCTTGCTCTTGCCGTTGCCCGCGAGGTTGTACTTCAGCGCGACGACCTTGTCCGCGCCGTAGAGCTCCTTGGCCTTGGCCTCGGTGATGCCGACGGAGGCGACCTCGGGGTGGCAGTACGTCACCCGGGGGACACCGTCGTAGTCGATCGGGACGGTCTTGAGACCGGCCAGCCGCTCGGCGACCAGGATGCCCTCGGCGAAGCCGACGTGGGCGAGCTGGAGCGTCGGGGCCAGGTCGCCCACGGCCGAGATCGTCGGAACGTTCGTCTGCATGTACTCGTCGACGAGGACGTAGCCGCGGTCCATCGCGACGCCGGCCTCCTCGTAGCCGAGACCCTGCGAGACCGGGCCGCGGCCGATCGCGACCAGCAGCACCTCCGCCTCGAAGGTCTTGCCGTCGGCGAGGGTCACGCGGACGCCGTCCTGCGTGTACTCGGCGCCCTGGAAGAACGTACCGAGGTTGAACTTGATGCCGCGCTTGCGGAACGCGCGCTCAAGAAGCTTCGAGCTGTTCTCGTCCTCGACCGGCACGAGGTGCTTGAGGCCCTCGATGATCGTGACGTCGGTGCCGAAGGACGTCCACGCCGAGGCGAACTCGACGCCGATGACGCCGCCGCCCAGGACGATGGCGGACTTCGGGACGCGGTCCAGCTTCAGCGCGTGGTCCGAGGAGATGATGCGGTTGCCGTCGATCTCCAGGCCCGGGAGCGACTTCGGCACGGAGCCGGTCGCCAGGAGCACGTGGCGGCCCTGGATGCGCTGGCCGTTCACATCCACCGAGGTGGCGGAGGAGAGACGTCCCTCACCCTCGATGTAGTGCACCTTGCGGGAGGCGATGAGACCCTGCAGACCCTTGTACAGGCCCGAGATCACATCGTCCTTGTACTTGTGGACGGCCTCGATGTCGATGCCCTCGAAGGTGGCCTTGACGCCGAACTGGCCGGCCTCGCGTGCCTGGTCGGCGATCTCGCCGGCGTGCAGCAGGGCCTTCGTGGGAATGCAGCCGTTGTGCAGGCAGGTGCCGCCGACCTTGCCCTTCTCGATCAGAGCGACGTCCAGGCCCAGCTGCGCTCCGCGCAGGGCCGCGGCATAACCGCCGCTACCACCGCCGAGGATCACTAGGTCGAAAACGGTGCTGGCGTCGTTCGCCACGTCACGTCCTCCATGCATGTGCGCCGGATGCCGGGCCCCGTCATCGGGGTGTGACCGGCCGGTCGGCTGGTGTTCGGCCGCTTTTGTCATTCGGCCCTGTGGTGGGGGCCCTGTCCTGCCGAGAACCCATCTTCGCACTTGTTGACGGTGGGCGGGACGCGGGGCCCGTGTCTGAGACGGATGATCGTCCGTCCCAGTGGGTTACCGCTGCGTAGGGACAGGTCGATTCCGTCGAGTTTCGTCGAGAGCGAAACCGCCCGGACCCTGCCGCGGTGCCGTGAGGGGAACACGTACGGCCCCGGACCTATGCCCGGGGCCGTACGTCATGTGCGAACTCAGCCGAGGTCTCCGGCCGCGGTGCGCTCCGCCAGCTTCACCAGGGTGCGGACCGCGGATCCGGTGCCGCCCTTCGGTGTGTAGCCGTACGGGGCGCCCTCGTGGAAGGCCGGGCCCGCGATGTCCAGGTGCGCCCAGGCGATGCCTTCGCCCACGAACTCCTGCAGGAACAGACCGGCCACCAGGCCGCCGCCCATCCGCTCGCCCATGTTGGCGATGTCGGCGGTCGGGGAGTCCATGCCCTTGCGCAGGTCGGCCGGGAGCGGCATCGGCCAGGAGGCCTCGCCGACCTCTTCGGCGATCTCGTGGATCGAGGTACGGAAGGCGTCGTCGTTCGCCATGATGCCGAAGGTGCGGTTGCCCAGGGCCAGCACCATCGCGCCGGTCAGGGTCGCCACGTCGACGATCGCGTCCGGGTTCTCCTCGGAGGCACGGGTCAGCGCGTCGGCGAGGACGAGCCGGCCCTCGGCGTCCGTGTTGAGGACCTCGACGGTCTTGCCGCTGTACATGTGCAGCACGTCACCGGGGCGGGTGGCGTTGCCCGACGGCATGTTCTCGGCGAGCGCGAGCCAGCCGGTGACGTTGACCCGCAGGCCCAGACGGGCGGCCGAGACGACGGCCGCGAACACGGCGGCGGCGCCGCTCATGTCGCACTTCATCGTCTCGTTGTGGCCGGCCGGCTTCAGCGAGATGCCGCCCGAGTCGTAGGTGATGCCCTTGCCCACAAGGGCCAGGGTCTTCTCCGCCTTCGGGTGCGTGTAGGCGAGCTTCACCAGGCGCGGGCCGTGGGTCGAGCCCTGGCCGACACCCAGCAGGCCGCCGTAGCCGCCCTTGACGAGGGCCTTCTCGTCGAGCACCTGCACCTTGATGCCGTGCTCCTTGCCCGCGGCGGTGGCCACGGCGGCGAAGGACTCGGGGTACAGGTCGTTCGGCGGGGTGTTGACCAGGTCGCGGGCGCGGTTGATCTCCTCGGCGACGGCGACGGCGCGCTCGGCGGCGGCCTTGAAGGCCTTGTCGCGCGGCTTGGCGCCCAGCAGGGCGATCTCGCCGAGCGGCAGCTTCGGGCCGTTGTCCTTGGCGCCCTTGGGAGCGAGCTTGTTCTCGCCGCCCTGGTAGGCGGTGAAGGCGTACGCGCCCAGCAGCGCGCCCTCCGCGATGGCCTCGGCGTCCTCGACGGAGCCGATGGGCAGTGCGAAGCCGGCCTTCTTCGAGCCGTGGAGCGAGCGGGCGGCACTGCCCGCGGCGCGGCGAAGCGCCTCGGCGTCGTACGCGCCGTCCTTCTCCGGGACCGGGCCGAGTCCGGCCGCGATGACGACCGGGACCTTCAGGCCGTCGGGCGCGGGGAGCTTGGTCAGTTCGCCCTCGGCACCTGAGGCGCCCAGGGTCGCAAGGACGGCGGCGAGCTTCCCGCCGAACGCCTTGTCGACGGCCTCGGAGCCCGGTGCGAGGACCAGGTCACCGGACTTGGAGCCGGCGTCCTTGGCGACGCCGACGACGAGCGCGTCGGCGCGCAGCGTCGCCGCACCGGCAGTGCTGAGAGTGAGAGCAGTCACGGTGGTGAAATCTCGCTTCCGTTGAGTTCTTTGTCGGTCGCGGGGTGGGGCGACCGTGCCCGGCGCATCGTAGACGCCGCCGCGATGTGCCGGGAATGAGCCTACGCGCGCCTTTGCTGCCCGATTACGGCGGCGGGCCGTCAGTGCGCCGGAGCCGTCGTACGGTTGTTCCGCCGGGATGATCTTCCCGGCGGAACGGATCGCGACCGCAACGGCGTTGGCGGACGTCCTGCGGACGAGGGAGAACGATGAACGACCGGATGGCCGCACGGGTGACCGGCCGGCCGGCGGCGCTGCCCGTCACCGTACTGATTCTGTTGGTGATGCTGGCCGGCTGCACCTCGGCACCCGGATCCGCGCCGTCGGCCGCCCCCTCCGGGCGGTCCGCCGCGGCGCTCTGGCAGCCGGAGCCGGGCACCGACTGGCAGTGGCAGCTCTCCGGCCGGCTGGACACGACGGTGGACGCCCCCGTGTACGACATCGACGGCTTCGACCACGACGCGGCGCAGGTGGCGGAGCTGCACCGCAAGGGGCGCAAGGTCATCTGCTATCTGTCCACGGGCGCCTGGGAGGAGTTCCGCCCGGACGCGGCGAGGTTCCCCACGGCGGTCCTCGGCAAGGGCAACGGCTGGGAGGGGGAGCGCTGGCTCGACATCCGGCGCACCGACGTCCTGGAACCGCTGATGGAGAGCCGGATCTCCATGTGTGCGAAGAAGGGCTTCGACGCGGTCGAGCCCGACAACATGGACGGCTACCGCAATCCGAGCGGCTTCCCGCTGACCGCCGCCGACCAGTTGCGCTACAACCGGCTCATCGCGCGCATCGCGCACCGCCACCACCTCGCCGTCGGCCTGAAGAACGACCTGCCCCAGATCCCCGAGCTGGTGGGTGACTTCGACTTCGCGGTCAACGAACAGTGCGCCCAGTACGAGGAGTGCGAGGAGCTCGCCCCGTTCGTGAAGGCGGGCAAGGCGGTCTTCCACGTGGAGTACGAGCTGCCCGTGGCCCGGTTCTGCGCACAGTCCCGGAAGCTGGGGCTGAGCTCGCTGCTCAAGAAGTACGAGCTCGGCGTCTGGCGTGTTCGGTGCCCGGCGGCCGGGGCCTGACGGAACGCCGGACGGGAGCTCGGACGGGAGCTCAGCCGAGAGCCAGGCCCACCAGCGTCACCGTCGCCGCCGTCTCCGCCAGCGCACCGAACACATCGCCGGTCACGCCGCCGAAGCGTCGGACGCAGTGCCGCAGCAGCAACTGGGCCACCACGAGCGCGGCCAGGGCGGCGAGGGCGTACCGCAGCGCCCCGTACCCGCCCAGCAGCGCACCGGCGCCCGCGCAGACCGCCACCGCCGCGGCAGCGGCCGCCACGGCGGCTGCGGCCGGCACGGTGCCCGCGACCGCGGCGCCCAGCCCCTCCGGGCGGGCAGCCGGGACGCCGCGGCGGGAGGCCAGCGTGAGCGCGAGCCGGGCGACGACACCGGACGCGGCGGCCGCCACCGCACCCTGCGCCCAGCCCTGCGCGTACAGCTGCTGAAGGACCGCCACCTGGGCGAGCAGCACGAACAGCAGGGTGATCACACCGAATGGCCCAATGTCCGACTGCTTCATGATCCGCAGCGCGTCGTCGGCCGGCTTGCCGCTCCCCAGACCGTCGGCGGTGTCCGCGAGGCCGTCGAGGTGCAGCCCCCGGGTGAGGGCCGCCGGCACCGCGGCGGAGGCGACCGCGGCGAGCAGCGGCCCCGAGCCGAACAGCAGGAACAGGCTGCCGGGCACCGCCGCGAGCACTCCGACGACGAGGCCGGTGAGCGGGGCGCACAGCATTCCGGCCCGGGCGGTCTCGCGGTCCCAGCGGGTGACGCGGACGGGGAGCACGGTGAGGGTGCCGAAGGCGAAACGCAGGCCGTGGCTGTTCAGGGAGGTCACGGCGCGCAGGCTAATCGGTGGGCGCGGCGGCTAGATTGGCTGAAACGGCACAGAACGGTGCTTAAGCGGCTTTTCTGGAGTGGGTGGGATGGGTCACTGGTTCGATCGGAACATCGTCGAGCCGGGGAAGCTTCCCCTGCTCCTGGCGCTGGCCGCCTTCGTGCTGACGTTCGCCATCACCCGGGTCATCACCCGGATGATCCGGGCCGGCAAGGGGCCGTTCCGCAACATCACGCCGGGCGGCGTCCATGTCCACCATGTGGTGCCGGGCGTGGTGCTGAGCGTGGTCGGCGGGTTCGGCGCGGTGGCCAGCGGGAAGCACGGCTTCGCGGCCGGGGCCTTCGCGGTCGTCTTCGGCGTCGGCGCGGGGCTGGTACTGGACGAGTTCGCGCTGATCCTGCACATGGACGACGTGTACTGGACCGAGCAGGGCCGCCAGAGCGTGGAGGTCGTGGTCCTCACCGCAGCCCTCGTCCTGCTGGTGCTCGGCGGCTTCTCCCCGCTCGGCGTGAACGACCTGAGCGACAATCAGCAGCAGGGCCGGCTCGGCGTCGTCCTCACCCTCGTCGTCAACTTCTGCTTCGTGCTGATCGCACTGTTCAAGGGCAAGGCGCGGATGGCGGTGGTCGGCACCCTGGTCCCGTTCGTCGCCCTGGTCGGCGCGATCCGGCTGGCCCGGCCGGCCTCGATGTGGGCCAAGCGGTTCTACCGCAACCGGCACCGGGCCCGCTCCCGCTCGGTGCTGCGCGCGTACCACCACGACGTCCGCTGGGCCGGGCCGCGGCGCAGGTTTCAGGACCTGATCGGCGGCGCACCCGACCGCGTCCCGGCCCCCTCACCCAAGCCCTGACGGCGCCGCCCGCGCAGAGCCGGGACCGCGCACAGCACGAGCGCCACCGCGATGGCCGCCAGGTGCTCCTTGCCCGCCAGGTTGTCCTTCACCACGATCTCCACCACCATCGCCGCGACCACCAGGGCTCCGGTGAACCGGGCCCGGTAGGCGCAGCAGACGCAGACGGCCAGCGCGACCACCGCCGCCGAGGGGCCGGTGTCGACGACCTGGGCGTCGGTGCCCGGCAGTCCCAGGAACCCGTCGGGGCCCACGGCGACGCCGATCCGCGCGTACAGCGTCCCGGCCAGCGTCGCGACGTACGCGATCAGCAGCGTCCGCCACCGGCCCAGGCAGATCTCGGCGATCCCGAACACCAGGAGCACCTGCGCCAGCGCGCCCCACACGGGCAGGTCGAGCGCGGGGACGAACAGCGACAGCGGGGTACGCAGCAGAGCCGCCGGGAGCGGATCCTCGGCCCGCACCGCCCCGAGTGCCTGTACCGGCCCGTATCCCCAGGACCTGTTCTGCACCACCTGGAGCAGCGCCGTCAGACAGACCGCGGCCAGGGTCATCGGGACGGCCCGCAGCCGCTCGGTGACGAGTGCCGCGCGTACGGCCGTCCACAGCGGACCCCACTCCCGGCGGGCCGCCCGGCCGAGCGTGTGCAGCGGGGTCATCCACGCGGTCCGAGCTTGGAGCGGTGCAGCCACTTGGGCAGTCCGGGCGCCTCCAGGAACCCTTCGGCGCGGCCCGCGGCGATGGCGATGCGCGGCAGGTCCGCGCTCTTCTCGAAGAGCAGGTAGCGCGGTTCCCAGATCGGCCGGTACTTGGCGTTGGCGCGGTAGAGCGACTCGATCTGCCACCACCGTGAGAAGAAGCTGAGCAGCGAACGCCACAGTCTGAGGACCGGTCCGGCGCCGAGCCGCGATCCGCGCTCGAAGACGGAGCGGAACATCGCGAAGTTCAGCGACACCTGGGTGACACCGATCTTCCCGGCCCGTTGCAGGAGTTCGATGACCATGAACTCCATCAGGCCGTTCTCGGCGTCCCGGTCACGGCGCATCAGATCCAGCGAGAGACCGTTGGGGCCCCAGGGGACGAAGCTCAGCAGGGCCCGCAGCTCACCGGGGCCGCCGGCCTCGGCGGTGTCGCGGCATTCGAGCATGACGCACTGTCCGTCGGCCGGGTCGCCGAGCCGGCCCAACGCCATCGAGAAGCCGCGTTCGGTCGCGCCGTCCCGCCAGTCGTCGGCCCGGCGCACCAGCTCGGCCATCTCGGCCTCGGGGATGTCCGCGTGCCGGCGCACGGTCACCTCGTAACCGGCCCGCTTGACCCGGTTGTACGCCTGGCGGACGGTTCGCATGGCCCGCCCGTCGAGGGTGAATTCGGCGGTCTCCACGATCGCCTCGTCACCCAGCTCCAGGGCGTCGAGCCCGTGCCGGGCGTAGACCGTGCCGCCCTCCTCGCTCACCCCCATCACCGCCGGGATCCAGCCGTGTTCACGGGCCTCGGCGAGCCAGGGGGTGATCGCCCCGGGCCAGGCCTCGGGGTCGCCGATCGGATCGCCGGAGGCCAGTGAGACCCCGCCGACCACCCGGTAGGCGACGGCGGCCTTCCCGGTAGGGGACCAGGTGACGCTCTTCTCGCGGCGCAGGGCGAAGTAGCCGAGCGAGTCCCGCTCGCCGTGCCTGTCGAGCAGTGCGCGCAGCGCCGTCTCGTCCTCGGGGCCGATCGGATCGACCGCGCGGCGCGCGCGGAAGGCCGCGTACACGACGGCGATGAGCAGCAGGGTGGACAGGACGTTGATGGCGACGTTCACCCACCCCGGCGTGGTGATCCCGGGGAAGCGGGAGTCGTCGGCGGTGACGGAGACCAGGCGCAGGGCCCCGTAGCGCCAGCGGTCCAGGAACGTCGAACGGTAGTCGTCGTGCGCGGTGTTGGTGGCCGTGACCAGGGCGGCGGCGATCAGCGAGGTGACCAGCAGCCCGCCGACCGCCACCAGCGCGGCCAGCTTCGGGTTGGACCGGTCGCCCTTCGCGTAGAACTCCCGCCGGCCGAGGGCGAGCGCGAGGACGAAGGCGGCGGTCAGCGCGAGCGAGATCCAGTTCTGCGGGTACCGGCGGATCTCCGGGAAGCCGATCACCGCGGCGAAGAGCAGCAGCGTGAGCCCGCTCAGCACCATGTTGACGATCCACGCGGCCCGTTTGCGCCGCCGCATCGTGACCGCGAGGAACAGCGCGACGACTCCGGAGGAGAAGCCCGCGGTGAGCAGGTAGGGCGTGAAGTAGTTCTCGGTGTTGTGACGTCGCAGGTCCTGGCCGAAGGTGACCCAGACGGCGCTCAGGAAATTGATGAACGACACGACGCGCAGGTACCAGATGGCGAGGGCCGCGCCGCGTCGCGACCGTTGGGTGCTCTGCGGCCGGACGGCAGTCCGCCCGGATTCCTCGCTGGCCAATCGGACCTCTCCCATGAAAAGCGATCATATGGGGCATCGCGTTTCAGGAAAGGGGCCGCGCTGCGGCCGGGTCCGGACGGCCGCAGTCCGATGAGTCAGCTGCTGCCCGTCATTCCCCGGCCGGGTCGCCCGGGCCGGCCTCTCCGTCCGCGGAGGCCTCCTCGCCGTCGTCCTTCGCGTCGTCCTCGTCGGGTTCCGGTGCGCGCTCGGGCAGCTCCGCCGCCAGTGCGGCCGCGGCCTGAACGAACGGAAGTGCGAGCAATGCCCCGCTTCCTTCACCGACGATGACGCCGTGGTCCAGCAACGGGTTGAGCGCCATCCGGTCCAGCGCCTTCGCCTGCGCCGGCTCACCGCTCAGCTGTCCCGCCAGCCACCAGTCCGGCGCCCTGAACGCGGCCCGCTGACCGACCAGCGCCGAGGCCGCGGAGACCACACCGTCCAGGATCACCGGGAGCCGGCGCACCGCGCACTGGAGCAGGAAGCCGGTCATCGCGGCCAGGTCCGCGCCGCCCACCGTGGCCAGCAGCTCAAGCTGGTCGCCCAGCACCGGCCGGGCCCGGCGCAGCGCGTCACGGATCGCCGCGCACTTGCGCATCCAGGCCAGGTCGTCGATCCCCGCACCGCCGCGCCCGGTGACCACCGAGGCGTCGGTGCCGCACAGGGCCGCGATCAACGTGGCCGCGGCCGTCGTACCGCCGACGCTCAGATCACCGAGCACCACCAGATCGGTGCCCGAGTCGGCCTCCTCGTCGGCGATCGCCATGCCGAGGCGCACCGCCTGCTCGGCCTCCTCGACCGTCATGGCGTTCTCGACGTCGATCCGGCCGCTGCCGCGCCGTACCCGGGTCCGGACGACCGCGTCCGGCAGGAGCTCCGGCTCGCAGTCCAGACCGGCGTCGACGATCCGTACCGGTACGGAGAACCGGCGGGCCAGGACGGCGAGCGGCGTCGAACCCTCCAGCGTGGCCCGCACCAGCTCGTGCGCGGTCCCGGCCGCACGGCCGGACACCTTCAGCTCCGCCACCCCGTGATCACCGGCGAAGAGCACCACGCGCGGCTGCTCGATCGCCCGCACCGGCACGGCCTGCTGGGCGGCCGAAAGCCATTCGCCCAGCTCGTCGAGGCGGCCGAGGGCGCCGGGCGGCACGATGAACCGCGCCCGGCGTTCCTCGGCATCTCGCCGCACACCCCCGTCGGGGCGTTCGATCAGGTCGGAGAAGTCGTCCAGATTCACGGGGGTCTGCCTCGCGGGTCGATACGTGGGGTGGGCCGGGGAGCCCGGCTGCGGGCCCCTTGCGGAACAGTACCTGCCGCGATTTCCGGCCCCCCTCAGTGCGGCGTCCGGTCCCCGAACCGCAGTTGGGTGATCGCGGGCGTGAGAGTCCGCAGCCCGGGCAGCAGGTTCTGGACCCGGATCAGCTCACCCATGGCACCGCGCCCGCGCGGCAGGTGCAGAGCCCGCACCTCGGTGATCCCCGGATGCGCGCTGCGCAGCTTCCCGCGCTCGCCCGGGTTCATCGCCCAGTGCATCGGCGGGATCGTCATGTCACCGACCTTCGAAGTGCCCGCCACGGTGCCCTTCGCGAGCCACCGCGCCATCGAGTCCAGGACGAGGATCCCGCCCGGCAGCCGCTCGGCGCAGGCAGCCAGGATCGCGCGCACCTCGGTGGGCCGCAGATACATCAGCAGCCCCTGCGTCGTGATGACCACACCCCGGCCTTCCGGATCCTCGATCTCGTCCAGCCAGGAGAGGTCCGTCGCCGATCCGGACAGCGTCCGCAGCCGGTCCGAAGCGGGCAGCAGGGTGCGGCGGAGCGTGGCGACCTCGGGCAGCTCCACGCTCAGCCAGTTCAGCCGGTCGTTGTCGACCCGCCAGAAGCCGGTCTCCAGGCCGTCGCCGAGCGCGACCACGGTGGCCCGGGGGCGGTCGGCGAGATACTCCTGGACAGCCAGGTCGAAGCAGCGTGAGCGCAGACCCTGCGCCTGTGAGTTGAACGGGTGGGGAATCCCGAACCGCTCCTCGAACGGATAGTCCAGATCCGCCAGGAGCTGGAGCGCCATCGGGTCGTCCAGCACCGGATAGGGCCGGCCCGCCTCGTACGCCCGGTTGTACAACGTCCACAGCAGGGTCTCCGGAACCCCGTCCAGCATCGGCCGCACACGCGCCATGTCCGCTTCTCCTGTCCTGTTCAGTTCCGCTTCGGTCCGCTTCGTTTGGCCGGGGAGCGGGCCGTCAGCCGCGCAGCGTCAGCACCTGCCCGGCCACCACAAGCAGCACCTGCTCGCACTCGTCGGCGACCGCGGCGTTCAGCCGGCCCAGCTCGTCCCGGAAACGCCGCCCGGCGGCGGTCGCGGGCACCACACCGGACCCGGTCTCGTTGGTCACCGCGACGACGGTGCGCCGCGTCCCGCGGACCGCTGCCACGAGTTCGGCCGTCCGTTCCCACAGCGCGCTCTCACCACCTCCTGCCCACGCCGCGTCGTCCCAGGCATCCACCCGGTCCATCGCGTCCGTCAGCCAGAGCGACAGGCAGTCGATCAGCAGCGGCGGCCCGTCCGAGGCCAGCAGCTCCACCAGCTCGCAGGTCTCCTCGGTGCGCCAGGCCGCCGGTCTGCGTTCCCGGTGCAGTCCGACCCGGGCCGCCCACTCCGTGTCGCCCTCCCGGCTGCCGCCGGTCGCCACGTACACGACCTCGGGATACGTCTCCAGCCGCCGCTCGGCCTCGACCGATTTCCCCGAGCGCGCGCCGCCGGTGACCAGGGTGCGCCGGGGGACGTCCGGCTCGGCGTGGTACCCGCCGACCGTCAGCGTCGTGCCGTCCGGCACGGCCCGGGCGCCGCCCGCGGCCAGCCGGCGGTCGAGCTCGGGGCCGGGCGGTGCGTCATGGTCCAGATGGACGGCGATCACCTCGGTCGCCGTCCCGATCGCCTCGACGGCCCGCAGCCTGGCCACGGCGTCGGGCCGCCCCACGACGTCACCGACGACCATGTCGTACGGCTCCGCCATCCGGTCGGCGAGACCGGCCGGTGCGGCGCCCGGCGGCAGATAGAGCAGCCGCTCGCCGTCCGGCGCCGTGACCTCGTACCCGGTGCCGGGCGCGTCCATCGGCACGGCCCGCACCCGGTGTCCGCTGATCAGTGTCAGCTCCCGCCCGTCCGGCACCCGGCCCGCCGGGGGCAGCCCGGCGGGCAGTTCTACGGCGGGGCCGTCGTGCGGATGGGTGAGCAGCACCTGCCGTACGCCGGTGAGCGAATGCCCCGCGCGGGCGGCGGCGAACACCGCCCCCGGGGTGAGATCGAGCAGCAGCGCGTCGTCGATCAGCAGGGCGGTCGCGGCCCGCGCCCGCGCCCCGCGGGCGCCGGCGCAGACGGCGCAGGGGCAGTCGGGCCGCGGCAGCCCGTCGGGGGCTCCGGTGCCGAGCAGAGTCAGTTCCACGCCCCGATCCTCCCGCGTCCCCGCGCCGGGTGCGCGACGTGGGGGTGGCGAGGCGTGGACGGGCGCCTTCCTGGGCAGGTCGGAAGCACTGGTGCCGCTCCCGGCGGGCTACGCCCCGTCGGGCCGACGCCACCGGTCGCCAGGGTCTTTCGTCCGGATCGGGCCGGACCCCGCGCGAGCCCGGCAGGATCCGGACGGGAGGCCATAGGCTGCGGACGGAACAAAGTGACCCAGGAGGCGGACATGGCGTGGACGTGGCGGTTCGAGAAGTCCGACGGTACGGAGACGGAGCCGGCGCTGCAGCCGGACGAATTCACGACGCAGGGCGACGCCGAGTCCTGGATCGGTGAGTACTGGAAGGAACTCCTCGACGGCGGTGCGGACCAGGTGACGCTCTTCGACGACACGACGAAGATCTACGGCCCGATGAGCCTCCAGGCCGAGCAGAGCTGAGCGGGAGCACCAGTGGCCCTTCCCGGCACATCTGCCGGGAAGGGCCACTGGTGCTCAGGGGCCTCAGATCTCGCCGAGCGTGACCTCGGCCGTCTTCTTCGCGTCGCTGCGCAGATACGTCACGGTGACCTTCTCGCCCGGCTTGTCGGAGGCCAGCGCCTCCGACAGCGACGTGATCGTGGTGACGGACGTGTCGCCCACCTTGGTGATGATGTCGCCGGCCCGCAGCCCCGCCTTCTGGGCCGCGCCGTCCTTCGTCACGCTGACGATCGCGACGCCCGCGGGCTGGTAGCTGTCGTTGACGACCGTGCGGCCGGTGATGTTCAGTGCCGCCCGGCCCGAGTCGGTGACCTTGCCGTCCTTGATGATCTGGTCGGCGACCGTCTTCACCATCGAGACCGGGATCGCGAAGCCGATCCCCGGCGCCGCGCTGTCACCCATCTGGGGGTCGGTCGCCGCCAGCGTCGGGATGCCGATCACCTCGCTGTTCAGATTCACCAGCGCGCCGCCGCTGTTGCCCGGGTTGATCGCAGCCGAGGTCTGCACCATGTTCGCGATGGTCGCGCCCGTGCCGCCGCCCGCGCTGCTCTCGCTCACGGTCCGGCCGAGCGCCGAGACGATGCCCTGGGTGACGCTGCTGGACAGCCCCAGCGGCGAGCCCATGGCCAGCACGATCTGGCCCACCTCGACCTTCTCCGAATCGCCGAACTTCGCGGGCCTCAGCCCGTCCGGGACGTCGTCCAGCTTGATGACGGCCAGATCCTGATCGGGATAGGCGGCGACGAGCGAGGCGCTGAGCACCTTCTCCCCGTTGGCCACGGTGACCTTGAAGGTCTTCTCCTCGCCGACGACATGGGCGTTGGTGACGATGTTGCCCTTGGTGTCGTAGACGATGCCGGAACCGAGGCTGTCGGAGGCGTCGATCTGCACCACCGACGGAAGCACCTTGTTGATGACGGTCTGGTAGTCGTCCTGCAGATCACCGGTGGCCTTCGAGGCCGAACCCTGCTGGGCCGATCCGGACTTCGTCGCGGCGGCGTTCGAGGCGTTGGAATTCGAGTCGGAGCAACCGCTCACCAGCGCGATCGCACAGACACCTGCGGACAGGGGCATCAGCAGCCGGCGCACACGGCTGCG
The DNA here is from genome assembly GCF_044742205.1 of Streptomyces sp. NPDC087901. Taxonomy (NCBI): domain Bacteria; kingdom Bacillati; phylum Actinomycetota; class Actinomycetes; order Kitasatosporales; family Streptomycetaceae; genus Streptomyces; species Streptomyces sp. NPDC087901. Next base: position 928,735 of record NZ_JBIUUC010000001.1, read on the forward strand.
GGAGTCAAAGGCATCCATGTCCGGATTATTGCCTTTAACCCCATTGGCGGCCTGTCGAGCGCACCCGCCAGGAACCGCGCCGCTCAAATCCCTCCGGGCGTGCCCGGGGCAGGCCCGGAGAACCTAGCCCCGCACCCCGCACAGGTGCAGCAGCGCGGCCACCCCGCGGTACGGATCCGTCCGCCCGGCCCGGTCCTCCGCCGCCAGCACCCGCTCCAGCTCCGCCGCGGACGGCAGTTCCACGTCGTTGCTCACGTTGTCCGTGAAGACCCGCACCCCGTACCAGGCGTGCAGTGGCGCCGCGATCCCGGCGAGCGTGGCGGTGAGGGCGTCGAGCCGGTCCGCGCGCACGGAGAGCCCGAGGCGGTTGGTGTACCGGTCCGTGTCGAACGCGGCCAGTGCCGCGTCCCAGTCTCCGGCGAGCCCGGGCCGCATCGCCAGCGCCTCGGCGTTCCGTACGAGCAGCGACAGCAGACCGCCCGGCGCCAGCATCCTGGCCAGACCGGCCACCATGGCGTCGGGTTCCTGGACATACATCAGCACGCCGTGGCAGAGCACCACGTCGAAACTGCCCGGCAGGAAGTGGACGCCGGTGTCCTGGCCGTTGCCCTCGATGAAGCGGACGCGCTCACGGATACCCGCCGGCTCGCCGCCGAGCGCCTCGCGGGCGACCCGCAGCATCTCGGCATCGGATTCGAGACCGGTGACGGTGTGACCGGCCCGGGCGAGACGCAGGGCCTGCGTCCCCTGGCCCATGCCGACGTCGAGGATCCGCAACCGCTGCCCGACGGGGAAGCGTGCCGCTATCTGTTCGTCGAGCTGTCGTGCGACCAGCTCCTGACGCACGGTGTTGCGCAGTCCGCCGAGCCCCTTCAGCCACGCCGGCGAGGCGCCCGAGAAACCGGAGACCGCATCACCCGGCCGGCCGGCGGACACCCGGCCGGCCGAACCGGAAAGATCCGTACTCAGGGCCGCTCTCCGCGCTTGACCTGCGGCTTCGGCAGCCTGAGCCGACGCATCTGGAGCGTACGCATCAGCCCGTAGGCCACCGCGCCCCGCTTGGGCGTATCGGGGAAGCGCTCGTTCAGCTGCTTGCGCAGACGGAACGTGAGCCCGATCGAGTCGATCACGATCAGCACGATCACGCCGAGCCAGAGCAGCAGCGAGATGTTCTGGATGCCCTGCACCTGGATCACGCTGAGAATCAGGATGACCACGGCGAGCGGCAGGAAGTACTCCGCGATGCAGAAGCGCGAGTCCACGAAGTCGCGGACGAAGCGCCGCACGGGGCCCTTGTCGCGAGCCGGCAGATAGCGCTCGTCACCACTGGCGAGCGCTTCACGCTGCTTGGCCATGTCGACGCGGCGCGCTTCGCGCTGGCGCTTCGTGGCCTCCTTGCGGTCGAGCGGCGCACCACTGGAGGCGCGACGGCGCTGCGACTGGGCGTCGCTTCGCTTGGGGGTGGGGCGACCTTTGGGAGCCTGCGGGTCGCGGGACGTCTTGGAGAGGTCCGCCGTCACCTTGTCGGTGGGGGCCTTCTCTTCCTTGGAGCGGCTACGGAACACAAGACCCAAGGGTACGGGGTCGATCGCCACGACCCCAGGCCGGCGGGGAACGATCCGGCAACGGCCTGCGTCCTTGCTGGTGTCCGAGCGGGACGATACGGGCGTCACCACCGGTTTCCCTGACCGTCACCTACTCCCTGGGCCGGAGCGGTCACCGGGGCAGTCGTCCTTGGGGAGGACCCCATCGTTGCTCGAACAGTGCGGTAATAGAGGCAGGGCCCGTACTGTGGGTTCTGTTGGAGTGCTGGATACCGGTTGAGTCAGAAGGGGGCGCGCGAAGCCCATGAGCGGTGTCATGAAGCGTATGGGGATGATCTTCCGCGCGAAGGCAAACAAGGCCCTTGACCGGGCCGAGGATCCGCGCGAGACCCTCGATTACTCGTACCAGAAGCAGCTGGAGCTGCTTCAGAAGGTGCGTCGCGGTGTCGCCGATGTGGCGACGTCGCGCAAGCGCCTGGAGCTGCAGCTGAACCAGCTGCAGGGCCAGACGTCCAAGCTGGAGGACCAGGGCCGCAAGGCGCTCGCGCTCGGCCGCGAGGACCTGGCCCGCGAGGCGCTGTCCCGCCGCGCGGCTCTTCAGCAGCAGGTCACCGACCTGGAGACGCAGCACACCACGCTGCAGGGCGAGGAGGAGAAGCTCACTCTCGCGGCCCAGCGGCTGCAGGCCAAGGTCGACGCCTTCCGTACGAAGAAGGAGACGATCAAGGCCACCTACACGGCAGCCCAGGCGCAGACCCGGATCGGAGAGGCCTTCTCCGGCATCTCCGAGGAGATGGGCGACGTCGGCCTGGCCATCCAGCGGGCCGAGGACAAGACCCAGCAGATGCAGGCGCGCGCGGGCGCGATCGACGAGCTGCTCGCCTCCGGCGCCCTGGACGACCCGACCGGCACGGCGAAGGACGACCTCACCGCCGAGCTGGACCGGATCTCCGGTGGTACGGATGTGGAGCTGGAGCTGCAGCGCATGAAGGCCGAACTGGCCGGCGGCTCCACCTCGAAGCAGGCCATCGAGGGCGGCCCGCAGGATGCCGCGCAGCAGCAGGACAGGTCCCCGCACAAGTTCGACAAGAATTAAGGCAGCGTCATGATCGTACGGATCATGGGGGAGGGCCAGGCGGTTCTGGCCGACAGTCATCTCGCCGAGCTCAACAAGCTCGACAACGAACTGCTCGCCGAAATGGAGAGTGGCGACGGCCCCGGCTTTCGCTCCACGCTCCACGCGCTCCTCGCAAGGGTGCGCGAACTCGGCACACCCTTGCCGGACGACTCCTTGGAGCCGTCCGAACTGATCCTGCCGTCGCCCGACGCGACCCTCGAAGAGGTCCGCGCCATGCTCAGCGACGACGGTCTGATCCCCGGCTGACAACCGGCAGCTCCAGCACCCGCACCACCGTGCCCCGTGACCGGCCCCGGCCGGTCACGGGGCACAGCGCTGTGCGCGCAGGGCGACGGGTGCCCCGCTGTCCGTACCGCTTCTCCGGTCGCGCGCACCGGTTTCCGCGCGACACGCCGTAACGTAGCTTGACGTGACCACCCTCGGAACCGGGGTTCTGCGCATCCGGAACTGGCTGCGCGACCATCCCCTCGCACTGGACGGCGCGCTCGCCCTGGCCGTGTACGTGGCCATGGTCGTCGGATCGTTCGCCGATCCGGGCGCCCACCACGGACCCACCTTCGGCACCCGCGCGCCCGCGGTGGGCAGCGTGTTCCTGATGGCGCTGGGCGCCCTCGCCCTGGTCTGGCGGCGTCGCCGGCCGATGGCCGTTCTCGCCGCCACCGGAGTGCTGGCCGTCGTCGAGCTGGTGACGGCGGATCCGCCGGCCCCCGTGGTGATGAGCACCGTCATCGCGCTCTACACCGTCGCCGCCCGCACCGACCGGCCGACGACGTGGCGGGTCGGGCTGCTCACCATGGCCGTGCTCACCGCGGCCGCGATGTTCTTCGGCTCGGCTCCCTGGTACAGCCAGGAGAATCTCGGGATCTTCGCCTGGACCGGGATGGCGGGCGCGGCGGGGGACGCGGTCCGCTCCCGGCGGGCGTTCGTCGACGCGATCAGGGAGCGCGCCGAACGCGCCGAGCGGACCCGTGAGGAGGAGGCCCGGCGCCGGGTGGCGGAGGAGCGGCTGCGGATCGCCCGTGACCTGCATGATGTCGTCGCCCACCACATCGCCCTGGTCAACGTGCAGGCCGGAGTCGCGGCCCACGTCATGGACAGGCGCCCCGACCAGGCCAAGGAGGCGCTCGCCCACGTCCGGGAGGCGAGCCGGTCCGCGCTCAACGAACTGCGGGCCACCGTGGGGCTGCTGCGCCAGTCCGGCGATCCGACGGCGCCGACCGAACCCGCCCCAGGCCTTGCCGTCCTCGACGAGCTCGTGAAGACCTTGCGGCAGGCGGGGCTGCCCGTCGAGGTGGCCTGCGCGGCGAAGGAGGGCCCGCCGCTGCCCGCCGCGGTGGACCTGGCCGCGTACCGGGTGATCCAGGAGGCGCTCACCAATGTGCGCAAGCACGCGGGCCCCGGGGCGAAGGCCGAGGTCAGCGTCGTACGTGTCGGGGCCACGGCCGAGGTCATGGTCCTGGACAACGGGCGCGGAACGGCCGGCCGCGCAGGCGGCGACATCGTCGGCGGCGGCCACGGCCTCCTCGGCATGCGGGAACGCGTCACCGCTCTGGGCGGCACCCTCACCGCCGGCCCCCGTTACGGCGGAGGCTTCCGCGTCCATGCGATCCTGCCCCTCAAGGTCCGTGTGCGGGAGCCGGATCAGCCGGGTGCGGCGGGCCGGACGGGGGAGCACGCATGACATCGGCCATCAAGGTCCTGCTCGTCGACGACCAGGCGCTGCTGCGCAGCGCGTTCCGTGTCCTGGTCGACTCGGAGCCCGACATGCAGGTGGTCGGCGAGGCGGCGGACGGGGCGCAGGCCGTGGAACTGGCCCGGTCGACGCGCGCCGACGTGGTGCTGATGGACATCCGGATGCCCGGTACGGACGGGCTCACCGCGACCCGGATGATCAGCGCCGACCCGGAACTCGCGGACGTGCGCGTGGTCATGCTCACCACCTTCGAGGTGGACGAGTACGTGGTGCAGTCACTGCGGGCAGGCGCCTCGGGCTTCCTCGGAAAAGGGGCGGAACCGGAGGAACTCCTCAACGCCATCCGGATCGCCGCGGGCGGCGAGGCGCTGCTGTCGCCCGCCGCGACCAAGGGACTGATCGCCACGTTCCTTGCGCAGGGCGGCAGTTCGGGCGAAGGCGGGCCGGGAGCCGCGGAGTACTCCGCACGTCTTGAGGCCCTGACCACCCGGGAGCGCGAAGTGCTGGTGCTCGTGGCGGGCGGGCTGTCCAACGACGAGATCGCCGAGCGGCTCGTGGTCAGCCCCCTCACCGTCAAGACCCATGTGAACAGGGCGATGGCGAAGCTGGGGGCACGGGACCGGGCCCAATTGGTGGTAATCGCGTACGAATCGGGCCTGGTGCGCCCACGGGTGGAGTGAGGGTGCAGCGGCGGCGTACTCCACCTGCGGTATGCGCGGCATAAGGAAAGCGACCTGGGACCGACGCATTCGGTCCCGGGCGTGGGCGATCGTATAGATGGGCCGGGTCTGTCCCCGAGTCACCCGCCCACCTGCCGCGTAAGCCACAGAAGAGAGACCCACCCATGTCCTGGCTGTCCAGATTCAGCCTCGCGCAAAGGGCCCTGATCGGGCTGATCTCGATCGTCGCGCTCGTATTCGGAGCGATTGCGATCCCGCAGCTCAAGCAGCAGCTGCTGCCCACCATCGAACTTCCGATGGTGTCGGTGCTCGCCCCCTACCAGGGCGCGTCCCCCGATGTGGTCGAGAAGCAGGTCGTCGAACCGCTCGAGAATTCGATCAAGACCGTCGACGGCGTCACCGGCATGACCTCGACCGCCAGCGAGGGCAACGCCGTCATCATGGCGACGTTCGACTTCGGCGACGAGGGCACCAAGCAGCTCGTCGCGGACATCCAGCAGGCGGTGAACCGCGCCCGCATCCAGCTGCCCGACGATGTGGACCCGCAGGTCATCGCCGGCTCGACCGACGACATCCCGACCGTCGTCCTCGCAGTCACCTCCGACAAGGACCAGCAGGCGCTCGCCGACCAGCTGGACCGCACCGTCGTCCCCGCGCTGGAGGACATCGACGGCGTCGGCCAGGTCACCGTCGACGGTGTTCAGGACCTTCAGGTCTCCATCACCCCCGACGACGCGAAGCTCGCGGCGGCCGGACTGAACGCGACATCGCTCGCCGAAGCGCTCAAGGCCGGCGGCGCGACCGTCCCGGCGGGTTCCTTCTCCGAAGCGGGCAAGAGCCGCACCGTCCAGGTCGGCGGCACTTTCACCACCCTGCAGCAGTTCGAGGACCTGCGGGTCACCGGGCAGAAGCCGGCGACGGGCAAGCCCGGGAAGCCGGTCCGGCTCGGTGACATCGCGACGGTGAAGCAGGAGCCGTCCACCGCGGTCTCCATCACCCGTACGAACGGCAAGCCGAGCCTCGCCGTCATGGCGACGATGGACAAGGACGGCAGCGCCGTCGCCATCTCGGACGCCGTCAAGGACAAGCTCCCCGACCTGCGCAAGGACCTGGGCGCCGGCGCCGAGCTGACGGTCGTCTCCGACCAGGGCCCCGCCGTCTCCAAGGCGATCTCGGGCCTGACCACCGAGGGAGCGCTCGGCCTGCTCTTCGCGGTCATCGTGATCCTGGTCTTCCTGGCCTCGCTCCGTTCGACCCTGGTCACCGCGGTCTCCATCCCGCTCTCCGTGGTCCTCGCACTGATCGTGCTCTGGACCCGTGACCTGTCGCTCAACATGCTCACCCTGGGCGCGCTGACCATCGCGATCGGCCGGGTCGTCGACGACTCGATCGTCGTTCTGGAAAACATCAAGCGCCACCTCGGCTACGGCGAGGAGCGCCAGTCCGCGATCACCACCGCGGTGAAGGAAGTGGCCGGCGCGGTCACCGCCTCGACCCTCACCACGGTCGCCGTCTTCCTGCCGATCGGCCTGGTCGGCGGCATGGTCGGCCAGCTCTTCGGCTCGTTCTCGCTGACCGTCACCGCGGCCCTGCTGGCCTCCCTGCTGGTCTCGCTGACCGTCGTCCCCGTTCTGTCGTACTGGTTCCTGCGCGCCCCCAAGGGCAGTGCCGAGGACCCGGACAAGGCCCGCCGTGAGGCCGAGGAGAAGGAAGCCCGCAGCAGGCTCCAGCGGATCTACGTCCCGGTGCTCCGCTTCGCCACCCGTCGCCGCATCACCAGCATCGTCATCGCCGTCGCCGTGCTGTTCGGCACGTTCGGCATGGTCCCGCTGCTGAAGACGAACTTCTTCGACCAGGGCGAGCAGGAAGTCCTGTCCATCAAGCAGGAGCTCACCCCGGGCACCAGTCTGGCGGCCGCCGACGAGGCGGCCAAGAAGGTCGAGAAGGTCCTCGCCGGTGACAAGGGCGTCAAGGACTACCAGGTCACCGTCGGATCATCCGGCTTCATGGCTGCCTTCGGCGGCGGCACGGGAGCCAATCAGGCCTCCTACCAGGTCACCCTGAAGGACTCCGCCGACTACGACGCCACCCAGGACCGCATCGACGAGGCACTGGGCAAGCTCGACGGCATCGGGGACACCACCATCGCAGCGGGCGACGGCTTCGGCAGCCAGGACCTGAGCGTCGTGGTCAAGGCCGCCGACGCGGACACCCTGAAGAAGGCCTCCCAGGAGGTGCGCGCCGAGGTCGCGAAGCTCAAGGACGTCACCGACGTCCAGAGCGACCTGGCGCAGAGCGTCCCGCGTATCTCGGTCAAGGCCAACGGCAAGGCCGCCGACGCCGGTTACAACCAGGCCACGCTGGGCGCGGCCGTCGCCGGCGCCGTGCAGGGCACCCCGTCCGGCAAGGCGATCATGGACGACACCGAGCGTGACGTCGTCATCAAGTCGGCCCACCCGGCCACCACGATGGAAGAGCTGAAGAACCTTCCGCTGGGAGCGGTCAAGCTCGGCTCGATCGCCGAAGTGAAGCTGGTCCCCGGACCGGTCTCCATGACGCGGATCGACGGCCAGCGGGCCGCGACGATCACAGCCAAGCCCACCGGTGACAACACCGGTGCGGTCAGCGCCTCGCTCCAGACGAAGATCAACGCCCTGGACCTCTCGGACGGCGCCACCGCCACCATCGGCGGTGTCTCCCAGGACCAGGACGACGCGTTCATGAAGCTGGGCCTGGCCATGCTGGCGGCCATCGCGATCGTCTTCATGCTGCTGGTCGCCACCTTCCGGTCGCTCATCCAGCCGCTGATCCTGCTGGTCTCCATCCCGTTCGCGGCGACGGGCGCCATCGGTCTGCTCATCGTCACCGACACCCCGATGGGCGTCCCCGCGATGATCGGCATGCTCATGCTGATCGGCATCGTGGTGACCAACGCGATCGTGCTGATCGACCTGATCAACCAGTACCGCGCCCAGGGCATGGGCGTCGTCGAGGCAATCGTCGAAGGCGGCCGTCACCGGCTCCGCCCGATCCTGATGACGGCCCTGGCGACGATCTTCGCCCTCCTCCCGATGGCGCTCGGCGTCACCGGCGAGGGTGGGTTCATCTCGCAGCCGCTGGCCGTCGTGGTCATCGGCGGTCTGGTCAGCTCGACGCTGCTGACGCTGCTCCTGGTGCCGACGCTGTACGCGATGGTGGAGCTCTTCAAGGAGCGCCGCGCGAAGAAGAAGGCCGCGAAGCGTGCCAAGAAGGCCGGCGTCCCGGCCCCGGCCGCCTCGGAGGAGACCTCCTCCGAGGAGCCGGAGCCCGCGAAGGCCTGACCTGCCCGGTACGACGAGAGGCCTGTCCCACGCCAGTGCGTGGGACAGGCCTCTCGCGTTTCCCGCCGTGACGCCTCGCGCATCGCGGTGAGCCGGGGTGCGCGGCAGGCGGACGCCGTCACGCCTGCGGAGAGCGAGGAAACCCGGACTTGCGCAACTGCCGGCCCGTTCCCCCGCACCCGCGCACTGTGAGGACAGCAGGCGTGGGTACGGGGCGTTTGTACGGGAGGGGCACCTCGATGCCAGGACGGACACATGCGGCCGTGTCCGGTCAGGTCCGCGAGGCAGACCCCTACGGCAGCGCCAGCATCCGCTCCAGCGCGAGCTTGGCGTACTTCTCCGTCTCCGGGTCGACCTCGATCCGGTTGACCAGGTTCCCCTCGGCCAGCGACTCCAGCGTCCACACCAGGTGCGGCAGGTCGATCCGGTTCATCGTCGAGCAGAAGCAGACCGTCTTGTCGAGGAAGACGATCTCCTTGTCCTCGGCCGCGAAACGGTTGGCCAGGCGACGCACCAGGTTCAGTTCGGTGCCGATCGCCCACTTCGAGCCGGCCGGGGCCGCCTCCAGGGCCTTGATGATGTACTCCGTCGAGCCGACGTAGTCCGCGGCCGCGACGACCTCGTGCTTGCACTCCGGGTGCACCAGCACGTTGACGCCGGGTATGCGCGCCCGCACGTCGTTGACGGACTCCACCGAGAAGCGCCCGTGCACCGAGCAGTGCCCGCGCCACAGGATCATCTTCGCGTTGCGCAGCTCCTCGGCGGTCAGGCCGCCGTTGGGCTTGTGCGGGTTGTAGAGGACGCAGTCCTCCAGGGCCATCCCCATGTCCCGTACGGCCGTGTTGCGCCCCAGGTGCTGGTCGGGGAGGAACAGCACCTTCTGGCCCTGCTCGAAGGCCCACTCCAGGGCGCGCTTCGCGTTCGACGAGGTGCAGATCGTGCCGCCGTGGTGGCCGGTGAATGCCTTGATGTCCGCGGAGGAGTTCATGTACGAGACGGGCACGACCTGGTCGGCGACACCGGCCTCGGTCAGTACGTCCCAGCACTCGGCGACCTGTTCGGCGGTGGCCATGTCGGCCATCGAACAGCCCGCCGCGAGGTCCGGCAGTACGACCTTCTGGTCGTCGGTGGTCAGGATGTCCGCGGACTCCGCCATGAAGTGCACGCCGCAGAAGACGATGTACTCGGCCTCCGGCCGGGCCGCCGCGTCCCGGGCGAGCTTGAACGAGTCGCCGGTCACATCCGCGAACTGGATGACCTCGTCGCGCTGGTAGTGGTGCCCCAGGACGAAGACCTTCTCACCCAGCTTCTCCTTGGCCGCGCGGGCGCGCTCCACCAGGTCCGGGTCGGACGGGGAGGGCAGGTCACCGGGGCATTCGACGCCGCGCTCGCTCTTGGGGTCGGCGTCGCGGCCGAGCAGGAGCAGGGCGAGGGGCGTCGGCTGGACATCGAGTTCCTGGACGGGGTGGGCCGTGGTCACGTCACGCACCCTTTCTTCTCTGCGGGGGAGCCTTTTCGTCTAATTGACGTTATCTATCATATCCGCTTCACGTCACTTTGACGATGCCGATAGCGTCGATGTGACGCATCCGCCTGCGGGGCCGGTGTGCGAGCATGAATGGAACAGGCAAGCGCTCGGCCCGGAATGAATCCGCGGTCCCGACGGTTGCAACGTCGGCAAGCAGTCTCCGTACAACCCGGGAGAGAAGCAGATGTCCGTATCGGACGAGACCACCACCGTGAGCGACGGCATCCTCCTGTCGGACGCCGCCGCAGCCAAGGTCAAGGGCCTGTTGGAGCAGGAAGGCCGCGACGACCTGGCGCTGCGCGTCGCCGTCCAGCCCGGCGGCTGCTCGGGCCTGCGTTACCAGCTCTTCTTCGACGAGCGTTCGCTGGACGGCGATGTCGTGAAGGACTTCGACGGCGTCAAGGTCGTCACCGACCGGATGAGTGCCCCGTACCTGGGCGGCGCCTCCGTCGACTTCGTGGACACCATCGAGAAGCAGGGCTTCACGATCGACAACCCGAACGCCACGGGTTCCTGCGCCTGCGGCGACTCCTTCAGCTAAACGCGAAGGACGCACGGTAGCGGCGGTACGGCGGCGGCCCCGGGATTCCGATCCCGGGGCCGCCGCCGTACGTGTGCGCGGGTGCGTCAGCCGCGCGGCACCACGGTGCCCGATGCCGCGTCGACCACGTTCCGCTCGCCCAGCGGCTGGTCCAGCGTGACCGTACGGGTCAGCTCCTTGGCGATCATGATGCAGACCTTCCCCTTCTCCGGCTTCGACTCCGTCACGGACACCCGCACGGTGGAGCCGTCCTCGCTCGCGCTCGCCGCGTACGTACTGCAGACGCCGCCCCAGAACGTCACCGAGAGAGTCCGTCCGTCGGCGCTGTACGACTGGATCGTGCCCCCGGACTCCGTCGTCCCGCCGCTGTCCGGGGTCTTCTCCGAGGGGGCGTCCTTCGTCAGGTACTCCGGATCCACCGCGACCTGGGTGACGGTGGCGCCCGTACCGCCGCCCGTGCCCGGCCGGACCGTGAAGATCCAGGACGGCACGAGCAGCTGCTTCCCGTCCACGTAGCGGGCCGCCAGGCCGAAGACCGCCTTGTCGACCGTCACCGTCGTCGTGGCCGGCTCCGCACCGGTCCGCTTGCCGCAGCTCATGCCGGAGGACTTCTCGCCGCCCTCCAGCGGTGCGGGCGTGGCGCAGTCGCCGGTCTTCCGGCCGCTCGGCGGCTGCGCGGCGTTCAGCTGCTTCAGTGCGTCCACCGCGCCGATCACCGGGTAGTCGGCGCCCTTCTCCAGGCCCTTCAACTGCCCGCTGCCGCCGACCACGTCACCCTCGGGGCCCACCTGGATCCCGGTCGCCCAGCCGTACGTCGGCAGTCCGCCCACCACCGGGTCGGCGTTCACCACCCGGACCGAGCCCATCAACTGGCCTGCGTCGAGGGCGGCGTCGTCCTGGCCGACCGCCTTCAACACCGGCACCGCGGCGGCCTTCGCGGCCTTCTCGCTCACCGGTGTACCCGATCCGCCCGGTGCCACGTGCTTGCTCGAACAGACCGTCTCGCTCTCACAGTTGTCCGTGCCGCCGGAACCGTAGCGGGCGAACGTCCAGGTCCCGGGCGCCTGTTTGGTCACCCGCAGTACCGGTCCCGAGCCATCCCCGTCCGAGCCCACCTTCCAGGACGTGCCCTCGGCCCGCGGGGTGCCCTGCGCGCCCAGCGCCTTGGCCAGGCGGGCCACCTCGGACGCCGAAACGGCCCCTTCGGCACGCTGGACGGCCGCCTTGTCCGGGCCGTCCGGCAGGGCGCCGGACGCGCGGTAGACCACCCGGCCGCCATGCGGATCGGGCTCGCCCGGCGCGATGCCCTCCGTCGGGGCCGAGGGCCTGGGGGAGGGTGTGGCCGGTCCGCCGGCCCGTTCGTCGAGTGAGAGAAGTGGGGGAGTGCTGCCGGAGCCGTCGGCTGCGCTGTCCTTGCCGCCGCCGTCGGCCGCGGTCGCGGCCCAGTACGCGCCGCCGCCACCGGCCAGGAGTACGGCCGCCGCCACCGAGGCCACGGCGAGCGGAGAGCGCCGCCGGGGGCCGGTCACATCGTTGTCGGGTCGCTCGGTGCTCACCGGTTCGCTCCTTCGCCTCGTACGCCGGGGCCCGGTATGGGCCCGTCCCGCTGGTGCGGACACCGTTGGGACGGGGCGCGGGCGCACACGGTTCCCTCCTGGGGCGGCCGTTGCGACGAGGAGCCCGGCCGGTCAGTCGCCGTACTCCGCCATCGAGTCGATCAGCCGGGCCGAGGCGGGCGGCACGGTCACGCCGTGAATCAGGGAGGGCGCCACCGGGGTGGCTGCGGTCTTTGTGGGTACCACCCAGTGCGGAGCCATCAGTGCGCAGTCTCCGCGCAGCTCGGCCAGACCGGTCTCGGACTCGCCCGGGGCGATGTTGTTCGACATATCCGCACCGTAGGCACCCCCTGGCTCAGGAGGAAAGCCCTACTATCGGGTAGTTTTTCCCCTTCGCCTGATTGCGGGAACCGGTAGCGTGAGGGGGCCTGATTTTCGGGCGCTCTCACCTGTCACGTCGCCCCGGGAACGCAGACATCGTTTCCCTCGACCTCCGTAGGAGCAGTCTCCCCGTGCGTATCGCAGTCACCGGCTCCATCGCCACTGACCACCTCATGACCTTCCCCGGCCGATTCGCCGACCAACTGGTCGCCGATCAGCTGCACACGGTCTCGCTCTCCTTCCTGGTCGACAACCTGGACGTGCGCCGCGGAGGTGTCGCCGCCAACATCTGCTTCGGCATGGGCCTGCTCGGCACCAGCCCGATCCTGGTCGGGGCGGCGGGCTCCGACTTCGACGAGTACCGCGCCTGGCTCGACCGCCACGGCGTCGACACCGGATCGGTGCGGATCTCCGAGGTCCTGCACACCGCCCGCTTCGTCTGTACGACAGACTCCGACCACAACCAGATCGGCTCCTTCTACACGGGTGCCATGAGCGAGGCCCGGCTGATCGAGCTGAAGGCCGTCGCCGACCGTGTGGGCGGCCTCGACCTCGTCTCCATCGGCGCCGACGACCCCGAGGGGATGCTCCGCCACACCGAGGAGTGCCGCACGCGCGGGATTCCGTTCGCCGCGGACTTCTCGCAGCAGATCGCGCGGATGGACGGCGAGGAGATCCGCATCCTGCTCGACGGCGCCACGTACCTCTTCTCCAACGAGTACGAGAAGGGGCTCATCGAGTCCAAGACCGGCTGGACCGACGCCGAGATCCTCGCCAAGGTCGGCCACCGGGTCACCACCCTCGGCGCCCGGGGCGTGCGGATCGAGCGCGTCGGCGAGGAGCCGATCGAGGTCGGCTGCCCCGAGGAGGAGACCAAGGCCGACCCGACCGGTGTGGGCGACGCCTTCCGGGCCGGATTCCTCTCCGGTCTCGCCTGGGGCGTCGGCCTGGAGCGGGCCGCCCAGGTCGGCTGCATGCTCGCCACCCTGGTCATCGAGACGGTCGGTACCCAGGAGTACACCCTGCACCGCAACCACTTCATGGACCGCTTCACGAAGGCGTACGGCCACGAGGCCGCGGCCGAGGTGCGCACGCACCTCGCCTGAGCCCTTCTGGTCAGGAGAGCCGGCGGACCACGTAGGCCGAGCCCCGGTCCGCCGGCTCCTCACCCACGTACTCCTGCTCGCGCATCGCACACCAGGCCGGGATGTCGAGGCGGGCCGCCTCGTCGTCTGACAGGACCGTCACCGTTCCGCCCACCGGTACCTCCCCGATCACCTTTGCGAGCTCGATCACCGGAATCGGGCAGCGCCTCCCGAGCGCGTCGACGACCAGCGAGGGCGCCGTGGCGGGGGAGGGGGCCGCCGCTGCGGGGGCGGCCGCGGCAGGGGCGCCGAGCTTCTCCCGCACACCCGCCACCGCCGGGGGCAGCACCTCCAGGAAGCGGTCGACGTCCTCGTCCGACGTGCCCGCCGGCAGCGAGACCCGCACATTGCCCTCCGAGAGCACCCCCATCGCCTTGAGCACATGGCTCGGTGTCAGGGTGCTGCTCGTGCAGGACGAACCGGACGATACGGAGAAGCCGGACCGGTCCAGCTCATGGAGCAGGGTCTCTCCGTCGACAAAGAGACAGGAGAAGGTGACCAGATGCGGCAGTCGTCGCACCGGATCGCCGACCACCTCCACATCGGGCACCAGCTCCGGCACCCGGGCCCGGATCCGGTCGACCAGGGCCCGCAGCCGCAGCGACTCCGCGGCCGCCTCCGCCCGCACCGCCCGCAGGGACGCCGCCGCGGCCACGATCGCCGGGATGTCCTCGAAGCCGGCGGCCCGCCCCGACTCCCGTTCGTCCGTGGGGCCTTGGGCCGCGAACCGCACACCCTTGCGCACCGCGAGGAGCCCGACACCGGCTGGACCGCCCCACTTGTGGGCGCTCGCCGTCAGCAGCGACCAGCCGGCCGGTACCGGCCCCCACCCCAGTGACTGGGCGGCGTCCACCAGCAGCGGCACCCCCGCGGCCCGGCAGAGCTCGGCCACCTCGGACACCGGCTGCTCGGTACCCACCTCGTGGTTGGCGGACTGCAGACAGGCCAGTGCGGTGTCCTCGCGCAGCGCGCTCGCGTAGGCCTGCGGATTCACCGCGCCCGTGCCGTCCACCGGGACCTCGGTGAACGAGCCGCCCCCGCTCTCGTGGGTGGCGGCCGAATGGAGGACCGACGAATGTTCGACCGCCGACACCACCAGATGGCGGCCGACACGCCGACGCCCCGCGAGGGCTCCGGAAATACCGGAATGGACCGCCCGCGTGCCCGACGAGGTGAACGTCAGTTCGTCGGGACGGCAGCCGGCGGCCTCCGCGGCCGCCTCCCGGGCCGCGTCCAGCAGCATCCGGGCGCGCCGTCCCTCGCGGTGGAGACGGGCCGGGTCGGCCCAGCCCTCGTCCAGTGCGGCAAGCAGCGCCTGGCGGGCGACGGGATGGAGGGGGGCGGCGGACGCGGCGTCGAAGTAGGGCACCCGACCACGCTAGCCCGGCCACGGGTGCGGCCCGGGACCCGGCCGCCCGGACGGTGGGGAGAGGAGGCGTCAGATGGCGGCCGGAGCCCCGGATTCCACCCCTTCGGGGAGTCGGGCGGCGCGTTGGGCACCCTCCCCGCGCGACCCCAAATAGCGTCCAGTAGGGTTTGGTCCGCATAAACATCCAAACCCCTGCCCGCGTCAGGGCCGGCGACCGACCAGCGAGACGGGCGCGCCGACCGTGCGGGCGAGACTCTCGGGAAGGCGCTACGTGAGTCCCAACGGCTCCGACCGCTTGTCGCGGCGCCCGATGCGGCGGAAGCTGCCGCAGGTGCTGACTGCGGGCCTGGTCCTGGCGACGGCCTCCGGTTGTTCATACAACTGGCAGGATTTTCCCCGCCTCGGTATGCCCACACCGGTAACGGAAGAGGCTCCTCGGATCCTTTCCCTCTGGCAGGGCTCGTGGGCGGCAGCGCTCGCCACGGGTGTCCTTGTCTGGGGACTGATCATCTGGAGCGTCATCTTCCACCGGCGCAGCCGCACCAAGGTGGAGGTACCTCCGCAGACCCGGTACAACATGCCCATCGAGGCGCTGTACACCGTGGTCCCTCTGATCATCGTCTCGGTGTTGTTCTACTTCACCGCGCGAGACGAGACGAAGCTCCTTTCGCTCTCTGCGAAGCCGGCCCACACCATCAACGTGGTCGGCTACCAGTGGAGCTGGGGCTTCAACTACATCGAGAACGTGGACGGCTCCGCCGCCACGGGCAACGAGATCCCCAAGGAGCTCGACGCCATCCCGGACAGGTTCCGCGACCAGTTCCCCAAGGCTGCGGACGGCGTCTACGACGCCGGCATCCCGGGAGACCGGAACCCGCAGAACGGCAACCCCGGTCCGACCCTGTGGCTGCCCAAGGGTGAGAAGGTCCGCTTCATCCTGACTTCGCGTGACGTCATCCACTCCTTCTGGGTGGTGCCGTTCCTCATGAAGCAGGACGTCATCCCGGGCCACACCAACGCCTTCGAGGTGACTCCCAACCAGGAGGGCACCTTCATGGGCAAGTGCGCCGAGCTCTGCGGCGTCGACCACTCCCGGATGCTCTTCAACGTCAAGGTCGTCTCCCCGGAGCGCTACCAGGCGCACCTCAAGGAGCTCGCGAAGAAGGGCCAGACGGGCTACTTGCCGGCCGGTATCGAGCAGACCGACCCGGCCAGGAATGCGGAGACGAACAAACTGTGAGCATCCTCAACGAACCTCAGGGTGCCGCGGCAGCAGACGACTCCTACGAGGACGAGCTGCCGGTCCGGCGCAAGCAGCCGGGCAACGTCGTCATCAAGTGGCTGACCACCACTGACCACAAGACGATCGGCACGATGTACCTGGTCACATCGTTCGCGTTCTTCTGCATCGGCGGACTGATGGCGCTCTTCATGCGCGCCGAGCTGGCCCGTCCGGGCACGCAGATCATGTCGAACGAGCAGTTCAACCAGGCGTTCACGATGCACGGCACGATCATGCTGCTGATGTTCGCGACGCCGCTGTTCGCCGGATTCGCGAACTGGATCATGCCGTTGCAGATCGGCGCGCCCGACGTGGCGTTCCCGCGGCTGAACATGTTCGCGTACTGGCTGTACCTCTTCGGCTCGATCCTCGCGGTGGCCGGCTTCCTCACCCCGCAGGGTGCGGCCGACTTCGGCTGGTTCGCCTACTCCCCGCTGTCGGACGCCGTCCGCTCGCCGGGCGTCGGTGCCGACATGTGGATCATGGGTCTGGCCTTCTCCGGCTTCGGCACGATCCTCGGTTCGGTCAACTTCATCACCACGATCATCTGCATGCGCGCTCCCGGCATGACGATGTTCCGCATGCCGATCTTCGTCTGGAACGTCCTGCTGACCGGTGTCCTGGTCCTGCTGGCCTTCCCGGTGCTGGCGGCGGCGCTCTTCGCGCTGGAGGCGGACCGAAAATTCGGGGCGCATATCTTCGACGCGTCAAACGGCGGCGCATTGCTCTGGCAACACCTCTTCTGGTTCTTCGGCCATCCAGAGGTGTACATCATCGCTTTGCCCTTCTTCGGGATCATTTCCGAAGTGATCCCCGTATTCAGTCGCAAGCCGATGTTCGGTTACATCGGCCTGGTGGCCGCGACGATCTCGATCGCCGGTCTCTCGGTGACGGTGTGGGCGCACCACATGTACGTCACCGGCGGTGTGCTGCTGCCGTTCTTCTCCTTCATGACGTTCCTCATCGCGGTGCCCACCGGGGTGAAGTTCTTCAACTGGATCGGCACGATGTGGAAGGGCTCGCTGTCCTTCGAGACACCGATGCTCTGGGCGGTCGGCTTCCTGATCACCTTCACCTTCGGTGGTCTGACCGGCGTCATCCTGGCCTCGCCGCCGATGGACTTCCACGTCTCGGACTCGTACTTCGTGGTCGCGCACTTCCACTACGTCGTCTTCGGCACCGTGGTGTTCGCGATGTTCTCCGGATTCCACTTCTGGTGGCCGAAGTTCACCGGCAAGATGCTGGACGAGCGGCTCGGGAAGATCACCTTCTGGACGCTGTTCATCGGCTTCCACGGCACGTTCCTGGTGCAGCACTGGCTGGGTGCGGAAGGCATGCCGCGTCGTTACGCGGACTACCTGGCCGCGGACGGATTCACCGCGCTGAACACGATCTCGACGATCTCCTCGTTCCTGCTCGGCCTGTCGATCCTGCCGTTCTTCTACAACGTGTGGAAGACCGCCAAGTACGGCAAGAAGGTCGAGGTCGACGACCCGTGGGGCTACGGCCGTTCGCTGGAGTGGGCGACCTCCTGCCCGCCGCCGCGGCACAACTTCCTCACACTGCCCCGGATCCGTTCGGAATCCCCGGCGTTCGACCTGCACCACCCCGAGATCACGGCGCTCGAGCAGCTGGATCACCTCTCCGAGGGTGACAAGGCCCTCGCCGGTGGCAAGGAGGCGGGCAAGTGAAGGTCCAGGGCAAGATGTTCCTCGGTCTGGCGCTGTTCATCCTCGTCATGGCCATCACGTACGGCGTGTGGTCCAAGGAGCCGGTCGGCACCACCGCACTCGTCCTGGCCTTCGGCCTGAGCGTCATGATCGGCTTCTACCTGGCCTTCACGGCCCGGCGGGTCGACGCACTGGCGCAGGACAACAAGGAAGCCGATGTGGCGGACGAGGCCGGCGAGGTGGGGTTCTTCTCCCCGCACAGCTGGCAGCCGCTCTCGCTGGCGGTCGGGGGCCTGCTCGCCTTCATGGGAGTCGTCTTCGGCTGGTGGCTGCTCTACTTCTCGGCCCCGATGCTCCTCATCGGTCTGTTCGGCTGGGTCTTCGAGTACTACCGCGGTGAGAACCGCACCCAGTGACACCGCTCCACCCGTGACACCGCTCCACCTGACGGGGGGCCCGCACTTCCACGAGAAGTGCGGGCCCCCCGTTTGCAGTCATCCGGCGCGCTGAAACGGATGAATCTTCTTAGCGTGGGTTCATGAACCACACGCCGCGCATCCGTCCTGTCATGAGCTGTGCTCTGCTGGCCGCGACCCTGGTCGCAGGGGCGGCCGCCTGCGGGGAGTCCGACGATCATCCGCTCGCGGCGCAGCCGTACGACGCGGCGGACGAGATCTCCTCCAACGCCCCAGACGGCGGCGAGAAGGCCGATCCGGACAAGCCCCTCGAAGTCAGCGTCGACGGTGACGACGGCCGCATCACCGATGTGACGGCCGTGGACACCGAAGGACGCCATCTGGCGGGCGAACTCGACGCCGACGGCCACCGCTGGCACTCCACGGCCCCGCTCGCCGCAGGGACCCAGTACACCGTCAAGGTCAGCATGGAGGACGACGACGGCGCCCCGGGCAGCCGTACGCTCTCCTTCGAGACCGCAGCGGCAAAGAAGTTCCTGAAGGTCACCTTCGGCCCGCAGGCGGGCACCTACGGGGTCGGACAGCCCGTCACAGCGGTACTCAGCGCCCCGGTCGCCGACAAAGCCGCCCGCGCCACCGTGGAACGGGCCCTGAAGGTGCGCTCCACGCCCGCCGTGACCGGTTCCTGGTACTGGGTCGACGACAAGACGCTGCACTACCGGCCGCAGGACTACTGGCCGGCGAACGCCACCGTCGAGGTCAGCAGCAGCCTGACGGGCATCAAGGTGACCAACGCGCTGTACGGCGCCCCCGCGAAGGCGTTGAAGATCACAACCGGAGACCGGATCGAGGCCATCACCGACGCCTCGGAGCACTCCATGACGGTCAAGCGCAACGGAGAAGTGATCAACACCATTCCGGTGACCACAGGCAAGCCCGGCTTCTCCACCCGCAACGGCGTCAAGGTCGTGCTGGGCAAGGAGTACTACGTACGTATGCGCGGGGAGTCCATCGGCATCGCCGAGGGCTCGGACGACTCGTACGACCTGCCGGTCTACTACGCGACGCGGGTCACCTGGAGCGGCGAGTACGTGCACGCGGCCCCGTGGTCCACCGGATCACAGGGGTCCGCGAACGTCAGCCACGGCTGCACCGGCATGAGCACCAGTGAGGCCGAATGGTTCTTCAACACCGTCCGCGAGGGTGACATCGTCACGGTTGTCGGCAGCGAGGGCGAGACCATGACGCCCTTCGACAACGGCTACGGCGACTGGAACCTGTCCTGGGCCAAGTGGCAGAAGGGCAGCGCGCTGAACAACGACGCCACGCCGGACCGCGTCGACACGGTCCGGGCGGCGCGGCTGCGCCCCGCGGTCTGACGGCCGGGGTGCGCAGCCCCTCGGAGCCACGGCAGGAAGGCGGGGCCTCAGGCCCCTACGGAGAGCCTGCTGCGCAGCAGGGCGGCCAGGGCGTCCGCGAACTCGACCGGCTCGACCGGAAGGGTCACCGCGGCGTCCGCGCGGCTCCAGGTGGCCAGCCAGGCGTCCTGGGGGCGGCCCATCAGCAGCAGGACCGGCGGGCAGCGGAAGATCTCGTCCTTGATCTGCCTGCAGACGCCCATGCCGCCCACGGGGGCCGTCTCGCCGTCCAACACGCAGACGTCGACGCCTCCGTGGTCCAGCGCGTCCAGGACGGCGGGCAGGGTGGCGCACTCCAGGAACTCCACCTGCGGTACGTCCGCAGCAGGCCTGCGCCCGGCTGCCAGCCTCACCTGCTCACGGGTGTGTGCGTTGTCGCTGTAGACCAGGACCGTGGCGGTCGGCTGCATGGTTCCTCCGTGACATCTGTGTCTTCGGGGCTGTCGGGGCACCCGGTGCATGAGGGCTGTCCGATGCGCGGATCGTACTCCGCCCGATGGCCTGTCAGCATCGCCCGGGACAGCGGATCCATGGGCCGTTCGGGGAGGACACACCCCTCTGACACACCGAACGGCACCCCCCGGAGTGAGGGCGGGATAAGCGACCGACATAATGTCGGTCGTGGCGACAGCAACGACAGTAGAAACCGGGCACGCGCACCCGTCGGTCAATCGGCCGAACCTCACCAGCGTCGGAACCATCATCTGGTTGAGTTCCGAGCTGATGTTCTTCGCGGCCCTCTTCGCGATGTACTTCACCCTGCGATCGGTGACCGGACCAGATCACTGGAAGGAAATGGCGTCCGCCCTGAACTTCCCGTTCTCGGCGACGAACACCACGATCCTGGTGCTCTCCTCACTCACCTGCCAGCTCGGCGTCTTCGCCGCGGAGCGGGGCGATGTGAAGAAGCTCCGTGCCTGGTTCGTGATCACTTTCGTGATGGGTTCGATCTTCATCGGAGGCCAGGTCTTCGAGTACACGGAGCTGGTGAAGAAGGACGGCCTCTCGCTGTCCTCGGATCCGTACGGCTCGGTGTTCTACCTGACCACCGGCTTCCACGGTCTGCATGTGACAGGCGGCCTCATCGCCTTCCTGCTCGTCCTGGGCAGGACATACGCAGCCAAGAGGTTCACCCATGAGCAGGCGACCGCAGCCATCGTCGTGTCCTATTACTGGCACTTCGTCGATGTCGTGTGGATCGGCCTGTTCGCCACGATCTACATGATCAAGTAACCGGGCTCGTACCCGAACCACATCATCGACGCAGAAGATCCTGACACCGGGGTAATCCGTGAAAAAGCTCTCCGCACGACGACGCCATCCGTTGGCGGCGGTCGTCGTACTACTCCTCGCGCTTGCGGCTACTGGGGGTCTGTACGCCGCGTTTGCGCCCGCGAGTAGGGCGCAGGCCGACGACACCGCCCAGTCCCTCGCCATCGACGAGGGCAAGAAGCTGTACTCCGTCGGTTGCGCCAGCTGCCACGGAACCGGCGGTCAGGGCACCACCGACGGGCCCCAGCTTGTCGGCGTGGGCTCCGCCGCCGTCGACTTCCAGGTCGGCACGGGCCGTATGCCGGCACAGCAGCCGGGCGCCCAGGTGCCGAAGAAGAAGGTCATCTACACCCAGGCCGAGATCGACCAGCTCGCGGCATACGTCGCGTCGCTCGGCGCCGGTCCGATCGTCCCGACCAAGAGCCAGGTCAGCCCTGAGGGTGCGGACGTGGCCAAGGGCGGCGACCTGTTCCGTACCAACTGCGCCCAGTGCCACAACTTCACCGGCGAGGGCGGTGCCCTGACGAAGGGCAAGTACGCCCCCAGCCTCGAAGGCGTGGACCCGAAGCACATCTACGAGGCCATGCAGACCGGCCCGCAGAGCATGCCTTCGTTCCCCGACTCGACGATGCCCGAGCAGCAGAAGAAGGACATCATCGCGTACATCCAGACAGTGAACAGCTCGGAGTCGGCGAGCCCTGGCGGCCTCAGCCTGGGCGGGCTCGGTCCGGTCAGCGAAGGCCTGTTCGCATGGATCTTCGGACTCGGCTCGCTGATCGCAGTTGCCATTTGGGTCGCGGCCCACACCGCTAAGGCCAAGAAGTCATGAGTAGCCAAGAGATTCCAGAAGAGAACCTGCCCGCAGAGCAGGTCCCCGCGCACGGCGCGGTAGAGGGTGCGGACGACCCGTTCGCCGACCCGGGGCTGCCGGCCCACAGGCCGCGCATCCAGGACATCGACGAACGGGCCGCCAACCGGTCCGAGCGCGCGGTCGCGTTCATGTTCACGCTGTCCATGCTGGCGACGGTCGGCTTCATCGCCTCCTACGTCATCTTCCCGGTCGACAAGATCGTTTTCATCTTCCCGTTCGGCCACGTGAGCGCGCTCAACTTCTCCCTGGGCCTGACCCTGGGCGTGGCGCTCTTCGCGATCGGCGCGGGCGCCGTCCACTGGGCGCGCACCCTGATGTCGGACGTGGAGGTCGCGGACGACCGCCATGCGATCGCGGCCGAGCCCGAGGTCAGGGCGAAGGTGCTCGCCGACTTCGCGGCAGGCGCCGAGGAGTCCGTACTCGGCCGGCGCAAGCTGATCCGGAACACCATGTTCGGCGCGCTGGCCCTGGTGCCGCTCGCGGGTGTGGTGCTGCTGCGCGACCTCGGTCCGCTGCCGGAGAAGAAGCTCCGCTCGACCCTGTGGGCCGAGGGCAAGCAGCTCATCAACATGAACACGATGGAGCCGCTTCGTCCCGAGGACGTCGTCGTCGGTTCGCTGACCTTCGCCATGCCCGAGGGCCTGGAGGAGGACGCGCACGACTTCCAGGTGCAGATCGCCAAGGCCGCGCTGATGATCATCCGCATCGAGCCGGACAACATCAAGGACAAGCGCGAGCGTGAGTGGGCCCACGAGGGAATCGTGGCCTTCTCGAAGATCTGTACCCACGTGGGCTGCCCGATCAGCCTGTACGAGCAGCAGACGCACCACGTGCTCTGCCCGTGCCACCAGTCCACCTTCGACCTCTCCGACGGCGCCCGCGTCATCTTCGGTCCGGCCGGTCACGCTCTTCCGCAGCTGCGGATCGGCGTGAACAGCGAGGGCAACCTCCAGGCGCTCGGTGACTTCGAAGAGCCCGTCGGTCCTGCATTCTGGGAGCGCGGATGAGTACTGCGACCGATACGAAGCGCAAGGCGCCCGCCGGTGAGCGGGTGGCCGACTGGGCGGACGGCCGGCTCGGGATCTTCTCCCTGGCCAAGTCCAACATGCGCAAGATCTTCCCGGACCACTGGTCCTTCATGCTCGGTGAGATCTGCCTCTACAGCTTCATCATCATCATCCTCACGGGTGTGTACCTGACGCTGTTCTTCCACCCGAGCATGAACGAGGTCGTGTACCACGGCCCGTACGAGCCCATGCAGGGCATCCGGATGTCCGAGGCCTACGCCTCGACGCTGGACATCAGCTTCGACGTCCGCGGTGGTCTGCTCGTCCGGCAGATCCACCACTGGGCCGCGCTGATCTTCCTGGCCGGCATGTTCGTGCACATGATGCGCGTCTTCTTCACGGGTGCGTTCCGCAAGCCGCGTGAGATCAACTGGCTGTTCGGCTTCCTGCTGTTCGTGCTCGGTATGTTCACCGGCTTCACCGGCTACTCGCTCCCGGACGACCTGCTGTCCGGTACGGGTGTCCGCTTCACCCAGGGCGCGATCCTGGCCACGCCGGTCGTCGGCACGTACATCTCGATGTTCCTGTTCGGCGGGGAGTTCCCCGGCGGCGACTTCGTCGCCCGGTTCTACTCGATCCACATCCTGCTGCTGCCGGGCATCATGCTCGGCTTGCTGGTGGCCCACCTGATCCTGGTCTTCTACCACAAGCACACGCAGTTCGCGGGTCCCGGACGGACCAACAAGAACGTCGTGGGCATGCCGCTGCTGCCGGTGTACATGGCGAAGGCCGGAGGCTTCTTCTTCCTGGTCTTCGGTGTCATCGCCGTCATCGCGGGCATCGCCTCGATCAACCCGATCTGGGCCATCGGCCCGTACCGCCCGGACCAGGTGTCCACCGGCGCCCAGCCCGACTGGTACATGGGCTTCGCCGAGGGTCTGATCCGAGTGATGCCCGGCTGGGAGATCAACCTCTGGGGCCACACGCTCGTCCTGGGTGTGTTCATCCCGCTGATGGCCTTCGGACTGGTGCTCGCGATCATCGCGGTCTACCCGTTCATCGAGTCCTGGATCACCGGGGACAAGCGCGAGCACCACATCCTGGACCGCCCGCGCAACGCCCCCACCCGTACGGCCTTCGGCGTCGCCTGGATCACCGAGTACATCATCGTCTTCATCGGCGGTGGCAACGACCTGTGGGCCACGCACTTCCACCTGTCGCTGAACGCCATCTCGTGGTTCGTCCGGATCTTCATCTTCGTGGGCCCGGTCATCGCGTTCATCGCGACCAGGCGGATCTGCCTCGGCCTTCAGCGCCGGGACAAGGAGAAGGTGCTGCACGGACGCGAGTCCGGTCTCATCAAGCGCCTGCCGCACGGTGAGTTCGTCGAGGTCCACGAGCCGCTCTCACCGGCGCAGCTGCACACGCTCACCGCGCACGAGCAGTACAAGCCGGTCGAGATCGGCCCGACGGTCGACGAGAACGGTGTCGAGCGCAAGGTGTCCGCGGTGCAGAAGCTGCGGGCCAGGCTCAGCAAGGCGCTTTACGGCGAGGACAACCAGATCGCCAAGCCCACCGCCGAGGAGTACAAGGAGATCACCAGCGGCCACGGCCACCACTGATCACCTGAACTGATCGCCACAGCAGGAGCCCCGTCCATCGCATGGACGGGGCTCTTCGCTGTCCCAGGGGCTCGATAGGGTGGTGTCGTTCCTTTTATCGGCTGTGGACCCAGGAGTGGACCATGAACGTTGTGACCCCGGTCGGCGGCGACAGCGTGGCGGCTCGTTCCTGGCCCGGCGTGCTGACCCCCCTGCTGCGCGGCCAGGACCTGACCGCCGACGACACCGCCTGGGCGATGGACCGCATCATGAGCGGCGAGGCGACCGACGTGCAGATCGCCGGCTTCGCGGTGGCGCTGCGCGCCAAGGGCGAGACCGTCACGGAGGTCTCCGGCCTGGTCCGCGCGATGTACGAGCACGCCACGACCATCCATGTACCCGGCCGTACGGTCGACATCGTGGGCACCGGCGGCGACATGGCCAAGACGGTCAACATCTCCACCATGTCGGCGATCGTCGTGGCGGGGACCGGTGCCAAGGTCGTCAAGCACGGCAACCGCGCCTCGTCGTCGGCCAGCGGTTCCTCCGACGTCCTGGGGAAGCTCGGCGTCAATCTGGAGCTGTCCCCGCAGCGTGTGGTGGAGGTGGCCGAGGAAGCGGGCATCACGTTCTGTTTCGCCGTGAAGTTCCACCCCGCCCTGAGGTATGCGGCCAAGGCCCGGGCGGAGCTCGGCGCACCGACCACCTTCAACATCCTCGGGCCGCTCACCAACCCGGCCAAGGTGCGCTCACAGGCGATCGGCGTCGCCGACCTGCGGATGGCACCCATCGTCGCGGGCGTCCTCGCCGAGCGCGGCAACTCCGCCCTGGTCTTCCGCGGCGACGACGGCCTGGACGAGCTGACCACCACCGCGACCTCCCGTGTCTGGGTCGCCAGGGGCGGCGTGGTGCGCGAGGAGGCCTTCGACCCGCGCGACGTCGGCATCGACCTGGTGCCGGTGGAGGCGCTGCGGGGCGCCGACGCCTCGTACAACGCCGATGTGGCCCGCCGGCTGATCGCCGGGGAGACGGGACCCGTACGGGACGCCGTCCTGCTCAACTCGGCGGCGGCGCTCGTCGCGCTGGACCCGGGGGAGGGCACGCTCACCGAGCAGCTCACCGCGGGGATGGCGAAGGCCGCCGAGTCCATCGACTCGGGCGCGGCAGGCCGGGCGCTGGAGAGATGGGTCGTGGCCAGCAACGCCTGAGGGGCCGGCGTACGGAGTGTGAGGCAGGGCGCAGTCCAGATCATGGACTGCGCCTTGCGCGTTCTCGCACGTATGGCAAGATGCTGCGCAGGTCATGAGTGACAGCGACTACGGCCCCGGCCCGCTGTCCGGCAACCCTCCGTCCGTGGCGGGGTGCCCCGGGTGAAGACCAGGCCGCAGGCAGCGAGGTCTGCGGCAAGCGCGGACCCCTCGACATCGTCAGATGTCCACCCGTGGGGTCCTGGTCCTCAGGGAGCCTCTTGTGAGCAAGCGAATGCGATAGGGCTTTTCGGCCCTCTTCCGCACACCCCTCTTTCTTCCTTCCGTGCTGCCGCGTATCCGCAGGCACGCGGAATTCGCCTGCCTGTTACGGGAGTTCGTCATGTCTGTCTTCACCGCTGCCACCGACCAGTCGATTTGTGCGCCGCTGCCGGTTCTGGGCAAGGATGTGACGGTTCCGCTGGTCACCGGCGGAGAGGTCACCTACGCCGCGCTGGACTACGCCGCCAGCGCTCCGGCCCTGCAGCGGGTGTGGGACGACGTGGCCGCGTACGCGCCGTACTACGGCAGCGTCCACCGCGGTGCCGGCTACCTCTCGCAGCTCTCCACGGACCTCTTCGAGAGCAGCCGCGAGACGGTCGCGGAGTTCCTCGGCTGCCGCGCCGACGACCAGGTGGTCTTCACCCGGTCCACCACCGACTCGCTCAACCTGCTCGCCGCCGCTCTGCCCGCCGACTGCCAGGTGTTCGTCTTCGAGACCGAGCACCACGCCTCGCTGCTGCCCTGGCGCGACGCCCGCGTGACGTACCTGAACGCCCCGCGCACCCCGGACGAGGCCGTCGAGACGCTGGAGCGGGCCCTCGCCGACCGCGACCCCTACGGCCCCGCGCTGGTCTGCGTCACCGGCGCCTCCAACGTCACCGGCGAGCTGTGGCCGGTCAAGGAGCTCGCCGCCGCCGCGCACGCCCACGGCGCCCGGATCGTGCTGGACGCCGCCCAGCTGGCCCCGCACCACCCCGTCGACATCGCCGAGCTGGACGTCGACTGGGTCGCCTTCTCCGGGCACAAGCTGTACGCACCGTTCGGCTCCGGGGTCCTCGCCGGCCGCTCCGACTGGCTGCGCGACGCCGAGCCCTACCTGGCCGGCGGCGGCGCCTCCCGCAAGGTCGCCCGGCGCACCGACGGCGGTGTCGACGTCGAATGGCACACCACCGCCGCCCGCCACGAGGCCGGCTCGCCCAACGTCATCGGCGTCTACTCCATCGCCTCCGCCTGCAAGGCGCTCACCGAGGCCGGGTTCGACAGCCTGGTCGCCCGCGAGCAGCAGCTCGTCTCCGCGGTCCGCGCCGGACTCGCCGAGGTCCCCGAAGTCAAGGTGCTCTCGCTGTTCGGCGACGACGCCCCGCGGGTCGGCGTCATCTCCTTCGTGGTGGAGGGCTGGAACAGCTCGCACTTCGCCGCGGCGCTCTCCGCCGAGTACGGCATCGGAGTGCGTGACGGACTGTTCTGCGCCCACCCCCTCGTGCGCACCCTGCTCGGCAGCGACCCGCAGGACGTCGGGGAGTGCGGCGCGCCGGAGGCGGAGCCGGGCCAGAAGTCCCTCAACGCGATCCGGGTCAGCTTCGGCGCCGGTACACCGGACGAGCACATCGAGCGCTTCCTGCAGGCGGTCAGGGAACTCGTGAGCGAGGGTGCCCAGTGGAAGTACCGCACCGAGGACGGCCGTTGCGTCCCGGACCGGGGCGCGGCCGCGCAGGTCTGAGACGAGACCCCCCTCAGCACTTTCGGCCGGGTACGGACAGCTGTCCGTACCCGGCCGAAAGTGCTGAGAGTCCTAAGCGTCCAGACCGATGGCGAAGGCCGCCTCCAGGTCGTGCTGCGAGTACGTGCGGAACGCCACGTGGGTGTCGGTTCCCTCGACACCGGGGATCTTGCTGATCCGGCCGGGGATGACATCGGCGAGGTCGTCGTGCTTGGACACCCGGACCATGGCGATCAGGTCGTACGTACCGGTGACCGAGAAGACCTCGCTGACGCTGTCCAGCGAGGCGATGGCCTCGGCGATCTCAGGAATCCGGTCCACGCTGGTCTTGATGAGTACGATCGCGGTGATCACGGCTGGCTTTCTCCCTCGGTGGCCGTGGCTGGAGACTTCACTCTAGAGCCTTGCGTCCGGATCATGCCGGGCCCGCGGGGCCCGGCACGCACGTGAGCGGCGTTGTCGTCGGTCGCCCGTGCTCCGCAGTGACTCCCTCCTCCGCCCTGCAGCTGCGCGCGCCGCACCACGCTCCTCTATCCCGCCTGATCCGGACGCAAGGCTCCGGCCCCGCGCCGGAAGCGCCCCCAGGCGTAGAGAAAGCCGGTGGCGAAGCCGACCACATGGGCGAGGTAGGCCACGCCGGGCCCGCTGCCCGCGCCCTCGGCCGCCAGCCACTGCAGGACGAACCAGAAGACCAGCACGATCCACGCGGGGAAGCGCAGCGGCAGGAACAGCAGGAACGGGAACAGACTGGTGACCCGGGCGCGGGGGAAGAGGTAGAGGAAGGCCCCCAGGACCGCCGAGATCGCCCCCGACGCGCCGACGAGCGTCTGGTCGGAGGTGGAGTGCGCGGCCGCGTAGGCGAGCAGGGCGAGGTAGCCGCAGCCGAGGTAGAAGAACGCGAATTCGGTGTGGCCCATGCGCTCCTCGGCCATGGCTCCGAACACGTACAGGAACAGCATGTTGCCGAGCAGATGCAGCCAGCTGCCGTGGACGAACAGTGCGGTGAGCGGGGTGAGGACGGAGTGCGCCGAGCCGTCCCACAGTTCGCTCGGGATGACGCCCCAGCGCTCGAAGTACCCGGCCTGGGCGGCGAGCAGGGCGTCCGCGGTGCCGTAGACCGGGTTGAACCCCGAGAGCGGGCTGATCACGAAGACCACACAGCACAGGGCGATGAGGGCGTACGTCACCGGCGGTCCGCCCGAGGTGGCCGCCCGCAGGATTCTGCCGGCCGCAGCCCGCCGATCGATCATGAACAGAGCATGACGCAAGCGGAGGGAACGGGACAGACCGCCTCGCCGTGCCGCGGGGAAGCGTCGAGGCCGTAGGGTTACGAGAGGACATCCGCAGTTCGACGGCGCACCGCGAGATCCTTGTCCGGCAGCTCACGGCTCGACGAAAGAGGACGCAACGATGACGACGGTTCCCCAGCCGACCGACGGGACCCGCTGGCGCTGCACGCTCTGCGGAAACCTGACGAGGTTCGACGTGACGCGTTCGTCCAAGGTCGTCGAATACGTCCACCTCGACCTGGCCGGTGAGTCCAGCGTCGAGGAACGCGAGGTGGTCAGTGAGACCATCGAGTCGGTGCGCTGTCGTTGGTGCAACGCGGTGGACCAGATCGAACTAGTCGACAGGCCGGGTGCCGACTCCTGACGGGGCCGCGCGGACATAAAAAATGAGGTGACGGATGGTGGAGCAGCCCGCTGGCGGCGCCACGTCGGCCGACGCGGCCGACGACGCCGTGGAGGCGCTCGACCGCCCGCTGCCCGAAGGTGTGCGGCGTCGGGTCGTCGCGCTCGTCGCGGACGCGTTCGGCGGTCTCACGGTCACCGAACTGCCGCCCCAGCTCCGACAGTACGCCCGCTTCACGCCGACCCGGCGTGCCAAGTTCGCGGGGAACGCGATGGCGGCCGCGCTGGAGGGCGACGCGCCCTTCCGCCGTCGCATCGGTGAACGGCTGAAGGAGACCCAGCCGGAGCTGGCCGCCGCGCTGGTGGCGGGGTCTCCGCCTGCCGCCGCGGATCCCGTCGACGTGGCCGCCGCGGCCTACGTGCTGCGCCCGGCCGGCTGGGTCAAGCTGATCGCCGCCGCCGGCGAGGAGGCCGAGCGGGCCGGCGCCGAGCGGGCCGACGAGGAGATCCGGCTCGAACTGGAGCGGCTGCGCGAGGAACTCACCCGGGCGCGGGCCCAGACGAAGAGCGAGACCGAGCGGCTCCGCGCCGAACTGGACGCTGCCCGCAAGGAGGCCGACGCGCTCCAGCGCAAGCTGCGCAGCGCGGCCAACGAGGTCAAGCGCGGTGAGGCTGCGCTGCGCCGGGGCAAGGCCGAGAGTGACGCCCTGCGGGCCGAGACGGCCGCCCAGGTGTCCGCGGCCGAGAGTGAGACCCGGAGGCTGCGGACGAGGCTCAGCGAGGCGGAGGCGTCCGTCGAGGCGGGCCGCCGGGCCGCCAGGGAAGGGCGCTCGGTCGAGGACATGCGGCTGCGGCTGCTGCTCGACACGGTGCTCGAAGCGGCCGGCGGGCTGCGGCGCGAACTGGCACTGCCGCCCTCCTCGATGCGTCCCGCGGACAGCGTGGACGCGGTCGAGCCCGGACGGATGTCGCCCAAGGACATCGCCGCCAGGGCCCTTTCGGAGACCGATCCGGCGCTGCTCGACCAACTGCTCGCACTGCCGCAGGCCCACCTGATCGTGGACGGCTACAACGTCACCAAGACCGGCTATCCGCAGATGCCGCTGGAGAAGCAGCGGCTGCGGCTGCTGGGCGGTCTGTCGGTGCTCGCGGCCCAGACGGGCGCCGAGATGACCTGTGTCTTCGACGGGGCCGAGCTGGCCGCTCCGGTGCTGCTCGCGCCGCCGCGCGGGGTACGGGTGCTGTTCAGCAAGCCGGGTGTCACGGCGGACGAGGTCATCCGTCAACTGGCGCGTGCCGAACCGCCCGGGCGGCCCGTCGTGGTGGTCTCCACCGACCGCGAGGTGGCCGACGGGGTGGCGAAGGCGGGAGCAAGGCCCGTTGCGTCCCTCTTGCTCCTGAAGCGGCTTTCGCGCGTCTAGCGCGTCTTGATGCGACTTGCCGGAAATCAGGGAACGGACCGTCAAGTCGCCGCTACACCCTGTGTGATGTGAGTAAAGAAGTACCTCCTGTGACGAGATTTTGCCTGTGAGGATTTGAACTGATCACAAGATGGTCACTAAGGTCGGGCCTCGAACCTTCGCACGGTTGATCACCCATCCGGGGTGGCAGTGAAGGAACCGCCGAGGCCGTGACGTGCACGGAGCTGGGGGAGTTCATCTCCCCCGGAGCCCGGTAGGCGGCTCGAGGAAGAAGGAGCTCGCCTTCGTGGGGTCCCACCGTCGTCCCAAGCAACCGAGCCGCGCCCGCGTGACCGTGCTCACCGTGACCGCTGCCGCGGCCGTGGCCTTGACCTCCCAGGCGGCCCACGCCGACCCGAAGCCGACCAAGAGCGAGGTCAAGGAGAAGGTCGACAAGCTCTACGAAGAGGCGGAGAAGGCCACCGAGCAGCACAGTCTGGCCAAGGAGAAGCAGGACAAGCTCCAGAAGCAGATCGATGCGATCCAGGACAAGGTCGCCCGCGGTCAGCAGGAGCTCAACAACCTCCGCACCGGCCTCGGTTCCCTCGCCGCCGCGCAGTACCGCTCCGGAGGCATCGACCCCTCCGTGCAGCTCTTCCTCGCCTCGGACCCGGACAGCTTCCTGGACCAGGCCTCCGCACTCGACCAGTTGACGGCCAAGCAGGCCGAGTCGCTGGCGAAGATCCAGGAGAAGCAGCGGTCCCTCGCGCAGGAGCGCAAGGAGGCCCAGGACAAGCTGAGCGACCTCGCGGACGTCCGCAAGACGCTCGATGAGAAGAAGAAGAAGCAGCAGGCCAAGCTCACCGAGGCGCGTCAGCTGCTCAACACCCTCACGCAGGCCGAGCGCGACAAGATGCGCGCGGACGACCAGCGCGCCAGCCGTGCCGCCAGCGACCGGGTCGACCTCGGCAACGAGGCCCCCGCCTCGGGTCTGGGCGCCGCAGCGCTCCAGGCCGCCACGAGCCGGATCGGGATGCCGTATTCCCCCGGCCAGACCGGCCCCGGCTCCTTCGACTGCTCGGGCCTGACCATGTGGGCCTACGCCCAGGCCGGTGCCAACATCACCCGCACCACGTTCACCCAGATCAACCAGGGCACGCGGATCGGGATGAGCCAGCTGAAGCCGGGCGACCTGGTCTTCTTCAACGGCAACCAGCACGTGGGCCTCTACGCGGGCAACAACACCGTGCTGCACGCCCCGCGCTCGGGGACGTTCGTCCGCTACGAGTCGATGAGCACCATCGGCAGCTTCTACGGCGCGGTGCGCATCTGACCACGCCCGAACGGGCGAATTCCCGCGCCCCGTACTGACAGCCGCCCCGCCGGAGACCCACAGGTCACCGGCGGGGCGTCACTGTGTGTGCCTCCCGTCCGGCCGGCGCGGCCTTTGTCCGCTCCGTGATCACGCGACTACTGTCTGCCTGCTGTGCAGCTCCCGTGCATCGGTCCGCCCGCCCCGGGTGGCAGGGGCTGCGCACGTCTGCGTACAGCGGAAGGGAGTGCGGCGTCCTGTGGTGTCCCATCGCCGTTCCACACAGCCCGGCATGAGCCGGAGCGTCCGGGTGACCGTGATGTCCGCTGCGGCGGCGACCGCCGCGGCGGCGCTCGGCGGGGCCACCGCGAACGCCGAGCCGCAGGACACCCCGCAGAGCGCGGGGGCCCGGGTCGACCGCCTCCTCACCGAGGCCGAGCAGGCGACCGAGCACTACAACGAGGCCGGCGAGAACGTCGGACGGCTGCGCGGCGAGGTGAGCCGGGCCCAGGACCGGGCGGCCCGGGGCCAGGAGCGCATCAACCGGATGCGTACGGAGATCGGTTCGGCGGCCCGCGAGCAGTACCGCTCCGGAGGCATCGATCCCTCGCTCACGCTGCTGCTCTCCTCCGACCCCGACAGCTATCTCGACCGGGCCGCCACCCTGGACCGGGTGAACGACCGCCGCGCCACCGCTCTGGCCGGGCTCCACAAGGCTCAGCAGGCGCTCGCCCAGACCCGTGCGGAGGCCGCCCGTGCGCTCGCCGGTCTGGAGCGCAACCGTGCGGCCGTCAGCCGCCACAAACGCACCGTCGAGCGCAAGCTCCGCCAGGCCAGGGCGCTGCTGAAGGAGCTGCCCGGCAGCGAGCGGGACGCCTTCGGGCGGGCCTCGCGGACCGGCCGTGACGACGGGGCCGCCGGGCCGGTGGCCGGTCTGTCCGCGGGTTCGGCGCGGGCGGCCGCCGCGGTCATGGCCGTCCAGCGGGCGCTGGGCCTCCCGTACGTCTGGGGCGCGAACGGACCCTCCGGATTCGACTGTTCCGGGCTGATGCAGTGGGCGTACGCCCAGGCCGGGGTGAGCCTGCCGCGGACCTCGCAGGCCCAGCGGTACGCCGGCCGCATGGTGCCGCTCGAAGAGGCCCGCCCCGGGGATCTCGTCGCCTACCGCGCGGACGCCAGCCACATCGGGATGTACGTGGGTAACGGCCAGGTGATCCACGCCCCGTACCCGGGAGCCCCGGTCCGCTACGACCCCGTCGGGATGATGCCCGTCTCCTCGGTCACCCGGGTCTGACCCCAGGAGCTGATCCGCCGGAGACCCGGGTCCGACCTCGCGGGCTCGGGCTGATCCGCCGGAGCCCCGGGTCTGACCTCAGGAGCTGATCCGCCGGAGACCCGGGGACAGCCCTTACCCTCGGTCATGTGGCTGATCAAGGGCGTACCGCGGGGCGGGCACGCGGCGGACGACGGCGTGCGACGGGCGCCGTGCTCGCCGCGCTGCTGTGCGCGGCCGGCTGCGCGGCCCCGGCCGGCAAGGCCCCCGACACCACCGCCCGCGACATCCGCGTCACGCTGGACCGCCGCGCCGCCGCCGTGCTGCACCATGACGAGGACGCCTACGTCGCCGTCGTGGACCCGGACGCCACCGCGCTGCGGGGCACACAGCGCAAGGAGTTCGGCCACCTCGCGGACGTACCGCTCGCCACCTGGACCTACCGGGTGACGGACCTCGCCGCGCACGGGGCCGGCCGGGCCACCGCCGATGTGCGGCTCGGCTACCGGATCGAGGGCTACGACAGCGCGCCGGTCCACGTCGACCGGGTGCTAGACCTGGAGCGGGACCCGGACGACGGCCGCTGGTACCTCACCGCCGACCGGGCCGCCGACGGCGGGGGCAGGCAGCTCTGGGAGCAGGGCGACGTCGAGGTGGTGCGCGGCACCTACAGCCTGGTGCTGGGGGTCGGCCGGACCCGGGACGAGCTGAAGGAGATCGCCGCCACCGAGGACCGGGCGGTGCCCGACGTCTCCGCCGCCTGGCCGGAGCACTGGGCGGGGCGCGTGGTGGTGCTGGTTCCCGGCACCGTGACGGACATGGCGGAGCTGCTCGGATCGCCCGCCGCGAACTACCGGGGCATAGCGGCCGTGACGACCGGCGAGACCGGCGGCTCGGGGAAGGCGCCGGCCGACCGGGTGATCGTCAACCCGGAGGCGTACGCCATGCTCGGTGCCTTCGGGCAGCGCGTCGTCCTCACCCACGAGACCACCCACGTGGCCACCCGCACCGACACCTCCGCCGCCACCCCGGCCTGGCTCTCCGAGGGCTTCGCGGACTGGGCCGCCTACCGGGCTCAGGAACGCACCGCTGCCGAGGTCGCGCCCGAACTGGCCGAAGCCGTCCGCGCCGGCGACGTGCCCGCCGCACTGCCCACGGACGAGGACTTCGGCTTCGCCGGCGACGCGGACCGGCTGGCGAGGGCGTACGAGGGCGGCTGGCTGGCCTGCGAGCTCATCGCCGACCGCTGGGGCGAGGCGAAGCTGTTCGCCTTCTACGGGGCCGTCGGGGGCCACTCGGGGCGGGACGGGGCGGTGGAGCAGGCTCTGCACGAGGTGCTCGGCACGACACCGCAGGACTTCACGGCGCGCTGGCGCGCGTATCTGGAGAGCCGGCTCGGCTGAGCGGAGGCGCGGCGGATCCTCCGTCTCCCGCCGCCGGTACGTCATCGGTCGAAGCCCCGTCCGAGGACGGGCCGGGCACCGTGTCCCGCCACAGCCGCGCACACGCGAGCAGGGACGCCGCGACCAGCAGCCCGTTGCGCAGGAACATCAGGGTCAGGCCCGTCGCGTCGCTGGTCACCACGTGGATGAAGCCGAGCGGGAACTCCAGCTGCGTGACGCCCGTCGCCACCAGCACCAGTGCGGCCGGCCAGGCCATCCGACTCTCCCGGAAGACCAGGCACACCGCGGCCAGACCGACCAGCCACAGCATGTACTGGGGGCTGATCACCCGGCTCGTGGTGGTGAACAGCAGCACCGCGGTGAACGCCGCGTCCGCCGTCGTACTCACCCCGAACGTGCGCGCCCGCAGCCGCCACACCAGCAGCCAGCCGAACGCGGCCACGCTCAGCCCCAGGGCGAGAGTGCTCACCAGCGGCACGTGCGGCCCCAGGAACTCCAGCGAGCCGTAGTGCAGCTCCACCCGGCCCTGCCAGCCGAACTGCCGCGCCACATGGAAGACCAGCGCCCCCAGCGACTCGACCTCGGTGCCCCGGTCCCGCTGGAAGCCCAGGAACGCCAGCGCACCGGGCGCCGCCGCGGTGCACAGCACCAGCAGCCCGAGCGCCACTCCGGCCGCCGTCGTCCACGCAAGGCGGGTACGGCGACCGCGGGCCGTACCGGCGAGCAGCAGCACCGGCCACACCTTCAGCAGCGCCCCGAACGCCGCGAGCGCCCCCAGCACCCGCGGATGCCGGACCCCCGCGAGCAGGGCCGCCACCGCGACGGCCGTGACCATCACGTCGTACCGGGCGTACGCGGTCGTACCGAGCAGCGGCACCCCGGCCACCCACACCCAGGCCCCGGCGGTCCGCCGGGCGGCGCTCCGGCCCGCGTACAGCAGCAGGCCCAGCACCAGCGCGTCGCACAGGAAGGCCAGGACGAAGAAGGCCGAGGCGTAGTCCAGGAAGGGCAGCAGGGCGGGGGAGAGGATCGAGAGCGCCGCCACCGGCGGGTACTGCCAGGTCACGTCGGACTGCGGGTAGCTGCCCGACCTCAGCACGTCGTACCAGCCGTGGTAGATCACCGACACGTCGCTCGTCACGTCCGGGCCCGGCAGCGTGATCACCTTCACGACGCAGAGCAGGAGCAGGGATCTGGTGAGCGCCCACACCGCGAAAGCTGCCGGCCGTGAGCCGCTCGAACCCGTCATGACCCGCCCTTGCCCGTTCCGCCAGTGAGTACGACAGGCCATCATGCCCCGCCCGTCTGTGCGGGAGCCATCAGGCACAGCCGCCCGGTACTGTCGGCGGCGATGGACAAGACCTTGATCGTGACCAATGACTTCCCGCCCCGCCCCGGTGGCATCCAGGCGTTCCTGCACAACATGGCGCTGCGCCTGGACCCGGAACAGGTCGTCGTCTACGCCTCCACCTGGAAGCGCGGCGCCGAGGGCGCGGCAGCCACCGCCGCCTTCGACGCCGAGCAGCCCTTCACCGTGGTCCGCGACCGTACGACGATGCTGCTGCCGACCCCGCGGGTGACCCGGCGCGCCACCGAACTGCTGCGCAGCCACGGCTGTTCGTCCGTCTGGTTCGGGGCCGCCGCCCCGCTCGGCCTGATGGCACCGGCGCTGCGCCGGGCCGGCGCCCGCCGGCTGGTCGCCACCACCCACGGGCACGAGGCCGGATGGGCCCAGCTGCCCGCCTCCCGTCAGCTGCTGCGGAGGATCGGCGAGGGCACGGACACGATCACCTACCTCGGCGAGTACACCCGCTCCCGGATCGCCGCCGCGCTCACCCCGGCGGCCGCGGGCCGCATGGTCCGGCTCCCGCCCGGCGTCGACGAGAAGACCTTCCACCCGGACTCCGGCGGCGACCGTGTCAGGGCCCGGCTCGGGCTCACCGACCGGCCGGTCGTCGTCTGCGTGTCCCGGCTGGTGCCCCGCAAGGGCCAGGACACCCTGATCCTCGCGATGCCGGCGATCCTGGCCGAGGTGCCCGACGCGGTCCTGCTGATCGTCGGCGGCGGGCCGTACGCCGGGGAACTGAGGAAGCTGGCAGCGGAGACCGGGGTGCAGGACTCGGTGCGGTTCACCGGTCCGGTGCCGTGGGAGGAACTGCCCGCGCACTACGGGGCAGGCGACGTGTTCGCGATGCCGTGCCGCACCCGGCGCGGCGGCCTCGACGTGGAGGGCCTCGGCATCGTCTACCTGGAAGCGTCCGCGACCGGGCTGCCGGTGGTGGCGGGCGACTCGGGCGGAGCCCCGGACGCCGTGCTCGACGGCGAGACCGGGTGGGTGGTGCGCGGCGGCTCGGCCGAGGAGTCGGCGGAGCGGATCGTCGCACTGCTCGGCGATGCGGAGCTGCGGCAGCGGATGGGGGAGCGGGGCCGGGCCTGGGTCGAGGAGAAGTGGCGCTGGGACCTGCTGGCGGAGAAGCTCAGGGAACTGCTCTGAGCGCTGCTCCGAGCGCCGAAGGGGCCCGCACCGGACGTGGTGCGGGCCCCTTCGTACGCGTCACACGGATCAGGCGCGGTAGATCGACTCGACCTCGTCGGCGAAGTCCTTCGCCACCACGTTCCGCTTCAGCTTCAGCGACGGCGTGATGTGGCCCGCCTCCTCGGTGAACTGGGCGGCCAGGATGCGGAACTTGCGTACCGACTCGGCCTTGGACACCGCGGCGTTGCCGTCGTCGATCGCGCGCTGCACCTCGGCCAGCAGCTCCGGGTCCTCGCGCAGCGACAGGGCGGTCGAGCCGACGGGCTTGCCGTGCTCCTCGGCCCAGTGGCCCAGGAACTCCTCGTCCAGCGTCACCAGCGCGCCCACGAACGGGCGGCCGTCGCCGACGACCATGCACTCCGCCACCAGGGCGTGCCCGCGGATGCGGTCCTCGATGACGGCGGGAGCGACGTTCTTGCCGCCGGCCGTGACGATGATCTCCTTCTTGCGGCCGGTGATCGCGAGGTAGCCGTCCTCGTCGAGGGTGCCGATGTCACCGGTGTGGAACCAGCCGTCGGCCAGTGCCTCGGCCGTCGCCGCCTCGTTGTTCCAGTAGCCGGCGAACAGGTGCTCGCCGTGCAGCAGCACCTCGCCGTCGTCGGCGATGCGCACGACGGAGCCGGGCAACGGCTGGCCGACCGTACCGATCTTCTGCCGGTCCCACGGGTTGAAGGCCGTGGCCGCACACGTCTCGGTCAGGCCGTAGCCCTCCAGGACGGTGAAGCCGATCCCGCGGTAGAAGTGGCCGAGCCGCTCGCCGAGCGGCGCGCCGCCGGAGATCGCGTACTCGCCGCGTCCGCCGAGCACGGCCCGAAGCTTGCTGTAGACCAGCCGGTCGAAGACCTTGTGCTTGAACTTCAGGCCCACGGACGGACCCTGCGGCGTGCCCAGCGCGCGGCTGTAGGCGATCGCCGTGTTCGCCGCCTTGTCGAAGATCTTGCCCTTGCCGTCGGCCTGCGCCTTGGCACGGGCCGAGTTGTAGACCTTCTCGAAGACCCGCGGCACCCCGAGGATCAGGGTCGGCCGGAACGCGGCCAGCTCGTCGGTGAGGTTCTTGATGTCCGGTACGCAGCCGAGCTTGATCGGTGCCATCACGGAGGCGACCTCGACCAGCCGGCCGAAGACGTGCGCGGCGGGCAGGAAGAGCAGCACGGAGCACTCGCCGGTACGGAACAGCGGCTTCAGCCGCTCCACCACGTTGCCGCACTCCGCGAAGAAGCTGCGGTGCGTCAGCACACAGCCCTTGGGGCGGCCGGTGGTGCCCGAGGTGTAGACGATGGTGGCCGGATCGTCGGCCTTCGCGCTCGTGCTGCGCAGATCCACGGTCTCCTCGGAGACCTCCGCACCCGACGCCGTCAGCGCGTCGACCGCGCCCTTGTCGATCTGCCACACATGGCGCAGTTCCGGCAGCCGGTCGCGTACCGAGGCCACGGCCTCCGCGTGGGCGTCGCTCTCCACCAGGACCGCGACCGCGCCCGAGTCGCCGAGGATCCACTGGACCTGCTCGGGTGAGCTGGTCTCGTACACCGGCACGGTGACGGCGCCCGCGCTCCAGATCGCGAAGTCCAGCTGCACCCACTCGTAGCGGGTGCGGGACATCAGGGCGACCCGGTCGCCGGGCTCGACACCGGCGGCGATCAGCCCCTTGGCGGCCGCTCTGACCTCGGCCAGGAACTGGGTGGCGGTGACGTCCGTCCAGACGCCCGCAACTTTGCGGCTCATCACCGCGACATCGGCATGCTGAGCGGCATTGCGGCGGATGAGATCCGTCAGGTTGCCGTCCGAGGGGACCTCGTACAGGGCCGGAAGGCTGAACTCGCGCAAGACTGCTGCTCCTCATCGGGCTCCGGTGCCACGGCTCTGTGTGACGCACCGGCTGCGGTCCAAGATCGGGGGTGCTCAGTGGGGTGAGCACGACTGGACTGCCCGGACGTTACCCACCGGTACTCGGTTCCGGATAGGGGGTTCAGGCCAGATGTCTTATGCGTCACACATATCGGTGGTCCTCATCGGCACAGTAGTGCACCTCGTTCGACGCCCGGAGGTAACCGCAGGTCCGGCCGCCCCTACCCACGCGGGCGCCGGAGTCCTAGGGTGATCGTCATGCGAGCAGGACCGAACACCCGGGATGCCTCCGCCGGAAGGCGCACCCGCGTCCACGTGGTCAGCGACGTGCACGGGAACACCGAGGCGCTGGCCCGCGCCGGTGACGGGGCCGACGCCCTCATCTGCCTGGGTGACCTGGTGCTCTTCCTCGACTACGCGGACCACTCACGCGGCATCTTCCCCGACCTCTTCGGTGTCGAGAACGCCGACCGGATCGTCGCCCTGCGCACCGAACGCCGTTTCGAGGAGGCGCGGGACTTCGGCCGGCAGCTGTGGGCGGGGACGGACCGCAACGCCGCGATCGTCTCCGCCGTCCGCAAGCAGTACGCCGAGATGTTCGCCGCGCTGCCCACCCCTACGTACGCCACCTACGGCAACGTCGATATCCCCGGCCTGTGGCCCGAGTACGCGGGCCCCGGCACCACCGTCCTGGACGGCGACCGGATCGAGATCGGCGGCCGCGTCTTCGGCTTCGTCGGCGGCGGCCTGCAGACCCCGATGCGCACCCCGTACGAGATCAGCGACGAGGAGTACGCGGCCAAGATCGAGGCGGTCGGCCCGGTCGACGTGCTCTGCACACACATCCCGCCCGAGGTCCCGGAGCTGACGTACGACACCGTGGCGCGCCGCTTCGAGCGCGGCAGCCGGGCGCTGCTCGACGCCATCCGCCGCACCCGCCCCCGCTACTCCGTGTTCGGCCACGTCCACCAGCCGCTGGCCCGCCGGATGCGGATCGGCACCACCGAGTGCGTGAACGTCGGCCACTTCGCCTCGACCGGCCGGCCCTGGGCGCTGGAGTGGTGACCGGGTCCGGCCGCGCATCGCGGCAGGCCCTGGGACGAGGCGCCGTGCTCACGCGATAGCCTTCTGGCGGCAGGCCTCTGCCGACCGACCGGTACACCGCACTGGAGGGCCACAGCGATGGCTGAACACACCAGCTCGAGCATCACGATCGAGGCGGCACCGGCCGACGTCATGGGTGTGATCGCCGACTTCGACCGCTATCCGGAATGGACCGGCGAGGTCAAGGAGGCCGAGGTGCTCGGCACCGACGACCGCGGCCGTGCCGAGAAGGTCCGCCTCGTCCTGGACGCCGGCGCGATCAAGGACGACCACACCCTCGCGTACACCTGGATCGGCGACTACGAGGTCAGCTGGACCCTGGTCAAGTCTCAGATGCTGCGCGCCATCGACGGCTCCTACGCCCTCGCGCCGCTCGGCGACGGCGGCCGCACCGAGGTCACCTACCGGCTGACCGTCGACGTCAAGATCCCGATGCTCGGCATGATCAAGCGCAAGGCCGAGAAGGTCATCATCGACCGCGCCCTGGCCGGTCTCAAGAAGCGTGTCGAGTCCGTCCCGAAGGCCTGATCCGGTGCGTACGGTCCTGGTCACCGGCCTCGGCGGCGCCGGCCGTACCACCGTCTCGGCGGCCACCGCGCTGGCCGGCGCCCGCGGCGGCCACCGCACCCTGCTGATCTCCGCCGATGCCATACCCGGCTTCCCGACGGACACCGAACCCACGCAGGTGACCGACGCGCTGTGGTCCGTCCGGATCGACTCCGGCGCGCACTTCCGCAGCGAACTCCTCACCCTCCAGGACCAGTTGTCCGGCGTGCTCGATCTGCTCGGCGGCAACCGTATGGACGGCGAGGAACTCACCGAACTTCCCGGCAGCGCCGAACTCGCCCTGCTGCACTGCCTGCGCCGCGCCGCACAGGGCGACTGGGCCCGCGCCGGCTACGACCTCCTCGTCGTCGACCTGCCGCCGCTGCGCGAAGCCCTGGCCGTGCTGGCCCTGCCCGAACAGCTGCGCCGCTATCTGCGCCGGCTGCTGCCCCAGGAACGCCAGGCCGCCCGCGCCCTGCGCCCGATGCTCGCGCAGCTCGCCGGTGTGCCCATGCCCGCACAGCGGCTGTACGAGGCCGCCGCACGGCGCGACGCCGAGCTGGCCGGGGTCCAGGCGCTGATCGAGGACCGCGCGACCACGCTCCGGCTGGTCGCCGAACCGGGTGCTGCCGCCGAGGACGCTCTGCGCGCCGCGCGTACCGGGCTCGCCCTGCACGGGCTGCGGGTCGACGCGCTGGTGGCCAACCGAGTGCTGCCGCGGCACTCGTCCGACCCCTGGTTCGCCGCGCTCGCCGCCCAGCAGGAGAAGTGCCTCGACCACTGGCACGAGGAGCGTCCCGCCGAGGCCCTGCCGCTGCGGTTGCCCCACCTCGGCCGCGACCCGCAGGGCCCCGGCGACCTCACCGGTCTCGTGGACGACGAGCCCGCCCTGATCCCGGACGGCCGGGACGGCGGCCGCGCCGACGACCCCTGGTGGATCGAGGAGGCCGGAGCCCCCGAGGGGCCGGACGGCGCCGACGGCATACTCGTCTGGTGCCTGCGCCTTCCCGGCGCGGTCAAGAAGGACCTCCAGCTCGTCCGCCGCGGCAGTGAGCTGCTCCTCACCGTCGGCCCCTTCCACCGCATCGTGCCCCTGGAGTCCGCGCTGCGCCGCTGCACCGTCTCGGGCGCGGCCCTCACGGACGGGGTGCTGAGGGTCCGCTTCACGCCGGACCCCGCCCTGTGGCCGAGGACGAGCTGAACGGCGTACCACCGTTCGGGTAACGTCGTCTGTAGGCGTCCCGGATGCCGGGCCGCCGGACAACCACGTCGCAGGAGTCCGCCATGAGCGAAGCCACCGATCGTCCCGCCGACGACGACGCGTGGGCACAGGCCTGCGCCGAGGACCTCGCCGCCGAGAAGGCCCGCCGCCGCGCCGAGTACGGCCCGCCGCCCGGCTCCGCCGCCGAGGAGCTGCGCAAGCTGGTCGACGCCGTGGCCGACAAGCTCGGGTCCCTCCCGACGCCGCTGTTCGGCGTGGCGGCGCAGGGGGCCGTGCAGCAGGTCATCAAGCAGGCGAAGTCCGCCGTCGAGCCCGTCATCGAACGCAATCCGGACGTTTTCGATCACATCGCGGCGGCGGGAAGCGAACTGCTCGCCGCGTACCGCTCTGCGGTCGAGGGCCAGGA
Source organism: Streptomyces sp. NPDC087901 (assembly GCF_044742205.1). Classification (NCBI taxonomy): domain Bacteria; kingdom Bacillati; phylum Actinomycetota; class Actinomycetes; order Kitasatosporales; family Streptomycetaceae; genus Streptomyces; species Streptomyces sp. NPDC087901. Next base: position 970,815 of record NZ_JBIUUC010000001.1, read on the forward strand.
ACGCCGCTGGACCCAGGGTGCCGGAGACCCCGCAGGCACGGAAACGAAGGCGGAAGACCCCACTGACCCCCGTGATGAGGGGCCCGGCACCGGCGAACACATCGACCTGGACTGACCGGCACCGACGGGACGGGGCCCGGCCTCGGGTACGGTTGCCTCAGCGGGGCTCGACCGAAACTGAGGGATTCATGGGACTCACCATCGGCGTCGATATCGGCGGCACGAAGATCGCAGCAGGAGTGGTGGACGAAGAGGGCCACATCCTCTCGACCTTCAAGGTGTCGACCCCGCCGACGGCTGAAGGCATCGTGGACGCCATCGCGGCGGCGGTGTCCGGGGCGAGCGAGGGGCACCCGGTCGAAGCGGTCGGCATCGGCGCGGCCGGATACGTCGACGACAAGCGTGCCACGGTGCTGTTCGCGCCGAACATCAACTGGCGGCACGAGCCGCTGAAGGACAAGGTCGAGCAGCGCGTCGGCCTCCCCGTGGTCGTCGAGAACGACGCCAACGCGGCTGCCTGGGGCGAATACCGCTTCGGTGCCGGCCAGGGCCACGAGGACGTCATCTGCATCACGCTGGGCACGGGCCTCGGCGGCGGCATCATCATCGGCAACAAGCTGCGCCGCGGACGCTTCGGCGTGGCCGCCGAGTTCGGCCACATCCGGGTCGTCCCGGACGGGCTGCTCTGCGGCTGCGGCAGCCAGGGCTGCTGGGAGCAGTACGCCTCCGGCCGCGCCCTCGTGCGGTACGCGAAGCAGCGCGCCAACGCCACCCCCGAGAACGCCACGATCCTGCTGGCGCTCGGTGACGGCACGGTCGAGGGCATCGAGGGCAAGCACATCAGCGAGGCCGCCCGGCAGGGCTGCCCGGTGGCCGTCGACTCGTTCCGCGAGCTGGCCCGCTGGGCCGGCGCCGGACTGGCCGACCTCGCCTCGCTCTTCGACCCGTCCGCCTTCATCGTCGGCGGCGGCGTCTCGGACGAGGGTGAACTGGTCCTCGACCCGATCCGCAAGTCCTTCCGGCGCTGGCTGATCGGCGGCGAGTGGCGCCCGCACGCCCAGGTGCTCGCGGCCCAACTGGGCGGCAAGGCCGGTCTTGTGGGCGCGGCGGACCTGGCCCGGCAGGGCTGATCCGGCCCGGCACCACGGATATGACGGACGCCCGTCGCGCCCCTCCCGGGGAGCGGCGGGCGTTCGCCGTATCGTGAACCGCATGGCCATGATGTCGCTGCCCGACTCCCGTACCGAGCAGGACGGCTCGGCAGTCGTCAGGGTGCTCAGCTACAACATCCGGTCGATGCGCGACGACTGCGCGGCGCTGGCCCGTGTCATCCAGGCCTGCGCACCCGACCTGGTTCTCGTCCAGGAGGCGCCGCGCTTCTTCCGCTGGCGCAAGCGCGCCGCCCGGCTCGCCGCCCGCAGTGGTCTGGTCGTCCTCGGCGGCGGCGCCACCGCGGCCGGTCCGCTGCTGCTCTGCTCGCTGCGCGCCACGGTGGAGCGCACCGAGGACATCCTTCTGCCGCTCACCCCGGGACTGCACCGCAGGGGCTTCGCCACCGCCGTGGTCCGGATCGCGGGCACCCGGATCGGGGTGCTGAGCTGTCATCTGAGCCTTGACCGCTCGGAGCGCCGCGCCCAGGCGGAGCGGCTGCTGGAGACAGTGGACGCGATGGGCGTGGACCACGTGGTGGTGGCCGGTGACCTCAACGACGTACCGGGCGGGCAGGCTTTCCGGCTGCTCGCCGGGCGGTTCCAGGACTGCTGGGCCGTACGGCCCCGAGGCGGCGAGCACACCTTCCCGACGCACGACCCGCACAAGCGGCTCGACGCCGTCTTCGCGACCGACGGCATCGAGGTGCTCGGCTGCGGGGTCCCGGTCGGACTGCCCGGTATCGCCGGCGCCGACCTGCTGGCGGCGACCGACCACCTGCCGGTGCTGGCCGCACTCAGGGTGCCCGCAGCGACCTAGCACCTCTCGTGCGGACCGGGCCGGGCATGACATGCCGGACCTGCGGGCACGGGCACGGGCACGCCAGGTCATGGCTCGGTCCGCGGGCACGGCATGTCATGGTCCGGCCTGATCCGAACGGAAGGCCGTAACAGCGCGCGAGATCAGACCACCGCGCCGCGGCCGGGGTCGTCACCGTCCTCGTCGTCATGCTCCATCCGCGCCACCAGCGTCACGAAACCGCCCAGGAAGCCGCCGACGCCGACCGTGGTCAGCCACCAGGTCATCTCCCACTGGAGCAGCACCGCCAGCAGCAGGAGGATGGGGCCGCCGACCACCGCGAGCCAGGCGAACTTCGCCGTGACGTCGGCCTCCGGCAGCGGTGGCGGCTCCGGCGGCACGAAGTGCCCCTCGCCGCTGTCGTCGTCGATGTCGCCATCGGCGGGCTTCGCCGGCTCGTAGTCACGCGGGCCGCCGACTCCCGGGGCGAAGACCACCGAGCTGCCGAGCGGCTTCTCCGGCGGCTTGGGCGGCCGCTTGTCGATGCCCTTGTCCGGGTCCAGAGCGGTCAGCGGGCCGTCCTCCGGAAGCGCGAGGTCCTCGATGGACCGGAAGGGCCGGGCACCCGGCGGGTCCGGCGGCTCCTCCCCGTACCCCTCGATGATCGCCTTCCAGACGGCGTCCTCGTCGACCGGGCGTTCGCCCTCCGCCCCCGTGGGCGCGGACGGGGCCTCCGGCGCCGGAGCGCCGCCGCCCTCGTCGGGCACGGCCGTCCCCCCGGCGGGGAGCGGCTCGCGCTCCTCCTCGCTGCCTGTGCGCTCCGCGTCGTGCTCAGCCACCGGACCTGCTTCCCTTCGTTCCGACGCTCGGAGCGAGGCGGCCGATGAACGAGTAGCTCTCGTCGAAGATCCGCTCCGCATCGTGGTCCAACGTCGCGACGTGGTAGCTCTGTTCCAGCAGGATCTCCTCGACATCCGTCGAGGACACCCGGCTCAGGATCCGGGCGGTGTCGGCGGGCGGCACCACATGGTCCTGCGGGCTGTGCAGCAGCAGGATCGGCTGGGTCACCTGGGGAAGCTCGGCGTCGACCAGCCGGAAGAACTTCCGCACCGAGTGCGCCGCATGCAGCGGCACCCTGTCGTAGCCCACCTCGTGGGAGCCCTCCAGCGCGATGTCGCTCGCCAGCCCCTTCGTCGTCCGCACCAGGTGACGGGCGACCGGCAGCGCGTACGCCGACAGGCCGTGCACCTTGTTGGCCGGGTTGACCAGCACGAGACCCCGGACGGCGTCTCCGTGCTTCGCCGCGAGCCGCAGCGACAGCGCGCCGCCCATGGAGAGACCGAACACGAAGACCTGCTCGCACCGCTCCAGCAGCTCCCGCAGCGCCCGGTCCACCTCCGCGTACCAGTCCTGCCAGCCGGTCACCTGCATGTCTTCCCAGCGGGTGCCGTGCCCGGGCAGCAGCGGCAGCGAGACCGTGAGCCCGCGCTCCGCCAGATAGTCGGCCCAGGGGCGCAGTGACTGCGGGGAGCCGGTGAATCCGTGACAGAGAAGGACGCCGACCTCTCCGCCCTCGTGGCGGAACGGCTCGGCTCCAGGAAGGACCGGCACCGGGGTCTCCTGTTCGTGAGGCTCGAAGGGGAGCGAAAGGGGGGAGTGCAGAAGGATTACTTCACCGTACGCGACCGGACCGACACCGACCAGGGCCGTCACCGGCCGGGGCCGCGGACACCCCGCCCGCGCCGGGCGGGAGTGCGGGGCGCAGCATGCTTTAAGGTCTGTCGGACAGCACACAGGAGGCACCCGAGTTGATCTACGGCGCTATGAAGTTCTCCATCGGCGGGTCTCTGAAGCTCGCCTTCAGGCCGTGGGTGGAGGGCCTGGAGAACATCCCCGCGCAGGGGCCCGCGATCCTCGCCAGCAACCATCTGTCGTTCTCCGACTCCTTCTTCCTGCCCGCCGTCCTGGACCGCAAGGTCACCTTCATCGCCAAGGCCGAGTACTTCACCGCGCCCGGGGTCAAGGGAAAGCTCACTGCCGCCTTCTTCAAGGGCGTCGGACAGCTCCCGGTCGACCGCTCGGGCGCCCGCGGGGCCGGCGAGGCGGCGATCAAGGCCGGCATCGAGGTCATCGAGAGCGGCGGGCTGTTCGGCATCTACCCGGAGGGCACCCGGTCGCCCGACGGCCGCCTCTACCGCGGCAAGCCCGGCGGCCTCGCCCGGGTGGCCCTCGCCACCGGTGCGCCGGTCATCCCCGTCGCGATGATCGACACGGAGAAGATCCAGCCGCCGGGCCAGGTGATGCCCAAGCTGATGCGCCCGGGGATCAGGATCGGCAAGCCGCTCGACTTCAGCCGCTACCACGGCATGGACGGCGACCGCTTCATCCTGCGCTCGGTCACCGACGAGGTCATGTACGAGATCATGAAGCTTTCCGGCCAGGAGTACGTCGACATCTACGCGACCGCCGCCAAGCGGCAGATCGCCGACGAGGCGAAGGAACGGGCGGAGGCCGCCAAGAAGGCCGCGTCCGGCGGCCGGGACGAGCAGGAAACGGACCGCGGCAGCGCCTGAGCCCGGGTGTGCGACGGGGGCGGTCCGGGGGTGGGGGAGAAGAAGATGGCCAAACGTGTGCGGGTCGTGCGGATGTCGGTCGAGCAGCCGCTGTGGCGTGCCCTGACCGCGTACCGCATTCTGACGATGCTCTACGCGATCCTGCTCGCCGCCTTCGGACGGGACAAGTACGAGCGGCCGTGGGTGGCCGTCGTCTTCCTGGCGGTCATGGCCGTCTGGACGCTCGCCACCCTGCCGAAGGTCTCGGGCGCCGTGGCCTGCACCAAGCGCTTCCTGGGCGCCGACCTCACGCTCGCGCTGATCGGCATCCTCATCACCCCGCTCGCCGACTTCCAGGCCCAGCACATGGACGGCCCGACCCTGCCGTCCATCTGGACCGCCGGTTCCGTCCTGGCCTTCGCGATCAAGGGCGGCTGGCGCTGGGCGGCCTTCGCCTCCACCTTCGTCGCCGTCGCCAACCTGATCGAGCGCGCCGAACCCAGCCGCGACACCCTGCACAACGTCCTGCTGGTCTGGGTCGCCTCCATCGCCATCGGGTACGTCGTCGAGGTCGCCCGCGCCAGTGAGCGCACCCTCGCCCGCGCCCTGGAGATCGAGGCCGCCACCCGCGAGCGGGAACGCCTCGCCCGCGACATCCACGACAGCGTGCTCCAGGTCCTCGCCATGGTGCAGCGCCGGGGTACGGCGCTCGGCGGCGAGGCTGCCGAGCTGGGCCGGATGGCGGGGGAGCAGGAGGTCGCCCTGCGCACCCTGGTCTCGAGCGGACTCGTACCCCCCACCCGGGTATCCGAGGACGCGGCCGAGGGCGCCGTGGTCCGCACCGTCGAGACGGACGACAACGAGACCGAGGACCCGGACGACACCGACCTGCGGGCCCTGCTCGCCCCGCACGCCGGATCCCGGGTGACCTTCGCGGAGCCCGGCGCGCCGGTGCTGCTCCCGCCCGCGGCGGCCGGGGAACTGGCGGCCGCGGTGAGCGCGGCCCTGGACAATGTCCGGGTGCACGCCGGGGAGAGCGCCCGGGCGTGGATCCTGGTGGAGGACTGGCCGGACGAGGTGATCGTCACGGTCCGGGACGACGGACCGGGTATCCCGGAGGGGCGGCTCGCCCAGGCAGAGGGCGAGGGGCGCCTCGGCGTCGCCCTCTCCATCCGCGGGCGGCTGCGCGACCTGGGCGGCACGGCAGAACTGATCTCGGTGCCCGGCCAGGGCACCGAGGTCGAACTGAAGGTTCCGAAGGTTTCACGGGGGAAGGCGGGTTCAGTCCGATGAGCGCAGCACACGAAGAGGACGCCGGGCAGCAGCGGTCCATCAGGGTCATGGTGGTCGACGACCACCCGATGTGGCGCGACGCCGTCGCCCGCGACCTCGCCGAGGCCGGCTTCGACGTGGTGGCGACCGCGGGCGACGGCCCGCAGGCCGTCCGCCGGGCCGGGGCAGTCACCCCCGACGTCCTGGTCCTCGACCTCAACCTGCCCGGGATGCCGGGCGTCCAGGTCTGCAAGGAGCTCGTCGGCTCGCAGCCCGGACTGCGGGTCCTGGTGCTCTCCGCGAGCGGCGAACACGCCGACGTACTGGAAGCGGTCAAGTCCGGCGCCACCGGCTATCTGCTGAAGTCGGCGAGCACCCAGGAGCTGACCGAGGCGGTCCGCAGCACCGCGGTCGGCGACCCCGTCTTCACTCCCGGCCTTGCCGGACTCGTGCTCGGCGAGTACCGCAGGCTGGCCTCCGAACCCGCACCCGTCGCGTCGAACGAGCCGAAGGCCCCGGAGCTCACCGACCGGGAGACCGAGGTGCTGCGGCTCGTGGCCAAGGGACTCTCGTACAAGCAGATCGCCGAGCGGCTGGTCATCTCGCACCGCACCGTCCAGAACCACGTCCAGAACACCCTGGGCAAGCTCCAGCTGCACAACAGGGTGGAGCTGGTGAGGTACGCCATCGAGCGCGGCCTCGACGACGCCTGAGATCAACTCCTGTGCATTGCGCGGGAATTGACCGTCCGACCCATCCCGCTGTGACCCGGATCACCCTTAGCGTGGAGCTGAGTGAGCTCACTTCGGCGAAGGGATGCTTTCATGCGGGTCGGAGTACTGACCGGCGGCGGCGACTGCCCCGGGCTCAACGCGGTCATCCGCGCCCTGGTCCGCAAGGGCGTGCAGGAGTACGACTACGACTTCATCGGCTTCCGGGACGGCTGGCGCGGGGTGCTGGAGGGCGTGACGGTGCCGCTCTCCATCCCGGCCGTGCGCGGCATCCTGCCGCGCGGCGGCACCGTCCTCGGGTCGTCGCGCACCAATCCGCTCAACGCGGAGCACGGCGTCCGCCGGATCAGGGACAACCTCGCCAAGTACGACGTCGACGCACTCGTCACGATCGGCGGCGAGGACACCCTCGGTGTCGCGGCGACCCTGTCCGACACGTACGGCGTCCCCTGCGTCGGCGTACCCAAGACCATCGACAACGACCTGTCCGCCACCGACTACACCTTCGGCTTCGACACCGCCGTCTCCATCGCGACCGAGGCCATCGACCGGCTGCACACCACGGCCGAATCCCACATGCGGGTCCTCGTCGTCGAGGTGATGGGCCGCCACGCCGGCTGGATCGCGCTCCACTCGGGGCTGGCCGGCGGCGCCAACGTCATCCTCATCCCGGAACAGCGCTTCGACATCGACCAGGTCTGTGCCTGGGTGACCTCCCGGTTCCGGGCGAGCTACGCACCGATCGTGGTGGTCGCCGAAGGGGCCATGCCCGCCCACGGCGAGATGGTCCTCAAGGACGGCTCGCACGACTCCTTCGGCCATGTCCGGCTCTCGGGTGTCGGTGAATGGCTGGCCAAGGAGATCGAGAGCCGCACCGGCAAGGAGGCCAGGACCACCGTGCTGGGCCATGTCCAGCGCGGTGGCACCCCCAGCGCGTTCGACCGCTGGCTGGCCACCCGCTTCGGGCTGCACGCCATCGACGCGGTGCGCGACGGCGACTTCGGGAAGATGGTCGCCCTGCGTGGCACGGACATCGTGCGGGTGCCGATCGCGGAGGCGACCGCCCGGCTCAAGACGGTCGATCCGGCGCTCTACGCGGAGGTGGGGGTCTTCTTCGGCTGAGCGGCGCACTCGGCCCGTCGGGCTTATATTCGCGATGACCGGCCCCGCGGGGCCCGCTCCCCGAGCGGGCCCCGCACCTGGGGCCTTTCGTTCGGATCAGGCTGGGCTCGCGGGGTCCGGCACCGCACCTCGCGGCATTGCCGTCGGTCGTCAGGGCTCCGCCATGACTCCCTCCTCCGCCGTGCGGTGCACGGCACCGGACCCCGCTCCCTGACCCAGCCGGATCCGAACGAAAGGACCCAGCCGGATCCGAACGAAAGGCCCCAGCCCGCATCAGTCACAGGAGACGTCGTGGAAATCCTGGCATTCGGTGTGCAGTCCGACGAGAAGCCGCTGATCGAGAAGGCCTTCGCCGGGAAGCACGAGGTGCGCTGCCTGGACGTCTTCCTGAACCGGGACACCGCCCCCATCGCGGCGGGCTACGAGATCATCTCCACCAGCGTCAACGCCGACCTGGGCGGCAAGGTCCTGCAGACCCTCGCGGCCGGCGGCACCCAGATGATCGCCCAGCGCTCCACCGGCTTCAACAACATCGACCTGGACGTGGCCGAGCGCCTCGCCCTGCGGGTCGCCCGGGTCTCCTGGTACTCGCCCTACTCGGTCGCCGAATTCGCCTGGACCCTTGCCATGGCGGTCAACCGCCGCGTCGTCCGCGCCACGACCCGCACCCGGGACTTCGACTTCCGCCTCGACGGCCTTCTCGGCCGGGACATGCACGGCCGCACGGCCGGCATCATCGGCACCGGCAAGATCGGTGAGGCCTTCACCCGGATCGCCCATGGCTTCGGCATGAATCTGCTCGGCTGGGACGTCGCCGAGAACCCGGCCTGCGTCGAGCTGGGCATGCGGTACGTCGACAAGGAACAGCTACTCGCCGAGTCCGACCTGATCAGCCTGCACGTCCCGCTGCTGCCCGCGACCCACCACATCATCGGCAAGGACGCCCTGGCACACATGAAGGACGACGCGATCCTGATCAACTCCAGCCGGGGCGGACTCGTCGACACCTCCGCCCTGGTCGGGGAGTTGAGGGCAGGCCGGTTCCTGGGGGTCGGACTCGACGTGTACGAGGCGGAGGCCGGGCTCTTCTTCCTCGACAAGTCCCTGGAAGGCGTCGACGACGACACCCTGGCCCGGCTCGTCACCTTCCCGAACGTCCTCGTCACCTCGCACCAGGCGTACTACACCGAGGACGCCCTGGGCCAGATCATCGGCGCCACGGTCCAGAACGTCGACGACTACCTGGCCGGCCGCCGCAGCCACAACGTGCTGGTCCCGGCGCCGCCCGCGCCCTGACGACCCCGCCGGGGCACGGGCGGCGCCGGGAGCGTCAGCCGCGAACCGGAAGCCCCGCCAGGAGCTCGCCCACGATCGTCGCCCCGCGCAGCGTCAGCACCGACTCCGGATGGAACTGCACCGAGGCGAAGCCGTCCCCACGCAGTGCGTGCAGTTCCCCGGTCGCCGGGTCCAGGCTCGCCTCGATGCCGTGCGCCGCCAGCTCGGTGGCCGCCGCGTCGTCGCAGCGCGCGGTGAAGCTGTTGTAGAAGCCGACGGTCTCCGGGCGGCCGAACAGATCGATCCGGGTCTGCGCGCCCTGGTACGGAACGGTCTTGCGGACGATGTCCAGCCCCAGCTCCGCCGCGATCAGCTCATGGCCCAGGCACACCCCGAGCAGCCCGTGCCGGTGATCCCGTACGAGCTCCGCCGCAAGGGAGCGCAGCAACCGCATCTTGGGGTCGGCCGCGTCGCCCGGATCCCCCGGCCCCGGGCCCAGCACGACGGGCCCCTCGTGCGCCCGTACGGCCTCGCGCAGCCCCGGCTCGTCATAGCGGCGCACCGACACATCGAGGCCCGAGGAGCGCAGCAGATGCCCCAGCATCGAGGTGAACGTGTCCTCGCCGTCGACCACCAGCGCATGGCCGGACAGGGTGTCGGTGCGCTCCTGCATCCGCAGCCAGAACGGCGCCAGCCCCTCCCGCCTGGCGTCCAGAGCCGCCCGCACCCGGGGGTCGTCGGCCAGCCGGGGACGCGCCCCCTCGGCCTGCGGCCGGCCCGGCCGCACCCCCAGCGCGGTCAGCACGCCGGCCGCCTTCGCATAGGTCTCGGCGACCTCGCTCTCCGGATCGGAGTGGCGCACCAGCGTCGCCCCGACCGGCACCCGCAGCTCGCCCCGGGCCGAGATGTCGGCGGTCCGGATCAGGATCGGTGAGTCCAGCGTCTGCGCCCCGTCGGGCCCCTGCCGCAACAGGGCCAGCGCGCCCGCGTAGTAGCCGCGCCCGCCGGACTCGTACCGTTCGATGACCCGGCAGGCGTTCTGCACGGGGGAGCCGGTGACCGTCGCCGCGAACATGGTCTCCTTCAGCACCTCGCGCACATCCAGCGAGGAGCGGCCGCGCAACTCGTACTCCGTGTGCGCGAGATGAGCCATCTCCTTGAGCCGCGGCCCGATGACCACCCCGCCCATGTCGCCCACCGTGCACATCATCTTGAGCTCCTCGTCGACCACCATGGAGAGCTCCTCGGTCTCCTTGCGGTCGCCGAGGAAGGCCAGCAGGCTCTCGGCGGTCGGCCCCTCGGCCGGGTAGCGGTAGGTGCCGCTGATCGGATTCATCACGACCGTCCCGCCGGACATCCGCACATGCACCTCGGGGCTGGCGCCGACCAGCGTCCTGTCACCGGTGTGCACGACGAACGTCCAGTACGCGCCCCGCTCGCCGGCCAGCAGCCGCCGGAAGAGCGCCAGCGCGTCCGCCCGGCCGAACCCCGGGATCTCGCCCCGGAAGGTCCGCCGGATGACGAAGTTCGCGCCCTCGCCCCGGCCGATCTCGTCCTCGATGACCCGCCGCACCGTCCCCGCGTACTCCTCGTCGGACACGTCGAACGCACCGTCCTCGACCCGCACCGCGTGGGCGGGCAGCGCGTCCAGCGTCTCGTCGAGGGGCAGCTCGTGCGTCTCGTCCGCGACCAGCACGGCCAACGGCGTGCCGTCGTCGCGGACGTCGAAACCACGCTCGGCGATCTGCCGGAACGGCACCAGGGCGAGGGCGGGCTGTTCGCCCACGGGGATGCCGGCGAGCCTGTCGGCCTCCAGGACCTGGCCGATCAGCACCTCGACGGTGTCGTGGTCGTGGCCGGGGGTGCGCCTGCGCAGCAGGGCGAAGGGCGGGCAGTCGTCGCCAAGGAGTCTCTGGACGATCGTGTGCGGTGCGGAGTGCGGTGCCATCTGCGGTGTTCCTTCCACTGGATCAGCTGGGAGGAACGGCCCCGGACATGAGAAAGGCCGCCCCTCGGGCGGCCTCTGCGTCGGTGTGTACGCGCGATCAGTGGGCCGCTGGATGAGCGGTCCACCACCAGTTACGGGTCGAGTGCGCGAACATGCCCGAACCATAACTCATGACCGGGACACGAAGGGGCCCCTTCCTCGCGACCGGGCGGCGGTTTCCGGCGGGCCGTTCCCGGGCACCCTTTCCGGGCCCCGTTCCCGGGCTCGGTCCGAGGAGGCCGGACCGGTGTGTCGCGGGCTCCGGCCGCCGCCTGCCCTCAGCCGTCCCGGGAACACCGGTCCGGTCTGTTTCCGCCCGGCGGTGCCGGAGCGTGCCGCTCCCGTCGCCCGCAGCGCCGGCATCGCCGTGATCACGTTGACCCCGCTTCAACGCGCCGCCCCCGTGGTCCACTTGCCCCATTCCTTACGACGTGGAGGCCGACAGGGCCCGTTGTGTTCCCCGTCACTGGCCGGGCCGCGTGTCCGTCTCATCCGTTGAGCACCCGGAAAACCGGTGGACGCGACCCCGTAATGTGGGAACCGTGACCGTGAACGCCAATACCTCCGTCGCCGGTGGCAACACCTGGCGAGACCTTCCCGCGGCGCAGCAGCCCGAGTACCCCGACTCCGAGGCGCTGCGCGATGTACTCGCGGACCTCGCGTCGTATCCGCCGCTCGTCTTTGCCGGCGAGTGCGACCAGCTGCGCGCCCGCATGGGAGCCGTCGCCAAGGGCGAGGCGTTCCTGCTGCAGGGTGGTGACTGCGCCGAGGCCTTCGACGGCGTGTCCGCCGAGCACATCCGCGCCAAGCTGAAGACGCTGCTCCAGATGAGTGCCGTCCTCACCTACGCGGCCTCCGTGCCCGTCGTCAAGGTGGGCCGGATCGCCGGTCAGTACTCCAAGCCGCGCTCCAAGCCGACCGAGACCCGCGACGGCGTGACCCTGCCGACCTACCGCGGCGACTCCGTCAACGGCTTCGCCTTCACCGAGGCCGAGCGCATCCCGAACCCGGACCGGCTGAAGCAGATGTACCACGCATCCGCTTCCACGCTGAACCTCGTCCGCGCCTTCACCACCGGTGGCTACGCCGACCTGCGCCAGGTGCACGCCTGGAACCAGGACTTCGTGAAGTCGTCCCCGTCCGGCCAGCGCTACGAGGCACTGGCCCGCGAGATCGACAATGCGCTGAACTTCATGAAGGCGTGCGGCACGGACCCGGCCGAGTTCAAGGCCGTCGAGTTCTACTCCTCGCACGAGGCCCTGTTGCTGGACTACGAGTCGGCGCTGACCCGCGTCGACTCGCGGACCGGTCAGCTGTACGACACCTCGGCCCACATGGTGTGGATCGGTGAGCGCACCCGCCAGATGGACGGTGCGCACATCGAGTTCGCCTCGAAGATCCGCAACCCCATCGGTATCAAGCTCGGCCCGACGTCCACCGTCGACGAGGCTCTCGGCTACATCGAGCGCCTCGACCCCGAGCGCGAGCCCGGCCGGCTGACCTTCGTCGTCCGGATGGGCGCCGACAAGGTCCGCGACAAGCTCCCGGAGCTGGTCGAGAAGGTCACCGCATCCGGCGCGACCGTGGCCTGGGTGACCGACCCGATGCACGGCAACACCTTCGAGGCGGCGTCCGGCCACAAGACCCGCCGCTTCGACGACGTCCTGGACGAGGTCAAGGGCTTCTTCGAGGTGCACAAGGGCCTCGGCACGCACCCGGGCGGTATCCACGTCGAGCTCACCGGTGACGATGTCACCGAGTGCGTCGGCGGCGGCCACGAGATCTTCGTGGACGACCTCCACCAGCGTTACGAGACGGCCTGCGACCCGCGGCTCAACCGCAGTCAGTCGCTGGACCTCGCGTTCCTGGTCGCCGAGATGTACCGGGACCAGTAGGCGTCACCGAACGAAGCGCACGTACGACTGTGGGGCACGGATCGATGTGATCCGTGCCCCACAGCGCGTACCGGGGCTTTTGCGGGCCTTGAGCGACGGGTAAGGTTAGGTTAGCCTCACCGATTATCGGGGCGGCGCCCACGATCCATCCCGTCGGGAGGTGAACCGCATGTACGTCTGCTCGTGCTTCGGCGTTACGGAGCAGCAGGTCAAGAAGCATGCGGAAGCCGGAGCCTGTACGCCCCGCCAGATAGCCTCCGCCTGCAAGGCGGGGACCGACTGCGGCGGCTGCGTCCGCACCATCCAGGCGATGCTCGGCCGCGGCTCCTGCCCGCGGCGTGAGCTGCTCGACCAGAAGCCGACATCGGGCACCGCGGACCGCGTCACGGCCGGCGCCGCTGCCGATGCCGATCAGGGCATCGCTCCCGGCGCCGGCCCACGTTCCGCGCCGATGTCCCTTCCCGACGCCGCCTGACACCGACGCCGCCTGACACCGACGCCGCCTGACACCCGGCGGCCGTATGGGCGGCCCCGCGGCGGTCAGCTCTCCGGCTGCTCGATCAGCTGGGCGATGTAGAGCGGCTCGCCGAGCTTCTCGACCAGTTCCAGCTGGGTGTCGAGATAGTCGATGTGGTGCTCCTCGTCCGCCAGGATCGACTCAAAGATGTTTGCGGACGTGATGTCGCCCTTGTTGCGCATCAGCTCGATGCCGCGCTTGAGGCGGTCGATCGCCTCCACCTCGACCTGGCGGTCCGCCTGGAACATCTCGGTGACCGTCTGGCCCACGCGTACGTGGAAAAGCCGCTGATAATTCGGCAGTCCATCGAGGAAAAGGATGCGGTCGGTCAGGAGCTCGGCGTGCTTCATCTCGTCGAAGGACTCGGACCGCGTGTACTTCGCGAGCTTCGTCCAGCCGAAGTTGTCCTGCATCTTTGCATGCAGGAAATACTGGTTGATGGCAGTCAATTCGGCGGTCAGCTGTTCGTTCAGGAACTCGAGGACCTCGGGGTCGCCCTGCATCGCAGAGGCTCCTTCCAACCGGTGAACTGGGCAAGTTGGCCGCATCTTCGCATCGCACCCGGTGAGCGTCCAGTAAGTGCATGCTTAGTACGAGTTGCCCGAAACGCCTCTGCCCTGGTCATGACCACCCCTGCCTGTCTGTCACCATGGAGACATGGGTCAGCCGGAAAGCCGGGAACACCACGCATCAGAGCAGTCCGAGCTTCCGCCGGGACAGCGACTGCAGCGTGGCTGGCCGGTTACCCATTACGGGCCGGTGCCCAAGTTCAAACCCGAACGCTGGGAGTTCCGGGTCTTCGGGGCCACGGCCGACGGCGAGAAGCACTGCTGGAACCATCAGGAGTTCTCGGCGCTGCCGTTCTCCTCGGTCGTAGCCGATCTGCACTGCGTGACCAAGTTCAGCATGCTCGGTGCCGAGTGGGGCGGAGTGCTCGCCCGTGACGTCGTGGCGCTCGCACCGCCCGCGCCGCAGGTCACCCATGTGATGGTCTGGGCCGAGTACGGCTTCAGCTCGAACCTCCGGCTCGACGACTTCACCTCCGAGCGGGCCCTGTTCGCCACCCACAAGGGCGGCGAACTCCTCACCGCCGAACACGGCTTCCCGCTCCGGCTCGTCGTACCGCACCTGTACGCCTGGAAGGGCCCCAAGTGGGTCCGGGGCATCGAGTACATGAGCGCCGACCGCCGCGGCTTCTGGGAGGAACGCGGCTATCACAACATCGGCGATCCCTGGAAGGAACAGCGCTACTCCTACCAGGAAGAGCCCGGGGAAGGCCCCGAGCTCTGATCCGGCCGCCAAGGCCCCTCCCGTACCGCCTCAGTGGTGGTACCGGTGCACCACCGCGTGTCCCTTGCCGCGCCCGATCATCCACTTGTTCACCGGTGTGGTGACGACGAACGCGACGGCCAGGGAGATCGCGAGCGCTCCCCAGAACAGGACGTCCGAGAGCATCGCGTCCATGGCGCCCGGCCACAGGGCGATCACCCCGTTGTCGATCAGTTCCATCACCGCGATCGAGAGCGTGTCGGCCGCGAGGGCGACCCGGAACGCCGTCCTGAAGTCGACGCCCGCCCTCAGGACCGATCGCAGCGTCAGCGTGTAGCCGAAGAAGAACGCCAGGACGATCGCGAGGACCATCGTCGGGACGTTGCCCCAGCCGAGCGCGGTGCCGACCACCATGCCGAGGACTTCGCCGATAGCGCATCCGGTGAGGCAGTGGAGGGTCGCCCGGGCCGCCATCGCCCAGCTGACGCCGCCGGAACCGTGACCGGTGTGGTCGGTGTGGCCGGTGTGGCCGGTGTGGCCGGCGTGGTCCAGGTGGTTGGCGTGGCTGGTGTGGCCCGCGTGGGCGCTGTGGGTGCTGTGGCCGACGTGCTGTGCGTGGTCCTGCATGGTGTTCCCCCAATGCCGAGGAGCGGTTCCTGCCGACAGCAAGAACGCCATACCCCCCTGGGGTATTCCTCGACAGGGTGTCCGCCCGGTCAGCCCCGGCCGCGCAGCTCCTTCAGCCGGGCGACGTCCGCCGCATGGCCCTCCTTGCCGCCGGGTGTCTCGATGACCAGCGGAACGCCCTCGGTGGCCGGGTGGGAGAACAGCTCCCGGAACGGCTCCTCGCCGATGTGGCCCGACCCGATGTTCTCGTGCCGGTCCTTGTGAGCCCCGGCCACGTCCTTGGAGTCATTGGCGTGGATCAGCTTCAGCCGGCCCTCGCCCACCGTCTCCACCAGCAGGTCCAGCGTCTCCTTCATGCCCGCCGGACCGGCCAGGTCGTGTCCCGCCGCGAAGATGTGGCAGGTGTCGAGGCAGATGCCGAGCTTCGGGTGGGCGTCGAGCGCGTCGAAGTACGGGCCGAAGTCCCAGGTCCGTGAGCAGAGCGAATATCCCTGGCCGGCGGTCGACTCGAGCAGCAGGAAAGGGTCGTCGTCGTGGGTCAGCTCGTCCAGCAACGGCCGCATGTGAGTACGCACCTGCGCCAGCGCCTCCTCGCGCGGCCGGCCGTTGGTCGCCGAACCGGTGTGCACCACGACGCCCAGGGCGCCGATCTCGCGGGCCCGGCGCAGGGAGTGGCGCAGGGACTCCACGGACTTCTCCACGGTCGCCGGGGTGTGCGAGCCGAAGTTGATCAGGTACGGGGCGTGGACGTACGCGGGCATGGACTCGGCGGCGCACTCGGTGCGGAACAACTCGTCCTGCACCGGGTTCCCGGCCGGGGTCGCCCAGCCGCGCGGATTGGCGACGAAGACCTGGACGGCCTCCGCACCCATCTCACGGGCGTAGGGCAGGCCGACCTTGGCGAGGCCGCCGGCCACCGGGATGTGGCCGCCGACAGGGTTGCGCATACGGATCTAGAGCCCCTTGGTCTTGATGGTGATGGTGCTGCCCTCGGGAGCCTGGTCGCCGCCGTCGACGGACTGGCTCGCGATGGTGTCGCTGAAGGAGAGGAACGGGCGGTCGACCTTGACCTCGAAGCCCGCGTCCTCCAGCTCGCTGCGGGCGTCGTCGACGTCCTTGCCGGTGACGTCCGGCACGTCGATCATCTGCGGGCCCTCGGAGACCGTCAGCGTGATGGTGTCGCCCTCGGCGGCCTCCTCGCCCTCGGCAGGGGACTGGCGAGCGATGTCGCCGGCGTCCTCGGGGGAGTTCACCCGGTCCGGCAGCACCTTCGCCTTCAGCCCCTCGTCGTCCAGCGCGGCGGTGGCGTCCTCGACGGAAAGGCCGGTGACGTCGGGGACGTCGACCGGGCTGCCCTTGGAGACGACGATCGCGACCGCGGAGTCCGGGTGGCGCTCGGCGCCCGCCTCGGGTTCCGTACGCACCACCTCGCCGACAGCCACGTCCTCGCTGAACTCCTTGGTGGTCATGCCGGGCACGAGGCCCTTCTTCTCGAGCTGACGTCTGGCCTCGGAGAGCCTGAAGCCCTGGACATCGGGCACCGTCACGATCTCGGGACCGCGCGAGACGACCAGCGCCACCGAGTCATTGCCCCGGATGCGGGCACCCGACTTCGGGTCGCTGCTGATCACCTTGCCGCGGTCGACGGTGTCGCTGTAGGCCCTCCGCACGCCCTTGAGTTCGAGATCGGCCTTCGAGAGCCTCTCCTTGGCCGCCTTCTCGCTCTGGCCCAGCAGCGAGGGGACCCGGGTGAACTGTCCGGAGTTGATGTACCAGACGCCACCGCCGACCCCCAGGACCAGGAGCACGGCGAGGACTGCAGCGATGACACCGCGCCGCGGCGTCCCGCGGAGCCCCGCGCGGCGGCCCGGCGGCTGCGGGGGCAGCTGCGGGGGCATTTCGAGCCGGCTGGTGTGGTGGGCGGTGCCCTGGCCCGGCGGCAGCACCCGGGGGATCACGCTCGTGCGGTCCTCGGCGTCGTCGTGCACCTCGGCCAGGGCCTGCGGCGGCACGGCGTCGAGCTGTGCGTCGGTGAGGCCGGACCGGGCCCGGCGGGACTCGGCGAGCAGCGCCACCGCGTCGAACGGCCGGATCCCGGGGTCACGGGCGGTGGCGCTCGCCACCAGCTCGTCGAGCTCGGCCGCGAGACCGGGGACGACGGCGGAGGGGGCCGGGACGTCCTCGTTGAGGTGCTGGTAGATGACCTGGGCGGCGGATTCCCCGGTGTGCGGCTTGGTGCCCGTGAGCATCTCGTACAGCACGACGCCGCACGCGTACACATCGGCGCGGGTGTCCGCGGTGCCGTGCTCGATCTGCTCGGGGGCGAGATAGGAGACGGTGCCCAGGATGGACCCGGTGGTGTTCGTGACCGAGCCCACGGCCCGGACCAGGCCGAAGTCGGCGACCTTGACCCGGCCGTCGTCGCCTATCAGCACGTTCTCCGGCTTCATGTCCCGGTGGACGAAGCCCGCCCGGTGTGCGGCCCCCAGGGCGGCGAGCACCGGCTCCAGGATGTCCAGCGCGGCCCGCGGCTGCAGAGCGCCCCGCTCGCGCAGTACGTCGCGCAGCGTGCACCCCGCGACGTACTCCATCGCGAGGTAGACGTACTGCGCATGGGCGCCCTGGTCGAAGACCGCGACCACGTTGGGGTGCGCGAGCCGGGCCACCGACTTGGCCTCGCGGATGAAGCGCTCGACGAACGAGGCGTCGGTCGCGAGCGCCGGATGCATCACCTTGAGGGCGAGCACCCGGTCGAGCCGGGTGTCCATGGCCCGGTAGACCGTGGCCATGCCGCCCACGGCGATGCGGGCATCGACGCGGTAGCGGCCGTCGAGCAGCTGCCCGACGAGAGGGTCCTGGAGGGTCGTATCCACGCAGGCGAGTCTACGAGCCACCACGGACACGGCCGACTGGCCGGGGCGATCCCGGGGCCCAACTGCAGCCGAGCCGTGACAGGGACATGCGATCCGCCGCCGTGGCACGGGGCCGGAGCATGCTGTGGCAGGGACATGAGATCCGCCTCACGCACCGGCCGGGCCTCCGGACTCAGAACGCCGGGCGCTCCGGATCCAGCACCGCCCGCCCCTCCGTCGGCGACGACGCCTCGGCGAAGTGGCGGCGGGGAATCCGCCCCGCGCGGTACGCGAGCCGCCCGCCCTCCACCGCGTGGCGCATCGCCGCGGCCATCAGCTCGGGTTCCTGGGCCCGGGTCACCGCCGACGCCAGCATCACGGCCGCACATCCCAGTTCCATGGCGAGCGCCGCGTCCGACGCCGTGCCGGCGCCCGCGTCCAGGATCACCGGGACCCGCGCCTGCTCGACGATCAGCTGGAAGTTGTGCGGGTTCCGGATGCCCAGACCGGAGCCGATGGGGGAGCCGAGCGGCATGATCGCCGCACAGCCCACGTCCTCGAGCTTCCGGGCCAGCACCGGGTCGTCGTTCGTGTACGGCAGCACGGTGAAGCCGTCGTCCACCAGCGTCTCCGCGGCGTCCAGCAGCTCGATGGGGTCGGGCAGCAGGGTGCGCTCGTCCGCCACCACCTCCAGCTTGACCCAGTCGGTGCCGAGCGCCTCGCGGGCGAGCCGGGCGGTGAGCACGGCCTCGCCCGCCGTGAAGCAGCCCGCCGTGTTCGGCAGCACGCGGATGGAGAGCTTCTCCAGTACGGAGAGCACGGAGCCCCGCACGGTCGGGTCGAGCCGGCGCATCGCCACGGTCGTCAGCCCGGTGCCCGAGGCGGTCAGGGACCGCTCCAGCACGTCCAGGCTGGGCGCCCCGCCCGTTCCCATGATCAGCCGGGAGCCGAGGACGGTGCCGCCGAGGGTGAAGACGTCGTCGGACATGGTCAGCCTCCCTGGACCGCGGTGAGGACCTCGACCCGGTCGCCGTCGGTGAGCGCGGCAGCGGGCCACTGGCCGCGCGGCACGACGGTCTCGTTCAGGGCGGCCGCGACGCCCGAGGACGCGCTGGTCAGCGAGGCGACCAGGGTGTCCAGGGTGGTGCCCGGCGCGACGGCGAGGGCCTCGCCGTTCACGGAGACGGAAAGGGTGGTGGGCTCGGTCATGCGGGCTGCTCCTGAGGTACGGGGGCGGCGGCGGGCGAGAAGCGGCCGGCGGAGAAGGGGCGGGCCACCTCGGGCAGCTCGCCGTCCGCCAGCAGCTGCGCCATGGCGTCCCCGGTGACGGGGGTGAGCAGCACCCCGTTGCGGTGGTGGCCGGTGGCGAGATGGAGGCCGGGCAGCGCGGTGCGGCCGAGCAGCGGGGCGTTGTCGGGGGAGGCGGGGCGCAGACCGGCGCGGGTCTCGGTGAGCGGCAGTTCGGTGATGCCCGGCACCAGTTCGTGCGCGTCGCGCAGCAGCTCGTACACACCGCCCGCCGTGACGGTGGTGTCCCAGCCCATTTCCTCGCTCGTGGCGCCGATGACCAGCTCGCCGTTCTCACGGGGCACGAGATAGACGTGGCTGCCCCGGACCACGGCCCGCAGGGTGCGGGAGAGGAAGGGTGCGTACGTGGTGGGCACGGTCAGCCGCAGCACCTGGCCCTTCACCGGGCGGACCGGGGGCAGGACGTGCTTCGGCACCCCTGCGAGCCGGCCGCTGAGGCTGCCCGCGGCGAGCACCACCTGATCGGCCTCCGGCTGCGTACCGTCGGCCAGTACGGCTCCGGTGGCCCGGTCGCCCGTGACCGAGAGCCGCTCGGCACGTTGGCGGTGGAGGACGACCCCGGCCCGCTCGCACGCCGTCAGCAGTGCGGCGGCCAGCCGGCGCGGGTCGACCTGGTGGTCGCCGTCGACCCGCAGGCCGCCGCGTATGCCCGGTGCGAGCATCGGTTCGAGGCGGCGGCACTCCCGGCCGGTGAGCCACTCCGACTCCAGGCCCGAGCGGCAGTGCAGGGCATGGAGTTCCCGCAGATGGGCGCGGTCGTCGGCGTCCAGTGCGACGGCCAGGGTGCCGCAGGTGCGAAAGCCGATGTCCTGTCCGCTCGCCGCCTCCAGTTCGGCCGCGAACGCCGGATAGCGCGCGGCGGAGGCGACGTTGAGACCGAGCAGCATCTCCTCGCCGTAGTGGAGTTCGGTGACGGCGGCCAGCATCCCCGCCGCGACCTGGGCTGCGCCGCCGCCCGGTTCGGGATCGACGACGGCGGTGGCCAGGCCGCGCTGCGCGGCCCGCCAGGCGGTCACCAGGCCGATGATGCCGCCCCCGATGACGAGGACGTCGGACCCGTTCGTACGGTGTGTGCGCATGGGCGTCCAGCCCCTCCCTTCGCCGGCATGACCCGGATCAGGTTCGTACGGTCGAAGGCCGTCCAGCCTCCCTCTCAGCCCGGTACGACCGGGCTCCCGCGAGTGATGTGCACGGCTACCCTAAACCCCTGCCCCGCGCCCCCGGCAAGGGGAGCCGGTGGTGCCGTGAACGGGGGAAGGGGCGCGGTGGTCCGGTGGCGGCGAACCGGGAAGCACCTTCCTGACGGACCGTCAGTTGCTTAAGGTGGAAGGGTGGACGAGCAGACCGGACAACAGCAGACAGAGCCGCGGCAGAGCCGCCGCGTCGTGATCGCCGGAGCGGGCATGGCGGGCGTACAGACCGCGGTGGCCCTGCGAGAACAGGGCTTCACCGGCCCCGTCACGCTGATCGGCGCCGAACCGCACCAGCCGTACGACCGGCCCCCGCTGTCGAAGGCGGTCCTTCTCGGCAAGGCCGAGGACTCGGCCTTCGACATCGACTTCGAGGCGCTGGACATCACCCTGAGGCTCGGCCTCGACGTGACCGCGCTGCGCGCGGGCGACCACGAACTGGACACCCCGGACGGGCCCGTCCCCTACGACGTCCTGGTTGTCGCCACCGGCGCCGAGCCCCTGATGCTGCCCGGCACCGAGGGCGTCCCGGGCGTCCACCTCCTGCGCACGCTGGACGACGCCGCGCGGCTGCGCCCGGTCCTCGAACAGCGGCACGATGTCGTGGTCGTCGGCGCGGGCTGGATCGGCGCCGAGTTCGCCACCGCGGCCCGCGCGGCCGGCTGCGCGGTCACCGTCGTCGAGGCGGCCGGACGCCCGCTCGCCGGCGCGCTGCCCGCAGAGGTGGCGGCCCCCATGACCGGCTGGTACGCCGAGAGCGGCGCCGCACTCGTCACCGGTGCCCGGGTCGACCGCATCGAAGCCGGTCACGTGGTCCTGGCGGACGGCCGTGAGATCCCGGCGGACGCGGTCGTCGTCGGCATCGGCGCCCGGCCCGCGACCGGCTGGCTGGCCGGATCGGGGATCGAGCTCGGCCCGGACGGATCGGTGACCGCGGACGCGTCCCTGCGCACCTCGCTCCCCGATGTGTACGCGGTCGGGGACTGCGCCTCCTTCCCCTCGGCCAGGTACGGTGAGCGGCTGCTCGTCCACCACTGGGACAACGCCCTCCAGGGGCCGCGGACCGTCGCCGCCGCCGTCACCGCCGCCACCCCGGAGGGCGACGGGCAGCTCCCGGTCTACGACCCCGTGCCCTACTTCTGGTCCGAGCAGTTCGGCCGCTTCGTCCAGTACGCGGGCCACCACGCGGGGGCCGACACCCTGGTGTGGCGAGGCGATCCGGCCGAACCCGCGTGGACGGTGTGCTGGCTGCGCGCCGGGGCGCTCGTCGCCGTACTGGCGGTCGGCCGTCCGCGCGATCTGGCGCAGGGGCGCAAACTCGTCGAATCGGGGGCGGAGCTCGCCCCGGAGCGGGTCGCCGACCCCTCCGTGCCCCTGAAATCGGCCACGCTCTGACGGCGCGTCCGGCCCCCGTACGGGCGGCCCGGGTACCGACTGCCGGTCCGGGATGGCACGCTTGTCCCCGTGACCGAGATTGACGCAAAGATCGATGCTCTCGTCCCTGCCTGGCTCCACCTTCCCGACATCGCCGAAATGTTCGGTGTCGAGGTGACACGCGTGCGCCAGCTGGTCAAGGACGGTCAGCTCATTGCCCTACGACGTGGTGAGAACCGTGCGCTTCAGGTGCCTGCCGCCTTCATCGACGGCGACAAGGTGGTCAAGGGCCTTTCGGGGACCCTGACGCTCCTGAGGGACGACGGCTACTCCGACGCGGAGATGCTGGAATGGCTCTTCACCCCCGACCCGAGCCTGCCGGGCACGCCCGCGCAGGCGCTGAGTGAGAATCGCGGCACGGAGGTGAAGCGCCGCGCCCAGGCGCTCGCCGTCTGACCGACAGCCGCACGGGGGACGCGGGCCGCACGACGCGGCCCGCGTCCCGCGCGGCGCCACCGAACCACCGCCATCGCCTTCCCCGGGGGGAACCGCACCATGTCCACGCCTCGCGCGCTGCTGTCCGACGCCCGGCTCTACCTGTGCACGGACGCCCGCCGGCGCCAGGGTGACCTTCCCGCGTTCCTCGACGCGGTCCTCTCCAGTGGCGTGGACATCATCCAGCTGCGCGACAAGGGCATGGAGGCGGCCGAGGAGCTCGAACACCTCGCGGTCTTCGCCGACGCCTGCAAGCGCCACGGCAAGCTCCTCGCGGTCAACGACCGGGCCGACGTCGCCCACGCCATCGGTTCCGACGTGCTGCACCTGGGCCAGGGCGACCTGCCTGTCCCGGCCGCACGCGCGATCATCGGCGATGACGTGGTCATCGGCCGCTCCACCCATGCCGAGTCCGAGGTCGACGCGGCCGTCGCCGAACCCGGTGTGGACTACTTCTGCACCGGCCCCTGCTGGCCCACGCCGACCAAGCCCGGCCGGCACGCCCCCGGCCTGGATCTCGTCCGCTACGCCGCCTCGCTCGCCCCCGCCCGTCCGTGGTTCGCCATCGGCGGGATCGACGCAGACAACCTCGACGAGGTGCTGGACGCCGGAGCGCGCCGGGTCGTCGTCGTGCGGGCCGTCACGGAGGCATCCGATCCGGCTGCTGCCGCCGCCGGACTGGCGGGAAGGATCCGCGACCGCGCCGCCGGGTGATGCGGGGGCCGAAGGTGCCGGTTTGAGACATGAGTGTCCGAAGTGTGGACAAAGAAGCGGGTAATCGAGGCAAATCGCCCCAGTTCGGTTGGGAGCTTGCCGCGCCCTGGTTAACCTGCCGGTATGGCCCTTGGTACACCTTCCACCAGGACGGATCACGCGCGCACCGTGCGTGAGATGCTCGCGACCGGCAAGACCTCGTACTCCTTCGAGTTCTGGGCGCCCAAGACCGAGAAGGGCGAGCGGAACCTCTGGAACGCGCTGCGCCGGGTCGAGGCGGTGGGACCGAGCTTCGTCTCCGTGACGTACGGAGCCGGCGGATCCACCCGGGCCGGCACGGTGAAGGCGACCCAGGACATCGCCGCCGAGTCCACGCTCACGCCGGTCGCGCACCTCACCGCCGTCAACCACTCCGTCGCCGAACTGCGCAACATGGTCGGTCAGTACGCGGACGCCGGTATCCGGAACATCCTCGCCGTGCGTGGAGACCCGCCGGGCGACCCGATGGGTCCGTGGGTCGAGCACCCGCAGGGCGTGCGGTACGCGGCGGACCTCGTCCGGCTGATCAAGGAATCCGGCGATTTCTGCGTCGGCGTCGCGGCATTCCCCGAACGGCACCCGCGCTCGGCGGACTGGGACACCGACATCCGGCATTTCGTGGACAAGTGCCGCGCCGGTGCGGATTACGCGATCACGCAAATGTTCTTCGATCCGGAGAGTTATCTGCGGATGCGTGACCGGGTGGTCGCTGCGGGTTGCGAAACCCCGGTCATCCCCGAGGTGATGCCCCTCACGAGCGTCGGGCAATTGGAGCGATTCGCGCAGCTCAGCAATGCGACGCTGCCCGCGTCCCTGAAAGAACGCATCCTCGCCGCCAAGGACGATCCCGCCGCTGTACGCTCCATTGGCATCGACTTCGCAACGCGGTTCTGCGCGAAGCTGCTTTCCGAGGGTGTCCCCGGGCTGCACTTCATCACGTTGAACAACTCGACGGCGACGCTCGAAATCTACGAAAATCTCGGACTGCACAAGCAGTCGTGACCGGCCGTACCCGCCGCGACCCGGGGCGGTGGCCGTAGAAGGGGGCGGGCATGGGCTGGACGGTCCTCTACATCGCGTTCGGCATCGTTGCGCTGTGGCTGCTCGGCGAGGTGCTGCTGCAGTACAAGGCACGCCTGCGCTGGCGCCTGCTCGCCTTCACCGGCTTCGTCGGTGTCGTCATCGGTGTCCTGATGCCGTCCGTGTTCGTCATCGCCGTCGGCGCGATCGCCTTCGCGACTGGCCAGACGTACGTCACGCTCTCCTTCCGTCGCGGCTTCTCGACCGGCTGGGCCATAGGGGGCAGCCCGGGGGAGAGCCGGCGCCGCCGCGGCGGCACCGACCGCGAGCCCACACTCCAGGTCTCGGACCTGGAGATGGAGCACGACGGTGAGGAGCCGGCCCAGCCGTCCGCCGCACCGCAGGCCGGTGCGGCCGCGGTCTACGCGCCGGAGCCACTGCCCGACGACACCGGTCAGTACGGCATCTACACCGATCACCGCCCGCAGCACGAACACCAGCAGGATCAGTACCAGCAGGATCAGTACCAGGAGCACCAGCAGCCGCAGGGACAGCCGCAGTACGCCGCGTACACCGACTACTCCCCGTACCCGGCGCAAGGCCAGGAACCCCCCTACGCGGGAGCGGGCCAGGACACCTACGCGGAAGCCGGGCAGTACGACTACGGCACGGACCAGCAGCAGTACGCCGCTTACTCCGACCCGTACATCGGCACCACCGCGAGCACCCCGCAGTACGGGGCGTACGGGAACTACGGGAGTGACGGGTCCTACGACAGCTACGGTGGCGGCCAGCAGTTCGCCGACCCGTACGCCCAGTCCCAGCCGTACGCCTCCGAGACCCCGCCGGGAGGTGTCTGGGTGCCGCAGCAGCGCGAGGGCGAGCAGTACCCGCCGATGCCTCCCGAGCAGCCCGCCCAGCAGGCGCCGTATCCGAACGGGTACGACACGGGCTACAACGAGCAGTACCGCTACTGATTCCAGCGCCTGACGGGGTGCCCTTCCGGCGACCGGGGGCGAAGCGCCGCCCCGCTCCCGGCCGCGGCACTCACTGCGACCCGCGGAACCCGTCCCCCTCGACGATGAGCCCCGCGACCAGCGCCCCCGACATCCCCGCGTGAGCCGGACCACCGCCGGGATGCGACCAGCCGCCCGCCAGGAACAGTCCCGGCAGCCGGGTGCGATTGCCCGCGTGGAGGTAGCCGCCCTCCGCGCCCGCCAGCGCGGGCGCGGGAACGGCACCGCCCGGCGCGCCCGTCTCGGCAGCGGACTCCGCGGGTGTCCGCACCTCCATGCGGAGCACCCGGTCCCGCAGAGCCGGCACGGCCGCGCCCGCGGTGTCGATCAGGGTGTCCGCGAACCGCGCCCGCAGCGCTTCGTCCGTCCAGTCCACCGGGCCGTGCGGGGCGACCGTCGCCGTCAGCGTCACGGCCTCGTGGGCCTCGTCGGGGCGGGTGGAGGGATCGTCGGGGCGCAGCACCGTCACCGTGGGGTGCGTCGCGAGACGGCCGTCGAACACCGCCTCGCGTTCGGCCGCCCCGTCCGCCGGATGCACCAGCGTCCGGTGCACGGCATCCGCGGGCCTGGCGCCGCGCAGTGACAGCAGCACCAGGAACCGGCCCGTCGGGGCGGAGCCCTCGGGCCGCGGCTGAACCGCCACGTCGCCGTCCTGCCAGAGCTCCTGAACGGGCATCAGACCGGGGTGCGGCCGGGCACCCAGCACCACGTGGGCCGCCTCCGTGACCGTCCCGTCCGCCAGCTCCACGCCCGCAGCCCTGCCGTTCTTCTTCAGGACCCGGGCCACCTCCGCGCCGAAGACGAACTCCACCTTCCGGGCCAGACACCGCTCGTACACCGCCTGCGCCAGCGCCCGCATGCCGCCGGAGACGTACCAACTGCCGAACGTCTCCTCCATGTACGGCAACAGGGCCGCGCTCGCCGGGGCGTGCAGGGGATCGAGGCCGTACGACAGCGCGTACCCGTCCAGCAGGGCGGCCAGCCGGGGATCCGCCAGCTCCCAGGAGCCGATCTCCGTCACCGTGCCGGCCCGAAGGGCGGGGCGCAGCAGCCGCCGCTTCACGGGCGCCGGATACGGATCGCGGGTCAGCACCTGCCAGTCGGGGCGCAGCGGCTCCTCCAGCAGGGGCCGCCGGGACCGGTCCCAGGCGTCCCCTGCCCGGTCGAGGAACGCACCCCAGCTTGCGCCGGCGCCGCCCCCGAGTGCGGCGTCCAGGGCTCCGACGACGCCGGCCCGCGAGGCGTTCGGCAGGGACACATCGGTGCCGTCCGCGAAGACATGGCGGCTCGCCGGGTCGACCTGGCTCAGGGTGACGCACTGCTCCAGCGATTCCTTGCCGGTCTTCACGAACAGGTCGCGGTAGACGGCGGGCAGATGGAGCAGGCCGGGGCCCGTGTCGAACGTGAAGCCGTCCAGGGCATGGCGGCCGAGCGAGCCGCCGAAGGTCTCCGACCGCTCGTAGACCGTCACCCGGTGGCCCGCCACGGCCAGCCGTGCCGCCGCCGACATCGCGCCCAACCCGGCGCCGATCACCGCAATACGTGCCATGGCTGCGACTTTAACGGCCGCTGCTGACAGCTCAGCCGTCAGGCCGGTGGGAAGCGGAGGCGGCCAGCCGCTTCTCCTCGCGTCGCTGCGCTCTGCGGCGCAGGAACCGGCGGATCCGGGAGGCGAGGAAGACGAGTATCACCAGGCCGAGCACCAGCAGCACCGCGGCGATGGAAGCCGCGATCCACGGATGGAATATGGCGAAGGTGACGACTCCGGCGACGCCCAGGTCCTCGGCCGTGCTCACGGCGATATTGCTGAACGGCTCGGGGGAGGTGTTGACCGCCATCCGGGTGCCGGCCTTCACCAGATGGCTCATCAGCGCGGTGGAACCACCGATGGCCCCCGCGGCGACCTCCGGCAGCGAACCGCTGTCGCCCGCCAGCAGAGCCGCCACGACGGCCCCGGCGAGCGGTCTGATGACGGTGTGCGCCGCGTCCCAGACCGAGTCCACGTACGGGATCTTGTCCGCCACCACCTCGCACAGGAAGAGCACACCGGCCACGATCAGGACGTCGGTGCGCTGCAGCGAGGCCGGCACCTCGTCGGTGACTCCGGTAGCGCCGAAGATGCCGAGGAGGAGGACCACCGCGTAGGCGTTGATCCCGCTCGCCCAGCCACTCGTGAACACCAGGGGGAGTACGGACACGGACGTGATCGTAACCAGGCGCCGTACCGGAGCGGGAGGGTGCGGGTGCGCAGGTCTGAGTATCCGTACCTAGGAGGTGAGATGAGTAGGGACGCGGATGGGGTGCGACCTGCGGAAACGGCAGAGTGGAGACCACGGAAGGGGCGCTGCGCCGGTACCGCCGGCACGGGGCGGCGGAACGGGCGCGGCACTCCTTTCCGAACGGGGGTGCACGGCGGAGGACTCGGGACCACGGGGGAACACGGGGGTTCACGGGGGAAGGTCCTCCGGCAGCACGGAAGGCGCCGGTCAGGCGAGGCTCGGGGGGACCGAGCCCTGTCGGACCGGCGCCTTCGTGTGTCCCGGGGGAGGGACGGATCCGGGGTCAGCGCCCGCTGACCCGCCCGTGCAGCAGCAGTGACAGCGCCGAGTGCACGTCGTCGATCGACCGCTCCGGCTGGAACGCCTGCCAGTCCAGCGCCGCCACCAGCACCATGCCGACCAGCGCTGCCGCCGTCAGCGGGATGTCGATCTCATCGCTGAGCTCGCCGCCCTCGACACCCTGCCTGAGAACACCCTCGACCACGGCGACGGCCTCCTGACGCACCACCAGCAGGGTGGCCTGCCAGGCGCGGTTGGTGCGCCACAGCTCGGCCACGTACAGCTGGGTGAAGGCCGGATAGCGGTCGATGAAGACCAGACCGGCCCGGATCATGGCGTCCAGCGCCTCGACCCGGCTGCCACCGCGCTCGTCGGTCTCCTCCGCCGCCGTACGCAGCGAGGAGGTGAGCAGCCCGACTCCGTGGCGCAAGAGCTCCTCGAAGAGCTCGGTCTTGCTCTTGAAGTTGTAGTACACGGTGCCCTTGGCGACGCCGGCACGCTCGGCGATCTCGTCCACCGTGGTGGCCGAGAACCCCTTCTCCGCGATGAGGGTCACGGCCGCTTCGTAGAGCTTCTGCCGGGTGGCCTGGCGGCGTGTGGCGCTACTGCTTTCCATGCTCCTGATTCTCACAGGTCCGGGAGCGCTCACAGACTCAGCTCCGGGTGCAGCCGGTCCAGGGTCCACACCTGCTTGCGGCGCGCGGAGAACGCGGTCAGCGCGAGTGCCCCGGCGGTGAAGGCCAGGAGTACCGCACAGCCCTGCCAGACCGGCCCGAGTCCGCCGCCCGTGATCAGACGGCGCAGGCCCTCGACGACGTAGCTCATGGGCAGGTACGGATGGATCGCGTTGAAGAAGCCCGGACTCGTCTGTACGGGGTACGTGCCGCCGGCCGAGGTCAGCTGGAGCATCAGCACCGCGAGGACGAGGATGCGGCCCGCCGCCCCGAAGCGGGCGTTCAGCCACTGCACGATCGCCCCGAAGCAGCAGGTGACCAGGGCCAGGAAGCCGATCGTGCCGGCGGCGTGGGCCATCTGGAGGCCGAGCCCCCAGTGCAGTACGGACATCAGCGCGGCCACCTGGAGCAGACCGATCGCGGCCACCGGCAGCCAGCCCGCGAAGGCGATCCGCCAGGCCGGTGCCCCGGCGGCCAGGGCGCGCCGGTTGAGCGGCTGGATCAGCATGTACGCCACCATCGCGCCGACCCAGAGGGAGAGCGGGATGAAGTAGGGGGCGAAGCCGGTGCCGTAGTTCGGGGCCGCGTGCAGCGACTGGGAGGCCAGTTGCACGGGGTCGGCCATGACCCCCGTACGGGCGTCGCGGTCCTTCTTGTCGTAGTCGGGGATCCTGTCGACCCCGTCGTCGAGCCCCTTGGCGAGCGTGGCCGAACCGTCGCCGAGCCGGATCATCCCGCTGTCGAGGCTCGTCGCACCCTTCTTGAGGTCGCCGACCCCGGTGTTCAGCTCGGCGGAGCCCGACTTGGCGGTGGCCAGGCCGGTGTGCAGTTGGTCGGCACCCTTGGCGACCTTGCGGGCACCGGTGTTGAGCGCGTTGACCTTCTTGACGGCGCTCTCCAGGTCCTCGTCCAGGTGCGGGGAGCGTTCGGCGAGTGCGTTCGCCTGCTGCTGCAGGGTGGTCAGCTGGGTCCGCAGCTTCTTGAGGTCCCCGTTCTGGTTCTCGACCAGGACGTTGACGTCGTCGGCCACGGCGGCGACATCGGCCGCCGCCGTCACGGCCCGCTTCAGCGGCGCGCAGACGGTGGGATCGGGAAGCGGCTGCTCCACGCACCGGGTGCGATGGACCTCGGCGAGGTCGTCGGAGGCCGTGTGGGCGGCGGTGGCGGCGGTGGGGGCCGCCTTCACCAGCAGGTCGAGGTTGTCCCGTACGGTCTGCGAGGAGTCGGCGACGAGCCGGGCCGTGTCGCCGATCGCCTTGCCGTTGTCTTTCAGGAACGGGCGGACGTCGGCGGCCACCCCGTTGACCTTGTCGGCCAGCAGCTGGGTGCCGTCGGCGACCTGGCGCGAGCCGGTTTCCAGGTCGCCCGCGCCCTTGTTCAGCTGGACGATGCCGGTGGCCAGCCGGCTGCTGCCGGCCTTCGCGTCCTTCAGCCCGTCCGCGAGGTCCTTCGATCCCTTCTTCGCCTTGCCGATCCCGCCCTCGAGGTCGGCGGCGCCCCTGGCCGCCTTCGCCGTCGCGTCGTGGAGATCGGAGAAGTTGATGAAGATCCGGTCGAGGAAGCCCCGGGAGGCGTTGGTCGACGCGGCGGTGCGGACCTCGGAGAAGACCGTCCGGGAGATCTGACCGACGATGTAGTTGTTCGCGTCGTTGGTGCGCACCTGGAGCGCGCCCGTCTCGGGGGAGTCGCCGGCGCTGGAGGCGATGCGCTCGCTGAAGTCCGAGGGCATGGTCAGCGAGAGGTAGTACGTGCCGTCCTCGACGCCCTTGTGTGCTTCGGTGGCGCTCACCTCGTGCCACTCGAAGACCTGGGAGTCGAGCAGTTTGCCGGTGATCTCGTCGCCGGCCGCGAGGTGCCTGCCCGCGGCGGTGGCGCCCTTGTCGTCATTGACCAGCGCGACGGGGATGCGGTCCAGACGGCCGTACGGGTCCCAGAACGACCACAGGTACAGGGCCCCGTAGAGCAACGGCAGCAGCAGGAGCGCGGCCAGTGCGGCGCGCGGCAGCTTCCCCCTGCCGAAGCGCCTCAGCTCAAGCGCGGCCAGTCTCGGCGAACGCATCGGCCGTCCCTTCGTCGTGTACCGGGGCGGCCGGCGACGCGGGCTCCCCGGTGGTGTCTGTGGGGTCTGTCGTGCCGGTGGTGCCGGTGCGCACGGTGACGGCGTCCTCGGGAGCCTGGCTGCACACGGCCAGCACGGTCGTGCCGTCGGCGGCGAGGAGACGCAGCAGTTCCCAGGCCTTCGCGCGTTCCGCGTCGGAGAGCTTGAGGTCGGTGTCGTCCACCGCGAGCAGCCGCGGCCGGCCGATCAGCGCGAGGGCGACGGAGAGCCGCAGCGTCTCCAGCCGCTCCAGATCCCGTACGGAGGTCCGCTCGGCCTTGGGCAGGGTGGCGAGGTCGAGCCCGGCCGTCTTCAGCGCGGTGTCGATCCGGGCCCGTGCCTCGGCGACGCGCTCGCGGCGCGGCCGCAGCAGGGTGCGCAGAGAGCCGTCGAAACGGCGCTGCAACAGGGCGCGTTCGCGCAGGTGCTCGGCGACCGTGAAGGCCGGGTCGAGTTCGCTGACCCCGGGCACCGGGCCCAGTGCCGCGATACGGCGTACGGCCGCGGCCCGGCGCGGCAGGCGCAGGCCGCCGGTCGCGGCCTCGCCCTCGGTGGGGCGCATCCGGCCGGTGAGAGCGAGCAGCAGGCAGGTGCGCCCCGAACCGGATGGGCCCTCGACCGCGATCAGGGACCCGGGGGCGGCGCTGAACGTCACGTCCCGGAACGCCCATCCGCGCGGCCCCTTGAGGCCGAGACCGTCGGCTGTGACAGCTGCCCCGTGCGGGCTGTCCAGGCTGTCCACTGACCCTCCCCGTGGTTCCTTGTACTGACCGGTCAGTACAAAAATGTAGCCCGAACTTGCGATCGAGGCAAAAGCCCAGTTCGAAGGGGGATTCGGGCCGATTGTCAGTGGTGGCGGTCACGATGGATACAGACGGCCACGAAGCCGTTACGAGACAGGAGGTTCTGTCATGGCCCACTCGTCCGCAGCAGCCGCTCCGCGACGCCGCGCAGACGGCCCTGCCCCCTCACCGACCGGTCCGGCACACGACGTCCACCCCGTACTCCGGCGCACCACGGCGCCGCCCGCCGCTCTCGATCTCCTCGCCCAGGCCCGCGCCGGCCTCGAAGAGGCAGCTGTTCTCGACGTACCGAACGAGCGCTATGCCACCGCCCACCTCGCCGCGCTGCGCACCGCCGCCGCGGTGCTCGCCGTCCGCGGACGGCCCGAGACCTCCCGGCGGCGCCGGGAGAGGATCCGCAGCGCCTGGGAGGTCCTGCCGGAAATCGCCCCGGAGCTCACCGAGTGGAGCGCGCTGTTCGCCTCCGGCGCCCGTCGCCGGGCCCGGGCGGAAGCGGGCATACCGGGTGCGGCCGGCCGACGGGACGCGGACGACCTGTTGCGCGACGCGGCGATGTTCCTTCGCCTGGTGGAGCGGCTGCTGGCGCTCCAGCCGGTCCTCCCGCAACCCCGCGGGGAACGGTCGGATGCGGGATGACGGCGACGGCGGCGCAAGGCAATAGGGTGGACGGGACCTACTACCTGCGCCGTTCACGCTCCGCCGTCAGCGGCGGCACCGTGCCGAGGAGACAACTGCCGTGTCGGACCAGCTGCGCCCCCGCGCCTCCCTCCGTACCGCCGTGGTCTGGGAGATCCTCAAGGACGCTCTCGACCGCCAGGTCAAGGCGACCGGCAGGGACGCCCTGGACGTACTGGACACCGGCGGCGGTACGGGCAACTTCGCCGTGCCCGTCGCGCGTCTGGGGCACCGGGTCACCGTCGTCGATCCCAGTCCCAACGCGTTGTTCGCGCTGGAGCGCCGCGCCGCCGAGGCGGGGGTCGCCGACCGGGTCCACGGGGTCCAGGGGGACATCCTCGGCCTGTTCGACGTGGTCGGGCGCGATGGCTACGACGCGGTGCTCTGCCACGGAGTCCTGGAGTACGTGGACGACCCCGCCGAGGGTGTGCGGCACGCGGTCGAGGCGCTCCGTCCGTCCGGCGCGCTCAGCCTCCTTGCCGCCGGGCTCGGCGGTGCGGTCCTGGCCCGGGCCCTCGCCGGTCACTTCACCGAGGCCCGGCACGCGCTCGGCGACCCGGCCGGACGCTGGGGCGAGGGTGACCCGGTGCCGCGGCGGTACACGGCGGAGCAGCTCACCGAGCTGGTCGAGGGTGCGGACGTCGAGGTCGGCGCTGTCCATGGCGTCCGCGTCTTCGCGGACCTGGTGCCGGGCGTACTGGTGGACACCGAGCCCGGTGCGATGGAAGCCCTGCTCAAGCTGGAGACGGCGGCCGCTGAGCTGCCGGCGTTCCACTCGGTGGCGACCCAGTTGCACGTCCTGGGCACCAGGCGGGCCTGAGCCACCGGCCGGATCGCGACCGGCAGCGCGGCTGATCAGCAACGCAGCTGCAGACGGAGTACGCCCCAGCAGCCCCGATCAGGGCATTGGCCCCGTATGATCGGGGGACACCATCCGGCATGACGGATCGGAGGTTGGGGAATCAACGCCTCAGCAGCTGAGCCGTCGTGGCGGCCCGGACTGGCTGATTGGCAATGAGGGCGGGTTTCACGGGGGCGATTCCCTGCCTATCCTGGAAGGGCCGCATACCGGCCGCCCCCCGCGGCCGACGACGAGGAGGACTCCGTGCCGCTCTCGGAGCACGAGCAGCGAATGCTCGAGCAAATGGAGCGAGCGCTGTACGCCGAAGATCCCAAGTTCGCGACAGCGCTCGAGGGAAGTGGGCTGCGTACATACACCCGGCGACGGGTCTACCAGGCAGTTGCTGGCTTCCTGGTGGGAATCGCGCTCCTCATGGCCGGAATGGTCGCCCAGCAGATCTGGATCAGCGTGGTGGGGTTCCTCGTCATGCTGGGCTGCGCGGTGCTCGCGGTCACCGGTTGGCGCAAAGCGCCGAAGCCGGGCGAGCAACAAGCAGTCCGCGCGGGTGGTGCGGGCGAACGCCGACAGCCCAAACAGCGCCGGTCCGTGATGAACCGGATCGAACAACGGTGGCAGCGCCGCCGTGATGAGCAGGGCCAGTAAGCGCTCAGAACACTTATGGGTGAGGGGCGGTCGCATTTCTGCGACCGCCCCTCACTCGTGCGCCCGGCCAGAGGTGCGCCTTCCGGCCCGGCAGGGCCCGGCCCTGCGCCTGCCCGGCCGCCGGGCCGACCTCGCACCCGGTTCTCCCATCCGGCTCCCCCATCCGGCCCTGCGCCTGCCCGGGCCGTCGGCAGCCGCGAGGGCTATGCGGCAGGGCCCGGAGGCCGGGGCCAGCCGCGAGGGCTATGCGGCAGGGCCCGGAGGCCGGGGAGGGCAGACACAGGGTGCTCGGGCGCCGCCGAGGGCGATGCGCGGTGCCCCGCGTGCAGACCCTGGAGGCGGGCCTGCACGGGGCGAGGCGTCAGCCCTGCTGCCGGGACGGGCGCCGCAACCACGCCGGTCGCTGCGGTGCCCGCCACCGGCCGGTCAGTGCCGCCCGGCGCTCCGACATCGCCCACATCACTCGAACGGCCGATCGCGGTGCCACGACCGCGCGGAACCTGGCGAACCGGTCGGCAGCGCCGCGGAGGCCCGCCCGTACCGCCTCGGCGTCCTCCGCGAGCCCCGACACGGGCCGCGGCTCCGGCGCATAGAGCACCTGCTCCACCGCGCTCGCCACACGGTGCACCGCCGCGGCCGCCTCCGTGCCCAGCCGGCCCATCCGTACGACACGGGCCGCGGCCTTGCGCGGGGTCTGGGACTCGTCCGGTTCGATGCCGTGGTCCCACGCGGTGTCGGTGATCTCCTGCCAGGCCGCCAGCGTTCTCGCGGTCGCGTCCGCCGGGGTGCGCCCCGTGGAGAAGCCCAGCCGCCGGGCCCGGACCCGGATGCGCCAGAACATGGGCAGCATCGGGAGCAGCAGGACGAGCACGGCCACCAGGACCAGTCCGAGCACGGTGCCCACGGGCGTCCCCGTGTCCGTGGGCGTCACCGCTCCCGGGAGCGCCGAACTGCCGCACTCCTCGCTCTGCGTGCCTTCCTGCGCCGGGCAGCTGTCCGAGGCGGACGGCGTGGCCGGAGCCGCAGCCGAGGCACCCGTCTCGGGCAGGTCCGGATCGGCGGAGCCACCGGAGGGCGTGTCCGGCAGGGTGTACGACGGCGCGGAGCCGCGCGTCGGCGTCGGCTCGAAGCGGGTCCATCCGACACCCTCGAAATACAGCTCCGGCCAGGCATGCGCATCGCGCAGGCCGACCGACATCGAACCGTCCGACTGTGCGGTACCGGGCGTGAAGCCCACGGCGACGCGGGCCGGAATCCCCAGCGTCCGAGCCATCGCGGCCATGGTGAACGAGAAGTGGACGCAAAAGCCCCGTCTGTCCCTCAGGAAGCGGCCGATCGCAGCGCTGCCGGTGCCCGAGTTCACCGAGGTGTCGTACGTGAAGCCGCCCTCCAAGGCGAAGTAGTTCTGCAGCTTCACCGCCTTCTCGTACGCGTTGGTGGACCCCGCCGTCACCTCGGCAGCCGTTTTCCTGACCACCTCGGGCAGGGAGTCGGGCACCTGGGTGTACTCGCGGCGCAGGGCTGCCGGGACCGTGCCCGCGCCCGCGAGCTGGCCGGCGGTCGGCTGCACGACCAGGCTGGAGACCTCGTACTGCGCACCGCCGGTGGTCTCCCCGTCGTCCCCGACGAGAGTGCGGCCCTCGGGCTCGTACCGCCAGCGCCCGCCCACCCTCACCTCGGTCGCCGGGTAGGGGAGCGGCAGGTAGGTCTGCTGGTACGAACGGGACGCGGAGATGTTCGTGCTGATCTCCGTCACGGCGACGTCCGGCGACAGACCCGCCGGGTTCGGGAGCCGCTTCGGTACGTCCTTCAGCCGGCGGGTGGAGGCCCGCCACTCGTTTCCGTTGAACTGGTCCAGGGCCAGGATGCGGAGGTAGAAGTCCTGCACACCGGTCGCGTTGGTGCGGTACGACATCACCTCCCGGTTCTCCGGCTGGTTCAGGTTGTTCTGCAGTGAGACCAGCGGGTTCACCGCGGAGATGGTGCCGCCACCGCTCCCCTTGCCGTTGCCGCCCCCCGTGCCGGCCAGCAGTCCGCTGTCGAGTGCGGGCAGGGCCGCGGGCACGACCAGCGCGATTCCCAGTGCGACCGCGCCGATGCGCCGCCCGGTGCGCACCGGGGCGAGCGCCCCGTTGCCCGAGGCGCCGATACCGGAGGAAGAACCGCCCCGGGGCCTGGCCGTGCCGGCGAAGACACGCCCCCACTGGGAGAGCCGGTCACGTCCCTCGGCCAGCAGGAGGAGCAGATAGCCGCAGGCGGCCAGCAGGAACCACAGCCAGTCCGCGCTGCCGTTGGAGAGACCTGCGGCGACGGAGTAGAGGGCCAGCAGGGGCAGCCCGGCCGGCGCGGCGCTGCGGAACGTGACCGCCAGCGCGTCCACCGCGAGCCCGATCAGCAGCACACCGCCCACCAGCATCAGCCGGATGCCCGCCGTGTTCGGCGCCGGGATCGCGTACCGCCCGACGTCGTCCGCGCCCGCCGCCAGCAGATCCGCGAGCCGCTGTACGGACTGCGGGCCGGGCAGGAAGCCCGCCAGCGCCTCGTCCCGGGCGAACGCGATGGTCAGCAGCACCACCAGGACGATCGCCTGCGCGGCGACGGTCAGCAGCCGCGGCAGCGGCACCCGCCGGCCGAGCGCACCCACGCCGCACTGGACGGCCAGCAGGAACGAGGCCTGCAGGATCCAGGTGGCCGGGTCGACCAGCGGCAGCATCGAACAAGCCGCCATCAGCGTCGCCGCAAAGGCGCACAGCGCCAGCCGACCACGACCGCTCATGACCGTCCCCTCATGACCAACCACCGGAGAAACCTGTCGTACCGCCCGTTGTGCCACCCACAGCGGTGGACTGGGCGAGCGAGCCATGATGGCTCACCTGCAGCCACAGCCGGGTGAGATCCATGCCGGGCCGGACCGGCACCGCCGTCCACCCCGACTCGCGCAGCAGCCGGAGCCGCTGCTCACAGGCCGCGTCGGAGGCGGACGATTCGCCGTGCACCCAGGCGGCGCTGTCCAGGACGAACGCGACGGCCCCGCCACTGCGCTGCCGCATCCGTGCCGCCACCGCAGCCTGTTCCTCGTCCAGCTCACCGAGGAAGGCGATCAGCAGGCCCTCGTTGCCACCGCGGAGTACGTCGTACGCGCGGGAGAGGCCGTCCTCGTCGGAGTGGTCGACCTCGGCGAGGGCGTCCATCATCAGTCCGGCCGATTCCGCCGAGTCCTGGGTGGAGCCGGTGAAGCCGCTCTCGCCCTCGCCCGGCACCGCCATCCCGTCGTCCGTCAGCAGCCGGACCGCGAAGCCCCGCTCCAGCATGTGCACCAGCGCGGACGCCGCGCCGGAAACCGCCCACTCGAACGCCGAGTCGGGCCCCGACCCCTGGTAGGCGGTCTGCCGCGTGTCCAGCAGCACCGTGCACCTGGCCCGCTGCGGCTGCTCCTCGCGGCGCACCATCAGCTCGCCGTAGCGCGCGGTGGAGCGCCAGTGGACTCGGCGCAGATCGTCGCCGTGCCGGTAGCCGCGCGGGATGACGTCGTCCTCGCCCGCCAGCGCGAGCGAGCGCTGCCGCCCCTCGCCGTAACCGGTGGCCTCGCCCGCCAGCCGCACAGGAGGCAGCGGCTCGGTCCGCGGGATGACGACGAGCGTGTCGTACGCGCTGAACGAACGGGTCAGCTCGCACATCCCGAACGGATCACTCAGCCGCAGCTGCAGCGGCCCGAGCGGGTAGCGCCCGCGCAGGTCCGACCGCACTCGGTAGGACACCTCGCGCCGGCCGCCCGCCTCCACCCGGTCCAGGACGAACCGGGGCCGCGGCCCGAGCACGTACGGCACCCGGTCCTGGAGCATGAGCAGTCCGGTGGGCAGCCGCGAGACGTTGTCCATCCGCAGATGGACCCGCGCCTCGGTGCCCGCGGGTACCCGGGACGGCGAGAGCCGACGGGTGCCGGCGACCCGGTAGCGGGTCCGGAAGAGCACCGTCACACAGACCAGCGGGAGCACGGCGAGCAGCAGGCCGACCCGCAGCAGATCTCCCTGGCCCAGCACATAGGCGCAGACCGCGGCGGCGACACCGGCCGCCAGGAAGGACCGTCCGCGCGTGGTCAGACCACCCAGGGCGGCCCGCAGACCGCCCTTGTCGTCGCTGTCCTCCATCGCGGTCGGCCCCCCGGCGGCCATCAGAGCCGCCGTGCGCCGGGCTGCTGCCGGCCGCCGTACCCAGCGCCCGGCTCGTGCTGGGGCGCCGGGACGGCAGCGCCGCCCGACGCCGTCGGCACGGGGGTCTGCTGAAGGATCTCCAGCACCACCTGCTCGGCGGTGCGGCGGTTCAGCTGGGCCTGTGCCGTGGGCAGCAGCCGGTGGGCGAGCACGGCGGCTGCCAGGGCCTGCACATCGTCCGGCAGGCAGTAGTCGCGGCCGCTCAACGCGGCGGAGGCCTTGGCCGCACGCAGCAGGTGCAGGGTGGCACGCGGTGAGGCGCCGAGCCTGAGATCGGGATGGCTGCGGGTGGCCCCGACGAGCTGCACCGCGTAGCGCCGGACGGCCTCGGCGACGTGGACCGTGCGCACCGCTTCGATCAGCTTGACGATGTCGTGGGCGTGCGCCACCGGCTGGAGGTCGTCGAGCGGCGAGGCGCCGCCGTGCACGTCGAGCATCTGCAGCTCGGCCTCGGCGCTGGGATAGCCGATCGACACCCTGGCCATGAACCGGTCGCGCTGGGCCTCGGGCAGGGGGTACGTGCCCTCCATCTCCACCGGGTTCTGCGTGGCCACGACCATGAAGGGGTCGGGCAGCTCGTAGGTGTGCCCGTCGATGGTGACCTGACGCTCCTCCATCGACTCCAGGAGCGCGGACTGGGTCTTGGGCGAGGCGCGGTTGATCTCGTCGCCGATCACGATCTGGGCGAAGATCGCGCCCGGTTTGAACTCGAAGTCACGGCGCTGCTGATCGAAGATGGACACACCCGTGATGTCCGACGGCAGCAGATCCGGTGTGAACTGGATGCGCCGCACCGAGCAGTCGATGGACCGGGCCAGCGCCTTGGCCAGCATGGTCTTGCCCACTCCGGGCACGTCCTCGATCAGCAGATGGCCCTCCGCGAGCAGCACGGTCAGCGAAAGGCGTACGACCTCGGGTTTGCCCTCGATCACACTCTCCACCGACCTGCGCACCTGCTCCACTGTGGTGGTCAGATCTGTGAGGCTCGCTCGATCGTCATAGGTCGTCACCCGGCCCTCCTCGGCCCTGCCCCACGCTCACCAGGAGCAGCGGGATTCCCCAGTCACGGACCGGCGCCCTTGTGCGGCCCGGCCCACCCCGAAACACGGACACCGCATCGGACGAGGCCCGACGGGGTGTCACACCCGCATTCTTGTTGCCGTTACCGCTTCGTGTCACTCGCCTGTGGATAACTGGGGGCCGATATGTCGGGTTGGGCAGGATTTTCGCTGCACGAAGGTGCCCGTCCGGCCCCCTCGTGCCAGGAAACCGGAAGCACCCGAGCCCTTGGTCGTCAGGAAGCCGGAAAGATCTCGCGCAGCAGACCGGTGGTCACGTCGAAGACGAAACCGCGCACGTCGTCGGTGTGGAGCAGGAACGGCGAGGTGCGGACCCGCTGCATCGACTGTCGTACGTCCTGGTCCGCGTCGCTGTAGGCCTCCACCGCCCAGGCCGGCCGCTGGCCGACCTCCATCTCCAGTTCCTGGCGGAACTCCTCGGTGATCGACTCCATGCCGCAGTTCGTGTGGTGGATCAGAATCACGCTGCGCGTGCCGAGGGCCCGCTGGCTGATCGACAGCGAGCGGATCACGTCGTCGGTGACCACGCCGCCCGCGTTGCGGATGGTGTGGCAGTCGCCGAGGGCCAGGCCGAGCGCCTTGTGCAGGTCGAGCCGGGCATCCATGCAGGCGACCACGGCGACGCGCAGCACCGGCTTCGCGTCCATTCCGGGATCGCTGAACTCGGCGGCGTACTGAACGTTCGCCTCGACCAGGTGGTCGGTGACGGTGCCGCCGGTGCGGGTCCGGCCCGCGACGGGAGCGGAGGGATCGGCAGAGGAGTGCGCGGAAGTCGACATGGACAAGACGTTAGCTCTCGTGGGCCGCACAGGCGTGGTGTCGAAGCGGACAAAGAACGTCAACGACGCTTGTTGTGAGGTACCCCACAAGCCTCACACTCGGTCACCCGGCCGGGTGAACAAAGCGAGGGCCGACGCGCTGTCGGGTTGATTGATCGGGAATCGATCGAATGGCAGGGTGGACTAAAGTGACGGGAAGTTACCGACACCCTGCACATTCCGATGTATTCCCCGTGTGCGCGGCGTACGTACGGCCCGGCCCTCTCCCGCTCGCCGGTCGGCTGACGCCCCTTCCCCGGCGCCGGCGGACCTCCCCTTCGCGAGCGGGCGGGGACCAGGCCGTACGTGCAGCGCCCCCGGGACCTGAGCCTGAGAGGGCGCATGAGCCAGACCCGACACGTCCCGGTGATGCTCCAGCGATGCCTGGACCTGTTGGCCCCGGCTCTGGAGGCACCGAGCCCGCAGCCGCCCGTGGTCGTCGACTGCACCCTGGGCCTCGGCGGACACAGCGAGGCCCTGCTCGCGGCCTTCCCCACCGCCCGGCTGATCGCGCTCGACCGGGACAAGGAGGCGCTGCGCCTCTCCGGCGAGCGGCTCGCCCCGTACGGCGACCGCGCCACGCTGGTGCACGCCGTCTACGACGAACTGCCCGAGGTGCTGGCCCGGCTCGGCGTCCCCAAGGTCCAGGGCGTTCTGTTCGACCTCGGCGTCTCCTCCATGCAACTGGACGAGGCCGACCGCGGATTCGCGTACGCCCAGGACGCCCCGCTCGACATGCGCATGGACCAGACGACCGGCATCGGCGCGGCCGAGGTGCTCAACACCTACCCGCCGGGCGAGCTGGTCAGGATCCTGCGCGCGTACGGCGAGGAGAAGCAGGCCAAGCGGATCGTCTCCGCAGTCGTGCGCGAACGGGAGAAGGAGCCCTTCACCAACAGCGCCCGGCTCGTCGAGCTCATCCGTGACTCGCTGCCACAGGCCGCCAAGCGCACCGGCGGCAACCCCGCCAAGCGCACCTTCCAGGCGCTGCGCATCGAGGTCAACGGCGAGCTGACCGTGCTGGAGCGGGCGATCCCGGCCGCGGTCCGGAGTCTCGCCGTCGGCGGGCGCATCGCCGTTCTGTCCTACCACTCGCTGGAGGACCGCCTGGTCAAGCAGGTGCTGGCGGCGGGCGCCGCCAACACCGCGCCGCCCGGACTGCCGGTCGTCCCCGAGCGCTACCAGCCGCGGCTCAAGCTGCTGACCCGCGGCGCCGAGCTGCCCACCGAGGAGGAGGTCGCCGAGAACCGGCGCGCCGCCCCCGCCCGGCTGCGCGGAGCCCAGCGGATCCGCGAGGAGGAGCGATGAGCAGCGGGCGCCCGGAGGCCTCTCGGATCCGGCCCGGGGACGGAGTGGCGCGGTGAGCAAACCGGCCGGTCAGCTGAAAGGGCGCGCCGCGCGGCTCAGCCGGCTGATGCCGTCCGGGCCGAGCAACGCGGCCCGGACCCCCTTCGTCCTGCTGGTCGTCCTGCTCCTGGGCGGCGGACTGATCACGCTGCTGCTGCTGAACTCCGCGCTCAACGAAGGATCGTTCCGGCTGAGCGAGCTGAAGAAGCGCACCACCGACCTCACCGACGATCAGCAGGCCCTCCAGCGCGACGTCGACAGCGCCTCCGAACCCGACGCCCTGGCGCGGCGCGCACGAGAACTGGGCATGGTCCCCGGCGGCAGCCCCGCCTTCCTCGGCCCGAACGGCAAGGTCCGCGGCGTACCCTCCGCCGCCGGCGCTCCGCCGACCACCGCGGCGCCGAAGAAGCCCGACGTCCCCGAGCCGCCACCCGCGGCCCTGCCGGCCTCACCCCGCTCCACCCCTTCGCCCACCGCGACGGGCACTGTCGCGGCCGAGCCGAGCACGCCCGCGGCCAAGCCCGGCACATCCGCGACCGGCGCCTCCGCGGTGAAGCCGAGC
Organism: Streptomyces sp. NPDC087901; assembly: GCF_044742205.1. Classification (NCBI taxonomy): domain Bacteria; kingdom Bacillati; phylum Actinomycetota; class Actinomycetes; order Kitasatosporales; family Streptomycetaceae; genus Streptomyces; species Streptomyces sp. NPDC087901. Next base: position 1,012,346 of record NZ_JBIUUC010000001.1, read on the forward strand.
GCCTCCGCGAAGGCGCGTACCCCGGCAGAACAGCCCTCCACGAGCCCCGGCAGGTGACGCAGTGCCCTCCCAGGAACCACCGCGCCGCCGGGTACCCGGACCCGCCCGCCCGCGTAACGCGGCGGGCCGCTCCGGCCGCCCCCGGCCCGCCGCCCGCCCCGAGCCGCGACGACGGCCCTCGTCCGCCGCGCCGCGCGGACGGACCCCGCGCAGCCGCTCCGGCCGCCCGCTGCGCCTCGGCAGCCCACGGCCGCGGCTGCGGCTGGTCAGCCTGGCCCTGACCCTCGTGATGATCGCGTTCGTCGTCCGGCTCCTCCAGGTGCAGGCCGTCGACGCCAACGCGTACGCCGCCAAGGCCGAGCAGAACCGCTACCTCAGCTACACCGTCGCCGCCGAGCGCGGTGAGATCACCGACCGGGGCGGCATCGCACTGGCCACCAGCGTCGACGCGTACGACATCACCGCCGACCCCAAGATGTTCACTCCCGAGGACAGCAAGGCACCCGACGCGCCCCAGCAGGCCGCCGCGCTGCTCGCACCCATCCTCGGCGTCGACGCGGCCGAACTGACGAAGAAGCTCTCCAAGCCCAAGAGCCGGTACGCGGTGCTGGCCCGCAGGCAGACCCCGCAGGTCTGGACACAGATCAAGGACCTCAAGTCCGTCTTCGCGGAGAAGGCCTCGAAGGACAAGGCGGCCGGCGGTGCCGGGGCCAATGTGCTGGCCGGTGTCTTCCAGGAGTCGACCACCAAGCGCGTCTACCCCAACGGCGGCCTCGCCGCCGGGATACTGGGATACGTCAACGCCGAGGGCAAGGGTGCGGGCGGCCTCGAATCGCAGCTGGACAAGGAGCTCGCGGGCGAGGACGGCACGATCAAGTACGCCCAGTCCGGCGGCCGCCGGGTGCCCACCGCGGGCACCAAGGAGGTCCCTGCCGTCGCCGGTTCCGACATCGAGCTGACCATCGACCGCGACATCCAGTGGGCGGCCCAGAAGGCCATCTCCGACCAGGTGGCGAAGTCCAAGGCCGACCGCGGCTACGTCGTCGTGCAGAACACCCGCACGGGCGAGGTCCTCGCCATGGCCAACGCGCCGGGCTTCGACCCGAACGACCTCTCGCAGGCCGACGCCGCCTCGCTGGGCAACGCGGCGCTCCAGGACGTGTACGAGCCCGGCTCGACCAGCAAGGTCATGTCGATGGCCGCCGTACTGGAGGAGGGCGTCGCCACTCCAGGTACCCACGTCACCGTTCCCAACCGGCTGCACCGGGGCGACCGGCTCTTCAAGGACGACATCGACCACCCCACCTGGTACCTCACGCTCAACGGCGTACTCGCCAAGTCCAGCAACATCGGCACCATCCTGGCCACCGGCCAGCTGGGCAAGACCCAGGCCGGGTCCAACAAGGTGCTCTACGACTACCTGCGCAAGTTCGGCATCGGCTCACCGACCGGACTCGGCTACCCGGGTGAGACAGCCGGAATCCTCGCCAAGCCGCAGGACTGGTCGACCTCGCAGCAGTACACGATCCCGTTCGGCCAGGGCCTCTCGCTCAACGCCATGCAGGCCGCCTCGATCTACTCGACGATCGCCAACGGCGGGGTCCGCATCGAACCCACCCTCGTCCGCGGCACCAAGGGCGCCGACGGCCGCTTCACCCCCGCCGAGGCACCCGAACAGAGCAGGGTGGTCAGCGAGAAGACCGCCAAGACGCTGGCAGGCATGCTGGAGTCGGTCGTCGGCGACGAGGAGGGCACCGGAACGAAGGCCAAGATCCCTGGCTACCGGGTCGCGGGCAAGACCGGTACGGCCAACCGAGTCGATCCGGTGCGCGGCGGTTACCACGGCTACACCGCCTCCTTCGCCGGATTCGCCCCCGCCGACAACCCTCAGATCACCGTCTACTGCGCCATCCAGAACCCCACCAAGGGCAGCTACTTCGGCGGCCAGATCTGCGGACCCATCTACAAGCAGGTCATGGAATTCGCGCTGAAGACGCTGCAGACCGCACCGTCCGGCAGCGAGTCGGCCCGGCTGCCGGTGTCCTTCAAACCCGGCGAGTGAACTCGGGGAGACCACCAGTGACAACCATCACCCCCGATCCGGGGAACCGGAACGGGAACCACCGCACCTACGCCACCTCACTTCGCGAGAGGCCGGGTGCGCCCGGTACGCTCACCGCCGTGCCCCACGCTGAACAGTCCCGAACCACCCAGAAGGACGCCCCTGTGAACTACCCGGGAGCGCCCCGCCCGGATCGGCTGCGGCCGACTTCCCTGGTTACGCTGGCAGCCCGGCTGGGAGTGGAACCGCCGGGCACCGGCGAAGTCACCGGCATCACCCACGACTCCCGGGCCGTACGTCCCGGGGACGTGTACGCGGCGCTGCCGGGTGCCCGTCTGCACGGTGCCGACTTCACCGCACAGGCCGCCGGTCTCGGCGCCGCCGCGATCCTCACCGACCCGGCGGGCGCGGAACGCGCCACGGCCACCGGACTCCCGGTACTGGTCACCGAGGATCCGCGCGGCCGGATGGGCGAACTCGCCGCCGAGATCTACGGCCACCCCGGCGCCGACCTGCTCCAGATCGGCATCACCGGAACATCCGGCAAGACCACGACCGCGTACCTCATCGAAGGCGGCTTCCGCGGCGCAGGGCGCGACACCGGCCTCATCGGCACCGTGGAGATGCGGATCGGCGACGAGCGCATCAAGTCCGAACGCACCACTCCCGAAGCCACCGACCTGCAGGCCCTGTTCGCCGTCATGCGCGAACGAGGCGTGGACGCGGTGACGATGGAGGTCTCCAGCCACGCCCTGGTGCTCGGCCGGGTCGACGGCTGCGTCTTCGACGTCGCGGTCTTCAACAACCTCAGCCCGGAGCACATGGAGTTCCACTCCGGCATGGAGGACTACTTCCAGGCCAAGGCGCGGCTGTTCACCCCGCAGCGCAGCAGGCAGGGCGTCGTCAACTACGACGACGAGTACGGCCGCAGGCTGATCACCGAGGCCTCCGTGCCCATCACCACGTTCTCCGCCGAGGGCCATCCGGACGCCGACTGGCGGGCCGAGGACGTCGAGGTGGGCCAGCTCGGCTCCACCTTCACCGTCGTCGGGCCCAAGGGCGAGCGAGCCACCGCCGGCGCCCCGCTGCCCGGCCCGTTCAACGTCGCAAACACTTTGGCCGCCATCGTCACCCTCGCCGTCGCCGGCATCGACCCGCAGACCGCGGCCGACGGTGTCGCCGCCGTGCCCGGCGTGCCCGGCCGGCTGGAACGGGTCGACGCCGGACAGCCGTACCTCGCACTCGTCGACTACGCGCACAAGACCGACGCCGTCGAGTCGGTGCTGCGCTCCCTGCAGAAGGTCACCGAGGGCAAGGTGCACATCGTCCTCGGCTGCGGCGGCGACCGTGACACCACCAAACGCGGCCCGATGGGAGCGGCCGCGGCCCGGCTCGCCGACACTGCCGTACTGACCTCGGACAACCCCCGCTCCGAGGACCCCCTGGGCATCCTCGCCGCGATGCTCGCGGGCGCCGCCGAAGTGCCCGTGCACGAACGTGGCGACGTCCTGGTCGACGCCGACCGGGCCGCCGCCATCGCGGCCGCCGTCGGCCGCGCCGGACCGGGCGACACCGTGCTGATCGCCGGCAAGGGCCACGAGCAGGGCCAGGACGTCCACGGAGTGGTACGCCCCTTCGACGACCGGGTGGTCCTGCGTACGGCCATCGAGCGGTCCCTGGGACACGAGAACACCACCCCCCGTGCCCCCACCCACGAGAACAACAGTCAGGGATGACCAAGTGATCGCCCTTTCCCTCGCCGAGATCGCCGAAATCGTCGGCGGGCAGTCGTACGACATACCGGATCCGGCGGCAACCGTCAGCGGGCCCGTCGTCATCGACTCCCGGGAGGTGAAGCAAGGCAGCCTCTTCGTCGCGTTCACCGGCGAACGCGTCGACGGCCACGACTACGCTCAGCGCGCCGTCGAGGCGGGCGCGGCAGTCGTCCTGGCCGCCCGCCCCGTCGGTGTGCCCGCGATCGTCGTCGACGACGTGGTGGCGGCGCTCGGTGCGCTCGCCCGCGCCGTCGTCGGCCGCCTCGGCACCACCGTCGTCGCCCTCACCGGCTCCGCCGGCAAGACCTCGACCAAGGACCTGATCGCCCAGCTCCTGGAGCGCAAGGGCCCCACCGTCTTCCCGGCGGGCAACCTCAACAACGAGATCGGTCTGCCGCTCACCGCGCTGCGCGCCACCGAGGAGACCAAGCACCTGGTTCTCGAAATGGGTGCCCGCTACATCGGCGACATCTGTTACCTCACCGGGCTCGTCCCGCCGCGGATCGGTCTCGTCCTCAACGTCGGCACCGCGCACATCGGTGAGTTCGGCGGCCGGGAGCAGATCGCCAAGGCCAAGGGCGAGATGGTCGAGTCCCTCCCCGAGGACGGTCTCGCCGTACTCAACGCCGACGACCCGCTCGTCCGCGCCATGACCTCCCGGACCAAGGCCCGGGTGCTGCTCTTCGGTGAAGCCGCGGATGCGGACGTACGGGGTGAGAACGTCCGGCTCACCGAGGACGGCCGCCCCGCGTTCAGGCTCCACACACCCACCGGGTGCAGCGATGTGACCATGCGCCTGTACGGTGAGCATCACGTGTCGAACGCGCTCGCCGCGGCCGCCGTCGCCCATGAGCTGGGCCTGTCCGCAGACGAGATCGCCGTGGCGCTCTCCGAGGCGGGCACCCTCTCCCGCTGGCGCATGGAGGTCACCGAGCGTCCGGACGGCGTGACGTTCGTCAATGACGCCTACAACGCCAACCCCGAATCCATGAAGGCCGCGCTGCGCGCGCTGGCCGCCATGGGGAAGGGGCGTCGTACGTGGGCGGTGCTCGGCCAGATGGCCGAGCTCGGCGACGCCTCGCTCACCGAGCACGACGCGGTCGGACGGCTTGCCGTCCGGCTCAACGTCAGCAAGCTCGTCGCAGTCGGGGGCAGAGAAGCCTCCTGGCTGCAACTGGGCGCATACAACGAGGGTTCGTGGGGTGAGGAGTCGGTGCATGTGTCCGACGCACAGGCTGCCGTCGACCTGTTGCGCAGTGAACTGCGCCCGGGAGACGTCGTGCTGGTGAAGGCGTCCCGGTCGGTCGGCCTGGAGCAGGTCGCCATGGCACTGCTGGAGAACGCGACCGAGGGCGAGGTCGCCGGCCGATGAGGCAGATCCTCTTCGCGGGGGCCATCGGGCTCTTCCTGACCCTGGTCGGTACCCCGCTGCTGATCAAGCTGCTGGCCCGCAAGGGATACGGGCAGTTCATCCGGGACGACGGCCCGCGCAGCCACGGATCGAAGAAGGGCACGCCCACCATGGGCGGCATCGCCTTCATCCTGGCGACGATCCTGGCGTACGTCCTGGCCAAGGTGATCACCGGCGAGGACATGCGCTTCTCCGGCGTACTGGTCCTCTTCCTGATGACCGGAATGGGCCTCGTCGGCTTCCTCGACGACTACATCAAGATCGTCAAGCAGCGTTCGCTGGGCCTGCGGGCCAAGGCCAAGATGGCCGGCCAGCTGATCGTCGGCATCGCCTTCGCGGTGCTCGCGCTCCAGTTCGCCGACGCCCGCGGCAACACCCCCGCCTCCACCAAGCTCTCGTTCGTCGAGGACTTCGGCTGGTCGATCGGCCCGGTGCTGTTCGTGGTCTGGGCGCTGTTCATGATTCTCGCCATGTCCAATGGCGTGAACCTGACGGACGGCCTGGACGGCCTGGCCACCGGCGCGGCGGTGATGGTCTTCGGCGCCTACACCTTCATCGGGCTCTGGCAGTTCCAGGAGTCCTGCGCCAACGCGGCAACCCTCACCAACCCGAGCGCCTGCTTCGAGGTACGAGATCCACTCGACCTCGCGGTCGTGGCCTCCGCGCTCATGGGTTCCTGCTTCGGCTTCCTGTGGTGGAACACCTCGCCCGCCAAGATCTTCATGGGTGACACCGGTTCGCTGGCCCTCGGCGGCGCGCTCGCCGGTCTGGCGATCTGCTCCCGCACCGAGTTCCTGGTGGCGGTGCTCGGCGGCCTCTTCGTGATGATCACGATGTCCGTCGTCATCCAGGTCGGCTCGTTCAAGATGACCGGCAAGCGCGTCTTCCGGATGGCACCGCTCCAGCACCACTTCGAACTGAAGGGGTGGTCCGAAGTCCTTGTCGTGGTCCGCTTCTGGATCATCCAGGGCATGTGCGTGATCGTCGGCCTCGGCCTCTTCTACGCAGGGTGGGCAGCCAAGAAGTGAGCAACGTGGACTGGCAGGGCAAGCACGTCACGGTCGCTGGACTCGGGGTCTCCGGGATCCCGGCGGCCCGGGTGCTGCACGGCCTCGGCGCCGTCGTCACCGTGGTCAACGACGGGGACGACGAGCGCTCCCGAGGTCAGGCCGCGGAGCTGGAGGCGCAGGGCATCACCGTGCGCCTCGGCGACGGGGCCACCCTGCCCGAGTCCACCGAGCTCATCGTCACCACCCCGGGCTGGAAGCCCGACAAGCCGCTCTTCGCCGCAGCCGCCGAGGCGGGCGTCCCGGTCTGGGGCGACGTCGAACTCGCCTGGCGGTTGCGCGGACCCGGTGCCGCGCCCTGGCTCGCGGTCACCGGTACCAACGGCAAGACCACGACCGTGCGGATGCTCGCCTCGATCCTGGAGGCCGCAGGGCTGCGCACCGCCGCCGTCGGCAACATCGGCGTCTCGCTCCTGGACGCCGTCCTCGGCGAGGAGACGTACGACGTACTGGCCGTCGAACTCTCCAGCTACCAGCTGCACTGGTCGCCCTCGCTGCGCGCCCACTCCGCGGCCGTCCTCAACCTGGCCCCCGACCACCTCGACTGGCACGGCTCCATGGCGGCGTACGTCGCCGACAAGGGCCGGATCTACGAGGGCAACACCGTCGCCTGCGTCTACAACGTGGCGGACGGCGCCACCGAGGACCTGGTGCGCGAGGCGGACGTCGAAGAGGGCTGCCGGGCGATCGGCTTCACCCTCGGCGCCCCCGGACCTTCCCAGCTCGGGGTCGTCGACGGCATCCTCGTCGACCGCGCCTTCGTGACGAACCGGCAGAAGCAGGCCCAGGAGCTCGCCGAGGTCGCGGACGTCAACCCGCCCGCCCCGCACAACATCGCCAACGCCCTCGCAGCCGCGGCGCTGGCCCGCGCCTTCGGTGTGCAGCCCGCCGCCGTGCGCGACGGGCTGCGGGCCTTCCGCCCCGACCCGCACCGCATCGAGCACGTCGCGGACGTCGCCGGGGTCACGTACATCGACGACTCCAAGGCCACCAACACCCACGCCGCCGAGGCCTCCCTCGCCGCCTACGACCCGATCGTCTGGATCGCCGGGGGACTGGCCAAGGGCGCCACCTTCGACGAGCTGGTGACGGGATGCGCGAAGCGCCTGCGGGGCGTCGTGCTGATGGGCGCCGACCGGGCCCTGATCCGCGAAGCGCTCGCGCGACACGCGCCCGAGGTCCCGGTGACCGACCTCGACCGGACCGACACTGGGGCGATGTCCGAGGCGGTCCGCGAGGCGGCACGGCTCGCCCGGCCGGGAGACACCGTACTGATGGCCCCGGCCTGCGCCTCGATGGACATGTTCGTCAATTACAACAAGCGGGGCGAGGCCTTCGCGGACGCCGTCCGCGCACTCGCGGCCGAGAGCGCCTGACGGGCCCGGCCTCCGCGCCGTACCGTCCCGGAGCATCCGGGTACGTACGGCCTGGGCCGGGGGCCCGGGCCCCCGGCACCGAAGCCCCGGGCACGAGCAGTGGAGGGGACAGGGACCATGCCGGCCGAAGAGAGCTCTGCCGCACGCCGCGGGGACCGCTCACGGGCGACCTCGGCGATCAGCCGGGTGCTCCATCCGCCCCTCCTCGCGGCCGGGGGTGCACCGATCCCCGCCGGCCTCGCCCTGCGCGTCCGGCCCGCCGCCGGCGCCCGGCGGCCCTCTGTGGCGCGCTCAAGGACCTCCGGCGGCCCCCGTTCCCCCCGGGGCGGCGGAGCCCGGCGGCTGTACGAACAGGCGCGCCGGGCGTGGGACCGCCCGCTGACCGCGTACTACCTGATCCTGGGTGCCGGGCTGCTCATCACCGTGCTCGGTCTCGTGATGGTCTACTCCGCATCGATGATCAAGGCGCTGGAGCTCGGCAAGCCGGGCACGTACTTCTTCCGCAAGCAGTTCCTCGCCGCCGTCATCGGGGCCGGTCTGATGGCGGCCGCCGCCCGGATGCCCGTGAAGCTCCACCGGGCCCTGTCCTACCCCCTGCTGATGGGCGCTGTCTTCCTGATGGTGCTGGTCCAGGTGCCCGGGATAGGGATGTCGGTCAACGGCAACCGGAACTGGCTCTACCTGGGCGGTCCCTTCCAGCTCCAGCCCAGTGAGTTCGGCAAGCTGGCCCTCGTCCTGTGGGGAGCCGACCTGCTCTCCCGCAAACAGGACAAACGGCTGCTGAACCAGTGGAAGCACATGCTCGTGCCGCTGGTCCCGGTCGCCTTCATGCTGCTCGGGCTGATCATGCTCGGCGGTGACATGGGCACTGCGATCATTCTCACGGCCATCCTGTTCGGACTGCTCTGGCTGGCCGGAGCGCCGACCCGGCTGTTCGCCGGAGTGCTCGCCTCCGCCGGCCTGATCGCCTTCCTGCTGATCAAGACCAGCCCGAACCGGATGTCCCGGCTCGACTGCATGGGGGCCAGCGAACCCGGCCCCGGAGGCTCGTGCTGGCAGGCCGTGCACGGCATCTACGCTCTGGCGTCCGGCGGATGGTTCGGATCCGGGCTCGGTGCGAGTGTGGAAAAATGGGGCCAACTCCCAGAACCGCACACCGACTTCATCTTCGCCATCACCGGGGAGGAACTGGGGTTGGCGGGGACGCTGTCGGTACTCGCCCTCTTCGCGGCTCTAGGCTATGCGGGTATCCGCGTGGCCGGACGCACGGAGGACCCCTTCGTGAGGTACGCAGCGGGAGGTGTGACCACCTGGATCACGGCTCAGGCCGTGATCAACATCGGTGCGGTGCTCGGCCTGCTGCCGATCGCCGGTGTCCCGCTCCCGCTGTTCTCCTACGGAGGGTCGGCCCTGCTGCCGACCATGTTCGCTGTCGGGCTGCTGATCGCGTTCGCGCGAGCGGATCCCGCAGCGAAGGCTGCCCTGGCCATGCGGAGGCCCGGGGTGAGATGGAAGACGATGAGACGGCGCGTCAAGAAGCGTCCGTCCGGAGAGCGGTGAATTTCGGTGCATGTCGTACTCGCCGGTGGGGGGACCGCCGGCCACATCGAGCCCGCGCTTGCCCTCGCGGACGCACTGCGGAGGCAGGACCCGAGCGTGGGAATCACCGCTCTCGGCACGGAGCGCGGACTCGAGACCAGGCTCGTACCCGAGCGGGGGTACGAACTCGCCCTGATCCCGGCCGTACCGCTGCCGCGCAAGCCCACCCCTGAACTCATCACCGTCCCGGGCAGGCTGCGCGGCACCATCAAGGCCGCCGAGCAGATCCTGGAGCGCACCAAGGCGGACTGCGTGGTCGGCTTCGGCGGCTACGTCGCGCTGCCCGGCTACCTCGCCGCCAAGCGCGCCGGGGTGCCGATCGTGGTGCACGAGGCCAACGCCCGGCCGGGCCTGGCCAACAAGATCGGTTCGCGGTACGCGCACGGCGTCGCCGTCTCCACCCCCGACAGCAAGCTGCGCGGTGCCCGCTACATCGGCATCCCGCTGCGCCGCACCATCGCCACCCTGGACCGGGCGCGGGTCCGCCCCGAGGCGCGTGCCGCCTTCGGCCTCGACCCCAACCTGCCGACGCTGCTGGTCTCCGGCGGCTCGCAGGGCGCCCGCCACCTCAACGAGGTGGTCCAGCGGGTCGCACCGCTGCTGCAGCGGTCCGGCATCCAGATCCTGCACGTGGTCGGCCCGAAGAACGAATTGCCGCGCATCGACAACATGCCCGGGATGCCGCCCTACATCCCGGTACCGTACGTGGACCGGATGGATCTCGCGTACGCCGCGGCCGACATGATGCTGTGCCGCGCGGGTGCGATGACCGTCGCGGAGCTCACCGCCGTCGGGCTGCCCGCCGCCTTCGTCCCGCTGCCCATCGGCAACGGCGAACAGCGGCTCAACGCCCAGCCGGTGATCAACGCCGGCGGCGGCCTGCTGGTGGACGACGCGGCGCTCACCCCCGAGTGGGTGCAGGGCAACGTCCTCCCGGTGCTGTCGGATCCGCACCGGCTGTACGAAATGTCCCGCGCCGCCGCCGAGTTCGGCCGCCGGGACGCCGACGACCTGCTGGTCGGCATGGTGTACGAGGCGATCGCCGCACGCCGAGGCGCGTGAGGCGGGCGGGTCCGGGGGCGGCGCCCCCGGACCCGGCATAAGGAGCGAGCGTGGCCGGACCGACGACCGCCCAGCGCGGTACAGGGCAGCAGAAGGACACCCGGGACAGTCCGGCGCGCCCGGACGCGGAGGGGCGCCGGATGTCCCGGCGCACGCTCCTGATCGTGATCGCCGCGGCCGTGCTGCTGCTCGGCTCCGGGGCTGTCTGGGCGCTCTACGGTTCCTCCTGGCTCCGTACCGAACAGGTCCGGATCACCGGTGTCGACGTACTGACTCCGGCCGAGGTGGAGGCCGCGGCGGCGGTGCCGATGGGTGCCCCGCTGATCTCCGTCGACACGGACGCGGTCGCCGAGAGGTTGCGCCAGAAGTTGCCTCGTATCGACTCAGTGGATGTCGTACGGTCATGGCCGCACGACATCGGACTTAAAGTGACCGAACGACAGCCGGTCCTGTTGGTGAAAAAGGGCGCAAAGTTCATTGAAGTGGACGCCGAAGGCGTGCGCTTCGCCACGGTGGACAAGGCTCCCGGGCGTGTACCTCTGCTGAAACTGACGCTTGGTCAGTCCGCGAGTCTGCGCCGATTCGGCAGTGACCGGCTGGTGCGGGAAGCCGTCCGGGTCGCGGGCGATCTTCCGGACGGAGTCGCCAAGGACACCCAGGTCGTGCGGGTCATCTCGTACGATTCGGTTTCCCTGGGGCTCACCGGGGGTCGGACGGTGATCTGGGGGAGCAGCGAAGAAGGTGTGGTGAAGGCGAAAGTCCTCACCGCCCTCATGGAAGCCGCTCCCAAAGCGGGACACTTCGACGTGAGTGCACCCACCGCTCCGGCGGTGTCGGGTAGTTGACGCACATTTGGCCTGGCCAGCACCCTGGTTGGTCAGCGCTACGGGTGATCACATAGGGTGAAAAGAAAAACGGGAGGTTCGGCGTGTTCGTTGAACGTGCGCCACTTGTCGACTTAGTGTCCTGTTCGGAAGAGTCCATGAAGCAGACACACTGGTAACCCTAAACTTCAACGTTAGGGTTTGGGTCGGCGTTCGGACCGTCCCAATCGGCATCCGTCGTCGCGGCGGGACTACCGCCAAGCGACGACACGTAACTCGAGGCGAGAGGCCTTCGACGTGGCAGCACCGCAGAACTACCTCGCAGTCATCAAGGTCATCGGTGTCGGCGGCGGTGGTGTCAATGCCATCAACCGAATGATCGAGGTCGGTCTCAAGGGCGTCGAGTTCATCGCGATCAACACGGATGCGCAAGCCCTGTTGATGAGCGACGCCGACGTCAAGCTCGACGTCGGCCGTGAACTCACCCGCGGCCTCGGCGCCGGGGCGAACCCGGCCGTCGGTCGTAAGGCGGCAGAGGACCACCGTGAGGAGATCGAGGAGGTCCTCAAGGGGGCCGACATGGTCTTCGTCACCGCAGGAGAAGGCGGCGGCACCGGCACCGGTGGCGCACCCGTCGTCGCCAATATCGCGCGCTCGCTCGGCGCCCTGACGATCGGTGTGGTCACCCGGCCGTTCACCTTCGAGGGCCGGCGTCGCGCGAACCAGGCGGAGGACGGCATCGCCGAACTCCGCGAAGAGGTCGACACCCTCATCGTCATTCCCAACGACCGACTGCTGTCCATCTCGGACCGCCAGGTCAGCGTGCTCGACGCGTTCAAGTCGGCCGACCAGGTGCTGCTCTCGGGCGTTCAGGGCATCACCGACCTCATCACCACCCCGGGTCTGATCAACCTCGACTTCGCCGACGTCAAGTCGGTCATGTCCGAGGCCGGATCGGCGCTCATGGGTATCGGATCGGCCCGCGGCGACGACCGTGCGGTGGCCGCGGCGGAGATGGCGATCTCCTCGCCGCTCCTGGAGGCGTCCATCGACGGCGCCCGCGGTGTCCTGCTCTCCATCTCCGGCGGCAGCGACCTCGGTCTCTTCGAGATCAACGAGGCCGCCCAGCTGGTGAGCGAGGCGGCTCACCCGGAGGCGAACATCATCTTCGGTGCGGTCATCGACGACGCACTGGGCGACGAGGTGCGGGTCACCGTGATCGCGGCGGGCTTCGACGGCGGACAGCCGCCGGCCCGGCGGGAGAACGTCCTGGGTGCGAGCTCCACCAAGCGCGAGGAGCCGGCTCCGCCGGTCCGGGCCGCCGAGCCCGTGCGCCAGACGAGCGGGCTGGGTTCCGTGCCCCCGCGCGAGGAGCAGCCGGTCCAGGCCGAGCCGGTTCCGGTGGCCCATGAGAGCCACCTGCCGCCGGTCGTCCCGCCGGCCCGTCCCTACCAGGACTCCCAGGCCGAAGAGCTGGACGTTCCGGACTTCTTGAAGTGATAGGTCCGCACCACTCATTGAGCCATGAGGATTCTGATTCTTCGGACGGCGGCGCTCACTTCTCCTTCACCGACAGGTGGGGCGGGGTGAGCGCCGCTCCGTACGCGGAGCTCAACCTCGGCGGCGCGGTCGGCGACGATTCCGCCGCCGTTCTCGCCAATCGGGAGCGGGCGGCACGGGCCCGCGGGCTCGATCCGGCGCAGGTCGTCTGGATGAACCAGGTGCACGGGCGGGATGTCGCCGTGGTCGACGCCCCCTGGGGCGAGGCCCGGGAGATCCCCGCCGTGGACGCGGTGGTCACCGCACGACGCGGCCTCCCGCTCGCCGTTCTCACCGCCGACTGCACCCCCGTGCTGCTCGCCGACCCGGTCGCCGGGATCGTCGCAGCAGCACACGCGGGCCGCCCCGGGCTGGTTGCCGGAGTCGTGCCCGCCGCGGTCGGGGCCATGGTCGAACTCGGCGCGGACCCCTCCCGGATCACCGCCCGCACCGGGCCGGCCGTCTGCGGCCGGTGCTACGAGGTGCCGGCCGGAATGCGGGACGAGGTCGCGGCGGTCGTCCCCGCTTCGTGGTCCGAGACCAGCTGGGGCACTCCGGCGGTGGACGTCACCGCCGGAGTCCACGCGCAGTTGGCGGACCTCGGGGTCACCGACCGGCGCATGTCGCCCGTCTGCACCCTCGAATCGGGCGATCACTTCTCGTACCGACGCGACCGCACCACCGGGCGGCTCGCCGGATATGTCTGGTTGGACTGATAGGGCATGACGGACCGTAAGGAACAACTCGCCGCGAATCTGGCACAGGTGGAGGAACGCATTGCCTCCGCCTGTGCCGCCGCCGGTCGCAATCGGGAAGAAGTGACCCTCATCGTGGTCACCAAGACCTACCCCGCGAGCGATGTGCGGATTCTGCATGAACTCGGTGTGCGTCATGTCGCGGAGAATCGTGACCAGGATGCAGCTCCGAAATCCACCGAATGTGCGGATCTGTCCCTCACGTGGCACTTTGTCGGTCAATTGCAGACCAACAAGGTCCGATCCGTGGCGAGTTATGCCGATGTCGTGCAGTCGGTGGATCGTGCGAAGCTCGTGACCGCGCTTTCCGCCGCGGCCGGCCGAGGCGGACGCGAACTCGGCTGTCTCATCCAGGTCGCACTCGACGCGGAGAGCGGCGCTCGCGGTGAGCGTGGCGGTGTCGCGCCCGACGGGATCGAGGAGTTGGCCGACGCGGTCGCATCCGCGCCCTGGCTCCGGCTGGACGGCCTGATGACCGTCGCGCCGCTCGCCGGGCCGTTCGCCGGAAGGCAACGTGCCGCGTTCGACCGGCTGATGGAATTCTCATCCCGGCTGCGCGGGAACCATCCGGCTGCGAACATGGTCTCTGCAGGGATGAGTGCGGACCTCGAGGACGCGGTTGCGGCCGGAGCGACACATGTGCGCGTCGGTACTGCGGTACTCGGAGTCCGACCCGGGCTCGGGTAACGTCGCCAAGCAAGTCGGACCACAGCAGAAAATATGGTCATTACCGCCCATGGCGGGTAGGCCACAGTGGATCGCGGGCACTTGGTGACAGATGCCGATCCACCACAGAGCGGAGGACTCAGAGCATGGCCGGCGCGATGCGCAAGATGGCGGTCTACCTCGGCCTCGTGGAGGACGATGGGTACGACGGTCCGGGGTTCGACCCCGACGACGAATTCGAACCCGAGCCGGAGCCCGAGCGCGACCGGCGTCGGCACCAGCCCGCGCATCAGGTGGAGCGGGAGCGGGACGAACCGGTACGAGTGGTGCAGCCTCCGGCGCAGCGGGAGCCGGTTCAGATTCCGGCGGAGCGAGAGCGACCCGCCCGAATCGCCCCCGTGGCATCCATCACACCTGAACGCCCGAACATGGAGAAGAACGCACCGGTGATCATGCCCAAGGTCGTGTCCGAGCGGGAGCCGTACCGCATCACCACGCTGCACCCCAGGACCTACAACGAGGCCCGTACCATCGGGGAACACTTCCGTGAGGGCACTCCGGTGATCATGAATCTCACGGAGATGGACGATACGGACGCGAAGCGACTTGTCGACTTTGCCGCAGGACTCGTCTTCGGTCTCCATGGCAGCATTGAACGAGTGACGCAGAAGGTGTTCCTGTTGTCGCCTGCTAACGTCGATGTCACGGCGGAGGACAAGGCCCGCATCGCAGAGGGCGGATTCTTCAACCAGAGCTGAGAACACGACACCGGGAACGACCCGGCCGCAAGGCCGGAGCTACGAGAGCCAGGGGAGAGGGAAGCGCGAGGATGGGCGTCGCACAAAGTGTTGTCTACATCGCGTTGATGTGTTTCCTCATCGTGCTGATTTTCCGGCTGGTCATGGACTACGTCTTCCAGTTCGCACGTTCATGGCAGCCGGGCAAGCCGATGGTGGTCGTCCTTGAGGCGACTTACACGGTCACCGATCCACCGCTGAAGCTCCTGCGGCGGTTCATTCCGCCGCTGCGTCTCGGGGGCGTGGCACTCGACCTGTCCTTCTTCGTTCTGATGATCATCGTTTCCATCCTGATCAGCATCGTGACCAGGCTGTGAGCGATACGGTCCTGCCGACTGCCGACGACTACGTAGAGGTGAAGAAGAGATGCCGCTGACCCCCGAGGACGTGCGGAACAAGCAGTTCACGACGGTCCGCCTCCGAGAAGGCTATGACGAGGACGAGGTCGATGCCTTCCTCGACGAGGTCGAGTCCGAGCTGACCCGCCTGCTCCGTGAGAACGAGGACCTGCGCGCCAAGCTGGCCGCCGCCACGCGTGCCGCCGCGCAGAACCAGCAGCAGCAAGGTATGCGCAAGCCGGAGCCGCAGGACCGTCCCGGCGCACCGGTGCCCGCCGCCATATCTGGTCCGCCGGTCCAGCAGCAGCAGCCCCCGCAGATGGGTCCGCCCCAGCTGCCCGGTGGTGCTCCTCAGCTGCCGGCCGGTCCCAGTGGCCACGGCCCCCAGGGTCCGCACGGCCCCGGTCCGCAGGGTCCGCACGGCCCCGGCCCGATGCAGGGCGGTCCCATGGGTGGACCGATGGGTGGCCCCATGGGCGGTCACAACCCGCAGCAGCAGCAGATGCAGCAGATGCAGCAGCAGCAGCCGCAGATGCAGCAGCAGGGCCCCGGTGGCGACAGCGCCGCCCGTGTCCTCTCCCTGGCGCAGCAGACCGCCGACCAGGCGATCGCGGAGGCCCGTTCCGAGGCCAACAAGATCGTCGGTGAGGCGCGCAGCCGTGCCGAGGGCCTGGAGCGCGACGCGCGTGCCAAGGCGGACGCCCTGGAGCGGGACGCGCAGGAGAAGCACCGCGTGGCGATGGGCTCGCTGGAGTCGGCCCGCGCGACGCTGGAGCGCAAGGTCGAGGACCTGCGTGGCTTCGAGCGCGAGTACCGGACCCGTCTGAAGTCCTACCTGGAGAGCCAGCTGCGTCAGCTGGAGACCCAGGCCGACGACTCGCTGGCTCCGCCGCGGACCCCTGCGGCCGCTTCGCTGCCGCCGTCGCCTTCGCTGGCTCCGGCCGGTGCCGGTGCCATGGGTCACACCATGGGCGGCAACCACGGCGGTCACGGCAACCAGCAGATGGGCGGCAACCCGTCCATGGGCGGTGGGCCCTCCTACGGCGGCCAGCAGCAGATGTCGCCGGCGATGACCCAGCCGATGGCACCGGTGCGGCCGCAGGCGCCGCAGCCGATGCAGCAGGCGCCTTCGCCGATGCGCGGGTTCCTGATCGACGAGGACGACAACTGAGCGGTTCGCGCTCGCTGAGCGCGTAGCCGTCGGCAGGCTGAGGGCCGGGCCCCGGGGATTCCCCGGGGCCCGGCCCTTTGCCGTGGGGGTGGGCCGGGGCGTGGGGTCCGCTGCGCGGGGCTTGTTCCCCTGCCCGCCCCTTCCCGTAGCCGGGGGCTCTGCCCCCGGACCCCCGCTCCGCAATCGCCGGAGAGCTTGAGATTCAGCCTCGCCGGCGTTTGAGCCCCGGGTTCGGGAAGGGCGGGCAGGGGAAAACGCCGGAGGCCCGCCCGGACCGTGCGGTCCGGGCGGGCCTCCGGCTGGTTGGGCTAGCGCTCCGTCTTGCGGAGGCGGAACGTCAGGGCCAGGCCCTCGTCCTCGAAGGGCTCCCCGTAGGACGCGTCCGCCTCGCCCTGCGCGTAGTCCAGGGCCAGGACCTCGTCCGCGATGAGCGATGCGTGCTCGGTCAGGGCCTCGGCGGTCGCGGGCGACGTGGACGTCCAGCGGACGGCGATGCGGTCCGCCACGTCCAGCCCGCTGTTCTTGCGTGCCTCCTGGATCAGCCGGATCGCGTCACGGGCCAGGCCCGCACGCCGCAGCTCCGGGGTGATCTCCAGGTCCAGGGCGACCGTGGCGCCGGAGTCGGACGCGACCGACCAGCCCTCGCGCGGGGTCTCCGTGATGATGACCTCGTCCGGGGCCAGCGTGACCTTCTCCCCGTCGACCTCGACCGACGCGGTGCCCTCACGCAGGGCCAGTGAGAGCGCCGCCGCGTCCGCGTCCGCGACAGCCTTCGCGACCGCCTGGACGCCCTTGCCGAACCGCTTGCCCAGGGCCCGGAAGTTCGCCTTCGCCGTCGTGTCGACCAGCGAGCCGCCGACATCGGACAACGAGGCCAGGGAAGAGACGTTCAGTTCCTCCGTGATCTGGCCGTGCAGCTCGGGGGAGAGGGTCTCGAAGCCCGAGGCCGCGACCAGGGCGCGGGAGAGCGGCTGGCGGGTCTTGACGCCCGACTCGGCACGTGTGGCGCGTCCCAGCTCGACCAGGCGGCGAACCAGGGCCATCTGCGTCGAGAGGCCCGGGTCGATCGCCGACAGGTCCGCCTGCGGCCAGGTGGAGAGGTGCACCGAGACGGGGGCGTCCGGCGTGACCGTCGTGACGAGGTCCTGCCAGACCCGCTCGGTGATGAACGGGGTCAGCGGGGCCATCAGCCGGGTGACCGTCTCGACGACGTCGTGCAGGGTGCGCAGCGCCGCCTTGTCGCCCTGCCAGAAGCGGCGGCGGGAGCGGCGCACGTACCAGTTGGACAGGTCGTCGACGAACGCGGACAGCAGCTTGCCGGCGCGCTGGGTGTCGTACCCCTCCAGCGCCTTGGTGACCTGGTCCACCAGAGCGTTCAGCTCGCTGAGCAGCCAGCGGTCCAGGACCGTGCGGTCGGCCGGTGCCGGGTCGGCGGCAGAGGGCGCCCAGTCCGACGTACGGGCGTACAGGGCCTGGAAGGCGACCGTGTTCCAGTACGTGAGGAGCGTCTTGCGGACGACTTCCTGGATCGTGCCGTGGCCGACGCGGCGCGCCGCCCACGGGGAACCGCCCGCCGCCATGAACCAGCGGACCGCGTCGGCGCCGTGCTGGTCCATGAGCGGGATCGGTTCGAGGGTGTTGCCCAGGTGCTTGGACATCTTCCGGCCGTCCTCGGCGAGGATGTGGCCGAGGCACACGACGTTCTCGTAACTGGACTTGTCGAAGACCAGGGTGCCGACCGCCATCAGCGTGTAGAACCACCCGCGCGTCTGGTCGATGGCCTCCGAGATGAACTGCGCCGGGTAGCGGCTCTCGAAGATCTCCTTGTTCTTGTACGGGTAGCCCCACTGCGCGAACGGCATCGAACCCGAGTCGTACCAGGCGTCGATGACCTCGGGGACGCGGTACGCCTCCAGCTGGCAGTTCTCGTGCGAGCAGGTGAACGTGATCTCGTCGATGAACGGCCGGTGCGGGTCCAGGCCGGAGAGATCGGTGCCGGTGAGCTCGGTCAGCTCGGCCCGCGAGCCGATGCAGGTGAGGTGGTCGTCCTCGCAGCGCCAGATCGGCAGCGGGGTGCCCCAGTAGCGGTTCCGGGACAGGGCCCAGTCGACGTTGTTGTTCAGCCAGTCACCGAAACGGCCGTTCTTGACGGAGTCGGGGAACCAGTTGGTCTTCTCGTTCTCCGCGAGGAGCCGGTCCTTGACCGCGGTCGTGCGGATGTACCAGGACGGCTGCGCGTAGTACAGCAGCGCCGTGTGGCAGCGCCAGCAGTGCGGGTAGCTGTGCTCGTACGGGACGTGCCGGAAGAGCTTGCCGCGGGCGGCCAGGTCCTCGGTGAGCGCCTCGTCGGCCTTCTTGAAGAAGACGCCGCCCACCAGCGGCACGTCCTGTTCGAAGGTGCCGTCGGGGCGGACCGGGTTCACGACCGGAAGGCCGTAGGCCTTGCAGACCAGGAGGTCGTCGGCGCCGAAGGCGGGGGACTGGTGGACCAGACCCGTACCGTCCTCGGTCGTCACGTACTCGGCGTTGACGACGTAGTGCGCCTCGGCCGGGAAGTCGACCAGAGCGAACGGGCGCTCGTAGGTCCAGCGCTCCATCTCGCGGCCGGTGAAGGAGTCACCGGTCAGCTCCCAGCCCTCGCCTAGCGCCTTCTCGACGAGCGGCCGGGCGACAACCAGCTTCTCCTCGCCGTTCGTCGCGACGACGTACTCGACCTCGGGGTGCGCGGCGACGGCCGTGTTGGAGACCAGGGTCCAGGGGGTCGTCGTCCAGACCAGGAGGGCCGCCTCGCCGGCCAGCGGGCCGGACGTCAGCGGGAAGCGCACGAAGACCGAGGGGTCGACGACCGTCTCGTACCCCTGGGCCAGCTCGTGGTCGGAGAGGCCGGTGCCGCAGCGGGGGCACCAGGGGGCGACGCGGTGGTCCTGGGTGAGCAGGCCCTTGTTGAAGATCTCCTTCAGGGACCACCACACGGACTCGACGTACTCGGGGTCCATCGTGCGGTACGCGTCGTCGAGGTCGACCCAGTAGCCCATCCGGGTCGTGAGCTCGGTGAACGCGTCGGTGTGCCGGGTGACGGACTCGCGGCACTTGGCGTTGAACTCGGCGATGCCGTACGCCTCGATGTCCTTCTTGCCGTTGAAGCCCAGCTCCTTCTCGACCGCGAGCTCCACCGGCAGACCGTGACAGTCCCAGCCGGCCTTCCGGCCGACGTGGTAGCCCTGCATGGTGCGGAAGCGCGGGAAGACGTCCTTGAAGACGCGGGCCTCGATGTGGTGGGCGCCCGGCATGCCGTTGGCGGTCGGCGGGCCCTCGTAGAAGACCCACTCGGGGCGGCCCTCGGACTGTTCGAGGCTCTGGTCGAAGACCTTGTTCTCGTGCCAGAAGTCGAGCACGGCGTGCTCCAGCGCGGGCAGGTCGACCTGGGCGGGTACCTGGCGGTACTGCGGCGATGTCATGTGCGGGCTTCCTCCGGCGGACGTGTTCCACTTCCGTCGGAGGGACGAGAACCGGTGCCCGGATCCCGCGGTACCACCCTCCTTGGCCCCGGGCGTGCCGCCCGTGGCCCCCTCATTGGGGTGCGATGCCGGTTCTACTTGCTTTGCGCCCGTGGGCGGAGCCCACTGTCCAAAGCTTTCTTCCGGCGGCTCCGGGGTGATCTTCGCGGCGCGCTCGCCCCCGGGCTCCCACCGTCCCCGGGTCGCTCTGGGCTGCGTACGACGCTACTCGTCCCATCCATGCCTCTCGCTGAGGCCAGTGTACGGGCCCCGGGGTGCGGCGGCCGACCGGTTTTCCGACAGCCCCGGTGTGACCCGAATGGCCAGACGGGCGCAACGGGTCCCGGCGCCGCCAGGAGGGCGGCCGGAAGGCGGATTACCGGGCGGGGAGCTGGGCACAACGGTTTCAGGCGTGCGGTGATCCGGACTCGGGGAGGGGCGATGCGGCGGCGTGCCCCGTTGCCGCGGGGCTGGGGTCGACTTATCGTCCCAGCACGACTCGCGAGCAAGATCACAATGCGTGAAGGGGCCGCGGCCATGGTGGCGAAGAAGACCGCCGCAGAGAAGACGGCGTCAGCGACATCCACGGGCGCGGCGGCCGGGGAGACGACAGAAGGGACCGGCCGGGAGAGCACTTCGGACGCGGATACGCACAGCGCGCCGGAGCCCGGGCCGGAGCACGCCTCCGCGCGGACCACCGCGGCGAAGAAGACTGCGAAGAAGGCAGCTGAGAAGACTGCCAAGAAGGTTGTGAAGAAGGCCGTGAAGAAGGCTGCTGAGATGGCGGCCACCGGACCGGCGGCCGAGAAGACCGCGGCCAGGAAGGCGGCGGCGAAGAAGACCGCGGCCGACAAGGCTTCGAAGAAGGCCGCCGAGGCGGCCACGGGGGCGGCCGAGGCCGCCGAGCAGACGGGAGCCCACACGGTGGTAGCCAAGAAGAGCGCGGCCAGGACCCGGACGGCAGGCCGGAGCACGGCACCCGTGCCCCCGGCACGGGCCGCGGCGACGGCCCCCGGCGAGCTGGCCGTACGGCCGGGAGAAGACCCCTGGACGCCGGAGGAGGTCGTGGCCGCGCGCACCGAGCTGACCGGCGAGGTCACACGGCTGCGCAACGAGCTGGAGGCGTCCGGTCTGGCCCTGGCCGGGCTGATGCGGGACTCCGGCGACGGGGCGGGTGACGACGAGGCGGACACCGGCACCAAGAACATCACCCGCGAGCACGAGATGTCGCTCGCCGCCAACGCCCAGGAGATGCTGGAGCAGACCGAACGGGCACTGGCCCGGCTCGACGCGGGCACGTACGGACTCTGCGAGATCTGCGGCAATCCGATCGGCAAGGCACGGATGCAGGCGTTCCCCCGGGCCACCCTCTGCGTCGAGGACAAACAGAAGCAGGAGCGACGCGGCTGATCCCCACCGGTGTGTCGTACCCTCGTCCTCAGTCGGGAACTAGGTTGAGGGACTCACGTGGCAGAGGCGGAGCGCATCATCGGTACGCCGGACATCCCCGAGGCTGAGGGACACGAAGGAGCCGAGCCGGAGCAGGCGGCAGGGAGCGGGTCCCCGGAGGCCGTCGAGCCGGACGGGCAGGACGCGGATTCCGCGGCGGTCGACCGGTCGCCGGCCACGCGCCGGCGCCGGATCATCCTGCTCTTCTGCGTCGCCGTGTTCGCCTACCTCCTGGACCTCGGCAGCAAGATGCTCGTGGTGGCGAAGCTGGAGCACCAGGAGCCCATCGAGATCTTCGGTGACTGGCTCAAGCTCGACGCGATCCGTAACGCGGGCGCCGCGTTCGGTTTCGGTGAGGCCTTCACGATCATCTTCACGATCATCGCGGCGACCGTCATCCTGGTGATCGCCCGCCTCGCGCGCAAGCTCTACAGCCTGCCGTGGGCGATCGCGCTCGGTCTGCTGCTCGGTGGTGCGCTCGGCAACCTCACCGACCGCATCTTCCGCGCGCCCGGTGTCTTCGAGGGCGCGGTGGTCGACTTCATCGCCCCCGCACACTTCGCCGTCTTCAACCTGGCGGACTCCGCCATCGTCTGCGGCGGCATCCTGATCGTGCTGCTCTCCTTCAAGGGCCTGGACCCCGACGGCACCGTGCACAAGGACTAGCACGCGCAAGGCATACTCGACAGGTGAGTACGCATCCCGAGATCCGAACCCTGCCCGTACCCGATGGCCTGGAAGGCGAGCGCGTCGACGCCGCCATCTCCCGCATGTTCGGCTTCTCCCGCACCAAGGCCGCAGAGCTGGCCGCCGCCGGGAAGGTGCAGGTGGACGGTTCGGTGGTCGGGAAGTCCGAGCGGGTGCGGGGCGGCGCCTGGCTGGAAGTGGAGATGCCGCAGGCTCCCGCTCCGGTGCAGATCGTCGCCGAACCCGTCGAGGGCATGGAGATCGTCCACGACGACGACGACATCGTCGTGATCATGAAGCCGGTCGGCGTCGCCGCGCACCCGAGCCCCGGCTGGACCGGCACCACCGTCATCGGCGGCCTCGCCGCTGCCGGCTACCGGATCTCGACCTCGGGCGCCGCCGAGCGTCAGGGCATCGTGCACCGGCTCGACGTGGGCACCTCCGGGCTGATGGTCGTCGCCAAGTCCGAGCGGGCCTACACCCTGCTGAAGGCCCAGTTCCGGGACCGGATCGTCGACAAGAAGTACCACGCGCTGGTCCAGGGCCACCCGGACCCGATGAGCGGCACCATCGACGCCCCCATCGGACGCCACCCCACCCACGACTACAAGTGGGCCGTCGTCGCCGAGGGCAAGCCCTCCGTGACGCACTACGACCTGATCGAGGCGTACCGCGCCGCCAGCCTCCTGGACATCAAGCTGGAGACGGGCCGCACGCACCAGATCCGGGTGCACATGTCCGCCCACCGCCACCCGTGCGTCGGCGACCTGACCTATGGGGCCGACCCGACCATGGCCAAGCGGCTGGGCCTGACCCGGCAGTGGCTCCACGCGGTCAGGCTCGGCTTCGAGCACCCGTCGGACGGCAGCTGGGTGGAGTTCTCCAGCACCTATCCGGACGACCTCCAGCAGGCCCTCGACCGGATCGCGGCAGAGAGCGAATGACCGCCTACAGCACCCGCACGGTCACCGGTGAGCAGGACCGCGCCGCCTGTTTCCAGATCCGCAAGGACGTCTTCGTCGGCGAGCAGAACGTGCCCGAGGAGATCGAGTACGACTCCTACGACGCGGACGCGGTGCACGTCATCGCCGTCGCCGCTGACGGCACGGCGCTCGGCACCGGACGGCTGCTGCACGGCCCGGCCGTGGCGGCGAAGACCGGCGGCGATCCCACCGTCGGTTCGCTCGGGCGGCTCGCCGTGACCAAGGAGGCGCGCGGTCTCGGCGTCGGAGCGGCCCTGGTGCGGGCCATCGAGGACGCCGCCCGCGAACTCGGCCTGTCGGCCGTCGACCTGCACGCCCAGACGCATGCCCTCGGCTTCTACGAGCGGCTCGGATACGCCGCCTACGGCCCCGAGTTCCCGGACGCGGGCATTCCGCACCGGGCGATGCGCCGGGCCGTGGAGGGGTAGGGCCTCTCGTTCGGATCATGCCGGGCCCGCGGGTCCGCGATGGGGGCGTTGTCCGGATCGCGGGGCCCGCATGGCAGGGTTGAACCCGAGGCCGGCCGGTCACCGAGGCCGGTCCGGCGCGCTCCGGAAGGCACCTCGTGGATCAAATGGCCCTGCTGCTCCTGTTGTTGCTCGGAGCCGTGGTCACCGTGCCACTGGGGGACAGGCTCGGGCTTCCCGCGCCGGTGCTGATGACCCTCATGGGCGTCGTGATGGCCTTCCTCAGCTTCGTACCGAACGTGGACATCCCGCCCGAGATCATTCTTCCCGCGCTGCTGCCCCCGTTGCTCTACGCCTCCGTGCAGCGCACCTCCTGGCGGCAGTTCGCCGCCAACAAACGGCCGATCTTCCTGCTGGCCGTGGCACTGGTCTTCCTCACGACGGCGGCCGTCGCCGCGGTGGCCAACGCGGTCGTCCCCGGACTGCCCATCGCAGCGGCCGTCGCACTCGGCGCGCTCGTCGCCCCGCCCGACCCGGTCGCGGCCACCGCCGTGGCCGGATCGGTCGGACTGCCCCGCAGGCTCGTTTCCATCCTGGAGGGCGAGGGACTGTTCAACGACGTGACCGCGATCGTGCTCTACCACGTGGCGATCGCCGCGGCGGTGAGCGGCACCTTCTCGGTGCCCGAGGCGTTCGGACTGCTGGTCCTGTCGGCCGTCGTCGCCGTGGCGGTGGGCGCCGCGCTCGGCTGGCTCACCATCAAACTCATGGGCCTGCTCGGCGACGCCACCCTCCAGGTCGGCCTCTCCCTGCTGGTGCCGTTCGTCAGCTACGTGCTTGCCGAGGAGCTGATGGGCTCCGGTGTGCTCGCCGTCCTGACCACCGCGCTCTTCCTCGCCGAGCACACGGCCGACGCCGATGACGTCCTCGGCCGGCTCACCGGCCGCACCTTCTGGGAGATCGTCGACACCCTCGTCACCGGTGTCGCCTTCGGGCTGATCGGCCTCGAACTGCACAACGTCTTCGGGACCGCCGACGGGCGTGAACTGGAGATGGCCGGCTGGGCGCTGGCCGTCGTCGCCGTCGTCGTCGGCGTACGGCTGCTCTATCTGCTCCCCGCGACCTGGCTGGCCAAACGGCTGCACACCCGCCGCGACGTCAGCGAGGAGATCCCCACCAGCTGGCGGGAGACCGTGATCATGTGGTGGGCCGGGATGCGCGGCGTGGCCTCGGTCGCCCTGGCGCTGGCGATCCCGCTGGAGACGGACGACGGGAAGCCGTTCCCCGGCCGCGACGAGATCGTCTTCATCGCGTTCGCCGTGATCATGGTCACTCTGGTCTTCCAGGGCCTCACGCTTCCCTGGCTGGTGCGCCGGCTGGGGGTCCGGGCGGACACCGATGCCGAGGCCGCGCTGGAGCGGGACCTCGCGATCCGCGCCGCGAAGGCGGCCAAGCAGCGGCTCAAGGAGATCCAGGAGGTGGAGGAGTTCCCCGAGGACCTCGCGGAACGTCTCCAGCGGCTCGCCTACGACGTGGGCGCGCGGATCAGCCCCGACATGGTCGACGACGAGCGGCGCGAGGCCTACGCCCAGCGTGCCGAACGGTTCAAGGCGGTCAACCGCGTTCAGCGCGAGATGATGTCGGCCGCCCGTCACGCGGTGCTCTCCGCGCGCAGCGAGGCCGGAGCGGACCCCGAGGTGGTCGACCGGGTGCTGCGCCAGCTGGACGTACGCAGCCTGCGGTGACCCCCGTTCCGTTCAGCCGCGCCCGGTGCGCGGCGCCCTGCCCCAGCCCCCGGCCTTCTCGTCCGCGCCGTTCACCGTCGGCCACGCGTCACCGGGCGCCGGCGCCGCGGGGGCCGTGGCGATCCTCGGCAGCGCGTACGGATGGTGGTCGCGCAGCCAGCCGATCAGCTGCTCCCGGACCGCGCAGCGCACCGTCCAGATGTCGTCCGCGTCCTTCGCCGTGACCACCGCACGCACCTGGATCGTGGAGGGCGTGGTGTCGGTGACCGCCAGCGACCAGTCCCGGCCGTCCCACGCGGCACACTCGCCCAGGATGTCCCGCAGCTGTTCGCGCATGGCGGCGACCGGTGCCGAGTGATCGAGGTGGAAGAAGACCGAACCGCTCATCTGGACCCCGCCGCGCGACCAGTTCTCGAACGGCTTGCTGGTGAAGTACGAGACCGGCATCGTGATCCGCCGCTCGTCCCAGGTCCGGACCGCGAGGAAGGTCAGCGTGATCTCCTCGACCGTGCCCCACTCACCGTCCACCACCACCGTGTCACCGATCCGCACCATGTCGCCGAAGGCGATCTGAAGGCCCGCGAAGAGATTGCCGAGCGTGGACTGGGCGGCGACACCCGCGACGATGCCGAGGACGCCGGCCGATGCCAGCATCGAGGTGCCGACCGTCTGCATGGCGGGGAACGTCAGCAGCATCGCGGCGACGGCGACGGTCGTCACGATCGCGATGACCACCCGCTGGATCAGCGTCACCTGCGTCCGCACCCGCCGCACCCGTGCCGGGTCCCGGGTGTTCGCCGCGTAGCGCGCGTACACCGAATCCACCACCGCCACCGCGATCCGCACCACCAGCCAGGCCGACGCGCCGATCAGAACCAGCGTCAGCACCTGACCGATGCCCGCCCCGTGGTCCTTCACCAGGTCGAGCCGGGTCTGGGTATAAGTGCCCCGCAGCAGGGCCGTGCACAACGTCAGCTGGAACGGGAGCCGGCAGCGCCGCAGCAGACCCCACAACGGGGTCTCGTGGTGCCGGCCGTCGGCCCGCCTGAGCAGCAGGTCGAGCAGCCAGCCCACCACCAGCGTGATCAGGGCCGCCCCGCCGAGGACGATCAGCGGACGCAGTACGTTCTCCATGTCGTCGCTCTCCATGCTCTCGGCTTGGAGGTCCGGTGAACTGGCACCATGGACCCCATGAACATCATGCTTTTCCACTCGACGTACGGTCTGCGCCCCGCGGTGCACGCGGCCGCCGACCGGCTGCGTGCCGCCGGGCATGAGGTGCACGTTCCCGATCTCTTCGGGGGACACACCTTCGAATCCGTCGAGGAAGGACTGGCCTTCAAGGAGGAGACGGGCAAGGAGGAGCTGCTCAAGCGGGCGGTGCTCGCCGCTGCGCCCTACTCCGACCGCGGGCTGGTGTACGTGGGCTTCTCGCTCGGTGCGTCCGTCGCCCAGACGCTGGCGCTCGGGGACGCGAAGGCGCGCGGGCTGCTGCTCTTCCACGGCACGTCGGACATCGCCGAGAACGCGTCGGTGGACGAGCTGCCCGTGCAGCTGCACGTCGCCGACCCGGACCCGTTCGAGACGCACGACTGGCTGAACTCCTGGTATCTGCAGATGCAGCGGACCGGCGCCGATGTCGAGGTCTACCGGTACCCCGGTGCGGGGCACCTGTTCACCGACGCGGAACTGCCGGACTTCGACCAGGCGTCGGCCGAGCTGGCCTGGAAGGTCGCGATCGGCTTCCTCGCCACGCTGTGAGCACACGAGGGGCCCCGCGCACGGAACGGCGCGGGGCCCCTCGGGCATGAGAGAGCGGATCAGCCGCGGTACGCGGTCCAGCTGTCGCTCATCCGCTGCACCTGGCCCGCGGTGAACTGGTACATGCAGGAGTCGTACGTGTAGTCCATGAAGTTGTGGATCGGGTCGACGCCCGTCTTGTTGGTGCAGGTGTCGCGCCCGGTCGGGCACTCGAAGGCGGCGGACTTCTCCGCGGGGGTGTCGGAGACGTAGTCGCCGTTGCCGTTACAGCCGCCCTGGAACGTGTGGTAGAGCCCCATCCAGTGGCCGACCTCGTGCGTCGCGGTGTCGCCCTCGTCGTAGTTGGTGGCGGAGCCGCCCGGGAGCGAGGTGTCCAGGATCACCACGCCGTCCATGGAGGGGCTGGAGCTGTAGGAGCTCGGGAAGGTCGCCCAGCCGAGCAGTCCGCCGCCGAGGTTGGCGGTGTAGACGTTGAGCGCGTTCTTGCCGCCCTTGCGCAGGGCCGTCTTCATCGCCTTCTCGGCCGACGAGCCCGAGGAGACGTTGTACCAGGTGGCGTTGTCCGTGTAGTCGGTGCCCGCCAGGGAGAACTGGAAGCCGGAGGGGGTGTTGCCGGTGCCCTGGCCGCTGTACGCGGCGTTCAGCACGCTCATCTGGCTGCTGATGGCGCCCGCGGTGAGCTTGCCCGTGCTGCCGGAGTGGATGACGTGGAAGTAGACCGGGACGGTCGCGCCGGCGGCGAGCGTGGAGCCGGTGACCCGGCGCTCGGCGACTCTCTGCTTGAGCTGCTTGTCGATGGCCGCGGCCTGGGCCGTGGTGAGTGCGTTGGGGTCCGCGGCGTGCTGCGGGCCCGTGGGGCGGGACTGGCGGGCGGCGGCGCCGGCCGGGGCGTCGGCGCAGGCCTCGGCCGATGTGGCCGCGGCGGCCCTGCCGGAAGCGGCGGTGGCGCCGGAGGAGACGGAGAGGGGTGCCAGGGCCAGGGTTCCGGCCAGCACGGCGGTGCCGATCGCACGGTGACGCATACGCGGTGATATACGAGCAAGAGTGCGCACAAGGACTCCTCGCGGATGTGTGGGGGAGGGATTTCCTCACCCGCCGCCGGGAGATTACGTGGGCATGTCATGTGTGGGTGAGGATCGATCCGGCCCAATCATTCACGGTGCAAATCGGCGTAACGGGCAGAAAATCTTCCGCCCGCTCCGGAGTTTGAGACACGAACGTCATCTGCCGGGGCGCACTCATGGCCGGTGTGTCCGCATTGGATCCATGGAGGAAGCCGTCCGGCACGGCGTCGTCATCTGCCGTCAACACGGGCCGCAGTGGCCGGATCCTGACGGTCCGCGCGCACGGCGGACGCGAACGGGCAGGTGAACCCGGCGGGTTCACCTGCCCGTTCGTCCGGGGCCGGGCGGATCAGCCCTTCAGCGCGGCGGTGATCGCGGTGTTGAAGTCCGCCACCGTCATCGGGGCGTTCTTGTTGTCCGAACCGGTCAGCGTCTTGCCGTCCATCTTCAGCGTCGGAGTGCCCTCGACGCCGCTCTTGTCGAAGGCGGCGGACATCTTCATGGCCCAGGCGTCGTACGTGCCGTCCTTGACGTTCTTCTGGAAGGCGTCATTGCCCTTCAGCGCGTCCACCGTGTCGGCGACCTTGATCAGGTACGAGTCGTCCTTGAACTTGTCGTCCGTCTCCTCCGGGTGGTACTTCGCGGAGTAGAGCGCGTACTTGTAGTCGAGGAAGGCCTCGGGGCTCACGTTCAGCGCGGCGCCCAGGGCGCTCAGCGCGTTCTTCGAGCCCTCGCCGCCGTTGCTGTCGAGGAACGTGGCGCCGATGTACTTGATCTTGTACTTGCCCGCGTCGACGTCCTTGTGGACGGTCTCACCGACGGTCTGCTCGAAATTGGCGCAGACCGGGCAGCGGGAGTCCTCGTACAGCTCCAGGGTCTTCTTGGCGGTCGACTTGCCGACCACGACGGTCGTGCCGTCCTTGCCCGAGGTGTTCTTCGGTGCGGTGACGCTCTTCGCGTCCGTCGCCGCGTCCCAGTGGTCCGGCTTGTTCAGCTGCATCACGCCGTAGGCGCCGCCGCCGATGATCGCGAGGGCGGCGACGACCGAGACGCCGACGACGACCTGCCGGCGGGTGCGGTCCTTCTTGGCCTGGCGCTCGCGCTCCTCACGCAGCCGCTCGCGGGCGGCGGACTTGTTGGCCTGGCTGTTGCGCTTGCTCATGGTCGGTTCTCCGTGGGGTGCGTGGTCGTACGTCATCAGGGACTTGCGTGCTCAGGCGGTGGCGCAGGCCGAGCGCGGCGGTCCCCTCCGTCCCACGGAGTGCACCAGGAAGCGGCTGTGGACGAGCAGGTGCGGGCCGGGGCCGGCCGTACGGACCTTCGGGAGTACGGAGCGGCGGACAGCCCCCGCCACGGCCACCGCGATCAGCAGCGGCCGGAAGGCCAGCAGGGCGAACGTGCCCAGCAGCCCGGCGAGCGCCAGCTCGCCGCGGTGCAGCCAGGCCGCGGCGAGCAGCCCGACCGTCACATGCGCGGCGAGCAGCAGCCACGGCACCAGGGGGCCGGGCGAGGCCAGCAGTGCGGCCGCGCCGTGACCGCCCGCGGTCACCGAGGTCAGGGGAGTGCCCACCTGGCCGACGCTGCCGAGCCCCGCCGCGCCCGTCCCGACGTCACCGCCGCCGCACAGCACGTCGACGCCGACCGACCGCAGCGGTCCCGCGATCGGGCCGCCCGCCGCGCCGTAACAGAGGTGCTGGCCGGTGGTGAAGACGGTGTCCACGGCCAGTTCCAGCGGCACCAGCAGCCCGGCGATGGCCCCGAAGCCGCGCTCCCGGCCGGCCAGCGCGTAGGCCATGACGAAGACTGCGCCGGCCAGCACGGCGACGAGGGTCATCGGCAGCGGGACCCGGGAGAGCAGCACGTGGGAGGCGGCGGAGAGCGTCACGACGAGCGCTGTGAAAAGCGCCGCGCGTACGACTCTGAGCTGCGTCCCGGAGATGTCCATTGTCAGGGAGTGTCGCATGCGAACCTGTATGCGACACCTAAAGGTCCCGGGCAGGGTGGGAAGGCCCACAGGTCCTTGCGAGCTGCTTACAGCCCGGGGATGCGGCCGTTGCGGAACAGGTCCACGAAGATCTGGTGGTCCGCGCGCGCCCGGGCCCCGTAGCTGTGGGCGAAGTCCACCAGCAGGTCCCCGAAGCCCTCCTCGTCGGCCGCGATCGCCGCGTCGATCGCCCGCTCGGTGGAGAACGGCACCAGCGAGTGGCCGCTCTCGTCGTCCGCCGCGGAGTGCATCGTCGCCGTCGCCCGGCCGAGGTCGGCGACGACGGCCGCGATCTCCTCGGGCTCGTCGATGTCGGACCAGTCCAGGTCGACCGCGTACGGCGAGACCTCGGCGACCAGCTGACCGGACCCGTCCAGCTCGGTCCAGCCCAGCCACGGGTCGGCGTGCGCCTGCAGGGCACGCTGCGAGATCACCGTGCGGTGCCCCTCGTGCTGGAAGTAGCCCCGCACCGCCGCGTCCGTGATGTGCCGGGAGACGGCAGGGGTCTGCGCCTGCTTGAGATAGATCACGACATCGTTCTCCAGGGCGTCGCTGTTGCCCTCCAGGAGGATGTTGTACGAGGGCAGCCCGGCTGATCCGATGCCGATGCCGCGACGGCCGACGACATCCTTGACCCGGTAGGAGTCCGGGCGGGTCAGGCTCGACTCCGGCAGCGTCTCCAGATAGCCGTCGAACGCCGCGAGGACCTTGTAGCGCGTCGCCGCGTCCAGGTCGATCGAGCCGCCGCCCTCCGCGAACCTGCGCTCGAAGTCACGGATCTCGGTCATCGAGTCCAGCAACGAGAACCGGGTCAGGGAGCGGGCGTCCCGCAGGGCGCCCAGGAGCGGCCCCTCGGCGGTGTCGAGTGTGAACGGCGGCACCTCGTCGTTCTTCGCGCCCGTCGCCAGCGCGTGGATCCGCTCGCGGTAGGCCGCCGCGTAGACCCGGACGAGCTCGCTGATCTGGTCGTCGCTCAGCGCCTTCGCGTAACCGATCAGGGCGACGGAGGCGGCGAAGCGCTTGAGGTCCCAGGTGAAGGGGCCCACATAGGCTTCGTCGAAGTCGTTCACGTTGAAGACCAGGCGGCCGTTGGCGTCCATGTACGTGCCGAAATTCTCCGCGTGCAGATCGCCGTGGATCCACACCCGGCCGGTGCGCTCGTCGAGGTACGGGCCGCCGTGCCGCTCCCGCTCCAGGTCGTTGTAGAAGAGACACGCCGTGCCCCGGTAGAAGGCGAAGGACGAGCCCGCCATCTTGCGGAACTTCACCCGGAAGGCTGCCGGATCGGCGGCCAGCAGCTCACCGAAAGCGGTGTCGAAGACCTCGAGGATCTGCTCCCCGCGCTGCGCTGCGCCGGTCTGCGTTTCCGACATCTCTGGGTGCCTCCTGGTACCTGGCCTGCATGACGACGTACATGACAAAAGGGACGGGTGTTCCCGCCCTTCCAACGCGCGACCGTATCGCGGAGTGCCCGTCGCTTGTCACCGCGGAGACGTAGACTTCCACGCTGTCCCCCGAGACACCCCCAGCCCCGCCACCCTCACTCCACCGGAGGCACAGCGCCGTGACCAAGCCGCCCTTCACGCACCTTCACGTCCACACCCAGTACTCGCTGCTGGACGGTGCCGCGCGGCTCAAGGACATGTTCGAGGCCTGCAACGAGATGGGCATGTCCCATATCGCGATGACGGACCACGGCAACCTGCACGGGGCGTACGACTTCTTCCATTCGGCCGTCAAGGCGAATGTGACGCCGATCATCGGTATCGAGGCGTACGTCGCTCCGGAGTCGCGCAAGCACAAGCGGAAGATCCAGTGGGGCCAGCCGCACCAGAAGCGCGACGACGTCTCCGGTTCGGGTGGTTACACGCACAAGACGATCTGGGCGTCGAACGCCAAGGGGCTGCACAACCTCTTCAAGCTGTCCTCGGACGCCTACGCCGAGGGCTGGCTGCAGAAGTGGCCGCGCATGGACAGGGAGACCATCTCCCAGTGGTCCGAGGGCCTGATCGCCTCCACCGGCTGTCCCTCGGGCGAGGTGCAGACGCGGCTGCGGCTCGGGCAGTTCGACGAGGCGGTCCAGGCGGCCTCCGACTACAAGGACATCTTCGGCGAGGGCAAGTACTTCCTGGAGCTGATGGACCACGGCATCGAGATCGAGCGCCGGGTCCGTGACGGGCTCCTCGAAATCGGCAAGAAACTGAACATCCCGCCGCTCGTGACGAACGACTCGCACTACACCTACGCCAGCGAGGCGACCGCACACGACGCACTGCTCTGCATCCAGACCGGCAAGAACCTCTCCGACCCGGACCGCTTCCGCTTCGACGGCACCGGCTACTACCTCAAGACAACGGACGAGATGTACGGCGTCGACTCCTCGGACGCCTGGCAGGAGGGCTGCGCCAACACCCTGCTGGTGGCGCAGCAGATCGACACCACCGGGATGTTCGAGAAGCGCGACCTGATGCCGAAGTTCGACATCCCGGACGGCTACACGGAGATCACCTGGTTCCAGGAGGAGGTCCGCGTCGGGATGGACCGCCGCTTCCCGGGCGGGGTCCCCGAGGACCGGCAGAAGCAGGTCGAGTACGAGATGGACATCATCATCCAGATGGGGTTCCCGGGATACTTCCTGGTCGTCGCCGACTTCATCATGTGGGCCAAGAACAACGGCATCGCGGTCGGCCCCGGCCGAGGCTCTGCCGCCGGCTCGATCGTCTCGTACGCGATGGGCATCACCGACCTCGACCCGATCGAGCACGGACTGATCTTCGAGCGGTTCCTCAACCCCGAGCGCGTCTCCATGCCCGACGTCGACATCGACTTCGACGAGCGCAGGCGCGTCGAGGTGATCCGGTACGTGACCGAGAAGTACGGCGCCGACAAGGTCGCCATGATCGGTACCTACGGCAAGATCAAGGCCAAGAACGCGATCAAGGACTCGGCCCGTGTCCTCGGCTACCCCTACGCGATGGGCGACCGGCTCACCAAGGCCATGCCCGCCGACGTCCTCGGCAAGGGCATCGACCTCAACGGCATCACCGACCCCAAGCACCCGCGCTACAGCGAGGCCGGCGAGATCCGGGGGATGTACGAGAACGAGCCGGACGTCCAGAAGGTCATCGACACCGCGAAGGGCGTCGAGGGCCTGGTCCGGCAGATGGGCGTGCACGCCGCTGGCGTCATCATGTCCAGCGAACCGATCGTCGACCACGCCCCGGTCTGGGTGCGGCACTCGGACGGCGTCACCATCACGCAGTGGGACTACCCGCAGTGCGAGTCGCTCGGCCTGCTGAAGATGGACTTCCTGGGGCTGCGCAACCTGACGATCATGGACGACGCCATCAAGATGGTGAAGTCCAACAAGGGCGTCGACCTGGAGATGCTGGCGCTGCCGCTGGACGACCCCAAGACGTACGAGCTGCTCTGCCGCGGTGACACGCTCGGGGTGTTCCAGTTCGACGGCGGGCCGATGCGTTCGCTGCTGCGCCAGATGCAGCCCGACAACTTCGAGGACATCTCCGCCGTCTCGGCCCTGTACCGGCCGGGCCCGATGGGCATGAACTCGCACACGAACTACGCCGAGCGCAAGAACGCCCGCCAGGAGATCACTCCGATCCACCCGGAGCTGGAGGAGCCGCTCAAGGAGGTCCTCGGCCTCACCTACGGCCTGATCGTGTACCAGGAGCAGGTGCAGAAGGCCGCCCAGATCGTCGCCGGGTACTCGCTCGGCGAGGCCGACATCCTGCGCCGCGTAATGGGCAAGAAGAAGGCCGACGAGCTGGCGAAGAACTTCGTCCTCTTCGAGGCCGGTGCCAAGAAGAACGGCTTCTCCGACGCCGCGATCAAGGCGCTGTGGGACGTGCTGGTCCCGTTCGCCGGATACGCCTTCAACAAGGCGCACTCCTCCGCGTACGGCCTGGTCACCTACTGGACCGGATACCTCAAGGCCAACTACCCCGCCGAGTACATGGCGGCGCTGCTCACCTCGGTCAAGGACGACAAGGACAAGTCGGCGGTCTACCTCAACGAGTGCCGTCGCATGGGCATCAAGGTGCTCCCGCCGAACGTCAACGAGTCCGAGTCGAACTTCGCCGCACAGGGTGACGACGTCATCCTCTTCGGGTTGACGGCCATCCGTAACGTCGGCCAGAACGTCGTCGACTCGATCATCCGGTGCCGCAAGGCGAAGGGGAAGTACAGCACCTTCCCCGACTTCCTCGACAAGGTCGAGGCGGTCGTCTGCAACAAGCGGACCGTGGAATCGCTCATCAAGGCCGGGGCCTTCGACGAGATGGGCCACACCCGCAAGGGCCTCGTCGCCCACCACGAGCCCATGATCGACAACGTGGTGCAGGTCAAGCGCAAGGAGGCCGAGGGGCAGTTCGACCTCTTCGGCGGCGGTGAGGAGGACAGCGACGAGCCGGGCTTCGGGCTCGACGTGGAGTTCTCCGACATCGAGTGGGAGAAGTCCTACCTGCTGGCCCAGGAGCGCGAGATGCTCGGGCTGTACGTCTCCGACCACCCGCTGTTCGGCATCGAGCACGTGCTGAGCGACAAGGCCGACGCCGCGATCTCGCAGCTCATGGGCGGCGAGCACAGCGACGGCGCGATCGTCACCGTGGGCGGCATCATCTCCGGCCTCCAGCGCAAGATGACCAAGCAGGGCAACGCCTGGGCCATCGCCACCGTCGAGGACCTGGCCGGCTCCATCGAGTGCATGTTCTTCCCGGCCACCTACCAGCTGGTCTCCACCCAGCTCGTCGAGGACACCGTCGTCTTCGTGAAGGGACGGCTCGACAAGCGGGAGGACGTACCCCGGCTCGTCGCCATGGAGATGCAGGTCCCCGACATCTCGAACGCGGGCACCAACGCCCCCGTGATCCTGACCATCCCCACGGTCAAGATCACCCCACCCATGGTCAGCCGGCTCGGTGAGGTGCTCAGCAGCCACCGCGGCGACACCGAGGTACGGATCAGACTCCAGGGCCCCCGCAAGACCACGGTGCTCCGGCTCGACCGGCACCGGGTGAAGGCCGACCCAGCGCTCTTCGGGGACCTGAAGGTGCTGCTCGGCCCGTCCTGCCTGGCCGGCTGAGCAGTCGTCCGCACACGCACGAGAGGGGCGCCCCGCGAAAGCGGGTGCGCCCCTCTCGGCTACCGGCCTGTGGCCGTACCGGAGAAGTCCGGTCAGTTGTGGCCGAAGCGCCGCTGATGCTTACGCGCAACATCGGCAGGGCTGCCCTGGGACTGCGCCTGGGGCTGGTTCTGCGACTCGAAAGCCGTGGACCGTGCCTCCTGCGCACCGCGCTCCGACTCGGACGCGCGGTCCTGCTGGCTGCCCTGCTTGCGGTTCTTGTTCTTGGCCATGGTGTTCCTCCTATGGGGACTCTCGGGGCCAGGACCGATGTCAGATTCACATAATCGGGTAAACACCGCATGTTGGATCATTACCGTGCGTAGCGAGGGGGTATGATGCGCCGTTTTCCGGATCCGCCACGCCGATGATCGAGTTCCGACCGTTAACCCCCGCGTGGTCGGGCAGACTCGAAGGAAACCCTGAGTAAGCGGATCCGATCCTTCTCCGAAGACCGGACCCGCTGGACCCGTTCCCGAATTCCTGGAAGAGGGTGGAACGCGTGGACCGTTGCGTCGTCCTGGTGGACGCCGGCTACTTGCTGGGCGCAGCCGCGAGCCTGCTGGCCGGAGAGCCCGCACGTTCCCGCATCACCGTCGACCACGCGGCCCTGATCCAGGGCCTCAGGGAGCGGGCCGAGGCCGATACGGAACAGCCTCTGCTGCGGATCTACTGGTTCGACGGCGCCCCCGACCGCGTACCGCAGCCCGAACACCGCAGGCTGCGCGTCATGTCGCGGGTGACGGTACGGCTGGGCGCCCTCACCCGCAGCGACGGGCGCTGGGCGCAGAAGGGCGTCGACGCGGCGATGCACGCCGAGCTCACCGAACTCGCCAGGAACCGGGCCTGCTCGGACGTCGTCCTGGTGACCGGCGACGGGGATCTGCTGCCCGGCCTGATGTCCGCCAAGGAACACGGCGTCGCCGTCCACCTCTGGGCCGTCCAGGCCGCCGACGGCGACTACAACCAGTCGGAGGACCTGGTCGCGGAGGCCGACGAGCGGCGCGTGCTGGACCGGGCCTGGATCACCCAGGCCGTGCGGGCCAAGGAGACCGGCGGCGCCTGCGCCCCGCCGCCCGTACCGCGCCCCGAGATCGCCGCGATCCTCTCCGCACCCCTGCCCGAGGCGGCCCTCGCGGCCTCCGCCGAGCGCGCCTCGGAGGCCCAGGCCGAAGCCGCCCGTAACGGCACGTCCACACTGCCCGACGAGAACACCGGCCACCCCGGCCACACCGCGCACGGCCAGGGCGGCAGGGGCGTCCCGACCCCGAAGGACCTCGCGGGCACCCTGCGCGGCCCCGGGGCCCAGGCGGACCGGCAGCAGCCTGCCCCGCCGCCCGCCAACGCGACCCTGCGCTGGTCCTCCGACCGGGGATGGGTGGAGCGCGGCGGCCCCCTCGGTGAACCCCCCGAGACCGCCTCCCTGCCGACGCTCGCCCAGGTCACCAGCGCCGAGCAGCGCTGGGCGGACCGGGAGGAGGACATCACCACGGTCGGCGGTGACCCCTTCGAGGTGGGGCAGGTCTTCGCCCGGCGCTGGATGGAACGGCTCCCGGAGACCGTCCACCTCCAGAAGCTGTCCACCATGTACCCCCGCATCCCGCACCGCATCGACGGCGAACTGCTGAGGTATGCGGCCCGCTTCGGGCTGCTCGCGCACAAGGACGACCAGATCGACGAGCACGACCGCTATGCGATCCGGGCGGGCTTCTGGCGCGAGATCGACGTACGGGCTGCGGCGGAGCACGCCCCCGCAGGCGAGAGGCACCTCCCGGCGGCCGACCGGCCCGCTCCTGCCATGGGGAAACCGGAGAACGCGGTGGCGTCCGGGGACTGAGGCCGCATCGGTACCCGCGGTGCTCAACCCGGCCCGTTTTTACCGCGTTGATGTCCGATCGGTGCGGCCCCGGGCGTAATGAGGGTCTCCGGACCCCGTACCCTCGTACCTCGTGAGTACGGGCACAGCACAGGCGCAGACGGCGAACGGCACTGTGTGCGCGGTGCGTGATCTGGTCAAGACCTACCCCGCGGCCCGGGGCCGGCGCGGAACTCCCGCCACACCCGAGGTGCGTGCCACCGACGGCATCAGTCTGGACATCCGGCGCGGTGAGATCTTCGGCCTGCTCGGCCCCAACGGCGCAGGCAAGTCCACCCTCGTACGACAGCTCACCGGACTGATGCGGCCGGACTCCGGCAGCGTCGACATGCTGGGCCACGACCTCGTGCGCCACCCCGAACGGGCCTCCCGGCTGATCGGCTACCTCGGGCAGGAATCGACCGCGCTCGACGAGCTGACCGTCGCCCTCGCCGCCGAGACCACCGGACGGCTGCGCGGCCTGCCGGTACGCGAGGCCCGTGCCGAACGCGACGCGGTGCTCGGTGAACTCGGCCTCGACGAGCTCGCCGGCCGCCCCCTGAAGAAGCTCTCCGGCGGACAGCGACGGCTCGCCTGCGTCGCGGCCGCACTGGTCGGGGAGCGGCCGGTGCTCATCCTCGACGAGCCGACGACCGGAATGGACCCCGTGGCCCGGCGAGCCGTCTGGGCCGCCGTCGACCGCCGGCGCGCCGAACGCGGTGCGACGGTGCTGCTGGTCACCCACAACGTGATCGAGGCCGAGACCGTCCTCGACCGGGTCGCCGTCATCGAACGCGGCAAGGTCATAGCCTGCGACACCCCGGCCGGGCTCAAGGAGCGGGTCGCGGGCGAGGTCCGGGTGGAACTGGTGTGGCGCGAGCGGGCGCCGCTGGACGTGCCCGAGGTCGCCGCCCTGCGGGCGTCCGCGCAGGAGTCCGGGCGCCGCTGGGTGCTGCGGCTCGGGCCCGACGAGGCGCGGGCGGCGGTCGCCGCCGTGACCGGTGGCGCGGCCTTCGCCGCACTCGACGACTTCACCCTGGCGACACCCAGCCTGGAGGATGTCTACCTGGCGCTCGGCGGGGACGCGACCAAGGGACTGGTGAAGT
Source organism: Streptomyces sp. NPDC087901 (assembly GCF_044742205.1). Lineage (NCBI taxonomy): Bacteria > Bacillati > Actinomycetota > Actinomycetes > Kitasatosporales > Streptomycetaceae > Streptomyces > Streptomyces sp. NPDC087901. The sequence continues at coordinate 1,050,466 of NZ_JBIUUC010000001.1, forward strand.
CATGAGCGGGATCGGTGCGGTGGGCGAAGCGGAGCGGTACGGGTGTGTGGCCGGGCAGGGACCGAACAGGAGCAGCGTCAGGTGACGAGCATCGTTCCTGCGGAAGCGGTGTCCGGGAAGGCCGGGCAGCCGGGGCGGACGGGGCGGACCGGGCGGACCGGGTCCCGCGACCTGCCCGCGCCGGCCGACGACGGCGCACCGGGCCCGGCGTCCGCTCCGGCCGACGACGGCGCACCGCGCCGTGAGCCCGTGCCGCTCGCGCCGCGCGCCCGGCTGTTCCCCTCGCTCGCCGCGGTCTACCGGGCCCAGCTGTCCCGGGCCCGCGTCGCCCGCATCCCGCTGCTCTTCGTGGCGACCTTCCAGTCCATCGGGATCATGGTCCTGATGCGCGGGGTCGTGGACGGCGGCTCCGAGGCCCGTGCCGTCGTGGCCGGGTCCAGCGTCCTGGTCGTCGCCTTCGTCGCGCTGAACATGCTGGCCCAGTACTTCGGGCAGCTGCGGGCCGGCGGAGGGCTCGACCACTACGCGACCCTGCCGGTGCCGCCCGCGGCCGTGGTGCTCGGAGCGGCCGGGGCGTACGCCTCCTTCACCGTGCCCGGCACGATCGTGACGGCGGTGACGGGCAGCGTGCTGTTCGGGCTGCCGATGACCCATCTGTGGGTGCTCGTCGCGGTCATCCCCCTCTCAGGTGCGGCGCTCTCCGGACTCGGCGCCGCCTTCGGGCTGCTCGCGCCCCGGCAGGAGCTGGCCACGCTGCTGGGCCAGCTGGGCATGTCCGCGGCGCTGCTGCTGGGAGTGCTCCCGGCGGACCGGCTGCCCGGGCCCATCGGCTGGGCCCGCGACCTGCTGCCCTCCACCTACGGCGTCGAGGCGCTCGCCCGCTCCTTCGACGCCCACCCCGACTGGGCCGTCATCGCCCTCGATCTCGCCGTCTGCGCCGTCGTGGGCGTCCTCTCGCTCGCCGTGGCGACCTGGGCGTACCGCAGGGCAGCGGTCCGGTGAGGCGCGCCACAGGGACGCCTGGCACGATGGCACGGTGACAGCACCTCTGACGCCGCCGCACCAGCCCTCGCCCCACGACCCGTGGCAGAAGCCGCCGGAAGGGGGTGGCCCCGGTGGATCCCACCTCGGAACCCTGTTGCGGTCGCCGGAGGAGGGGGAACTCCGTACGGAACTGCGCCGGGCGGCACTGGTCGCCGTCGCGGTCACGGTCGCCGGGGTCGCGCTCGGCCTGCTCTGGCTGTGGCTGGCACCCCGGGTGCCGCTGGTCTCCGACGACACGGCCGTCTTCCTCAGCGACAGCGAGGGGGAGGAGGCGATCGGCGCCGACGGCACGTTCGCGCTGCTCGCGCTGGCCTTCGGTGCGGTTTCGGCTGCGCTGGTCTTCTGGTTCCACCGGAAGGGCGGGATCGCCCTCGTGGTGGGGCTCGCCGTGGGGGGCGTACTCGGCTCCCTCCTGGCGTGGCAGCTCGGTACCCGGCTGGGGCCGACCGACGACGTGGTCGCCCATGCGCGCGAGGTCGGCAAGGGCGTGATCTTCGATGCGCCGCTGGAGCTGCATGCGAAGGGGGCGTTGCTGGCGTGGTCGTTGGCGGCGATGGCCGTGCATCTGGGGTTGACGGCGCTGTTCGGGCCGCGGGACCCGGAGCCGGAGTGGGGGGTGTACCACGGGGCGCCGTCCGGACCCGCGCCGTCCGGACCTGCGCTGTCCGGACCCGCGCCGTCTGGACCCGCGCCGTCTGGACCCGCGCCGTCTGGACCCGCGCCGTCCGGGCCTGCGCCCGCGCCGTCGTCCTCGCCCGAGGCGGGGCCGCCCGGTCCGTCCGCGGGGGCGTGAGCGGGGCCGCTGCGCGGAGCTTGTCCCCTACCCGCCCCTTCCCGTAACCGGGGCTCTGCCCCGGACCCCGGTCCTCAAGCGCCGGACAGGCTGGAGAGGCCGGTGAGCCTCGGGCGTGCGACGGGCTGGGGAGGCCGGTGAGTTCAGCCCGTCCGGCGGTTGAGGACGGAACCGGGGCGGTGGACGGGCCGACCGGGCCCGCGAGCCTGGCCGGTGCTTCCCGGTGCTTCCCGGTGCTTCCCGGTGCTTCCCGGTGCTTCCCGGTGCTTCCCGGTGCTTCCCGGTGCTTCCCCGTGCTTCCCGGTGCTTCCCGGTGCTTCCCCGTGCTTCCCCGTGCTTCCCCCTGCTTCCCGGCGCCTCCCGGCGGGGCCCCGCGGGCCCCGTGAGCCCTAGCCGCGGCCGATCGGGGCGAAGACCGCGGCCGTCAGGGATGCCAGGTCCGTGGGGGACAGTTCGACCTCCAGGCCGCGGCGGCCCGCCGACACGCAGATCGTCGCGTGGGACCGAGCCGACGCGTCCAGCACCGTGGGCAGCCGTTTGCGCTGGCCCAGTGGGGAGATGCCGCCGAGGACATAGCCCGTAGTGCGCTCCGCCGCCGCCGGGTCCGCCATGGTGGCGCGCTTGCCGCCGGCCGCCGAGGCCAGGGCCTTCAGGTCCAGGGAGCCCGCCACGGGGACGACCGCGACCGTCAGGCGGCCGTCCACGTCGGCGACCAGCGTCTTGAACACCCGGTCGGGGGAGACGCCGAGGGCCTCGGCCGCCTCCTCGCCGTAGGAGGCCGACGCGGGGTCGTGCTCGTACGCGTGCACCGTGAACTCCGTGCCGGCCGCGGTCAGCGCGACCGTCGCGGGGGTGCCGCCTGACTGGGGCTGCTTCTTCGGCTTCTTCGCCACGGGGGAGTGGCCCTCCGGTCGCTCAGTTGGGGTGGGTCGGGGCGCGGGTGAGTTCCACGGCGGGCAACGACGGGAGATGGCGGATGACGGCCGTCTCGGAGCGCAGGATCGTCAGCTCCTCGCGGAGCCGGGTCGCGGTGTCCGGGGCCTGCAGCAGCCGCTGTTTGGCGGGGATGTCGAGGACCGCCGCGGCGGCGACCAGATAGGAGACGACCGACGGCTCGCCGGGCAGGTCCGCGCCCGTGGTCAGGGAGCGCTCGCTCGCGCCCGCCAGCCGCTTCTGGTAGGCGCGGAAGGCCCGCAGGACGCCCTCGGTGAGCGCCTCCGCCCCCTCGCCCGGGTCCTCGTCCAGCTCTTCGAGCTCGGCGGTGAGATAGGGGCCGCTCGCGTCCACGGACAGGAGCTTCACACGGCTGGTGCCGGTCGCCAGGACCTCGAAGCTGCCGTCCGAACGCTCCCGGATCTTCGCCGCGTCGGCGATACAGCCGACCCGGTGGAACGTCTGGACAGGGTCCGGGCCGAAGCCGTCCGCCGGGCCGCGCTCGACGGGGACCGTCACCGCGTCCGGCATGCCCGCCGCCGTCGGGGCGGTCTCGCGCCCGTCGCGGATGGCGACCACGGCGAAGCGGCGCGGTTCGTCCTCATCGGTCTTCAGCAGCTCGCGCATCATGGCGCGATAACGCTCCTCGAAGACGTTCAGCGGCAGCACAAGGCCGGGAAACAGCACCGCGTTCAGCGGAAACAGAGGCAGGCGAGCGGTGGTCACAACGGTCAAGCGTAATGGCCGCGCGCCCGTCCCCGGTCGGCCCGGTGGCCGAGCGGCGTCCCGGAGGCCACCCGGAGCCGTGCCGAGTCCCTTACGTCGAGGAACCTGCCGAGCGGATCGTCGGACACACAGGCCCAGGGGAACGATGCCGCGTGGGGTCCGATCTGCCGGAACTGTTCCAGTGCCTCGTCCCACCGCCCCCGCACCACCAGCACGTACGCGAGCAGATTGCGCACCTCGGCCGGCCATGCGTCGCCCGGTGCGAAGGCGGCGGACAGCGAGATCGCCATATCCGCCGCGGCGTCGATCCGTTCCTCCTGCACCGAGGTGAACCCGGCCCCCGGCCGTTCGGTCAGCACCGCGAAGGCGGCCCGCAGCGGCAGCGCCTGCACCAGGGAGCTGGGCAGCGAGTCCTCGGCTGCCCGCTCGGCGAAGTCGAAGCACTCGCGGTGCGAGCCGTACCAGGCGGCGGAGAGGTACTGGAGAGCGGCGACATGGCAGCCGTAATGGTGCGTGGAGCGCTGTATGGCCTGTTCCCACAGGGCCTCGAACGTGGTGTGGGTGGCATGGGTGCCGCGGGCGTGGTCCAGCGCGAGGCGCCAGGGCACCGGATCGCGCGGATCGCTCTCGGCCGCCGCCGTGATCATCGGCGCGACCGCGCGCAGCTGCTCGGCGCGGGCCGGTGACTCCCAGGCCCGCTCGACCGCGAGCTGGGCCTTGACGAGGATCGCGTCACAGTCGTGCGGGGCGGCGGCCAGCCAGTCGCGGAGCCAGCCGTCCCGGTTCCGGGCGAAGGCCACCAGCCGGTTCAGATATCGGTCCCGGCTCTCCCACTCGGCGGCGTCCCGGGTCGTCGCCAGCAGCTTCGCCGCCGGTTCGTACTCCCCCAGGGCGGCCGCCACCAGCGCGGGCGAGAGCCGCTCGTCGGGGGCGTCGAGCATCACCGCATGGTCGGCGGGCAACCCGGCGGAGAGCTCCGGGGTGTGCCGGATCATGCGCGCGGTACGGAGCAGAGCGCGGAGGAAAGGCATGGTGCAGACCATTGAAAAGCGCTGGTCGGGGCGGCGCCAGAGGGGTGCTGTGAAGCTTTGGTAGGGAGTGGATGGGTTGTGCTGCTGAGGGTCAAGAAAAAGTAAAGGAAATTACGGAATCTGGCCTGTTCCGGACGTTCCGGTGGTGAGGATTCGGCAGTGTGCCCGACGCCGGGACGCGACCGTTCGGTCACCTCCCGGCCTGCCGGGGCAAGGCGACCGGGGCCGGCGGCTCTTCCGGCGGGCCGCCCGCCCGGTCAGTTGCGGCGCAGCATCCGAGAGGCGCCGGCCGCGACGGTGGTGGCCAGTATCCATCCCAGCAGGACCAGGGCGGCCGCGACCCACTGCCAGCCGCCCTCCATCCGCCAGTACCCGTCCTGGCCGAGGTTGATCACCGGCACCAGCAGATCCAGTGCGTACAGGGCCGCGTTCCACTCCGGATGCTCGTCCCTCTTGATCGCGGACGGCTCGTATCGCGAGAAGGCCAGCGTGCCCGCCGCCCACAGCACCGCCATCCACACCGCTGCCCGCCCCGGCCGGTAGCCGTACGCCACCGTCCAGTCCTGAACGAAGCCCCAGAGCTTCGCGGCGGGCGGCAGCGTCTCGCGGCGGCGCCGCTGCTTGGCGAGCAGCACCTCGCGGGCGTCCGAGTCCTCCCCGCTGCTGCGGAGCACGGCGGCCAGCCGCTCGTACGGCTCCGGCACGTACTCCGGGGTCGCCGCCGACACCCATTCAAGGCGCCGGGAGAGCGGGAAGTGTCCGTACGGGACGAGGTTCTCGTACACGAAACCGCCCATCGCCAGACCGCCCGGGCCCGGCCAGCTGGTCGACACGTCGATCAGCGTGACGACCTTCGCCCCGTTGAGCACCACCCTGCCCTGGGCCGGGCGGGCCGGGTTGAACCGCAGTTCCGGAGCGACTATCCGGCGCAGCGACAGCTCCTCGTGGCCGGCCAGCACGAAGACGGCCTTGTGCAGATCGACCGCGTCACCGAACCGCCCGTCGTCCAGCCGCACCCCGCCCCGGCACCGGAAGACCTGGGGGCGGGTGCCGCGGGCCGGTGTCGTGGAGGTGGGGGTGCCGTACGGGGGAGTGGTGCCCAGGTTCCCCGAGTCCACGCTGACCCAGGCCTCGCTCATGTACAGCGTCCGCTCCACGCTGAGCTGCGGGGCGTTGAGCGCTCGGCGCCCCTGCGTCGCCCGCAGCCGGCTGCCGCGCAGACTCAGCGAACCGCCCACCTTCGCCCCGCGCAGGCTCAGCTCGCCGAGCGTCTCGATCATCTCGGCCTGCAGGTCCTGGGCGACCGTGAGTCCGTCACCGATGAGCGCCCGCCCCTGCCGGTCGGGGCCGATCTCGATCTGGTTGATCAGCAGATCCGTACCGATCTGGGCATCCGTGAGCCTGATCCCGCGCTCGATCCGGCACCGCGGCAGATGCAGGTCGCCCTCGGTGCGCAGCCGCGCCGCCTCCAGCCGCGGCATCACGCAGCCCACCATCCGCAGCGTCGTGAAGTGGCACTCGGGCAGCACCACCTCCTCGTCGAAGCGGCAGCCCGTCAGTTCCACGTACGGATCGACGCGCCCGCCCGCGAGGTCGAGCCTTCCCGTGATCCGCACGCCCCGGAGCTTCAGCGCCGCCACCCGGCCCGGCCGGGGCCGTGGACCGCTCAGCAGCAGCCGGGCGACGACCCGGGCTTCCACGCTGCGCTCGGGTCCCCAGACGTATGGGGCGAAGGGATCGTCGCGCACCCTGTCGCGGGCGCGCAGGTCGTAGGTGGTCCCGGTCCGGAAGGACTGCCACATGCCCAGCTCTGCCGCGCTGAGGCCGTCCGGAAATTCCCCGTCGCGCGGTTCGGTCACCGGCGCTCCTTCCACTCGGAGCTGTAACGACCCGGTGCGTGATGGCGAGCGGGCTCCCGGCGTCAGGCGAATCCGGCGCCGGCGTTGCCGTCAGCGCCGGCGTCGGTTCAACGACGCCCCGCGTCGATTCCCTCCTCCGCTTGGAGTCGGAACGGGAACTGAAACGGGGACTGAATCGGGAACCGAAGCCGGAACCGAAGCCGGATCGAAGCCGCGTGACGCCGCTCGCTGGTCCGCTCCCTGTCGCGCACCAGGTCGTAATCCCCTTATTCCCTCTGAGTGACCAGGTGAACGCCCATAGTCAGCCGTCACACCAGGGGCATGTATCAGCCAGTGATACGGACGTCCGGGCGCCTGAGGCGGTCTGAGAGAATTGCGGTGTGATCTCTCGAATCGATCTGCGCGGCGATGCCCTCCCCGAGGGCGGCGCCCTGCGCGACCTGCTGCCCCGTGCCGAGTTCGACGTGGAAGCCGCCCTGGAGACGGTGCGGCCCATCTGCGAGGACGTACGCCATCGTGGCTCGGCGGCAGTGATCGACTGGGGGGAGAAACTCGACGGGGTACGCATCGGCACGGTCCGCGTCCCCGCCGACGCGATCACCGGCGCGCTGGAGCAGCTCGACCCCGCCGTGCGCGCGGCCCTGGAGGAGTCGATCCGCCGCGCCCGCCTCGTCCACCGCGAGCAGCGCCGCACTACGCACACCACCCAGGTCGTCCCCGGTGGCACCGTCACCGAGAAGTGGGTGCCGGTCGAGCGCGTCGGGCTGTACGTGCCGGGCGGGCGCTCCGTCTACCCGTCGTCCGTCGTGATGAACGTGGTCCCCGCCCAGGAGGCGGGTGTCGAGGGCATCGCCGTCGCATCCCCGCCGCAGAAGGAGTTCGGCGGACTGCCGCACCCCACGATCCTGGCCGCCTGCGCCCTGCTCGGAGTGGACGAGGTGTACGCCGCCGGCGGCTCCCAGGCCGTCGCGATGTTCGCGTACGGCACCGAGGACTGCCTGCCCGTGAACCTCGTCACCGGCCCCGGCAACATCTACGTCGCCGCCGCCAAGCGCCTCCTCAAGGGCCGCATCGGCATCGACGCCGAGGCCGGCCCCACCGAGATCGCGATCCTCGCCGACGCCACCGCCGACCCGGTCCACGTCGCCGCCGACCTGATCAGCCAGGCCGAGCACGACCCGATGGCCGCCGCGGTCCTGGTGACCGACTCCGAGGAGCTCGCCGCCGCCACCGAGGCCGAGCTGCGGCCCCAGGTGGCCGCGACCAAGCACGTCACCGACCGGATCGAGCCCGCGCTGGCCGGCCGCCAGTCCGCGATCGTCCTGGTCAACGACCTGGAGGACGGCCTCAAGGTCGTCGACGCGTACGCCGCCGAGCACCTGGAGATCCAGACCGCCGACGCCGCCGCGGTCGCCGGCCGGGTCCGTAACGCCGGGGCGATCTTCGTCGGCCCCTGGTCGCCCGTCTCGCTCGGCGACTACTGCGCCGGCTCCAACCACGTCCTGCCCACCGGCGGCTGTGCCTGCCACTCCTCGGGCCTGTCCGTGCAGTCCTTCCTGCGCGGCATCCACATCGTCGACTACACGCGCGACGCGCTCGCCGAGGTCACCCACCACGTGGTGACCCTCGCCGAGGCGGAGGACCTCCCCGCCCACGGCGCCGCACTCAAGGCCAGGTTCGGGTGGAAGGTTCCGCAGCAGTGACGAACACCGGCGACAACAGCACCACGGGCATCGGCTCCAAGGGCAACAGCACCACGGGCATCGGCTCCAAGGACAACAGCGCCCCGCGCAACGCCTGGGACGACCTCCCCATCCGCGACGAACTGCGCGGCCAGTCCCCGTACGGGGCGCCCCAGCTCGACGTACCCGTCCGGCTGAACACCAACGAGAACCCGTACCCGCTCCCCGACGCACTCGTCGACCGGATCGCCGAACGGGTCCGTGAGGCCGCCCGCGACCTCAACCGCTACCCCGACCGGGACGCCGTCGAGCTGCGTACCGAGCTCGCCCGCTACCTCACCCGCACCGCCGGGCACGAGGTCGGACTCGCCAACGTCTGGGCGGCCAACGGCTCCAACGAGGTGCTCCAGCAGCTGCTGCAGACCTTCGGCGGCCCCGGCCGTACCGCGATCGGCTTCGAGCCCTCGTACTCGATGCACGCCCTCATCGCCCGCGGCACCGGCACCGGCTGGATCTCCGGACCGCGCAACGAGGACTTCACCATCGACGTCGACGCGGCCCGCGCGGTCATCGCGCAGGAGCGCCCCGACGTCGTCTTCATCACCTCACCCAACAACCCCACCGGCACCGCCGTCGACGCCGACACCGTTCTCGCGCTGCACGACGCCGCCCAGGCCGCAGGCCCGTCGATGGTCGTGGTCGACGAGGCGTACGGCGAGTTCAGCCACCACGCCTCGCTGCTCCCGCTGATCGAGGGCCGCCCCCACCTGGTGCTCTCCCGCACCATGTCCAAGGCGTTCGGCGCCGCAGGACTGCGGCTCGGCTACCTCGCGGCGGCCCCGGCCGTCGTCGACGCGGTCCAGCTGGTGCGGCTGCCGTACCACCTGTCCTCCGTCACCCAGGCCACCGCGCTCGCCGCCCTGGAGCACACCGATACGCTCCTCGGGTACGTCGCGCAGCTCAAGGGTGAGCGCGACCGGATCGTCACCGAGCTGCGCGCTCTCGGCTTCGACGTCACCGACTCGGACGCCAACTTCGTCCAGTTCGGCCGCTTCGCCGACAGCCACACCGCCTGGCAGCACATCCTCGACCGGGGCGTCCTGGTCCGGGACAACGGCGTACCGGGATGGCTGCGGGTCTCCGCAGGGACCCCGGCAGAGAACGACGCGTTCCTCGATGCGGTACGCGAACTGAAGAAGGAGCACGACGCATGACTCGCGAGGCCCGCGTAGGAAGAGTGGAGCGGACCACCAAGGAAACCTCCGTGCTCGTCGAGATCAACCTCGACGGCAGCGGCAAGGTCGATGTCGCGACCGGGGTCGGCTTCTACGACCACATGCTCGACCAGCTCGGCCGCCACGGACTGTTCGACCTCACGGTCAAGACCGAAGGCGATCTGCACATCGACTCGCACCACACCATCGAGGACACCGCCCTCGCACTCGGCGCCGCCTTCAAGCAGGCCCTCGGCGACAAGGTAGGCATCTACCGCTTCGGCAACTGCACCGTCCCGCTGGACGAGTCGCTCGCCCAGGTCACGGTCGACCTCTCCGGCCGCCCGTACCTCGTGCACACCGAGCCCGAGAACATGGCGCCGATGATCGGTGAGTACGACACGACGATGACCCGGCACATCCTGGAGTCCTTCGTCGCCCAGGCGCAGATCGCCCTGCACGTCCACGTCCCGTACGGGCGCAACGCCCACCACATCGTGGAGTGCCAGTTCAAGGCGCTCGCCCGGGCCCTGCGCTACGCCAGCGAGCACGACACGCGCGCGGCCGGCATCCTCCCCTCCACGAAGGGCGCCCTGTGACCGGCCTCAACACCGTCCTGATCCTGGTCGGCCTCTTCCTGGCCGGCGGGGTCTACTCCTTCTCGAAGCAGGGCATGCCCAAGGGCGTCATCGTGCTGCTCGGGATCGCCTCCGTGATGTGCCTGGTAGCGGGCGTCATGCGGATCCAGGGCCTCTGGGACTGAGGAGCGAAACGTGGATACGAAGAAGAAGGTCGTCGTCTTCGACTACGGCTTCGGCAACGTGCGGTCCGCCGAGCGCGCCCTCGCCCACGTCGGCGCCGACGTCGAGATCACCCGCGACTTCGACACGGCGATGAACGCCGACGGGCTGCTGGTGCCCGGCGTCGGTGCGTTCTCCGCCTGCATGGAGGGCCTGAAGAAGGCCCGCGGCGAATGGATCATCGGACGCAGGCTCTCCGGCGGGCGTCCGGTCATGGGCATCTGCGTCGGCATGCAGATCCTCTTCGAGCGCGGCATCGAGCACGGCGTGGAGACCGAGGGTCTCGACGAGTGGCCCGGCACCGTCGGCCCGCTCAAGGCCGACATCGTCCCGCACATGGGGTGGAACACCGTGGAGGCCCCCGAGGACTCCCGGCTGTTCGCCGGACTCGACCCCGAGTCCCGGTACTACTTCGTGCATTCCTACGCGGCGCACGACTGGTCCCTCGAAGTCACCAACGCCAAGATCCGTGCCCCCAAGGTCACCTGGGCCACGCACGGCGAACGGTTCGTGGCGGCCGTGGAGAACGGCGCGTTGTGGGCCACCCAGTTCCACCCCGAGAAGTCCGGCGATGCCGGCGCCCAGCTGCTGACCAACTGGATCGAGACGCTGTAATGCCGAAGCTTGAACTGCTCCCCGCCGTAGACGTCCGCGACGGCCAGGCGGTCCGCCTGGTGCACGGCGAGTCCGGCTCCGAGACCTCGTACGGCTCCCCGCTGGAGGCCGCACTCGCCTGGCAGCGCGCCGGCGCCGAATGGCTGCACCTCGTCGACCTGGACGCCGCCTTCGGCACCGGCGACAACCGCGCGCTCATCGCCGAAGTGGCCGGCGCCATGGACATCAAGGTGGAGCTCTCCGGCGGCATCCGCGACGACGCCTCGCTCGCCGCCGCCCTCGCCACCGGCTGCCGCCGCGTCAACCTCGGCACCGCCGCCCTGGAGACCCCGGAATGGGTCGCCAAGGTCATCGCCGAGCACGGCGACCAGATCGCGGTCGGCCTCGACGTCCGCGGCACCACGCTGCGCGGCCGCGGCTGGACCCGCGACGGCGGCGACCTCTACGAGACGCTCGCCCGCCTCGACTCCGAGGGCTGCGCCCGCTACGTCGTCACCGACATCGCGAAGGACGGCACGCTCCAGGGCCCCAACCTGGAGCTCCTGAAGAACGTCTGCGCGGCCACGGACAAGCCCGTCGTCGCCTCCGGCGGTGTCTCCTCGCTCGACGACCTGCGCGCCATCTCCTCGCTCGTCCCGGCGGGCGTCGAGGGCGCGATCGTCGGCAAGGCGCTGTACGCGAAGGCGTTCACCCTCGAAGAGGCGCTGGAGGCGGTCTCCGTATGACCGACTCCGTCAAGCGCATCTCCTCCGGCGCCCCCTGGGAGGAGAAGTTCGGCTACTCCCGCGCCGTCGAGCTGCCGAACGGGCTGGTGCTCGTGGCCGGGTGCACGTCGGTGGTGGGCGGCCAGATCTCCGCGGGCAGCCCCTACGAGCAGGCCGTCGCCTCCTTCGAGGTCGCCTTCGAGGCGCTGAAGCAGCTGGACCTGGGCCGCGAGGACGTCGTCCGTACCCGGATGTACGTCACGCACGCCCGGGACACAGACGAGGTCGGCCGCGCCCACAAGGAGCTGTTCGACGACGTCCGTCCCGCCGCCACCATGATCATCGTGTCCGGTTTCGTCGACCCGAGCCTGGTCGTCGAGGTCGAGGTCGAGGCCTACCGGGCAGGTGCGTGATGACGCTCGCGGTACGTGTCATCCCCTGCCTCGACGTGGACAACGGCCGGGTCGTCAAGGGCGTCAACTTCCAGAACCTGCGCGACGCCGGTGACCCGGTCGAGATGGCGAAGCTGTACGACGCCGAGGGCGCCGACGAGCTGACCTTCCTCGACATCACCGCCTCCAGCGGTGACCGGGAGACGACCTACGACGTGGTGCGCCGCACCGCCGAGCAGGTCTTCATCCCGCTCACCGTCGGCGGTGGCGTCCGTACCCCCGACGACGTCGACAAGCTCCTGCGGGCCGGCGCCGACAAGGTCGGCGTCAACACCGCGGCCATCGCCCGGCCGGAGCTGATCCGGGAGATCGCCGAGCGGTTCGGCCGTCAGGTGCTCGTCCTGTCCGTGGACGCCCGGCGCACCCCCGCCGGCACCTTCGAGGTCACCACGCACGGCGGACGCAAGGGCACCGGCATCGACGCCGTCGAATGGGCCCACCGGGCCGCCGAACTCGGCGCGGGCGAGATCCTGCTCAACTCGATGGACGCCGACGGCACCAAGGACGGCTATGACACCGAGATGATCGCGGCCGTGCGGAAGCACGTGACCGTGCCCGTCATCGCCTCCGGCGGCGCGGGCCGGCTCGCGGACTTCGCACCGGCCATCGACGCCGGGGCCGACGCGGTCCTCGCCGCGTCCGTCTTCCACTTCGGCGATCTGCGGATCTCCGAGGTCAAGGGCGCTCTGCGGGAGGCCGGACACCCGGTCCGCTGAGGACCGGCAGGGGACACCGGTCTTGAAGGCCGGTGAAGTTGCCGATGCGCGCCACCGGGGTGCACCGCAAAAGTGGCGACCGCCAGAGAACAACGGCGGTTCCACGCGGTGCACCCCGAAGCGGCTTTCGGTTCCTGCCCGGCGTGGCCCCGCCACGACCGAGAGGCCCCCCTCGTGCAGCACCTCCCCTCCGGCGACACCTCCCCGCGCCACCGGATGTCCAAGAGCCGTTCCCGTCTCGTCAAGGGCCTGCTGGCCGCCACCGTCGCCACCGCGGGTCTGTGCACCGCGCTGATGCCGGGCGCCCAGGCCGCCGACAACCCCTACGAGCGCGGTCCGGCCCCGAGCAACGCGAGTATCGAGGCGAGCCGCGGCTCGTACGCGGTCTCGCAGACCAGCGTCTCCTCGCTCAGCGTCAGCGGCTTCGGCGGCGGCACGATCTACTACCCGACGTCCACCTCGGACGGCACCTTCGGCGCGGTCGCCATCTCGCCGGGCTTCACCGCCTACCAGTCCAGCATCGCCTGGCTCGGACCGCGGCTCGCTTCCCAGGGCTTCGTCGTCTTCACCATCGACACCAACACCACGATGGACCAGCCCGACAGCCGGGGCCGCCAGCTCCTGGCCGCGCTGGACTACCTGACGAAGACGAGCTCGGTGCGTACTCGGATCGACACCTCCCGGCTCGGAGTGATGGGCCACTCCATGGGCGGTGGCGGCACCCTGGAGGCCGCGAAGAGCCGCACCTCGCTGAAGGCGGCGATCCCGCTGACCGGCTGGAACCTCGACACCACGTGGCCCGAAGTCCGTACACCCACCCTGATCTTCGGCGCGGACGGTGACACGATCGCCCCCGTCGCCACTCACTCCGAGCCGTTTTACCAGTCGCTGCCGAGCACGCTGGACAAGGCGTACGTGGAGCTGCGCGGGGCCACGCACTTCACCCCGAACTCCTCCAACACCACGATCGCGAAGTACAGCATCTCGTGGCTGAAGCGCTTCATCGACAACGACTCCCGCTACGAGCAGTTCCTGTGCCCGCTGCCCGCGGCGAGTCTGACGATCGCCGAGTCGCGGGGCAACTGCCCCCACACCTCGTAGTCCCCGACGTCGTTCCTGACGTTGGCGAAGGGCCGGACCGCGCAGTGCGGTCCGGCCCTTCGCCGTCGGGCCCCGGTTCTTTGCCGTCGGGCTCCCGGCTCTTCGCCGTCGGGGCGCGTCAGTCGTCCTCGGTGAGGAACCCGGCGACGGAGGCGGCGAATCCCGGATCGCGGACGACGGTGAGATGGTCCCCCGGCAGCACCTTCAGGCGTGACCCCGTGAGGGCGTCGGCCAGCACCTCGGGCCGCACGGCCAGGGGATCGTCCGCCCCGGCGAGCACCAGCGTGGGTATCCGGATCCGGTCCAGCGGCAGCGGGCCCCGGTGCACCGAGCGGATCTGTGCGGCGAGGGCCAACCGGTCGGAGCCCGTGGTGTCGGCCAGGATCCGGAAGCCCCGGGTCCGTTCGGGGGCGTCGGCCGCGTCCTCGGCCGTCAGCGCGGCCGCCACCAGCTCCGGCGGCATGGCCCGGGTGTCCAGCCCGCCCACCTCCACCGCGCCCGCGCCGATCCCGCCGACCACCAGCCGGGTGATCCGCTCGTCGTCGGCGGCCGCCAGCAGCGCCACGACCGCCCCCATCGAGTAGCCCGCCAGATGCACTTCGCCGCCACCGGTGCGGTCGATCAGCTGCCTCACGTCCCGGGCCATCACCGACTCGCCGTACCGGGCGTCGTCGTGCGGCTTGTCCGACGAACCGTGCCCCCGGGCGTCGAGCGCGAGGACGTGGCGGCCCCGCGCCACGAGGGCCTCGACCACACCGGGGCCCTCCCAGTTCAGCCGGGCATCGGCGGCGAAACCGTGCAGCAGAAGCACCGGGGGCAGTCCGGCCCGCGGCCCGCGGGACCAGGACCAGTAGCGCAGCGTCAGACCGTCGTCCGTACGGAATTCATCAGTCATGGCCCGACGTTACGGGCGGCGCGCGCGAGACCGGGTCCGCGATGTGCGCGTGCACAGTCACCTACGGCTCACCTTGGGAGGGCGCCCCGCAAGCGGCCGGGGGCGGGCCGGGTGCGGACGCACATCTTCCGACACTGTTTACGCGGAAGTAACGTGCTGGTTGTGACTCCATCGACGACCGTGCACAGTCCGCTCCGGCTGTACGGCCGCAGCGGTGAACTCGCCATCCTCGACACCCTGTTGGTACGGCTGCGCAACGGTGACGGCAGCGCGCTGGTGCTGACCGCACTGCCCGGCATCGGTCGCACCGCGCTCCTGGACAGGGCCGTCGCCGCGCACCACGAACGGCGCACCGGCCCCGTCCTGACCGCCACCGCGGCCCCCGCCGAGCAGCGGCTTCCGTACAGCGGGCTGCACGCTCTGCTCTGTTCCGCCCCCGGCCCGCTTCCGCTGTCGCCCGACGCGGTGCTGCACGACGGCATCACCCCCACGGCGCTGCTCGGCCTGCTGCGGCAACTCGGCTCCGAACAGCCCCTCCTGGTGTGCGTGGACGACGCGCACGACTGGGATCCCGCTTCGCGTGCCGCCCTCGTCTTCGCGGCCCGCAGGCTCGGCGCGGGCAGCCGGGTCGCAGTGGTGATCGGCGCCGGGGACGAGACGAGCTTCGCTGGGCTGCCCGCGCTCCGGCTCGGACCCCTCGACGACGACGCGGCGGCGGCCGTCCTGGACCGGATCACCGACGCCGCGGACCAGGTCGATCCGGTGGTCCGAGGCGAACTCCTCCGGGAGGCTGCCGGGAATCCCCGGCTGCTCGCCGGACTGACCGGCCGGCTCACCCCCGACCAGCTCGCCGGCCGCACCCCGCCGCCGTATCCGCTGCCCGGCGCCGAGGGCGTCCTGGACGCGTACGCCGCCCGCCTCGACGGGCTGCCCCCGGACACCCGCACGCTGTTGCTGCTCGCAGCTGCGGCGCAGGAACACGAGCCGGAGGGTGCCGGCACGGACATGGCCCTCCTGCTCCGCGCGGCCGCCTCGGCAGGTCTCGGCCCCGCAGCGCTCGACGTGGCCCTGCTGACCCCGGCCGGGACCGCCAGTGCCCTCCAACGGGCGGGCGACCGCCTCCACTTCAACCACCCACTGCTGCGCCGGGCGGTCCTGTACCGCGCTTCCCCGCAGCGCCGCCGCGCGGTCCACGGCCTGCTCGCCACCTTGCTGGCGACGGCCGGCGCCCGCGGACGCGTCCGCCGGCCGCTGCGACGGGCCACGGGGGTGGGGGGAACGGGTTACGGCGGCCTCGCCTCCCCTCGGACCGGATCCGGTGCCTCGTACGTGACGGCTTCCGGTTCCCGCGTGGGTGACGGCGGGGCGGCTGCGCCCGGTTCCCGACCGGGCGGCGGCGGGGGCGGGGTGTCCGCTTCAGGCTTCCGCCCCGGTGACGCCTGCGCGGCCGGTTCCCCTTCCCCGGCCGGTTTCGCTTCCGGTTCCGTGCCCGCGCCCGCGCCCGCGCCCGCTTCCGGTTCCGGTTCCGCGCCCGGCAACGTCTCCGGTCCGGCTCGTGACGGTGCCACCTGTGCCGTGCCGGCCCTCCCCCTACAGCAGGGAGCCCTCCGGCACGGGCCGGGACACATGGCTGCCGGACCGTCCGTGCTCCCCGCGCTCGTCCAACGTGCCTGCGCCGCCGAGGGGCCCGACGACGGGCTGGCCGACGCACTGGAGGCGGCGGCCGTGGCACCTCGGCCGCACGCCGAGCGGGCAGCCGCGCTCGCCCGTGCCGCGGTGCTCTCCAGCGACGAGGCGGTGCGGGCCGCCCGGTTCGCCGGCGCCGCCGAGCACACCCGGCTCGCGGGTGACACCGGCCGGGCCCGCGCGCTGCTGGCCCGGGTGGGTGCCTGCCCCGCGCACGACGGCGCGCACCTGGTGCGCGGGCTCCTCGCCCTGCGCGACGGACCGGCCGCCGACGCCCACGAGGCCCTCCTCGCCGCTGCGGCGCTGCTCGCGCCGCACGACCCGAGCCGCGCCCTCGACGCCCAGCTCGGCGCCGCCGAGGCCGCCTGGGCGATGGGGGACGCGCTCGCGTACCTCGACGCCATGACCCGTATCCCGGTATCCGTGTCCGATCCGGCCCTCGCCCAGTACTGCGACGGCATGAGCGCGGTGCTCTGCGGGCGCATCGCCGAAGGGCAGGCGCTGCTGCGCCGCTGCCTCGACTCCGCCGGCCGGGCGCGCGACCCGGCCCAGCTGCTGCGCGGCGGGGTCTCGGCCCTGGTGCTGGGCGACGTCGACGCCGCCTGCCGGTTCGGGACCCGGGCGCTCGCCGCCGTACGGTCGGCCGGCCCCGAGGCCCTGCTGCCGCAGGCCCTGGAACACCTGGCGTACGCCGAGCTCAGGGCCGGCCGCCATGCCTCCGCCCGGGCGCACGCGCTGGAGGGCCTGCACGCTGCCCGGCGTACCGGGCAGCCCAACACCGCCTCCCACCTGCACGCCGTGCTCGCACTCGCCGCTTCCGTGGAGGGTGGCACGGAGGCCTGCGCCACCCATGCCGACGCGGCCCTCGCGGGGGCCGGACCGCACGGACTCGCCCAGGCCGCGACCCTGGCCACCTGGGCACTCGCCCGCGCGGACCTGGCGGCGGGGCGCTCCGGCGCGGCCGCCGCCCGGCTCGACCCGCTCGTGAGGCCCGGTCCCCGGCGCGGGCACTTCGCCACCCGGATGCTCGCCGTACCGTGTTACGTCGAGGCGTCCGTCCTGGCCGGGCGGCCTGCCCGGGGCAGGGGAGCGGACCCGGTCGCCGACGCCGTGGCGGAGTTCGCCGTCTGGGTCACACGCACCACGGACCCCCAGGCCCCCGCCCAGCTGGCCCGCTGCCGCGCCCTGCTGGCGGCACAGGCCGACGTGGCCGGCCGGTACGAGGAGGCGCTCGCCCACCACGACCGCGCGGGCGGCGACTTCGAACGCGCCCGCACCCAGCTGTTGTACGGGGCCTGGCTGCGCAGGCGCCGCCGCACCCGGGAGGCCAGGGGCCCGCTGCGCGACGCCCTGGTCGCCTTCGAGCGGTGCGGTGCACGGGGCTGGACCGATCGGGCGAGCGGTGAACTGCGGGCCGCCGGGGAGGCCGTGGAGGGCCCGGCCGCGGCGGGCGGCACGGATCCGATGGCGGCCCTCACCCCGCAGCAGCAGCGCATCGCCCGGTGCGTCGCCGAGGGGGCCACCAACCGTGAGGTGGCGCTGCGGCTCTCGGTGAGCACGCGGACCGTCGACCACCATCTGCGCAATGTGTTCGCGGCGCTGGGGGTGCGGTCCAGGACCGAGCTGGCCAGGCTGCTGGACCGCTGAGGCCCGTCCGGTACACGCGCGGAACCGGGGCCCGTGGCCGGCCCGGGTTTCGGCTCCGAGTCCGGGAGGTTGCAGGACCGTGATGAGAAGTACGCCGCAAACCTCTAGGTACCGACTGGGCGGTATGCCATTCTGCGGGCGTCAGGATGATTCGGTGTGCTCATGCCCAACGCCGGGCTGAGTGAACCGGAGCCGGTCGTTTTCTGGAGCCGGCCGAATCCCGGTGGAGGCCGCCATGCCGCAGGTCGTACGTTCACGGGTCAGGGCGTTGCACGGGCCGCCCCCCGTCGCACCGATGCCGCGCCGCTTCCGTTCGCTGGCCGATCGCGAGGCCGTCGCCGTACTGCACCGGTCGGCCCGGGTGCTGATCGAGGCCCTGCCGGAGCTGACGGACCGGCTCGTCGAGGCGCTGCGCGAGCAGGAGCCCGCCTACCGCTCGGCCATCGAGGCCGACGCGGCGGAGATCTGGCAGGAGGTGCACCACTCGCTGCGGCACAACGTCGGATCGCTGATCCAGCCCCGGGAGTTCCGGGACGCGGCCCACCGCACCTCCCGGCGGATCGGTGAGGTCCGGGCCGAGCAGGGCCTGCCGCTCGACGCGGTTCTGCACGCCTTCCGGATGGGCGGTGCGATGGTCTGGCAGGACCTGGTGGACGACACCGCGCGCCGCCACCCCGAGGACATCCGGCTGTTGGTGCATGTCGCGGCGGACGTCTGGAACTTCGTGGACGAGCACTGCGGTGTCGTCGCGGACGCCTACCGCCAGACCGAGCGCCGGCTGGCCTGGCGGCGGGAGAACCGGCAGCGCCTGATGACGGCGGCGCTGCTGGACGGCACCGCGCAGATCGCCGAACTGCCGGACGCCGCCACGATGCTGGAGCTGCCGGAACACGGCAGGTACGCGGTGCTCGCGGTCTCCACCGCCCGTCGCGCCCCGCACGGCACCGCGCAGCCGCCGATGACGCTGCCCGCCGGGACGGACGCGCTCTGGCACCCGGGCCCGGACGCGGAGTTCGCGATCCTTCCGCTGGCCCGGTGCGAGGGGGCGGCGCAACCCGTCGCACCGCTCACCGAGGCGGCCCCCGGATCCGCGACAGCGGAGGGGAGCGACGGGCCGCCCGACGCGCCTGCCGGTGCGGTCGACGGGGACGCGGAACTGGCCGCGCTGGCCGCCGGGTTGTGCGCCCCGCCGGGAGCCCGGGTCGGCATCAGCTCCGTCGTCGTCGGGCTGGCGGCACTCGGGGACGCCCGGCGGCTCGCCGAGACCGCCCTGCGGGCCTGCCCGGCCGCGGGCGGGGTCGTCCTGCTCGACGAGCAGCTGCCCGCCGCCCTGGTCGTCTCGTCCCCGGGGCTCGGCTCGGCGCTGGCCGCGCGGGTACTGGGGCCACTCGACCGGCTGGACCCGGCCGACCGCGACGTGATCATCGAGACGCTCACGGCGTGGCTCGACTCGGACGGTTCCGCGCAGCGGGCGGGGGCCCGGCTCTACTGCCACCGCAACACGGTCCTGAACCGGCTGCGCCGCTTCGAGCAGCTGACCGGACGCTGTCTCACCCGCCCGTCCGACGCGGTCGAGGTCTCCCTCGCCCTGGCGGCCCGCCGCCTGCTGCCCGGCTGACGGTCCGGCGAGCACATCTGACGGTCCCGCGAGCACATCGCGCCCGCGCCCACCGGGCGGCAGACGCGATGTGCTCGCGCACAGACCTCACCCGCACCGGCTGTACCCGCGCAGCGCCCCCGCCCCGCCCTGTGTACGCGGACCCGGGAGACTGATGCCGTAACCGGCATGTCTTCTGAGCGCCCGACACCTCGCACGCCTCGCGCCCGCGCGAGCGCCTGCGCACCCGCTGCCACGCCCGTCCCGGCGCCGGGACCGCGCCGGTGAGCGGCGGCTTCGACGCCCGGTCGCTGGCCGTGGTCGTCTTCCTCGGATTCGTCGCCGTGTCGCTGCTGCTGTGCGGGCTGGCCGCGGCGGACCAGGACGACCCGGAACACTTCTACGCGGGCGGCGGCTCCGCCCTCGGCCCGGCCGGGAGCGGGCTGGCCATCGCCGGTGACTACATCTCGGCCGCCACCCTGCTCTCCACCACCGGCTCCGTCGCACTCGCCGGCTTCGACGGCATTCTCTTCGCTGTCGCCACGGTGGCCTCCCTCGTGCTGGTCATGCGGATCCTGGCCGAACCGATGCGCCGCAAGGGCGTGTTCACCCTCGGCGACTTCCTGGCGGACCGGCTCGGCGACCCGACCGTACGCCGCGCCCTGGGGCTCACCACTCTGGTCGTCCTGGCCCCCCTGCTGCTGGTCCAACTCGCCACCGCGGGCCGGGTCATGGCATCCGTTTTCGGGCTGCCCGACGGAGCGCTCACCAGCTGCACCGTCGCCAGCGGCGCCCTGATGGTCTGCTACTCCGCCGTCGGCGGCATGCGGGGCACCGGCTACATCCAGATCGTCAAGGTCGCCGTGGTGCTGGCCGCGGTGACCCTGCTCGCCGGTCTGGTGCTCGCCCGCTACGGCTGGAACCCGTTCGCCCTCTTCGACGCCGCCCAGCAAGGCAGCGGCGCGGGCGGGTCCTACGCGCGCCCCGGGCTTCAGTTCGGCCACACCTTCGCCGGCACCCTGGATCTGCTCGGCTTCCAGCTGACCCTGGTCCTCGGGGCCGCCTGCATGCCGCACATCATGATGCGGCTGCACCCGATGCGCGACAGCTGGACCGTACGCCGCGCCACCGTCTGGGCGGCGGCCCCGGTGGCCTTCCTGTGCGCCGGCGTCGTCGTGGTCGGCCTCGGCGCGTCCGCCCTGCTCGGCCACAAGATCATTCAGGCCGCGGACCCGGCGGGCGGCACCGCGCTGCTGCTGGTGACCGGCGCGCTCGACCCGGGTGCCGACGGGCCGCGCGAGAGTCTGCTCTTCGCGTTCGTGGCCTGCGCGGTGTTCGCCACCACACTGGCCGCGGTGGCCGGCATCACGCTGGCCGCCGCCTCCTCCGTCGCCCGCGACTTCGCGACGAAGGCCCGGTCCCGCACCGCCGCCCGGTCCGACCGGTCAGCCGGTCGCGAGATCCTCCGCGCCCGCCTGGCCGTCGTCCTGACCGGCGCGCTCTCCGTCTACGTCTCGATGTACACCCACGACCGCAATCCGCAGGTGCTGCTCTCGCTCTCGTTCGCCGCCGCCGCCTCCGTACTGCCGCCCGTGCTGCTGTACGCGCTGTTCCGGCCGGGCTTCAACGCGCGCGGGGTGCGCTGGACCGTCTACGGCACGTTGCCGCTGATCGCGGTCCTGATGGTGTTCTCGCCCGCGTTCTCCGGCACCCACATCGCGCTGTTCCCGTACCGCGACTTCCACTGGTTCCCGCTCCAGACGCCGGGACTCGTCACGATCCCGGCCGGATTCCTCCTGGGATACGTCGGCTCCCGCACCGGCCGGAAGGCGGAGCGGCCCGCCCCGCCGGCCCGGCCCACGCATCGCGCACCTTCTGTCGCGCGGTAGACAACGATTCGCGGTGGACAGCGCGCGAAACGAGCGGCGCTACATGCCGAGCTTCGCCGTCGTCAGCCGGCCGATCGCGTCCTGCTCACCCTCCAGCTCGACCCGCGCCGCGTCCTGCCGTCCGAACGCGAACAGCAGGAGCTCGCCCGGCTCACCGGTCACCGTCACCACCGGCGTGCCCCGGTGAGCGACCGCCGTCTGGCCGTCCGGGCGGCGCAGCACCAGCCCCACCGGCGCCTTCCGCCCGAGGATCCGCGCCGCCTTCTCCGTACGCGACCACAGGACGTCGGCGAACACCGGGTCCAGCTCCCGCGCCGACCAGTCCGGCTGCGCCCGGCGGACATCCTCCGTGTGCACGTAGAACTCGACCGTGTTGGCCGCCTCGTCCAGCTGCTTCAGCCCGAACGGGGACATCCTCGGCGGACCCGTACGGATGAGCTGGATCAGCTCCTCGTACGGCTTCTCGGTGAACTCGGTCATGACCCGGTCCCGCCGGTTCTTCAGCGGTCCGATGACCAGACCGGCCGCCGCGTCGGGCCGGCGCTCCCGTACCACCACATGGGCCGCCAGCTCCCGGGTCGTCCAGCCGTGGCAGAGAGTCGGTGCCTCGGGGCCCACCGCCTCCAACAGGTCGGCAAGCAGAAGTCGTTCGCGCTTCGCATGGGTCGACATGCCCGCCAGGGTACGACCGTCGGCCACGGTCCGCCCAGTGGACGCACGCCGGGAGGCCTCCGTACCCACGGCACAATGGGCACATGACCAGCACGCCCACGCCCGGCACCCCCCGGCCCGCCAGCGACCTCGACCCCGCCATCGCCGCCCGCCTCAAGCGCGGCGCCGACGGACTGGTCCCGGCCATCGCCCAGCAGTACGACACCGGCGAGGTGCTGATGCTCGGCTGGATGGACGACGAGGCCCTGCACCGCACCCTGACCACCGGCCGTTGCACCTACTGGTCGCGCAGCCGCCAGGAGTACTGGGTCAAGGGCGACACCTCCGGCCACATCCAGCAGGTCAAGTCCGTCGCCCTGGACTGCGACGCCGACACCGTCCTCGTCAGGGTCGACCAGACGGGTGCCGCCTGCCACACGGGCGACCGCACCTGTTTCGACGCCGACGTCCTCCCGCTCGGACAGTAGGGTCTGCCGCCATGGATCTCGACACGTTCCGCAAGCTGGCCGTCGACCGGCGCGTCATCCCCGTCACCCGCAGGCTCCTCGCGGACGGCGACACCCCCGTCGGTCTCTACCGCAAGCTCGCGGGGGAGCGCACCGGCACCTTCCTCCTGGAATCCGCGGAGAACGGCCGCACCTGGTCGCGCTACTCCTTCATCGGTGTACGCAGCGCCGCCACGCTCACCACCCGCGACGGCGAGGCCCACTGGGTCGGCTCCCCGCCGGTCGGCGTCCCCGTCGACGGCGACCCGCTGCAGGCCCTGCGCGCCACCATCGAGACCCTGCACACCCCGCACGACCAGGAATCCGGGCTGCCGCCCTTCACCGGCGGCATGGTCGGCTACCTGGGCTACGACATCGTGCGCCGGCTGGAGAAGATCGGCGAGAGCGGCGGCGACGATCTCAGGCTCCCCGAGCTGACGATGCTGCTCACCTCCGACCTCGCCGTTCTCGACCACTGGGACGGCAGCGTCCTGCTGATCGCCAACGCGATCAACCACAACGACCTGGCCACCGGTGCCGACGAGGCGCACGCCGACGCCGTCGCCCGGCTCGACGCCATGGAGCAGGACCTGCGCCGCCCCGTCGAGAACACCCCGGCGGTCCTGCCGCCCTCCGAGCTCCCGCCGTACACCGCACTGTGGGGAGGCAAGGCCTACCAGGACGCGGTCGAGGACGTGAAAGAGCGCATCCGGGCCGGCGAGGCCTTCCAGGTCGTCCCCTCCCAGCGCTTCGAAACCCCGTGCACGGCAAGCGCGTTGGACGTCTACCGAGTGCTGCGCGCCACCAACCCCTCGCCGTACATGTACCTCTTCCGCTTCGACGGCTTCGACGTCGCGGGCTCCAGCCCCGAGGCCCTCGTCAAGGTCGAGGACGGCCGCGCGATGGTCCACCCGATCGCCGGAACCCGGCACCGCGGCGCCACCCCGCAGGAGGACCAGGCGCTCGCCGACGAACTCCTCGCCGACCCGAAGGAACGCGCCGAGCACCTGATGCTCGTCGACCTCGGCCGCAACGACCTGGGACGGGTCTGCGAGCCCGGCAGCGTCGAGGTCGTCGACTTCATGTCGATCGAGCGGTACTCCCATGTGATGCACATCGTGTCCACCGTCACCGGCCGCGTCGCCGAGGGCCGCACCGCCTTCGACGTCCTCACCGCGTGCTTCCCGGCGGGCACCCTCTCCGGCGCTCCCAAGCCGCGCGCCATGCAGATCATCGAGGAGCTCGAACCCACCCGCCGCGGACTGTACGGCGGCTGCGTCGGCTACCTCGACTTCGCCGGGGACTCCGACACCGCCATCGCGATCCGCACCGCGCTGCTGCGCGACGGCACGGCATACGTCCAGGCCGGTGCCGGTGTCGTCGCCGACTCCGACCCGGTCGCCGAGGACACCGAGTGCCGCAACAAGGCCGCGGCGGTGCTGCGCGCCGTGCACACCGCGAACCGGCTCGGCGGCAACTGACACCTCACCCGCGACCGGCAGCGGGAGAGGAAGTGAGACAACCGGCACAAGGGGCCCTTACGGCCAACGCGGGGCCGTAAGGGATAGTGGAGTACGTGAGTGCTGTCCCCGTACCCCAGCCCCGTGCCGAAGCCGCCACCGCGCCCGACAGCGCGGGAAGCCGCCGAAGCCTGGCAGCCGGCCTGCTCCTCGGGGCCGCCGGCGCCACCGTCGTCCTGCTCGCCTCCGGGCAGACCTGGGCCGGGGGCAAGGCCTCCGTCGGCGGCGGCACCCTGGCGCTGAACGCCGACGGGCAGGACGTCACCGGCCTCCCCGCGGCCCTCGCCATAGTCGGCCTGGCCGCCCTCGTCGCCGTCTTCGCCGTCCGCGGCGCCGGCCGGCTGGCCGTGGCGGGACTGCTGGCCCTCAGCGGGCTCGGCGCCGCACTGAGCGCCTACCTCGGCGCGTCCGACAGCGCCGCACTCGACGAGAAAGCCGCGCAGTCCACCGGCGACAGCTCCGCCGCCATCGAGGCCCTCAGCCACACCGCCTGGCCCTACGTCACCGCGGCCGGCGGCCTGCTGATCCTGCTCGCCGGGCTCCTCGCCCTGCGCTTCGGCCGCCGCTGGCCCACGATGTCCGGACGGTACGAGCGCGACGGCACCCCGCGCCCCCGCAAGGCCCCTCGCACGGCCCCGGACCCGGACCGGCCCGAGGACCTGTGGAAGGCCCTGGACCGCGGCGAGGACCCGACGCGCGAGGCGTGACCCCCAGCTCACGTCGCACTCGCACGTACGGGACAATGGCCGTGAGCTCGCAGCAGAGCGGCACCCACAGCGGCACGGGTGCGGCGGCCCCGAGCGATACCAACAGCGCAACACCAACGAGGAGCAACTCATGGCGGGCAGCAGCCACGGACACACCCCGGCCGCCTGGACCGGTGTCATCATCGCCTTCATCGGCTTCTGCATCGCGGGCGTCTTCATGGTCGCGGCCAACCCCCTCGGCTTCTGGGCCGGAATCGTCGTGGTCTTCGTCGGCGGGATCGTCGGCCTCGCGATGAAGGCCGCCGGCCTCGGCATGCCGAAGGAGTCCACGGAGCTGGCGGAGGCCAGGGCCCGCGCCGGACAGGCGCAGACCTCCTGACCCGTCCTGAGGACGTACGCGCGCAAGGCGCAGCCCACGCCCGGGCTGCGCCTTTCCGTATCAGCGGCGACAATCACCGAGTGGACGCATCGTCTTTCCCCGCCGCGCCTTCACCGGCCGCCGACCCGCCGACACCGGGCCCCCGGCCGGTGACCGGCCCGCCACCGACGCCCGGCAACGGGCCTGCGCCGGTCCTCCCGCCTGTTCCCACCCGCGCTCCCGTCCCCGCCTCACGGCTCCGACGGATCGCCGCGCCGGCCGCCGTCCTGGCCGGCGTCGTCGGGGCCTTCGCCTACGTCGGTACGGTCGACCCCAACGAACCGGGGCACTACCCGGTCTGCCCGCTGCTCCGGCTCACCGGCATCTACTGCCCCGGCTGCGGCGGACTGCGCAGCGCCCACGCCTTCGCGCACGGTGACATCGTGGCGGCGCTCGGTTCCAACGCCGTCGCCGTCATCGGCTACGCGGCCCTCGCCGTGTTCTGGGCCCTCTGGATGGTCCGAGCGGCCACCGGGAGGCCGCTGCGGATCGACCTGAAGCCGGTTTACCTGTGGGGGATCGGAGCCGTGCTGCTGATCTTCGGTGTGGTCCGGAACCTGCCGTTCGGATCGGCGCTGGCGCCGTGAATGCCCAGGTAGTGGGACATCCACCGGCCGGATGCGAGCCCATCGGTCTCCTGCGGATACCATCGGCAGGGCCAGTCCTGTTCCCTTGTCAACGTCCCGGAAGGGGGCCTCTCGCGTGAGTGTGCTCGACGAGATCATCGACGGCGTTCGCGCCGACCTCGCGGAGCGGCAGGCGCGCGTCAGCCTCGACGAGCTCAAGGAACGCGCGGCCCGCGCTCCTCAGGCCAAGGACGGAGTCGCCGCCCTGCGCGGCGAGGGCGTGACCGTCATCTGCGAGGTCAAGCGCTCCAGCCCCTCCAAGGGTGCCCTGGCCGCCATCGCCGACCCTGCCGCGCTCGCCGCGGACTACGAGGCCGGCGGCGCGTCCGTCATCTCGGTCCTCACCGAGGAGCGCCGCTTCGGCGGATCGCTGGCCGACCTGGAGGCCGTCCGCGCCAAGGTCGACATCCCGATCCTGCGCAAGGACTTCATCGTCACCTCGTACCAGCTGTGGGAGGCGCGCGCCTACGGAGCCGACCTCGTCCTGCTGATCGTCGCCGCTCTCGACCAGGAGGCCCTCGTCTCCCTGATCGAGCGCGCCGAGTCCATCGGCCTGACGCCGCTGGTCGAGGCGCACGACGAAGAGGAGGCGGAGCGCGCGGTGGACGCCGGCGCGAAGATCATCGGCGTCAACGCCCGCAACCTGAAGGACCTCAAGGTCGACCGCTCCACCTTCGAGCGCGTCGCCCCCGAGATCCCCGACCACATCGTCAAGGTCGCCGAGTCCGGCGTCCGCGGCCCGCACGACCTGATCGCCTACGCCAACTCGGGCGCGGACGCCGTGCTGGTCGGCGAGTCCCTGGTCACCGGCCGTGACCCGCGGTCGGCCGTCGCCGACCTGGTCGCCGCCGGCGCCCACCCGGCGCTCCGGCACGGACGGAGCTGACCGCACCCGTGTCCGCCGACTGTTCCGCGTTCCGTCCCCGGCCGGGGCTGCGCCCCGCCGGGGCGCGGCAGCTGCGGGACCCGCACGCGCCGCTGGCGCGCGGCTGCCGCCCCCGCGGCTGCCGCGCCCCCGCACGCCGGGTGCACGGCCGGCGGGTGCGGTACGTGATCGGTGACGAGCCCGGCCAGGTCAACGGCATGCGATGGCGCACGGGGTCCGCGCAGTAGAGCGAGCCCCGGCCGTCGCCCCCGCCCCACCGGCGGATCCGCACGACCGCACCGCCCGGCCGCCCACGGCCGCGGCGGCGCTCCGCTCACGGCGCATACGGTGAACCCATTCACTGCCATGCCGAGGAGCACGTCGAGATGTCGTCCGACTTCTTCATTCCGGACCCGGAGGGTCTGATCCCCAGCGCCGAGGGGTACTTCGGTGCGTACGGCGGAAAGTTCATCCCGGAGGCGCTCGTCGCCGCTGTGGACGAGGTGGCCGTCGAGTACGACAAGGCCAAGGCCGACCCTGCCTTCGCCGCCGAGCTCAACGAGCTCATGGTGAACTACACCGGCCGCCCCAGCGCCCTCACCGAGGTCGCCCGCTTCGCCGAGCACGCCGGCGGCGCGCGGATCTTCCTCAAGCGCGAGGACCTCAACCACACCGGCTCGCACAAGATCAACAACGTGCTGGGCCAGGCGCTGCTCACCAGGCGCATGGGCAAGACCCGCGTCATCGCCGAGACCGGAGCCGGCCAGCACGGCGTCGCCACCGCGACCGCCTGCGCGCTCTTCGGCCTCGAATGCACCATCTACATGGGCGAGATCGACACCGAGCGGCAGGCGCTGAACGTGGCGCGCATGCGGATGCTCGGCGCCGAGGTCATCGCCGTGAAGTCCGGCTCCCGCACGCTCAAGGACGCCATCAACGAGGCGTTCCGCGACTGGGTCGCCAACGTGGACCGCACCCACTACCTCTTCGGTACGGTCGCGGGCCCGCACCCCTTCCCGGCGATGGTCCGCGACTTCCACCGCGTGATCGGCGTCGAGGCCAGGCGGCAGATCCTGGAACGGGCCGGCCGGCTGCCGGACGCGGCGATCGCCTGCGTCGGCGGCGGCTCCAACGCCATCGGGCTCTTCCACGCCCTCATCCCGGACGCAGGCGTCCGCCTCATCGGCTGCGAGCCCGCCGGACACGGTGTGGAGACCGGAGAGCACGCGGCCACCCTGACCGCGGGCGAGCCCGGCATCCTGCACGGCTCGCGCAGTTACGTCCTCCAGGACGACGAGGGCCAGATCACCGAGCCGTACTCCATCTCGGCCGGTCTGGACTACCCGGGCATCGGCCCGGAGCACGCGTACCTGAAGGACATCGGCCGGGGCGAGTACCGTGCCGTCACCGACGACGCGGCCATGCAGGCGCTGCGCCTGCTCTCCCGCACCGAGGGCATCATCCCGGCCATCGAGAGCGCGCACGCGCTGGCCGGTGCCCTGGAGGTCGGCAAGGAACTCGGCAAGGACGGACTGATCCTGGTCAACCTGTCCGGCCGCGGTGACAAGGACATGGACACGGCAGCGCGCTACTTCGGGCTGTACGAGACGGACGCGGCCGTCGAGGCCGACGCGGACAGCATCGGCGCGGAGATCGAGGGGGACGTCAAGTGAGCGGCAACATCGAGCTGCTGAGCACCACGATCGCCGCCGCCAAGGCGGAGGGCAGGGCCGCGCTGATCGCGTATCTGCCCGCCGGCTTCCCGACCGTGGACGGCGCCATCGAGGCCGTCAAGGCCGTGGCCGCAGGCGGCGCCGACGTCGTCGAGGTGGGGCTGCCCCACAGCGACCCGGTGCTCGACGGTCCGGTCATCCAGACCGCCGACGACATCGCGCTGCGCGGCGGCGTACGGATCGCCGACGTGATGCGTACGGTCCGCGAGGCGTACGACGCGACGGGCATCCCGATCCTCGTCATGACGTACTGGAACCCGATCGACCGGTACGGCGTCGAGCGCTTCACCGCCGAGCTCGCCGAGGCCGGCGGCGCCGGGTGCATCCTGCCCGACCTTCCGGTCCAGGAGTCCGCGCTGTGGCGCGAGCACGCCGGCAAGCACGGTCTCGCGACCGTGTTCGTCGTCGCGCCCAGCAGCAAGGACGAGCGCCTCGCCACCATCACGGAGGCCGGCTCCGGCTTCGTCTACGCGGCGTCGCTGATGGGTGTCACCGGCACCCGTGTCTCGGTCGGCGAGCAGGCCCAGGACCTGGTGAGGCGCACCCGCGCCACCACCGACCTCCCGGTCTGCGTCGGCCTCGGCGTGTCCGACGCCGACCAGGCCGCCGAGGTCGCCGGCTTCGCCGACGGCGTCATCGTCGGCTCGGCCTTCGTCAAGCGGATGCTGGACGCGCCCGACGAGGCGGCAGGACTGGCGGCCGTCCGCTCACTGGCGGCCGATCTGGCCGAAGGTGTTCGAAAGCGCTGACACCTGACGTAACCCGAATGGGTGGACATGGGACCGGGGAGGCACGCGAGTGCCTCCCCGGTTCGTTGCTGCGGGTGTGAGCGAGAAGAACCAAGAGGGAAAAAGGGCCGCGCGAGACCGGCTGATCCAGCAGCGCGAGCAGGCGAGGGCGCAGGAGCGCCGCCGCCGCACGCTGATCGTCTCCGCCGCCGTGGTGGGGGTCCTGGGACTGGCCGCCGTCGTCGGCGTGATCGCGGCGAACACCGGAGGCAAGGGCGACAAGGACAAGGCTTCGGGCCCGGCCGTCGCGCCGTCCGGCGCCACCGGCAAGGACAGCCTGGCCATTCCGGTGGGAGCGGACGACGCCCCGTCCACGCTCACGGTCTGGGAGGACTTCCGCTGCCCGGTCTGCGCCCAGTTCGAGAACGCGTTCCGGGACACGATCCATCAAATGGAGCAGAGCGGGCAGATCAGGGTCGACTACCACTTCGCCACGCTGATCGACGGCAATCTCGGCGGCAGTGGCTCGCTCAGGGCGGCCAACGCGGCAGCATGCGCCCAGGACGCCGGCAAGTTCCCGGCGTACCACGACGTCCTGTACAGCAACCAGCCGCAGGAGTCCGACGACGCCTTCGGCGACAACAGCAAGCTGATCGAGCTGTCCAAGAAGGTCGAGGGGCTCGACACGCCCACGTTCCGCAGCTGTGTGGAGGACGGCGCGCACGACGCCTGGGTGGAGAAGTCCAACACCGCGTTCGAGAAGGGCGGATTCCAGGGCACACCGACGGCGCTGCTCAACGGCGAGTCGATCTTCCCCAAGAAGGGGGACGAGCCCATCACCGTGGCCAACCTGAAGAAGTGGGTCGCCGAGGCCGACAAGGGCAAGAAGCCGGGCACCGTCACACCCGCTCCGTCGGGGTCCTGAAGCGCTGCCGGGTGACCTCGGACCGGGCACGGCCTCCGGGGCCACCTGCGCTCCGACCGGCGCGCAACCGGGGGAATCGATGACCGGCTCGTTACCCAGACGTTGTCGGGCGGGTTGCCGTACGTCCCGCCCGGCAGGGTAGCGTCGACGATGCCATGAATCTTGCCTACATCCCCAGCCCGTCGACCGGCGTGATCGATCTCGGACCGATCCCGCTTCGCGGCTACGCGTTCTGCATCATCATCGGTGTCTTCGTCGCCGTCTGGTTCGGCAACAAGCGCTGGGTCGCCCGAGGCGGCAGAGCCGGCACTGTTGCCGACATCGCCGTCTGGGCCGTGCCCTTCGGCCTTGTCGGAGGCAGGCTCTACCACGTCATCACCGACTACCAGCTGTACTTCAGCGACGGTGAGAACTGGGTCGACGCCTTCAAGATCTGGCAGGGCGGCCTCGGCATCTGGGGTGCGATCGCGCTCGGCGCGGTCGGTGCCTGGATCGGCTGCCGCCGCCGCGGGATCCCGCTGCCCGCCTGGGCCGACGCGCTCGCCCCCGGAATCGCCCTGGCCCAGGCCTGCGGCCGCTGGGGCAACTGGTTCAACCAGGAGCTGTACGGCCGGGCCACCGATGTCCCGTGGGCGCTGAAGATCAGCGAGGGCCCCAACCGGGTCGCCGGTACCTACCACCCGACGTTCCTGTACGAGTCGCTCTGGTGCATCGGTGTGGCGCTCCTGGTGATCTGGGCGGACCGCCGCTTCAAGCTCGGCCACGGGCGGGCGTTCGCGCTGTACGTCGCCGCGTACTGCGCCGGCCGCGCCTGGATCGAGTACATGCGCGTCGACGAGGCCCACCACATCCTGGGCCTGCGTCTGAACGTGTGGACCGCGCTGATCGTGTTCGTGCTGGCGGTGGTGTACATCGTGATCTCGGCGAAGGTGCGGCCGGGACGCGAGGAGATCGTCGAGCCCGGGGCGCCGGAGGCGCCCGAGGCCACGGACGTGGCTGACGCCGAAGGCGTCGAGGACGCGGAGTCCGAGTCCGGTGAGGCGAAGCCTTCCGGGGATACGACATCGGCCGATGCCGATGCCGATGCCGAGCCCGAGGTGGGCGAGCCGAAGACGAACGGCGCGGCGGAGACGGCCAAGGGCTGACACGCCGCCACAACGACGAGGGGCCGCCGAACGATTCGGCGGCCCCTCGTCGTCGTTGTGCGCCACACCTGCCGTCGGCAGGTGTCCTCGATCGCCGGCCGGGCCGGTTCTCGCAGCCCGCACGCGATCTCCGCAGGTCGTGGTGGACTCGATCGCCCGACGGCTCGGCTTCGTCTGCCGGGCAGGAGTGCAGTCGAGCCCGTCCGGCGATCGAGGACGACACGGTCACCGGGGCACGGCCCGCTCACCGTCGCCCCGCCACCACACCCCGCTCACCGCCCCCGCCCGGCGAGGGCCAGCGTGCGGTGGGCCTGGGCCACCACCGCCGCGTCGACGAACCGGCCGTCCGGCAGGGCCAGCGCACCCGCCTGCTCCCGGGCCGCCTCGACGATCTCCTGAGCCGCCTCGACCTCCTGCGGCGTCGGCTGGAACGCCCGCTCGATCACGGGGAGCTGCCGGGGATGGATCGCGGCCCGGCCGAGGAAACCGAGCGCCCGCCCACGGGCGCAGGAGGCCCACAGCCCGTCCAGGTCGAGGACGTCCGGGAACACCGACTGGGTGGGCGGGGCCAGCCCGGCCGCCCGGGCCGCGACCACCACCCGGCTGCGCGACCAGTCGAGCCCCGCGTCGTCCCGTACCCCCAGATCCGCCCGCAGGTCCGCCTCGCCCAGGGCGATGGAGCGCACCTGGGGGTGGGCGGACGCCACCGTGTACGCGTGCTCGATGCCGAGCGCCGACTCCAGCAGCGGGCAGAGGGGGACCCCGGGGGCCAGCGCCGCGATGTGATGGACGGACGCCGCGTGGGTGATCTTCGGCAGCCTCAGTTCGGCCAGGCCCGGCAGCCCGGCCAGGGCCAGGACGTCCGCTTCCGTGTGGACACGGACATGGACCGGCGCCGCGGTGGGGGAGGCCGGCTCGGAGAGCAGCTCGACGGCGGCCGACCGCGCGTACTCCTTGCGGTCGGGGGCGACCGCGTCCTCCAGGTCGACGATCACCACGTCCGCCCCCGAAGCACGTGCCTTGCGCACCACGTCCGGCCGGTCGCCGGGGACGTACAGCCAGGTGAGCGGGGTCGTGATGGTCACAGGACACGCTCCGCCCGCAGGGCCTCGATCTCCGCGCCGCTCAGCCCGAGACCGGTGAGGATCTCCTCGGTGTCGGCCCCGTGCGGCCGCCCCGCCCAGCGGATCCCTCCGGGGGTTCCGGAGAGCCGGAAGAGGACATTCTGCATCCGCAGCGGGCCCAGCTCCGGGTCGTCGACCTCCGTGATGGAGTCCAGGGCCCGGTACTGCGGGTCCTCCATCACGTCACGGATGTCGTGGATCGGAGCGATGGCCGCCTCCGCCTTCTCGAACGCGGAGATCGCGTCGTCCCGGGTGTGCCGCGCGACCCAGTTGCCGACCGCCTCGTCGAGCTCGTCGCTGTGCTCGGCCCGTGTGGTCCCGGAGGCGAACCACGGCTCGTCGATCAGCTCCGCCCGGCCCACCAGGCGCATCACGCGCTCCGCGATGGACTGCGCCGAGGTGGAGACGGCCACCCACTGCCCGTCCGAGGTGCGGTACGTGTTGCGCGGGGCGTTGTTGCGCGAACGGTTGCCGGTGCGCGGCTGGACGTAACCGAGCTGGTCGTACCAGAGCGGCTGCGGGCCGAGCACCGTCAGGATCGGCTCGATGATCGCCATGTCGACGACCTGGCCCACGCCCGTGCGGTCCCGGCCGGCCAGCGCCGCCATCACGGCGAACGACGTGGCGAGCGCCGCGATCGAGTCGGCGAGACCGAACGGTGGCAGCGTCGGAGGGCCGTCCGGCTCTCCGGTGATCGCCGCGAACCCGCTCATCGCCTCCGCGAGTGTGCCGAAGCCGGGCCGGTGGGCGTAGGGGCCGAACTGGCCGAAGCCCGTGACCCGGACGAGCACCAGCCGCGGGTTCACGGCGTGCAGCTCCGCGGGCCCGAGCCCCCACCGTTCCAGCGTGCCCGGCCGGAAGTTCTCGATGATCACATCGGTGTCGGCGGCGAGCCGCAGCAACAGATCGCGGCCGCCCGGGCAGGACAGGTCGAGCGTGAGGTTGCGCTTGTTGCGGCCGAGCAGCTTCCACCACAGACCGACCCCGTCCTTCGTCGGCCCGTGCCCCCGGGACGGATCGGGCTTGCTCGGATGCTCGACCTTGATCACATCGGCGCCGAAGTCGCCCAGCACGGTGGCAC
This sequence comes from Streptomyces sp. NPDC087901, assembly GCF_044742205.1. Lineage (NCBI taxonomy): Bacteria > Bacillati > Actinomycetota > Actinomycetes > Kitasatosporales > Streptomycetaceae > Streptomyces > Streptomyces sp. NPDC087901. The sequence continues at coordinate 1,083,879 of NZ_JBIUUC010000001.1, forward strand.
AGAGAGGGCCTGCGAACAGCGTCGCGAGATCGATGACGCGCAGCCCCGTCAGGGGCGGTGCTCCCGGCGCGCTCATGCGGCGTCGATTTCGCTGCGGTACGGCATGGAGACCGAGGCGCCGGGCTTCTGCACGCACAGCGCGGCGGCCGACGAGGCCCAGGCGAGGGCCTGCGGCACCGGCTGCCCCTCGCCGAGCGCCACGGCAAGCGTTCCGACGAAGGTGTCCCCGGCGCCGGTGGTGTCGACGGCGGTCACCTCGGGGGCGGGGAAGTGGACGGTCTGGCTGCCCCGTGCCGCGTACAGGCAGCCCTTCGAACCGAGCGTGATGACGAGCGCGGGGACCTGGCTGAGCAGGATCTCGGCCGCCGCGTGCGGTTCGGCGTGCCCCGACAGTTCGGCCGCCTCGTGCTCATTGGCGATCAGCAGGTCGACACAGTCGAGGAGTTCGACGGGCAGTTCCTGTACGGGGGACGGGGTGAGGACCGTCCGCACCCCCTGGGCGTGACCGGCCCGGGCCCCCTCGATCACGGCGGACATCGGCAGTTCCAGCTGGAGCAGCAGCAGATCGGCCTCGGCGATGGCGGCGATCTCACCCGGGCCGAGCGCAGTGACGGTGCCGTTGGCGCCGGGGATGACGACGATCGCGTTGGACCCCTTGGCGTCGACCACGATGTGCGCGGTGCCGCTGGGTCCTTCCGCGGTGTGCAGGAGATCGGTGTCGACGCCCGAATGCTCCAGGTTCTCCCGCATCCGAAGGCCGTACTCGTCGTCGCCCACCGCGCCGATCATCATCACGTCACCGCCCGCGCGGGCGGCCGCGACGGCCTGGTTGGCGCCCTTGCCGCCGGGAATGGTGCGGAACTCCCGTCCGGTGACGGTCTCCCCGCGCTCCGGGGCCCGGTCGACGTAGGCCACAAGATCCATATTGGTGCTGCCGAGCACCGCGACTCTGGTCATGGGCGGAGTGCCTCCTCGTGGGTGAGCCGGTGGGTCAGGTCGGCGAGGGTGTCGAAGCCGACCGAGTCGAAACCGGTGACGGACGTGGCGAGCCGGTTCTTCAGCGGGGTGGTCCACCGGTCGGGCAGCGCGTCCGGCCGTCCGGCCAGCAGACCGGCGAGGGAACCGGCGGTCGCCCCGTTGGAGTCGGTGTCCCAGCCGCCCGACACCGCACGGCAGATCGAGCCGGTGAAGTCACCGTCGGCGTGGGTGAGTGCGGCGGCGAGCAGAGCCGCGTTGGGCAGCACATGCACCCAGTGATACCTGCCGTACCCCGCGTGCAACCGGTCGACGACCGTATCGAAACGTTCCTCCTCGCGGGCCGTGGCGATGCCGTCCCGTACGGCCTGTGCGAACCGCGAGCCCGGGGGCACCACGCGCAGACCGGCGCCGAGACACCCGTGCACATCGGCCTCGCCCCCGGCCGCCTCGGCCAGCGCCGCCGCGGTGAACATCGCGCCGTACACCCCGTTCCCGGTGTGGGTGAGGACCGCATCGCGGTGGGCCTGTTCCGCTGCCGCGGCGGGGTCGCCGGGATGGGTCCAGCCGTGCACATCGGCACGGATCTGCGCGCCGATCCACTCCCGGAACGGATTGCGGTGTCCAGCGGTGTCCGGCGGTTCGATGCCGTCGAGCAGATTGCGGTACGCGACCCGCTCGGCGGTGAACGTCCGGCCCGCCGGAAGCTCCTCCAGCCAGAGCCTGGCGAGGTCGGCGGTGGTGAAGGAGGTGCCGTACCGCTGGAGCAACAACACAGTGAGAAGAGGGTAGTTGAGGTCGTCGTCCTCGGGCATGCCGTCGATGTTCTCGGCCAGGGACGTCGCCCTGGAACGGCGGTTCCAGGGATAGGTGGCGGCCAGGGCCGGGGGCAGGCCGCGGGCGGTGAACCAGGTGCTCAGCGGCCAGTTGCCGGTGGCGCCGGCCAGGGCGCGGATGCCCTCCAGCGGCAGCTTCTCGACCGGCTTGCCCAGCAGACACCCGGCGGCGCGGCCCAGCCAGGCCGCGTGCAGCCGCTCGCGGTCCACGGCGGACGGCTCCGTGCGCGGGTGCGGCCAGTGCGGGCAGGCGGCCCGGATCGCGTCGAGGCCGGTCGGTTCATCGTCGGCCAGCGGCGACTCCAGCAGGGCGAGTTCGTCCAGCAGATGCCCGGCGACCGCGCGCAGCCCGGGAGACGCCGGGGGCTCCGAGGAACCCGCGCGGTCCGGGGCGGGCGAGCCGCCGGCCTCGTACCACCGCCGCTCGATGTCCCGGGCGTCCCGCCCGTCCTCGGCCGCCTGCCGCAGCTCGTGCCCGACGAGGTCCTCGGGCTGGACCCAGGTGGCCCGCACCGTCGCGGTCATGGCCGGCCCGCCAGCGTGGCGAAGGCGGCCTCGTGGGCACGGCGGCGGGCCGTGTCGTGCGCGAACACCTCGCGGGCGACGTCGGCCAGGGTGCGGGCGGGGGCGTGGAGATCGAGCCGGCTGGCCTCACCGACCGTCCGCACCCAGTCCGCCGGGATCGCCCGCTCGCCGTACAGTGCTCCCGCGATCGCGCCGCTCATCGTGGCGATCGAGTCGCAGTCCCGCCCGTAGTTGACCGAACCGAGCACGGTCTGCCGGTACTCCCCGTCCGCGACCAGCAGCATCCCGAGGGCGACCGGCAGTTCCTCGATGGCGTGCAGCCGGGACGGGCGGCGGGCGCCGAGCGAGGGGGCACGGTAGTCGGGGCCGACCGTGTCGAACGGGGCGACGGCCTCCCGCAGCGGGGCGATCGCCGACTCGAAGTCCCGGTGACGTGCGGCGGTCTCGCAGACCGCCTCGATCGCGGCCCTGGTCCCGTCCTTGGCCAGCGACAGACACGTTTCGACGACGCTCGCGGGTGTCGCCCCCGGCGTGCAGGCCGCGGCGACCGCGGCCGCGAACACGCCGGCGGCCTCCCTGCCGTAACTGGACTGATGGGCCCCCGCGACATCCAGCGCCTCGGCGTACGCGGCCTGCGGATGGGCCGCGTTCACCAGGCCCACCGGCGCCATGTACATCGCCGCCCCGCAGTTGACGATGTTTCCGGTGCCCGCCTCGCGCGGGTCGACGTGGCCGTAGTGCAGCCGGGCGACGATCCACTTCTCGGCGAGGAAGATCCGCTGGAGCGGCAGCGCCTCGGCCTCCAGCTCCGGAATCCAGCGAGGATTCGAGATCAGTTCAGGTACGAGGTGCTCGGCGACGGCGTACGCGTCGAGACGGCCGCGGACCTTCCCGTACACCCGCACCAGCGCATGGGTCATCAAGGTGTCGTCGGTGACGTGTCCGTCGCCCTTGTGGTACGGCGCGATGGGGCGTGCGGTGCGCCAGTCGTCGCCGTCCCACGGGCCGACGACGCCGGTGATCCGCCCGCCGTGGCGGGCCACGATCTGCTCGGGGGACCGGCCCTCGACCGGACCGCCGAGCGCGTCGCCGACGGCTGCGCCGACGATCGCGCCCGCGATCCGTTCATCGAGGGTGGGCGCCGCGGGCGTCGTGGGGGGTGCGGACCTCGTGGGCGCCGTGGGCGCTGTGGATGTCATGTCCGAATTGTCCACCCGGGGGCACCGGTTCCGTGTCTGCCAGCAGCCCGGCGAGTTCGATCAGATCCGTGCCCGCGAAACGGGGCAGCGCGCACCCCGCCAGGGTGCGGCACGCCTCGCGCCAGCCGTCGGGCACGGCGGTGATCGAGCCCAGTGCCCCGGTGAGCGCCCCGGCCAGTGCGGGCGCTGAGTCGGCGACCCGGGACAGGCAGGCCGCCGACGGCACGGCCTGCGCGATGTCGCCGCGGGCAGCGGTGGCCAGGGCGAGGGCGACGGGGACCGTTTCGGCCGCGGCGATCCCGTAGCTGTAGACGTGATCGACGATCTGATGCTCCAGCACCGGTACGAGGGCGAACGCCCCGGCCCGCTCACCGGCGAAGTCGCGGGCGATGCGGACCGCGTGGGCGGCGTTGCGGGCGATCTCGGTGCCCTCGGGAAGCTGCGCTAGCGCGGCGTTCACCGCGGTGTCCACGTCCGCACCGCCGAGCGCCTCGGCGATCGCGGCGGCCATCGCCCGAGCCCCGTGCACCCCGTCACCGTCCTGGGTGTATCGCGCGTCGAACTCCGCGAGGTCGGCCGCGGCCTCGGGGTCGCCGGGGTGCACGACGGCCAGCACGGCGGCCCGCACACATGCCGCGTCGTCGAAGTAGTGCGGGTTGTCATGGCCGGTGGCGGGCGGGCGGAGACCGGCGGCGAGGTTGCCGAGCCCGGCCCGGACCGAGATCCGGGCCCGCAGCGGCAGGACCGCCGACTCGACCTCGGGCGCCCGCGCGGCCGCCGCGGCGACCTCGGCGGCGAGCGCGTTCCAGGCGGCGTCCACGGCGGCCCGCATCCGGCGTCCGGGGGAGAGGCCCTGCAGCGCGCCCGCCGCCGAGGTGAGCACGGTCCCGGCGGCGAAAGCCGCCCATTCGGCGTCGTCGGACGGGCCGAGCCGCAGGGGCTCGGGCGGCTGGTTGAGCGCGATGGGGACGGGCAGCGTGGTCGTCGCGTTCTGCTCGGCGAAGGTGTCGAGCTCACGGGTCAGGCGCCGGGTCCACTCCGGCATCCGGGCCGCCCGGTGCCGCGCGGCCGGCCACCCGGCGGCGTCCCCGGAGGCCAGCCCGAGCAGCAGCCCCTCGATCCGGGCCCGGCGCGGTGACGCCGGCCGTGCGGCGGGGGAGAGGTCCGGGGCCGCGTGAGCGGCGCCCTGGCCGGTCTCGCCGCGCGCGGCCTCCCGCAGCCGCTCGCCGCCGGGGTGCTCACGCGCGTCGTCCGGATGCGTCGTGCCGCCCGGGTGCGCGGTACGGGAGGCATCCCTTGCCGTGGTCATCGCCGCACCGCCGTTCCAGGGACGGGGGCGTTGCCCACAGAGGCCGCCGGTTCGGGCGGACCACTCAGTGCCTGGTGGTCGCGTGCCTGCTCGTCCCCGCCCCGTTCGTTCGCTCCCCGCTCGTCCCCTCCCCGCTCGTCCGTCTCGTCCGGGGTGAGCAGTTCCGCGATGTCCAGGACGTGGTAGCCGCGCATCGACGGGAGGCAGCTGCCTCGGACCGGGCCGATCGCGTCCGCCCAGTTGCGCGGGATGGCGGACGCGCCCTGCAGCGCTCCGGCCAGGGCGCCCGCCACCGCAGCGGTCGTGTCGGCGTCGCGGCCCATGTTGACCGCGGTCAGCACTGCCGTACGGAAGTCCCCGCGCGCCGCCGCGAACGCGCCGAAGGCCAGGCCGACCGCCTCCGGCGCCAGGTCGGTCCACGGGTATCCGCCGATGACGACGGCCGAGCGCACCGCCCTCTCCCTCGTGAGGCGGTCGGGATACGGGTGCTGCGCGGCCGTCACCGCCCGGCGCAGCGAGCGTGCCGTCCACGAGTCCATCGGTACGACGGAGAGCGCGGCGGCGATCACGGAGGTGACCCCGGCGCCCGTCATCGCGGCCGCGACCCCGGCCGCCACCGCCTGGCCGCCGTAGATGCCCTCGCCGTCATGACTGACCCGGCCGTCCACCGCGACCAGCCGTGCCGCCTCCACGGGCCGGCCCGCCGCGAAGACGCCGAAGGGGGCCGCCCGCATCGCCAGGCCGTCGCTCCAGGCGTGCCGGTGCTGGGCGGAGATCGGGGCGGCCAGGCCCCGGCGCAGGTTCTCCAGCGTGCCCCGCTCGCTGAAACCGGCGCCGCGGAACGGCCCCTCGTCCAGATCCGCGATCCACAGATGCCAGGCCCGCTCGACATGGGTGACGGTCAGCGCCGAACCGTGCCGGGCCAGCAGCAGCCCGGAGAAGATCGCGTACTCCGTGTCGTCCGTGCCCGCCGGGTCGTCGCTCACGAAGCCCTCGATCCGGCCCCAGCGGCGGCGGATCTCGGAGGGCCGCATGTTCTCCGCGGGCGCGCCCAGCGCGTCGCCCACCGCGAGCCCCAGCAGCGCGCCCCTGGCCCGGTCGCCGAGGCTGCCCCGGGCCGGACCGGCCCGGTCCGGAGCCCCGCGTACCGCCGCCCGCGCGCCGTTCGTCCGCGGCCATGCCGGATTTCCTGCGGTCAGCTCCATCGCGTCGACCCTTCGCTCGTACCGAGCCAGTTCTCGTCCCTGTGGGATCTGTGCCACGCGGAGCCACGACAGAGGCCGATTATCACCACAAAAGGGCCACTCGGATGACGGCCTTCGGACAGCAAGGCAAGGCGTACCTATGCGACTACGGAGGGTGGTAAGTACGGCCTGCCTTGCTGGCGGGAGCCATTTTTCGTGCGTACTTTCGATGGTGTCGAGCGGGGCGGAGCGCACGAAATCCGCTGCCGGAGAAGGGGAGAGCTGTGTCCATCATCGAGACCGACGCCGTACTGCACGAGGCGCACCGGGACAACCACACCCACCGTGATGTGAACGGCGGCTGGCTGCGTCCGGCGGTGTTCGGTGCCATGGACGGGCTCGTCTCGAACCTCGCCCTGATGACCGGCGTCGCGGGCGGTGAGGTCTCGCACCGCACGATCGTGATCACCGGCCTGGCCGGTCTGGCCGCGGGAGCCTTCTCGATGGCGGCCGGTGAGTACACCTCCGTGGCCTCGCAGCGCGAGCTCGTCGAGGCCGAGCTCGACGTCGAGCGGCGGGAGCTGCGCAAGCACCCCAAGGACGAGGAGCGGGAGCTCGCCGCGCTCTACGAGTCCCGCGGAGTCGAGAGCGGGCTGGCCCGCGAGGTCGCCCGGCAGCTGTCGCGCGACCCCGAGCAGGCCCTGGAGATCCACGCCCGCGAGGAGCTCGGCATCGACCCGGGCGACCTGCCGTCGCCCCTCGTGGCCGCCGTGTCCTCGTTCGGCGCCTTCGCGCTGGGTGCGCTCCTGCCCGTGCTGCCGTTCCTGCTCGGCGCGGACGCGATGTGGCCCGCGGTGCTGCTCGCCCTGGCCGGGCTCTTCGGCTGCGGCGCGGTCGTGGCCCGGGTCACCGCCCGCAGCTGGTGGTTCAGCGGGCTGCGACAGCTGGTGCTCGGTGGTGCGGCGGCCGCGATCACCTACGGTCTGGGCGCCCTGTTCGGCGTCGCCGTCGGGGGCTGAGCCTGCGGACCGTGCGTTCCGGGGCCACGTGCACCAGCCGGTGTGCGTGGCCCCGCTGCCTCGCCCGCGGCCGTAACGTGTGCGTCATCCGTGTGACGTACGTCCTGATCGCCGCCACTGGGCGGATCGGCTGTACGCGACGTAAAATGAGACTCTATGCAGGGCTACACATAAGTAGTCGTTACCCGGCGGTTTCGTTTCCTTTGCCGCCGGGCATGAGCCGTAGACACCGCAGGCAACGACGCCTGCTCTCTGTGGTCTCCCGGGCGCCGATCCTCCGACTGCGACCCACTCCACCGTCACGGCGGTGTCCGTATGTTGGAACGAGCTATCCGCTTTTTGAGAAGCGTCCCATCATGTAATCTGCACGAAATTTCGCAGAGGGCCAACGTCGTCCCTCGGCACGCAAATGCCACGACGACGACGGGAGAGCCGATGCGCACCGACGCCTGGTCGCCCATGGACGGTCGCCCCGCCCAGCAGGGGATGTACGACCCCCGCAACGAGCACGACGCCTGCGGTGTCGGGTTCGTAGCCACTCTGACCGGCGTGGCCGGCCACGAGCTGGTCGAGCAGGCGCTGACCGTACTGCGCAACCTCGAACACCGCGGCGCCACCGGATCCGAGCCCGACTCCGGTGACGGTGCCGGAATCCTGCTCCAGGTCCCGGACGCCTTCCTGCGCGAAGAGGTCCCCTTCGACCTCCCCGAGGCCGGTGCCTACGCCGTCGGCATCGCATTCCTGCCCGCGGACGACTCCACCGAAGCCGTCCGCAACCTCGAGAAGATCGCCGCCGAAGAAGGCCTCAAGGTCCTCGGCTGGCGCGAGGTCCCGGTCACCCCCGACATCCTCGGCAACGGCGCCCGCGCCACCATGCCCGAGTTCCGCCAGCTCTTCGTCGCGGACGGCGAGAGCACCGGCATCGTCCTGGACCGCAAGGCCTTCGTGCTGCGCAAGCGCGCCGAGCGTGAGACCGGGGTCTACTTCCCGTCGCTCTCCGCCCGGACGATCGTCTACAAGGGCATGCTCACCACCGGGCAGCTGGAGCCGTTCTTCCCGGACCTCTCCGACCGCCGTTTCGCCACCACGGTCGCGCTGGTCCACTCCCGCTTCTCCACCAACACCTTCCCGAGCTGGCCGCTCGCCCACCCGTACCGCTTCGTCGCGCACAACGGCGAGATCAACACGGTCAAGGGCAACCGCAACTGGATGAAGGCCCGCGAGTCCCAGCTCGCCTCCAGCCTCTTCGGCGAGGCGCAGCTCGACCGGATCTTCCCCGTCTGCACCCCGGACGCCTCCGACTCCGCCTCCTTCGACGAGGTCCTGGAGCTGCTCCACCTCGGCGGCCGTTCGCTGCCGCACTCGGTCCTGATGATGGTCCCCGAGGCGTGGGAGAACCACGACTCCATGGACCCGGCCCGGCGCGCCTTCTACCAGTACCACTCCACGATGATGGAGCCCTGGGACGGCCCGGCCTGCGTCACCTTCACCGACGGCGTCCAGGTCGGCGCGGTCCTCGACCGCAACGGTCTGCGCCCCGGCCGCTACTGGGTCACCGACGACGGCCTCGTCGTGCTCTCCTCCGAGGTCGGCGTCCTGGACATCGACCCCGCGAAGGTCGTCCGCAAGGGCCGCCTCCAGCCCGGCAAGATGTTCCTCGTCGACACCGCCGAGCACCGCATCATCGAGGACGACGAGATCAAGGCGTCCCTGGCCGCCGAGAACCCGTACGAGGAGTGGCTGGAAACCGGCGAGATCGAGCTCGAGGACCTCCCCGAGCGCGAGCACATCGTCCACACCCACGCCTCCGTCACCCGCCGCCAGCAGACCTTCGGCTACACCGAGGAAGAGCTCCGCGTCCTCCTCGCCCCGATGGCCCGCACCGCCGGCGAACCCCTCGGCTCCATGGGCACGGACTCGCCGATCGCCGCGCTCTCCGAGCGCCCCCGGCTGCTCTTCGACTACTTCACCCAGCTGTTCGCCCAGGTCACCAACCCGCCGCTGGACGCCATCCGCGAGGAGCTCGTCACCTCGCTGCGCTCCGTGCTCGGCCCCCAGGGGAACATCCTGGAGCCGACCGCCGCCGCGTGCCGCGCAGTCACGCTGCCCTTCCCGGTGATCGACAACGACGAGCTGGCCAAGCTCATACACATCAACGCCGACGGCGACATGCCGGGCATGAAGGCCGCGACGCTTTCCGGCCTCTACCGGGTCGGCGGCGGCGGCGAGGCACTGGCCGCGCGGATCGAGCAGATCTGCACCGAGGTCGACGCCGCCATAGAGGACGGCGCCCGCCTGATCGTCCTGTCGGACCGGCACTCCGACGCCGAGCACGCGCCGATCCCGTCGCTCCTGCTGACCTCGGCCGTCCACCACCACCTCATCCGCACCAAGCAGCGCACCCAGGTGGGCCTGCTGGTCGAGGCCGGTGACGTCCGCGAGGTCCACCACGTCGCCCTGCTGATCGGCTACGGCGCCGCCGCGGTCAACCCGTACCTGGCCATGGAGTCCGTCGAGGACCTCGTCCGCGCCGGCACCTTCATCGAGGGCATCGAGGCCGAACAGGCCATCCGCAACCTCATCTACGCCCTGGGCAAGGGCGTCCTGAAGGTCATGTCCAAGATGGGCATCTCCACCGTCGCCTCCTACCGGGGCGCCCAGGTCTTCGAGGCCGTCGGCCTCGACGAGGACTTCGTCGCGGAGTACTTCAACGGCACCGCCACCAAGATCGGCGGCGCCGGACTCGACGTCGTCGCCAAGGAGGTCGCCGCCCGGCACGCCAAGGGCTACCCCGCCTCCGGCATCTCCGCCTCGCACCGCGCGCTGGAGATCGGCGGCGAGTACCAGTGGCGCCGCGAGGGCGAGCCGCACCTGTTCGACCCGGAGACGGTCTTCCGCCTCCAGCACGCCACCCGCAACCGCCGGTACGACATCTTCAAGAAGTACACGGACCGGGTGAACGAGCAGTCCGAGCGCCTCATGACGCTCCGCGGCCTGTTCGGGTTCAACTCGGACCGCGAGGCGATCGACATCGACGAGGTCGAGTCCGTCTCCGACATCGTCAAGCGCTTCTCCACCGGCGCCATGTCGTACGGCTCGATCTCCCGCGAGGCGCACGAGACCCTCGCCATCGCCATGAACCAGCTGGGCGGCAAGTCCAACACCGGCGAGGGCGGCGAGGACGCCGACCGGCTCTACGACCCGGCACGCCGCTCCTCCATCAAGCAGGTCGCCTCCGGCCGCTTCGGTGTCACCAGCGAGTACCTGGTCAACGCGGACGACATCCAGATCAAGATGGCGCAGGGCGCCAAGCCCGGCGAGGGCGGCCAGCTGCCCGGCCACAAGGTCTACCCGTGGGTCGCCAAGACCCGGCACTCCACCCCGGGTGTCGGTCTGATCTCCCCGCCGCCGCACCACGACATCTACTCCATCGAGGACCTGGCTCAGCTGATCCACGACCTCAAGAACGCCAACCCGGCGGCCCGCATCCACGTGAAGCTGGTCTCCGAGGTCGGCGTCGGCACGGTCGCCGCCGGTGTCTCCAAGGCGCACGCGGACGTCGTCCTCATCTCCGGCCACGACGGCGGAACGGGCGCATCCCCGCTCACCTCCCTGAAGCACGCGGGCGGCCCCTGGGAGCTCGGCCTCGCCGAGACCCAGCAGACCCTGCTGCTCAACGGCCTGCGCGACCGCATCGTCGTACAGACCGACGGCCAGCTCAAGACCGGCCGCGACGTCGTCATCGCCGCGCTGCTGGGCGCCGAGGAGTTCGGTTTCGCGACCGCGCCGCTCGTCGTCTCCGGCTGCGTCATGATGCGCGTCTGCCACCTCGACACCTGCCCGGTCGGCATCGCCACCCAGAACCCGGTCCTGCGCGACCGCTTCTCCGGCAAGGCCGAGTACATCGTCAACTTCTTCGAGTTCATCGCCCAGGAAGTCCGCGAGATCCTCGCCGAGCTCGGCTTCCGTACGATCGAAGAGGCCGTCGGCCACGCCGAGTTCCTGGACACCGACCGTGCCATCACGCACTGGAAGGCACAGGGCCTCGACCTCAAGCCCCTGTTCTACGTCCCCGAGCTGGCCGAAGGCGCCGTCCGTCACCAGATCGCCGAGCAGGACCACGGTCTGGCCAAGGCCCTCGACAACGAGCTCATCAAGCTCGCCGCCGACGCCCTGAACGCCGACAGCGCCGAGGCCGCCCTGCCGGTCCGCGCGCAGATCGCGATCCGCAACATCAACCGCACCGTCGGCACGATGCTCGGTCACGAGGTCACGAAGAAGTTCGGCGGTGCGGGTCTGCCCCAGGACACCATCGACATCACCTTCACCGGCTCCGCGGGCCAGTCCTTCGGCGCCTTCCTCCCCAGCGGTGTGACGCTGCGCCTGGAGGGTGACGCCAACGACTACGTCGGCAAGGGCCTCTCCGGCGGCCGCGTCGTCGTCCGCCCGGACCGCGGCGCCGAACACCTCGCCGAGTACTCCACCATCGCGGGCAACACCATCGCCTACGGCGCCACCGGCGGCGAACTGTTCCTGCGCGGCCGCACCGGTGAACGGTTCTGCGTCCGCAACTCCGGCGCCACGGTCGTCTCGGAAGGCGTGGGCGACCACGGCTGCGAGTACATGACCGGCGGACACGCCGTCGTCCTCGGCGAGACCGGACGCAACTTCGCGGCCGGCATGTCGGGCGGCGTCGCGTACGTCATCGACCTGAACCGCGACAACGTCAACATCGGGAACCTCGGCGCGGTCGAGGAGCTCTCCGACACCGACAAGCAGTGGCTGCACGACGTGGTGCGCCGCCACCGGGAGGAGACCGGATCCACGGTCGCCGAAAAGCTTCTCGCCGAGTGGGACGCCGCGGTGGCCCGCTTCAGCAAGATCATCCCGTCCACCTACAAGGCAGTGCTCGCCGCCAAGGACGCCGCTGAGCTCGCCGGTCTCTCCGAGCAGGAGACCACCGAGAAGATGATGGAGGCGGCGACCAATGGCTGACCCCAAGGGCTTCCTGACCACCGGCCGCGAGGTCGCCAAGACCCGCCCCGTCGGCGAGCGCGTCAAGGACTGGAACGAGGTCTACGTTCCGGGCTCGCTGCTCCCGATCATCAGCAAGCAGGCCGGCCGCTGCATGGACTGCGGTATCCCGTTCTGCCACCAGGGCTGTCCGCTCGGAAACCTCATCCCCGAGTGGAACGACTACGCCTACCGCGAGGACTGGACCGCCGCGTCCGAGCGCCTGCACGCCACGAACAACTTCCCCGAGTTCACCGGGCGGCTCTGCCCGGCGCCGTGCGAGTCGGCGTGTGTACTCGGCATCAACCAGCCGGCCGTCACCATCAAGAACGTCGAAGTCTCCATCATCGACCAGGCGTGGGACCGCGGCGACGTGACCCCGCAGCCGCCCGAGCGTCTCTCCGGCAAGACCGTGGCCGTCATCGGCTCCGGCCCGGCCGGACTCGCCGCCGCCCAGCAGCTGACCCGGGCCGGCCACACGGTCGCCGTCTACGAGCGCGCGGACCGCATCGGGGGACTCCTCCGGTACGGCATCCCCGAGTTCAAGATGGAGAAGTCGCACATCAACCGCCGCATCGAGCAGATGCGCGCGGAGGGCACCAAGTTCCGCACCGAGGTCGAGGTCGGCAAGGACGTCGACGCCGCGAAGCTGCGGCGCCGGTACGACGCCGTCGTCATCGCCGCCGGCGCCACCGTCTCCCGCGACCTGCCCGTCCCGGGCCGTGAGCTGAACGGCGTGCACTTCGCGATGGAGTACCTGCCGCTCGCCAACAAGGTGCAGGAGGGCGACCTGACGGTCTCCCCGATCACCGCCGAGGGCAAGCACGTCGTCGTCATCGGCGGCGGCGACACCGGCGCCGACTGCGTCGGCACCGCCCACCGGCAGGGCGCGGCCTCCGTCACCCAGCTGGAGATCATGCCGCAGCCGGGCGAGGACCGGAACGCCAACCAGCCCTGGCCGACCTTCCCCATGCTCTACAAGGTCACCTCCGCGCACGAGGAGGGCGGCGAGCGGGTGTACTCCGTCTCCACCACCCACTTCGAGGGCGACGAGGACGGCAACGTCCAGGCCCTCCACCTCGTCGAGGTGGAGTTCAAGGACGGTAAGCTGGAGCAGAAGCCCGGCACCGAGCGGTCGATCCCCGCACAGCTGGTCACCCTCGCGATGGGCTTCACCGGCACCGACCAGGCCAACGGTCTGGTCCAGCAGTTCGGCCTGGAGCTCGACGCGCGGGGCAACGTCGCCCGTGACGACGACTACGCCACCAACGTCGGCGGCGTGTTCGTCGCCGGTGACGCGGGCCGCGGCCAGTCCCTCATCGTGTGGGCCATCGCCGAGGGCCGCTCCGCGGCACGCGGCGTGGACCGCTTCCTGACCGGAGCCAGCGCACTGCCGGCCCCGATCCGCCCGACGGACCGTTCCCTGACGGTCTGATCACGGCACACCAGACGTCCCGTACAACGGCGTACGGAACTGAACGCGGCGCCTGCCCGTCCCCGACCGGACGATTCGGCAGGCGCCGTGGCGCATCCCGGGGCGGTTCCGGCCCCTCCTCCGCACTGCCTCCCGCAGTGCCTCCGCAGCACCTCAGGTGACCAGGGCGAGCGCGCAGGTGGCCGCGGACACCGCCGTCACCGACAGCACCAGACCGGTCAGCACGAAACGCCGCACGGAGATCCGCGTCCCCTGCCAGCGGCACCGCTCGAACCACAGCAGGGTCGCCAGCGAACCCCACGGAGTGACGACGGACCCCGCGTTGACCCCGATCAGCAGGGCGAGCAGCTGGTTGTGGTTGTCAGCGGGGATGACCGCCTCGCCCGCCACGTACGCCGGCAGGTTGTTCAGCACATTGGACAGCCCCGCACCCACCCCGGCCGACCGCAGCATGCCCACGAAGCCGTTGTCCGAGCCGAGCGCCCGCACCAGCAACTCGTGCAGACCGTGCGCGCCGACCGTCTCCACGACCAGGAACATCCCGGGTACCAGCACCAGCAGCCGCCACGGGACCAGAGACACCCGCAGCTCCTCCCGGCGCCGCACCGCATACGCCGCCACCACGATCACCATCGCCACCAGCGAGGCCGACCACAGCGGTACGTCCGCCACCAGGATCGCGAGCAGGAAACCGCCGCACGCCACCGAACAGATCCGCAAGAGCACCGGATCACCCGGAACCGGCACGGCGGGCGGGACGTAACGGTCCGCCCCGCGCCGGCCGCGGCGCCAGTAGAACACCCACAGGCACAGGGCCGTCACCCCGATCGCCGCCAGCTGCGGCAGCCACATCACCGCGGCCAGACCGGCCGGGGACAGCGCCACCCGGTCCGCCGCCAGCAGATTCGTCAGGTTCGACACCGGCAGCAGCAGACTCGCCGTGTTGGCCAGCCACACCGTCGTCATCGCCAACGGCAGGGCCGCGATGCCCACCCGGGTACCGAGCGCCAGCATCACCGGCGTGAGCAACACCGCGGTGGTGTCCAGATTCAGCGTGATCGTGGTGAGCGAGGCGAACACCACGCAGAGCCCGAAGAGCAGGGGATAGCGGCCCCGGCCCGCGCGCGCCACCCACGCCGCCACCACGTCGAAGACCTGCGCCCGGCCCGCCAGCTCCGCCAGCACGATCACCGTGGCCAGGAACACCAGCAGGGGTCCGATGCGCCGCATCTGATCCGCCGCCGGATCAGCGGGCAACAGCCCGGTCACCACCGCCGTCACGCCCAGGACGAGCAGCCCGCCCGCCAGCCAGTCCAGTGGATGCAGCCGCCGCACCAGGGAGACCGCACCGGAACGAGTGACTCCCGGCGCAGAGTGATCATTCCGCATGCGGTCATCGTGTCAGACCCGGCACCCGCTGCCGCTCAGCCCGTCAGCGCCGAGCTCTTGAGGACCACCAGCAGCACCAGGACGGCGAGCAGCACCACACACCCGGCCGCCTGTACGGGCGTACGCCGCTGCGCCGGGGCGTACGCGTACACGACCGTGACGACCGCGCCGGTCAGCAGCCCGCCCAGGTGCCCCTGCCACGAGGTGAAGCCCGCCGAGATCACCATCCAGAGCAGGAACCCGGCCAGGAACCGGTTCACCGCCTGCATGTCCCGGCCCAGACGCCGGTTGATGACGTAGAACGACGCCGCGAGACCGAAGACCGCTCCCGAGGCGCCCACCGCGGAGTCGAGCGGCGCGATCAGGTAGACCAGAACGGAGCCGCCCAGCGCGGACAGCAGATACAGCGCGAGATACCGGACCCGCCCCAGCTGCTCCTCGACGACCCGGCCCAGATTCCACAGCGCGTACATGTTGAAGGCGATGTGCAGCACACCGAACGGCAGCGAGCCGAAGGACGATTCGCCCGGCGGCAGATGCAGGAAGGCCCCGGTCAGCAGCCGGTACCACTCGCCGTCCACCACGCCGGTCACGTCGAGGCCGGGGAAGCCCCCGTTCACGTAGACGTACTGGCTGCCGTCCGGGCCGGTCAGCCCGGCACCCGTCATCGCGAACCGGTCGACGATCCCCGGACGGACCAGCTCACCCAGGTACGCCAGGATGTTGAGGCCCATCAGCACATAGGTGACGAGCGGCACGGCACTGCGGGGGACCGCACCGCCGAACACCGTCCGCGCCTGCCGTATCGAACGCCGCCCCTCCTTCACGCACTCCACGCAGTGATGACCGACGGCCGCCTCGCGCATGCAGTCCGGGCAGATGAAGCGCTCGCAGCGGGTGCAGCTCACATACGTCTCGTACGAGGGATGGCGGTAGCACGTGGTGACGGCGGCCTCCATGGCCGGCTCCTTCGTCGGTGAATGGACCAGAAGCCGGTGGGGGCGGCGGCGATCAAGATAGCGAACCCGCAGGAGCGGGCAGCACCCGGGTTTAGGCTCGGGGTTCCTCACCCCCGACGATCGGAGCCCCCTGATGACCGCCGAGGCGTTCCGGATCCTGCGTGCGGCCGGCCGCACACCGGTGCCATGGAGGAACGGCGGGGGCACCACCCGGGAGATCGTCGCGTCCCCCGGCGCCCCGACGGACGGATTCGACTGGCGGGTCAGCCTGGCGGACGTGGCGGCTGACGGGCCGTTCTCCGTGTTCCCGGGCGTCGACCGCACCCTGACCGTGGTGGAGGGGGCCGGGATGGACCTGATGGTGGGCGGTGAGCACCACATCGTCGACGAGCCGTACTGGCCGCACGACTTCCCGGGCGACCTGGAGACCGACGGCCGGCTGCTGGCGGGTCCGGTCGTGAACCTCAACGTGATGTACCGCAGGGACCGCGCACGGGCCGAGACCGCGGTGGTGCGCGGCACCCTCCGGCTGATGGCTCCGGAGGGCGGGGCGGTGCTGGCCGTGGTACTGGAGGACGGTGCGGTCATCGACGGTACGGACAGCCGGCTCGGCTGCTACGACGCGGTGCTGGTGCGGGGCAGGGCGCCGGTCGTCCTGCGGACGCAGGGATACGCGGCCCTGGTCACTCTGTCGGCTCGGTCGGTCTACGAGCCCGGAATCCAGTAGCGGTGCACCTGCGAGACCTTCGGGCGCTCGCTCGAGGCGGGCAGCCCCTGCTTCTCGGCGACGGGCATCATCACCGCGCCGAACTTGTCCATGGCCTCCTCGGACTCCCAGAGGTCGTACACCTCGATGCCCGAATCGGTCGGGACGCAGACGTGCGACAGGCAGCCCGCGAAGGTGTCGCCGGGCAGTGCCTGGAGTTCCGCGTTGAGCGCGTCGTACTGGTCCGTCGTCATGCCGGGCAGCGACGCCTTCATGAAGATCGCCATCTGAACTCACCTCGGGGGCGGGAGCGGCCCTCCCCGCCGCCGGGACGGCGGCCTCCACCTCCTCCAGCACACCACGCCGGGGCCTGCGCGGCATCCGTCCGGGTGGTACGCGACCGTCCTTAGGGAATCCGGACAGAGGATGTCGGGTTTCCCGGGTTCGATGGAGTCATGACCTCATCCTCCTGGGCAGACTTCCGGTCGGCGGAGCCCGTCTTCGCCGACACCGTCCGACAGCGCTTCGAGCAGTACAAGCACCACGTCCTGGCGACCCTCCGCAAGGACGGCTCGCCACGGGTGACCGGCCTCGAAGTGGAGTTCCGGCTCGGCGAGCCGTTCCTCGGCATGATGCCGAACTCGCGCAAGGCACTGGACCTGTTCCGCGACCCCCGCTTCGCGGTGCAGGCCAACCCCGGTCCCGACGCCGAGATGGCCGACGGCGACGTACGGATCTCCGGACGCGCCGTGGAGGTGACCGACCCCGAGGTACTGGCCCGCTTCATCGGCGAGGTGAAGCCGCCGGAACCCTTCCACCTCTTCCGGGTGGAGCTGACCGAGGTGGTGCGCATCGGCCTGGAGGGCGGTGACACCCTGCTCATCCAGTCCTGGCGACCCGGCCACCCACTGCGCACGGTCCGCAGGGGCAACGACGACGGACAGACGGTCACGGAGCCCTGACGGCCCGCCGGGCGGCGGAGGAGCGGCCGGCCGGGGGAGCGGACGACGGGGCCGTCCGCGGCCGTTCCCGCGGGGCGGAGAATGGGCGGGTGCCTACCAAGAAGAAGCCCCAGGTGACCCCCTCGCCCGAGCGCCGTGGCGAACTGCTCGCCACCGCCGCCGAGGTGTTCGCCGCCCAGGGATACAACGCCACGACCGTCCGCAGGATCGCGGACGCGGCCGGCATGCTCGCGGGCAGCCTCTACTACCACTTCGATTCCAAGGAATCGATGCTCGACGAGATCCTCTCCACCTTCCTTGGCGAGCTCTGGGAGGGATACGACGCCGTCCTCGACGCCGGGCTCGGCCCCAGGGAGACCATCGAGGCGCTCGTCACCGAATCCTTCCGTGAGATCGACCGGCACCGCGCCGCCGTCGCCATCTACCAGAAGGAGGCCCGGCACCTGGCCGCCCAGCCCCGGTTCCAGTACCTCGTCGACTCCCAGGAGAAGTTCGAGAAGGCCTGGCTCGGCACCCTGGAGCGCGGTGTCGCCGACCGGACCTTCCGCGCCGATCTCGACATCCGCCTCACCTACCGGTTCGTCCGCGACACCGTCTGGGTCGCCGCGTCCTGGTACCGGCCGGGCGGGCAGCACAGCCCGGAGGAGATCGCCCGCCAGTACCTCTCGATGGTCCTGGACGGCATCGCCCTGCGCCATTGAACCGGCCCGGCGGGAACCGGTTCGAACAGATTCGAGACGGCTCGAGACGGCTCCAGGCCGGACGCCCCAAGGGTTCGCGCAAAAATCTGCCGGCCGGCGGCGCGGCGTGTCCCACCGCTGGTCGGCAGATCGTGCTACGGTGATCCGGTTGCAGTTTTGGTACCCATGAACTTTATGTGCGCCTGACGGGAATGCTTCCTCAGGCGCTTTAATGTTTTCCGGCTTTCTCCGGGTGGGGCTCAATGCGGCGACTTGGAATTCGTAAAGTGCGGATTTCCGGCACTGCACCTGTTTTAGGAGAATGACATGGCTACTGGAACCGTGAAGTGGTTCAACTCGGAAAAGGGCTTCGGCTTCATCGAGCAGGACGGCGGCGGCGCTGACGTCTTCGCCCACTACTCCAACATCGCCACCCAGGGCTTCCGTGAGCTCCAGGAGGGCCAGAAGGTCTCCTTCGACGTCACGCAGGGCCAGAAGGGCCCGCAGGCGGAGAACATCGTCCCGGCCTAATTGCCGGACGCGTACCTCGCAGCCGGGGCCCGCACCGTGAAGGTGCGGGTCCCGGCTTGTGCTGTCCCTGGGAAGCAACGCAAAGACCGGGCGCCGTTCGGTGCCCAGCACCGGGTGCGACGAAGCACCCCGGGGCGTCCCGAGAGTTCCTCGCGCCGCGTACAGCGGTCCGTCCGCATGTCCGCGCAACCCCCGGAACTCTCCCGTGGTCCCCGCAGTCCCAGTCAGTCCCGAAGTCCCACGTAGTTCCCCAGGAATCCCCAGGAGGGCAATTCCGTATGACCCGCTCCGAACGTCAGGACCGTCCCGCCCGCAATCGCCCGTCGAGGGGGCGTGGCACGGCCCAGACACAGGCAACCGCACAGGGTTCCGGCAAGGGATCCGGCAAGGCGTCACCCCGTCGCAGGGCCACGCCGCCGCAGGGTGAGTTCGCCCTGCCCGAAACCATGACCCCCGCGCTGCCCGCCGTCGAGGCGTTCGCCGAGCTGGACATGCCCGCCGCCCTGCTGAAAACCCTTGCCGCGCAGGGCGTCACCGACCCGTTCCCGATCCAGGGCGCCACCCTGCCGAACTCGCTCGCCGGCCGGGACATCCTCGGCCGCGGCCGCACCGGCTCCGGGAAGACCCTCGCCTTCGGCCTCGCGCTGCTGGCCCGCACCGCCGGCCGCCGCTCCGAGCCGAAGGCGCCGCTGGCGCTCGTTCTCGTCCCGACCCGCGAGCTCGCCCAGCAGGTCACCGACGCGCTGACGCCGTACGCCACCGCAGTCAACCTGCGGATGGCCACCGTCGTCGGCGGTATGTCGATCAGCAAGCAGTCCGGCACGCTGCGCCGAGGCGCCGAGGTGCTCGTCGCCACGCCGGGCCGTCTCAAGGACCTCATCGAGCGCGGCGACTGCCGCCTGGACGACGTCGCCATCACCGTCCTCGACGAGGCCGACCAGATGGCCGACATGGGGTTCATGCCGCAGGTCGTCGCCCTGCTCAAGCAGGTCGAGGACGACGGCCAGCGGATGCTGTTCTCCGCGACCCTGGACAAGAACATCGACCGGCTGGTCAAGATGTTCCTGACCGACCCCGTCGTGCACTCGGTCGACCCGTCCGCCGGTGCCGTCACCACCATGGAGCACCACGTGCTCCACGTGCTCGACGAGACCGACAAGAAGGCCGTCGCCACGAAGATCGCCGCCCGCGAGGGCCGGGTGATCATGTTCGTCGACACCAAGCGCGCCGCCGACCGCTTCGCCAAGCGGCTGCTCGCCAGCGGTGTCCGGGCTGCCGCCCTGCACGGCGGACGCTCGCAGCCGCAGCGCAACCGGACCCTGGACCAGTTCAAGACCGGTGAGGTCACCGCGCTCGTCGCGACGAACGTGGCGGCCCGCGGCATCCACGTCGACGACCTCGACCTGGTCGTCAACGTGGACCCGCCCACGGACCACAAGGACTACCTCCACCGCGGCGGACGCACGGCGCGCGCCGGGGAGTCCGGCAGCGTCGTCACGCTGGTGCTGCCCGAGGAGAAGCGGGAGATGACCCGCCTCATGCAGGACGCGGGCATCGCACCCCGCACCACCCGGATCAAGTCCAGCGACGAGGAGCTCTCCCGGATCACCGGGGCGCGCGAACCGTCCGGCATCGCGATCGTGGTCGAGGTCCCGCAGCCGACTCCGCCGAAGCCGCGCACGCGGTCCGGCGGGGGCACGGGTACCGGTGCCGCGGGCGGCTTCCGCTCGGGCAGCCGTGGCCGGGGCAGGCGCGGCGGCGCCGGTGGCGCAGGCGCTGCCGGCGGCAGCGGCGCGGGCGGCAGCGGCGCGCAGGGTGCGGGCGGCGGGTCCCGCGGCTCGGGCGCAGGTGGCGCCTCACGCGGTACCGGTGGCGGTGGCGCTGCACGTGCTACCGGTGGCGGTGGCGCTTCACGCGGTACCGGTGGCGGTGGCGCGGGTCGCTCCGGCGGTTCCGGCCGCGGCGGCGCTCCGGCGCGCGGCCGCCGCGCGGCGTAGCCGGTCGATTTTCGGCCCGTCCGGAGTTTTCCGGGCGGGCCGGCATGCCTTTCAAGCCCGTCCGGCGTTCGAGGACGGAGCGTCAGCCGGGTCCGCCCCGGGTGCCGCTTCCGTCATCACACGCCGGACGGGCTGCTTTCACCACCTGAACGGTCTTCGCGCGGCACGGGTGCCCCCAACCGCGCCAGCACCTCCGTGCCGAACGCCCGCCGCAAGGGATCGGCCGCCGCGCACCACGCGGCCGCCGCCTGGCGGGTCTCCTCCCCGCCGCGCTCGCACAGCGCCTCGGCCGAGGTCCGCCAGTTCTCCAGCTCCGGGCCCCCGGACCGCAGAGCCCGCCGCGCCAGTTCCTCGAAGGGGGCGGAAAGGCCCAGCTCCGTCTCCAGCACCGTGGCGATCGCGCCGTGCCCCGTCTGCTGGTCCCGGCCCGCAGTCGGCCGCCCGTCGCGGACCAGTTCGACGGTCAGCGTCTCTCCGCCGTCGACGACGCTCCGGTCCACCACGACCTCGTACGCTTCCGTGTCCCCGTACAACTCCCGCAGGCCCGCCCGCATCTCCTGCTCCAGGTCGGTGTCCAGCAGACGCCGCGCCTCGCCGAGCGCCTCCTCGGCCGCGCCCTCCACCGCCCCCGCACCGTGCCGCAGCAGCGCGCGCACCGTCGGCAGGGAGCCCCGGCGGGCGGCGCGCAGCAGAGGTGATTCGCCCTCCGGACCCGGCAGGCACGGGTCGGCGCCGTACGCCAGCAGCACTTCGGCGGTCCGCGCGTGGCCGAGCCCCACCGCCCACCGCAGCGCCGTGAACCCGAACTGCTCGCGCAGATCCGGTCGCGCCCCGGCCGCCAGCAACGCCTCGACCACCTCCGTGTGCCCGCCGCACGCAGCCCCGCACAGCGGCAGATCACCCGACTCGGGGCCGCATGCCCGGTCGGGGTCGGCGCCCGCTGCGAGGAGCAGCCGCACCACTCCCGGGCGGTCCGACACCGCCGCGAGATAGAGCGCGCTCGCACCGTCCTCGTCCACCGACTCGGCGGGCACACCGGCGCGGAGCAGTCGTACGACGGCGTTCTCACCCTCGTACAGCGCATCGAACAGGCCTGGCCCGCCCCCTGCCTGCGCCATCGGATCTTCTGTCATATTTCGACTGTAATACGCCGCACGCCAGGGCCTCTTGCCCGTGGCGGGCCCTCTCAGGTGGTGCGGTCTCAGGTGGTGCAGTCCAGCACCGTCCGGCACAGTGCGCACCGCGCCCGCACCCGGCCGCGGACCGGAACCCGGTTGCGCTGATGGCAGGTCGGGCACGGGAAGGCGACCCGCAGCCCGTCGCCGCCGGCCTCGAAGGCGTACGGAACCTCGGGACCCTGGACCGGAACCGAACCCGGATGGTCCTGTGCGTACCGCCGGTCCCTGGCGTACCGGCGCCGGCCCGACCAGCCCGCCGCCGTCAGCGGCGGCTGCGCGCTCTCGCGCAGGGCCTGCGCCCGGCCCCTGGTGTACGCGGTGTACGCCTGCGGGCTGGTGAACCACGGCGAGGGATCCTCGTCGAAGGCCAGCGCCCGCTTGGCCAGCACGTACCCGAACTCCTCCGGAGTGAGGTAGCCGAGCTTCTGGCTGGACGTGGCGTCCTGACGGAACGCGTCCAGCAGCAGCCAGCCCGCCCCCAGATAGGCCGCCGCGGTGTCGGTGAGGATCTCGTTGTCACGCGTCCCCGGGAACTCCAGGCCCAGCCGGTGCAGCAGCACATGCATGACCTCGTGCGACAACGCGGCACCGATGTCCCTGCGATGGGTACGGAAGCGGTCGTTCAGCTCGATGAAGTACTCCGGCCCCGCCGCGAGTTCGACACTTCCGGCATGCTCCATCGCACGGAACGCCACGATCATCCGGGCGTCCGGCAGCCGCAGATGCTGCACCATCGCCCGCGCCACCCGCTGCGCACCGAGATACAGGTCGTCCGCGTCGGCGAACGCCGCATCGGCGGGGGCGAGGCTCGGGGCGAAGCGGTGGACGCCGTCGTACGACAGGCGGCGGTAGAGCGCGGTGATCGCCGAGCGGATGGTGGCCAGATGCGGGAAACCGTGCACCACCGGGCTGCCGTGGGGGCTGTCCGTCACGTCCCCACCCCCACTTCGCGACGCTCAACTCCTCACCACTGTAGACCGGGGCAGGCGGGTGCGGCCCGGGCAGGCGGGATCCGTCAGGCGTCCGTGTCCGCCGGGCCGCCCGTCCGTACGGGCACCCCCGGCCCCAGCTCCGCATACGGTGCCCCCGCGCTCTCCACCTCCAGCACCCACACCTCGTTCACGCCGTCCCGCAGCACCGGACCCGGCACGTACAGCGTCCGCTGCGGGCCCGCCGACCAGTAGCGCCCGAGGCAGAAGCCGTTCACCCAGACGAACCCTCTTGTCCAGCCCGGTAGTTCAAGCCCCGCGTGCCCCGTTCCGGACACGTCGGCGACCTCGAACGTGCCCCGGTACAGACCGGTACCCCCGGACCCGTCGACCGGCACGAACGGGACGCCCGCCACGGCCGCCGGTTCGTCGAACGCGTCGAGCCGCAGCGCCCGCGCCCGTACCCCGTGCAGGAACTGGCGCTCGTGCAGCACGCCTCCGGTGATCCCCTTCGGCTCGCCCAGCCGCGGCCCGTAGTTGACCCGGCCCAGCGACTCCACCCACAGCTCCACCTCGGCGGGCCCGCCCACCGGCTCCGCCAGAGTGCCGTCCTCCTCGCTCAGGACGCCCCTGCGGACCCCGTCCACGTACACCACCGCCCGGTCCCGCAGGCCCGAAACGCTCAGGGTGTACGGGCCGCGCGGACCCGGCACCGCGACCCGGTACCGCACCAGGCCGCGGTCGACCCCCAGCTCCTCGAACGTGGGCGGCACACCGGACTCCGCCGCTTCCTCCTCGCCCAGCGCGTCCATGACGTCCGGCAGCGGCGCCCACTCCGTCAGTCCGGCCCGCACCGGAGCCAGGCCGGCGGGCTCCGGCGGCAGCGGGGGCAGCGGCCCGTCCGCGTACGGCGCGAGGAGCTCCCGGAAGAGCCGGAACTTCTCCGTGGGCCGCCCGTACTCGTCGATCGGCGCGTCGTAGTCGTACGACGTCACCGTCGGCAGCAGGTCCTGGTCCTGGAGCGGCCCGGAGCGGTTGGCGCCAGCCCAGCCCGCGAAGTTCGTCCCCCCGTGCGCCATGTAGATGTTCACCGACGCCCCGCACTCCAGGATCTCCCGCAGCGCGCCGGCGGCCTGCGCCGGATCCCGTACGACGGGCGGCGCGCCCCAGTGCTCGAACCAGCCGCACCAGAACTCCATGCACATCAACGGGCCGGCGCTCTGATGGCGACGCAGCACCCGGAACGCCTCGCGCGCCCCCGAACCGAAGTTCGCCGTGACGAGCAGGCCGGGCACCGAGCCGCCGGTGAGCATGTGATCCTCCGGCCCGTCGGAGGTGAACAGCGGAACACTCACGCCGAACGCGACGAGCATCTCGGCCACCCGGCGCAGATAGACCGCATCGGTGCCGTAGCTGCCGTACTCGTTCTCCGCCTGCACCATGATCACCGGACCGCCGCGGCCGGTCTGCCGCTCCACCACCTGCGGCAGCAGCTCGGCGAACCACCGCTCCACCGCGTCCAGATAGCCCGCGTCCCGGGTCCGCACCCGCCTGCCGAACCGCCCGGTCACCCATGCGGGCAGCCCGCCGTTCTCCCACTCCGCGCAGATGTACGGGCCCGGCCGGACGATCGCCCACAGACCGGCCCGGTGCGCGGCGTCCAGGAAGCGGCCGAGGGCCGCGACGTCCCGGTACTCGCCGGGCTGCGGCTCGTGGAGGTTCCACGGCACATAGGTCTCGACACAGTTCAGGCCCATCGCCCGCAGCATCGACAGCCGGTGCTCCCACTGCGCCTCGTGCACCCGGAAGTAGTGCAGGGCTCCCGACAGCAGCCGTACGGGCTTCCCATCGATCCGGAAGTGGTCGTCCCCCACGGTGAAGTCAGCCATCGTGCTCGTTCTCTCCTGTGCGCGCGGTCCCGTGAACGCCGCGCTGCGCGGCCCGGTACGAGCGGAACGCGGTACGTGTGACGGAGCGGGCGAACCCGGGAGGAATGTCACGGCCCAGCCTCGCCCCCTGGCGTGCGGCCGGTCCATGGACAAAGATCACTGCTGATTGGACGCAGCACACGACGCTGCACGTCACCTCACCGCGGACGGAGGAGCGAAGGCCGATGTACCACACCTGGATGCGCTTTTTCACCCCGAGCCCGCTCCACCACCGCCTCGGTCTGGTCTGCCTGGGCGTCGGCCTGCAGCACGGCACGCTGCCGACCGTCGGCCCCCGCACCCTGGACCACCACGTGGCCGTCGTCATCAACGCGGGCAGCGGATGGTTCATCGGCCCGGACGGGCGCCGGGTCCCCGTCACCGCGCCCAGCCTGATCTGGCTGACCCCCGGCACCCCGCACCACTACGGCGCCGACCCGGTCACCGGCTGGGACGAGAGCTTCGTCGACTTCACCGGGCCCGCCACCGCCACGTACACCGAGCTCGGCTACATCGAGCCGGACCGCCCCCTGGTCCCGCTCTCCGACACCGCGGCGCCGCGCGCCGCCGTCGGCCGGATGGTCCGGGCGGCCCGGCGCGGCAATCCGCTGCTGGAGGTGGAGACCGGCGCGGCCGTCCACGAACTCCTCGTCGCGCTGCGCCGGGCCCGTGCCGACGTCAACCCCGACGGTGACCCGGTGCTGCACGCCCTGGCCCGGGACGCGTTCCAGCCGCTCTCCGTCGCCGAGCACGCCGCCCGGCAC
Organism: Streptomyces sp. NPDC087901; assembly: GCF_044742205.1. Taxonomy (NCBI): domain Bacteria; kingdom Bacillati; phylum Actinomycetota; class Actinomycetes; order Kitasatosporales; family Streptomycetaceae; genus Streptomyces; species Streptomyces sp. NPDC087901. The sequence goes on from NZ_JBIUUC010000001.1 coordinate 1,109,397, forward strand.
GGCATGACACCCGCCGAACTGCGCACCGCGGTGCGGCGGGGGGCCGGCTGCAGCCCGAAGGACTACCTCCTGGGCATCCGGCTCGGCCGTGCCAAGGAGCTCCTCGCCACCGGCGACCTGCCCGTCGCCGCGGTCGCCCGCAGGGTCGGGTACGACGACCCGGCGTACTTCTCGCGCCTGTTCGCCCGCCGCGTCGGCATGGCCCCGGTGCGCTTCCGCGAGCAGCAGGGCCGCAGTGTGCCGGGCGGCTGGAGCGACCGGGTCCCGGACCCGGAACACCCTCCGACGATCATCCCGTAGCCCGGTCCGTCTAAGCTCGCTGACCATGACCACGAGCGACATCGACGATTCCGTAGGCGCCGAACTGAACCGGCTGCGCGAGAGCATCGACAACATTGACGCGGCTGTTGTCCACATGCTCGCCGAGCGCTTCAAGTGCACCCAGCAGGTCGGCCACCTCAAGGCCGCCCACCAGCTCCCCGCGGCGGACCCGGCCCGCGAGTCCCGCCAGATCGCGCGGCTGAGGCAGCTGGCGGAGAGCGCCCATCTGGACCCGGCGTTCGCCGAGAAGCTGCTGAACTTCATCGTGGCCGAGGTCATCCGCCACCATGAGCGCATCGCGGAGGAGTCGGCGAACGGGACGGGCGGCGCACAGGCGTAGCGACCGGAGCCCCGAGCCGAGGGTTTCGGCGTCCGGGGCTCCGGTTTCGGCGTCCGTCGTTCGGGCCAAGGGCTAAGAGTTCAGGACTCGGAGCTAAGAACTAAGAGTTCAGAGCGCGGGGCTCAGAGCGCGGGGCTCAGACCTCAGAGATCAGGCCTCAGGGCGAGATCTCCTCCAGCGGCCGGTTCGCCGTCTCCTCCGCCAGCGTCCCCGCCACCACAGCGCCCACCACGGCCACCGCGCCCAGCATCACGAACACCGCCGCGACGCTGTCGCCCGCCGCGTAGACCACGCCCACCAGGATCGGGCCGAGGATCACGCCCAGCCGGTTGACCGCGCCGCCGACGCTGCAGCCCAGGGCGCGCATCCGGGTCGGGTAGAGCTCGGGCGTGTACAGGTACAGGCAGATGTTGGAGCCGAAGAAGCCGACCGCGGAGAGGGAGGTCCAGATCAGGACCTGTGCGGGGGTGCCGGCGCCGAGTGCGGCCAGGGTGAGCAGGAGCGCGGCCGAGGCACCGAGGCAGAGGGCGAAGATCCGGCGCCGGCCCAGGACGTCCACCGTGAGGGCGACGATCAGGCAGCCGAGCAGGCCGGCGACCGAGGTCACCGTGGAGTAGAGCAGGGCGTCGGAGAGCGTGAGGCCGTACTCGTCCTTGTAGATGCTGGGCAGCCAGGACGTCACGCCGTAGTTGACGAAGTAGCCGGTGAACCAGATCACGCCGACGACCAGCGTGCGGCGCCGGTAGCGGCCGGTGAACAGGCCGCGCACGCCGGTCGCTGCGCGTTCCGCCGGGGTGGCGGCCGCTGCCGTGGGCTCCGGAGCGGTGGCTGCGGGGCCGGCCGGCCGGGGGAGTGGTTCACCCGTCGCCGCCGATACCTTGGCCTCGATCTCGGTCATGACCGCCTCGGCCTCGTCCAGCCGTCCCCGCTCCGCCAGCCAGCGCGGCGACTCCGGGACCTTGCGCTGGACGAGGAAGGCCAGCAGGCCGGGCACGGCGGCGACCGCGAACATCACGCGCCAGCCCGCCGCCGGGACCACCCAGGCCGCGACGAGGGCGCCGATGGTGAGGCCGGCCGGGAAGACGAGTTCGTACAGCAGGACGAAGCGGCCCCGCTTGAAGCTCCGGGTGATCTCGCTGATGAAGGCCGCCGCCACCGGCACCTCGCCCCCGATCGCAAGTCCCTGGAGGAAGCGAAGGCCCAGGAACGGGGTGAGTGAGGTGCAGGCGGTCAGCGCCAGGCTCGCGATGCCGGACGCGGCCACGCAGTACGCGATCACCTTCACCCGGCCGTAGCGGTCGGCGAGCCGTCCCGAGAGCAGGGCGCCGATCAGCATGCCGGCCGAGCCGACCGTGAGGACCGCGGTGGCGTCGCCCGTGGACAGCTGCCATTCGTCGCGGAGCTCCGGCAGTGCGTAGGCGATCAGCAGCTGGTCGAAGGCCTCGAAGAAGGTGACGACACCCACGATCAGGCGGACGGTGACATGCCAGCGGGAGAGCGGCAGGCGCTCGAAGCGGGCGGCGATGGTGGCGCGGGTGGTGCCGGCCGGCGACGGGCCCGGTGCGGCGTCCTTCGAGATGTCGGTGCTCATCCAGGGTTCCTCCTGCTCCGCGTGGGGCCGGAGCGGTTGGGGAGCCAGGTGTACGAGGTTGCAGAGGAGTCGTGAGTCAGCTGAGCGTACGGGTGGGGGACGGCCGTGCGGCGCTCGTGAGCTTGTGAAATCTCCCACTGCCCTCTGGAAACTTCTATAAGTGCCTAGCTTCTTAGCGCTTAAGTTTTACCTGCCCAGGGGTGGCCGCCGTCAAGACCTTCGAGGCAAAAGGAGATTTTGCCGAGGGGGCTTGCGGATAAATACTTAAGCACTTAGATTTTTAGGCCTGAGGTAACCGATTCGATTGCAGGAGGCCAACTGATGCTTGCCGACGAGGTGTTGGTCGCGGGGCAGTGGCGGCAGGGCCGGGGTGCCCTCATCGAGACGGTCGACCCGGCCACCGGCCAGGTCATCGCCACCGTGCACGCCGCATCCCTCGACGACGTCGAGGAGGCCGCCGCAGCCGCCGCCCGCGCCGCCCACGACCCCGCCTGGCGCGAGCTCCCCGCCCACCTCCGCGCCCGGCTGCTCCACCGCATCGCCGACCTCGTCGAGCAGAGCGCCGACCGGCTCTCCGCCCTGCAGACCGCCGACACCGGCAAATGCCGCACCGAGACCCACGCCCTCGTCCTGAGCGCCGCCGGCACCTTCCGCTACACCGCCGCCGCCCTGGAGACCGCCGAGGACACCGTCACCCCCTCCCGCGGCCCGTACGTCACGATGAGCGTCCACGAGCCCATCGGCGTCGTCGGCGCGATCACCCCCTGGAACTCGCCGATCGCCAGCGACGCCCAGAAGGTCGCCCCCGCACTCGCCGCAGGCAACGCCGTCCTCCTCAAGCCCGCCGAGTGGACCCCCCTCGTCGCGCTCGCCCTGGGCCGCCTCGTCCACCAGGCACTCACCGAGGCCGGGATGCCCGCCGCCCTGTTCTCCGTCCTGCCCGGCCGCGGCAGCGTCATCGGCGACGCGATCGTCCGCCACCCGGCCGTGGAGAAGATCACCTTCACCGGCGGCACCGCCACCGGCCGCACCCTCGCCCACATCGCCGCCGACAAGCTCGTCCCCATCTCGCTGGAGCTGGGCGGCAAGTCCCCGACGATCGTGCTGGAGGACGCCGACCTGGAGCAGGCGCTCGCCGGCGTCATGTACGGCGTCTTCTCCTCCAGCGGACAGAGCTGCATCGCCGGCTCCCGGCTGTTCATCGCCCGCTCCCGGTACGAGGAGTTCCTCGGCGAACTCGTCTCCCGTACCGAGAAGCTGCGCGTCGGACCCGGCACCGACCCCGACACCCAGGTCGCCCCGCTCGTCCACCACCGTCACCGCGACAGCGTCGCCGCCTACGTCGACCTGGCCCGCGAGGAGGGCGCCACCGTCCGCTGCGGGGGAGCGGCCCCCGAAGGCGAGCGCTACCGCGACGGCGCCTACTACCTCCCCACCGTCCTGGACGGCCTGCCCAACACCGCCCGCGTCTGCCAGGAGGAGATCTTCGGCCCGGTCATCGTCGCCCTGCCCTTCGACGACGAGGACGACCTTGTCGCCCAGGCCAACGACAGTGTGTACGGACTGGCCTGCGGCATCTGGACCCGCGACCACGCCAGAGCCTGGCGCCTCGCCCGCCGCGTCGACGCGGGCACCGTCTGGATCAACACGTACAAGCAGTTCAGCATCTCCACCCCGTTCGGCGGGCTGAAGGACAGCGGCATCGGCACCGAGAAGGGCCGCGACCTCATCCGCGGCTACCAGCGGCAGAAGTCCCTCTACTGGGCCACCGACACCACCCCGCTGCCCTGGGCAACCCAGTGAAGCCGAGCGAGAAGAAGCCGGAGCCCCCCATGCCGTACGAAAACCCCCACGCCCGCCGCCCGTCCCTCGAACCCGTCGCCCGGCTCCGCGCCCTGCGCTCCGTCGAGCTCCGCACCCCCGCCTTCACCGAGTCCGCCGACTTCTACCGCGAGGTCTGGGGCCTGGAGCCCGTCGAACAGGAAACGGACGCCACCTGGCTGCGCGGCACCGGCGAGGAGCACCACGTCCTCCACCTCAGCCGCGGCGAAGGCAACGGCCTCGGCCGCATCACCTTCGCCGTCGCCACCCCCGCCGAGATCGACGAGGCCGCCCGCCGCCTGCTCGCCCGGGGCATCGTCCCCGTCGCAGGCCCCGGCCCCCTCGACCAGGTCGGCGGCGGCTACGGACTCCGCTTCACCGACCCCGAGGGCCGGCTGATCGAACTCAGCGCCCAGACCCACGCCGTCACCCCGCGCGGCCGGGACGCCGCCGTCCCCGTCGGCGTCACCCACACCGTCCTCAACACCACGGACATCGACGCCGCCGTCGCCTTCTACACCTCGGTCCTCGGCCTGCGCGTCTCCGACTGGTCCGAGCACCAGATGGCGTTCCTGCGCTGCAACGCCGACCACCACTGCATCGCGTTCAACCAGGCCGATTGGACCTCGCTCAACCACGTCGCCTACGAGATGACGTCCGTCGACCACTTCATGCGCGGCCTCGGGCGCCTGCGCCACCACGGCATCAACCCCCAGTGGGGGCCCGGCCGGCACGGCCCCGGCAACAACACCTTCTCGTACTTCACCGACCCCGCCGGGCTCGTCTGCGAATACACCTCCGAGGTCGCCCAGATCGTCGAGGACGCCTGGATCGCCAAGGTGTGGCGCCGCACCCCCGACCTCTCCGACCTCTGGGGAACCGCCGGACCGCCCTCACCCGCCATCCGCTGCCACATGGCCGGCACCCCCGACCCCGGCCCCCTCGCCACCCCCACCGACGCACCAGAAGAGGTGACCGCATGACCGCCACCCTCACCCCCCGGCCGGACACCACCACCCGACCCGCCCGCCCCGTGCGCCGCATCGGCCTCGTCGGCTGGGGAGCCATCGGACGCGTCGTCGGCACCGCACTCGCCGAAGGCCACATCCCCGGCGCCGAACTCACCTGCATCATCGACAACCGCCCCCTCGTCGACGCCCCCGCACCCCAGCTCTCCTTCGAGGACGCCCTCGCCGTCTGCGACCTCATCGTCGAAGCAGCGGGCCAGGCCGTCGTACGGGAATGGGCCGAGCGCGTCCTCGACAGCGGCGCCGACCTGCTGATCGCCTCCACCGGCGCCCTCGTCGACCCCGACCTCACCGACCGGCTGCGCGCCGCCGGACCCGGACGCGTCTACTTCACCGGCGGAGCCGTCGGCGGACTCGACCTCCTCCAGGCCGTCCGCGGACTCGGCCCCCTCACCTCCGTCACCCTCACCACCACCAAGCTCCCCGGCACCCTCCACCAGCCATGGATGGACGCGGAGCTGACCGAGCGGCTGCGGACCACCACCGAACCCGTCGAGGTGATGCGCGGCACCGCGATCGACGTACCGGTCAAGTTCCCCAAGTCGACCAACGTCGCCGCATCCGTCGCCCTCGCCACCGGCGACCCCGCCCTCGTCGAGGTCGTCGTCGTCGCCGACCCGGCCGCCACCCTCACCCGGCACGTCATCGAAGCGGCCGGCCCGCACGGCACGTACCGCTTCGAGGTGGCCCACCGGCCCGACGAAGCCAACCCCGCCACCAGCCAGGTCGTCCCGCACGCCGTGCTCCGCAGCCTCGGCGCCGTCGTCGGCAGGGCAGGACAGATCCTGTGACCGCCACGACCCGCCCGGAAGCCGCGCCGGCCGCCGTCGACACCGCCGCCCCCTCCGCCGGGGCCGTCCACACCCGGGAAGCCGGCGACCCCGACGCCCCGCTCCTGCTCTGCCTCCACGGCATCGGCTCCTCCTCCGCCGCCTTCACCCCCCAACTCGACGGACTCGCCGACCAGGTACGGGTCGTGGCCTGGGACGCCCCCGGATACGCGGACTCCGCCGACCCCGCCCACGCCCCCGGCCTCGACGGCTACGCCGACACCGCCGCCGCCCTCATCCGCGAACACGGCGCCCCCGCCCACGTCCTCGGCGTCTCGTGGGGCGGCGTCATCGCACTGCGCCTCGCCACCCGCCACCCGGACCTCGTCGCCTCCCTGATCGTCGCCGACTCCAGCCGCGGCTCCGGAACGCACCCGGACAAGGCCCGCTCCATGCGAGAGCGCGCCGGACAACTCGCCGACCAGGGACCCGGAACCTTCGCCGCGGCCCGAGGACCACGCCTCGTCTCCGCCGGCGCACCCCCCGAACTCGTCGAACGCGTCGTCGCCACCATGGCCGCCTCCGTCCGGAGCCCCGGCTACGGATACGCCGCCGCGTCCATGGCCGAAGCCGACCTCACCGACGACCTGCCCGCCATCACCGCACCGGCCCTCGTCCTGTGCGGCGAGCAGGACACCGTCACCGGGACCGACGAGTCACAGGCCATCGCCGGCGGACTCACCAAATCCGTGTACGTCACCCTCTCCGGCGCCGGACACCTCTCCAACCAGGAACGCCCCGAGGCCTTCAACGCCTGGGTCCGCGCCCACCTCCACGTCGTCGCCCGCGTACCCGCGTAACGACGCAGTCACCACCCACCCCCACCACCGAACCAAGGAGCATCTCGTGCCCATCGACAACACCCCGTACGAGACCGACGGCGACCTCGCGAAGTTCACCGACTCCCTCATCGCCACCAAGGACTCCCGCGAGCCCGACTGGAACACCCTCTCCTTCCAGGAGAAGGCCGGAGCCCAGTACCGCCGCGCCCAGATCCGTTACGTCGGCTCCGGCGCCACCGGTAACCACGAGAACGACAACCGCATCCTGCCCTCCGGTGGCTTCACCCTCTCCAACATGCTGCTCCCGCCGGGCGCCGAAGGCCCCGAACACACCCACCACGACGTCGAGGAGGCCTTCTTCGTCCTGGAGGGCCAGGTCAAGGTCGGCATCCACCGCGGCGCCGAAGAGGCCGAATACCGCACCCTCGGCTACCGCGACATGATCGTCGTCCCCGCCGGAGTGGCCCGTTCCCTGAAGAACGAGGGCGACACCGACGCCCTGTTCTGCGTCATCATCGGCACGCAGAAGCCGCAGGTCCCCACCTACCCCGAGCACTCCCCGATGCACGGCATCACCCGCGACTGATGGCCACCGACGACACCCCCCGTACGGTCGTCGTCACCGGCGCCGGCCGCGGCCTGGGACTGGCCGCGGCCCGCCGGATCGGCAACGACGGCCACCGCGTCGTCATCGCCGAACTCGACGAGACCACCGGCAGACAGGCCGCCCACGACCTGCGCGCCGAGGGCATCACCGCCGACTTCCTCCCGCTCGACGTCGCCGACCCGGAATCCGTCACCGCACTCGCCGCGACCCTCGCCGGAGACGGCACCCGGCTGTACGGACTGGTCAACAACGCCGGACTCGCCAACGCGGTGGGAGGCAAACCCTTCCACGAGATCGACGTCGAAGCCTGGGACCGCATCATGACGGTCAACGCCCGCGGCCCCTGGCTCGTCGCCCGCGCCCTCCTCCCGCTCATGCGGGAACACGGCAGCGGACGCATCGTCAACCTCGCATCGGACGCCGCCCTGTACGGCTCCCCCCGGCTCGCCCACTACATCGCCTCCAAGGGCGCCGTCATCTCCCTGACCCGGGCCATGGCACGCGAGACCGGCGACTTCGGCATCACCGTCAACGCCGTCGCCCCCGGCCTCACCGAAGGGGAGTCCGCCGTCGACATCCCCGCCGAACGCCACGAGCTGTACCGCCTGAACCGGGCGATCTCCCGGCCCCAGCAGCCGGCCGACCTCGTCGGCCTCATCGCCTTCCTCATCGGCGACGAGTCCGGCTACATGACCGGCCAGACCTTCGCGGTCAACGGCGGATTCACGATGCACTGACCGGATCAAGCCCGTTCCGGCGGCCATTGAAACCGTCCGGCGGACCGGCCAGGCCCGTCCGGCGGGCCGGTCAAGCCCGGCCGGCGACCGAGGACAAGGCGGTGCGCCGGACCGCCCCGGCTCATCCACACCCGCGCCCCCAGACCGAAAGGAGCCCGCCCCATGGACCTCCACCTGAAAGGCCGCCGCATCCTCGTCACCGGCGGCAGCTCCGGAGTCGGCCTCGCCACAGTCCGCATGCTGCTCGCCGAAGGCGCCCGCGTCGCCACCTGCGGCCGCCGCGCCGACGCACTCACCACCGCCCTCGACGGACTCGCCGGCCCCGAATCGCTCTACCACGCCCCCTGCGACGTACGCGACGAAGCCGCCGTGCAGGCCTTCACCGAGAACGCGGCGGCCCGCCTCGGCGGCCTCGACGGACTCGTCAACAACGCCGGCGCCTCCCGGATGAAGCCCTTCGCCGAGACCACCGCCGACGACTGGCGCGACGAACTCGAACTCAAGTTCTTCGGCGTCCTCAACCCCCTCAACGCCGCCCTGCCCCACCTGCGCGCCTCCGGCAACGCCTCCGTCGTCAACATCAACGCCGTCCTCGCCAAACAGCCCGAGACCGCACTGATGACGACCAGCGCCGCCCGCGCCGGCATCCTCAACCTCTCCACCTCCCTGTCCAAGGAACTCGCCCCCGACGGCATCCGGGTCAACTCCGTCTGCCTCGGCCTCGTCGACACCGGACAGTGGGAACGCCGCTACGCCGCCTCCGGCAGCCCCCTCGACTACCCCGCCTGGCAGGCCGAACTCGCCGCCGACCGCGGCATCGCGCTGGGCCGTCTCGGCAACGCCGACGAAGTCGCCTACGCCGTCACCGCACTCCTGTCACCCAGGGCCTCGTACATCACCGGCACCACCGTCGACGTCTGCGGCGGCGTCAACCGCAGCGTCGCGTAACCCCCTACCCCCACCCACTTCAGGAGCGCAACGACATGACCCAACCCAACGGCGGCGACCTGCTCGTCGAGACGCTGCGCGGACTCGGCGTCGACACGGTGTTCGGCATCGTCAGCGTGCACAACCTGCCGCTCGTCGAAGCCGTCGACCGCGACCTGCGCTTCGTCCCCGTCCGCCACGAAGCCGCCGCGGTCAACGCCGCCGACGGCTACGCCCGCGCCACCGGCAACCTCGGCTGCGCCCTCACCAGCACCGGTACGGGAGCGGGCAACGCCGCAGGATCCCTCATCGAATCCCTGAGCTCCGGCACCCCCGTCCTCCACATCACCGGACAGATCGACAGCGAATACCTCGGCTCCGGACGCGGCTTCATCCACGAGACCAAGGACCAGCTCGGCATGCTCCGCGCGGTCTCCACCCACGCCGTCACCGTCACCGACGCCGCGCACGCCGGCGACATCCTCCGCGACGCAGCGGCCCGCGCCCTCACCGCACCGCACGGACCGGTCAGCGTCGAATGGCCCATCGACCTGCAGTTCGCCCCCCAGCAGCTCACCGGCACCCCCGTGCCGAAGGCGGCCACCCCCGCACTGCCCGACCCGGCACTCCTCGACCAGGCCGCAGCGCTGCTGTCCGCCGCCCACCGCCCCCTCGTCTGGGCCGGCGGCGGAGCCAACAGCGCCCGCCCCGAACTCGCCGCACTCCTCGACGCGCTGAACGCCGGACTCGTCACCTCCAACTCCGGCCGCGGCTCCGTCCCCGAATCCGACGACCGGGTCCTCGGCAACTACGCCACCGCACCCGCCGGCCGCGCCCTGCTCGCCGAAGCCGACGTCCTGCTCTCCATCGGCACCCACTTCCGCTCCAACGAAACCTCCGACTACAGCCTCGAACTCCCCGCCGTCCACATCCAGCTGGACCTCGACCCGGCCGCCCCCGGCCGCGTCTACCCCGCCACCTGCGCCCTGCACGGCGACGCCGCCACCGTCCTCGCCGCACTCCTTGGACGCGTCACCAGCGGTAGTACGGAGACGAGCTGGCCGGACCGCGTCCGCAAGGCCCGCACCGACGCCCGCACCGCGCAACGCCACGCCATCGGCCCCCAGGCCGCGATCAACGACGCCGTCCGCGACGCCTGCCCGCCCGGATCCGTCATCGCCCGCGACGTCACCATCCCCTCCTCCACCTGGGGAAACCGACTCCTGGAGATCACCGACCCGGCCACCAACGTCTTCCCCCGCGGCGGCGGCATCGGCCAGGGCCTCGCCATGGGGATCGGAGCCGCACTCGGCCGCCCCGACACCCCCACCGTCGTCATCGCCGGCGACGGCGGACTCGCCGTCCACCTCGGCGAACTCCTCACCCTCTCCCAGGAGAAGCCCGACCTCACCCTCCTCGTCTTCAACGACGGCGGCTACGGCGTCCTGCGCAACATGCAGGACAACCACTTCCCCCGCCGCTCCGGAGTCGACCTCACCACCCCCGACTTCGCCCTCCTGGCCGCCGCCGTAGGCCTCCCGTACGCACGGATCGCCGCCGAAGCCGACGCCGGACCCGTCATCAAGGAGGCCATCGCCTCCCCGGGCCCCACCCTCGTCGAGATCGACCTCGCCGCACTCGGCCCGATGAACACCCCGTTCACCCCGCCCGTCAAGCTCCCCGCCACCGCCACCGATACCTCTGGAGAAGGAGGCAACCCGTCATGACGCCCGCCGAGGAACCCCGGCTCGACCTGCTCGTCCACCGCATGACCTGGGAGGCCGACGGCGTCCTGAGCATCGAACTCACCCACCCGGACAACGCCCCGCTCCCCGCCTGGCAGCCCGGAGCCCACATCGACGTACACACCGGCGGACACATCCGCCAGTACTCCCTGTGCTCCGACCCCGCCGACACCACCCACTGGCGCATCGGCATCCTCCGCGAACCCGCCTCCCGCGGCGGCTCCGCCCACGTCCACACCCAGCTCCGCCCCGGCCAGACCCTTCACGTCCAGGGCCCCCGCAACCACTTCGAGCTCGACACCACGGGCGACGCCACCGGCTACCTCTTCATCGCAGGCGGCATCGGCATCACCCCGATCCTCGCCATGGCCCGCGAAGCAGCCCGCACCAACACCCCGTGGCGGCTCGTCCACGGCGGCCGCACCCGCACCTCCATGGCCTTCGGTACAGAACTTGCCGCACTCGCCGAACTGCCCGGCGGATCCGTCGAATTCGTCCCCCAGGACGAACAGGGCCACATCGACCTCGACACCCTCCTCGGCGACCTGCCGCCGGGCACCCAGGTCTACTGCTGCGGCCCCGAACCGCTCCTCGCCGCCGTCGAGGAACGCTGCCCCGATGCCCGTACGGAACGCTTCGCCGCACCCACCGCCGCACCCCGCGACGGCGAGGACAGCAGCTTCGACATCGTCTGCTCACGCACCGGACGCACCGTCGAAGTCGGCCCCGGCACCACCGCACTCGACGCACTGGAGAACGCCGGCATCCCCGTCACCTCCTCCTGCCGCGACGGCATCTGCGGCACCTGCGAGACCAAGGTCCTCGAAGGCACCCCCGACCACCGTGACTTCCTGCTCACCGAAACCGAACGCGAAGCGGGCGCCTCGATGATGCTCTGCGTCTCCCGCGCCCGCACCCCCCGCCTCGTACTCGACCTCTGAACCACCCCCCCCGAAGGGAGCCGACATGACCAGCCCGACCACCCCGCCGTACCTCAACCCGAACCAGGCACGCACCACCGAGCCCACCCCGTACGAGAAGAAGCTCGCCGCAGTGATCGAAGAGGTCTTCGGCAGCGGAGCCCACGACCTGCCCGGCCTCGTCGCCGGACTCAACGCCCGCGACCTGCCAGGACCCGACGGCAGCCCGTGGACCGAGGAAACCTTCCGCAACGAGATGCGACGCCTGGGAGCGTGAGACGACCATGACCACCGACACCCCCACCGTGGACCCCGGTACCCCCACCCGCCCCTCCGAGGTCGCCCGCCCCGGCAACCGCACCGCCGACCGGCTCTTCGCCACCGGCATCCGCAACCAGTGGTACGCCGTCTGCCCCTCCGACTTCGTCCCCGCCGGAGGCATGAAGCGCCTCACCCTCCTCGGCGAGGAATGGCTCCTCTTCCGCCGCGCCGACGGCACCCTCCACATGCTGGAGGACCGCTGCCCCCACCGCGGCGCCCGCCTCTCCCTCGGCAAGCACCTCGGCGACCGCATCGCCTGCTGGTACCACGGCGTCCAGGTCGACGGCACCGGCACCGTCGCCGCCGTACCCGGCCTGCCCGGCTGCAACCTCGAAGGCAAACAGCTCGTCGCAGCCCCCCACGTCATCGAGACCGCCGGCGGCATCCTCGCCTACTTCGGCGACAACGAGCACCCCGAACCGGCACCACTCGTGCTGCCCGAACACCTCACCGACCCCGGCACCTCCGCCTTCCTCTGCTACGCCGAGTGGAACGTCAACTGGCGCTACGCGGTGGAGAACCTGCTCGACCCCATGCACGGCTCGTTCCTCCACCGCGACTCGCACAGCATGGCCGAGGGACAGACCACCGCACGCTTCCGCATCCGCGAGACCGAGCGCGGGTTCTTCTTCGAGAAGACCGACCAGAGCGGCGTCAACTTCGACTGGGTCGAGCTCTGCCGCACCGGCGTCGACTGGGTCGACCTCACCATCCCCTACCCGCCGACCGCCGGCCCAGGCGGACCCTTCGGCATCGTCGGCATGGCCACCCCCATCGACGAGGACCGCTGCGCCGTCTTCTTCTGGCGCTACCGCAAGGTGACGGGCTGGCAGCGCGACACCTGGCGCTTCCTCTACAAGACGCTCCTGGAGGACCGCCACTGGGACGTCCTCGAACAGGACCGCATCATGCTGGAGGACCTGCGCACCGACGCCGACCAGGCGGAGAACCTCTACCAGCACGACCTCGGCGTGGTCCGGGTCCGCCGCATGTACCGCACAGAGGCGGAAGCCCAGGCGGCGACGGCCTGACCGATGTCCTCAATCGCCGGCACCGCCGATCCGGGCACCGGCACCATCAGCCCGGACCCCGGCAGAACCAGCCCGTCCGGCGATTGAGGACATACGGTGCCGCGGAGGCCGACGCCGTCGGCTCAAGCCTGCCACCGGCAGAACCAAGCCCGTCCGGCGATTGAGGACACCTTCACACCGGGGCAACGGTGCCCGGAATCAAGCCCGTCCGGCGATTGAGGACACGCCCCGCACCGGGGCAACGGTGCCCGGCAGGAGCGGGGTCCCCACAGAGCGCACCGCTACGCGCCCGACTCCGCCGCCAGCACAGACCGCTCCAGCTTCTCCAGCAGCCCCGCCAACTGCGCGCACTCCGCCGGCGTCAGCCCCGCCAGCATCCGCCGCTCATTGTCCAGATGCTCCGAGAACAGCTCGTCGATCACCGACAGCCCCTCGTCCGTCAGCCGCGAGTGCACCACCCGGCGGTCCTGCGGATCCCGCTCCCGCCGGATCAGCCCGTCCTTCTCCAGCCGGTCGATCCGCAGCGTCACCCCCGCCGAACTGATCAGCCCGGAATCGGCCAGCTCACCCGCCGTACGCCGGAACGGCGCCCCCGCCCTGCGCAGCGCCGTCAGCACATCGAAGCCGGCCATCGACAGCCCCTTGCGCTCCACCGGCCGTGAGATCGCCGCGCTGTACCGCAGGAACGCCCGATGCAGACGGCCGAACACCTCCAGCGGAGCCGTATCCAGCTCAGGCCGCTCCCGCCGCCAGTCCGCCACGATCGACGCCACCGCATCCTGCCGCGGCGCGGACCCCGCGGCATCCCCGGAACCCCCGGCAACGCCGGAACTCGCGGAAGCCTGCTTCTTCGCCATCCCGGGCACTCCTCCGTGCAGGTACAACGTCATCAAGAATCTTAGCCCTCAAAGGACCGGGGCGGACCCGTCAGCCCTGCGAGAACCCGCCTGCACACCGCCCACCGCATACGGCAGCATGGCTCCCATGTCCGTACTGATGCGCGATGAAGCGCAGGCCCGAGCCCAGTTCCTCGACGTACAGCGGTACACGATCGACCTCGATCTGACCGCGGGGGAGGAGACCTTCGACTCCCGAACCGTCATCCAGTTCACCGCCCTCGCCGACGGTGACACCTTCGTCGAGATCAAGCCCGCCACCTTGCGCTCCATCAGCCTCGACGGACACGCACTGGACCCCGCGGACCTGGACGAGAACCGCTTCCCCCTCACCGGCCTCACCACCGGCCCCCACGAACTGCACATCGACGCCGCCATGCGCTACTCCCGCACCGGCGAAGGCATGCACCGCTTCACCGACCCCACCGACAACGAGACCTACGTCTACACCCAGCTCTTCATGGAGGACGTCCAGCGCGTCTTCGCCGCGTTCGACCAGCCCGACCTCAAATCCGTCTTCGCGCTCACCGTCACCGCCCCCGAAGGCTGGACCGTCCTGGGCAACGGCATCGCCGAGCACACCGGCGACGGCCGCTGGACCCTCGCCCCCACACCGCCCGTCTCCACGTACCTCGTCGCCGTCGCCGCAGGCCCCTGGCACTCCGTGACCACCGAACACGCCGGACTGCCCTTCGGTATCCACTGCCGCCGCTCCCTCGCGCCCCACCTCGACGCCGACGCCGACGAGATCCTCGACATCACCCGCGCCTGCTTCGACCGGTTCCACGAGAAGTTCGACGAGCCCTACCCCTTCGACTCCTACGACCAGGCCTTCGTCCCCGAGTTCAACGCGGGCGCCATGGAGAACCCCGGCCTCGTCACCTTCCGCGACGAATTCATCTACCGCTCCGCCGTCACCGACACCGAACGCCAGACCCGCGGCATGGTCATCGCCCACGAGATGGCCCATATGTGGTTCGGCGACCTCGTCACCCTCACCTGGTGGGACGACATCTGGCTCAACGAGTCCTTCGCCGAGTACATGGGCTACCAGACCCTCGCCGAAGCCACCCGCTTCACCGACACCTGGGTCGACTTCGGCGTCGCCCGCAAGGGCTGGGGATACGACGCCGACCAGCGCCCCTCCACCCACCCCGTCGCCCCCGACCCCGCCGCCGTCCCCGACACCGCGTCCGCGATGCTCAACTTCGACGGCATCTCCTACGCCAAGGGCGCCTCCGCCCTGCGCCAACTCGTCGCCTGGCTCGGCGAGAAGGACTTCCTGGCCGGCATCAACACCCACTTCGCCCGCCACAGGTTCGGCAACGCCACCCTCGCCGACTTCATCGACAACCTCGCCTCCGCCACCGATCGCGACGTCCACGCCTGGGCCGAGCAGTGGCTGCGCACCACCGGAGTCGACACCCTCACCCCGCACCTCACCGAGACCGACACCACCTGGTCCCTCACCGTCGACCACCAGGGCACCCGCCCCCACCGCATCACCGTCGGCACCTACGACCACGCCATCGACACCCAGTCCGGCCCCGACCGCCTCGTCCTGCGCGACCGCTTCGACATCGGCATCCCCCAGGAGAGCAGCCCCCAGGACGGCCACACGGCCACGCAGGCGAGCACCACCCAGGGCAGCGGCAGCACCACCAACCAGGGCAGCGACAGCACCACCAACCAGGGCAGCGACAGCACCACCACCCGCCCCGGCCGCCGCCCCGCACTCGTCGTCCTCAACGACAACGACCTCACCTACGCCAAGATCCGCCTCGACCCCGGCTCCTGGAACACCGTCCTGAACAGCCTCTCCGGCATCCCCGACGCCCTCACCCGCGCCGTCGTCTGGAACGCCGCCCGCGACATGGTCCGCGACGGCGAACTCGCCCCCGCCACCTACCTCGAAGCCGCGCGCACCCACCTTCCGCACGAAACCGACCTGGCCCTCCTCCAAGGCGTCCTCGCCTTCGCCGACACCCAGATCGCCGCACGCTACGTCACCCCCGAGGACCGCCCCGCCGCCCTCGCCACCCTCACCGCCCTCACCCGCGACCTCATCCGCCGCACCGAGGACGGCGCCCAACCCGGCCTCCGCCTCACCGCCGTACGCCACTTCATCGACGCCGCCACCCAGCCCGACACCATCCACGGCTGGCTCACCGACGGCACCGTCCCCGGCGGCCCCGAACTCGACCCCGAACTGCGCTGGCGCGTCCTCACCCGCCTCGCCGTCCTCGGCGCCACCGACGAAACCGCCATCGCCGCCGAACTCGAAGCCGACCCCAGCGCCACCGGCCAGGAAGGCGCCGCCCGCTGCCGCGCCGCTCTGCCCACCGCCGAGGCCAAGGCCGCAGCCTGGCACGCCATGTTCACCGACGACAGCCTCTCCAACTACCTGTTCACCGCCACCGCCCAAGGCTTCTGGCAGCCCGAACAGACCGAGCTCGTCGCCACCTACGTACCCCGCTACTACCCCGAGGCCACCGCCCTCGCCGTACGCCGCGGCCCCGCCATCGCCGAAGCCGCCGGACGCTACGCCTTCCCCGCCTACGCCATCGACGCCGACAGCCTCCACCTCGGCGAACAAGCCCTCACCGACCAGGCCCTCATCCCCGCCCTGCGCCGCAAACTCGCCGACCAGATCGACGACCTGAGCCGCGCCCTCACCGTCCGCAACGCCCACTGACCTGAGCCGCGCCCTCACCGTCCGCAACGCCCACTGACCCGAACCCCGCACCACCCCGCACCACCCGTGCCCGGCCCGCCCTCACCCCGAGGGCAGGCCGGGCACACCCATGTACGGACCCACAACCACACGCACCTCAACCACCCCGAACCCACTACCACCCGACCCCCTCACCGACACCCCCAAGCGCCCACCCATCCCCCTTTCGAGTTCAGATCACCAGGCTCCCCGGCAACGCCCACCGAAACCCGGACAAGCTGGCATGTCCACCCGTGCGCACCCGAAGGGCCACCGACCCATGCCCACCCCTCCCCTCGCCGGATCCACCACCGGCCCCACCGCCCTGCGCCCCCTCATCGACACCGTCCTCACCGCACTCCAGGAAGGCGCCCGCCGCCGCAACGGCCCCCTCCCCGCCGGCGGACCCGACACCGTCACCGCCCACACGCGCACCGCCCTCGACCCCGTCATCCCCGAACACGGAACCGGCCCCCACCACGCCCTCGCCACCCTCATCGGCGCGCTCACCGAAGGCGCCGCAGACCCAGCAGACCCCCTCTGCGCAGCCCACCTCCACACCCCACCCCTCGCCCTCGCCACCGCCGCCGACCTCGCCGCCTCCGCCCTCAACCCCTCCATGGACTCCTGGGACCAGGCCCCCGCCGCCTCCACCCTCGAAGCCGCCACCACCGCAGCACTCGCCGCCGAGATCTACCCCCACCACACCCACCCCGACGCCCTCATCACCACCGGCGGCACCGAAGCCAACCAACTCGCCCTGCTCCTCGCCCGCGAACGCCACGGCCCCGTCCAGACCATCTGCGGCACCAACGCCCACCACAGCATCACCCGCGCCGCCTGGCTCCTCGGCCTCCCCGCACCCCTCACCGTCCCCGCCCCCCACGGCACCATCGACCTCACCGCCCTCGCCGACACCCTCACCCGCCACCACGGACAGGCACCCCTCCTCGTCACCGCCACCGCAGGAACCACCGACACCGGCCAGATCGACCCCCTCACCGACATCGCCGACCTCTGCGACACACACGGCGCCGAACTCCACATCGACGCCGCCTACGGCGGCCCCCTCCTCCTCAGCCCCGCCCACCGCCACAAGGTCAACGGCCTCGACCGCGCCCACAGCGTCACCCTCGACCTCCACAAACTCGGCTGGCAACCCGCATCAGCCGGCATCCTCGCCGTCCCCGACCACCACCACCTCGACGCCCTCCACCACCACGCCCCCTACCTCAACGCCGACGACGACACCCAAGCCGGACTCCCCGACCTCCTCGGCCGCTCCCTCCGCACCACCCGCCGCCCCGACGCACTCAAAATCGCCGTCACCCTCCAAGCACTCGGCCGCACCGGACTCGCCGACCTCATCGACCGCACCTGCGCCGCCGCCCACCACCTCGCCGACCTCATCACCAAAACCCCCACCCTCGACCTCTACGACCGACCCACCATCACCACCGTCCTCTTCCGCCCCACCAACACCGACGACCACACCGTCGCCACCATCCGCCGCACCCTCCTCACCCGAGGCCACGCCGTACTCGGCCGCACCCGCACCCACGGCCGCCTCTGGCTCAAAGCCACCCTCCTCAACCCCCACACCACCCCCGACGACCTGCAAAAACTCCTCAACCTCGTCACCCACCTCACCACCGAACTCACAGAAGGCAGCACGCACCGATGACAGCCCGGCCCGACCGTCCCACCCCCGACACCGACCAGCCGCACGACCTCATCGGCATCGGAATCGGGCCCTTCAACCTCTCCCTCGCCGCCCTCGCCCACGGCATCCCCACCCCGATCGCCACAGCCTTCTACGAACAACGCCCCGCCTTCCACTGGCACCCCGGCCTCCTCATCGACGGCGCCAGCCTCCAAGTCCCCTTCCTCGCCGACCTCGTCACCCTCGCCGACCCCACCAGCCCCTGGACCCTCCTCAACTACCTACGCACCCGCGACCGGCTCTTCCCCTTCTACTTCGCCGAGCGCTTCCACATCCAACGCGCCGAATACGACGCCTACTGCCGCTGGGTCAGCCAACAACTCCCCGGCCTCCACTTCGGCCACCAAGTCGACGCCATCCGCTGGAACCCCGAACACGCCCACTTCGAAGTCGACTTCACCCAACTCGACCCCGACGGCGAAGCCGAAGCACTCGGCCGCGCCCACACCCGCCACATCGCCCTCGGCATCGGAACCGAACCCCACATCCCCGAACCCCTCAAACCCCTCACCGACGCCGGAACCGTCCCCGTCATCCACTCAGCCGACTACCTCCACCACCGACAACAACTCCTCGAAGCCGAACACATCACCGTCATCGGCTCAGGACAGTCCGGCGCCGAAATCTTCCTCGACCTCCTCCGCGCCCGCCCCGCCGGCCACGAAAAACTCCACTGGCTCGCCCGCACCCCCGCCTTCGCCCCCATGGAGTACTCCAAACTCGGCCTCGAACACTTCACCCCCGACTACACCCGCTACTTCCACGCACTCCCCGAACCCGTACGCGACCAACTCGTCCCCCACCAATGGCAACTCCACAAAGGCATCGACCACGACACCATCACCGCCATCCACGACGAGCTCTACCGCCGCACCCTCCACGGCGGCTGGCCCGACGCCACCCTCACCCCCGGCGTCCACGTACGCACCGCAGGCCGCGTCGCCACCACCCGCGTCGAACTCCACCTCGAACACACCCAACAAGGCACCCGCTCCCGCCTCACCACCGACGCAGTCGTCCTCGCCACCGGCTACCGCGAACGCCCCCTCGACCACATCCTCGGCAGCCTCGGCACCCAACTCCGCCGCGACGCCTCAGGACGCCCCCGCATCGACGACCAGTACCGCCTCGACCTCGACCCCGCCATCACCGGCAACATCTACGTACAGAACGCCGAACGCCACACCCACGGAGTCGGCGCCCCCGACCTCGGCCTCGCCGCCTGGCGCAGCGCCACCATCCTCAACAACCTCACCGGCGCCACCCCCTACCCCCTCCCGCAACGCACCGCCTTCACCACCTTCGGCCTCACCCCCCACCACCCCGGCATCCCCGCACAGAGCCCGGGCCTCACCCCCCTCGTACAAACCAACTGACCCACCCCGCACACAGAGAAGGCGGGGGTCGAGCCACAGCCCGTTGGTATGGATACGGAGACCGAAACAGACGATGCCGACGAGAACGGCACCGATATTTCCCCGGACGGAACACCGTCCGGCGGGGCACCTGCCGACAACGGCTCCCCTCCGTGCAGGATCACTGACACGGAGGGCAGTGCATGTGTTCCAGCAGGCTCGGCGAATCGCAGAGCCGCCAGTGGAACTACCTGTTCAGAGACATCCTTCGGGCTGGTACGCCAGCTCTGATCAGCGTGTTCGTAGACATAACAATGATCGCAAGCAAGATCACACCTGCTGTGAATCTTGAGAACGAGGCGGCGGAACAGGGCCAAGGGCCTTTTCATTCCACCAGTTCAGAGAGCCGAGTTGAAGGCCGAGGTTCGTCAGCGACTCGACGCGAGCGCCGTGATGCTGTTAATCACGGGAGCCGCGTTCAGCACCAGAATAATGCTGAGAAGAGCCGGGACACGCGTAATGACCAGGTGAAGGCCACCCACGTGCAGTTCGATCAAGGGCTTCTTCGATCTTTCTTTGCCCACGGTCGTCCTTGGATTGCTCGATGCGAACAGGGAATCAGACCCGGGTGACCGCACCCTTGCAGTCACCGGCGGAACGACTTTACTCCCATGCCCACTGTCAGCAACTGAAAGTCTCGGCGGATGAGCCGACGATCCCTCGCCACGGCGCCACCGGCAGCGCGCCGTCGACAACCGCACCCGGCACCCCCCGATCCACCGGCGCCGGCGGAAGCCGCCGCCGGCCAACCACCCGCCCTCACGGGCCCGAAACGCCCGCGGCGCGGCGCCCAGACACCTCCTGGACGCCACGCCGCCGGCGGAACCCTCAAACCAACGCTACCGATCGCTAGAACACCGGCACACCGTCCCGCGTCAGACGCCAGTCCACCGACGCGAACTCCGCACCGTCCACCGAGCCCTTCGCCTGCACCCACGCAATGATCGTGTTCCGGATCTCCTCCGAATTCGCCCACAACTGCTTCGCACCCGGTACATGCGGGAAGTTGCCCCCACCGCTCGCCCGGTAGTTGTTCACCGCCAGCACGAACTGCGCAGCCGGATCAATCGCCTTGCCCTCGAACGACAGACCCACGATCCGCGAACCATTCGGCTTCGCGATGTCGATGTCATACGTCAGACCCGACACCGCGTCATAGTTGTAGTCGGGGGTGTTGTCCGCGTTCGTCAGCTTCGCCGTATCCACCGGAACACCCGCCGCCGTCTGCACGTAGTACCGCGCAGAGAACTCCAGATAGTCCTTGATCTGCGCGCCCGTCAGCAACCGCGCCTCAAGCGTGTTCTCGAACGGATAAAGACCCGCCGCATCCTTGATCGTCACATTCCCCGCAGGAATCTGCGCCGTACGCGAGAAACACGACGCCTGCGACAACACCGGCAGCGCCGCGTACTCGCCACCCGCCAGCGCCGCCTTCACCGTCTCCGCCTGGACGACATTGATCAGATCGATGATCGGCTCGTCCTTCCACGCCGCCTCGGCCGTCGTCATCGCCGCAGTCGACGTCCCGATCACCTGGTTGACGTACGCAACCACCTTCGTGTGCTCGTCCGCCAGCATCCTCGTGATCTTCGGGTCCTCAGCCACCGTGTTCGAGTTCAACACCTGCGAACCGGCCTTCTCGACCACCCAGCGACCCTTCTCCCACACCAGGTCGAAGTCGAACAACGTCAACCGCTGCCCCCACTTCAGCGGCTCGGACAGCACCACCTTCTTACCGGTCTGCTTGTTCTCCACGAAGTACTCAGGGATCTCCAGGTGCGCATGACCCACCAGGATCGCGTCGATCCCCGGCACCTGCTCCGCCACCAGACCCGCCGCGTTCTCCACATACGGAATCTGATCACCGTACGACGACGTCCCACTGCTACCCGAGTGCGCCGACACGATCACCACATCCGCACCCATCGAACGCAGCCGCGGCACATACTTCGCCGCCTGCTCCTCCAGCCCCGGGAACACCATCTTCCCGCCCACGTTCGCCTTGTCCCAGATAGCGATCCCCGGGTTGGTCAGACCCAGAATCGCAACCTTCACATCCCGGCCGTGCGGCGTACGCAGCTTCTTGATCACATACGGCGCGAACGCCGGCCGCAACGTCTTCGCATCCAGCGCGTTCGCACCCAGCAGCGGAAAATCACACTGCTCCTCGAACTTCCGCAACACCGGAATGCCGTAGTTGAACTCATGATTGCCGAGCGCAGCCGCGTCATAACCGATCGCATTCATCGCCTGCGCCATCGGGTGCACCGGCCCGCGCTTCGCCGTGATCGGATCGATCTTCGCGTAGTAGTACGACAACTGCGTGCCCTGGATCGTGTCACCCGCATCGATCATCAGGGTGTTGTGACGACCCTTCTCCCGACGCACCTGGTCCACCAGCGTCGAGATCTTCGCCAGACCCACATCGTTGTGAGCCTTGTCGTCGAACTCCTTGTCCGTGAAGTAGTCCCAGTTGAAGACGTTCCCGTGCAGGTCCGTCGTCCCCATCACGGTGAACGAGTACCGCTTCTGCGGACGCCCGTGCCCGTGGCCATGCGCCTCGGCAGGCACCGCCCCGGCACCCACCATGGCCACACCGGCACCGGCCGCGGCCGATGTGCCCAGGAACGTCCTTCGGTTCAGCGGCATCTCGTCTCCCACATCTCTGATCTCTCCGTGCACAGTTCTGTCCGTACACAACGCGCGTAGACCCCACGCACGCGTGGACGACGCGCGTAGATAATCACCCACGAACCACACCCGGCAACACCCCCAACAGGTTTCTATTCGATGACCACCCGCCGTCGCCCCCGCCGGCCCAGCACTGTCACACCCGAGTGCCACCCTGAACCCATGACCGACACCACACAGCCCTACGGCACCCCCGACCAACCCCGCCTCGCCGTCCGCGGCGAAGCCCGCCTCCGGTTCGACCCCGAGATCGCCCGCGTCGGCATCACCGTCAGCGCCCGCGGAAGAGACCGCCGCGCCGCACTCGAAGACCTCACCCAACGCAACACCACCGTCCTCGAGCTCGCCCGCAGCTACGGCGAAGCCATCGACAAGCTCGAAACCGGCGCCCTCTCCATCACCCCCGAACTCCACCAACGCGGACGCGACGAAAAAATCCGCGCCTACCACGGCCGCGTCCACATCACCGCCACCCTCAACGACTTCACCGCACTCGGCGAATTCACCACCCGCGCCGCCGACCTCGACATGACCCGCATCGACGGCCCCCATTGGGCCCTGCGCCCCGACTCACCCACCCACGGCCGAGCCCGCCGCCAAGCCGTCCGTGAAGCCGTCCAGCGCGCCCGCGAATACGCCGACGCCGTCGGCGCCCAACTCGCCGCACTCGTCGAGCTCGCCGACCTCGGCGCCGAGAACACCGCCCCCACCGCCTACACCCGCGGCGCGTACGGCGGCCCACTCCCCGCACCCGCAGGAGCAGCCCCCGCACTCGACCTCGAACCACAACAACAAACCGTCTACGCCCAGGTGAACGCCCGATTCATCATGACCCACCAAAACTCTGAAACCCCGAACGCTGAAACCCCCAACCAAATGCTCATCCGAGCGCCTCGCCGCACAATTCAACACTTGTCAAAAACCCTTCACCTAAAGGTTGTTGAGCAGTCATCCGCAGCCAATTAACTACCCGTAAGTAAGGTTTAGGCTCACACCATGCGCCGAGCCAAGATCGTATGCACCCTAGGACCCGCAACCGACACATACGACCAGATCAAAGCCCTGGTCGACGCGGGAATGGACATCGCCCGCCTCAACCTCAGCCACGGCACCTACGCCGAACACGAAGACCGCTACCACCGCGTACGCAAAGCATCCGACGAAGCCGGACGCAGCGTCGGCATCCTCGCCGACCTTCAAGGCCCGAAGATCCGCCTCGGCCGCTTCCGCGAAGGACCCGTACTCCTTGAACGCGGCGACGACTTCACCATCACCGTCGAACCCATGGAAGGCGACCGCCACACCTGCGGCACCACCTACACCGGCCTCAACGCAGACGTCACCGCCGGCGAACGCATCCTCATCGACGACGGCCGCGTCACCCTCGAAGTCACCGAAGTCGACGGCCCCCGCGTCCACACCACCGTCATCGAAGGCGGCATGGTCTCCGACCACAAAGGCCTCAACCTCCCCGGCGTCGCAGTCTCCGTCCCCGCCCTCTCCGAAAAAGACATCGAAGACCTCCGCTGGGCCCTGCGCACCGGCGCCGACATCATCGCCCTCTCCTTCGTCCGCAGCGGACGCGACATCGAAGACGTCCACCGCATCATGGACGAGGAAGGCCGCCGCCTTCCCGTCATCGCCAAGGTCGAAAAGCCCCAGGCCGTCGACAACATCGACGACATCGTCGCCGCCTTCGACGGCATCATGGTCGCCCGCGGCGACCTCGGCGTCGAAATGCCCCTGGAACAGGTCCCGATCGTCCAGAAGCGCGCCATCAAACTCGCCAAGCGCAACGCCAAGCCGGTCATCGTCGCCACCCAGATGCTCGACTCGATGATCGACAACTCCCGCCCCACCCGCGCCGAAGCCTCCGACGTCGCCAACGCCGTCATCGACGGCACGGACGCCGTGATGCTCTCCGGCGAGACCAGCGTCGGCAAGTACCCCATCGAGACGGTCCGCACGATGTCCCGCATCGTCGAAGCCGCCGAGGAAGACATCCTCGCCAAGGGCCTCCCGCCCCTCACCGACCGCAACAAGCCCCGCACCCAGGGCGGCGCGGTCGCCCGCGCGGCAGCGGAGATGGGCGACTTCCTCGGCGCGAAGTTCCTGGTCGCCTTCACCCAGAGCGGCGACACGGTCAAGCGCCTCTCCCGCTACCGCTCGCCCATCCCGCTCCTGGCCTTCACCCCGGACCCGGCCACCCGCTCCCAGCTGAACCTCACGTGGGGTGTCGAGACGTTCCTGGGGCCGCACGTGGACTCGACGGACGCGATGGTGGCGCAGGTCGACGAGGAGCTCCTGAAGATCGGCCGCTGCCAGAAGGGCGACGTGGTCGTCATCACGGCAGGCTCCCCGCCGGGCGTCGCGGGCTCGACGAACCTGGTGCGCGTGCACCACATCGGCGAGGACGACAGCCCGAAGTAGGCGGCTCGCTCGCTCAGTATTTCGGCCCGACGTGTGCATCCATGAGGGCTACGGATGCCCGTCGGGCGACGGAGATGTTCCTCCCGTTGGTGTGCTTCCACTCGACTCCCACTTGGTCGAGCGTGCTGGTGAAGAGTCCCAGGATGTCTGCCGAGAGGTTGGTGAAGAAGTAGCGGGGGTACTCGTAGCGTCGTTGCACGCCGCCGACGAGGCGAGTGGTCCAGTTGGTGATGCGGCAGCCGTCGGAGTGGATGAGCCCTCGAATGAACTCCCAGGGGTAGGCATCGACGATCTCCTGCTGCCAGTCGGCGAGCCTGATTCTGCGTTCGTGCTTCTTGCCGGGCCCGTGCTGGGGGAAGAGGCAAGGCCAGTGCTTGCTTGTGCTTGTGACGTATTGGCAGCCCGGACTCCGCACACGGCACACCTTGTTGGCCGGTCGCGCGATTTGTACGGCCTCGGCGCAAGAGTCAATGAGGCCGGGCCAGGCGTCGGCACATGCGATACGGAGCGCGTACACGCCGCGTCTACCCGCACTGATACAGCCGTCGCCGAGGTAGAGACCGAGCAGATACGAGTATGCGCCAGGGGAGTCGGGGGGCCTTGGAACATCCAGGCACCGAGGGCATCTATCGCCGCGTTTACGTCCGAGCGGCTCTATTTGCTTCAGCCAGGAGCGGATGGCGGCCCGGGAAATACCGGTCTGTTTGCTGACCGAGTTCTGGCTGAGGCCTTGATCGAGGAGGGTCAGTGCGTGCTTACGTGTTTCGAGGTCGTACACGTGGCCGAGCTTGAAGGGATCTTTGTGTCCGGGGGAGGGAATAGTGCTGCGGTCACACGGTCGCGTGAATCCGTGCTGTTTGCGCACGACCTTGGAATCTAAGGAAAAGTGCCCCAGGTGGGATTCGAACCCACACTGTCCGCTGTTTGAGAGCGGCCTCTCTAACCAGTTGGAGTACTGGGGCCTTAGAAAGGAAGGGTTCCCCCTGCCCTGCGTAGTGCCACCATATCGTAGCTAGGTAGGCTCGTGGGAGCTGTACCTGCCCTGAAACAAGGAGCCCCCGTGACCACCCCCGAGTCGCCCCAGCCCGCCGCCGACGACGACAAGTCGCACGTCCCGCCGCTGACGACCCGCGTCGTCATCGCCGAGGACGAGGCGCTCATCCGCCTCGACCTCAAAGAGATGCTCGAAGAAGAGGGGTACTCGGTCGTCGGTGAGGCCGGAGACGGGCAGCAGGCGGTCGAGCTGGCCCGGGAGCACAAGCCGGACCTGGTCATCCTCGATGTGAAGATGCCGGTCCTCGACGGGATCTCCGCAGCCGAGAAGATCGCGGAGGAGTCCATCGCGCCCGTCCTGATGCTCACCGCGTTCTCGCAGCGCGACCTCGTCGAGCGGGCCCGGGACGCCGGGGCGATGGCGTACCTCGTGAAGCCGTTCAGCAAGAGCGACGTCGTGCCGGCCATCGAGATGGCGGTGTCGCGGTTCGCGGAGCTGAAGGCGCTGGAGGGCGAGGTCGCGGACCTGTCGCAGCGGCTGGAGACACGGAAGCTCGTGGACCGGGCGAAGAGCATCCTGCAGACGGATTACGGGCTCTCCGAGCCGGCCGCGTTCCGGTGGATCCAGAAGACGTCGATGGACCGGCGGCTGTCGATGCAGCAGCTGGCGGAGGCGTTGATCGAGGACGCCGAGGAGAAGAAGCGGGCGGCGGAGTAGCCGTACCCGCACTCGTACGCGTACACGAAGAAGGCCCGCGTCCCGGAGCAGATCGTCCGGGGCGCGGGCCTTCGTCGTGTACGAGGTCAGTCCTCGCCGAGGTACGCCTTGCGGACGGACTCGTCGTGGAGGAGGTCCGCTCCGGTGCCGGAGAGGACGATCTTGCCGATCTCCATGACGTGGCCCTGGTCCGCGAGGGAGAGGGCGGCCTGGGCGTTCTGCTCGACGAGCAGGATCGTGGTGCCCGCGGCCTTGAGCTCGACGATGGTCTCCATGATCTTCTGCATCATGATCGGGGAGAGGCCCATGGAGGGTTCGTCGAGCATGAGCAGTTTGGGCTGGGACATGAGGGCGCGTCCCATGGCGAGCATCTGCTGTTCGCCGCCCGAGAGGGTTCCTGCGGCCTGCTTTCGGCGTTCCCCGAGAATGGGGAAGAGGTCGTAGGCGCGCTGGATGTCCTTTTCGATGCCTGCCTTGTCGTTGCGGAGGTAGGCGCCGAGGAGGAGGTTCTCGGTGATCGTCAGCCGGGGGAAGATGTGGCGGCCCTCGGGGGAGTGGGCGAGGCCCAGGGCGACGATCTTGTGTGCGGGGATGTTGGTGAGTGGTTTGCCCTCGAAGAGGATGCGTCCGCCGATGGGCTTGAGCAGTCCGGAGAGGGTGCGCAGGGTGGTGGTTTTGCCGGCGCCGTTGGTGCCGATGAGGGTGACCACCTGGCCGGCGTCCACGCTGAAGGAGATGCCTTTGACGGCTTCGATCTTGCCGTAGGCGACGCGGAGGTCCTCGACCTCGAGCAGTGCGGTCATCGGGTGTCCTCCTCCTCGGTGGTGGTGTTCTTGGTGCCGGTGTCGGCCCCGGTGTTTGTTTCGGCTTCGGCTTCCGCTTCTGCAACCGCTACTGCTTCTGCTTCTGCGGCTTCGACTTCGGCGACTTCTTCTGCGCCGGGGGCGCCTTCGAAGGGGGTACCGAGGTAGGCGGCGATGACGCGTTCGTCGCTCTGGACGACTTCGGCGGTGCCTTCGACGAGTTTTTCGCCTTGGACGAGGCAGGCGACGCGGTCGCTGAGGTTGAAGATGAAGCGCATGTCGTGCTCGATGACGAGGACGGCGATGCCCTGGTCCCGGATGGCGAAGATGAGTTCTTCGGTGACGCGGGTTTCCTGGGGGTTCATGCCGGCGGTGGGCTCGTCCAGGAGGAGGAGGCCGGGGTCGCTGGCGAGTGCGCGGGCGATTTCCAGCTTGCGCTGGTCTCCGTAGGGGAGGTTTCGCGCGAGGTGGTCGGCCTTGTCCTGGAGGCCGATGAACTCCAGGAGTTCCATGGCGCGTTCGCGGCTGCTGTTCTCGGCTTTGGTGTAGCCGGGGAGGCGCAGGAGTGCGGACCAGAGGCCTTCTTTGGTCCTGGTGTGGCGTCCGACGAGGACGTTTTCCAGGACGGTCATGTTGGCGAAGAGCCTGATGTTCTGGAAGGTGCGGGCGATGCCTGCCTTGGTGACGAGGTGGGGCTTGGGCGGCAGGACGGTGCCCTTGTAGCTGACCTTGCCCTCGGTGGGGACGTAGAGGCCGGTGAGGCAGTTGAAGAAGGTGGTTTTGCCGGCGCCGTTGGGGCCGATGAGTCCGACGATTTCGCCCGCGTTGACGGTGAGGTCGACGTTGCGTACGGCGGTGAGGCCGCCGAAGCGCATGGTGACGCCGCTGGCGTCGAGGACGGTGGTCGCGGTTTTCGTGGTGGTGGTCATGGTGTTCACGCCCCCGCCTTGGTGATGCCGGCGTCGGCTTCTTCGGGTTGCCGTGGTTCGGGTACGACGACGGTTTCGTCGTTCTCGTGGAATTCGAGCTGTTTCCGGCGGTCGGCGACCAGGCCTTCGGGGCGGAAGCGCATCAGGAGGATGAGCGCGATGCCGAAGAGGAAGAGCTGGTAGTCCTGCATGAACTGCAGTTTGGCCGGGATGAGGTAGAGCAGTGCGGCGCCGACGAAGGGTCCGCTGAGGGTTCCCATGCCGCCGAGGATGACGGCGGCGAGGAGGAAGGCGGAGTTCGGGGGTACGGAGCCGGCGAACTGGTACTGCTCGGGTGTCACGGTGTAGTTGACGTGTGACTGGACGGTGCCGGCGAGGCCGGCGAGGGTGGCGCCGAGGGCGAAGGCGAGGAGCTTGAGCCGGAAGGCGTTGATGCCCATGGCGGTGGCTGCGGTTTCGTCTTCGCGGATGGCGACCCAGGCGCGGCCGATGCGGGAGTCTCCGGAGCGGCGGAAGACGAGGACGACGACGGCGGTGACGACGAGCATCAGCAGGTAGTAGTTGGCCGGCCTGCTGAGGGTGAAGGGGCCGATGTCGTGGCTGAGTCCGAAGTCGATCCCGAACAGGTTGAGGTCGGGGATGCTGGGGATGCCTTGGGAGCCGTTGGTGAGGTCGGGTCCGCTGTTGCCGTTGAGGTTGTTGACGGTGACGCGGAAGATCTCTCCGAAGCCGAGTGTGACGATGGCGAGGTAGTCGCCGCGCAGTCGGAGGGTCGGGGCGCCGATGAGGACGCCGAAGATCAGTGAGACGGCGGCTCCGGTGAGGACGGCGGCCCAGAAGGGGAATTGGACGCCGATGGCGGAGAGGGGTGCGCCGGAGACGAGGGCGGCTGTGTAGGCGCCGACGCCGAGGAACGCGACGTAGCCGAGGTCGAGGAGGCCGGCGAGGCCGACGACGACGTTGAGGCCGAGTGCGACGGTGGCGAAGATGAGGATGTTCGCGCCGATGAGGGCGTATTCCGCGGTGTCCTGGGTGAAGGGGAAGCAGAAGGCTGCGGCCAGGGCTGCGGTGAGGGTGACGTTGCGGTGCTTCGTGGTCAGCGCGGTGATGCGGGCGATGAGGCCGGCCCGGGTGAGTGCGGTGAAGGCGAAGGCCGCAGTGATGAGGAAGCCGATGAACTGTTCGGATTCTTCGGTGGGGATGTCGACGCAGAAGGTGAAGATGTAGAGCGCGGCGCCGAAGGCTGCGGTGATGATGAGGATTTCGGCCCAGGCGGGGAGGGGCTTGGCGCGGCCTGCGGAGGGTGCGGCGAGGCTGTTGCGGAAGAGCTTCCAGGCGCCGGGCCGGGGTTCGGTGGTGGGGAGTGGTTCGTCGCTGGGGAGTCCGAGGGCGGCTACGAGGGCGATGAGTGCGCCGATGCCGCTGACCCAGGCTCCGGGTTCGAGGTTGACTACGCCGCCGAGCTCGTAGGTGATGGCGCCGATGGTGTAGCCGGTGACGCCGAGGGTGCCGAGGGCGAGGAGGCGTACGGGGCTGTTGGTGCCGCCGGGGGTGAGCCAGCGGAGGCCGGGGATGCCGTATCCGCAGAGGGTGAAGAGGAGGGTGAGGACGGCGCCGGTGAGGGTGAGGATCTGGAGGCCGCCGGGGTAGCCGGTGACGGTGAGGTCGCCGGGGAATTCGGAGGTCCAGGTCCAGGGGAGGAAGGTGCCGACGAGTGCGATGGCTGCGCCGGCGGCGGTGGCGATCCGGGCGATCGGTGCGGGGAGGGGGATGAGTGCTTTCTGGGTGGTCATCCGTATCACGCCCGATCCGCGACGCGTTCGCCGAGCAGGCCTTGGGGCCGGAGCAGGAGGACGACGATGAGGAGGACGAAGGCCCATACGTCCTTCCAGGCGCCGCCGCCGAAGAGGTCCATGCCGGGGACGTCGCTCATGTAGCCGGTGGCGAGGGATTCGGCGACGCCGAGTACGACTCCGCCGAGCATGGCGCCGTAGATGTTGCCGATGCCGCCGAGTACGGCTGCGGTGAAGGCTTTGAGGCCCATGATGAAGCCCATTTTGAAGCCGATCTGGCCGTTCTTGAGCCCGTAGGCGACGGCGGCGACGGCTGCGAACGCGGCACCGATGGCGAAGGCCATGACGATGATGCGGTCGGTGTTGATGCCCATGAGTTTCGCGGTGTCGGGGTCCTGGGAGGTGGCTTGCATGCCGCGGCCGGAGCGGGTCTTGGAGACGAAGAGGCCGAGGGCGATCATGCAGACGGGTGCGGCGATGAGGACGAAGAGGTCACCGCGCTGGATGTGGGCGCCGAAGATGTCGAATGCTTCGCCCTTGAACTGGGGGAAGGGTCGGTCCTTCGTGGCGTCGGGGTACCACTTCCAGATGGCCTGCTGCAGTGCGAGGGAGAGTCCGATCGCGGTGATCAGCGGGGCGAGTCTGGGGGCGGTGCGCAGGGGCCGGTAGGCGAAGCGTTCGGCTGCGACGCTGATGGCGACGGAGCATATGACGCCGCCGATGATCATGAGTGGGACGATTGCGAGGAGGTTGGCGCCGGCCGGCATCCAGAGGTACACGGTGAGAGCTCCGAAGCCTCCGATCATGAAGATCTCGCCGTGGGCGAAGTTGATGAGCTGGATGATTCCGTAGACCATCGTGTATCCGATCGCGATGAGTCCGTACATCGCGCCGAGGATGAGTCCATTGGCCAGCTGTTGCGGCAGTTCGTGCACCGCAGGGCCTCCGTGGAGTGGTTCGGATATGGCACCGCGCGGGAGCGCTCGTAGCGCTCCCGCGCGGTCTGGTGTCAGTCAGTGCGTGACCGGGAGCTTGTTACGGCTTGTAGGCCTCGCTGAGCTTGGATGCCCACTTGCCGCCGTCGACCTGGTAGGCGGTCATCATGGTGTTGGTGGTGTCGCCGAACTCGTCGAAGGAGACGG
Source organism: Streptomyces sp. NPDC087901 (assembly GCF_044742205.1). Taxonomy (NCBI): domain Bacteria; kingdom Bacillati; phylum Actinomycetota; class Actinomycetes; order Kitasatosporales; family Streptomycetaceae; genus Streptomyces; species Streptomyces sp. NPDC087901. Next base: position 1,140,644 of record NZ_JBIUUC010000001.1, read on the forward strand.
GGCCGGTGACGCCTTCGAAGCTGACCTTGCCGACGGCGTCGAGGACCTTGGTGCGGGCGTCGTCGGGGAGCTTGCCGTCGTTGGCTGCGACGACGGCCTTGACGGCCTCGATGATGGCCCAGGTGGCGTCGTAGGTGCCGCCGCCGTAGGCCTCGTAGGCGTCCTTGTATCCGGCGGTCTTGTAGTTCGCGATGAAGGTCTTGGCGGATTCGAGCTCTTCGACGGGCTTGCCGACGGAGGTGGCGATGTCGCCCTGGGCCTTCTTGTTGAGCTTGATGAAGTCGGCGCTGTACATGCCGTCGCCGCCCATGAGGGGGATCTGGACGCTGTCCTTGAGCTGCTGGCTCAGGGGTGCGCCGGCGGGGTACTCACCGCCGTAGTAGACGGCCTTGGCGCCGGACTTCTTGACCTTGGTGACGACTGCGTTGAAGTCGCGGTCGTCGGGGTTGACGTGGTCGGAGCCGACGATCTTTCCGCCGAGGCCGGTGAAGGTCGTCTTGAAGGAGGCTGCGAGACCGGCGCCGTAGGGCTTCTGGTCGTCGATGAGGTAGACCTGCTTGATCTTCGCGTTGTTGTACAGGTACTTCGCGGCGAAGGCGCCCTGGATCTGGTCCGTGGTGGCGGTGCGGAAGTAGGTCTTGAAGGGGCGCTTCTTGTCGCCGGTCTTCCAGTTGTCGCCCTGGGTCAGTTCGGTGCCCGTGTTGGCGGGGGAGATCTGGGTGAGGCCGGCGTCGTTGAGGGGCTTCTGCATCGACTGGGAGACGCCGGAGTTCAGCGGTCCGACGACGCCGAGGACCTTCTTGTTGTCGATGAACTTGGTGGCGTTCTGCTGGCCGACGGAGGGCTGGGCCTGGTCGTCGAGGGGCTGGACCTCGAACGTGATGCCCGGGACCGTCTTCTCCTTGTTCGCCGTTTTGGCGGCGAGGTCGGCGGAGTTCTTGATGCCGAGGCCGAGGGCGGAGAGGTCACCGGTGAGCGGCGCGTCGACGCCGATGACGACGGTCTGGTTGCCGCTGCTCTCGCTGCCCTTCTTGTCGTCGTCGCGCGACCCGCAGGCGGTGAGTGTCAGTGCTCCTGTGGTGAGCACTGTGGTGAGGATGAGCAAAGAACGGTGTCGCACGAAAAGTCCTTTCCCTGGCGCGGCCTCCTCTGCTTGAGGTGCCGTGTCGTTCGCCGGGCCGTACTGATTGGTACAGGGCCGTGCTGCAGACGCGCCCGGCGGCGCGGTGACTGGCGGTGACTCTAAGGGCAGGGATGGGGGTCGGGGATGGGGGTGGCGCAGGATGTGACTGTCTTGTTATGCCCTTGAGCAAGGCTTGAGGTGGCTGTGTGGACATGTACGGCTTTTTACCGGACGGTGAAGTGACCGCATGGTGAGAACGCGCAGCTCTGTTAAGGGGCTTGGGGTGATCTTGGTGCTGTCGCGTGAGGGGGGTGTGTGGAGGCGTGGGAGGGCGTGCCTCGGTGCCCGGTGCCTGCGGGGCCGGGTTCGTTTTGTTGCGTGGGGTGGATGCACATTGCGCGCTTGTTACGCAGTGTTACATCCGGCGCGGTGTGGTCGACGCGGTGTGGTGGGGGCGCAGGCGGGGCGTGGCAGATGAGTGGGCCATGGAACGGGGTGGGTGGTCAAGGGGGTTGGTTGCTGGTGTTGTGCAAGTTCGGTGTGTGTGGCGGTGGTTGTGCCCGGATATGGGTCTGCCCGGCCGGATTGGGGTTCCGGCCGGGCGGGGGTGGTGCGGGGTGGTGCGTGGTCAGGAGGCGTCGGTCCTGGGGGCGTCGCGGAGCAGGCAGGTGAGGCGGGCGGTACAGACGCGCTTGTCCTGTTCGTCGGTGACGACGATCTCGTACGTGGCGGTGGTGCGGCCGCGGTGTACGGGGGTGGCGACGCCGGTGACGTGGCCGCTTCGTACCCCTCGGTGGTGGGTGCAGTTCAGGTCGACGCCGACGGCGACCTTGGTTGCGCCGCCGTGGAGCATGGTGCCGACGGAGCCGAGGGTTTCGGCGAGGACGGCGGAGGCGCCGCCGTGCAGGAGTCCGTAGGGCTGGGTGTTGCCTTCGACGGGCATGGTGCCGACGACGCGGTCCGCGGAGGCTTCGGTGATCGTGACGCCCATGCGTTCGCCGAGGTGGCCTGCGGAGAAGAGGGCGGGCAGGTCGACGCCGAGGGCGGCGTACTCGTCGATGATCTCCTGGGGGAACTTGGGTGTGGTGTGCTCGCCCATGGGTCCGGCTCCGATCGTCTGCGGTGGTTCGCTGCTGTGTGCACGTTCTTGTGTGCGCACTGTTCATATCAGACGGCTGAGCGGGCGCTTAGTGCCGCCTGCCCGGGGTGTCAGCGCAGGTTCTCGAAGCGGACCACGACGGATTTGCTGGCGGGCGTGTTGCTGGTGTCGGCGGTGGAGCCGAGGGGGACCAGGACGTTGGTCTCGGGGTAGTAGGCGGCGGCGCAGCCGCGGGCGGTGGGGTAGTGGACGACGCGGAAGCCGGGGGCGCGTCGTTCGGCTCCGTCCTTCCATTCGCTGACGAGGTCGGCGTAGGTGCCGTCGGCGAGGCCGAGGGCGGTGGCGTCGTCGGGGTTGACGAGGACGACGCGGCGGCCGCCCTTGATGCCGCGGTAGCGGTCGTCGAGGCCGTAGATGGTGGTGTTGTACTGGTCGTGGGAGCGCAGGGTCTGCAACAGGAGGCGGCCTTCGGGGAGTTCGGGGAACTCGACGGGGGCGGCGGTGAAGTTGGCCTTGCCGGTGGCGGTGGGGAAGCGGCGGGAGTCGCGGGGGCCGTGCGGGAGGGTGAATCCGCCGGGGTGGGCGACGCGTTGGTTGAAGTTCTCGAAGCCGGGGACGACGCGGGAGATGCGGTCGCGGATCGTCGCGTAGTCCTTCTCGAACTCCTCCCAGGGTGTGGTGGACGCGGGGCCGAGTACGGCGCGGGCGAGGCGGGCGACGATGGCGGGTTCGGAGAGCAGGTGGGGGCTTGCGGGGGTGAGGTTGCCGCGGGAGGCGTGCACCATGCTCATGGAGTCCTCGACGGTGACGAACTGCTTGCCGCCGGCCTGGACGTCCTTGTCGGTGCGGCCCAGGGTGGGCAGGATCAGGGCCCGGGTGCCGGTGACGGCGTGGGAGCGGTTGAGTTTGGTCGAGACGTGGACGGTGAGGCGTGCGGTGCGCATCGCGGCCTCGGTGACGTCGGTGTCGGGGGAGGCGGCGACGAAGTTGCCGCCCATGGCGAAGAAGACCTTGGCGTCGCCGTCGCGCAGGGCCTGGATGGAGCGGACCACGTCGTAGCCGTGGTGCCGCGGTGAGGTGATGGAGAATTCCTTGTCGAGGGCGTCGAGGAATGCGGGTGCGGGCCGCTCGAAGATGCCCATGGTGCGGTCGCCCTGGACGTTGGAGTGGCCGCGGACGGGGCAGACTCCGGCGCCGGTGCGGCCGATGTTGCCGCGCAGCAGAAGGAAGTTGACGACTTCGCGGATGGTCGGCACGGAGTGCTTGTGCTGGGTGAGGCCCATGGCCCAGCACACGATGGTGCGCTTCGAGGCGAGGACCATGGCGAGGGCCTCTTCGATGGCGGTGCGGTCGAGGCCGGTCGCGGCGAGGGTCTGCTCCCAGTCGGCTTCGGCTGCCGCGGCGGCGAACTCCTCGTAGCCGTGGGTGTGGCCGGCCACGAACGTCTCGTCGACGGCGCCCTCGGTCTCCAGGATCATCTTGTTGAGGAGCCGGAAGAGGGCCTGGTCGCCGCCGATGCGGATCTGGAGGAAGAGGTCGTTGAGTGCCGCGCCCTTGACCATGCCGAGGGGGGTCTGCGGGTTCTTGAAGCGTTCCAGTCCGGCCTCGGGCAGCGGGTTCACCGAAATGATCTTCGCGCCGGACGACTTGGCCTTCTCCAGGGCGGAGAGCATCCGGGGGTGGTTGGTGCCGGGGTTCTGCCCGGCGACGATGATCAGGTCGGCGTGGTGGAGGTCTTCCAGGGAGACGGACCCCTTTCCGACGCCGATGGTCTCGGTGAGTGCCGAGCCGGAGGACTCGTGGCACATGTTGGAACAGTCGGGCAGGTTGTTCGTGCCGAATTCGCGGGCGAACAGCTGGAGGAGGAACGCGGCCTCGTTGCTGGTGCGCCCGGAGGTGTAGAAGAGCGCCTCGTCGGGGGAGGCGAGCGCGCCGAGCTCCTCGGCGATGACGGCGAAGGCGCGCTCCCAGGTCACGGCCTCGTACCGGTCGGCGCCCTCGGGCAGATACATAGGTTGCGTGATGCGTCCCTGCTGGCCGAGCCAGTAGCCGCTGCGGGTGGCGAGGTCGGCGAGCGGGTGCGCGGCGAAGAAGTCCGGGGTGACGCGGCGCAGGGTGGCTTCCTCGGCGACGGCCTTGGCGCCGTTCTCGCAGAATTCGGCGGTGTGCCGCTTGTCGCCCTCGGGCCAGGCGCAGCCGGGGCAGTCGAAGCCGTCCTTCTGGTTGACCTTGAGGAGGGTCTGCGCGGTGCGGCGGATGCCCATCTGCTGCTGGGCGATGCGCAGGCTGTGGGCGACGGCGGGCAGCCCGGCGGCGGCGTGCTGGGCCGGCTCGACCTGGGGTGCGTCCTGGACCGGGTCTCCTGCGGGCGGCTTGGTGGCCATCGTGCTCCCCTTCGGGCCTGCCGCGGACCTCGTGCGGTCCGCTGTGCGTGTTTCCTTCTTCTCGATCCTGGCACGCGGGGCGGGCGGGCCGCCCGGTGAGCGGTCGCCGGGCGGCCGGGGGCGGTCGACGGTCCGGATTGTCAGTGGTACGTGGCAGGATCGGGGTGTGGCTGAGACGGCATCGAAGAAGACGGCAGACAACCGACCGCGCCTGCTCCTGATGGACGGGCACTCCCTGGCGTACCGGGCGTTCTTTGCGCTGCCTGCGGAGAATTTCACGACGGGGGCGGGGCAGCCGACGAACGCGGTGTACGGCTTCGCGTCGATGCTCGCGAATACGTTGCGTGACGAGGCGCCGACGCATTTCGCGGTGGCGTTCGACGTGTCGCGCAAGACGTGGCGCTCGGAGGAGTTCCCCGAGTACAAGGCGAACCGGTCGAAGACGCCGGACGAGTTCAAGGGTCAGGTCGAGCTGATCGGCGAGCTGCTGGACGCGATGCACGCCGACCGTTTCGCGGTCGACGGCTTCGAGGCGGACGATGTCATCGCGACGCTGGCGACCCAGGCCGAGGCGGCCGGGTTCGAGGTGCTGATCGTCACGGGTGACCGTGACTCGTTCCAGCTGATCACGGACAATGTGACGGTGCTCTACCCGACCAAGGGTGTGTCGGAGCTGACGCGGTTCACCCCGGCGAAGGTCGAGGAGAAGTACGGGCTCACTCCGCAGCAGTATCCGGACTTCGCCGCGCTGCGCGGTGACCCGTCGGACAACCTTCCGGGCATTCCCGGGGTGGGTGAGAAGACGGCCGCGAAGTGGATCAACCAGTTCGGTTCGTTCGACGAGCTGGTGGCGCGGGCCGAGGAGGTCAAGGGGAAGGCCGGGCAGAATTTCCGCGACCACCTGGACGCGGTGCGGCTGAACCGGCGGCTGACCGAGATGGTCCGCGATGTGGAGCTGCCGAAGACCCCGTCCGATCTGGAGCGTGCTCCGTACGACCGCACGGCGGTCACCGGGGTGCTCGATGTGCTGGAGATCCGCAACCCGAGCCTGCGGGAGCGGCTGCTCGCGGTGGACCCGGGCAAGGCCGAGGACGAGGCCCCGGTGCCCGCCGCGGGTGTCGAGCTGGACGGTTCGGTGCTGGGTGCGGGTGAGCTCGCCCCGTGGCTGGCCGAGCACGGCGCCCAGCCGCTCGGTGTCGCCACGGTGGACACCTGGGCGCTCGGCAGTGGCACGGTCACCGAGATCGCGCTCGCCGCGGCCGGCGGGGCCGCCGCGTGGTTCGACCCGGCGCTGCTCGACGCGGCCGACGAGCAGGCGTTCGCGGCGTGGATCGCGGACGCGGACCGGCCGAAGGTCATGCACAACGCGAAGAGCGTCATGCGGGTCTTCCCGGAGCACGGCTGGCGGACCGAGGGCGTCTCGATGGACACCGCGCTCGCCGCCTATCTGGTCAAGCCGGGCCGGCGTTCCTTCGCGCTGGACGCCCTCGCCGTGGAGTACCTGGGCCGTGAGCTCGCCCCGGCGTCCTCGTCCGACGGGCAGCTGGCGTTCGGCGCGGACGACCAGGCCGAGGCCGACGCCCTGATGACGCAGGCGCGTGCCGTCCTGGACCTGGGCGACGCGTTCACGACGCGGCTCAAGGAGGTCGGTGCCGCCGAGCTGCTGCACGACATGGAGCTGCCGACGTCGATCCTGCTGGCCCGTCTGGAGCGGCACGGCATCGCGGCGGACCGGTCCCATCTGGAGGGCATGGAGCAGCAGTTCGCGGGCGCCGTGCAGCAGGCGGTGAAGGAGGCGCACGCCGCGGTGGGCCGCGAGTTCAATCTCGGTTCGCCCAAGCAGCTCCAGGAAGTCCTCTTCGGCGAGCTGGGCCTGCCGAAGACGAAGAAGACGAAGACGGGCTACACGACGGACGCGGACGCGCTGGCGTGGCTGGCCGCGCAGACCGAGCACGAGCTGCCGGTCATCATGCTGCGCCACCGCGAGCAGGCGAAGCTGCGGGTCACTGTCGAGGGCCTGGTCAAGACGATCGCGGCGGACGGCCGTATCCACACCACGTTCAACCAGACGGTGGCGGCGACCGGCCGGCTGTCCTCCACCGACCCCAATCTGCAGAACATCCCCGTCCGTACGGACGAGGGCCGGGCGATTCGCCGGGGCTTCGTCGTCGGCGAGGGTTTCGAGACGCTGATGACGGCGGACTACAGCCAGATCGAGCTGCGGGTGATGGCCCACCTCTCCGAGGACGCGGGCCTGATCGAGGCGTTCACGTCGGGTGAGGACCTGCACACCACGGTCGCCTCCCAGGTCTTCGGCGTCGACAAGTCCGCGGTCGACCCGGAGATGCGGCGCAAGATCAAGGCCATGAGTTACGGGCTGGCGTACGGGCTGTCCGCGTTCGGTCTGTCCCAGCAGCTGAACATCGAGGCGGGCGAGGCCCGGGGCCTGATGGACACGTACTTCGAGCGGTTCGGCGGAGTCCGTGACTATCTGCACCGGGTGGTGGAGGAGGCCCGCGCCACCGGCTACACGGAGACGGTCTTCGGGCGCCGCCGCTATCTGCCGGACCTCAACAGCGACAACCGCCAGCGCCGTGAGACGGCCGAGCGGATGGCGCTCAACGCACCGATCCAGGGCACGGCCGCGGACATCGTCAAGGTCGCCATGCTCCACGTCGACCGCGCGCTGACCGAGGCGAAGCTGAAGTCGCGGATGCTGCTCCAGGTGCACGACGAAATCGTGCTGGAGATCGCCACGGGCGAGCGGGAGCGGGTGGAGGAGATCCTGCGTCACGAGATGGCGACGGCGGTGCAACTGCGGGCGCCGCTGGACGTGTCGGTCGGGGTGGGCACGGACTGGGAGTCCGCCGCGCACTGACGTAACGCGGGTCTATGCCGGGGTGCTGCGCCCGCCCCGACGTAAGGCGGGTCTTTGCCGGGGTGCCGCGCCCGCACTGACGCGTCGCGGGTCTTTGGCCGGGGTGCTGGCTCTCGGCCGCCGGCCTCTCAGTCGCCGGTCCGGCTCGTGTCCCGGGCCGGACCGGCGACGGGGGGCGCCGGTGTGCCGGCGCCCCGGCTGCGGAGTCGCATCCCCACCCCGTACAACACGAGTCCGACCGCCAGCCCGGCGCCCGCGCCGAAGCAGGCGGTCGGAACGATGTCGAGCGGTGTGCTGACGTGTCCGAAGTACGCGTACCAGCGCGCGCAGCGGTGCACGATGCCCAGCAGGACGCACAGCCCGAGGAGCGCACAGGCCCACCACCGCGCCCGCCGGTCCAGGACGGGCAGTGACGCCGGTGCCGGCCGGGCCCCGGTGCGGCGCAGCCCCGACATGGTGAACCACACGAGCACGGTGAGCGCCAGGGCCGAACTGCCGTACTGCACCAGCTGGAACACCGGGTATCCGGCGGTGTTCCGCCCGAGCACGGGCACCAGTCGCACCCCCCACCGGTCGTGGTGGGTGAAGGCGTCCCAGGCGACATGGGTGGCGGCACCGATGACGGCCGACACCACGAACCACGCGGCGTCCCGCAGGCCCCGCGGCCCCTGTTCCGGTGGGCGCCGGGCTCCGCGTACCCACGCGTGTACGCGCCCCCGCCATGGGGCGGGCAGCAGTGCCACGAGGGGTTCGCGCAGCAGCAGCCAGAGTGCCACGGTCGCCGCGGTGATCAGGACGTCCACCGTGAACACCCCCCACCACGCGTGGGTGACCTGCCCGAACTCCATGGCGCCGGGGATCGCGGTGTCCGCGTAGTACGTCATGTCGGGGGCGAACGAGCCGGCGACGAGAGCCGAGGCGAGAAACGGCCCGTGCCCTGTTCCGTTGCGGCGGATCCCCGGGAGGACGGCTGCGGCGTGGCTGAGCGTGAACGGCATGGGAGAAGTATGAGTGAGCTGCCGTCACGGACCCCTCGCGAACTGGACAACGTGCTGGCCGGAAGGTGAGAAACCGGTAAGAAGCGGTCCGGCCGCCGTGTTCGGTGCGCACAAGTTGCCGTAGGGTCGCCTGAGTCCAGGCGCAGGGGAGCGCGGACAGCCGACGACGGGGAGGGCCCAGACGTTATGGCAGCGCAATTCGGCCGCCGACTGCGCAGAGGGGCGACCACGACTGCCGTGGCCGCCGCCGCTGTGGCGGCGCTTACCGCTTCGCAGGGTCCCGGTTCACCGCTGGTGGCGTCAGAGGGTGACCAGTCGAACCAGCCGACCGCCGGTTCGGCGCCCTCGGGTGACGGTGCCGCGTCCGGCAACTCGCCTTATTTCACCGACCTGCCGCCGCTGAACACGCCCAACAAGCCGGGCACCTCCGTCAATCTGCCCGTGACAGGCAGTGCGGAATCGGGCATTCCGGCCTCGATCCTGGCGGCGTACAAGAAGGCCCAGCAGGCCGTCGCGGGTACGGACGCCGCCTGCCGGCTGCCGTGGCAGCTCCTCGCCGCGATCGGCAAGGTCGAGTCGGGCCAGGCCCGCGGTGGCCGCGTCGACGCGCAGGGCACCACGTTCTCCCCGATCCTCGGACCGGCCCTCAACGGCCAGGGCTTCGCCCTGATCAAGGACACGGACAACGGCGTCTACGACGGTGACTCGACGCACGACCGTGCGGTCGGCCCGATGCAGTTCATTCCGTCCACATGGGCGACCTGGGGCCAGGACGGCAACGCCGACGGCCGTAAGGACCCCAACAACATCTACGACGCGGCGCTCGCCGCCGGGCGCTATCTCTGCGCCGGCTCCCGGGACCTGTCGCTCGCCGCCGACCTGGACCGGGCGGTTCTGAGCTACAACCACTCGGACGAGTACCTGCGTACCGTCCGTACCTGGTTCGAGTACTACAACCGGGGCACCCACGAGGTGCCGGACGGCACGGGCGTCCTGCCGACCGAAAACAGCACGGGAACCCACCGGGGCGGCTCCGACGGCCCGCACACCACCCCGTCGACCTCGCCGACGCCCACCCCGACGCCCACGCCCACCCCGACGCCTTCGCCGAAGCCCCCGGCGAAGCCGAGCCCCGGTCCCACCGATCCGAGCACGCCGACGACGCCTCCCACGACGCCCACGCCCACCCCGTCCCCGGTCCTGGCCGCGGTGCAGAACGCGGGCACCGGCGAGCTGACCGCCACGGCGGGCGACGCCTTCGCCGAGCGGATCAAGGTCCGGGCGAAGAGCGACCGCGGCACTCCGCTCGCCAAGGTGTCCGTGACCTTCACCGTCGTCGGTGACACGGACGCCGCGTTCGACGGCGCGAAGAGCACCGTCACCCTCGTCACGGGGACCGACGGCACGGTCACCGCACCGGTGCTGCGGGCGGGCGAGAAGACGGGCGGGTTCACCGTGACCGCGACGGCCACCGGCAGTTCGCTGCCCGCCGTCACGTACGAGGCGACCGTCACCGCCCGGCAGGCCGACGCCATCGCCAGGACGGGCACCGCGGACCTGACCGCCGTGGCGGGCCAGACGTTCGCCGACGTCACGGCCGAGGCCACGTACAAGGGCGCGGTCGCCGACGGGGTCGCCGTCACGGCCACCATGATCACCGATGGTGACGAGCCGGTCGAGAACGACAAGGGCCCCTACTTCACGAACGACGACGGCGACCCGGTCCGCACCCTCGTGCTGACCACGGACGCCGACGGCAAGGTCGCCCTGCCGAAGATCTACGCCGACGGCGCCGCGGGCACGTACAAGCTGCGCCTGACCACCGAGGGCGGCGCCACCGTCGTCATCGAGCTCACGGTCGAGGCCCCTGCTGCCGCCTGACCTCGCGCACCTGGGCTCACCACGCCCGGAACAGCCCCTTCGCCGGCTCCCGGCCAAGGGGCTGTTCTACGTGTTCTCATCTCGCGCCCCGGTTGCTACGGTGCCCCAGCCCTGACGACCCATCAGTTCTGAGCTCCCGGGAGGCCGAGCATGCGCGCCCTGATTGCCGCTGCCATCGGACTGGCCGCCGCCCTCGCCCTCGTACTCACCATCAGCGCGATCGGCGCACCGCCCGGCGAGACCTCGCCCAAACCCCTGCTGACCACGGTCCCGGGTCCGAAGCAGTAGCCGACCGCACCGAGAAGCAACCGTCCGCACCACGTCATGCGGACGGAATGCAGAGGGAGGACACCCATGCGCCGCCGAGCCAGCCTCGTACTCCTGGCCTTCGCCGTCTTCTTCGCCGCGCTGTCACCACTGCTGCGCTGGTACGCCTTCCCGCGGCTCGCGAAGATCCCGCCGAACCAGTACCAGGAGACCGTGCTGGAGGCGAAGCCGGCGACCCTCCTCGACTACAGCACCCTGAAGGCCGAGAAGGTCGACAAGATCACCATCGTGCAGACCCTCAAGGGCAATGTGGAGGAGTCGGAGAAGATCGAGCGCAGCGCCGGCCGTGACGTCGTCGTGTGGGACGCGCTGTCCTATGTGCAGGGCCCCGACGGCAAGATGGTCTCCAAGATCCCCGAGCGCTACATCTTCGACGCGCACAGCCAGGACCCGGTCCACGCCACGGGCGAATCGGTCGACGGCGACGCGGTGAACCGCGAGGGCATCGAGTTCAAGTGGCCCTTCCTCACCGAGAAGCGAGACTACGAGTACTTCGACGCCCAGACCCGTACGAGCTCGCCCATCCACTACATGGGAACGCAGGACTTCCGGGGCATGGAGGTCTACTACTTCGAGCAGACCGTTCCGTGGACCAAGGTCCCCATGCCGAAGACCATGCCGATCAAGGACATCACCCCGGCGCAGATCGCCAAGATCGGCATCACCCGCTGGTACACGACCAAGCGGATGTTCTGGGTCGACCCCGTCACCGGGGCCCCGGTCAACGGCGAGGAGATCCACCGGGAGGAGCTGCGGAACGCGAAGGCGATGGGCCTGGCCCAGGACACCGTCACCGTGTTCGCCGGGCATGTGAAGATGCGCGAGGACTACATCGTCTCGATCGTCGACCTGGTCAAGTCCCAGCGGCTGCTCGTCCTGCTGCTGACCTCGTACCTGCCCTGGGGCTTCCTCGTCCTCGCCATGGCGCTGCTGGCCCTGTCGCTGTGGCTGGAGGCGCGCTCGCGGCGGCCGGGCGAGGCGGAGACGGTCAGGCAGAAGGAACCGGAACCCGCCCCTACTCCCGCCTGAGCCGCGCCTTCGTGAACCGGGTCGCCTCCACCGTCGTCGGGTCCTCGGGCCACGGGTGCCGCGGATAGCGGCCGCGCAGCTCCGCCCGCACCGCCTTGTAGCCCTCACGCCAGAACGACGCCAGATCCGCCGTCACCGCCGCCGGACGGCCTGCGGGGGAGAGCAGGTGCACCAGGACCGGGACCCCCGCGACCCGCGGGGTTTCCTGGAGGCCGAACAGCTCCTGGAGCTTCACCGCGAGCACGGGCTGGGCGCCGCCGTACTCCACCCTGATCCGCGAACCGCTCGGCACCTCGATCCGCTCCGGGGCCAGTTCGTCCAGCCGGGCCGCCTCACCGGTCGCCCACGGCAGCAGCCTGCGCAGCGCCTGCCCCGCGTCGATCCCGGCCAGGTCGGAGCGGCGGCGGGCCCGTGACAGCTCGGGCTCCAGCCACTGCTCCGTGCGGTCCAGCAGCGCCTCGTCCGAGACGTCCGGCCACGGCGCACCGAGCTCCCGGTGCAGAAAAGCCAGCCGCTCCCGCAGCTGCCCCGTGTCGCGGTTCCAGCGCAGCAGCCCGAGGCCCTCCCGCCGCAGCCCTTCCACCAGGGCCTCGCGGACCAGCGCGGGATCCGGCCGCTTCAGCGGGCGCGCCGACAGCTCGACCGCGCCGAGGCGCTCCACCCGGCGGGCCACCAGGTCGCGGCCGTCCCAGCGGACCTCCTCGCCCGCGAACAGCAGATGCCCAGCGGCCAGGCGTGCCGTGTCCTCGTCGATGACGGCGGCGAGCCGGACCTGCGCCGATGCCGCGTGGGACGGGCGGTCGGCGACCGCGACCGCCAGCCACGGCGCGCTGCGCAGCCGCGAGCCTTCCCGCAGCTCCGCGCCCGTGCCGGACGCCATCAGGAACGTTCCCTCGCCCCGGGCCCGCGCCACCCGCTCGGGAAACGCCAGGGCGGCCACCAGGCCGACGGCGGCGTCGTCCGTGCCGGAACCGCCGGTCCCGGCGCCCTTGGACGAGGAGGACAGCCGCCGCACCTCCTGGCGCCAGCGCGCCGCGTAACCGTCCTTGCCCAGCCGTGCGGTACGCAGCGCGGCGGCCAGGTCGTCCCCGTAGTCCCGCGGCGGCTCCTCGCTCAGCAGCGCGACCACTTCCGCGGCCCGGCGCCCGCCGACCTCGGCCGCCCCGTCCAGCAGGGCCCTGGCCAGCCGGGGATGCAGCCCCAGCCGGGACATACGTACGCCCCGGTCGGTTACCCGCCCGTCCGCCTCCACCGCGCCGACCGCCGTCAGCACCTCGCGGGCCGCGGCCATCGCCCCGGCCGGCGGCGGGTCCAGCAGTGCGAGTCCCGTGGCGTCCGGATCGCCCCAGCAGGCCGCCTGGAGGGCGAACGCCGCCAGATCGGCGACCTTGATCTCGGGGGAGGGGAACCGGGCGAGCCGCCCGTCCTCGGCCTGCTCCCAGCAGCGGTAGACCGTCCCGGGAGCCTCACGCCCGGCGCGGCCCGCCCGCTGGCGGCCCGCCGCCTGCGAGGCCCGTACCGTCGTCAGGGCGCTCAGCCCCCGTGCGTGGTCGGTGCGCGGCTCCCTGGCCAGCCCCGAGTCGACGACGGTCCGCACCCCCGGAACGGTCAGCGACGACTCCGCCACCGAGGTCGCCAGCACCACCCGCCGCCCCTCGGACGAACCCGCCAGCACCGCGTCCTGCACCGCGGCCGGGGCCCGCCCGTGTACCTGGAGCACCTCCGCCGCCACCCCGGACAGCTGCCCGGCCACCCTGCCGATCTCGCCGACGCCGGGCAGGAAGCACAGCACGTCGCCGGCCCGCTCGGCCAGCGCCCGCCGCACCACGGCGGCGACATGGCTCAGCAGCGCCGGATCGACCCGCATCCCGTGCGGCGGCCGTACCGGCCGGACGGGCGGGGCCCACACCACCTCCACGGGGTGCGACACGCCCTGCGCCTCGATCACCGGTGCGTCGCCGAGCAGCCGGGCCCAGCCCTGCGCGTCCGTGGTCGCCGACGCGGCGACCAGGCGCAGGTCGGGGCGGAGCGCCTCGCGTACGTCCAGGAGGAACGCGGCCACGGTGTCCGCGTCAAGATGGCGCTCGTGGCACTCGTCGATGATCACCGCATCGATGCCGGCGAGCTCCTGGTCGCGCTGGAGCCGCTGGAGCAGCACCCCGGTGGTGACGACCTCCACCACAGTGTCCGGCCCCACCACCCGCTCCCCGCGCACGGTGAACCCGACGCGTTCACCGGCCCGCTCGCCGAGCAGCCACGCCATGCGCCGGGCGGCCGCCCGCGCGGCGATCCGCCGGGGTTCGGCGACCACGACCCGGCGCACCGGTCCCTCCCCGGTCAGGCCGGCGAGGACGAGGGGGACGAGGGTCGTCTTGCCCGTGCCGGGCGGCGCGCACAGCACCGCGACCCCGCGGTCGTCGAGCGCCTGCCGCAGCGCGGGCACGGCGGTGCGGACGGGCAACTGGTCCAGGGCGTCGGTACGGATCACGCACTCAGTCTCGTACGGCGGGGCCCCGCCGCCCGCACCGGCCGGTGTCTCAGTCCCGTACGCAGACGAAGATCGCGGTCCCCGGGATCAGGTTGCCCCGCAGCGGTGACCAGCCGCCCCACTCCTGGTTGTTCCACGCCGGCCACTCCGGCTCGACCAGGTCGGCCAGGCGGAAGCCGCCCGCCACCACGTCCCGCACCCGGTCGCCGAGCGTGCGGTGGTGCTCCACGTACACCGCGTCGCCCCGCTCGTCCTGCTCGACGTAGGGGGTGCGGTCGAAGTACGAGGCGGCGACGGACAGGCCCTCGGGGCCCGGTTCGTCCGGGAAGGCCCAGCGGAGCGGATGCGTGACGGAGAAGACCCAGCGGCCACCGGGGCGCAGCACCCGGTGGACCTCGCGGAACACCTGGACCGGGTCGGCGACGAACGGCACCGCGCCGTAGGCGGAGCAGGCCAGGTCGAAGGAGCCGTCCCGGAAGGGCAGCACCCCGGCGTCCGCCTCGACCAGGGGGATGCCCTCGCCGATCCGCAGCGCGTGCTGGAGCTGGCGGTGGGAGAGGTCGAGGGCGACCGGCCGGGCGCCCTGAGCGGCCAGCCAGCGCGAACACTGCGCGGCACCGGCGCCGATCTCCAGGACGTCCAGGCCCTTCAGCGACTCCGCGGGGCCGAGGAGAGCGGCCTCGGCCTCGTCGAGGCCTTCCGGACCCCAGACGAAGCGGTCGTCGCCGAGGAAGCCGCCGTGGTCGTTCTGGTACTCGTCCGCGTTCCTGTCCCACCAGCCGCGGCTGGCCCGGCTGCTCTCGGCCTCGCCGGCGCTGCGGCGTGTCGCCTCGGGTTCGGCCGCGTAGATCTCTTGGCTCATCGTGTCCGTCGTTGTAGTTTGCCTTCACCCCGTCGTACGCGGTACGTACTAGGGAAACCTGTGTGCACGGAACCCGTGTGTCCGGAACATTTCCGGGGCCGATGTGGCCTCGGAGAACCTGAGTTGTGCCGGGTATGGGCTGTTCCGCCCCTGGTGTGCGCCTTCGCGCATTGACCGTGCCCTGCTGCCCCCGTATGCTACAAGTTGCGCTGCGAGCCTGCGCGCCTCAGACCTAGCAGGCCGCGCTCGCATCTGTATGTATGTCCCCTCGGTTCACGAGAGGCGCCTCCCGGTTCACGGGGCCGGCGCTTCCCAGGCTGTCCGGCTTCTGCAGAGGCGATACGGGCTCACGGCGTAGCAGTAACTTCGACTCACTGTCCGTACCGGAGCCCTTTCCCACATGACGAGCAGCACCGAGACCACCGCCACCACTCCGCAGGTTGCGGTCAACGACATCGGCGACGCGGACGCGTTCCTCGCGGCGATCGACGCGACGATCAAGTACTTCAACGACGGCGACATCGTCGAAGGCGTCATCGTCAAGGTTGACCGCGACGAGGTCCTCCTCGACATCGGTTACAAGACCGAAGGTGTCATCCCGAGC
Organism: Streptomyces sp. NPDC087901; assembly: GCF_044742205.1. Lineage (NCBI taxonomy): Bacteria > Bacillati > Actinomycetota > Actinomycetes > Kitasatosporales > Streptomycetaceae > Streptomyces > Streptomyces sp. NPDC087901. The sequence goes on from NZ_JBIUUC010000001.1 coordinate 1,156,317, forward strand.
CGCGAGCTCTCGATCAAGCACGACGTCGACCCGAACGAGGTCGTCAAGGTCGGCGACGAGATCGAGGCCCTGGTTCTCCAGAAGGAGGACAAGGAAGGCCGCCTGATCCTCTCGAAGAAGCGCGCTCAGTACGAGCGTGCCTGGGGCACCATCGAGAAGATCAAGGAAGAAGACGGCATCGTCACCGGTACCGTCATCGAGGTCGTCAAGGGTGGTCTCATCCTCGACATCGGCCTCCGTGGCTTCCTGCCGGCGTCGCTCGTCGAGATGCGCCGCGTCCGCGACCTCCAGCCCTACGTGGGCAAGGAGCTCGAGGCCAAGATCATCGAGCTGGACAAGAACCGCAACAACGTGGTCCTGTCCCGCCGTGCCTGGCTCGAGCAGACCCAGTCCGAGGTCCGCCAGACGTTCCTCACGACCCTCCAGAAGGGTCAGGTCCGCTCCGGCGTCGTCTCCTCGATCGTCAACTTCGGTGCCTTCGTGGACCTGGGTGGCGTCGACGGTCTCGTGCACGTCTCGGAGCTGTCCTGGAAGCACATCGACCACCCCTCCGAGGTTGTCGAGGTCGGCCAGGAAGTCACCGTCGAGGTTCTCGACGTGGACATGGACCGCGAGCGCGTGTCCCTGTCGCTCAAGGCGACGCAGGAAGACCCGTGGCAGCAGTTCGCCCGTACGCACCAGATCGGGCAGGTTGTTCCCGGTAAGGTCACCAAGCTCGTTCCGTTCGGTGCGTTCGTGCGCGTCGACGAGGGCATCGAGGGCCTGGTCCACATCTCCGAGCTGGCCGAGCGCCACGTGGAGATCCCGGAGCAGGTCGTCCAGGTCAACGACGAGATCTTCGTCAAGGTCATCGACATCGACCTCGAGCGTCGTCGCATCAGCCTCTCGCTGAAGCAGGCCAACGAGTCCTTCGGTGGCGACCCGGCCTCGGTCGAGTTCGACCCGACGCTGTACGGCATGGCCGCGTCGTACGACGACCAGGGCAACTACATCTACCCCGAGGGCTTCGACCCCGAGACCAACGACTGGCTCGAGGGCTTCGAGGCTCAGCGCGAGGTCTGGGAGACCCAGTACGCCGAGGCGCAGACGCGCTTCGAGCAGCACCAGGCCCAGGTCATCAAGTCCCGCGAGGCCGACGAGGCCGCTGCTGCCGAGGGCGCTGCTGCCCCGGCCGGCAGCGCTCCGGCTGCCTCGGGTGGCAGCGGTGGCGGCGGCGGCGGCTCGTACTCCTCGGAGTCCGCGGACAACTCCGGCGCCCTGGCGTCGGACGAGGCCCTGGCTGCCCTGCGCGAGAAGCTGGCGGGCGGCCAGAGCTGACGCTCCGACCTTCCGGCCGGTCATCGGCTGCGGTAATTAGATGACGGTGAGGCCCGCTCCCTTCGGGGAGCGGGCCTCACTCGTTCTCCGCGACGGGATTCCTGCGGACTTCCGCGGACTTCTGCGGGATCCCTACGTGATTCCTACGGGGTGACGGTGATGTTGGTCAGGCCGTTGCCGCCGGTCACCGTGTTGCTCGCGTAGACGGTGGTGGGGCAGCTCGCGCCGTAGTTGGTGACGTTGACCGCGAGCCGTTTGTCGCCTGTCGCGCCGGACAGGTCCGAGGTGTTGTCCTTGAAGACGGTCCCGCAGCCCCATCCGCTCTGCTGGGTGTGGGTCTCGTAGCCGTTGTTGGTCGTACGGGAGCCGTGGTTGCCCTCGACCAGGACGCCGTTGCCCTTCACATCGACCCAGGAGTCGTCGTAGTTGGCGCCGGTCAGCCCGCTGCCGTCGAAGGTGTTGCCGACGATGCGCGCCCCGGTGGTGCCCTCCTTGATGTCGACGTTCTCGCCGCCGACGCCCGGCCCGATCGTGTTGTCCAGGATCTGTACCCGGTCGCTCCTGTCGGACAGGTCGCCCGCGGTGCCGACGTAGACGCCCTCGCCCATGCCGCGTCCGTCGTGCCCGGTGTCGTAGATCCGGGAGTTCCGGATGACGCCGTCGCTGCTGGACTTGCGGAAGTGGACGCCCTCCATGTCGAGGTCGTGCACGGTCACCGAATCGACCACGACGCCGTTGGCGCCGTCGGCCATGATGCCCTTCTGGCCGCCGGTGACGGTGATGCCCCGCACAGTCCAGTACGAGGCGCCGTTGAGGTGGAGCCCGTAGCCGCCGCCGGCCGTGAGGACCGCCGCGGCGGAGCCGGTCAGGGTGATGCGTGCCGATGCGGTGCCGGGAACGAGTGCCTTGAAGTTTCCGGTGTACGTGCCGTCCACGAGGTGGATCGTGTCGCCGGGGGTGGCCGCCGTGAGCGCCGACTTGAGCTGGGCGGCGGTGCTCACCTCGATGACCGTCGCGGCGCCGGCCGTGGCGGCGGTGGCGGTGGCGAGGGTCAGGCCGCCGGTGGCGAGGGCGGTGGCCAGCAGGGCGGGGAACAGCGTGCGGGTGCGCATGGGGTGCCTTCCCGTGAAGGGTTCAGGACGTTCTCGTACATGAATGTGGGGCGAGTGTCTGAACTTGCTGCCCAGTGACGGTAGGGACGAGGTCGGGACATGTCAAGGTCTGGACCATTACTCGCGGGTGTGGTGAGGGAGGTGAACACAGGGAAACGTGTGGGATACACGAGTAGCTGATGGCCCGTAACACACCCTTGCCAGGATCCCGGCAACCGCAAGATCCGAAGGAGAGCCGGGACATGACTCACGCTTCGCACCACTCGCCCGCGACGCCGGGCGCGAGCCGACGCACCTTTCTCCGTAACGTCGGGCTCTCCGGCGGGGCGGGCGCGATGTTCGCCACCATGGGGGCGCTCGGCCTCGCCCCCACCGCCCAGGCCGCAGGCCGCGAACCGGCCTTCCGCGCCCCCACCGAGGGTGATTTCAACCTGAAGGGCAAGGCCGCCGCCAAGGTGGTCGTCGTGGGAGGCGGCATCGCCGGTCTCGCCACCGCCTACGAGCTCGGCAAGGCCGGCTACGACTGCACGGTCCTGGAGGCCCGCAGTCGCACGGGTGGCCGTAACTTCACCGTGCGCGGCGGGGATTCCACCACCGACATCCACGGCGTCAAGCAGACGGCGCGGTTCTCCGACGGGCAGTACATGAACGCCGGACCTGGCCGGATTCCGCAGTGGATGGTCACCCTCGACTACTGTCGCGAACTGGGCGTTCCCATCGAGATGTTCACCAATGTGAATGCCAACGCCTATATCTACAACGAGAAGTCGGGCATGAAGGCCCCGACGCGCTACCGCACCGCCAAGGCCGATGTGTACGGCTACGTGGCCGAGCTCCTCTCCAAGGCCACCGACAAGGGAGCCCTCGACCGGCAGATCACCGCCGACGACCAGGAGCGGCTGCTCGACTTCCTCAAGGACTTCGGCGACATCGGCGACACCCTCGACTACACCGGCAGCCCCCGGCGCGGCTACCGCGTCGACCCCGCGGCCGCCGGCGCCCCCGGTGAGGAACTGGGCTCCGTCCCCTCCGCCTCCGAGGTCTTCGCCAGCGGCGTCGGGCGCTACTTCGCCTTCGAGTTCGAGTACGACCAGGCGATGCTGATGTTCCAGCCCGTCGGCGGCATGGACCGGATACCCGCCGCGCTCACCAGGGCGATAGGTGAGCGCAGGATCCGCACCGGCGCCGCCGTCACGGAGATCACCGACACCGCCCACGGCGTCACCGTCACCTACACGCAGTCCGGGCACACCCGCAGCATCGAGGCGGACTACTGCGTCGCCGCCCTGCCGCCCAACATCCTTGCCAAGACCGCCCACAACCTCGGCCCGGCCGTCCAGACCGCCCTGGAGGCCTGCAAGCCGTCATCGGCCGGGAAGATCGGACTGGAGTACAAGAGCCGCTGGTGGGAGAGCGATCACCAGATCTACGGCGGCATCACGGAGACGGACATGGACCTCGCCCACATCTGGTATCCGTCCTACGGACACCAGGGCCGGCGCGGCACCCTCATCGGGTACTACAACACCGGCTCCAACGCCGACGCGTACGCCGCCCTCACCCCGCGCGAGCGGGAGGCGCGGGCCGTCGCGCAGGGTGTGAAGATCCACGGGGAGAAGTACCGTACGGAACTCGCCACGTCGTTCTCCCACCACTGGCGGCAGACCCCGTACCTGGAGGCCTCCTGGCACTCCCTGTCGGGCGGCCCCGACGCCCCGGTCTTCGCACCGCTCAACCAGGCAGCGGGGCGGGTCTACTTCGCCGGTGACTACCTGAGCTACGCGGACGCCTGGCAGCACGGAGCGTTCACCTCCGCACGGAAGGCGGTCACGGCACTGCATACGCGGGTACTTGGGTAAACACCGTGTGAAGGGGCACGGGCGGGAATGCCCGTGCCCCCCGGGACGTTCTTCTTCAGGAACACAAGGAGGAGCGGTAACCGTGCTTGATCCGCAGAGTTTGTACGAATGGGAGCCGAAGGGCCTGGCTGTCGTCGACATGGCGCTCGCCCAGGAGTCGGCCGGCCTGGTCATGCTCTACCACTTCGAGGGATACATCGACGCGGGTGAGACCGGTGAGCAGATCGTCGACGGGCTGCTCGAATCGCTGCCCCACCAGGTTGTGGCCCGCTTCGACCACGACCGCCTCGTCGACTACCGTGCACGGCGCCCGCTGCTGACGTTCAAGCGCGACCGCTGGTCGGCGTACGAGACCCCGACGCTGGACGTCCGGGTGGTCCAGGACGCCACCGGGGCGCCCTTCCTGCTGCTTTCCGGCCCCGAGCCCGACGTGGAGTGGGAGCGGTTCGCCGCAGCTGTCGAGCAGATCGTCGAGCGGCTCGGTGTCCGTCTCGCGGTCACCTTCCACGGCATCCCGATGGGTGTTCCGCACACCCGCCCGGTCGGCATCACCCCGCACGGCAACCGCACCGACCTCATGCCGGGTCACCGCAGTCCGTTCGACGAGGCGCAGGTGCCCGGCTCCGCTGCCGCCCTTGTCGAGTACCGGCTGATGGAAGCCGGACACGACGTCCTCGGTGTCGCCGCCCACGTTCCGCACTACGTCGCCCGCTCCGCCTACCCGGACGCCGCGCTCACCGCGCTGGAGTCGATCACGGCGGCGACGGGACTGGTCCTGCCGACCGTCGCCCACACCCTGCGCACCGAGGCGCACCGCACCCAGACGGAGATCGACCGCCAGATCGACCAGGGCGACGAGGAACTCGTCTCGCTGGTCGAGGGACTTGAGCACCAGTACGACGCGATCGCCGGTTCGGAGACCCGGGGCAATCTGGTCGCCGAGCCGGTGGACCTCCCGTCCGCCGACGAGATCGGTCTCGAATTCGAGCGGTTCCTGGCCGAGCGTGAAGGCGACGGCTGACCTCGGCCTGACCCACTTTCCGCAGCGCCGCGGGCAGGGCACTAGGCTGCCGCCCATGCTGAAAGTGGGCCTGACCGGTGGTATCGGCGCCGGCAAGAGCGAAGTGTCCCGGATGCTCGCCGGCTACGGAGCCGTCCTCATCGACGCCGACCGGATCGCCCGCGAGGTCGTCGAGCCCGGCACCCCCGGGCTCGACGCCGTCGTCGAGGCTTTCGGCACCGGCATCCTCACCTCCGAGGGCACGCTGGACCGGCCGAAGCTCGGCTCGATCGTCTTCGCCGACAGCGAGCGCCTCGCCGCCCTGAACGCGATCGTCCACCCGCTGGTCGGCGCCCGCTCCGCCGAGCTGGAGCGCGCCGCGGGCCCCGATTCCGTGGTCGTCCACGACGTCCCCCTCCTCACCGAGAACGGCCTCGCCCCCCTCTACGACCTGGTCGTGGTGGTCGACGCGGCGCCGGAGACCCAGCTCGACCGTCTCGTGCGGTTGCGCGGGATGACGGAGCAGGAGGCGCGCGCCAGGATGGCCGCGCAGGCCACCCGGGAACAGCGGCGCGCGGTGGCCGACCTGATCATCGACAACGACGGGCCGATCGACGGTCTGGAACCGCAGGTCCGCTCGGTCTGGGCGGAGCTGACCGGGCGAGCCGCGGCCGGCTGATCCCGGGCCGGAACACCGGCAGCCGGGCAGACGTTCATCTGAGGGTGAACGAGGGAAGGATGCGACTGTGGCCGAGAGGAACCCCGAAACACACGTCATCGACTTCCGCGCGGCCGAGCAACTGCTGGCGGCGCGCGACCCCCGGGGCGCGGTGCACCTGCTCGACTCGGTGATCGCCTCCCACCCGGAGAACACCGCGGCCCGGCTGCTGCGCGCCCGGGCCTTCTTCGCTGCGGCCCAACTGCGCCCCGCCGAGCTGGAGTTCGAGCTCGTGCTGGAGCGGGAGCCGGACAACGCGTTCGCGCACTTCGCCCTCGCCCGCACCTTCGAGCGCTCCGGTCATCCGGAGCGGGCCACGCGCCACTTCCGGCTGGCGGCGGCACTGGACCCGAACCCGGAATTCCTGAAGGCGGCCCGCTTCGACGCGGAGGGCTGAGACCTCCGCGTCTCAGTGCCCGTACCGCCCCCGCCCGCCGTGATCGGGTTCGTACGGCGGGATGGTGCGGCCGGGCTGGTAGTGCGGGCCCTGATGCAGATGGTGGATGATCACGGTCAGATCCACCAGGACCAGCACGAGGAGCACCCCACAGGCCGCCGCCCACCCCGGCCTGCCGGTCCAGGTGAACGCTGCCACGCCGAAGACGGCCCAGGCCAGGCCCCATAGACTCAGCCAGAGCCGCATCCGCAGAGAACTGCGGGCAGTCGTCGGTTCACTACCGGTACGCATGGCCATCGCCTCTCCTACCAGCATGGACCCGCGACGACGCGAGTGCGGTGTTCCGACGGAAGAGAGTGGGGGACGGCCGTGAACGGCACAGCATGGGGGGACGCCGCAGTCCGCAGGTCCAGGGTCCGCGGGTGTCTGCTGGGCGGGGCGATCGGGGACGCTCTGGGCAACCCGGTGGAGTTCCTGTCGCTCGCCGGTATCCGCCGGGCGCATGGGGAACAGGGCGTACAGGGCCTCACCGCCGACGAGGACGGGGTCGTCGGACGCGTCACGGACGACACCCAGATGACCCTCTTCACGGCCGAGGGACTGATCAGGGCGCACTCCGGGGCCGAGGGCACCGACGGCGCCGCGACGGCCGTCATCAGGAACGCCTACCTGCGCTGGCTGGACACCCAGAACCATCCCTCCCCACCGGCCCGCGGCGGGGAGGACGTCGTCCGTACCGGCTGGCTCAGGCAGCAGCCCTGGCTGTACGCGCGCCGGGCGCCCGGAAACGCGTGCCTGACCGGCCTCGCGGCCGGGCACACCCCCGACCCGCGGGGCCCGCTCGGAGTGCCGGGCCCCGTGAACACGGAGTCCAAGGGCTGCGGCACGGTCATGCGCTCCGCACCCTTCGGCCTGACCGGCCGGCCCGCGGCCGGGGGCTTCGCGCTGGCCGCCCGGTGCGCGCAGATCACCCACGGTCACCCCACCGGCGCCTACGCCGCCGGTGCGCTCGCGGCGATCGTCGCCCATCTGATGGAGGGCGACTCCCTGCCGGGGTCCGTCCTGCGGGCCATGGACCTGCTGGCCCGCCACCCCGGACACGAGGAGACGGCCGCCGCCCTGCGCGGCGCTGTCGAGCTGGCCGCGCAGGGCGCGCCGAGCGCCGAGAAGGTGGAGTCGCTGGGCGCCGGCTGGGTGGCCGAGGAGGCCCTGGCCATCGCCGTGTACTGCGCCCTGGTCCTGCCGGAGGCCGGCCAGGCCGGCGACGCGCTGCTGCTCTCCGTCAACCACTCGGGCGACAGCGACTCCACCGGCGCCGTCTGCGGCAATCTGCTCGGCGCCCGCCACGGCGACGCGCATCTCCCGTCGTCGTGGCTGGTGCTCACCGAGGGCCGGGCCGTGATCGCGGAGATGGCCGACGACCTGTCCCTGGAGTTCGAGCACACAGTGGCGTGGCCGCCCGGCCGCTACCCGGTGTGCTGACCGGGCGGGCCGGTCAGCCGGTCAGCAGCTTGGCACGCAGGGTCTCCACGGTCGCCGCGTCGAGCTTCAGCCCCTCGCGCACGTACGTGTCGAAGTCGCCGTAGATGTGATCGGCCTCGGCGAACGCCGCGCGCAGCCAGCTCAGTTCGACGGCCTCCGGGTCGCCGGTGTACTGGTTGCTGGCGAGGAAGTCGGCCTCGACGGTGGCCCGCGGGACGCCGAGCAGGGTGAGCAGGACGGCGGTGCCCCAGCCGGTGCGGTCCTTGCCGGCGCTGCAGTGGAAGACCGTGGCGCCCGAGGTGTTCGTGGCGACGGCGGTGACCAGGTCGTGGAACGCGTAGTCGGCGCCCACGAAGTTGACCATGAACGGGTAGCCGATGGACTGGCCCAGGTCGGACGAGCCGGAGAAGAGACCGGCCGCGATGGCCTGGGCCAGGGTCATCAGGGCCGAGTCGTGGAAACGGATGCCGTGGCTGAGCGAGACGACGTCGGCGACCTGGTACGCGACGCCCGCGGGCAGCCGGTCCGGGTCGTCGTTGCGCTCCTGGACGTTGCGCAGGTCCACGTCGAGCGTGAGGCGCTGGGAGACCAGCCGCTGCTGCTCGGCATCGGTGAGGCTGTTCAGCTTGTTGGAGCGGTAGACCAGGCCGGAGCGCACCCAGCGCCCGTCCGTCGTGCGGTAGCCGCCGATGTCGCGGAAGTTGCGGGCGGAAGCCAGCCCGAGGGAGCGGTCGGCGACCACGAGGGCGCTGCCGCCGTCCGGGACCAGCCGGAAGTACCAGCGCCCGGCCTCCGGGAGCGTTCCGGCCGGGACGGTCAGCGAGCCGGTGCCGGGGGCCGTGCCGAGGGCGATGCCGGTGGTGGCGTCGGGGGAGGTGACGGCGGTGACGGTCACCGAAGCGGCGGGCGAGGCCCAGGAGAGGGCGTGACCGCCGTCGGCGGCGCGCACGGCGCCGGCGGAGGTGAACGGGACCGCGGCCTGTGCGGAGGCCGATGCGGCGGTCGGTGCGGCGAGCGCGGACGGGGCCAGTGCCGTACCGGCGAGGAGGGCGGCGGCGACGGCGGCTCCGGCTATGCGGTGCGTACGCATGGTGCTCCTTGTCTGTCCCCCGCGGGAGGTCGTGCCCGGCGGGGAGGGGGGCGTCAGGAGGTCGGTGTGGCGGTGCACGGGGTGGTGCCGCAGACATTGATGACACGGCCGGTGGTCAGGAAGGTGGCCTTCTGCTGACGCGCGGCGGGCGAGTTGCGGGGATCCTCGTGCGGGTCGTGGCCGTAATCGGGACCGGTGGGCGGGGTGTTGGTGAGCGGGGGTGTGGGGGTGCCGCTGTCCCAGACGGTCATGGCCGAGCCCCGGTAGGGCAGTTGACCGGAGGTGATGCGGCGGATGCCCCAGTGCGGGACGGTGTCCGGGCTCCGGCCGGCGGCGACCGCGGGGGACAGCAGACGGGCACCGATCGTGCGCGCCTCCACGTCGGCCGCCGCGTTCGCGACCTGGTGGTCCCCGTAGGCGATGTGCATCAGCACCTGGTGGTGGTCGGTGAGGTGGTTCGCGTACGCGTTCGTCTCGCCGCGGTCCCACACCATCTGGAACAGCTGGAGGACGAGCTGCTGGTGCAGCCTGTCCGGGTAGGCCACGTCCAGGACCTGCTGGAACGGTGCGAAGTCGGCGCTCCGGTTCAGGAGCAGCCCGTAGTTCATGGCGGTGACGCCCAGGACGCCGCGCCGGATGTCGGGCGAGGCGGCGACCAGGGCGCCGCCGAGGATGCCGCCCTGGCTGTTCCCGTCGTACGCGAGGCCGTGCCGGGTGTCGACGAGCGGACGGCCGTCGGCGGTGCGGAACGCTGCGTCGCTGCCCAGACCCTTGGAGTGGATCAGGGCGCGGCCGAGGAACAGGGCGTTCAGCATGCCCTGTTCGCTGCGCTCGGGAACGGCCGGGAAGAGGTTCGGGTCGGCGAGCGCGCCGAGGACGACGGGGATGTCCTCCTTGGCCATGCCGGCCCAGTCCGTGGCGCAGAACGTGAAGTTGTGCTCGGCCGCCATGTCCTTGACGTTGCCCGCGCCGACCTCGGAGCGGGAGCCCAGCAGCCCGTGTCCGTAGAGGGAGGGACGGGAGGGGGTATGGAAGGCCGAGCGGGGGATCTCGCAACGGAACGCGGCGAGCTGGGTGTTGAGGTGCAGCCGGCGGGGTACGCCGTCGTGGTCTCGGTTCAGGACGGAGCCGGGAGGGCCGCCCGGCAGGCTGAGATAGCTGGGTACGGTGATCTGTCCGGTGACCTCGCGGGCGATCCGGGCGTCCTGGGCGGCGGTGAAGTCGGTGACGCCGGTGACGGTGAAGCCGGGCGATCGGTTGCCGAGGCGGCGGAACGCGTCGTCGCGGATGGTGAAGAGGTCCCCGGTGAGGCTGCGCGTGGAGGCGACGGTGAAGTCCCAGGCCAGATGGAGCCCTTCGGTCATGACGCCGGCCCTGTGCAGGGCCGTGAGGGCGGGGCGGAGCCGGTCCTGCCGGGCGCGCAGCGGATCGTGGGCGGGGAGCCGCTCGCCGGCGACGGCGGCGAACGGGGCGGCCGCCGGGATCGTGCGGCCCGCACCGTCCTTGAGGTGGCGCAGGGCCACGGCGTAGTGGTGGCCGTCGCGGAAATTGCGGGCGGGGTGGATCAGCAGTGCCTGGCGCCCGGGGTCCGCGGCGTTGGCGTCGAGCTCGGCCCAGTACGGCCACCGCTCACCGGTCGTGGTGTCCAGGAGTACGACCGGGGCGTCCCGGTCGAGGGAGCGGCCGATGCCGGTGAGCGGCGCCGCACCGGTGGCCGCCAGGTCCAGGCCCGGCACCTGGGCGATGAGAGCGGAGCCGGGGGAGAAGCCGTCGGACCGGTTCCAGGCGGCCGGGTCGATGGGCAGCCCGGTCGTGGCGCGGGGCAGTACGGCGGTGGCGAAGTCCACCCGGCGGCCCGTGTCGGTGTCCGGGTCCGGCCGGGTGTACCAGTCGTTGGGGAACGGCAGCAGGCACTCGACGACTGCCAGCGGATCGCAGCCCCGCTCCGTCGGGTGGCCCGCCGGAGCCGCTTGGGCGGGCGGGGCGAGGAGGGCGGCCGCGCCGAGCGCCGCCGCGAGCAGGCCGTTGAGCAGCCGCTGCCGCACGGGTCAGTTCCCCTGGAGGTGCGCGCCGATGATGCGGGCGTAGGCCGCCTCACCCTGCTGGTTGGGGTGCAGCGGGGCCGCTGCCGCGGTCGGCACGTACCCCTCGACCCACTTGTCCGAGGGGGCCTGGCAGGCGTCGTGGCCCTTGCTGGGGGCGGCGACGTCGACGTACTCGGCGCCGTGGGCGGCGCTCTGCCCGGCGATCACCGTGTTCATCCGGTCGACGCTGCCCTGGAGGAAGTCGGCGTCCACCGGGAGCACGGGCTGCAGCGGCCAGCAGCCGCCCGGCTTGATGTAGAGCCCGTAGCCCGTGACGATCACGCGGGCCTGCGGCGAACGCTGGTGGATCCCGTCCAGGACGGCGGCCAGCCGGGGCGCGAACTCCGCGATGCGCTGTGCCACCTGGTCCACCCCGCCCTCGGTCAGCTTGTCCTTGCACGGGGTGGCGGTCGGGTCGAGCGTCATGCAGTCCTGCGCGATGCCGACCAGACCGGCGTCGTTCCCGCCGATCGTCAGCGTCACCAGGTCGGTGTCCGCTCGCAGGGCGTCGAACTGGGGCGGCGCCGATCCCATCGGGATGTCGAGCAGGGAGAGCGGCTGCTTCTCCGTCATGTGCTTGGACTTGGCCCCGCTGCAGGTGACGTCACGCAGCGAGGCGCCGATGCTCGCGGCCAGCTCGTGCGCGTAGTTGTGCGTGGAACGGCCGCAGGCCACCGGGCCCGTGATGCCCGGGATGAGGGGACCGGAGGCCATCGAGTCGCCGAGCGCGACGTACGACGTGGTGTCGTCGCCCGCCGCCGAGGCGCCGGAAGCGCCCGTTCCGATGGCCAGTCCGGCCAGTGCGAGCGCAGTCACAGATGCTCTGACGGTTCGACAGAATGCTTTGTTGCGGGGCGAGTTCACGGCGACCTCCGATGGTGGGGCGAGGTGGGGGCATGGCGGGTGTCGCCGGTCATCATGCAGACTCGGACGCCGTCGTTTAACTGGTGGGTAACGCAGACTTCCGCGGGGGCTTTTGTGACGCATGACAAAGGGCGTGTTGCTCTGACGGGCGGACGCGAGGACCGGCGGGCCGATGCGCAGCGGCCGTTGTGCATCGGCGGCCGTCCGGTGGCAGCCCAGTTGCGGGCCCGTGCCCCCGCCCTGACCGCCCGCGTCGTCGCCCGGCTGCTCAGCGATCTGCCGGTCTACGCCGAACTGCCGCACGAGGAGATCGCCGGCGACATCGCGGACATCGTGCAGCACAATCTGCGGCTCTTCGCCGATGTCGTCGAGCACCGCAGACCCGCCACCGACGCCGAACTGGCCCAGCAGCGGGACTCGGCGGCCCAGCGGGCCGAGGAGGGCGTGCCGCTGGACGCCATCCTCACCGCGTACCAGGTGGGCATCGGGATGTGCTGGGAGGAGACCGCTCAGGACGCCGTCCCCGGAGACCTGCCGGCCGTACTGGAGATCATGAACCGCATCATGGTTCTCCAGCAGCAGCTGACCTCCGCGGTGAGCGGGGCCTATCTGGAGGCCCGGCAGATCCTGGACAGCCAGGAACACGGCGGCCGGCACGCCCTGATGGCGGCCCTGCTGACGGGTGAGGACCTGGACCGCTTCGCCCGGCGTACCGGACTGCGCCCGGCCGGCCGGTATCTGACGATGACGCTCGCACTCGGCCGTCATGACGACGAGGTGGGGCAGGCGCCGGGCCCCGGTACCGGGGTGGCGGCCCGCCGCAAGATCCGCCGGATCCGCACGGCCCTGGACCGGTTCGCCGGTACGACCGCGCTGACCGCCCTCGACGAGACCGGCGGCACGGTCCTGCTGCCCGTCGCCGAGCCGCCGCCGTGGAGCGGGCCGGGCGGTCTGTGCGACCTGATCGCCGAAGCCACCCGGGCCGCGGGTGTCCCGGTCGTCGCGGCCGCGGAGACCACGGAACCGGCAGCGGTGCCGGCCGCCGTGGCCCGTAACGCCGAGATCGTCGACCTCGTCGCCCGCACCGGACGGCCCGCCGGTCTGTACCGGCTGGCCGACGTCCTGCTGGAGTACCAGCTGAGCAGGCCGAGCGCGGCCCTGAACGGGCTGGCGCGGCTGCTCCAGCCGCTGGAGGCGAAACCGGAGCTGCTGCACACGCTGGAGACGTATCTCGCCAACGGTCTGGACCGCCGGGCGGCGGCGGCCGCGCTGCACGTGCACCCGAACACCGTCGACTACCGCATCCGCCGCATCGGCCGGCTGACCGGCCTTTCCCCGGCCCGTCCCACGGACCTGCAGCACCTCAACGCGGCCCTGGTCGCGCGCCGTTCGGTGTGAGCGCGGGAACGGCGGGTGCCGACCGTTCGTTCGGCCGGGTATGAGCGGACGAGTGGTACGTGAGGGCTATTCAGGCACGGGTCCCGGCGCGATCACCCCGGACGGGTGCGCGGTCGAGTTGTACACCCGCCTCGCCGTCGGTGACGAACCGGACGTCATCGCCGCGTCCGTCCCCGCCGGATCGGGCATCCTCGAACTGGGCTGCGGCGCGGGCCGGGTGACGCACCCGCTGGTCGACCGCGGCTTCGATGTCACGGCGGTGGACGAGTCGGCGCAGATGCTGGAGCGGGTGCGCGGCGCGCGTACGGTGCAGAGCCCCATCGAGTCCCTGGACCTCGGTGACGAGACCTTCGACGTGGTCGTGCTGGCGTCCTTCCTGGTGCATGCGGGCGACCACCGGGTGCGGGACGGGCTGCTGCGGACCTGCCGGAGATACGTGCGCGACGGCGGAGTGGTGCTCATCCAGCGCGAGGGAGAGGGCTACCACACGGAACTGCCGCGCGAGCGCGTACATCCGGCCGGGTACACGACCCGGATCGTCTCCTCGGATCCGGTCGGGGACGGGGTGCGTTCCGTGCGCGCCGAGTACGACTTCGACGACGCGCGCTGGTCGCAGACGTTCCTCGCGCGTCCGCTGTCGAAGGAACAGTTCGAGGGCCATCTGGAGGCGGCCGGACTGCGGGTGGACCGCTATCTCACGGACGACGGCGTCTGGGTGCGGGCCGTGGCCGGGTAACCGGGCGGCAGGGCGAATCAACGGGCTGCGGAGCGATGAGTTGCCGGCCGGGAGCCGGTCTGACCTTGTGTGAGCGACACCGCGCACCGCTTCCCCGAGGAGACCGCCATGTCCGAGATCACGACGGCCGCAGCCACGCCGGCCGCCTCCGCCCCCGCTTCCCCCGCCACCGCCGTCGGCAGCCGTGGCCGGGGTGCCGTCGCGCTGAGTGTGGCGCGGTACGCCCTCGCCCTCTTCCTGGGCTTCAGCGGGATCGCCAAGCTGATCGCCCATGAGTCCGCCGTCGAGTCCTTCGGCCGGATGGGCTGGAGCCACGGTGCGATGTACGCCATCGGTGGGCTGGAGACGGCCGGGGCGATCGCGCTGCTGGTCCCGGTCCTGGCCGGGGTGGCGGCCATCGCCTTCTGCGGACTGCTGGCAGGGGCGTCGATCGTCCAGTTGACACTGCTCGACCCGCCGAACGCGGTCATGCCCGCAGTGCTCATCGTGGTGATGGCCCTGATCGCCCGGGACCGCCGGGCCGGAACGGCGGCACTGATCGCACTGGTCCGCCGCGGCGCCTGAGACGGTGCGGGCACCCGGTGGCGCCGCGCTCCCGTGGCCGCCGGGCCCGGTGAACCTGAGGGGTCCGGCGGCCGGACCTGAGGGACTCGGCGGACCTGCCGGGCCTGGCAGACCTGCGGGCCCGGCGGGTCAGTGGACGGTGCTGAAGCTGCGCCAGGGCAGCGCGCTGGCTGCGTTGACGTCGGAGAGCGTGGTCGCGAGATACGTCGTTCCCGGGCCGGTGCAGTCCCTCGTGCGGTACAGGATGATGTCGATCAGGGTCTCGTTGACGACTTCCCTGGCGCCCGCGGGTGCGAGCCGGTGGCATCCCTTCACGGAGGGACTGTTCACCAGGACCACGGCGTCCCGTTCGGTGGTGTAGATGACCGGACCCACGGCGGTCCGGCCGAGGCCCGAACAGCCTGCGACGGTGAGGGTCAGGAGCGCGGTCCCGGCTGCGATGCCGAGACGGCGGCGTCGATGGTCGATCACGGGCATGGGCGGGTCCTCGTCTGTCTCGTCCGGCTCATCCGTACGCACTCCGTCACGCCACCCCCGTACGCCACGGAGGGACGTGCTGACGCTGGTCACCCTGCCCGCTCACGGCGGGCGCGGCATCCGGGAAGCGGCCGGGCGGGGGACGGGAGGGCGGGCCGAGGTTCGCTCGCTGTTCAATGGGGGCATAACGTGGTAATAGCGCTGATTACGGCGTGAAGCAGATGTTCCGGTACTTCCGGATGGCAGGGGGCCGTCATGGTCCAGGAGCTCTTGATCGCAGCGGTCGCGGCGGTATCGGCGGGTGCCGTCTACACGGCGGCGGCCGCCCGGGTCGTCAAGCAGTACGAACGGGGCGTGGTGCTCAGACTCGGCCGGCTCCGTGCCGACATCCGAGGACCCGGATTCACCATGGTGCTGCCCGGCGTCGAGCGGTTGCGCAAGGTCAACATGCAGATCGTGACCATGCCCGTGCCGGCGCAGGACGGGATCACCCGGGACAACGTCACCGTGCGTGTGGACGCGGTCATCTACTTCAAGGTGGTCGACGCGGCGAGCGCGGTCGTCGAGGTGGAGGACTACCGGTTCGCCGTCTCGCAGATGGCGCAGACGTCGTTGCGTTCGATCATCGGCAAGAGCGATCTGGACGATCTGCTCTCCAACAGGGAGAAGCTCAACCAGGGCCTGGAGCTGATGATCGACAGCCCCGCGGTCGGGTGGGGCGTGCAGATCGACCGGGTCGAGATCAAGGACGTCTCGCTGCCGGAGACGATGAAACGCTCCATGGCCCGTCAGGCGGAGGCCGACCGTGAGCGGCGCGCCCGGGTCATCAACGCGGACGCGGAACTCCAGGCGTCCAAGAAGCTGGCCGAGGCGGCATCGGAGATGTCCGCCCAGCCCGCCGCGTTGCAGCTGAGGCTGTTGCAGACCGTGGTGGCGGTGGCGGCGGAGAAGAACTCCACCCTGGTGCTGCCGTTCCCGGTGGAGCTGCTCCGCTTCCTGGAGCGGGCGCAGCAGCCGGCACCGCAACAGCAGCAGATCGCGCAGCAGCAACAACAAGAGCAGCAGCCCACCCAGCCGGTGCCGCAGTCCGTGGACCGTGCACCGGACGAGCACCGTGGCGACCGTGGACCGGAGGCGTCGAGCGGGTCGGCGGAGCCCGCACCCCCGTCGGCCGAGCCGTCGGCGCCCGCCTCCTCCGAGCCACCGGCGTCGGGCCCCGGTCGTCTGCGCCCCGCCACGCCGACGAAGTCGGCCCCGGCTTCCGGGAGGCCCCGTCCCACCGGCTCGAAGCCACTCGCCAGGCACTGACCCGGTCGTTTGCCAGGCAGAACCGGTCGTCTGCCGGACAATGACCTGACCTGACCTGACCGCCTGCCTGCCTTGGCACGGAGCCGGTCACGCGCCGGGCGCTGCCCCGGCCGCTTGCCGGGCGCGGGCCCGGTCACTCGCCGGACACCGCCCCCACTGCTCGCCATGGGCCGGCCGGGGCGCCTGCCAGGCACGACCCCGGACCCGATTCTCCGGTCGCTGCCCGACCCCGTACGAGCTGCGGGCACGGCGGCGGCCGGTCCGCTGTCAGTCCCCCCGCCTAGACTCGCGAGTCAGAGGGTTTCCGTCCTGCCGGGCTTGACCAGGCAGGGAAGACCGGGGGCGCAAGGGCTCATGAGCGGGGCCCGGACAGGAAGGGGAGGGGCCGGTGGGTATCGCACCGTCGCCGCAGGACGCGGCCGTCGGCCGCCTGCTGCGCTGTGCCGCGGTCTTCCTGCCCGCCGCGCTCCCGCGCGAGGGGCGCATCGCGTTCTGGGACCCGGAAGGGCACCCGCTGCCCGAGCCGGGCGACCTGTGGGGGCCCGGCGCCGTGGCCCCGGCAGGCACTGCCGGACCCGCCGAGGCGGACGGCTCGGGCGTGCGGACCTCCGAGATCACGGTCGTCCGGCACCACGGCGAGCAGGGGGACGTCCGCCGGAGCACCGTGCCGGCCCTGCTGCTCCCGGTGGCCGAGGCCGTGCCCCTGCTGGCCCGTGCCCGCCACCAGCGGTCCGCCCACCCCGCCACCCGCTGCTGGGGTGCCGCCACCCTGCACGCGCTGCACCTGGTGTCCCGCGGCCGGATGCTTCCCGGGCTGACCGCCGACGACCACGACGCCTGGCGGGCCGGACCGCGTGACGCCGCGGACGTCGCCCACCTGCGTGCCGTCGCCGCGGCCATGCCCGCCGATGGCTACGCGATCCCCTTCCCGGACCGCACGCCCCTCCAGGTCCCCGACCCCGAGCCGCTCATCGGCTCCTTCCTCGACGCGGTGGCCGACACCCTGCCCCGGACCCCCGCGGCCGCCTTCGCGATGGGGGCCCCGTTCGCGGCCCGGGAGGCCAGGCACCTGCCCGGCGCCCGGGAGTGGGCGGTGGAGGTCGCGGCCGGACTGGACGCGGGCGTACGGGTGTCGCTGCGCCTGGACCTGTCCGCTTACGAGCTCTTCGACACGACCGGCGCCGATGACAGGGCCGGTGCGGCCGACGACGCGACCGGCGGCCGCACGCCGGCCGCCGCGCGGCATGCCGGCGCCGCCATCACCCAGGTGCACAGCCTCGCCGACCCCACCTACGTCGTCGACGCGGCCGCCCTGTGGAACGGCACGGCGGGCGAGCCCTTCGGCCCGCGCTCCCGGATCGACGCCGTGCTCGCCCTGCGCCGCGCCGCCCGCGTATGGGCCCCGCTGGAACGGCTGCTGGATCAGCCCGTCCCCGACGTGCTGGCCCTCACCGAGGACGAGTTGCAGGAGTTGCTGGGCGCCGGCGGGGCACGGCTGTCGGCTGCCGGGGTGAGCGTGCACTGGCCCCGGGAGCTCGCCCGCTCCCTCACCGCCGAGGCGGTCGTACGGCCGGCCCCCGGCTCAGCCACCGACGGCACCTCCTTCTTCGACGCCGAACAGCTCTTCGCGTTCAACTGGCAGCTCTCGCTGGGGGACCAGAAGCTGACCGAGGCAGAGATGGACGTGCTCGCCGAGGCGCACCGGCCCGTGGTGCGGCTGCGCGACCAATGGGTCGTCGTCGACCCCGCTCTCGTACGCAAGGCACGCAAGCGGGAGCTGGGACTGCTCGACCCGGTGGACGCACTGGCCGTCGCCCTGACCGGCAGTGCCGAGGTGGACGGCGAGCAGGTCGAGGCGGTGCCGGTCGGAGCGCTGGCAGCGCTGCGCGCCCGCATCGTCGAGGACGACACTCTCATCGCGCCGCCGCCCGGCCTCGATGCCACCCTCCGCGACTACCAGCTGCGCGGTCTGGCCTGGCTGGACCGGATGACGTCGCTGGGCCTCGGCGGCTGCCTCGCCGACGACATGGGCCTCGGCAAGACGATCACCCTCATCGCCCTCCATCTGCACCGCGCCCACCCCGCGCCGACCCTGGTGATCTGCCCCGCCTCGCTGCTGGGCAACTGGCACCGGGAGATCAACCGTTTCGCACCCGGCGTCCCCGTCCGGCGGTTCCACGGCGCCGACCGCACCCTCGCCGAGCCCGACGGCGGCTTCGTCCTCACCACATACGGCACGATGCGCTCCAGCGCAGCCGAACTGGCCGCCCACAGCTGGGGACTGGTCGTCGCCGACGAGGCACAGCACGTGAAGAACCCGCACTCCTCCACGGCGAAGGCGCTGCGCACCATCCCGTCGCCGGCCCGGGTCGCCCTGACCGGCACCCCCGTCGAGAACAACCTCTCCGAGCTCTGGGCGCTGCTCGACTGGACCACCCCCGGGCTGCTCGGCCCCCTCAAGGCGTTCCGGGCCCGCCACGCCCGCATCGTGGAGAACACCGGAACCGCTGCCGGGATCGCCAACGACGAAGCGGTGGAGAGGCTCTCCCGGCTGGTCCGGCCCTTCCTGCTGCGCCGCAAGAAGTCGGACCCCGGCATCGCCCCCGAGCTGCCGCCCAAGACGGAGACCGACCACCCCGTCTTCCTCACCCGCGAACAGGCCACGCTCTACGAGGCCACGGTGCGCGAGACCATGGCGTACATCGAGGCCTCGGAGGGCATCGCCAGGCGCGGCCTGATCATGAAGCTGCTGGCCTCCCTCAAGCAGATCTGCAACCACCCCGCGCAGTATCTGAAGGAGGAGCCGACCCGCCTCGCCGGCCGCTCCGGAAAGCTCGCCCTGCTCGACGAACTCCTCGACACGATCCTCGCCGAGGACGGCTCGGTGCTCATCTTCACCCAGTACGTGACGATGGCCCGGCTGCTCTCCGCGCATCTCACCTCGCGCGCGATCCCCTCGCAGCTCCTGCACGGCGGTACGCCGGTGCCCGAGCGGGAACGGATGGTGGACCGCTTCCAGTCCGGCGAGGTGCCGGTCTTCCTGCTCTCCCTCAAGGCCGCCGGCACCGGGCTGAACCTCACCCGCGCCGCCCATGTCATCCACTACGACCGCTGGTGGAACCCGGCCGTCGAGGAGCAGGCCACGGACCGCGCCTACCGCATCGGGCAGACCCAGCCGGTCCAGGTGCACCGGCTGATCGCGGAGGGCACCGTCGAGGACCGGATCGGCGAGATGCTGCTGGCCAAGCGGGCGCTGGCCGACGCCGTGCTCGGCACCGGGGAGACCGCGCTGACCGAGCTCAGCGACCACGACCTGGCCGACCTCGTCTCGCTCCGGAGGCCGTCATGAGCCCCCGCCCCGCCTCCGGGCCGCCGGCCGCCGGCCGCCCCGATCCGCGGCCCGGCGCCCGGTCCCGCCCGGGCCCCGACGACCTGCGGCGGACCTTCGAGGCCGTGCCCGCGCGTACGACCGGCGACGACGAGCCGTTCGCGGACAGCTGGTGGGGCCGGGCCTGGGTGACGGCTCTGGAGGACCTCTCGATGGACGCGCCGAGGCTCGCCCGCGGACGCGCGTACGCGGACAGCGGGAACGTCGCCGCGGTCACCGTCACCCCGGGGCGCGTCGTCGCCTACGTGCACGGCAGCCGCCCCCGCCCCTACCGCGCGGAGCTCCGGCTGCGCACGCTCACCGACCCCGACTGGGACACCTTCCTCGACGCGGTCGCCGCCCGCCCCGGCCATCTCGCCACGCTGCTCGCCAAGGAGATGCCGCACTCCCTCGCCGACACGGCCGCCGCCGCCGGCGTCACCCTGCTCCCCGCGGCGAACGACCTCGACCCCAGCTGTTCCTGCCCCGACCACGGCTGGCCGTGCAAGCACGTCGCGGCACTCTGCTACCAGATGGGCCGCCTCCTGGACGCCGACCCGTTCGTCCTCCTGCTGCTGCGCGGCCGGGGCGAGCGCGAACTCCTGGAGGACCTGGGCCGCCGCAATGCCGCACACTCCGCGCGGGAGCGGCCCGCGGCGCCCGCCGCCCCGTCCGTACCGGCGCGGGAGGCGCTCGCCGACCGCTTCCTGCCGCCGTTGCCCGCCCCGTTCCCGTTGGAACCGCATCAGGGCCAGCCGCCCTCGTACCCGGAGTTCCCCGGCGCCCGGGACCCGCTCGCTCTCGACCAGCTCGCCACCGACGCGGCCGCCCGCGCCCACGCGCTGCTGGCCACCGGCGCCGACCCGCTGGCCGGGCTCACCGCCTGGCAGGACGCGGTCCGGCTGGCAGCGGCCCGCCCCACGGCCGGACTCACCGCCACCACTCGCGCCCTCTACCGCGAGCTGGCATCCGCCACCGGCCGCAACACCACCGACCTGGCCCGGGCCGTGGCCGCCTGGCGCCAGGGCGGAGCCGAGGGGCTCGCCGTCCTGGAGACGCCGTGGGACCCCCCGGCCGGCCCGTTCGACCGCGCCCGCCCGGCCCTTGCGGCGGCCGGCTTCCCGCGCTTCCAGCCGTGGCGCAACCACCTGACCCACCCCGGTGGCACGCTCCAGCTCCGCTTCGGCCACGACGGCCGGTGGTACGGCTACGAGTCCGACCCCGGCGAGGACGAGTGGTGGCCCAGGGCCGCCCCGGACTCCGACCCGGTGGGCGCGCTCCTGGAGCTCAGCGGCGGCTGACCCGGCCGGCGGGTCAGTTGTTCAGGAAGATCAGCAGACCGATCAGCAGCACGGCGACGACAGGCAGCATCATGAGCCGCGCTTTGCGGAACGACTCGTTGTCCTGCTGCGCCAGCCCCCGGCCGGCGTGGTGGACGGACGTCAGGTGCTCGCCGGCCATGTCGATGATCCGCCGGGTCGTCAGGAGCGACGGCGACCAGTCGCAGTGCGTACAGACGAGGAAGTCGCGGTACGGGTCGTACCGGAAGTCCCGCTCGAGGTTGACCGTGAAGACCTGACCCTGCTCGGTCGTCGCGGTGAAGTGACGTACGGGCGTGCCCATTTGGAGTGCTCCCTGCTGGTCGACGTCCGGTGCCCCGGCACCCGGCCGCGGAACAGTATCCGACGGCTCAGGAACTGCGTCGGGCGGGCAGCGAGGAGTCCGCCGTCCGGCATCTCAGAAGTCCGCCGTCGTGCGCTCCTCCAGTCGTGCCACCGAGTCCTGGGCGTACGCCTTCTCGTACGCGTTGCGGATCCGCTCGATCTGCGGGTCGCGCACCCGGGCTTCGGACGCCGGGTAGAGCAGCGTCAGTTCGTAGCTGCGCTCCCGCTCGATGACCCCGTTGGAGTCCCGCCACTGCCCCCGGCCGTCCTGGATGGTCAGCCCGTTCGGGAAGCGCGGAGTGACTTCCGCGTCGATGAAGTCCAGGAACTGCTGGTCGGTCACATCAGATCCACCATCGGGGCGTTCGGTGCCGAAGAACAGCCGTGTCTCGACGTAGTCCTTGCCGCGCACCGCTGCCGCCGTGGCCGGCCTGGGGTCCGAGGGGGAGCTTGCGCCGAGCGTGGCGTACGCGACCGGTGTGCCCACGGCCAGGACCGCGAGGCCGGCCGTGGCCGCGGCGAGTGCGGCCCGGCGCCGCGGGCGGTGCCGGACGTCCGGGGAGACATCGGGGGAGCCCGGGGCGGCCGGGTTCATCGCGCCGGTGAAGCGGGGAAGGCGAGACATGGGGGGAGGCCCTTCGTTCCAGGTGCGGGGAGAGACGCAGGACGCGTGGGGCTCACTGTGGCAAGCCGCTCCCGCAGGCCGACGGCGGAACATGGGCGTCGTACGGAAACCACCCGAACGGGCGGGCGCGCGGGCGCAGCAGGCAGGCACACCGGGCGCACCGCAGTGCGGCAAAAACCGCTGGTGCGGCCCGTGTTGCTGTTGCTAGATTCCTGGACGTGGCGAAACTCAATCAGATCATCGCAGTGGAGAAGGGCGTCAAGTCCAAGGCTCACCAGGACCTGACGGCGGCGCATCACGGCCTCCAGAAGGCCGGTCTGCTGGCCGGGCTCTCCCGGACCTACCAGCCGAAGGACGAGGAGGGCGAGCAGCTGCCGCCCGAGTCGACCCTCGTGCAGATCAAGGCCGAGGACGTGCTGCGGGAGACCGCGGCGACCCTCACCCGCCTCTTCGACGTGACCGCCACGAAGGACTGGGCGAACTGTGCGGCCCGCGCCGACGTCTCGGTCGACGGCCGCGTCCTGGTGAGCGGCGTGCCGGTGTCGTATCTGCTCTTCCTGGAGAAGCAGCTCACGGACATCAACACCTTCATCCGCAAGCTCCCGGTGCTCGACGCCTCCGAGGCGTGGGCCCAGGACCCGTCGACGGACTCCTGGAAGACCGAGCCGGTGCGGACCCTGCGGACCAGGAAGGTGCCCCGCAACCACGTGAAGGCGGAGGCCACCGAGAAGCACCCGGCGCAGGTCGAGGTGTACTACGAGGACATCCCGATCGGCTACTGGACGACCGTGAAGTTCTCCGGGGCGCTGCCCGCACGGCGGATCAACGAACTGCTCGACCGGGTGGAGAAGCTCCAGCAGGCCGTCAAGTTCGCCCGCGAGGAGGCCAACGGCGTGGACGTCACGGACCAGCGGGTGGGTGATGCGGTCTTCGGTTACCTCTTCGGATGAGGTGACCGACCATGGAATCCCCGGCGGCGGTCGACGCGGCCGGGGTGCGCGAGGAGCGCAAAGCTGACACTGAAGTTTGTCGTGAAGACGCGGTTCAAGTGGAGGTTCGAGTCCTCCCCCCGGCACTTCCGTACCTCTCGTACGGATGCGGGCCGGGGTGGCCCAACTGGCAGAGGCAGGCCGCGATCAATCTCAGACTCTTGCTCCAGACTCAGCATGCGCCGCCTATCGCCGAATCGACCGGGCCCGTGCCCGTGCGCGTCGAGATGCCGGTTCGACTCCGGCCCGCGGAGCTTCGATCCGTGGTCGTCTAAAGGCAGGACGCGGCGACATCAGACTGACACGGGACCTTTAAAAGTGTCGGCGTGCCGTACAGGCGGCAATCACAGGGCCCGGGGGCCGGCTACGCCCCCGGGCCCGCTCCCGTTCCGGGCCGCGCGCGTCATACCGTCGCGCGCAGAGACACGCCTCGGCCGGCGAAGAAGCGCTCGAAGCCGGCCAGCGGCAGCTCCGCCGTCCGGGTCGCGGCGGTCGTGCCGGACGGGTTGTGGAAGTGGACGCCCGTCCCGTCGGCCGTGCGGGACGTCAGGAGCACCAGGTGGCCACCGCGCCCCGGTGCGGGCCGCCGCGGATGGCGGATCGCGTAGTGCACCGACGCCATGACGGACCGGCCCTCGTCCAGCAGGTCCAGGATCTCCGCCGGTGCGAGATGGCGGTGGACCGTGGCTTCCAGTCCGTGCTTCTCGCGTACGTACGTGGCGAACGGGGCGTAGACCAGTCCCCGGATCCCGCCGTCGCCGTCCTCGGTGTACGCGCCGTACTCCAGTGCTCCGTCCCGCAGCGCGAACAGTGACGGGGCGCCGGCGCCGAGCGCCATGCGCAGACAGGTCACACCGCACAGATGACCTGCCCAGCGGGCGTATTCCGCAGGCGACTTCGCGCCCGAGTCCGCCCAGGCCGGGTCGGAGGCCGGGTCCAGCCCGCCCTCGACGATCGGCCCGACGAGCTCGAACGTGGCGAACTGGGTGTGCACGGGGACCCGGCAGGTGGGGCAGCTCACGATCGGGCTCCGTTCATCTCCGGTGTTCGGTCACTGCCGGTATCCGGCCAGGAAGCGGCCGATGCGGCTGATGGCCGCGTCAAGATCGTCAGCGTACGGGAGAGTCAGGATCCGGAAGTGGTCGGGCCGCGGCCAGTTGAAGCCGGTTCCCTGCACGACCTGGATCTTCTCCCGCAGCAGCAGGTCCAGGACGAACTTCTCGTCGTCGACGATCGGGTGCACCTTCGGGTCGATGCGCGGGAAGGCGTACAGCGCGCCCTTCGGCTTCACGCAGGACACCCCCGGGATCTCGTTCAGCTTCTCCCAGGCGCGGTTGCGCTGCTCGTACAGCCTGCCCCCGGGCACCACGAGCTCCCGGATCGACTGGCGGCCACCGAGGGCGGCCTGGATCGCGTACTGCGCCGGGGCATTGGGGCACAGGCGCATGGAGGCGAGCATGGTCAGCCCCTCCAGATAGCTGCGGGCGTGCTGCTTGGGACCCGACACCACCATCCAGCCCGAGCGGAACCCGGCGACGCGGTACGTCTTCGAGAGCCCGCTGAAGGTGAGGCAGACCAGGTCGGGGGCGAGGACCGCCACGCTGTGGTGCTCGGCGTCGTCGTACAGGATCTGGTCGTAGATCTCGTCGGCGAACACCATCAGGCCGTGCCTGCGGGCAAGGTCGAGGATGCCTTCGAGGACCTCGCGCGGGTAGACGGCGCCGGTCGGGTTGTTCGGGTTGATGATCACGACGGCCCGGGTGCGGTCGGTGATCTTCGAGGCCATGTCGGCGAGGTCCGGGTTCCAGTCCGAGGCCTCGTCGCAGACGTAGTGCACGGCCTTGCCGCCCGCCAGCGTCGTCACCGCGGTCCACAGCGGATAGTCGGGGGACGGGATGAGCACCTCGTCGCCGTCCTCCAGCAGCCCCTGCACGGCCATCGAGATGAGCTC
Source organism: Streptomyces sp. NPDC087901 (assembly GCF_044742205.1). NCBI lineage: Bacteria > Bacillati > Actinomycetota > Actinomycetes > Kitasatosporales > Streptomycetaceae > Streptomyces > Streptomyces sp. NPDC087901. The sequence continues at coordinate 1,181,319 of NZ_JBIUUC010000001.1, forward strand.
GGAGACACCGTTGCCGAGGAAGATGTCGTCGACGCCGACCTCCGTCAGCCCCATCGCCTGGTAGCGCTGCGCGACGGCACGGCGGGCGGACAGGATGCCGCGCGAATCCGTGTAGCCGTGGGCCTGCGGGAGCATCCGGATCATGTCCTGGACGATCTCCTCCGGCGCCTCGAACCCGAACAGCGCCGGGTTTCCCGTGTTGAGGCGGAGCACGCTGTGACCCGCCTCCTCAAGGGCGTTGGCGTGCTCGATGACCGGGCCCCGGATCTCGTAACAGACCTCGTTGAGCTTGCTGGACTGGCGGAATTCCATGCGGTGCTGCCTCCCCGACCCGATTGCGATACTTGGTTTTACCAAGCTTGGGCTTGGAAAGTCCAACAACATGTCTAGACTGCGTCGCATGCCACGTCAGCAACAGCCCGCAACCCGCCCGGTCCGCCGTCGGAGTTACGACCAGTTCTGCGCCAGTGCCCGGGCCCTGGACGCCGTCGGTGACCGGTGGAGCCTGCTGATCGTCCGTGAACTGCTGGCCGGCCCCCGCCGCTACACCGATCTGCATGCCGACCTGCCCGGAGTCAGTACGGATGTCCTGGCCTCCCGGCTGAAGGACATGGAGCAGGGCGGGCTGGTCACGCGTCGCAAGCTGCCCCCGCCCGCCGCCGCGGCGGTGTACGAACTCACCGAGCGTGGACAGGGGCTGCTGCCCGTCCTCGCGGCGCTCGCCGAGTGGGGGGCGCCCGCGCTGGCGGAGCGGCGGCCCACGGACGCGGTCCGGGCGCACTGGTTCGCCCTTCCGCTGCTGCGCGCCCTGGACGGCTTCGGGGGAACGGCCGGCGGCGGGGTGGTCGATGTGCACCTCGACGAGGGCGAGTTCCATGTCCGTACAGGGGAGCCGGTGGCGGGTGAACCGGCCTACGGCGACGGGCCCGCCGTGCGCGCCGATGCGCGCATCGCCCTCGATTCCGAGCTCTGTCTCACGCTGGGGCGCGGCGAGCTGACCTTCGCCGAGGCCGTAAAAGACGGGCGGATCGAGGTGACCGGCGACGGGCCGCTGGCCGTGGAGTTGCGCGGTGCGTGATGAGCGTGCGGTGGCGTGATTCGATCGGTCAACTTCTGGGTAGCGTCGGGGCATTTGGGATGTCCGGGACACCGATGCAGAGGAGTTGCCCGTGAGAATTGGCAGACAGCGTGAGCGGCGGGAGCAGCAGGGGCCGCAGGGGCCGCAGAAGCAGCAGGGGCGGCTGGGCAAGGCGCTCGTCATCGGCGGCTGTGTGGCCGCGCTCGGCTTCGTGCCGGCGGCGGCCGTCGCCACCCCCGGCAGCGGCGTGAGCGCCACCGTCGTCGCGGAAGGCACCTCGGTGGGCAAGCTGAAGGTGAAGACGCCGAAGGGGCGCACCGACGTCACCTTCCGGACGATCACCGTCGAGCCCGGCGGCTCCACCGGCTGGCACACGCACCGCGGTCAGCTGATCGCCGTCGTCAAGTCCGGGACACTGACGCGCACCCTGGACGACTGCTCGGTCGAGGTGACCCCTGCGGGCACGTCCTTCATCGAGCCGTCCGGAGCGAAGCACCGCCACATCGGACGCAATCTGGGCACCGAGCCCGTCGTCCTCTGGGTGACCTATCTGCTGCCCGAGGGCAGCGAGCTCTCCGACGACGCCGATGCGGTGGACTGCGGCAAGAAGAAGTGATGCGCGGCACCCGCCCTCTGGCGCCCCGGCCGGCCACCGGGCCACCGGGCGCCGACCGTCAGCGGGCGAGTGTCTCCCCGTACGCGCCGAGGCCGGCGCCGACCAGGCCGTCGCGGAAGGTCAGCACCTCGTAGACCCGGCCCCCGATCTGATTGCGGTAGTCGATCACCAGCGTGTCGACGCTCACGCGCACGTCCATCACCTCGAACTCGAGGTCGGGGATGAGCTCCAGGCCCCGTGCCCAGTACGCGCGCAGCTCACTCTTGCCCCGGACCGTGCCGGAGGCGTCGCCGGTGAACCGCGCGATCATGGGGGAGCTGAACGTCACGTCCTCGTGATAGTGCGTCAGGATGCGTTCCAGGTCGTGGGAGTTCCAGGCGGCCTGCCACTCGGCAGCGAACGTGTGGGCGAATTCGAGATCCATGGGCAGGACCGTAATGGCTGGAATCGGCGAACGCCGCAGATTTTCGGCAACGAGGGAGCGGGGGAGCACTGCACCGTGGGACGTGTGAAGGCGACGGCCGGCCGCGATGAGTGGGGAAAGGGCCCCGCGGCCGTCGGGGCGACGCCCGGCCGGGGCCCGCAGGCGCTCTCGCCGACGCGGGCGCCGGTTGCCCAGGTGGTGGGACGGCCGTCGCTGAGGTGGTTGCGGGGAAGGCCATGATGGGCGTGTGCGATTCGAAGCGATCACCTGGGAACGGCTGGCGGACGAGCTTGCCGCTCACGCCGACGTACTGAAGCCGGCCGACGGCGGGCCCTGGCTCAAGCTCGCCGTCGACGGCGCCCCGGCCGCCCCCACCGGTGAGCTGGCCGAGGCGGTCGCCCAGGGGCTGCGGCTGCGCGGCCGGGCGGTACTCCCGGTGTCCACCGCGGGGTTCCTGCGGCCGGCCAGTCTGCGGTACGAGTACGGCAGGCGGGACCCCGACTCGTACTACGGCAGCTGGTTCGACACCGGGGCCCTGTGGCGTGAGGTGTTCGGTCCGCTGGAGCCGGGCGGCAGCGGGCGGGTGCTGCCCGATCTGTGGGACCCGGCGACGGACCGGGCCACGCGGAGCCCGTACCGGCACCTGCCGGAAGGCGGAGTGCTGGTTCTGCACGGGCCGTTGTTGCTGGGGCACTGGTTCCCGTTCGACCTCAGCGTCCACCTGCGGCTCTCGGCGGGTGCGCTGGGGCGGCGTACACGGGAGGAAGAGCAGTGGACCCTGCCCGCCTTCGCCCGGTACGAGGACGAGGTGGCGCCCGCGGGGAGCGCGGACGCGGTCGTCAGGGCCGACGATCCGCGCCATCCCGCCTGGACCGGGCTGCGGCAGGACGGGTAGCCCGAAAGGTGCCTGGTCCTGCTCGGCGGGCAGGGGCGAACAGAGCTGGGCAGGTGCGGAGCGCGGCCGTGCCGACTCGGTGGGCATGGGTGAGTCGGTGTGGGCGGGTCCGGAGCGCGGCCGCTCACTCGGCGGGCAGAGGCGGCCGCCCGCCCACGGTCATGACGGCCTCCGCCCCTGCGCGGCACCCGGCCGCCGCAGCCGACGCATCATCGGCGCCCGCCAGCCGGGCCGCCAGGAAGCCCCCGGTGAACGCGTCGCCGGCCCCGGTGGAATCCACGGCCGCGTGCACAGGTTCGGCCGCGATGTGGGCGGTCACCGCCCCCGCAGTGGCCAGCAGAACGCCGCCCTCGCCCAAGGTGACGGCTACCTGACGGACCAGCAGGCTCAACTTGGCTGCCGCGTCAGCAGGTTCGGGAAGCCCGGTCAGCAGTCCTGCCTCGTCCGCATTGGGCAGCAGGAGATCCGCCCCCTCGGTCAGGGCCAGGAACCGGTCGACGCCCAGTTCGGCGAGGAACCCGGCCGAAGCCGGGTCGATGCTCACCGGAATGTTCCGCCGCCCGGCTTCCCGCAGCGCGCGCAGGGCGGTTGCACGGCTGGTCGCCGCGAACAGGAGGTAGCCGGACAGATGGAGGTGGGCGATGCCGTCGAGCATCGACGGCGACCAGTCGTCGGGGGAGAGCCGCAGCACCGCCCCGCTGTCGGTGAGGAAGGTGCGCTCGGCGGACGGGTCGACCAGCGCGACGACGGTGCCCGTCGGTGCCTCGTCGTCCACGGTCAGCAGCCCCCGCACCCCCGCACGCCGCAGCAGGTCCCGGTGCCAGTCCGCGGAGTCGGCGCCCACGCGGGCCACCAGCCGCACGTCCCGGCAGCCCGAACGCACTGCCCAGCAAGCCGTGTTGGCCCCCGCGCCGCCTGCTCGGGTCCGGATTCTGGCCGCCGTGTCCGTGCCGTGGACCAGTGCCGAACCGTGTCGTGCGACCACGTCCGTGACGACGTCCCCGACGACGAGAAGGCCGCCGGTCACCGGGCGGCCCAGGCGGTGGCGATCCGCGCGGCGAGCGCCACATTGCCGCGGACGGCCGCCAGATTGGCCTCCAGCGAAGCCCCGTCGGTACCCCGCATCAGATGGTCGAGCAGATACGGCGTGACGGCCTGCCCGGCGATGCCGCGCTCCCGGCACGCGTCCAGCGCCTCGGCCAGCACCCGGTCGTGCAGGACGGGATCCAGTTGCTCGGCTTGCGGTACGGGGTTGGCCACGATCAGTGCCGCCGCCGGGCCACCGAGCGCGTCCTGCGCCCCCATCACCTCGGCGACCTCCTCGGGCGACCGCACGGTCCAGTCGACCGGCTCACCCGAACTGCTCAGATAGAAGCCGGGGAACCGGTCGGTGCCGTATCCGAGTACCCCGACCCCGAGCGTCTCCAGACGCTGCAGCGTGGCGGGCACGTCCAGGATCGACTTCACCCCCGCGCAGACCACGGTGATGTCCGTACGCGCCAGCAGCCGCAGGTCGGCGGACTCGTCCTGTGTCTCGGTCCAGCCCCGGTGCACGCCCCCGAGCCCACCGGTCGCGAACACGCGCAGCCCCGCACGCGCGGCGAGGAACGCGGTCGCCGAGACCGTCGTCGCCCCGCTCGCGCCCGTCGCCAGTGCGGGTGCGAGGTCCCGGTGCCCCAGCTTGCGCATCGCCGGATCCTCGGCCACCCGCTCCAACTGGGCCTTGTCCAGGCCGACCCGGGCGCTGCCGTCCAGCACGGCGACCGTGGCGGGTACGGCACCGGCCGCCCGCACGATCCCCTCCAGCTCCTCGGCGACCCGCAGATTGCGGGGGCGGGGCAGGCCGTGGGCGATGATCGTCGACTCCAGGGCGACGACGGGCCGGTGCGCGGCAAGGGCGTCCTGTACCTCTGCGGAGAGGGCGGGCGCGTAGGGGATGGCGTCGAACGGCTCAGTCAGTGACATGTTCACATCCCTGTCGCGGACGGGACACACTCAAACGTGTGCGGTCCGGACGGCTGGAAGTCGCTTCGCTCCGCGTCAACGTCGGGCCATGGAGCCTTCGACTGGTCGTTCGTCGCCCACGGTTCGGCACTTCCACGACGACCTGGCCGCGGACTACGACCTCATCCACGCGGACTGGGATGCGAGCATCGCACGGCAGGCGGCGGCGCTCTCGGCGCTGGTCGGTGAGCCGGGCCCGGCCGGCGTCGTTCCCAGGGGTGGCAGTGCAGGCCAGGGCGATGCGCCGCGTCGGGCGCTGGGCCCCGTTCCGGCGCACCGGGCGATGTGGCCGCGTCGGGCGGTGGGCCCCTTTCCGGCGACGAGGCCGGCGCGCACGACGTGCTGGACGCGCCTGCGACATCGGGACCCAGGCGCTGGGCTGGCCGCACTGGGGTACCGGGTCACCGGCAGCGATCTGAGCCCTGTGGCGGTGGCCCGTGCCGCGAAGGAGGCGGCCTCGCGCGGGCTGAGGCTGCGGGTCACGGCCGCCGACATGAGGAAGAGGAGGGGGGAGCGCCGGGGCGTGCGTACGCGGCGCTCCACCTACTGGGCGCTGTCCGAGGCCCAGATCGTCGAGTTCGCGGCGCGGGCCGGGCTGCGGGCGCCCGTGTGGTACGAGCCCGACGAGTCGGGCTTCTTTCAGCCCGTCCTGGTGGCGAGGCGACCGGAGGCGGTGGCTAAGGTGACCGGCCATGACCACATTTGATCAAGCTCCTGCCTCTTTCGCCGTACACATTCCCGACGTCCCGCTCGAACCGGAACCCCTCGAACCCGGGCAGATCGTCTCGGGTGAACCCGAGGTCACCGGCAAGGTGCTGTGGGAGTCGGCTGACGGCAAGCAGGTGCGCGGGATCTGGCAGATCACGCCCGGCGTGGTCACGGACACCGAGGCCAACGAACTGTTCGTGGTCATCAGCGGGCGCGCGACCGTGGAGGTCGAGGGCGGCGCCACGCTGGAGATCGGATCGGGCGACGCCTGTGTGCTGCGCGAGGGAGACCGCACGACGTGGACCGTGCACGAGACACTGCGCAAGGCGTACCACATCAGCCTCTGACCGGCTTCGGGGCAGCCTGTGAGCGGGCGGGTTCCGGCGGCCCCGGCCGCCGAACCCGGGCTCGGGCCGTGGCACGGCGGGCGACGGTCCGGCGCAGCGCCGGCGCCGCGATCGGCAGCAGCGGGCACGCTCCGGCCAGGCGGAAGCGCGCCGGCCGTCACGTACACCCGAAACGACGCGGCCGGTGGGGGCGGGAGAGTCAGAACAACGGCTGGGGCAGCACTCCCTCCAGAGCCAGCAGCTGCCGCTTGGTCTCCAGCCCGCCGCCGAAGCCGCCGAGCCCGCCGTCGCTCTCCACCACCCGGTGGCAGGGCACCACCACGGGCAGCGGGTTGGACCCCATGGCGGCACCGACCGCCTGGGCCGCACCGGGCTGCCCCACCCGGTCGGCGAGGTCCCCGTACCCGGCCACCGCGCCGTACGGCACACATGTCGCCAGCTCGCGGAGAACCTGGCGGTTGAAGCCGCTCGTCAGCGACCAGTCCAGGTCGAGCGAGAACTCCCTCAGCGTGCCCGCGAAGTAAGCCGCGAACTGACGTATCGGCTCCGCGAGCCGTGCGGAGCCGGGCGCTTGGACGGGCTCCGCGCCGAACCGGGCGGCCAACCGGTCCAGCGCCCGGTCCCGTACCGCCGGCCGGGCGTGGAAGACCACGGTCACCAGGCCCGTATCGGTCGCGGCCAGCATGAGCGGGCCGATGTCGCTGTCGACGACGACCCACTCGACAACCCCGTTGTTGTTCATGGGAACCACCGTACGACCGGCCACTGACAACGGACGACGGCGGCCGTCACCGCCCCCGGCCGCCGTCACCGCGCCGGCCGCCGTCACCGCGCCGGCCGCCGAGCGGTCCCGGACAGTCCGGAGCGGTCCAGAGGGATTCCGGGCGGTCCCGAACGGTCCCGAGCGGTCAGGCAGTGGCCTCCCGCACCACATCGGGGGTGTTGGTGATGATGCCGTCCACGCCGTAGCCGGTCACCTGGAGCGCGTGCTCCGCGTCGTTGACCGTCCAGGTGTGGAGCTGGAGCCGTTTGTCGTGGGGGCCCTTCAGCGCGTGCACCGCTGCCACGTACTCGCTCGAGATGGAGGTGTACGCCGGGTTGATCCGGTCGGTGAACTCCGCGTACGAGGGAAGGTCGGCGACGGCAGGGGTGCCGAGGAAGCCCGTGACGACGTCCGGGCGCTGCTCGTGCACCTTGCGTACGCTGTCGGCGCCGAAGCTCTGGATCACCAGACGGCTGCGGACATGCTCGCGGTCGAGCCACCCCTCCTGACGCAGGACCCGCAGGGTCACCTGCTCGATCCCGGGGTACGTCTCGGGGCTCTTGATCTCCAGGAGCAGGTTCTGGTCGTTGCGCCCGATCCGGTGCAGATACTGCCGGAGCGTGGGCACCCGGGCCCCGGCGTACGCCGGACCGAACCAGCTGCCCGCGTCCAGCCGGGCGATCTCGGCGGCCGTGAAGTCCTTGACCGCCCACGGCGCACGGTCGGGGAAGACCTTCTCGGCGTCCGTGGTCCGCCTCAGACCGGTGTCGTGGATGACGACCGGTACGCCGTCCCGGGTGAGCTGTACGTCGTTCTCCACCCAGTCGAAGCCCAGGACGTCGGCCTTGTCCACCGCCGCCAGTGTGTTCTCGGGCGCGTATGCCGACGCGCCCCGGTGAGCGATGACGAGCGGGTCGCCCGTCGGCTCCCGGGGCACGTCGCTCACGGCCCGGACGCCGGTGCCGGCGTCCCTCGCGGAGCCCGCGGCGACGGCGTGGGCCACCGCCACGGAACGGCCGGCCGCGGTGCCGGCCGTTCCCGGTGCTTCGGCGGTCGTACTCGACATCAGCAACGTGCCGGCGCCCAGCAGGGCGGCGGCAGCGACGGAGGCGGTTGCGGTGCCTGCGTACACGTGGACTCCTCGCATCAGAGTTACGGACGGCCCGAGGGCTCCGGCCGTCGCCGAACGGGGGGACAGGTGAAGGACGGCCACCACATGAACCCGTCCCGAGGACCGGGTCACGGGCCGCCACCCCTGTCGATAAAATGCAGCTCTTCTGTTTGTTTGCCGGGCCTTGCGCCTTAAAGTCAGCCGAACCCGGGCTTCTGCGAAGGGCGTACGAGCATGCAGGGCACAATCGACGGCTTCGGCTATGGGGCGGTCACTCCCGTGGCCGCCTTCCTCATGGCCTGTCTGGGCGCGGCCCTGGGCCTGCGGTGTACCACCCGGTCGCTGCGCACCGAGCGTTCCTTCAAGGCCGGCTGGCTGGCTCTGGGGGCGACCTCCATAGGCTCCGGCATCTGGACGATGCACTTCATCGCGATGGTGGGTTTCACCGTCGAGGAGGTACCGATCGGCTACGACAGGCCGATCACTTTCGCCAGCCTCGCCGTCGCGATCGTCATGGTCGGCATCGGGATCTTCCTGGTCGGATACCGCGGCGCCACCCGCATGGCACTGGTGACGGGAGGAACGATCACCGGGCTCGGCGTGGCCTCCATGCACTACCTCGGCATGGCCGGCATGCGACTTGATGGGCAGTTCGAGTACGACACGATCACCGTGTCGCTCTCCGTCGTCATCGCCGTGGTGGCATCGACCGCCGCGCTCTGGGCCGCCGTCTCCATCCACGGCTTCCTGCCCAGCCTCGGTGCCAGCGTGGTGATGGGTGTCGCGGTGAGCGGCATGCACTACACCGGCATGGCAGCCCTCAGGGTCCATCTCCACCCGGCCGCCCTCACCGACGCCTCGGCGGGCTCCGGCGACAGCGCGACCGCGCTGCTCGTCCCCATGCTGATCGGCCCGGCCTGCTTCCTGGTGCTTGCCGCGGTCGTCGTGATGTTCGACCCCCTGGTGGTCATGGGCACCCCGGACTGGAACGACCCCGCGGTCATCCGCGGGGCCAGGGCCCCCGGAATCCCGGCCCAGCGCCAGGTGCCCCGGTTCGGTACGCACGCCGACCCGGCCTCGTTCCACTCGCAGCGCCAGGACTCCGCGCAGCCCCAGGACTGGTGACAGCGGACCGCCGCCGGCGCTGACCCGGCCCCGTTGTCAGTGGGGGGTCGTACGGTGGTTGCATGCGGCCCGTTTCGAAGATCGAACGTTCGGTGGCGCCTTTCGAGGTCGTCAGTCCCTACCAGCCCAGCGGCGACCAGCCTGCGGCCATCGCCGAGCTGGAGCGGCGCGTCCGGGCAGGTGAGAAGGATGTCGTGCTCCTCGGCGCGACCGGCACCGGTAAATCGGCGACCACTGCCTGGATGATCGAGAAGCTGCAGCGCCCCACCCTGGTGATGGCGCCGAACAAGACCCTCGCCGCCCAGCTGGCCAACGAGTTCCGCGAGCTCCTGCCGAACAACGCCGTCGAGTACTTCGTCTCGTACTACGACTACTACCAGCCCGAGGCGTACGTACCGCAGTCGGACACCTACATCGAGAAGGACTCCTCGATCAACGAGGAGGTCGAGCGGCTGCGCCATTCCGCCACGAATTCGCTGCTCACCCGGCGGGACGTCGTCGTGGTCGCCTCCGTGTCCTGCATCTACGGCCTGGGTACCCCACAGGAGTACGTGGACCGGATGGTCCAGCTCAAGGTGGGCGACGAGATCGACCGCGACCAGCTGCTGCGCCGCTTCGTCGAGATGCAGTACACCCGCAATGACCTGGCGTTCACCCGGGGCACCTTCCGGGTCCGCGGCGACACCATCGAGATCTTCCCGGTCTACGAGGAGCTCGCCGTCCGCATCGAAATGTTCGGTGACGAGATCGAGGCCCTCTCCACGCTCCACCCGCTCACCGGCGAGATCATCAGCGAGGACCGGTCGCTTCACATCTTTCCCGCCAGCCACTACGTCGCAGGCCCCGAACGCATGGAGAAGGCGGTCGGCCGTATCGAGAAGGAGCTGGAGCAGCGCCTCGCCGAGCTGGAGAAGCAGGGCAAGATGCTGGAGGCCCAGCGGCTGCGCATGCGTACGACGTACGACATCGAGATGCTCCGCCAGATCGGCACCTGCTCCGGCGTCGAGAACTACTCGATGCACTTCGACGACCGCGACCCCGGCACCGCCCCCCACACCCTCCTCGACTACTTCCCCGAGGACTTCCTCCTCGTTCTCGACGAGTCGCACGTCACGGTGCCGCAGATCGGCGCGATGTACGAGGGTGACGCCTCCCGGAAGCGGACCCTCGTCGACCACGGCTTCCGGCTGCCCTCCGCCCTGGACAACCGCCCGCTGAAGTGGGAGGAGTTCCTGGGACGGATCAACCAGACGGTCTACCTCTCCGCCACCCCCGGCAAGTACGAGCTCTCCCGGGGCGACGGTTTCGTGGAGCAGATCATCCGGCCGACCGGACTCGTCGACCCGGAGATCGTCGTCAAGCCCACCGAGGGCCAGATCGACGACCTGGTGCACGAGATCCGCAAGCGCACCGAGAAGGACGAGCGGGTCCTGGTCACCACCCTCACCAAGAAGATGTCGGAGGACCTCACCGACTACTTCCTGGAGCTGGGCATCCAGGTCCGCTATCTGCACAGTGACGTCGACACCCTCCGCCGTATCGAGCTGCTGCGCGAACTGCGATCCGGTGAATACGACGTCCTGGTCGGGATCAACCTCCTGCGCGAGGGCCTGGACCTGCCGGAGGTGTCGCTCGTAGCCATCCTCGACGCCGATAAACAGGGCTTCCTGCGCTCGGCCACCTCGCTGATCCAGACCGTCGGACGTGCGGCTCGAAACGTGTCGGGCCAGGTCCATATGTACGCGGACAAGATCACCCCGGCGATGGCGCAGGCCATCGACGAGACCAACCGCCGCCGTGAGAAGCAGATCGCGTACAACACCGAGCGCGGACTCGACCCGCAGCCGCTGCGCAAGAAGATCAACGACATCGTCGCGACGATCGCCCGCGAGGAGGTCGACACCGAGCAGCTGCTCGGTACCGGCTACCGCCAGACGAAGGGTGCGAAAGCGCCTGTGCCCACGCTGGGCATCAAGGCCGGCGCCGCGAAGGGGAAGGCCGGAAAGGCCGGCGGGGACAAGGCGGCGGTCACGGACCGGCCGGCCACCGAGCTCGCCGGGATCATCGAGGAGATGACCGACCGGATGCGTGCGGCCGCCGCGGACCTGCAGTTCGAGGTGGCGGCACGACTGCGTGACGAGGTGGGGGAGTTGAAGAAGGAGTTGCGCCAGATGCGGGAGGCGGGTCTGGCCTGACCCTGCCGCACCTGGTGTGTTGCAAGACCGACACAAAACGGCCCTAGGTGGCTGTGCCTGTGATGTGACTGCGTAGGGTGCTGGAAAACCGCGCAAGGACGGTTGCGGGGACAGCGGAGAGGGGACAGCGCGTGACGGTCAATATGACCAAGGGTCAGGCCATCAGCCTGCAGAAGAGCGACGGGGGGACCCTGACCGCGGTACGGATGGGGCTCGGCTGGCAGGCGGCTCCGCGCCGCGGTCTGTTCGGCTCACGCACCCGGGAGATCGACCTGGACGCCTCGGCGGTCCTGTTCGCCGACAAGCAGCCGGTCGATGTCGTGTTCTTCCGGCACCTCGTCAGCGATGACGGTTCGGTCAAGCACACCGGGGACAACCTGGTCGGCGGTGCCGGCTCGGGCGGCGACGACGAGGCGATCCTCGTCGACCTCCAGCGGGTGCCGGTCCACATCGACCAGATCGTCTTCACGGTGAACTCCTTCACCGGCCAGACGTTCCAGGAGGTGCAGAACGCCTTCTGCCGCATCGTGGACGAGACCAACGGCCAGGAGCTCGCCCGCTACACGCTGGACGGTGGCGGGCAGTACACCGCCCAGATCATGGCGAAGGTGCACCGTTCGGGCAGCGGATGGCAGATGACCGCCATCGGTAACCCGGCCAACGGCCGCACCTTCCAGGACCTCATGCCGGCGATCCTGCCGCACCTGTAGGCAGCGCCGGACCCAAGGGTCCGCATCGGCACGCGCAGCTCCCGGCGGCATCGGCTGTCGGGAGCTGCACCGCATCGCAGCACCTCTAAGTGCCCGGTACGTGACAGCGGCACGGCACCGGAGCTTGCCGCAGGCGCGGCGCCACGTACGACGGCCTGACCCGACGGCCTGACCCGACGGCGCTACGTACGACCGCACCACGTACGACACCGCACCACGTACGACACCGCACCATGCACGACAACGCACCGCGCAGAAGCAACTCGTCGAGGGGACAGGGCAATGACGGCCGAGCTGGTCCGGGGGCAGAACCACACCTTGCCCCAGACCCGTCTGGAGATCCGGGTTTCGGCCGGCGCACCCGTGGTGGCCGGTGCCACCCTCGGGGACGAGCGCGGCACGGTCCACGGCGTCGAGTGGATAGCCCACCCCGGATCGCCGCAGCTGCCGGGACTGGAGGTGTCCAGGCAGGCCGCCGCCGAGCATCGGCTCGCCGTGGACCTCGGTGCCCTGCCCGAGGCGGTGCACCGCGTCACGGTGCTGTTGGCACTGCCGCTGGAGGCGGGCGGCCCGACCCGGTTCGGCGCCGTGGCCTCGCCCTTCGTCGCGGTCACCGGACTCGACGGCACGGAGATCGCCACCTTCACCCTGACCGGTCTGGACTCCGAGTCCGCGGTCGCCGCCCTGGAGCTCTACCGCAGGCAGGGAGCCTGGAAGGTCCGCGCGGTCGGCCAGGGTTACGCGGGCGGTCTCGCCGTGATGCTCGCCGACCAGGGGGTGGACGGGGCGGCCGAACTGGCGAGGTCGATCCAGGAAGCGGTCGCCCGCGGCCTGGCCCGCTCGGTGGCCCCGCCCCCGCCCCGCACCTCGGAGGGCGACCGGGTCAGGCACGCCGGGGGTCCGGCGCCGGCCCAAAGCCCCGGACTGCCCCAAGCCGCCCAGCAGCCCGGCCCCCTGGGTGAGCCCTCTCCGCCGGCCACTCCCGTCGCACCCGCCACCCCCGTCGCACCCGCCACCCCCTCCGCAGGGGGCCCCATCGATTACGCGCACCCGCGTCGCCAGGCCACCGCACCGCCGCCGCCCCCGCCCGCCGCGCCGCCCGCCCAGCCCGGTCAGCCCGCGACGCCCGTCGCCGGGGACGCGACCGGCTGGTCCATGGACGAGCGTCTCTACAACCAGGTCTGGGGCATGTTCGAGGACCTGGCCCGGGCCACCGCCGCGTACCGCAGCGCCGTCGACTTCGCCGAGTCCCGGATGGACCAGGAGCTGGAGCGGACCCTGTCCGATCCGCGCAGCCGGATCGGCGGCACGGGCGACCGGGCCCGCGAGGAGGCGCGGGCCAAGCGCGACGAGCTGACCGGCCGGGCCCGCGAGGCACTGGACCGCGATCTCGTCCAGCTCGCCGCCGAGGCCGCCGTGGTGGAACCCGCGCTCCCCGCCGCGTACGCGGGCTGGGACAACCCCGTCTGGCACGCCTACCGCGTCCCGATGGAGATCCCCATGGCTCTGCGGATCGGTGACCTCCATCTGCCGGAGAGCGCCGGGGTGAAGATCCCGCTGCTCGTCCGGCTGCCGCTGGAGCGCGGCATGTGGATCGACAGCGGTCGCACGGCGTCCGAGGCAGCCGCCCTGACCGATTCGGACCAGCTGCGCCGGCTGGCCATGGAGAGCGCCGTCCTGCACGCCGCGCGGATGCTCGCCGTCTACCCGCCGAACGAGTTCTCGGTCCACGTCATCGACCCGGCGGGCTCCGCCGCTGCGGCCCTGGCCCCACTGGTCGGCGCAGGGGTGCTCGCGAGCCCGCCCGCGTCCGGGCCCGGGGGAGTGTCCTCGGTCCTTGCCGGCCTCACTCGGCGCGTCGACCTGGTGCAGATGGCGATCAGGGCCGGAGCCGCCGATTCGCTGCCGCCCGACCTCGACCCGGCCGAGCAGCTGCTGATCGTCAACGACTTCCCGCACGGATTCGACGACCGTGCCGTCACCCAGTTGCGCTATCTCGCCGACGAGGGGCCCTCCGCCGGGGTGCATCTCATGATGGTCGCGGACCGGGAGGACGCCTCGGCGTACGGTCCGGTGCTCGACCCGCTGTGGCGTTCGCTGCTCCGCGTCACCCCGGTCGCCGACGACCATCTGGCCGACCCCTGGGTCGGTCACGCCTGGACGTACGAGCCGCTCAGGACCCCGCCCGGCAGCCGCGTCCTGGAGCAGGTGCTGGACCGGGTGGCCGCCGCGCGCCGTACCGGGCACCGCTGAGCCATCCGCCCCGTCCCACCCGCTCCGACCTGGGGCTTTGGGACGTCTTTACCCTTCTCTTTACCTTTCCTTGGTGTTCCCTGTACTGTTCTTTGTGCGGAGGGGAGTACTCCCAAACGCGGCGTTCCCGTCAGTACGGACTGTGACCGGTCCCGGGGCGCCGGCCCGGACGCGCATCCCGCGCGCCCAGGTGGAAGAGACCTCCGGCAGCGACGACGCTGATCAGTAGCCGTAGCGAACTGCCGGAGGCGCAGTGGACGTTTCATGGACCCTCTGGGCGCTGACCATTCTTGGTCTGAGCGCCCTCATCGCCGTCGACTTCTTCATCGGGCGCAAGCCTCATGACGTGTCGACCAAGGAAGCCGGAATCTGGACGGTCGTCTGGATCGCGCTGGCCGCCCTCTTCGGGCTCGGCCTGCTCGTGTTCGGCGAGAGCCAGGCCTCGGGCGAGTTCTTCGCCGGCTTCATCACCGAGAAATCGCTGAGCGTCGACAACCTCTTCGTCTTCGTGCTGATCATGGCGAAGTTCTCGGTGCCCTCCCACCTCCAACAGCGGGTGCTGCTCGTCGGCGTGCTGATCGCGCTGGTGCTGCGGGCGATCTTCATCGCCGCCGGCGCCGCGGTCATCGCCAACTTCTCGTGGGTCTTCTACATCTTCGGCGCGTTCCTGATCTACACCGCCTGGAAGCTGATCCAGGAGGCGCGGGCCGACGAGGAGGAAGAGGAGTTCGAGGAGAACCGCCTCCTCAAGAACATCGAGCGTCGCTTCGGAGTCGCCGACCGGTACCACGGCACCAAGCTCTTCATCCGCAACAACGGCAAGCGCGTCCTGACCCCGCTGATGGTGGTCATGCTCGCCATCGGGACCACCGATGTGCTGTTCGCGCTGGACTCCATTCCCGCGATCTTCGGCCTGACCCAGGACCCGTACATCGTGTTCACCGCCAACGCCTTCGCGCTGATGGGGCTGCGACAGCTGTACTTCCTGATCGGCGGCCTGCTCAAGAAGCTGGTCCACCTCAGTTACGGGCTCTCGGTCATCCTCGGGTTCATCGGCATCAAGCTGGTGCTGCACGCCCTGCACGAGTCCGGGGTGCACGTCCCCGAGATCTCCATCCCGGTCTCGCTGGGCGTCATCTGCGGCGTGCTGGTGATCACCACGATCACCAGCCTGATCGCCAACAAGAAGACGGCCGACGCCGAGGCCGCGGCGGAGGCCGGAAAGGCCGAGGAGTCCACGAAGAAGGGCGTCGGCATCGACGGCTGACGCCTGAGCGGAGGACGGGGTGACGGGCGCGGACCGCGTGCCCGTCACCCCGCCGTCGTCACCAGCCCCGTGCCCGCCACTCCGGCAGGTGCGGGCGCTCGTCGCCCAGAGTGGTGTCGTGCCCGTGTCCCGGGTACACCCAGGTCTCGTCCGGCAGCGAGTCGAAGAGCTTGGTCTCCACGTCGTGCAGCAAGCTCACGAAGGCCTCGGGGTCCTCGAACGTGTTGCCGACCCCGCCCGGGAAGAGGCAGTCCCCGGTGAACAGGTGCGGAGCGCCGTGCGGGTCGTCGTAGACGAGCGCGATCGAGCCCGGGGTGTGGCCGGTCAGATGGCGGGCGGTCAGTGCGACCTGCCCGACCCGGATCGTGTCGCCGTCCTCGACGAGCACATCCGTCGGGACCGGGATCCCCTCCGCGTCGAACCGCCCGGCGTACGTACGCGCACCGGTCGCCGCGACCACCTCGTCCAGCGCCTGCCAGTGGTCGCCGTGCCGGTGAGTGGTGACGACCGAGGCGATCGAGTCGTCGCCGATCAGTCGCAGCAGGGTCCCGGCCTCGTTGGCCGCGTCGATCAGGAGCTGCTCGCCGGTGGCCCGGCAGCGCAGCAGGTAGGCGTTGTTGTTCATCGGGCCGACGGCGACCTTGGAGATCATCAGATCCGTCAACTCGTGTACGTCCGCACGCCCGCCGACCTTGACCACTCCGCTGTACGTCATGCCTCTCAGCCTATAGCGGGGGCAGTGCGGGAAGGTCTCCGCCCTGGACGGTCAGAGCGGACCCGTCGCGCCGCCCGCTGAGCCACCCGAGCAGCTCGGACGCCGTACCGCGGACCCCGACGGGCCCGCCCTCCGCGCCGCCGCCGGTCGTCCAGATGCGGCCCGTGTCGTCGGCCACGCCCGTCGAGACGACCGCGGGGTGCCGGCCGAAGCGCTCGGCCAGGAAGTCGATCTCCCGGGCGGCGAACTCGTCCGGCAGGTCCTCCAGCTCGTAACCGATCCCCAGGTCCACATGGTGCAGCTCGACCTCGACGCGGCGGCGGAAGGGGATCCGGGACGCGGAGTCCGTCACACCGTTGCGCAGCGCCACTGTGCGTGACCAGTCCGCAGGTTCCGCGGCGGCATCCGTGAAGCGGACCGCGCTCGCGGCCAGATCGGCCTGCTGCTCCGGCTGCGGCCGGGGCGCGTCGCGCTCGATGTCGCGGTCGCGGGTTTCGCTGTCTGCGTACATGGGCCGACCCTGGAGAACATTTACGAGCGCGTCGGCGTTACGTGAGAGGTGCGCGATGACATGACCCCGGCTCCAGCCCGGGAGGCGCGACGGTTCGGCGAGTGCCGCGTCGTCCAGTTTCTCCGTGGCGCTGAGCAGTCGGTCGGTCGCTTCACGCAGTGCGGCCAGGTCGTGCACATGATCAGTCATGGGGCCGAGCCTAGCCTCGCCACTCATTCGGGTGAAGGAGTCATCAGCCGTCCGTAAATCGAATGCGCGTGCTATACGCTCGGAGTCGAAAGCTTCGTACATCGCTGTGGCACCCCCCATACCCTGGGGCAGGGGCTCAGTTCCCCCGCTTCTCTCTAGAAAGGTGCGGACCGGCGTGGCCGACCGTCTCATCGTCCGTGGCGCTCGCGAGCACAACCTCAAGAACGTCTCGCTCGACCTTCCCCGCGACTCCCTCATCGTCTTCACCGGGCTCTCCGGGTCGGGCAAGTCGTCCCTCGCGTTCGACACGATCTTCGCCGAGGGACAGCGGCGCTACGTGGAGTCGCTCTCCTCGTACGCCCGGCAGTTCCTCGGCCAGATGGACAAGCCGGACGTCGACTTCATCGAGGGTCTGTCGCCCGCCGTCTCCATCGACCAGAAGTCGACCTCGCGCAACCCGCGCTCGACGGTCGGCACGATCACCGAGGTCTACGACTACCTCCGGCTGCTCTTCGCCAGGATCGGCAAGCCGCACTGTCCCGAGTGCGGCCGTCCCATTTCGCGCCAGTCGCCGCAGGCCATCGTGGACAAGGTGCTCGGCCTGCCCGAGGGCAGCCGCTTCCAGGTGCTCTCGCCGCTGGTGCGTGAGCGGAAGGGCGAGTTCGTAGACCTCTTCGCCGATCTGCAGACCAAGGGGTACAGCAGGGCCAGGGTCGACGGCGAGACCATCCAGCTCTCCGAGCCGCCCACGCTCAAGAAGCAGGAGAAGCACACCATCGAGGTGGTCATCGACCGCCTCACGGTGAAGGACAGTGCCAAGCGCCGGCTGACCGACTCGGTCGAGACCGCGCTCGGCCTCTCCGGCGGCATGGTCGTGCTCGACTTCGTCGACCTCCCCGAGGACGACCCCGAGCGTGAGCGGATGTACTCCGAGCACCTCTACTGCCCGTACGACGACCTCTCCTTCGAGGAGCTGGAGCCGCGCTCCTTCTCCTTCAACTCCCCCTTCGGCGCCTGCCCCGACTGCACGGGTATCGGCACGCGCATGGAGGTCGACCCGGAGCTGATCGTCCCGGACGAGGAGAAGTCCCTCGACGAGGGCGCGATCCACCCCTGGTCGCACGGCCACACCAAGGAGTACTTCGGCCGCCAGATCAACGCCCTGGCCGAAGCCCTCGGATTCCGTACGGACATCCCCTGGGCCGGGCTGCCGCAGCGCGCCAAGAAGGCCCTGCTCTTCGGCCACAAGATCCAGACCGAGGTCCGCTACCGCAACCGGTACGGGCGCGAGCGCGCCTACACCACGCCCTCCTTCGAGGGCGCCGTGCAGTTCGTCAAGAGGCGGCACTCGGAGGCGGAGAGCGACTCCAGCAGGGAGCGCTTCGAGGGCTACATGCGCGAAGTGCCCTGCCCGACCTGTGAGGGCACCCGGCTCAAGCCGATCGTCCTCGCGGTCACGGTGATGGAGAAGTCCATCGCCCAGGTCGCCGCGATGTCGATCAGCGAGTGCGCCGAGTTCCTCGGCCGGATGAAGCTGAACGCCCGCGACAAGAAGATCGCCGAGCGGGTGCTCAAGGAGGTCAACGAGCGGCTGAAGTTCCTGGTCGACGTAGGCCTGGACTACCTCTCGCTGAACCGGGCGGCGGGCACCCTGTCCGGCGGCGAGGCCCAGCGTATCCGGCTCGCCACCCAGATCGGCTCCGGCCTGGTCGGCGTGCTGTATGTGCTGGACGAGCCGTCCATCGGGCTGCACCAGCGCGACAACCACCGGCTGATCGAGACCCTGGTCCGGCTCCGCGACATGGGCAACACGCTCATCGTCGTCGAGCACGACGAGGACACCATCAAGGTCGCCGACTGGGTCGTCGACATCGGTCCCGGCGCCGGCGAGCACGGCGGCAAGGTGGTCCACTCCGGCTCGCTCAAGGAGCTGCTGGCCAACGACAAGTCGATCACCGGTCAGTACCTGACCGGCAAGAGGTCGATCGCGATGCCCGACATCAGGCGTCCCGTCGACCCCTCGCGCCTGCTCACGGTGCACGGTGCCCGGGAGAACAACCTCCAGGACATCGACGTCTCCTTCCCGCTCGGCGTGCTGACCGCCGTGACCGGTGTCTCCGGCTCCGGGAAGTCGACGCTGGTCAACGACATCCTCTACACCCACCTGGCGCGTGAGCTGAACGGCGCCAAGTCGGTCCCCGGCCGGCACACCCGGGTCGACGGGGACGACCTCGTCGACAAGGTGGTGCACGTCGACCAGTCGCCCATCGGCCGCACGCCCCGGTCCAACCCGGCGACGTACACCGGTGTCTTCGACCACGTCCGCCGGCTGTTCGCGGAGACGATGGAGGCCAAGGTCCGCGGCTATCTGCCGGGCCGGTTCTCCTTCAACGTCAAGGGCGGCCGCTGCGAGAACTGCTCGGGCGACGGCACCATCAAGATCGAGATGAACTTCCTGCCGGACGTGTACGTCCCGTGCGAGGTCTGCCACGGAGCGCGCTACAACCGGGAGACCCTGGAGGTCCACTACAAGGGCAAGTCCATCGCCGAGGTGCTGGACATGCCGATCGAGGAGGGCCTGGAGTTCTTCGAGGCCGTCCCGACCATCGCGCGTCACCTGCGGACGCTCAACGAGGTCGGTCTGGGATACGTCAGGCTCGGCCAGTCCGCGCCCACGCTCTCGGGCGGCGAGGCCCAGCGCGTGAAGCTGGCCAGTGAGCTCCAGAAGCGTTCCACCGGACGCACGGTCTATGTCCTGGACGAGCCGACCACCGGTCTGCACTTCGAGGACATCTCCAAGCTGATCAAGGTGCTCTCCGGCCTGGTCGACAAGGGCAACACGGTGATCGTCATCGAGCACAACCTCGATGTCGTCAAGACCGCCGACTGGGTCATCGACATGGGCCCCGAGGGCGGCAACGGCGGCGGCCTGGTCATCGCCGAGGGCACCCCGGAGTATGTGGCGGGCGTCCCCGCCAGCCACACCGGAAAGTTCCTCCAGGGCATCTTGGACGCGGACCGGGTGAGCGAGGCGGCGGTGCCCGCGGCCCGTAAGCCGGTGCGGAAGGCGGCCGCGAAGAAGGCGGTCGCCGCGAAGGCCGCACCCGTGCGGAAGACGGCGACGGCGAAGACGGCCACGGCGAAGGCCGCCCGGGGTACGACGGCGAAGGCCGCCGGGACGGCTGCGGCGAAGAAGCCCGCTGCCAAGAAGGCGACCCGCGCCCGCAAGGCCTGACGAGTCCGGCCGACGGCCGGGACCGACGGCGCGGCGTGATGCCCGTCCCGAGGTGGCGGCCCCCTGTTCCGAACAGGGGGCCGCCACCTCGGCGTGTTCCGGCCCTGGCCAGGCACGACCGGGTGCACCCGGCCCGGGCGCAGGAGCGTCCGTCTCCGCCGGTATCGTCGGTTACGTTACCGCCGCCTCTGCCGCCTCGGGCGCCCGGGCAGCCATGGCACCTTCTACCCCTCTGACCTGTGGAGACCGCATGTCCGGCCAGCCCACCGCCCGCCGCACCGTGCTGAAGGGCGCCGCTCTCGCGGGCGCCGCCGGGCTGGGAGTGGCCGCCTGCTCGACCGACTCGAAGCTCGGGCACGCCGAGACGCCGACCCCCACCGCGCCCGTCGAGCTCGGCGCCCCCGACGAGATCCCGGTCGGCGAGTCCAAGCTCTACCGCGAGCAGCGCGTCATCGTCAGCTGCCCGGCGAAGGGGCAGTACAAGGCGTTCAGCGCCCAGTGCACCCACGCGGGCTGCCTGCTGGACAAGGTCGAGAAGAACGAGGGGCACTGCCCCTGTCACGGCAGCCTCTTCGACACCACGACCGGAAAGGCTGTGCACGGTCCGGCGACGGTGCCGCTGCCTTCCGTCCCGGTCAAGGTCGAGGGCGGAAAGCTGATCGCCGGCCCCGACGCCTGAGTAGCCGGTCCCGACGCCCGCCCCCGGCTAACCCGACGCCCGCCCCCGGCTAACCCGACGCCCGCCCCCGGCTAACCCGACGCCCGACCCCGGCCGTTCTGACGCCCGACGCCCGCCCCGGCCGGACACCCGGGCTCCGCCTCGCGCCCGGTCGATCCCGACCAGGCCGCACCCCCTGCTCCACCAGTTCGCGCACTGGTCGCTGTGGAGCGGTCCGCGGCCGCGGGCAGGGCGGTTCACGGCTCTGTTCCGCGACGGACCACGGCGGTCGCCCGCCGTTCCGCGCGGCTACCCGCGCGTGTGTGTCTCCGACAGCGACTCCGGCGGCGTGACCCGATCGCCGGGCCCGGCGATCCACCCCAGTCGGGCAGCCTGCCAGCCCAGCTCGATCCGGCTGGAGGCGGAGGCACGGTCCATCAGCTCTCTCACCCGGCGCTGCACGGTCCGTCGTCCGATCCGCAGCTGCCGGGCGATGCCGATGTCGGTCAGTCCGGCGAGCAACAGTGTCAGCAGCTCGAGGTCGTCGTCGGCGAGGTCGCACCGCGACTGATCGGCCGTGGGGTGCAGCGGCAGCGCGGACTCCCACGCCATCTCGAACAGCGCGACCAACGCGTCCAGGAGCGGGCCCGCGTAGATGTGAACGACCGTCTGTTTGCGCGAGGCGCCGGTGCGCACGGCGAGCAGGGCCGTGGACCCGTCGACGATGATCATCTTGACCGGCACATGATGAAGGACCCGGGCGCGCTCTCCCGCTTCGGCGTACCGGCGGATCTCCTCCTGTGCCCCGTCGCGCTCCAGGGCCAGCCGGTCGTAGACGGTCCGGTACGTCACCCCCGCCGCCAGCTGCTCGAACTCAACCCAGTTGACGGGGTCGGACACCAGATACGGCGGGGCATCGAACCGCACGATCTCCCGGCGCGCCGTGCGCTGGATCTGCTCGTAGCGCAGAGCCACCTCCTTGTCGGGGGTGACCTCGGCCCCGCCCTCCGTACCATCGGTGCGGGGCGCTCTGTAGTACTCCCCGGCGAGCCGGTCCAGGGCCCCCCGGGCTGTCTTCAGCTCATTCATGCGCGCCATCAGCAGCACCTCCCCCGCTATGTCCGGCGGGGACGGAATCAGCTGTGCGGGCAGGTCGTCGGTGAGGGTCACCAGCCCCTTCTCGACGAGTCCGTCGATCGCCTCGGCGGCATGTCCGGCACTGAGGCGGAGCAGGTAGTGGATCCGGTCCGCATCAGCTCGTCCGGCGCGAACGAGCAGTTGGTACACCTGCGACTCGGCGTTGCTCAACCCGAGCGTCTCCAGCATCTGCGTATCTCCCTCAAAGGCTCCCGAAAGGCCCGTCCGCCCCGGTCACATGGCGGCGCAGCGTATTCGGGCGCCTCGTTCCACCCGGGCGGGCGGCATCGCGGCGGGTTCGTGCATCCGTGAACGCGATGACAATACGGCCCGTTTACGCAGGCAGGGCGCCCGGTGCAGGGATTCTCCCCCCTGCACCGGGCGCCAGGTACTGTCCGACGGACTTCTGGTTCAGGTCCTCACTTGAGGGCGTAGGCCCGGGTGATGGTCTGGACGGTGCGGCTTCCCGCAGAGTCCCAGGTCTCGGTCCTGAGGGTCACGAAACCGTTGGTGTCGGCCAGCTTGGGGTGCCACAGCAGCGCCTGGAAGGAGTTGTCGTCCTTGCGCAGCATCGCGGCGGACTTCCAGGTGGCACCGTCGTCGTAGGAGACGGAGACCTTGGCGCCGGCGACCGCGGTGGAGCCGGCCCAGCCCTTGGGGCGTCCCGCGTTCACGGTGAAGGTGTACGGCAGTCCGGCCCGCGCCTGGTTGAGCACGTCGAGCGGCAGATCGTAGTCGAGCAGGAGCACGGGCATGGACTCACAGACCTTGGGCGTGGGGATGAACGCCGTGTCGCAGTCCTTGATGGCCATGGTGGTCGGGGCCGCCTGGCTGAAATTCCATTCCGTGTGTACCTGGCGGCCCAGGGTGACGCCCGGGACGTCCGTGGCCAGCTTCTGGTCGAGGACGTACCGGTAGTCCGCCTTCTCCTGTGCCAGCTGGCCGAAGCCGGTGATCGGCTGCCCGTTGAGGTAGTAGCTCCAGGTCCCGGTCAGTCCTGACAGGGTGTGGGTGGGATCGTTGTCCGCACCACTGTTGCCGGGCAGCTTCTGCCAGACGTCGCTGCGGCAGAACGCACACGGTCCGAACTCGTACTGGGACAGGCGCATCGGCGCGTCGAACCAGCTCCGGGTGTAGGACTTGCCCGGGGTGAGGTAGGTGGCGCTCTGGCCGTTCATCGTCCAGATGAAGGAGTTGAAGTTGGCCAACACGCTCGGCTGGTACGTCACCCCGGTGCCGGCGAGGAAGTAGTCGTCGCGGGTGGTGCCCTGGTAGAGGGGCTGGCCGACGGAGCCGGTGCTCACCTGCAGGGGACCCCAGATGTTCATGTTCTCGGCGCCCAGGCGCCGGGCGCCGTCGGAGTGGAACGTATTGGTGACCTTGGCGAAGTCCTTGACGTCGACGGTCTTGGCCAGGTCGGCGGGGATCCGGTCGTCGGTGAAGTGCGGGTTGTAGGTGTAGCCCGACTCCAGGACGCCCTTCAGGGCGATCCGGACCTTGCCCTTGGCCAGCAAGCCCTTGAGGGTTGCGGCGTTGTCGTACGTGGCGTGGGCGACCGGGATGGTCTGGCCGGCGGGGACGCCGCTTCCGCTCGGCCCGGGAACGGCAGGGGCCACGATCATCGCGACGGCTCCGGCAGCTGCGGCCCTGGCGGCCTGGTCGTCGGCCTTGGTGACGTCGGCCACGGAGACCAGAACGGTCTTGCCCTTGACGTCGGTACCGGCGAAGTCCTGCTCGGTGCCGGGGCCCAGGTCGACCAGCTCGGAGCGCTTGGTTCCCTCGAAGCGCTTCGCGTTCACCGAAGACTTCAGCGGGATGGTCACGTGCCCGGGGCCTGTCACCTCCAGCTGGACCAGCGGTTCGCGCCGGGCCAGGGAGGTCTCCAGGCGCAGCGCGCCGGTGGTGGCGCCGGCACTGGGGATGGCACCTTGCCTGATGTCGGCGAGGTTGAGCAGGTTAGCGATGCCGGAGAAGCTCGAGTAACCGTCTGCGGTGCCGGGGTCACGGACGACGAACGTGGTCACCTGGCCGTTCTCCAGTGGCCGCTTCTCACCCTTGATCTTCACGCTGAGGTCGGTGGCGGTGGTGCCGTCGACGGTGAAGGTCTGGTCCCGGTCACTCACCTCGATGTTCGGCACGCTGAACAGGTCGGCCGCGTAGGAGACCGCGCCGCCGGTGGGTGCCGCCGAGTAGACCGAGCCCTCGATGGAGTACTTGCCGAGCGGCACCGACAGGGTGGCGGTGCCGTTGGCGTACATGGTCTGGCTCTGCCAGAAGTGGTTGTCTATCCCGTGCAGGGTGAACCTGAGCGCACTGGGGGTTTTCCCGAAGCGGTCCGTGACCTTCAGCGTGACATCGTGCTGCTCGACGGAGGTGACGAAGCCGAGCGCGGCGTGCACCGACTCCCCGCTGTCGGAGGTGGCGGTGACCGACCCGCCGTACTGGCCGGCCTTCAGGCCGTTGTTGTCGAGCGTGACGACGACCTCGGCGGTGCCGCCGGCCGGTACGGTGACCCGGCCGTCGGACAGGGCCGCTCCCGACAGCGACAGCGTGCCGGACGGGACCGCGGTTCCGCTCGCGTCCTTGGCGGCGGCCGTCACGGTCACCACGGTGTCGGTGGCGGCGTCGTTGCGCAGCGTCAGGGTGCGGCTGCGGGTGGGGTACGTACCCTTCTGCCACGGGATCACGCGGAAGTCAGCCGTACCGGACAGCTCCAGCGCCGGGTCGAGCGCGGCGGGGATGTCGACCCGGCCGTAACCCTGCTGGTAGACGGTCTGGTCGGCAGCGGACTTGGCGTGCGCGGTCAGCGCGTCCTTGATGCGCAGACCGGTCCAGTCGGGGTGGCGCTGCTTGAGGATCGCAGCGGAGCCGGCCACATGCGGGGTGGCCATCGAGGTGCCGCTGGCCGAGGTGTAGTTGGCGTCCACCGGGGTGCCCATGATGGTGCCTGCGGCGCGGGCGGCGACGATGTCCACGCCCGGGGCGGTGATCTCCGGCTTCATCGCCATGTCACCGAGGCGCGGGCCGCGGCTGGAGAAGTCGGCGAGCGCGTCGGACCTGTCGACGGCGCCGACGGTGAGGGCCGCGTCCGCGGCGCCGGGGGTGCCGAGGGTGCTCTCACCGGGGCCTGCGTTGCCGGCGGCGATGACGAACAGAGTGTTCGAGGAGGCGCTGAGCGAGTTGACCGCGTTGGTCAGCGGGTCCTCACCCGGTGTGTCGGTGCCGCCGAGGCTCATGCTGACGACGTCGGCGCCCTGCTCGACCGCCCACTCCATGCCGGCCAGGATGCCGGAGTCCGCGCCATGCCCGCTGTTGTCGAGCACCTTGCCGATGAGCAGATCGGCGCCGGGGGCGACGCCCTTGTACTTGCCGCCGGAGTTGGCGCCGCTGCCCGCGACGGTGGATGCGACGTGGGTGCCGTGGCCGTGACCGTCCTGGACCGTCTGGCCATTGATGAAGCTCTGGCTCTGGACGATCTCGGACTTGATGTCGGCGTTGTTCAGGTCGGCACCGGTGTCCAGCACGGCGACCTTCACGCCCTTGCCGTCGTACCCCTTGGCCCATGCCTCCGGGGCGCCGATCTGCGGCACGCTCTTGTCCAGGGCGACCTTCGCCTTGCCGTCATACCACAGCTTGCTCACCCCGGCGGTGCCTGGCGTGGCCGCCGGCCCGGCGCTCCTGGCGAGCGAACGGGCGGGCTTGACGGCCTGCCAGAAGCTCTTCGCACTGCGCTTGTCGACATGCACCGCGGACAGCCCCAGCCGAGGCATGACCCGCTCGCTGTCGCTGCCCGGCAGGTTCTCGGTCTTCTGCTTCAGGGCAGCGGCGGTCGGCTTCCCCTGGAAGTCGACAATGGCGGGGACCTCGTCGGTCTTCGCGTCGCCGTAGCCGTCCCTGATCATCCGGCTGATGTTGAACAGCTCGCCGTCCACCGTGTTGGAGGCGAGGGCGGCCATGGTGTCGTCGGGGTAGACGTACAGGTCGCCGTTCTGTCCGCTGGAGGTCTGGAACGTCTTCGACGTTCCCGCACCGGAGAGGATGTTCACCGACTGCTTGCCGTCCGGCCCGGTGGTCAGCGCGACCGTGTCACCGGTGACCAGGGTTACCGTCGAGGTGGTCGACCCCTTCTGCGGCGTGGACGGTGCGCCCGAGGCGCTCGGGCCGGCCGACGGCACGGCTGCTGCCGTCCCGGGCAGGCTTGTCAGTGACAGGACGACTGCCGCTGTCACCGCACCGACGGCAGCGGTACGCCGCCGTCTCTCGCGGGATATACGCATCAGGACTCCTTACGCGGGCTCAACAGGCTTGCGCGCCAGGGGAACTGATACTCGGTCGCCCCACAGTGAACCAACCGAACGTCCGGACGATGCCGCGCACGCCGGAACCTAGTTGCATGTAGGCGACAAGAGCCAGAGGCGAAGTGGCGGCTGTGCGTCAGATGGCGCCTTGACGCCACACGAGCTTGTTCGTGTGTCCGGCTCCGCAACGTGAGGGGCCGTCGGCCTTCACGGCCGACGGCCACACGCTTCTTCGTCGCCGGCGAACCGGGGCCTTCGTGGCTGCTCTGGACTACCTCGCCGGCACTGCGGTCTCCTCGGACGGACAGAAGACATCCCTCTGGATGCTTCCCGGGCAGGGGAGGACGGGAGTCGGCGGGTGGTGAACATCGTCACCGGCGACGACAAGACCCGGTACACGGCCGCCAGTGCCCGCAAACTGCCCGGCGGCATGGTCTTCCGGGAACCGCAGACCGGCGCCTGGTGCGTGCAGAAGGGCAGCCGGGTGCTCCCGCTGGATACGGACGCCGTACACGCCATCGGCGCGGGCGGGCACCACCCTGGCCGTCCACCGCACCCGGGTACGGGCCTCGTACGCGGACAAGCTCCCCTGGTTCCGGCTACGCCCGCGCAGGCCGGGCAGACCGCGCAGGCCGGGCAGACCGCGCAGACCGCGCAGACCGCGCAGACCGCGCAGGCGCGTACGGCCCCTCCGGCGCGAAGCCCACCACCGGAGGTCCGGGCCCGCCATCGCGGCGGACGCCACCGCGAACACCACCACCGCGGACACCGCCCTGACCGCGACCTCCGCGACCTCCGCGACCTCCGCGACCTCCGTGACCTTCGCGACCTCCACGGCAGCGGCGGCCGGGGCTGTCGCCGTGCTCGCCCTCCTGCGGCGTCACTGCCCTGCGCCACCGGGGCCCGCCGCGGGACCCGGTGACCGCACAGGCCCTCCGGACCCGATGACCCCGTGCTCCGGGACACGTGACCCCACCCCGTGTCCCGGAGCGCGGCGCCACCCGTGAGCACGCCGTGCTGTCACTGCCCGCAAGTAGGGTGGGAGACATGGCAGACCCCTCCAGCTACCGCCCCAAGCCGGGACAGATCCCCGACTCCCCGGGGGTCTACAAATTCCGCGACGAACACCGCCGGGTGATCTACGTCGGGAAGGCGAAGAGCCTGCGCCAGCGCCTGGCCAACTACTTCCAGGACCTGTCCGGTCTCCATCCGCGCACGCGCACGATGGTGACCACCGCCGCATCCGTGGAGTGGACCGTGGTCTCCACCGAGGTCGAGGCGCTCCAGCTCGAATACTCCTGGATCAAGGAGTTCGACCCCCGGTTCAACGTCAAGTACCGCGACGACAAGAGCTATCCGTATCTCGCGGTCACGCTCAACGAGGAGTTCCCGCGCGTCCAGGTGATGCGCGGGGCCAAGAAGAAGGGCGTGCGCTACTTCGGTCCGTACGGGCACGCCTGGGCGATCCGCGAGACGGTCGACCTGATGCTCCGGGTCTTCCCGGTGCGCACCTGCTCCGCAGGCGTCTTCAAGAACGCCGCCAGGTCCGGCCGCCCCTGCCTCCTCGGCTACATCGGCAAGTGCTCGGCCCCCTGCGTCGGCCGGGTCACCCCCGAGGAGCACCGCGAACTGGCGGACGACTTCTGCGACTTCATGGCCGGCCGCACCGGCACGTACATCCGCCGCCTGGAGAAGGACATGATGGCGGCGGCCGAGGACATGGAGTACGAACGGGCGGCCCGCCTGCGCGACGACGTGGAGGCGCTCAAGCGCGCCATGGAGAAGAGCGCCGTCGTGCTCGCCGACGCCACCGACGCCGACCTGATCGCGGTCGCGGAGGACGAGCTGGAGGCCGCGGTCCAGATCTTCCACGTCCGCGGCGGCCGGGTGCGCGGCCAGCGCGGCTGGGTCACCGACAAAGTGGAGAACGTCGACACCTCCGGCCTCGTCGAGCATGCCCTCCAGCAGCTGTACGGCGAGGAGACCGGCGACTCCGTTCCCAAGGAGGTCCTCGTCCCGGCCCTTCCCGAGGACCCCGACTCGGTCTCCCAGTGGCTGGCGGACCGCCGGGGATCCCAGGTCAGCCTGCGCATCCCGCAGCGCGGCGACAAGAAGGACCTGATGGTCACGGTCCAGCGCAACGCCCAGCAGGCCCTGGGGCTGCACAAGACCAAGCGCGCCTCCGACCTGACCACCCGCTCCCGGGCCCTGGAGGAGATCGCCGAGGCCCTCGGCCTCGACACGGCCCCGCTGCGCATCGAGTGCTTCGACATCTCCCACCTCCAGGGCGACGACGTGGTGGCGTCGATGGTGGTCTTCGAGGACGGGCTGGCCCGCAAGGGGGAGTACCGCCGGTTCCAGATCAAGAGCTTCGAGGGACAGGACGACGTCCGCTCGATGCACGAGGTGATCAGCCGGCGCTTCCGGCGCTACCTCCAGGAGAAGGAACGGACGGGGGAGTGGGAGGAAGGCCCGGCCACCACGGGCGCTGTCCCGGCCACCACGGGCGCCGTCCCGGCTCCCACGGCGGCCGTCCCGCCCGGGGCCGCCGACCCCGCTGTCGCGGGAGCCGTCCCGCCCGGCCCGCAGACCAGCACCGCACCCGGCCCCGAAGCCGTTGGCGTGCGGGAAGCCGCCGCGCCCGCCCCCACGGGCCCCGCACCGGCCGGCCCCGTGGACGGCGAACCCGCCGAGCCCCGTGAGGACGACGGCCGCCCCAAGCGGTTCGCCTACCCGCCGCAGCTCCTCGTGGTCGACGGCGGGCAGCCCCAGGTCGCAGCGGCCAAGCGCGCCCTGGACGAGCTGGGGATCGACGACATCGCCGTCTGCGGCCTCGCCAAGCGCCTCGAAGAGGTCTGGCTCCCCGACGACGACGACCCCGTCGTCCTGCCCCGCTCCAGCGAAGGCCTCTACCTCCTCCAGCGCGTCCGTGACGAGGCGCACCGCTTCGCCATCACGTACCAGCGCGCCAAACGGGCCAAGCGCATCCGCTCCAGTCCCCTGGACGCGGTCGCCGGACTCGGAGAGACCCGGAAACAGGCCCTGATCAAGCATTTCGGCTCCGTCAAGAAGCTGAAGCAGGCGACAATCGACGAGATCTGCGAGGTTCCGGGGATAGGCCGCAGGACGGCGGAATCAGTGGCTGTCGCCCTCGCCACGGCCGCCCCGGCCACGCCCGCCGTGAACACGGCCACAGGAGAGATCATTGAAGAGGACGACGGGGGCAGCACGACATGACTGAGCGCGAAGATGAACACGGGCACGACCGCACAGACCGAGCAGACGGAGCAGCACACGTGAGTACGGGCACCTCGACCGAGACGGGCGACAGCACGGTGGCCATCCCCGAGCTGGTGATCATCTCCGGAATGTCGGGCGCCGGCCGCAGCACGGCGGCCAAGTGTCTGGAGGACCTCGGCTGGTTCGTCGTCGACAACCTGCCACCCGCGCTGATCCCCACCATGGTGGAGCTCGGCGCCAGGTCGCAGGGGAACGTGGCACGGATCGCCGTCGTCGTCGACGTGCGCGGCCGCCGCTTCTTCGACAATCTGCGGGAGTCCCTCTCGGACCTGGAGGCCAAGGGCGTCACCCGGCGGATCGTCTTCCTGGAGTCCTCCGACGACGCGCTGGTCCGCCGCTTCGAGTCGGTTCGCCGCCCGCACCCCCTCCAGGGCGACGGCCGCATCGTGGACGGCATCGCCGCCGAGCGCGATCTGCTGCGCGAGCTGCGCGGCGACGCCGACCTGGTGATCGACACCTCCAGCCTCAACGTGCACGAACTGCGCGCCAAGATGGACGCCCAGTTCGCGGGCGACGAGGAGCCGGAGCTCCGCGCCACCGTGATGTCGTTCGGCTTCAAGTACGGGCTGCCCGTCGACGCCGACCTGGTGGTGGACTGCCGCTTCCTGCCCAACCCGCACTGGGTCCCCGAGCTGCGCCCCTTCACCGGGCTCAACGAGGAGGTCTCCGCGTACGTCTTCGACCAGCCGGGCGCCAAGGAGTTCCTCAACCAGTACACGGAGCTGCTCCAGCTCATCGCCGCGGGGTACCGCCGAGAGGGCAAGCGCTACGTGACCATCGCCGTCGGCTGTACGGGCGGCAAGCACCGCTCCGTGGCCATGTCGGAGAAGCTGGCGGCCCGGCTCGCCACCGAAGGGATCGAGACCGTGCTCGTGCATCGGGACATGGGGCGCGAGTGACCAGTCGCAATCTCCGTCTGCGCCGGCTGAGCAGGGCCACCTCCGCACTGTCCGGCCGCAAGCGCGGCGCACAGCCCAAGGTCGTCGCGCTCGGCGGCGGCATGGGCCTGTCCGCCTCGCTCACCGCGCTGCGGCGGATCACCGGCGACCTGACCGCCGTGGTCACCGTCGCCGACGACGGGGGGTCCAGCGGCCGGCTCCGCGAGGAGCTGGGCGTCCTGCCCCCCGGCGACCTGCGCAAGGCGCTGGCAGCGCTGTGCGGCGACGACGAGTGGGGCCAGACCTGGGCCCAGGTCATCCAGCACCGCTTCCAGTCCAAGGGCGACCTGCACGAGCACGCGGTCGGCAATCTGCTGATCGTCGCCCTGTGGGAGCAGCTCGGCGACCACGTACAGGCCCTCGACCTGGTCGGCAGGCTTCTCGGCGCGCACGGCCGGGTGCTGCCCATGTCCGCCGTGCCGCTGGAGCTCCAGGCGCTCGTGAAGGGGCACGACCCGGCGCGCCCGAACGAGGTGGACACCGTGCGCGGCCAGGCCACCGTGGCGCTCACGCCGGGTGAGGTGCAGTCCGTGCACGTCGTCCCGCACGACCCGCCTGCCGTACCCGAAGCGGTCGCCGCGGTCCTCGACGCGGACTGGGTGGTGCTCGGTCCCGGGTCCTGGTTCTCCTCGGTCATTCCGCATCTGCTCGTGCCCGACCTGCTGGACGCACTGATCGAAACGAAGGCCCGGAAGGTCCTCTCGCTGAACCTCGCACCGCAACCCGGTGAAACAGATGGCTTCTCTCCGCAGCGTCATTTGGAGGTTTTGGGACGACACGCCCCTAAACTCGCCCTGGACGTGGTGCTGGCCGACGAGGCCGCCGTGCCCGACCGCGAGTCCCTCGCCGATGCCGCAAAACGGCTCGGCGCCGCGGTCGAGCTGGCGCCCGTGGCCTCACCCGACGGCGTTCCGATTCATGATCCGGAGCTGTTGGCTGCCGCGTACGACCGTATTTTTCGGATGCATGGAAGGATCGGCCCATGGCGATGACGCCAGCGGTGAAGGACGAAATCTCTCGGCTTCCCGTAACCCGGACCTGCTGCAGGAAGGCAGAAGTCTCGGCGATTCTTCGGTTCGCGGGTGGGCTGCACCTGGTGAGCGGCCGGATTGTGATCGAGGCGGAGCTGGACACCGCGATGGCGGCGCGCCGGCTGAAGCGGGACATTCTCGAGATCTTCGGGCACAGCTCGGAGCTGATCGTGATGGCTCCCGGCGGGCTGCGACGCGGCTCGCGTTATGTCGTGCGGGTGGTGGCGGGCGGCGACCAGCTGGCCCGTCAGACGGGCCTCGTGGACGGCCGCGGCCGTCCCATCCGCGGGCTGCCCCCGCAGGTGGTCTCGGGGGCCACCTGCGATGCCGAGGCCGCCTGGCGCGGGGCCTTCCTGGCACACGGCTCGCTCACCGAGCCGGGCCGCTCCTCCTCACTGGAGGTGACCTGCCCGGGCCCGGAGGCCGCGCTCGCGCTGGTCGGTGCCGCCCGCAGGCTCTCCATCGCCGCGAAGGCCCGTGAGGTGCGCGGCGTGGACCGTGTCGTCGTCCGGGACGGCGACGCGATCGGCGCCCTGCTCACCCGGCTCGGCGCCCACGAGTCGGTGCTGGCCTGGGAGGAGCGGCGGATGCGGCGCGAGGTCCGCGCCACCGCCAACCGGCTCGCCAACTTCGACGACGCGAACCTGCGCCGGTCCGCCCGTGCCGCGGTGGCGGCAGGCGCCCGGGTGGGGCGCGCGCTGGAGATCCTCGGCGAGGAGGTCCCCGAGCACCTGGCGGCGGCCGGACGGCTGCGGATGGAGCACAAGCAGGCCTCCCTGGAAGAGCTGGGCGCCCTCGCGGACCCGCCGCTGACCAAGGACGCCGTCGCCGGCCGGATCCGCCGTCTCCTGGCGATGGCCGACAAGCGGGCCCAGGACCTCGGAATCCCGAGCACGGAATCCACCCTCAGCGAAGAGCTGGCCGACGGCCTGGTCGGCTGATCCGCACCCCCGCCGACGAGCCGCGGGGAGAACGCGCCGCGCACCCGCGGGTGTTGACGCTGTGTAATCGTCCCAGCAGGCGGGGGCGGACAACCGGAGGCCCGTACTCCTACTGGGGAGTACGGGCCTCGATCGTTCCTGCGGCCCCGCTCGATGTCACCCCGAGGGCTTCGGAGAGGTAGGGTCGGAGGCGGTCGGGGACATCCCATACAACTCGCCGGCGTCGAAAACCGGCGTACCTAACGAGGAGATCGGTTCGTGACGATCCGCGTAGGCATCAACGGCTTTGGCCGCATCGGTCGTAACTACTTCCGCGCGCTGCTGGAGCAGGGTGCGGACATCGAGATCGTGGCTGTCAACGACCTGGGTGACACTGCGACCACGGCCCACCTGCTGAAGTACGACACCATTCTGGGTCGTCTCAAGGCAGAGGTGAGCCACACCGCCGACACCATCACCGTCGACGGTCACACCATCAAGGTGCTCTCCGAGCGCAACCCGGCGGACATCCCGTGGGGCGAGCTGGGCGTCGACATCGTCATCGAGTCGACCGGCATCTTCACCAAGAAGGCCGACGCCGCCAAGCACATCGCGGGTGGCGCCAAGAAGGTCCTCATCTCGGCTCCGGCCAAGGACGAGGACATCACCATCGTGATGGGCGTCAACCAGGACAAGTACGACGCGGCCAACCACCACGTCATCTCCAACGCCTCCTGCACCACCAACTGTGTGGCGCCGATGGCCAAGGTTCTCGACGAGAACTTCGGCATCGTCAAGGGCCTGATGACGACGGTCCACGCGTACACGAACGACCAGCGGATCCTGGACTTCCCGCACTCCGACCTGCGTCGCGCCCGCGCCGCCGCGGAGAACATCATTCCGACCACGACGGGTGCCGCCAAGGCCACCGCCCTGGTCCTGCCGCAGCTCAAGGGCAAGCTCGACGGCATCGCGATGCGCGTCCCGGTCCCGACCGGTTCCGCCACCGACCTCGTCGTGACCCTCCAGCGCGAGGTCACCAAGGACGAGGTCAACGCCGCGTTCAAGAAGGCGTCCGACGACGGCGACCTCAAGGGCTTCCTGACGTACACCGAGGACCCGATCGTGTCCTCGGACATCGTGAGCGACCCGTCGTCCTGCACCTTCGACTCCTCCCTGACCATGGTCCAGGAGGGCACGACGGTGAAGATCCTCGGCTGGTACGACAACGAGTGGGGTTACTCCAACCGCCTCGTCGACCTGACCGTCTTCGTCGGCGGCCAGCTCTGATCCTCGGATCGGCAGGCACCTCGATGTGAGCACGGGGCTCGAACAGCGCAACGCAGCGCCGTTCGAGCCCCGCTGCATGCTCCCTCGTCCTCCAAGGAGTCCAGACAGATGAAGACGATCGACGAACTTCTCGCCGAAGGGGTCACCGGCAAGCGCGTATTCGTCCGCGCAGACCTCAATGTGCCGCTCAGCGGGACCACCATCACCGACGACGGCCGTATCCGCGCCGTCGAGCCGACCGTGCGGAAGCTGGCCGAGGCCGGCGCCCGGGTCGTCGTCGCCTCGCACCTGGGCCGCCCCAAGGGCGCCCCGGACCCGGCGTTCTCGCTGGCCCCCGCGGCCACCCGCCTCGGTGAGCTGCTCGGGACCGACGTCGCCTTCGCGACCGACACGGTCGGCGAGTCCGCCCGCGCCACCGTCGCCGCGCTCACCGACGGCCAGGTCGCCGTCATCGAGAACCTCCGCTTCAACGCCGGCGAGACGTCGAAGGACGACGCCGAGCGCGGCGCCTTCGCCGACCAGCTGGCCGAGCTCGCCGACGTGTACGTGGGCGACGGCTTCGGTGCCGTGCACCGCAAGCACGCCTCGGTCTTCGACCTCCCGGCCCGCCTTCCGCACGCCGCGGGTGACCTGATCGCCACCGAGGTCGGTGTCCTGCAGAAGCTCACCGACGACGTGCAGCGCCCGTACGCCGTGGTTCTCGGCGGCGCCAAGGTCTCCGACAAGCTCGGCGTCATCGACCACCTCCTGGAGCGCGCCGACCGCATCCTCATCGGCGGCGGCATGGCGTACACCTTCCTCAAGGCCCAGGGCCACGAGGTCGGCAGCTCACTGCTGCAGGAGGACCAGATCCCGGTGGTGCTGGAGTACCTCAAGCGCGCCGAGGAGAAGGGCGTGGAGTTCGTGCTCCCCGTCGACGTCGTGGTCGCCCCGGCGTTCCCCGACCTCAAGACCAAGGCTCCGGCCCACCCCACCACCGTCGCCGCCGACGCCATGCCGGCCGGACAGATGGGGCTGGACAACGGCCCGGAGACCAACAAGCTCTACGCATCGAAGCTCGCCGACGCGGCCACCGTCTTCTGGAACGGCCCGATGGGCGTCTTCGAGCACCCCGACTTCGCCGAGGGCACCCGGGCCGTCGCCCAGGCACTCGTCGACTCCTCGGGCTTCAGCGTGGTCGGCGGTGGCGACTCCGCCGCCGCGGTCCGCATCCTGGGCTTCGACGAGAACGCGTTCGGACACATCTCGACCGGTGGCGGCGCCAGCCTCGAGTACCTCGAGGGCAAGACGCTTCCCGGCCTCGCCGCTCTGGAGGACTGACCTTTCATGACCACTCGCACCCCGCTGATGGCGGGCAACTGGAAGATGAACCTCAACCACCTCGAGGCCATCGCACACGTCCAGAAGCTCGCCTTCGCCCTGGCCGACAAGGACTACGACGCCGTAGAGGTCGCCGTCCTGCCGCCCTTCACTGACCTGCGCTCCGTCCAGACGCTGGTCGACGGCGACAAGCTGAAGATCAAGTACGGCGCCCAGGACATCTCGGCGCACGACTCCGGCGCGTACACCGGTGAGATCTCCGGCCCGATGCTCGCCAAGCTGAAGTGCACCTATGTCGCCGTCGGCCACAGCGAGCGCCGCCAGTACCACGCGGAGACCGACGAGGTCTGCAACGCCAAGGTGAAGGCCGCGTACAAGTACGGTCTGACCCCGATTCTCTGCGTCGGCGAGGGCCTGGACATCCGCAAGGCCGGGGACCAGGTCGCGTACACGCTCGCGCAGCTCGACGGCGCACTGAAGGACATCCCGGCCGAGCAGGCCGAGACCATCGTGGTCGCCTACGAGCCGGTCTGGGCCATCGGAACCGGCGAGGTCGCCACCCCCGAGGACGCGCAGGAGGTCTGCGGTGCGATCCGCGGCCGCCTCGCCGAGCTGTACTCGCAGGAGCTGGCCGACGCGGTCCGCATCCAGTACGGCGGCTCGGTGAAGTCCGGCAACGTGGCCGCGATCATGGCGCAGCCCGATGTGGACGGCGCGCTGATCGGCGGCGCCGCGCTGGACGCCGACGAGTTCGTCAAGATCGTCCGCTTCCGCGACCAGTGAGTATGCGGTAGCGCGGATCCGTCGTACCCTTGCGGGGGCCAGGAGGGCAGCCTCCCGGCCCCCGTTGTTCGCACATGCAGTCAGGAATTCCGGAAAGTAGGGACCAGCCGTGATTTTGGGGTTCGAGATCGCCCTGATCGTCTTCAGCCTGCTGCTGATGCTGCTGGTGCTGATGCACAAGGGGAAGGGCGGCGGTCTTTCCGACATGTTCGGTGGCGGCATGCAGTCGTCCGTCGGCGGTTCCTCGGTTGCCGAGCGCAACCTCGACCGGATCACCGTCGTGGTCGGTCTGGGCTGGTTCGCGTGCATCGTGGTGCTTGGTCTGCTCATCAAGCTGGACAACTGACCCGTCGTACGCGATTCCGGTGAGGGTGTAACTCCAACCACTGGACGCGCGTTGGGCCTTACGTAGACTGGGGCATCTTCGAGCACCATCACGCAGGGAGTTACGACCGTGGCAAGTGGCAACGCGATCCGGGGAAGCCGGGTCGGAGCGGGGCCGATGGGGGAGGCCGAGCGCGGCGAGTCCGCGCCACGGGCCCGCATCTCCTTCTGGTGCTCGAACGGGCACGAGACGCAGCCGAGCTTCGCCCATGACGCGCAGGTACCGGAGACCTGGGACTGCCCGCGCTGCGGATTCCCGGCCGGCCAGGACCGGGACAGCCCGCCGGACCCGCCGCGCACCGAGCCGTACAAGACGCATCTGGCGTACGTACGCGAGCGGCGCAGCGACGAGGACGGCGAGGCGATCCTTGCCGAAGCCCTCGCGAAACTCCGCGGCGAGATCTGACACCTCTCGTGCCTCTGTAGAAGCTGTTCACCGGCCGGACACCCCCAGGGTGCCCGGCCGGAACGCTTCTGCCGTGCCGCAGCCCGCCGTTGTCCCGTCCACCGCCCTGATCAATTAAGTTGGAGGGGCAGCGGGGAACTGCGGTTACGAGAAGAAGTGGGCTGATGTCCGGGATGAACGCACAAAGCCGAGCCAGGCTCAACCAGACGCCGGAATGGACCGCGCTGGGAAAGCACCGTGAGCAGCTCGGGACGACCCATCTGCGAGAGCTCTTCGCGGACGATCCGGAGCGCGGTACCGGGTACACCCTGCGCGTCGGCGACCTGTACGTCGACTACTCCAAGCAGCTGGTCACCGAAGAGACGCTGCGGCTGCTCCGTGAGCTCGCCGCGGCCACCGGTGTCGCCGAGCTGCGGGACGCGATGTTCCGCGGAGACAAGATCAACACCACCGAGGACCGCGCCGTCCTGCACACCGCGCTCCGCGCCCCGCGCGACGCCGTGATCGAGGTCGACGGCGAGAACGTGGTGCCCGCCGTGCACGCGGTCCTCGACAAGATGGCCGCCTTCTCCGACCGCGTCAGGTCGGGCGAGTGGACCGGTCACACCGGCCGGCCCATCAAGAACATCGTCAACATCGGCATCGGCGGCTCCGACCTCGGCCCCGCCATGGCGTACGAGGTGCTGCGCTCCTTCACGGACCGCTCGCTCACCGTCCGCTTCGTCTCCAACGTCGACGGCGCCGACCTGCACGAGGCGGTGCAGGACCTCGACCCGGCCGAGACGCTCTTCGTCATCGCGTCGAAGACCTTCACCACGATCGAGACGATCACCAACGCCACCTCGGCCCGCGACTGGCTGCTGACCGGTCTGATGGCAGGTCAGGACGCGGTGGCCAAGCACTTCGTGGCCCTGTCGACGAACGCCGAGAAGGTCTCCGACTTCGGCATCGACACCGCCAACATGTTCGAGTTCTGGGACTGGGTCGGCGGCCGCTACTCGTACGACTCCGCCATCGGCCTCTCGCTGATGATCGCCATCGGTCCGGACCGGTTCCGCGAGATGCTCGACGGCTTCCACCTCGTCGACGAGCATTTCCGCACCGCCCCCGCCGAGGAGAACGCCCCGCTGCTGCTGGGCCTGCTGGGCGTCTGGTACGGCGCGTTCTTCGACGCCCAGTCGCATGCCGTGCTGCCCTACAGCCACTATCTGTCCAAGTTCACCGCGTACCTGCAGCAGCTCGACATGGAGTCCAACGGCAAGTCCGTGGACCGGGACGGCAATCCGGTCGACTGGCAGACCGGCCCCGTCGTCTGGGGAACCCCCGGCACCAACGGGCAGCACGCCTACTACCAGTTGATCCACCAGGGCACCAAGGTCATCCCGGCCGACTTCATCGGCTTCGCCGAGCCGGTCGACTCCCTGCTGCCCGGCCTGGTCGCCCAGCACGACCTGCTGATGGCCAACTTCTTCGCCCAGACCCAGGCGCTGGCCTTCGGCAAGACGCCGGACGAGGTGCGCGCCGAGGGCGTTCCCGAGGAGCTGGTGCCGCACAAGACGTTCCGCGGCAACCACCCGACGACGACGGTCCTCGCGGACCGGCTGACCCCGTCCGTGCTCGGCCAGCTGATCGCGCTGTACGAGCACAAGGTCTTCGTCCAGGGAGCCGTCTGGAACATCGACTCCTTCGACCAGTGGGGAGTCGAGCTCGGCAAGGTCCTCGCCAAGCGGATCGAGCCGGTGCTGACCGAGGGCAAGGGGGCCGAACAGCTTGACAGTTCGACCGCCGCGCTCGTCGCCGCGTACCGCGAGCTGCGGGGGCGCTGAGCCCGTGGCCAGGGGGGAGGGGGCGGTACGGCCGGTCCGTCTCAGGGCTCCGGCCCACACGCCGGACCCGCGGGCCATCGGGTGGTGGCGGGCGCAGTGGCTGCTGCTGACCGCCGCGCCGGTGATGGTCCTGACCGTGCTGGGCGCGTTCCTCGCGTCCGCCCGGTTCTGGCTGTTGCCGGCCGCCGCGGTGCTCGCGGTCCTCGGCATCGGCTGCGCCGTCGTCGTCCCCCTGTGGTGGTTCCGTACGCATCGCTGGGAGGTCACCGACCAGGCGGTGTACGTCCGCACGGGGGTGCTGTGGCAGGAGTGGCGGATCGCGCCGATGTCCCGGATCCAGACCGTGGACACCGTGCGCGGCCCCCTGGAACAGCTCTGCCGGCTCGCCACGGTCACCGTCACCACCGCCTCGTCCAAGGGCGCGGTGCGGATCGAGGGCCTCGACCACGAGCTGGCGGCCGAGCTCGCCGAGCGGCTGACCCGGATCACGCAGGACACCCCCGGGGACGCCACGTGAGCACGGCGGACACCGCCCCGGACACCACCGCCCCGGACGGTGCGGGTGACCGGGGCGGGTCGTCCGCCGTCGAATGGCGCCGCCTCGACCGGCGTACGGTCCTGGCCACCGCCCTCGTCACGGCGGGCGTGGCGGCCGGGGCAGCCGTGCCGACCACGCTCGGGCTCTCCGGACGGTTCGGGTTCGCCGCCGCCGTCGCCTGGGTGCTTGCGGGCGCGGCCCTGCTGATCGGCGGCAGCGCGGGCGCCGACTACGTACGGTGGCGCCGCACCCGCTACCGCGTCGGCGCCGACCGGGTCGAGCTCCGCACCGGCCTCCTGCTCGTCAGGAGGCGCTCCCTGGCCCGGGAACGCATCCGCAGCGTCGACCTCACCGCCCACCTGCTCCAGCGCGTCCTCGGCCTGGTCACCGTCCGGATCGGCACCGGTGAGCACACCGGTGACGACTCCACCCTCGAACTCGACCCGGTCCTGCGCGCCGAGGGCGAACGGCTGCGCCGCGCGCTCCTGGAGCGAGGTCCGGCCGAGGCGCCCGGCAGCCACCGGGAGGGCGAGCTCGTCACTCTCGACCCGCGCTGGATCCGCTACGCACCGGTCTCGTTCGTCGCCCCGGCCCTCGGTGGCGCTGCGGCCGGAGCGGTGATGCAGGTCAGCGACTGGTTCGGGGTGCAGGGCCAGGTCATCGAGTGGGCCGGCGACCGGTACCGGGACTCCTCCCTGCTCTCCGTGATCCTGCTCCTCGCCGTGGCCGCTTCGCTCGCCGGCGTCGTGGGCGCACTGGGGCTCTGGGTCGAGATGTGGTGGAACTACCGCCTCGAACGCGAACCGGGCGGCACCCTGCGCATCCGTCGCGGACTGCTCACCTCCCGGTCCGTCTCCATCGAGGAGCGGCGGCTGCGCGGTGTCGACCTTGTCGAGCCGCTCGGCGTCCGGCTGCTGGGCGCCGCCCGGGTCGACGCCATCACCACCGGACTGGCCAAGGACGACGAGGAGCAGCGCGGCGACCACAACACCCTGCTGCCCGCCGCGCCCCGGCCGGTCGCCGACGAGGTCGCCGCCGCCGTGCTGCGTGCGACGGTGTCCCCGACCGGTGCCCCGCTGACCGCGCATCCGCCCGCCGCGCGCGGCCGGCGCCTGCGCAGGGCGTACTGGGCGGTCCTGGTGCCCGTCCTGGTCCTGGCCCTGCTCGGCGCCCTGCTGACGCCCGTCCTGCTCTGGACCGCTCTCGGCTGCGCCGCCGTGGGGCTGCCCGCCGGGGTGCTCCTGGCCCGCGATGCCTACCGCAGCCTCGGTCACGCCCTCAGCGGCGTCTATCTGGTGACCCGTTCGGGCACCCTGCGCCGTTCCACCGCCGCACTGGAGCGGGCCGGGGTGATCGGCTGGACGGTCCGGCAGTCGTACTTCCAGCGACGGGCCGGGGTACTGGACATCGCCGCGACGACGGCCGCGGGAGCCGGCGCGTACACGGTGTACGACGCGGACGCGTCCGAGGGACTCACCTTCGCCTCCGAGGCCGTCCCCGGCCTGCTCGCGCCCTTCCTGGAGCGGGCCGAGGGGGAGTGAGGCCCGGTCAGCCGTGCGTCGTGTCGATGACGCAGAAGCGGTTGCCCTCGGTGTCCGCGAGGACCACGAAGTCCGGGTCCTCGGGGTACAGCTTCCAGTCGGTCTCCGTGGCACCGAGCGCGAGCAGCCGCGCCACCTCGGCGTCCTGCTCGTCGGTGTAGAGGTCGAGGTGGACCCGGGGGGCCTCCTGCACGGGGGCATCGCTCCGGCCCAGTGAGACCCCCGCCCCCGGCCCCTCGGCCGGGACCAGCACCACCCAGTCGTCCGCCTGCGGCTCGCGCTCCACATAACCGAGCGCGGCCTTCCAGAAGGCCGCCGCGCGCCGTACGTCCGACGCGCCCATCACCACGCTTCCGATGTGCACCATGGACCGAGCCTTTCACGACGCAGGCCCGGTCCGCTCCGAGGAGCGAACCGGGCCTGCGGGCAGTACCGCTGACAGTCGTTCAGGCCGAGGCCGGCGGGTACAGGGCGCGCGGCAGCTGCGAGGCCGCCGCCGCGTCCAGCAGCCACAGCGTGCGGCTGCGACCGTACGCGCCGGCGGCCGGGGCCTGGATCTCCCCGGCCCCCGACAGGGCGATGGCCGCGGCCTCCGCCTTGTCCTCGCCCGCCGCGAGCAGCCACACCTCGCGCGCCGCCCGGATGGCGGGCAGCGTGAGCGAGACGCGGACGGGCGGCGGCTTGGGCGCCCCGTGCACACCGACGACGGTGCGCTCGGTCTCCCGTACCGCGGGCAGCTCCGGGAAGAGCGAGGCGACATGGGTGTCGGGGCCGACGCCCAGCATGAGCACGTCGAACACCGGCACCGGTCCGTGGTCCTCCGGACCGGCCGCGGCGGCCAGTTCGGCGGCGTACGCGGCGGCCGCCGCATCGACGTCCTGGCCGTACGGCCCGTCCGACGCGGGCATCGCGTGCACTCGGGACGGGTCCAGCGGCACCGAGTCCAGCAGGGCCTTGCGGGCCTGCGTGACATTGCGCTCCGGGTCGCCCTCGGGCAGGAACCGCTCGTCGCCCCACCACAGGTCGAGCCGCGACCAGTCGACGGCGTCGCGGGCGGGTGCTTCGGCGAGTGCGGCCAGCAGGCCGTTGCCGTTACGGCCGCCGGTGAGCACCACCGAGGCGTGACCGCGTGCGGCCTGGGCGTCCACGATCTTCGTGATCAGCCGGGCCGCCGCGGCCTGCGCCATCAGTTCCTTGTCGCGGTGCACGACGAGCTGCGGGACGACGCTCACTTCGACGCCGCCTTCTTCGCCGGTGGCGTCGCCTTCTTGGCGGCGGGAGCGGCCGGCGCCGCGGCTGCGGCGGCCTTGGGCTTCGCCGCTTCCCCGAGCCGCTCCACGCCGAACTTCACGGAGGACTCATAGGTGTTGTCCGGGTCGAGCCGGCGCAGCTCCTCGGCGAGCAGCTCCGCGGTCTCCCGGCGCTTGAGCGCCACCGCACGGTCCGGCTGTCCCACCATGGAGAGCGTGGCCAGTGAACCATCGGCCCGGTCCAGCACGATCGTGCCGGACTTGGTCTCCATCCGGACGGCCGTCAGACCGGGGCCGCCGGACATGGTGCGCTCGACCGGGACCTGGAGCCGGTCCGCGAGCCACATGGCCAGCAGCTCGCAGCTCGGGTTCTCGGACTCGCCCTCGACCGTCGCCGAGATGACGTCCACGGCCTGCTGGTCGAGTGCGGCCGCCAGCATGGAGCGCCAGGGCGTGATCCGGGTCCAGGCCAGATCGGTGTCGCCGGGGGTGTACGACTTGGCGCGCACCGCCAGCTCGTCGATCGGGCGCTCCGCCGAGTAGGTGTCCGTGATCCGGCGCTGGGCGAGCGCGCCCAGCGGGTCCTTCGTCGGATCGGCGGGCGCGGCCTCGGGCCACCAGACCACGACCGGGGCATCCGGCAGCAGCAGCGGCAGGACCACCGACTGGGCGTGGTTGGCCAGTTCGCCGTGGAGCCGGAGCACCACGGTCTCACCGGTGCCCGCGTCGGAGCCGACCCGGACCTCGGCGTCCAGCCGGGCGTCGCGCCGGCTGCGCGGCGAGCGGCTGACCCGCTTGATCACCGCGATGATCCGCGAGGGGTGCTCGCGCGAGGCGTCGCCGGCCGACTTGAGAGCGTCGTAGGCGTTCTCCTCATCGGTGACGATGACCAGGGTGAGCACCATGCCGATCGCCGGGGTGCCGATGGCACGACGGGCCGACACCAGCGCCTGGTTGATCTTGCTGGAAGTGGTTTCCGTGAGATCGATCTTCATGGCCGGCGCCAGCTCCGTCCGTCTCGTGCGAGCATCTCGTCCGCCTCGGCCGGGCCCCAGGTGCCCGCCGGGTACTGCGCGGGCTTGCCGTGCTTGTCCCAGTACTCCTCGATCGGGTCGAGGATGTTCCAGGAGAGTTCGACCTCCTGGTGGCGGGGGAAGAGGTTGGCGTCGCCG
Source organism: Streptomyces sp. NPDC087901 (assembly GCF_044742205.1). Classification (NCBI taxonomy): domain Bacteria; kingdom Bacillati; phylum Actinomycetota; class Actinomycetes; order Kitasatosporales; family Streptomycetaceae; genus Streptomyces; species Streptomyces sp. NPDC087901. Next base: position 1,224,257 of record NZ_JBIUUC010000001.1, read on the forward strand.
AGCAGCACATCGAGGATGAGCCGCTCGTAGGCCTCCGGGCTGGACTCGGTGAAGGACTCGCCGTAGGCGAAGTCCATCGTCACGTCCCGGACCTCCATCGAGGTGCCGGGCACCTTGGAGCCGAACCGCACGGTCACGCCCTCGTCCGGCTGGACCCGGATGACCAGGGCGTTGCCGCCCAGCTCCTCCGTCGCCCCGGACTCGAAGGGGAGGTACGGGGCGCGCTTGAAGACGACCGCGATCTCCGTGACCCGCCGGCCGAGCCGCTTTCCGGTACGGAGGTAGAACGGCACGTCCGCCCAGCGGCGGTTGTTGATCGTCAGCTTGATCGCGGCGAAGGTGTCGGTCTTCGACTTGGGGTCGATGCCGTCCTCCTCCAGATAGCCGAGGACTTCCTCGCCGCCCTGCCACGCGTGCGCGTACTGACCGCGCACGGTGTGCTTGCCGAGGTCGTCCGGCAGCTCGACTGCCGTGAGCACCTTGAGCTTCTCGGCGACCAGGGCCTTCGGGTGGAAGGAACCGGGCTCCTCCATCGCGGTCAGGGCCAGCAGCTGGAGCAGGTGGTTCTGGATGACGTCACGGGCGGCGCCGATGCCGTCGTAGTAGCCGGCCCGGCCGCCGATGCCGATGTCCTCGGCCATCGTGATCTGGACGTGGTCGACGTAGCTCCGGTTCCAGATCGGCTCGAACATCGTGTTGGCGAACCGCAGCGCCAGGATGTTCTGGACCGTCTCCTTGCCCAGGTAGTGGTCGATCCGGAAGACCTCGTTGGGCGGGAACACGTCGTGCACGAGGTGGTTGAGCTCCTGCGCGCTCTTCAGGTCGTGACCGAAGGGCTTCTCGATGACGGCACGCCGCCAGGAGCCCTCCTTCTGGTCCGCGAGCCCGTGCTTCTTGAGCTGCTGGACGACCTTGGGGAAGAACTTCGGCGGCACGGAGAGGTAGAAGGCGAAGTTGCCGCCCGTCCCCTGTGCCTGGTCGAGTTCCTGGATGGTCGCCTTCAGGGTCTCGAAGGCCTCGTCGTCGTCGAAGTTGCCCTGGACGAAGCGCATCCCCTGGATGAGCTGCTGCCAGACCTCTTCACGGAACTCGGTACGGGCGTGCTGCTTGACGGCGTCGTGGACCTCCTGTGCGAAGTCCTCGTCCTGCCACTCGCGGCGCGCGAAACCGATGAGCGAGAAGCCCGGCGGCAGCAGGCCGCGATTGGCCAGGTCGTAGACGGCGGGCATCAGCTTTTTACGGGACAAATCGCCCGTGACGCCAAAGATGACCAGGCCCGACGGCCCCGCGATACGCGGGAGCCGTCGGTCCTGGGCGTCACGGAGCGGGTTGGCTCCGGGAACACCAGACAAAGTGGTCAGCCCTCCGAAGGGGCGAGGCGCTTGAGCTCTGCCTCGGTCGAGTTGAGCAGGTCGATCCAGGCGGCCTCGAACTTCTCGACGCCCTCGTCCTCAAGGAGCTGGACGACGTCGTCGTACGAGACACCCAGCTTCTCGACGGCGTCGAGCTCGGCACGGGCCTGCTCGTAGGTGCCGGCGATGGTGTTGCCCGTGATCTGTCCGTGGTCCGCGGTGGCGTCCAGGGTGGCCTCGGGCATGGTGTTCACCGTGCCGGGGGCGACCAGGTCGTCCACGTACAGGGTGTCCTTGTACGCGGGGTCCTTCACGCCGGTGGAGGCCCACAGCGGGCGCTGCTTGTTGGCGTGCGCCTTGTCCAGCGCGGCCCAGCGGTCCGACGAGAAGACCTCCTCGAACGCCTGGTAGGCGAGCCGGGCGTTGGCGAGAGCCGCCTTGCCCTTCAGTGCCTTGGCCTCGTCGGTGCCGATCGCGTCGAGCCGCTTGTCGATCTCGGAGTCCACGCGGGACACGAAGAACGAGGCCACCGAGTGGATCTTGGACAGGTCCAGGCCGGCGGCCTTCGCCTTCTCCAGACCCGCCAGGTAGGCGTCCATGACCTCGCGGTAGCGCTCCAGCGAGAAGATCAGCGTGACGTTGACGCTGATGCCCTTGCCGATGACCTCGGTGATCGCCGGCAGGCCGGCCTTCGTCGCCGGGATCTTGATGAGCGTGTTCGGCCGGTCCACCAGCCAGGCCAGCTGCTTGGCCTCGGCGACCGTGGGGGCCGTGTGGTGGGCCAGACGCGGGTCGACCTCGATGGAGACCCGGCCGTCCTGGCCGTCCGTGGTGTCGAAGACGGGACGCAGGATGTCGGCGGCGTCACGGACGTCCGCCGTCGTGATCATGCGGATGGCCTCGTCCACGGTGACCTTGCGGGTGGCGAGGTCCGTGAGCTGCTGGTCGTAACCGTGGCCCTGGGAGATCGCCTTCTGGAAGATCGACGGGTTGGTCGTGACACCCACGACGTGACTCTGGTCGATCAGCTCGGCGAGGTTGCCGGAGGTGATCCGTGTGCGGGACAGGTCGTCGAGCCAGATCGCCACGCCCTCGTCGGAGAGGCGCTTGAGTGCGTCTGTCATGAGAATTGCATCTCCTACTAGTCGTATAACGGCGTCAGCGCGTGACGGCGGCGAGAGATTCCCGGGCGGCGGCCGCGACGGCCTCGCCGGTGAAGCCGAACTCGCGGAAGAGGACCTTGGCGTCGGCCGAGGCACCGAAGTGCTCCAGCGACACGATCCGGCCGGCGTCCCCGACGTACCGGTACCAGGTGAGACCGATGCCCGCCTCGACGGCGACCCGGGCCTTCACCGACGGCGGCAGGACGCTGTCCTTGTACGCCTGGTCCTGCTCCTCGAACCACTCGACACACGGCATCGACACCACACGGGTCGGGATGCCGGCGGCCTGGAGCTCCTCGCGCGCCTCGACCGCGAGGTGGACCTCGGAGCCCGTACCGATCAGCAGGACCTGGGGCTCGCCGCCCTCGGCCTCGAAGAGCACGTAGCCGCCCTTGACCGCGTTCTCGTTCGCCTCGTACGTGGGCACGCCCTGCCGCGTCAGCGCCAGACCGTGCGGGGCGCCCTTGCCGAACACCTTGGTGTAGCGGCGAAGGATCTCGCGCCAGGTGAGGGAGGTCTCGTTGGCGTCGGCCGGGCGGACGACGTTCAGGCCCGGGATCGCGCGCAGCGCGGCCAGGTGCTCCACCGGCTGGTGGGTCGGGCCGTCCTCGCCGAGACCGATCGAGTCGTGCGTCCACACGTACGTCACCGGAAGGTGCATCAGCGCGGACAGGCGCACGGCGTTGCGCATGTAGTCGGAGAACACCAGGAAGGTGCCGCCGTAGATGCGGGTGTTGCCGTGCAGCGCGATGCCGTTCATGGCCGCGGCCATGGCGTGCTCGCGGATGCCGAAGTGGATCGTGCGGCCGTACGGGTCCGCACCCGGCAGCGGGTTGCCGGCCGGGAGGAACGACGACGTCTTGTCGATCGTGGTGTTGTTCGAGCCCGCGAGGTCGGCGGAGCCGCCCCACAGCTCGGGGACGATCTCGCCGAGCGCCTGGAGCACCTTGCCGGAGGCTGCTCGGGTGGCGACGCCCTTGCCGGGCTCGAAGACCGGGAGCTTGTCCTCCCAGCCCTCGGGCAGCTCCCCCGCGGAGATCCGGTCGAACTCGGCGGCGCGCTCCGGGCTGGCGGTGCGCCACGCGGCGAAGGTCTTCTCCCACTCGGCCTTGGCCTCACGGCCGCGGTCCAGCGCCTCACGGGTGTGCGCGATGACCTCGTCGGCGACCTCGAAGGTCTTCTCCGGGTCGAAGCCCAGCACCCGCTTGGTCGCGGCGACCTCGTCGTCGCCGAGCGCGGAGCCGTGCGAGGCCTCGGTGTTCTGGGCGTGCGGCGCGGGCCAGGCGATGATCGAGCGGGCCGCGATGAACGACGGGCGCCCGGTCTCTGCCTTGGCGGCCAGCAGGGCCTTGTACAGACCCGCCGGGTCCAGGTCACCGCTGGGCAGCTGCTCGACGCGCTGGACGTGCCAGCCGTACGCCTCGTAGCGCTTCAGGGTGTCCTCGGAGACCGCGGTCTCCGTGTCGCCCTCGATGGAGATGTGGTTGTCGTCCCACAGCAGGACCAGGTTGCCCAGCTTCTGGTGCCCGGCCAGCGAGGACGCCTCCGCGGAGATGCCCTCCTGGAGGCAGCCGTCGCCGGCGATGGCCCACACCATGTGGTCGAACGGGGAGGTGCCGGGGGCCGCCTCCGGGTCGAACAGGCCGCGCTCGTAGCGGGCGGCCATGGCCATGCCCACGGCGTTGGCGACACCCTGGCCCAGCGGGCCGGTCGTCGTCTCCACGCCCGTGGTGTGGCCGTACTCCGGGTGCCCCGGGGTCTTGGAGCCCCAGGTACGGAAGGCCTTCAGGTCATCGAGCTCCAGGCCGTACCCGGCCAGGTAGAGCTGGATGTAGAGGGTCAGGCTGGTGTGGCCCGCCGAGAGCACGAACCGGTCGCGACCGGTCCAGTCCGCGTCGGCGGGGTCGTGCCGCATCACCTTCTGGAAGATGGTGTACGCGGCGGGAGCCAGGCTCATGGCCGTACCCGGGTGGCCGTTTCCGACCTTCTGTACGGCGTCCGCGGCGAGGACGCGGACGGTGTCCACGGCCCGCTGGTCCAATTCGGTCCACTGGAGGTCTGTGGTGGTCGGCTTGGTGCTCACCCTGAGTCAGGGCTCCTCTCCACTGTCGTAAACCGGTGACTGTGTCCGCACCGGGCGTTGTCGAGCCTACCCCCGTCCCGACCCGCAATTTCCGGCTGCTTCCAGGGTGCGGGCGGCCCGTCGAATCCGCCTCCCGTATGAGCGCGGAGGCTCGCCGATGGGCTCACTCCGATGAGCGAGAGGGCTCACTCCTGAGGCCTCCGATGAGCGCCCCGGCCCACTCCTGAGACCTCCGGCGAGTGCGCCCGGGCACATCTGTGCGAGAGGTGCGCGCGCCGGTGCGCACCGGCGTCCCGCGGAAAGGTGCGAGAGGGTTCGTGCATGTGCTGCGGCAACGTCCCGCGCCACATCAACACGACCCCACCCCCGCGAAGGGCGCCCTGTCCCCAACGTCTACAGTGGTCTGGTTCGCGCAAGTCTTTACTGGGTCTTCACGCCCGGAGCTTGCTGGGATTTCTCTGTCAGGGGTGTGCGTGACGGCCGTCGAGTCCCGACCCGCAGGGGTCGCCTTGACTCCGAGCCCAGGGGGCCATCGCCCATTCGGGGCCCGTGTCAAGGCATTCGTGGCACTGACCAAGCCTCGGATCATCGAGCTGTTGCTGATCACCACTGTTCCGGTGATGTTCCTGGCCGCTCAGGGTGTACCCGACCTGTGGCTCGTGCTCACTACCACCATCGGCGGATATCTGTCCGCCGGCGGTGCCAATGCACTGAATATGTACATCGATCGCGACATCGACGCGTTGATGGACCGTACGTCGCAGCGCCCGCTGGTCACCGGCATGGTGAGCCCGCGCGAGTGCCTGGCCTTCGGTATCGCCCTCGCGGTGATCTCGACGGTCTGGTTCGGCCTGCTGGTGAACTGGCTGTCGGCAGCCCTGTCGCTCGGTGCCCTGCTCTTCTACGTCGTCGTGTACACGATGATCCTGAAGCGCCGTACCTCGCAGAACATCGTCTGGGGCGGCATCGCGGGCTGCATGCCGGTGCTCATCGGCTGGTCGGCCGTGACGAACTCGATGTCCTGGGCCGCGGTGATCCTCTTCGCCGTCATCTTCTTCTGGACGCCGCCGCACTACTGGCCGCTCTCCATGAAGGTGAAGGACGACTACGCGCGGGTCGGCGTTCCCATGCTTCCGGTCATTGCCTCCAACCGGGTGGTGGCCCGCCAGATCGTCCTCTACAGCTGGGTGATGGTGGCCGTCTCGCTGCTGCTGACCCCGCTGGGCTACACCGGCTGGTTCTACACGGCCGTGGCGCTGCTGACCGGCGGCTTCTGGCTCTGGGAGGCGCACGGGCTGCTGAACCGGGCCAAGGCCGGCGCGACCGGCGGGAAGCTCAAGGAGATGCGGCTGTTCCACTGGTCGATCACCTATGTGTCGCTGCTGTTCGTGGCGGTGGCGGTGGACCCCTTCCTGAGGTAGCACCTCTCGCGGCCTGCCGACGGGCGGGGAGCGTGGCACAGGCCACGCTCCCCGCCCGTCGCACGTTGGTCTACCCATCGGTAGCATCCTGTGCATGGCAGAGACGGCTGAGACCCAGCAGGTGGACGGCAAGCAGGCGGCGCGCGCGGAGCGCAGGGCGGCCAGGCTGGCCAAGCAGATCGGCGCCTTCGCGAAGGCGCACGGCGGTGCCGAGGGGCAGCTGGCCTACATCGGGCAGATGGGCACCCGCATCGTTCTCGTCGGCGAGGACGGCGGCTGGGGCGATCTCGTCGCCCCCTCGTACGCGGTCGCCGAGAGCGCCGCACAGAAGTCCGGGATCACGATGCACGAGTCCTTCGACGGCGAGTTCGCGGCGAAGGTCCAGACGGGCCCGTACGAGTGGACCCGCATGGCCGGCATCCAGATCGGCGGCCGGGCCGGCAAGGCCTGAGGAACGGCCCGCAACACGAACAGGGGCTCCCCCGCAGGACGGCGTGCAAGCCGTGCGGGGGAGCCCCTGACGTGTGACGAGGAGGTGCGGGCGCTCAGCCCGCCACAGCGGGCTCAGGCTGCTCGGCCGCCGGGCCGGACAGCGGGGCCACGGCCACCGGCCGCTCGCGCAGCGACAGCAGGACGCGGACCACACCGATCCAGACCAGGCACGAGCCCAGCATGTGTACCCCGACCAGGATCTCGGGGGTGTCGTTGAAGTACTGCACGTACCCGACCAGCCCCTGCGCCATCAGGATCACGAACAGGTCCCGGGCGCGGTGCAGCGGGCCCACGGGCGCGTCGACGGCCTTCAGGACGAACCAGAGCGCGACGGTCAGCGCCACCACGACCCAGGCCAGGTCGGCGTGCAGCTGGCTGATCATCTTCCAGTCGATCGGGATGCGGTGGACGTCGCTGGAGTCACCGGCGTGCCGCCCGGCCCCCGTGACCACCGTGCCGACCGCGATCAGCAGCCCCGCCGCGACCGCCAGCAGCCAGGTGAGCTGCGAGACGGCCTTGCCCACCAGGGGGCGCGGCGCCGTGTCGCCCTCCCCGGCCCGCTGCCAGGTCACCAGGGCGATCGTGAGCAGTGCGGTGGAGAGCAGGAAGTGTGCCGCGACGGTGTACGGGTTCAGGCCGACCAGCACCACGATGCCGCCGAGCACGGCGTTGCCCATGACCACCCAGAACTGCGTCCAGCCGAGCCGGGTCAGACTGCGGCGCCAGGGCTTGGCGGACCGGGCGGCGATGATCGCCCACCCGACAGCCGCGCACAGGACATAGGTGAGCATCCGGTTGCCGAACTCGATCGCGCCGTGGAAGCCCATCGCGCCGGTCGCCGTCAGGCTGTCGTCGGTGCACTTGGGCCAGGTCGGGCAGCCGAGGCCGGAACCGGTCAGCCGTACGGCACCGCCGGTGACGACGATGACGACGGTCATGACGACGGCCGACATGGCCGCACGGCGGACCGTCCGGGGGGACGGCGTCCAGCGTTCGGCGATGTAAAGGAGCGGGTTCCGTACGGCTTGAGCGACATCGGCTCGGGTCAGCTTGGGCACGCGCACCATCGTAGGCGGCCGCTTGTGCAAGCTTTCACGAGGGGGACCAGTTGCCCGAAACGGCAACGCAACGCATCCGGGGGCTCACTCCCAGCGGAAGAACCTCGCCGCCGCGCCCAGCCCCAGCACCGTCCACACCGCCAGGATTCCCAGGTCGCCCCACGGCATCGCCGCACCGTGCTGGAGGACGTCCCGCAGCCCGTCGGAGAGGGCCGCGATCGGCAGCAGCGCCAGTACGGACTGCACCGCGTCCGGGAACTTCTCCAGCGGCACGATGACCCCGCCGCCGACCAGCAGCAGCAGGAAGACCAGATTGGCGGCGGCCAGCGTCGCCTCCGCCTTCAGCGTCCCGGCCATCAGCAGACCGAGCCCGGAGAAGGCGGCGGTCCCCAGTACCAGGAGCAGCAGTACGGCGAACGGATTGCCGTGCGGCGACCAGCCCAGCGCGAAGGCGATCACCGTCAGCAGGACGACCTGGAGCACCTCGGTGACCAGGACCGCAAGCGTCTTGGCGGTCATCAGCGCCCATCGGGGGAGCGGCGAGGCGGCGAGCCGCTTGAGCACGCCGTAGCGCCGCTCGAATCCGGTGGCGATGGCCTGGCCGGTGAAGGCCGTGGACATCACGGCGAGGGCGAGGATGCCGGGGGTCAGGAAGTCGACCGACTCGCCCGAGCCGGTGTCCACGACGTCGACCGCACTGAACAGCACGAGCAGCAGCGCCGGGATGATCACCGTCAGCAGCAGCTGCTCGCCGTTGCGCAGCAGCATCCGGGTCTCCAGCGCGGTCTGCGCGGCGATCATGCGCGGCAGCGGGGCGGCGCCCGGCCGGGGGACGTACGTACCGGCGCTCATGCGCGCAGCTCCTTGCCGGTCAGTTCGAGGAAGACGTCCTCCAGGGTGTGGCGCTCGACGGAGATGCCGGAGGGCATCACGCCGTGCTGGGCGCACCAGGAGGTGACGGTGGCCAGCAGCTGCGGGTCGACGTCGCCGGTGATGCGGTACGCGCCGGTGGCGAGCTCGGCCGCCTCCGTGCCGTCGGGCAGTGCCTTCAGCAGGGAGCCGAGGTCGAGGCCGGGGCGGCTGGTGAAGCGCAGGGTGTTCTCGGCGCCGCCGCGGCAGAGAGCCTCGGGGCTGCCCTGGGTGAGGAGCCGGCCGACGTCGATGATGGCGACGTCGTCGGCGAGCTCCTCGGCCTCGTCCATGAAGTGGGTGGTGAGGACGACGGAGACTCCGTCGGCGCGCATTTCGCGTACGAGTTCCCAGGTGGAGCGGCGGGCCTGCGGGTCGAGGCCAGCGGTCGGCTCGTCCAGGAAGACCAGCTCCGGGCGGCCTACGACGGCCATTGCCAGGGCGAGCCGCTGCTGCTGGCCGCCGGAGAGCCGGCGGTAGGTGGTGCGGCCGCAGCTGCCCAGGCCCAGACGTTCGATGAGGGCGTCCACATCAAGGGGGTGGGCGTGCAGTTTCGCCATGTGGCGGAGCATCTCGTCGGCGCGCGCGCCGGAGTAGACGCCGCCGGACTGGAGCATCACGCCGATGCGGGGGCGCAGGCGCGCCGCGTCGGCGACCGGGTCGAGGCCGAGGACCCGGACCGTCCCGCCATCCGGACGGCGGTATCCCTCGCAGGTCTCGATCGTGGTGGTCTTGCCCGCACCGTTGGGGCCGAGGATCGCGGTGACCGCGCCGGCCCGGACATCCAGGTCGAGGCCGTCCACCGCGGCTTTGCTGCCGTACCGCTTCACCAGGCCGCGGACCTGGACAGCCGGGCCGGAGGGGGGTGGGGCGGGCTCGCTCTTCATGGGCGGTAAGTCTAGGCAGCCGCCTGCCGGGGCCCGGTCCGGGGGCTTGATTAGGTAACCCTAAGTGACGGATTCCACCCTTGATCGTTCCGGGTCGTGGTTGTCAGAGTCGAGGGAATTACGCAACAATGGCGTTGTGAAATACGTTGGCGAGGCTCCGCAGGAGGAACTCGCGACCGGCGAGCGCTCGACGCGCAACCGGGTCGCGCGCTCCATCCTGGACCACGGCCCGTCCACCGTCGCCGATCTGGCGAAGCGCCTGGGGCTCACTCAGGCCGCCGTCCGCCGGCATCTCGACGCCCTCGTCTCCGACGTCGTCGTCGAGGCCCGCGAGCAGCGGGTGTACGGGGCGCGGACCCGCGGCCGCCCGGCCAAGGTGTTCGCCCTCACCGACTGCGGCCGGGACGCCTTCGACCAGTCGTACGACCAGCTCGCCGCGGACGCCCTGCGCTGGATCGCCGAGACCTCGGGCGACGAAGCGGTCATGGTTTTCGCCCGGGCCAGGATCGCCGGCCAGTCGGCGGCCTACCGCGCGGCCATCGAGGCCGCGGATCCCGAATCCCGTACGGAGGCGCTGGCCAAGGCCTTGTCCGCCGACGGGTACGCTGCTACGGCGCGCAGCGCGCCGGGCCCGCAACAGGGTGAGCAGCTGTGTCAGCACCACTGCCCGGTCGCGCATGTCGCCGAGCAGTACCCGCAGCTGTGCGAGGCGGAGACGGAGATCTTCTCCAGCCTCCTGGGGACCCATGTGCAGCGTCTGGCCACCATCGCCCACGGCGACGGGGTGTGTACGACGTACATTCCGCGCAGCGGCCACCCCACCCCACAGACCACCGATTCCGCATCTGCAAGCACGGCCGGGAGGAACCCCGCATGACGCTCCCTACGGAGACTGCCCACCCTGAGCTCGATGGCCTGGGCACGTACGAATTCGGCTGGGCCGACTCCGACGCGGCAGGCGCAGCGGCCAAGCGCGGCCTCTCCGAGGCTGTCGTCCGCGATATCTCGGAGAAGAAGAACGAGCCCGAGTGGATGCTGAAGCTGAGGCTCAAGGGCCTCAAGCTCTTCGGCAAGAAGCCCATGCCGAACTGGGGCTCGGACCTGTCGGGCATCGACTTCGACAACATCAAGTACTTCGTGCGTTCCACGGAGAAGCAGGCGGAGTCCTGGGAGGACCTGCCCGAGGACATCAAGAACACGTACGACAAGCTCGGCATCCCGGAGGCGGAGAAGCAGCGCCTCGTCGCCGGTGTCGCCGCGCAGTACGAGTCCGAGGTCGTCTACCACCAGATCAACGAGGAGCTGGAGGCGCAGGGTGTCATCTTCATGGACACCGACACCGCGCTGAAGGAGCACCCGGAGCTCTTCAAGGAGTACTTCGGCACCATCATCCCCGTCGGTGACAACAAGTTCGCCTCGCTGAACTCGGCCGTGTGGTCCGGTGGCTCGTTCATCTACGTGCCGAAGGGCGTGCACGTGGAGATCCCGCTCCAGGCCTACTTCCGTATCAACACGGAGAACATGGGTCAGTTCGAGCGGACGCTGATCATCGTCGACGAGGACGCCTACGTCCACTACGTCGAGGGCTGTACCGCACCGATCTACTCCTCGGACTCGCTGCACTCCGCGGTCGTCGAGATCATCGTGAAGAAGGGCGGCCGCTGCCGCTACACGACGATCCAGAACTGGTCGAACAACGTCTACAACCTGGTGACCAAGCGCGCTGTCGCCTACGAGGGCGCGACCATGGAGTGGGTCGACGGCAACATCGGCTCCAAGGTCACCATGAAGTACCCGGCCGTCTACCTGATGGGCGAGCACGCCAAGGGCGAGACCCTGTCCATCGCCTTCGCGGGCGAGGGCCAGCACCAGGACGCCGGCGCCAAGATGGTCCACATGGCCCCGAACACCTCGTCGAACATCGTCTCCAAGTCGGTGGCACGAGGCGGCGGCCGCACCTCCTACCGCGGTCTGATCGAGATCGGCGAGGGCGCGCCCGGTTCGAAGTCCAACGTGCTGTGTGACGCGCTGCTGGTCGACACCATCTCGCGCTCCGACACCTACCCGTACGTCGATGTCCGCGAGGACGACGTGTCGATGGGTCACGAGGCGACCGTCTCCAAGGTCTCCGAGGACCAGCTCTTCTACCTGATGAGCCGCGGCATGACCGAGTTCGAGGCGATGGCGATGATCGTGCGTGGCTTCGTCGAGCCGATCGCGAAGGAGCTCCCCATGGAGTACGCCCTCGAGCTCAACCGGCTGATCGAGCTCCAGATGGAGGGTTCGGTCGGCTAGTACGCCGACGACCGAATCCCCCTGACATCTGTCCGACTGAGAAAGCGAGCACTACGACAGCCATGGCTGAGGCTCAGAACATCCCGGCGGGATCCACCACTGCCGGCTCCATCGCGGTGGCCGCCGAGTCGACCGTCGCCACGCGCATGAGCGCGCCCCCGTCCTTCGACGTCGCGGACTTCCCCGTCCCGCACGGCCGCGAGGAGGAGTGGCGGTTCACGCCGCTGGAGCGGCTGCGCGGCCTGCACGACGGCACGGCCGTCTCCACCGGCAGCGGTGTGAAGGTCGCCATCGAGGCCCCCGCGGGTGTCACGGTCGAGACCGTCGGCCGTGACGACGCCCGCCTCGGCAAGGCCGGTACGCCGGTGGACCGGGTTGCCGCGCAGGCGTACTCGTCCTTCGAGCAGGCCTCCGTCGTCACCGTCGGCAAGGAAGCCGTGCTCACCGAGCCGATCCGGATCGCCGTGCACGGTGAGGGCGGTGTGGCCTACGGCCACCAGGTCATCGAGCTGGGCGCCTTCGCCGAGGCCGTCGTCGTCATCGACCACACCGGTGACGCGGTGCTCGCCGCCAACGTCGACTACGTCCTGGGCGACGGTGCGAAGCTGACCGTCGTCTCCGTCCAGGACTGGGACGAGCAGGCCGTCCACGTCGGCCAGCACAACGCGCTGGTCGGCCGTGACGCCTCGTTCAAGTCCATCGTCGTCACCTTCGGCGGCGACGTGGTCCGGCTCCACCCGCGGGTCGCCTACGCGGGCCCCGGCGGCGAGGCGGAGCTCTTCGGTCTGTACTTCACCGACAAGGGCCAGCACCAGGAGCACCGCCTCCTGGTCGACCACAACGCCCCGCACTGCAAGTCCAACGTGGCTTACAAGGGCGCGCTGCAGGGCGACGGCGCCCACGCCGTATGGATCGGCGACGTCCTGATCCAGGCACGTGCCGAGGGCACCGACACCTACGAGATGAACCGCAACCTGGTCCTCACCGACGGTGCGCGGGTCGACTCGGTGCCGAACCTGGAGATCGAGACCGGCGAGATCGTCGGCGCCGGCCACGCCTCCGCGACCGGCCGCTTCGACGACGAGCAGCTCTTCTACCTCCAGTCGCGCGGCATCCCGGCCGAGGAGGCCCGCCGCCTCGTCGTGCGCGGCTTCTTCGCCGAGCTGGTCCAGCAGATCGGCCTGCCCGACGTCGAGGCCCGTCTCCTCGACAAGATCGAGACCGAGCTGAAGGCGTCGGTCTGATGACCTTCGTCAAGGCGTGCGCGCTGAGCGAGCTGGAGGACGACACCCCGAAGCGGGTGGAGCTCGACGGCACGCCGGTGTCCGTCGTTCGCACCGAAGGCGAGGTGTTCGCGATCAACGACATCTGCTCGCACGCGAACGTCTCCCTGTCCGAGGGCGAGGTCGAGGACTGCATGATCGAGTGCTGGCTGCACGGATCGAGCTTCGACCTCCGCACCGGCAAGCCGTCCGGCCTTCCCGCGACGCGCCCCGTCCCCGTATACCCCGTCAAGATCGAAGGGGACGATGTGCTCGTCTCCGTCACCCAGGAGTCCTGAGTCACCCATGGCAACGCTTGAAATCCGCGACCTGCACGTCACCGTCGAGGCCGACAACGCCACGAAGGAGATCCTCAAGGGCGTCGACCTGACCGTGAAGCAGGGCGAGACCCACGCCATCATGGGCCCCAACGGGTCCGGCAAGTCCACCCTCGCGTACTCCCTCGCAGGCCACCCCAAGTACACGATCACCGCCGGCACGGTGACCCTGGACGGCGAGAACGTCCTGGACATGACCGTCGACGAGCGCGCCCGTGCCGGCCTGTTCCTCGCCATGCAGTACCCGGTCGAGATCCCCGGTGTCTCGGTCTCCAACTTCCTGCGTACCTCCGCCACCGCCGTCCGCGGCGAGGCACCCAAGCTGCGTACCTGGGTGAAGGAGGTCAAGGAGACGATGGCCGGTCTCCAGATGGACCCGGCGTTCGCCGAGCGCAACGTCAACGAGGGCTTCTCCGGCGGTGAGAAGAAGCGGCACGAGATCCTTCAGCTGGAGCTCCTCAAGCCGAAGATCGCGATCCTCGACGAGACCGACTCCGGCCTGGACGTCGACGCGCTGAAGACCGTCTCCGAAGGAGTCAACCGGGTCCGCGAGTCCGGCGAGGTCGGCACCCTGCTGATCACGCACTACACGCGGATCCTCCGCTACATCAAGCCCGACTTCGTGCACGTCTTCGCCAACGGCCGCATCGCCGAGTCCGGCGGTGCCGAGCTCGCCGACAAGCTGGAGGACGAGGGCTACGAGGCCTACACGAAGGGTGGCGCTTCCGCGTGACTGACGCCCGACAGGGGCTCTCCGGCCTCCTCGACACCGAGGCGATCCGCAAGGACTTCCCGATCCTGGACCGCACGGTCCACGACGGCAAGAAGATCGTGTACCTGGACAGCGCGGCGACCTCGCAGAAGCCGCGCCAGGTGCTCGATGCAGTCAACGAGTACTACGAGCGGCACAACGCCAATGTGCACCGCGGCGTGTACACGATCGCGGAGGAGGCCACGGCGCTGTACGAAGGCGCCCGTGACAAGGTCGCCGCGTTCATCAACGCGCCCAGCCGCAACGAGGTGATCTTCACCAAGAACGCCTCGGAGTCGCTCAACCTCGTGGCGAACATGCTTGGCTGGGCCGACGAGCCCTACCGGGTCGATCACGAGACCGAGATCGTCACCACGGAGATGGAGCACCACTCCAACATCGTGCCGTGGCAGCTGCTCTCGCAGCGCACGGGCGCGAAGCTGAAGTGGTTCGGCATCACCGATGACGGCCGGCTCGACCTGTCCAACATCGACGAGATCATCACCGAGAAGACGAAGATCGTCTCCTTCACGCTGGTCTCGAACATCCTGGGCACGATCAACCCGGTCGAGCAGATCGTCCGGCGCGCCCAGGAAGTCGGCGCACTGGTCTGCATCGACGCCTCGCAGGCCGCCCCGCACATGGTGCTCGACGTGCAGGCGCTCCAGGCCGACTTCGTGGCCTTCACCGGTCACAAGATGGTCGGCCCGACCGGCATCGGCGTGCTCTGGGGACGGCAGGAACTCCTGGAGGACCTGCCGCCGTTCCTCGGCGGCGGCGAGATGATCGAGACCGTGTCGATGCACTCGTCGACCTACGCCCCCGCGCCGCACAAGTTCGAGGCCGGTACGCCCCCGATCGCCCAGGCCGTGGGCCTCGGCGCGGCCGTGGACTACCTCTCGGCGATCGGCATGGAGAACATCCACCGCCATGAGCAGGCCATCACCGAGTACGCGGTGAAGCGTCTGCTGGAGGTGCCTGACCTCAGGATCATCGGCCCCGCCACCGCTGAGGACCGCGGCGCCACGATCTCATTCACGCTCGGCGACATCCACCCGCACGACGTGGGTCAGGTTCTCGACGAGCTGGGCATCGCGGTCCGGGTCGGACACCACTGCGCACGACCGGTCTGCCTGCGGTACGGAATTCCTGCGACGACGCGAGCGTCGTTCTATCTGTACTCCACGCCCGCCGAGGTCGACGCCCTGGTGGACGGTCTGGAACACGTCCGGAACTTTTTCGGTTAGACAGCGGCTGAGGGTTGACTGGTGAAGCTTGATTCCATGTACCAGGAAGTGATCCTGGACCACTACAAGCACCCCCACGGGCGCGGCCTGCGGGACGGCGACGCCGAGGTGCACCACGTCAATCCGACGTGCGGTGACGAGATCACGTTGCGGGTGCGGTACGACGGCGAGACCATCGCCGATGTGAGCTACGAGGGCCAGGGCTGCTCCATCAGCCAGGCCAGCGCTTCCGTGCTGAACGAGCTGCTGGTCGGCAAGGAGCTGGGCGAGGCGCAGAAGATCCAGGCCGCGTTCCTGGAGCTGATGCAGTCCAAGGGACAGCTGGAGCCGGACGATGCGATGGAGGAGGTGCTGGAGGACGCGGTCGCGTTCGCCGGTGTCTCCAAGTACCCGGCCCGGGTCAAATGCGCGCTGCTGAGCTGGATGGCGTGGAAGGACGCGACGGCGAAGGCGCTGTCCGAAGGGAAGACGGCATGAGCGACAACGAGACTCTCACCACGAAGCCGGCCTCCGAGGAGGAGGTCCGCGAGGCGCTGTACGACGTCGTCGACCCCGAGCTGGGCATCGACGTCGTCAACCTGGGGCTGATCTACGGCATCCACGTCGACGACGCCAACATCGCGACCCTCGACATGACCCTGACGTCCGCGGCCTGCCCGCTGACCGATGTCATCGAGGACCAGGCGAAGTCCGCCACGGACGGCATCGTCAACGAGCTCCGGATCAACTGGGTCTGGATGCCGCCGTGGGGCCCGGACAAGATCACGGACGACGGCCGCGAGCAGCTGCGCGCGCTGGGCTTCAACGTCTGAGTCCCACCCCGTACGACCTGAACGGCCCCCGGTGCGAGCCTGCCGGGGGCCGTTCGACGTTGTTCGTCCGCCGTACTCCTGGCGTGCGCCGCCCGTTGGCACGGGAACCGGAACCTACTCCTCGACACCACGCCGACGAGAGGCACACCGTGCTGCATCAGCTTGTCCTCCCTCACCGCCGGACCGTCGCCGCCGCAGGGGGTGCGCTGGCGCTGGCAGCCCTCGGTCTTTCCGCGCCCGCGCATGCGGCGAGCTACGGGACGCCGACGATCACGCTGTCGTCCGGCTACCTCTCCGGCGCCGTCGGCGCGAGCGCCGACCCGGTGGTGACGGTCACCGTCGGGCAGAGCGGTGCGGATGTGTCGGCGCTCGGCGTGGCGGCGTCGGCCAGCTCCAAGTCGTCCGTCGCCGCGACCGGCGATGTGACGGTGACCGGCACGGGCACCACCCGGCAGCTCCGGGTCGCCGCGCATGCCCGTGGCTACACCGACCTCACGATCAAGGTCACCGGCCTCGGCGGGAAGACCGCCACCAAGTCCCTGCACTTCGCGGCCTCCGCCGCCGTGCAGAACGCGGCCGACACCCGCTACCTCACCGGCTCCTCGGACGCCTCGGCTGCCGTCGACGTCGGCGGCGGGTACCTGGTGGTGGCGGACGACGAGTCCAACACCCTTCGCCTCTACGACAGTTCGATCTCAGGTGCCCCCGTGCGGACCTGGGACGTCGCCTCGAAGCTGGGCGTCTCCAAGGAGATCGACATCGAGGGCGCGGCCCGGGTCGGGAACACGATCTACTGGACCGGCTCCCTGGGCAACAACAAGGACGGCGAGTACAAGGCGGACCGCAACACCGTCTTCACGACCACGGTGAACGGCTCCGGCTCCGCTACCCAGCTGACCGTCGGAGGCTCGTACAAGAAGCTCAGGGACGATCTCGTCGCCTGGGACAAGGCCAACGGCAACCGGTACGGATTCGCTGCGGGGACGGCGGAGGGCGAAGCCCCCAAGCAGATCGACGGGTTCAACATCGAGGGCCTGGAGTTCGCCCCCGGCTCCACGACCACCGCCTACCTCGGCTTCCGCGCCCCGCTCGTCCCGCCGAAGGAGGGCGGCAAGGCGCTGATCGTTCCCGTCACCAACTTCGACAAGGTGGCCGGCTCAGGGGCGAAGGCGACGATCGGCACCCCGATCGAGCTGGATCTCGGCGGGCTCAGCATCCGCGACATCCGCAAGAACTCGGCCGACCAGTACCTGATCGTGGCCGGTTCCTGGGCGGCGGACGACAACTCCGACCCGTACGCCCTCTACTCCTGGGACGGTATCGCGGGACACGCACCGCAGAAGCGGCTCGACCTGCCGACCGCCGACCCGGGCGGCTGGGAGGCCGTCGTCGCCGTCCCCGACCTGAACACGCCCGGCGCACGCGCCCAGTTGCTCACGGACGCGGGCTCGGCCGACCTGTACGGAGACGGCACGGAGGCCAAGGACCTCGACCACGACGAGTGGAAGAAGTCCCGCGCCACCTGGTTCACCGTCAACGCCTGAACCGGAGCGGCGAGCCCCACGGCTCGCCCTCCGCACGGCCGTTTCGTCCTCCGCCATCGGCGCGGCCCGACCGCACGCGCCGCCCGGCGCTCTTCACCAGGGCGAGGGAACGATCGTGAACGCGACGGACTACGACCTGCGCCGGGCCCGGGACATCCTGTATGCGCTGGTCTGTGACATCGAGGTGCCGAGGACCAACTGAGCCGGAGCGTGAGGGCGATGGCCGGACCGAGGACGTCGACGGCCGGTCCGCGACTCCAAGGGCCCGGCCTGCCCGGTTCTGAACGCGGTCCACGCAATCCTTGACGATCTTCCAGCCGTCTTTCGGGAGATCGGCCAGCAGGCGGTCCACCCTTTGCACACACTGGCAGGTCACCCCAAGTGCACACCGTGCGCGTGTTAACGGTCCCCGGCGCGAGCCTGCCGGGGGCCCGATCGAGTTTTGGCCACGCTTGCCGGCGGGCTATCCCTCCGATGCAGTCGGGGTGGCCGGCGACCGGTAACAACGCGATTCGACGGTGAGCTCCAGCATGGGCGGGGAGTTTTCGGCTTTGACCTCCTTGTGCAACCTCACGTCGATTGCTAGTTCCCGCCCCTCGGACTCCGCGATGATCTGTGGACTTTTGCCCTGGCTCCTGTCCGGACCGTCCTTGACGATCTTCCAGCCGTCTTTCGGGAGCCCCACCCGCAGGCGATTCATGGCCTTTTGCATATCGGTAAAGGGGGCCTTGTAAATGCTCCAGGGGTGACGTGCGCGGTAGACCTCTGCGGAGTCGTAGCCCGAGCAGGGCATCGTCATGGCCCCCGGCTCCGTGACCGTGCCCTTGATGTCGATCAGCTCGAGAATCTGGCTGGATGCCCTCTCGGCATCCGCTTTCACGGTGTCCTTGTCCCGTGTCTCCACCGCATCCTCCTTTCCTGAACACGCCACCGCCAGCGCGCATATCGCGATAATGAACCCCAGTTGATGAACTCGCCTATTCAAGTTCCACCTTGCCATATTTGCCGGCGATGACGGCCGCCTGATTGCGCAGGCTTAGGGAGTCTTCATCGTAGAATTCGGTGTGTCCGCCGGCGTCGCTTGCCATGATCTTCCCGCCGAAGGATTCGTCGGTGGGAATGTTCCCGTTGTCACCGAGCCCCAGCACTCGGCCCCCCTGGCGGACCAGTTGGTCGTCCCAGGAGTCGGAGCCCATGGCCCAGACGTGGTCGGCTCCGGCGCCCAGGTCCGCCGCGTGATCGGCCTGGACACCGGGACTGCCCGCGAAGACGTAGTCGTCGGTGGTCTTGGCGTCGTCCCAGCTTCCCGACTGCGCCGAGACGCCGACGACCGTGCTGCCGTAACTGTGCCCGAGGACAGTCGTGTGTGAGCGAGTGCCGTCGTCCGCCTGCTGCGCGACTCTGTTCCCCTCCAGGAAATCGTGGAGCCGCGGGCCCCCCTCTTCCGCGTGCTCCCCGCGCGTCGCCTGGGGAACGACGTTGTCCGGCGCGTTGTAGTCGAGCCACAGGATGGTGGAGAGACGATGTTGCCGGTCCGGCCTTGAGCTGCTCCCACTCGTCCCGTGTCGTCACTGCGTCCTCCCCGTGTCCCCTTATCCCTTGGGCCCGGTGCCGAACCGGGATGCCCGTTGGGCCCAACAGGCGCCAGCATTCCCGGATGGACGAGCGCAATCAAACACGCGTGCTGGATTGCGCCAGCCGGGCCGGTCAAACTGCTCGACCTGCCCTCAACGGCTGATCCTGCCGGGCGGGTTGAGTGATTCCACCCCCGCGCGCGGCCGCGCCTGCCAGACGGGCCGGCGGGTATGGCCGATTCGGCGGGCGCCACGGGATCGGCCGGGGACCCGTTACGGTGACGGGCATGTCTGACACCGACTTCTGGACCTTGCCTCCCGACCGCGAAACCCGGGGCAGTGGCAGCCGTTACGAACTGACCGTCCTTCAGCCTCCGTTCAGAGGGGCGGTCGGCGAGCTCCCGCCCAACGACGTGGAGAGGGCGGTGGAGTTCGCCCGCTCCCTGGAAGCGATCGACGAGGTGATCGAAGACCTCGGCCCCCGTAAACGGAGCGACATACTCACGGTTGCCACGAGGGCCGATCTGGACATCGTCCAGGTGGGGGTGTGGGGAAACGTCATGTCGGTCTCCGATCCGGCGTTCGCGGACGACGGCAACGACATGCCGCTGCTCGCGGAGGCCACTCGGCTGCGTGAGCGCTTCCCCGACGCGCGGATCGTGGGCAGGGTGGAGGTGCACTGCGGTGCCGAGCACACCGAGGACCTCGTGTGGCTGCCGGACGGCACCATGTTCCATGCCTGTGGCTGGCCCGGCGACGAACCGTTCGTCGTGACCGGCGATCCGCAGGGGGTCATGTCCGCCCTCGGGATCACTACTGAAGGCCTCGAAGACCTCGATGCGTACGTGGACCTGGACGACGACCCGAACCAGAACGACTGGGGCGCCCTCGCCACGGCATGCCTCGGGGAGGCGGACCCGTGGGGGCGGGCCGATCTGGACGCCTCCTCGCTGAGGGTGCGGCACAGTGAGCACGCGACGAGCCACATGGAGAGTCTGCACTTCACGGACTGAGCACACATCAACTCCCTTTGTGAGCACCTTGGGTGGATCGGGGACACGCCCTTAACCACTTTTTACGTGACGACGGGCCGGTCTAGGGTGAATGGGCGGCGCGTACACGTCACGGGGGCCTCACGCGCCGCCCCTATCCCCTCAAGGCCCCACGTGAGGGATGTTCACTCTTGAACAGAGCACTGCGCATATCCGAGCGGTGGCGTACGGCCGGCCGCGTCCTCGCCGCGTTAGGGATCGCCTCGGCGATCACCGTGACCGGACTTCCCGGCATCGAGACCGACACCGCCTCCGCAGCGCCACGCGCTGTCTCGGCCAGGATCAAGCCCGGCGCTCAGCGCTGCGACAAGAAGAACCTGGGACGCACGGAACAGAGCACGCCGACCAACTCGGGATTCCCCAACGACCCCACCGGTTCGAACTTCTCCGCCTGGCAGGGCAACCCGAAGAACTTCAACTACGACCTGCCCGGCAAGGCGTACGACGGGGTGAAGGCGCCGACTGCCGCCAACAAGACCAAGGCCCTGTCCAAGGTCCCGGGCGACACGGAGAAGAACTACAAGGCGTGGCAGAAGGCCGCGGACAAGTCCGGTGACCCGGAGGACCGCAGGTTCGAGATCTACGCCCGGTACTTCAACAACAACGAGGGCCTGAGTTTCGACCACTGGTTCGAGCACCGGTACATCCGCAACCAGGTCAACAACCACAAGGGCTCGTCGTTCGAAAGCCAGCTCGTCCGTGACTTCCGTCTGGTCGGGCCGGACTGGCTGTGCGAGGTCACCGTCGAACTCATCGATGCACAGGGCAATGTGGTCGACACGCGCCGGTACGACGCCTACAACCAGCGCACCAAGGAGTTCAACGAGTTCAAGTCGAACTCGGAACTGACGAACAAGCAGCTCGCGAAGGACCGGAAGGTCGCCCGGCTCATGCCGGACCACAAGTTCCGGGTCACCGGCGCGAAGGCGTTCACCGACACCCAGCGCAAGAAGATCGACAACTTCAACAAGTACGTCAACCGGCTGCGGCCGGGCCAGACGAACCAGGTCCGCGGCAATCAGCGGATCTACAATCCCGTCCCGCGGACCAAACCCATCAGGGGCTACTCCGACTACCAGAGGTGGTTTGCCCCGGGCTGCCAGGGTGGCCAGGGCCGGATGCAACTGGCCGCCGCCTCCAACTGCGGAACCCGCGGCTCGCTGAACGACCGCATCAATGGTTCCGGCAAGACGCTGGAGGAGGCCAAGAGGATCCAGGCCGACGCACGCCGGTTCGACTCCCGGGGCACCCTCCCGCGCGGTGGCCCGGGCGGCGTCGACTTCACCACCCTCGAACTCCGCTACGTCGGTGGCCTGGGCAAGGGCAAGGGCATGCAGTACTCCATGCGTGCCGACCAGATGCCCAACCCGGACGAGAACCCCGGTTTCGGTGGCGAGGCGCGCATGCAACTCTCCTCCGACGCCCTGTTCACCTGGCTCGCACTGACCCCGGAGAAGTTCTGGGTCAACCTCAACCCGGACGAGCCCGACCGGGTCATGGACGCCACGTTCGGTAAGACCGACGCGGGCCGCGTCCTGCTCGAATCGGACCTGGAGATGAAGCACGACTTCTCCGAGGCCCTCAACCCCGACAAGCACGCCGGCGCCAGGCGGTACTGGGACACCGCACC
The DNA here is from genome assembly GCF_044742205.1 of Streptomyces sp. NPDC087901. NCBI lineage: Bacteria > Bacillati > Actinomycetota > Actinomycetes > Kitasatosporales > Streptomycetaceae > Streptomyces > Streptomyces sp. NPDC087901. The sequence continues at coordinate 1,246,127 of NZ_JBIUUC010000001.1, forward strand.
CCGCCAGAACGGCATGCCCTGCTTCCCGGGCGTGCGCATGTGGATCGAGCCCAAGCCCGCCCAGGTCCGCGAGCAGGACGGCGGAATCTACATCCTCGACGCACCCCTGAAGGTGTCCAGCCAGTGGCTGGACGTCGAGTGGCAGGCGCCCGGCTCCACCGAGTGCACCGGCCTGACCGACACGCAGAAGCACGCCATCGAGGCGAGCATCCGCACGAACGTGATGCCGGTGGTGGAGGAGCGGGTCAACACCGACCCCGACTACGCCGACCTGCGCGCCGTCTACACCGCTCGTGTCGCCGCCGAGTACATCCGCCAGCAGGACGCGAAGACGCCGAGCGATTTCCACAAGATCATCAACTCGAACGACGTCTCCGCGTGGCCGCTGCGCGCCCCCAACGAGAAGTGGACCCGCGAGAGCGTCCACGGGCGTTACATGGACTCCATCAAAAAGGGCATCGAGTGGTTCGAGCTGGAGTACGGCGGCAAGGTCTACAACCAGGGCGTCGGCGGCGTGGACTTCTCCAAGCAGCCCAAGCAGAACATCTCTCGCACCCGGTTCAACGTCGAACACCGCACCCTGGACACCACCACCAAGACGTCCCTCCAGTCCGATGACGTCTCGTACCGGGACACCGACACCCTCTTCCTGGGCGGCGGCAAGGTGACGGCAGGCGAAGGCGAGGACCCCAAGCCCACTCCCAAGCCCACTCCCAAGCCCACGCCCACTCCCACGAAGCCTGGTCCCGAGCCGACCGAACCGGGTGGCAATCCGTCGGCCTCGGCCCCGGCCCCGACGGGCGGGAACACCCAGCCTCCGGCGAACATGCCGGACCCGGACGGCGGCCTCGCCGACACCGGCTCCGACACCCCGGTCGGGCTGATCTCCGGCATCGCCGCAGCGGTCGTCGTCGCAGGCGCGGCGCTGGTGTGGTGGATGCGACGCAGGCGTCAGGACGTCACCGGCTGACTGACCAGCGGTGATTCGCACGCTTGACACGGAATGAGCCTCACCCCCCGAAAGGCGCGGGGGTGAGGCTTATCTCGGTCCGAATGCAGTTGGCTTCCGGCTTCGGACGACCGGCTTCGGACGACCAACTTCCGGCTTCCGACGACCGGCTTCGGACGTCCGGCATCCGGTGCCGCCGGAGTCAGCCCGACTTCGGCGGCTTCTGCGCGTCGAAGGCGAAGAGCGTGTTGTCGGCCGCGGCCACGATCACCGCACGCCCCGCGACGGTCACGCGTGGGCTTGCGCCCTGTTCGCCCGTCAGACCCTCGGCCTGCGGATCTGTCGTCCACAGGGGCTTCCCGTCGCGCGGCGACAGGGCGACCACCCGGCCGGTGGCCGAGCTGAAGTACAGTGCGTCGTCTCCCGCCGCGGGGCCCGAAGCACCCTCCACGGACGTCTGCCGCGACCACTTCTGCCGGCCGGTCGCGGGGTCGATCGCCGTGACGAGGCCGGTCTGCCCGCTCACGTAGACGGTGCCGTTCACCATGCCGGGCGTTCCCGTGTACGTCTTGGCCAGCCGGGAGTACGTGACTTTCGGAGAGTTCGGGTCGACCCGCGCCACCGCGTCGTAGCCGACCGACGCCGGTCCCTCCAGGTGTTCCTTCAGGAGTACGAGGCCGCCGTCGTCGACGCCCACGGGTACGGCAGGGCCGTCAACGGCGAGTGGGCTGCCCAGCGCCCCCGAGGCGCGGTCGACCGTGAACAAGGTGGGGTGGCGTACCTCCGAGGCATTCAGCTCCGCGTTCTGCGCGCACATCGCGAAGAGCCGCGAACCCGCCGGGACGGCGGCGCACCGCGTGTCCGCGGGGAACGGCGTCGTCCAGGCGGTCTTGCCGCTGTGCGCGTCCCGGGCTTCGAAGCGGGAGTTGGAGGCGTCGACCGTCACGACGGCGGTGCCGGCCACCACGGCGTCCTGGGTCCGGCCCGTGACGGCCGTCGACTGGGAGCCGGACGCCACGGACCACAGCTCCCGGCCGGTGTCCGCGTCGAGGGCCACCACCTCGCTGGGAGGTCCCTGCGGGTCGTTCTCGGCGGCGAAGCGGTAACCGAGCACCGTGTCGTCGGTGGCGCCCACCAGGTGCATGCCCTGGACGGGGACGCCCAGGCTTTTCGCCGTCCACACCCGCGAGCCGTCCTGCGGCCTGACCCGGGTCGCGATGACACCGCCGCCCCCGCAGAACAGCGCGTCGCCCGGGGCGACGCACCGCAGCTCGTCGGAGATGTCCGCACGGCCGCCCTGCACAGTCGTGCGCCACGGGCCGAAACCGGCCGGAAGCGCGGCAGCCGGAGCTGCGACGCTCTTGCCCTCGTCGCCGTTTCCCCCGGAGCCGCCCGCCTTCAGCGCGGCCGCCCCGCCGCCGATCGCCGCCACGGCGACCGCGGCCGCGAGCACGGGACGCCAGCGGCGGCGCAGCCGGCGGCCGATGGAGGTGTCGGTGCTCCCGGCACCGGGGGCACCGATGGCCGGGCCGGCCGGCGTCACGAGGTGATGGTGGGTGTTCATGTCGCGGGTACGGCCCGCTCCGGCCCCGTCCGCGCCGGTTCCGCCGAGATCGGCCGGCAGATCCCGCAGCAGCACGAGGAGTTCGTCCGCCGAGGGGCGGCCCTCGGGTTCCTTGGCCAGGCACGACTCGACGACCGCGCGCAGAGCCATCGGAACGGCATCCAGCGACGGCTCCTCGTGCACCACCTGATACGCCGTCATGTACGGGCTGTCAGCGTCGAAGGGCCCGTGGCCCGTCGCCGTGTACACCAGCAGTGTCCCCAGCGAGAAGACATCGGACCGGGGCCCCACACCGCGCGGAGCCTGCAACTGTTCCGGCGACATGAAGGGCGGCGTGCCGATGACCCGACCCGTCATCGTCAGCGTCTGCTGGTCCGCGGCGCGCGAAATGCCGAAGTCGATGACGCGCGGGCCCTCGGGCGAGAGCACGACGTTCGAGGGCTTCAGGTCACGGTGGACGACCCCCACCCGGTGGATGTCGCGCAGCGCCTCTGCCAGCCCGATGGCGAGCCTCCGCAGCTCCGCCCCGTTCAACGGGCCTTCCGCGGCGATGTGCTGGGCGAGCGTGGGCCCTTCGATATAGGTCGTGGCCATCCACGGCTGCTCGGCCTCAGGGGCGGCGTCGACCACAGCGGCGGTGAACGCGCCGCTCACCCGCCTCGCCGCCGCCACCTCCTGGCGGAAGCGGATGCGGAACTCGTCGTCCCCCGCGAACTGTTGGTGGATCAGCTTGATCGCGACAGGTCTTCCCGAGCTCGTACGGGCCAGGAAGACCGTGCCCATGCCACCCGAGCCCAGCCGTGCCTCAAGCGGATAACCGCCGATCTCGGCTGGATCACCTCCGCGCAGCGACACTCTTCCCGACCTCCCGTCCCCCGTGAACCTCTGTCATCACGGGCCCGCGTACCTGTTCCTGCACACAAACTAGCCGCACGGCGGTACCGCAGAGCAAAGCGGGGGACGCACAGGCGCCCGCCGGCGCCGCCCGGGGCCGTGCGGCGACCGGGCGCATCCGCAAGGGCGTGCTCCCGGCTCCCGCCCTGCGGATGCCGCGTCAGGCCGAGTACTGCGGCGGCATCGCGGCGGCCTCGGCGAGGACCGGGCCCAGGTTCTCGGTGCGGATCCGGCGGTCGACGTACAGCAGTCCTGCCACCAGCGGCGGGAAGGTGGCCACGACCATCTGGCTGACCAGCTGGCCGACGAGTATCGACACCACGTAGCCGCTCATCGCGACGATGACCGAGGCCGGATTCGGGTCGTCGCCCAGATTCATCGAACCGAGGACGCCGGAGAACATGCCGAGGAACGAGAACGGTATCTGGATCAGATAGCTCGCGACCATCGCGATGGCGCCGGCCAGCAGAGTGATCCCGAAGATCCGCCACCAGTCCCCGCGCACCAGCCTGGACGAGCGGCGCATCGCCGCGATCGGGCCCTGGTTCTCGAAGACGACGGCCGAGGGGGCCAGACTGAACTTCACCCAGAGCCAGGTCGCCAGCGGGGCCGTCGCCAGGGCGCCCACTACGCCGATCAGGATCGCGACGACCGGTCCGCTGCCGCCGTCCATGCTGAGCATGCCGATCACGAAGGCCAGGAAGCCGGCCCAGGCCAGCAGCAGCGGGACCAGCGCGATCAGCCAGGTCAGCAGGACCGTCCCGATCACGGCGGGCATCCGCGCCCAGGCACGTCGCCAGACGGCGGAGAACGTGGCCGGGCGGCCCAGGACCGCCTCCTGGAGGACCGCCGGCACGGCCGTGTACATCATGGCCGTGGAGATCACGGCGGCGATCAGGCCCACCACCGCGACCGAGCCGAACGCGATGACCAGCGGGACCCAGTCCTCCGTACGGGGGTTCTCGTCGGAACCGAGCGAAAGCACCCGGTCCAGATGGTCCGCGACGGCGGAGTACGCGATCACGGCGGACACCACCACCACGGCCAGCGCCCCGCCGTACGCGGCAGCGCCGACGCCGAGCAACTGCTTGCCGTAACGGCCAAAGGTGGCGAACGCACCGCCCAGGACGTCCCCGAGCCGCAGCGGGCCCAGAGGTATCACTCCGGGCTTCGGGAACATCCAGCCGCCGCCCCAGCCGGGCGGCCCCCCAGGTCCCCCGTACGGCGCGCCCTCGTAGGCACCGCCACCCCACCCCGCGTCCTGCGCCACTGCTGCTCCGTCGGTCAGTCGATCATGAACTGGCATGTACTGGACGGACCACGGTAGCGCCCCCGGGGCTGTCCCGGCCCCGGGCCTCCCGCACCGGCGATGCGTACACTCGTACACATGGGATACGGACTGCTGGCCGCGGCCATAGCGGCGGAGGTCGCCGGGACGACCGCCATGAAGTACAGCGAGGGATTCACCAGGCTGTGGCCCTCGTTGATCACCGTCGTCGGATACCTGCTCGCCTTCTCGCTGCTCGCGCAGACGCTCAAGACGATGTCGATGGGGACGGCATACGCGATCTGGGCCGGGATCGGCACCGCCGCCGTCGCCGTCATCGGCATGCTGTTCATGGGGGAGTCCGGCAGCCCGGTCAAGGCGGCGGGCATCGCCCTGGTCATCGCGGGTGTGGTGGTCCTCAATCTGGGCGGAGCCCACTGATGGCGCGACGGTACGACCCCGAGCGGCGCGAGCGGATCATCGACGCGGCGATCCGGGTCGTCGGCGCCAGGGGGATCGCCGGGCTCAGCCACCGCTCCGTCGCCGCCGAGGCCGATGTGCCGCTCGGCTCGACGACGTACCACTTCGCCTCGCTCGACGAACTGCTGATCGCCGCCCTGCGCCGGTCGAACGAGAACTTCGCCACGCTCATGCGCAAGAGCCGGGCACTCGCCGACCCGGCCGCCGATCTCGCCACCGAACTGGCCCGGCTGCTCGGGGAGTTCTTCGGCGCCGGCCGCGGCCGGGCGGAGCTTGAGTACGAGCTCTACCTCGCCGCCCTGCGCCGGCCCGCGCTGCGCCCGGTCGCCGCCGAGTGGACCGACGACACCGCCGCACTCCTGGCGCCGCGCACCGGCCCGGCGACGGCGCGTGCGCTGATCGCGCTGATGGACGGGATCTGTCTGCAGGTCCTCCTCACCGGCGGGGTCTATGACGAGGCGTATGCACGGGAGATGCTGGGCCGGATCAGCAGCTGATCCCGTCCCTGCGGCCCCGTCCGTGCACCCGGAAGGCCGCTCCGGGCAACAGCGGATGACACGCCGCGTGCGGACGGCCGGTCCGGCCCCGGCGGCGCGGTCGTGGCCACGCCCGGACGCTGAGACCGGTTGGCCCGGGCCGCCCCCGGCCGGTTAGGTTCTGGTCATGACCGACACGACTTCCCCCCGTACCACCGGCGCCGTCGCCGCCGGCCTCGCCACCATCGCCGGCGACGGTTCCGTTCTCGACACCTGGTTCCCCGCGCCCGAGCTCACCGCCGAGCCCGGACCGGCCGGTACCGAGCGGCTCACCCCCGACCGTGCCGTCAACCTGCTGGGCGAGGGCGCTGCCAAGGCCATCGGCGTGGACGCCCGCCGCGGGGTCGAGGTCGTCGCCGTCCGCACGGTCATCGCCTCGCTCGACGACAAGCCGCTCGACGCGCACGACGCGTACCTGCGCCTGCACCTGCTCTCGCACCGCCTCGTCCAGCCGCACGGGCAGAACCTCGACGGCGTCTTCGGCCTCCTCACCAACGTGGCCTGGACCTCGCTCGGCCCGGTCGCCGTCGACGACCTGGAGAAGGTGCGGCTGAACGCCCGCGCCGAGGGCCTGCACCTCCAGGTCACCTCGGTCGACAAGTTCCCGCGCATGACGGACTACGTCGCGCCGAAGGGCGTCCGGATCGCCGACGCCGACCGGGTGCGGCTCGGCGCGCACCTCGCGGCCGGCACCACCGTCATGCACGAGGGCTTCGTCAACTTCAACGCGGGCACCCTCGGCACCTCCATGGTCGAGGGCCGGATCTCCGCCGGCGTCGTCGTCGGGGACGGCTCGGACATCGGCGGCGGCGCCTCCACCATGGGCACGCTCTCCGGCGGCGGCAAGGAGCGCATCGTGATCGGCGAGCGCTGCCTGGTCGGCGCGGAGGCCGGGGTCGGGATCGCGCTCGGCGACGAGTGCGTCGTCGAGGCCGGTCTGTACGTCACTGCCGGCACCCGCGTCACCCTGCCGGACGGTCAGGTCGTCAAGGCCCGCGAGCTCTCCGGCGCCTCGAACATCCTCTTCCGCCGCAACTCGGTGAGCGGTGCCGTCGAGGCCCGCCCGAACAACGCGGTCTGGGGCGGCCTCAACGACGTCCTGCACAACAACGACTGAACGACTGAGGGCTGTCCCGCCAGCAATTGCGGGACAGTCTTACGACCTCGTGCGCGATAGGAACCGTCGCTGCGTCCGTGCAGGTCAACGGCTCGGGCGCCGCGACGACGCAAGCCGCCGGCCAGCGGTGACGCCCATCGGCGCACGAGGCCCGTCAGCAGGCGGCGAGCAGTTCCGCGTACGCCTTCCGCAGCCCGTCGGACGCCTCGCGCCCGGCGGGCTGCAGCGGTTCCCGGACCGGGCCCGCGTCCAGCAGTGCCTTCGCCGTCACCGTGCCCGGCAGCCCGGACGCCATCATCAGCTCCGTGATCGGGGCCAGGAGCCCGTTCAGCCGCGCGGCCCCGGCGGTGTCCCCGGCGTCGAAGGCGTCCAGCACGGCCCGCAGGGGGCGTGGCGCCACATTGGCGACCGTGCTGACGTAACCCGCGCCGCCCACCGCGTACAGCGGCAGATTGAGCTCCTCGCAGCCCGAGTAGTACGCGAGCCCGGTGGCGGTGATCACCTTCGTCGCACCGAGCAGGTCGTACGAACAGTCCTTCACCGCCACGATGCGCGGGTGCTCCGCCAGCCTCAGCATCGTCTCCGGCTCGATGCGGGTGCCGGTGCGGCCGGGGATGTCGTACAGCATCAGCGGAAGGCCGGCCGAATCGGCGACGCGCAGGAAGTGCGCCTCGACGGCGGCCTGCGGGGGGCGGCTGTAGTAAGGGGTGACGACCAGCAGGCCGTCGGCGCCGGCCTGCTCCGCCTGTCTGCCCAGTTCCACGGTGTGCCGTGTGTCAGCGGTTCCGACGCCCGCGACCAGCGACACGTCCGGGCCGACCGCCTCCCGCACCGCACGTACCAGGGCCGCCTTCTCGGCGTCGGAGGTGGTCGGGGACTCGCCGGTGGTGCCGCTGAGCACCAGACCGTCGCAGCCGCCGGCGACCAGCGTCGCGGCGTGCGCGGCGGCAGCGTCCGGATCCAGGCCGCCGGCGGTGGTGAACGGCGTGACCATGGCGCAGAGGGTGCGGCCGAAGGGACGGGGGCGGGAGGACGGGAGCGGCGTCATGTCCGAAGTGTCGGCCCGTGGGACCGTGAAGGTCCACTTAGTTCTTCTCCGGGTGAAGGTGAAGCAGCGCTCAACTGTTGAAGGGGCGGCTCGCGGTGAGGCCCGGCGAGATGGAGAAGCGGTGGGCGCCCGCACGGCGCTTGCCGCTGGTCAGCGCCACCACTCACCCGCGCTGCCGCGCCCGCCGGACGGTCCGCCCGCGAAGGCGGCGGTGCGGCGGGGGCGGGGCGGCGCGCTCAGCGCCGGGACATGTACAGGCCGAACGCCTTGTGCAGCAGCTTGCCGACCGGGTAGTCCCACTCGCCGATGTACTCGGCGGCCCGCCCCCCGGTGCCCGCCTTGAACCGCAGCAGGCCCAGCAGATGGTTGCCCTCGTCGAGGGTGTCCGTGATGCCGCGCAGGTCGTAGACGGCGGCACCCCGCTCGTGCGCGTCGCTCATCATCCGCCACTGGATCGCGTTGTTGGGCTGCACCTCGCGCCGGCGGCTCGTCGAGGCACCGTACGAGTACCAGACATGGGTCCCGACGGTCAGCATCGTCGCCGCCGAGAGCACCTCTCCGTCGTGGTGGGCGAGATAGAGCCGCATCCGGTCCGGGTCCTCGGCCCGCAGCGCGGTCCACATGCGCTGGAAGTAGCCGAGCGGCCGGGGGATGAAGCGGTCGCGTTCGGCGGTCTCCCGGTACAGCTCGTAGAAGACCGGAAGGTCGTCGAGGCCGCCCTCGACGACCTTCACGCCCGCCTTCTCCGCCTTCTTGATGTTGCGCCGCCACTGCTGGTTCAGCCCGCCCCGGATCTCCTCCAGCGACCGCCCGGCGAACGGCACCTGGAACACGTACCGGGGCTGCCCGGCGCTGAAGCCGTCAGCGTCCCCGTCCGCGCCCTGCTGCCAGCCCAGCCGGCGCAACTGCTCCACGACCTCGGCGGCCCGGGGCTCGGTCACATCCGCCTCGACGTCGCGCAGCCGGCCCGCGGCCGCGTCCGCGATCGCGTCCTTGACCGTCGGCGCCTCCCAGCGGCGGGCGATCACCGGCGGGCCCATCCGTACCGTGAACGCGCCCCGGGCCTTGGCGTGGGCCACCAGCGGATCCAGCCAGGGGCGCAGCTCGCCCTCGTGCCACGGGATGACCGGACCCTCCGGCAGATAGGCCAGATACCGCTTCAGCCGGGGGACCGGGCGGTACAACACCAGTCCGGCACCGACGATCCGCCCGCCGTCGTCGAACCAGCCGATGCTCTCCGCACGCCAGTCGGGCTTCACCTCGCCCCACGAGGGGACCTGCATATGGCTGGCGGCGTCGCGGCCGGCGACGAACGCCAGATGCTGTTCGCGCGTGATCTCCTCGACCCGCAGCGTCATGCGGTACTCCGTTCGTAGTCCGATTCGTCAGCGTAGCGAGGGGGACGCGGGCCGCGGTTGACCTCAAGCGTGCTTGACGTATCAGGGTGGCTGTCACGGACGCACCGCAAGGGTGCGCCGGTGAGGGGAGCAGTCATGACAGTGGAGTTCGTGTCCCGGCCCGATGTCACCCGAGCGGATGCGGGGCTCGTCAAGGTCAGCACCTGGGACGTCGGCACGCCGGAACGCCGACAGCAGGCCGTCGGGGCCATCCGCTCCGCGTGGGGGGCCAGGCGCTGGCCGCACCCGGGGCTGCTCTCGTACAGCGTGTACACGGGAGAGGACGGCAGGACGCTCCTCCACTACTCGCAGTGGACCGGCGAGGAGAGCTATCAGGCCTTCGTCGGGGACGGCCGCGACGAGCGCAACGCCGAGATCGACGCCGCCGTGCCGGGCATCGAGCGGCTCGGACCGCACACCTACGAGCTCTACCGCTCGTCGTCGCCCGGCAGCCGGGAGCCCGGCTGCGTCGTGGTGGTCGACGTCGAGTTCGAAGGGGCGGACAGGGCCCGCCAACGCGACTGGGTGGACGGCGTGTTCGAAGCGCTGGGGACGGACCCGGCCCCCGCGCCCGGCGGGCTCGCCGGCCACTTCCATGTGAGCACCGACGGGACCCGGGTGCTCAACTACGCGGAGTGGGTGAGCGCCCAGGCCCACATCGACGCACTGGCCGCGCCCGGGGACGGCATCGGATCGCGGACGCCGCAGTGGGAACGGGTGCAGACCTACCCGGGCGTCACCGGCGGCGGTGTGCGCCGCTACGCCCCCGTGCTCAGCCTGCGGCCGGGCGAGGGCGGGTGACGGGGACCTTCCGGGGCGGCAATCCCCAGGGTACGGAGATGAGTTGTCCGGGTCCTTTCGGTGACCCGCCTCCTTCTCTTCCGTGCACCGGGCGGCACCGGGCGAAATACGTCTAGGCTTGGGACGCCTGACCCCGTACTCGCCCGGAGCCGTGGCCCCGGCGACGTGTACACCCGCACGTTTTCGAGGAGAACCCCCTGATGTCCGCAGAGCGCCCCACCCTGCCGCCGGTACGGCTGCACACCGAGGCGGAGCTGGCACGGGACGCGCTTGCCGCGCCGCTGCTCGCCCGCGCCGTCCGGCTCGCCCGCTGGGCCGGGCCGGACACGCGGGTCGGCGCGGGTGGCGAGCTCGTCGACGCGCAGCTGCCCGCGGCGGCCGAGCACCTGGGCCTTGTCGCGGACGAGGACGGTGCTGCGGAGGCCAGCGAGGCCTGGCGGCTCGCGGTCGACACCGGCCTGGTCGAGATCGAGGACCCGGAGACGGATGAGGACGCGGATCCCGACGCGCACAGCCACGACGGCGACGACGGCCACGACGGCGACGCGGAGGGAACCGTCACCGCGGGAGAGAACCTGGCCCTGCTGACAGGCGGTTCTCCGCAGGACGTTCTGACGATCTGGCTCGACGGCCTGGAGGCCGCCCACGCCGACGCCACCGCCCCGGTCTTCGACGACTTCGCCGACCTCGTCGGTGAGGACGGGTCGGTCGACTTCGACGCGCTGGACTGGGATCCGGAGACCGAGGCCGAATTCCTCGACGGGGTGCTCGGCAACCTCTATCTGATCACGGTCGGCGAGGGTGCGGGCGACGAGCCCGTGCCGCTGCCCGCGCTGGCCGCCTCGATGATCGTCCCTGACGACATGGGCGAGCCGACCGACGACATCCTGGAACAGGTGTCCGACGCGATGATGCGCCTCGACGACCAGTTCCGGGTCCTCGAACCCATCGGCATCGTCGAATACCACCCGGTGGACGAGGCCTTGCTGGCCGAGGAGGGCGAGGAGGCCGTGCCGCCCGCCGACGACGACGACGTCACCCGGTACGGCATGGTGAAGCTGACCCCCCTCGGCCTCTACGGCATCCGGGCCCGGATGCTGGACGCCGGTGTGGACGCCCCGGCCGTCGGCGACCTGGCGGACAAGGGCGCCGACGTGCTGCTCGGCGGCATCGCGTACTACCCCGAGGAGGCGGCCCGCGGCGAGATCGAGCTGTGGCTCGCGCGGCACGGCGCCGACGGGGCGGCCGGTGAACTCCTGGACGCCGCACGTGGCGAGGACCCGCAGGCACCGCTGCGCCGGCTGCACTGCCAGCAGGCGCTCGCCCTGGTCGGCGCGGAGGCCGAACCCGCGGTGCGCGCGGTGCTGGGCGACCCCGAACTGGGCGGACTCGCCCGGGTCTGGCTCGCCGAGCGGGGCGCCGCCGACGTGCCGGCACCCTCGGAGGCGATGATCTTCTGGCTCGCCATCGACACGATCGCGGCCCAGCTGGAGGCGGACGGCGATCTGGACGAGCTCCAGGGCCTGGTCGAGGGGTTGTCCGGCCAGCACAGCGGCTTCTTCGACGAGGCGTGGCGGGTGGACCACCCGGCGACGGCGGACGTCCTGGAAGCGATGGGGCGGCTGCACAGCGACAAGAAGCAGGCGAAGGCCGCCCGCAAGGCCGCCTTCAAGGCCCGGTCGCGGAGCGGCTCCGGCAACTGAGCCGGCGGCGGCGAGGAAGTTCACGCAACGGAATCCCTCGAAGTCGTCGTCAGTTCAACTGGTGTTGGCGCAGGGGCGGGACGGTGATCCCGCAACCAACCCGCCCCAGCTGCACCAGGAGTACGTGATGGCCTTCACGCGCAGGGAATTCACCAGACAGTCCGCCCTCACCGGTGCCGGCATCGCCCTCACCGGAACCGTCGCCGCGCTGGCCACCGCACCCGGCGCCCTCGCCGCCGAGGACTCCAAGCACGGCCACGACGACCACGGCCACGGTCACGACGGACACGGACACGGACACGGACACGGGCACAGCCACGAGCCCGGCTACGGGCCGCTGCTCCCCGACCCGAAGGGCATACTCGCGCTGCCCGCCGGCTTCTCGTACAAGGTCATCACCCACAGTGGCGTCACCAAGCTGGAGACCGGCGAGTACACCCCCTCCAACCACGACGGCACGGCCGCCTTCGAGGGTGCGCGCGGCGTGACCCTGCTGGTGAACAACCACGAGCTGAGCGGCACCCGCGCGGGCTGGGAGCACCCCGTTCCGCTCACCGACGGCCTCGTCTACGACCCGGTCGCCGCCGGCGGCTGCACCGTCGTGGAGACCCGCCGCGACGGCCGCACCGCCGAATGGGTCGGCATCGCCGGCACCTCCACCAACTGCGCCGGCGGCTCCACCCCGTGGGGCACCTGGCTGACCTGCGAGGAGACCGAGGACAAGGCCGGGAAGAACGGCCTGCTCAAGGATCACGGCTACGTCTTCGAGGTCGACCCCTCCGACCGGCGCGCCAACCGCGACCCGCGCCCGATCAAGGCTTTCGGCCGCTACGCCCACGAGGCCGTCGTCATCGACCCCAAGCACGGTCACGCCTACCTCACCGAGGACGCGTCCGGCCCCAACGGACTGCTCTACCGCTGGGTCCCGCCGCACGGCTTCAAGCACGGGCGCGGCAAGCTCCGCACGCTCGCCGACGACGCCGGTGTCCTGCAGGCCACCAAGTGCTTCGACAAGAGCGGAAAGTTCGTCGACGACCTCTCGCGTGCCACGAAGATCGGTACCGTGTACGGCGTGGACTGGGTCGACGTGCCCGACCGTGACGCCAAGACCGTCTCGGTGCGCAAGCAGTTCGGCGACACGGACGTCACCCGCGCCCGCAAGCTCGAAGGCATGTGGTGGGGAGACGGCGGCGCCTACATCGTCTCCTCGTTCGCCCGTGGCGAGAGCCCCGTACAGCACGACGGCCAGGTCTGGTTCTACGACCCGAAGCGCCGCACGCTGACGCTGAAGGTGCTTCTCGGCGTCAACGCCGACCCGTCCAAGGACGGCGCCTTCGACGGCCCGGACAACATCACCGTCTCGCCCTACGGCGGCCTGGTCATCTCCGAGGACGGCGAGGGCATCCAGCACCTCTTCGGGGCGACCGAGAGCGGCCGTACCTACCCCATCGCGCGCAACGAGCTGAACGCCGGCACGGAGGCCGAGCCGGAGTACAGCGAGTTCACCGGCGTGACCTTCTCGCCCGACGGCAAGACGCTCTTCGCCAACATCCAGACGCCCGGCATCATGCTGGCCATCACCGGCCCGTGGAAGCGCCACTCGCGTCGGGAGCAGTAGAACCCCGCAGCGGAGCCCCTCAGCAGTGACCGGCCCGGTCCCCGGCGGTGGTGTCCGCCGCGGGCCGGGCCGGTCCTGTGCCCGGAAAGCCCGCCGGCCACGCCTCATGGGGAAGCGATAACCGCCACATCCGCGGCGGCCCCGCAGGCGCCGTGACACGGGCGGTGCCCTTGCCGGAAGCGGGGAGGGGCGGTGCACGGTCCCGGAACCGCTGATTACGAATCCGGCATCAGTGCGCCCCCAGGAGCGGTCGGGCATGGCGTCGGGCGTTTCCAGGGCGCATACTCAATGTAATGAAACAGTCAGCCGGATCCCGGCGTCACCTGCCTTCCAGTCCCTTCAACCGCCCGGCCCAGGCGGCCCCACCGGTCGAATTGTTCGATGTGGGCGACAGGGTGTCGCATGACCAGTTCGGACTCGGTCGAGTCCTTGCTGTCGAGGGCGACAACGACGCAGTGCTCATCGACTTCTCGGGGCGACAGGGGAGGATCCTGAGCCCGTACTCCAAGCTGACCAAGCTCTGAGAGAAGCGACGAGCACGCGCCGCGTACGCCGTATTTCTCTCGCCGACCGCCTTCAGGGGCACCCGCAGCCAGCCGGGTGCCCCTGAAGACGTTCCACCGGCCCCTCGGGGCCTGTCCGTCCTAGAGCGACTGGGCGGCGGGCTTGACCATGCCGCGGACGGTGCGCGACTTCACGAAGTCGCCCATCGCCGTCATCTCCCACTCGCCGGAGAACTGCTTGATCAGCTTTGCCATCATCACGCCGGTCTGCGGCTCTGCGCCGGTCAGGTCGAAGCGGACCAGCTCCTCGCCGGTGGCCGCGTCGATCAGCCGGCAGTAGGCCTTGGCCACCTCGGTGAACTTCTGGCCGGTGAACGAGTTCACCGTGAACACCAGACCGGTCGCCTCCGGGGGAATCCGGCCCAGGTCGACGACGATCACCTCGTCGTCGCCGGCGCCCTCGCCGGTGAGGTTGTCCCCTGAGTGCTTGATGGCGCCGTTCAGGATGGAGAGCTTGCCGAAGTAGCAGCTGTCCAGGTGGTTGCGGTTCGGGCCGTATGCAATCACCGAGGCGTCGAGGTCGATGTCCTTGCCGCGGAACGCGGGCTCCCAGCCCAGGCCCATCTTGACCTGGGAGAGCAGCGGGCGGCCGCCCTTGACCAGTGACACGGTCTGGTTCTTCTGCAGGCTGACCCGGCCCTTGTCGAGGTTGATCTTGCCGGAGGCCGGGGGAGCCGGCGGCGCGGCGGGCGGGGCCGGCGGCGCGGCCGGTGCCGGGGGAGCTGCGATTCGCGGGTCCACCGGCGCGGCGACCGGCGCCGGGGGTGCGACCGGGGCGGGGGCGGGGGCGGGCTCCTCGACCGAGACACCGAAGTCGGTGGCGATGCCGGCCAGCCCGTTGGCATAGCCCTGCCCGACAGCGCGGGCCTTCCAGGCGCCGCCCCGCCGGTAGACCTCGATGATCACGAGCGCGGTCTCGGAGCCCAGCTGCGGCGGGGTGAACGTGGCGAGCGGACTGCCGTCGTCCGCGTTGCGCACGGTGGCGGTGGGCTCGATGCCCTGGAAGGTCTGGCCCGCTCCGTCCGGGCTCGCCGTGACGACGATCTTCTCGATGCCGGGCGGCACCGCGGCGGTGTCCACCACGATCGCGTCGGGCGCGGTGCCGCCGCCGGAGCGGTAGGTCACACCCGGGCCCGCAGGCTGGTTGTAGAAGATGAAGTCGTCGTCTGAGCGCACCTTGCCGTCGGCGGTGAGCAGCAGGCCCGATACGTCGAGCCGCACGGGAGCGGCGACGTCCACCGTCACGCGGGCGGCGGAGAGGGGGATGTTCGAGCCGGGTGTCATAGCGGTCATGCACGAGGTAACGAATGACCCGGCTTTGCCGTTCCCTTACCTTCGGGCACCTTCGCCCGTACGGCGGCAGCGCAGGCTCTGCCCGGGTCTGAGAGTGGATGTCACCCTTCTCCGGGTGGCTGCCGCGGCCGCTCAGTACGGCCAGATCGGCGGGTTGGTGCAGAAGTGGCCGCCGAGGTGGGCGTGGTCCGGGTTGTCCGGGTCGAGCTCGCCCTGTTCGGCGATGAGCTTCGCCGCGTACTCCTCCGAGTCGTCCTGCGGTTCGTAGCCGAGGGACCGTGCCGTCGTCAGGTCCCACCACAGGCGGGTGTTGTCCGAGGAGCCGTGGATGACCGTGTGTCCCACGTTCTCGGCGGTGATCGCGGCATCGAAGAGCCGGGCGCCGTCGCTGGGGCTCATCCAGACGGACAGCATCCGTACGGATGTCGGCTCCGGGAAGCAGGAGCCGATGCGCACCGAAACGGTCTCCAGCCCGTGCCGGTCCCAGTAGAGCTGGGCGAGGTCCTCGCCGAAGGACTTGGAGAGACCGTAGAAGGTGTCCGGGCGGCGTGGGGTGCCGATGGGAATGAGCGGGTCGCCGGGGAGCGGCCGGGGGGTGAAGCCGACGGCGTGGTTGGAGGACGCGAAGACGATCCGGCGCACGCCCTCCGCGAGGGCGGCCTCGTAGAGGTTGTAGGTGCCCTCGATGTTCGCTCTGAGGATCTTGTCGAAGGAGGCTTCCAGGGAGATGCCCGCAAGGTGGATGATCGCGTCGACACCCCGCACGGCCTCGCGCAGTGCCTCCTTGTCGCCGAGGTCGGCGGTGATCGCGTCCGGCTCGCCCTCGATGGGGAACATGTCGAACAGGCGGAGCTCGTAACCGTGGGCGGGCAGCAGTCCGCGCATCAGGGTGCCGAGACCGCCGGCGGCGCCGGTGAGCAGGACGGTGCGGGGAGCGGACATACGCGGATCTCCTCGGTGCGGGGGCGAGCGCGCGCTCGCTAGATGCATGGGCGGCATTCACATGCGTGGACAAGTTACGGAGCGTGTGCGGTTGCGTCAAGGGGGTGTTGCTCGCCCCGGTCCGGGGCGCGGGTTCTGTCCTCAAGCGCCGGACGGGCTTGATTGGGTGTGGCTCGCTCCGCGGGGGTGCGGCTGGTCCAGGGTGCGGGGTTCCGTCCTCAATCGCCGGACGGGCTTGGTTGGGTGCGGGTGCTCCGCGTGGGAGGGGGTGCGCCTTGTTCGGTGGGTGGGGGTGTGGCCCCTCCGGGGCGTCTCCTCAGAAATGGCGTGTGCACCCGGGACCGTGATGAACCCGGGTCGTACGCCATTTCCTGC